>JAJDTM010000040.1 GCA_022827185.1 Candidatus Poribacteria bacterium
GGGTATCTTCTGTCGTTTTTCACGGATCCTCGGTGTAGAGCGGATACGCTCTTTGGTATTTATTAACATGGGTTTCTCATACCTATACCCTTTCACAAACCCTAATCTTACACTTGAGAAAAAAATGGGGGTAAGTGAGACAAAGCGGTCTATTGCAAAAAAAAAAATAAACATTGACAATATCACGCACCTGTGATATAATTTTGCAAGCGCAAGAGACTAAAATTTATGGAAAAGGAATATGAAACCCACTCCCTTCATATTCTCTCCGCAGGAGAAAACTTTATGAAATCCTATAGGCAAATCGTTGAAGAAGCGAAAACAGATATACCAGAAGTGACGGTTGCTGAAGTGAAAGCCGAACAGGATAAAGAGAGCGATTTCGTGCTATTGGATGTCCGTGATGAAGATGAATATCGTGCCGGTTATATCCCGAACGCTGTGCATGTTACACGCGGAATGCTCGAATTTTCTGTTGAAAACCATATCCCCGACCGAGACCAAAAGGTGGTCATCTACTGTGCAGCGGGACTCCGTTCCCTGCTCGCTGCGAAGTCGCTCCGCGAAATGGGATACACTGACACCGTCTCCGTTGCAGGCGGCTATCGCGATTGGGCGGCTGCAGGCTATCCGACAGTCCAAGATAAACCGATGACGCATGAGCAACTCGATCGGTACAGCCGGCACTTTATGCTCACAGAAGTCGGTGAACAAGGGCAAGCCAAACTGCTTGATGCCAAGGTCCTGCTCGTCGGGGCAGGCGGCTTAGGTTCACCTGCTGGCGTGTACCTCGGTGCTGCCGGGGTCGGACACATGGGCATTATTGACTCCGACGTTGTGGAGTTAAGTAACCTACAACGCCAGATCCTTCACCGTACAGAATCAGTCGGTACCCCGAAAGTTCAATCCGCGACAACAACAATCAAGTCGTTGAACCCGGATATCGATATCACACCGTATAACCTCCGTTTGACAGCGGATAACGTCGAAGAAATCTTCTCGGAATATGACCTGATTGTCGATGGCTGTGATAACTTCGCGACCCGCTTTCTCGTCAACGATGCCGCTGTATTGATGAACAAGCCGATTGTTCACGGCAGTATTTTCCAGTTTGAAGGACAGGTCTCGCTCTTCAAACCGCACGAGGGCCCTTGCTACCGATGCATGTATCCGACACCACCACCGCCCGGCATGGTGCCCAGCTGAAGTGAGGCAGGTGTCCTGGGCGTGCTCCCAGGCGTAATTGGTGTAATGATGGCAACCGAAGCGATCAAATACATTATCGGTATCGGCGAACCGCTTATCGGTCGACTGATCCTCTATGATGCTCTCAGCATGACCTATCGTGAGATGAAAATTCCTAAAGATGAGAACTGCCCACTTTGCGGTGAGCATCCGACGATTACAAAACTGATTGAAGATTACGATGCAGCGGCTGAGAACCCGGATACTCTTGCTCCCGCCGCTGACTAACCATATGACAGACGCAGCCCCTTTTTGCAGGCGGGGTTTCAAACCCCGCCTGCAGGGCATAGGACAATTGAGACAACTCTGAGGAGAATTTTATTATGCTACCTTGTCCTGATTGTAATAATCCGCTGACACAGTTCCCGATTGAACCAGAGGACGTAGACCTCGCCAGTTGTGACGGCTGTTACGGAGCTTGGCTCGTCCACCCCGGTAGTGATCTGGAGCGTGTAGACAACGTTACCTTTGACGATCTCGTTGAAGCCTACGGTACTGAATACCCGATTGATGTTGACCCGAGCACCGTGGAACTTCCTGAAGAAGTTGAAGATGCATTGATGTAGATCGGGAGATATGATATCAGTGCTAAAACTCGATTGGAAAATTGAAGACACACGTAAAAAAAATGCACATATTTTTTTTGATTGTGCTATAATGATTTTAATCTACTACTCTAAGGAGGTTATTTGTTAATGCGAACTCTCATTTTACTGGCAGTGCTAAGTCTTACTGTTTCACCCGCATTCGCGCAAAAATATATCAGTTGGGAAGCAGAGAACTTTGACGATATCAACGGTGAAAAATTTCAAGTTTTTAAAACACCTGAAGACGTAGATGGTTATACCGTCGCCGAAGCATCAGGTGATGCTTTCATCGGTTCAACCAACGGGACTGGAAACGATGGCGGGGACTGGGTGAAATACGAATTCTCTGTTGAGGCAGATGATTGGCACTTCTGGGGACGCGTGATTGCCCCGACAGTTGCCGATAATTCTTGTTACTGGGCAATCGATACAGCGGACGGCGAGATTACCTCTACCAATGACGGCCCCATGAATATCTGGGATTTCTATGAAGCCGAGGCACTCCGAGAAAACTATACGACTGATTGGGTCTGGTTCCGATTGAATTCACGCAACGGTCCTTTTGAAGGCTTGGAACTTACCCAGCACGGTGATGACCCGGTTCCGCTGGAATTGGACGCTGGTAAGCATACACTGCACCTCGCACATCGCGAAGACGGCACATATATCGACCAAATTTTCGCGACAACAGATATCGAATTTGATCCCAATGAAACCGATCCGCAGACTGCTGTTGAACCACAAAACAAGTTAACCACAACTTGGGGCGCGCTCAAAAGCGGATTCTAAGTAGACCAAACATTTAAAGGCATCCACTCGCTGGATGCCTTTATATTTTAAGATCACTACCAACAATGCGGGATATACGGAAAAATTGAAAAACAACTGTTATCTCTCGCTCGGTGCCAACACAGAAACCCTCCTACTCATCTGCCTGATGCTCGTCAGTTGTGTCGTGATATCCTCCGTGGCTGAAACAACACCCCACTTCACAGACCAGACGCAGCAAGCTGGCATCCATTTCAAACACATCAACGGCGCGTCCGAACAGAAATATCTACCGGAAACGATGGGATCCGGTGGACTCTTTTTCGACTACAACGACGATGGACACCTTGATATCTATCTCGTCAATAGCGGAACCCTTAGCAGCACGTCCCAACTGTCGTACAGACATCCTGACCACACGAGCGTCCTCTATCGCAATAAAGGCGATGGCACATTTGTCGATGTCACAGTAGAAGCAGGACTGCAACAAAACCGGGGTTACGGTATGGGATGCCTCGCAGCAGATTATGACAATGATGGCGACCCGGACCTTTATCTCACCAACTTCGGTAAAAACCAGTTATACCAGAATAACGGGGACGGCACCTTTACTGACGTTACATCGCGCGCCGGTGTCGGTGATGGGAACTGGAGCGTTAGTGCTTCCTTCGGCGACTTCAACCTCGATGGATACCTTGATCTCTATGTAGCAAACTATCTGGATTATCAATTAGAGACTGCCCACGCCTGTTTTTTGGAAGGTGTTCATATCTACTGCGGTCCCCACGAATACCCTGGTGCACATGATACACTTTATCGCAACAACGGCGACGGTACTTTCACAGATGTCACCACCCGTGCGGGGGTTCACAGCACCGGTAAAGGGTTAGGAGTGCTTTTTACCGATTACAACAATGACGGTTACCCCGACATTTTCGTCGCCAACGATGCAGTCCCTGATTTCCTCTATCGCAATAACGGGGATGGGACCTTCACAGATGTCGCTGTCGCGGCGGGAGTTGCTTACAATTCAGAGGGTCGCGCAACTGCCAGCATGGGTATCGCCTCCGGGGATTACGATAATGATGGCGTGTCAGATCTTTTCGTTACAAACTTCTCCTTGGAAATTAACAGCCTCTTTCACAACGATAGCGACGGCTTTTATACAATGACAACTTTTGAAGCCGGACTTGCTGATCACAGTTTCTCACAACTCGGTTTCGGAACTCAATTTCTCGATGCAGACAATGATGGAATGCTTGAGCTTTTCGTCGCAAACGGACATGTGTGGGACAACGTATCAGAAATTACGCCATCACTCTCTTATAAACAACGGTGCCAGATTTTTGGCAATACGGGTCAGGGGCAATTCAGCGATTTGTCTGATACAGCGGGCGCATTTTTCAAGCATCCAATTGTCGCACGGGGTACTGCGATCGGCGACTATAACAACGATGGCATGATAGATATCCTCGTTACAACTTGCGGTGCAGTTCCAGTGCTATTGCGAAATGATTCTCAAGCAGAAATCCGAAAGCACAATTGGGTGAAAATCCGACTCGTCGGAACTGAAAGCAACCGTGATGGTATCGGTGCGAAAGTGTGGGTGCACACACGCGAAACAACACAGTTTCGAGAAGTGGCTTGTGGTGGTAGTTATGCGTCCGGCAGTGATCCCACACTTCTTTTTGGTATCGGCACACAAGAAACGATTCAAGCCATCAAAGTAGGATGGCAAAACGGGCATATTCAAACAGTTAATTTCTCAAATGCCGAGAGTCCCGTGAATGATACCGTTCATATTACTGAAAAGCGTTAAATTAGATTTACGTCTACTTCCACGACTATCACGGAAAAATTAGGGTACTATTCTCAATAATTGCATATTATCCTGCAAAAATTGCACACCCCACAACAAAAATTGACCTGCTCGTAGCACTGCCAATCGCCATTTTCCCTGAATTTACTTATGCGCGGGCGTGATCTTTTGCCTAAAAGTACCTCTTTTGATAAAAGAGCCGCTTGCGTTCTCTATAAAACTTGCACCATAGGTGTCAATTTAGCGATTTTTTTACGACATTAAGGTATGATGCTCCAAACACGTCGGATTTTACGCATTTTACTTGTTTCCAACACTAAAACAATTTTTGTGATATATCCTGCAATTTTTGCGTGCTAATCATGCAAGAGAACGCGTAAACGCGTCTGTTTTTTTTAGCCGTGTATTTTTTCTAAAAAAAGTGGAAGTTGACGATTTTTTCAGAAACCCAGTGTACGTCTGTGTTTACAAAGGTATTAGTATAAAAAACGCGTCCAAAATTTTAACGGCAGCGTGGTGTAAATCCATCACATTTTTTGATAGACATTGGCACGAAATTTGCTTAAATATAACTAACGTGATTCAGTTTTAAAGGAGTCATTATGAACCAACAATCGGTATTTATACAATTACCATCAACACCTATGGAGGCAATTTATAACACAATCCAGCAGGTTGTAAAGTCAAACATCCCTTTCTTTATTACGGGTGAAACCGGTGTTGGTAAGGAAGGCATCGCGAGATACATTCACGAAACCAGTCCACGAAGGGATCAACCTTTTATTGCAATTAACTGCGGTAGATTCTCCGCGGAACTCCTCCAGAGTGAACTTTTTGGTCATGAAGCCGGCGCGTTTACGAGTGCGATCCGTCAGCGTCAAGGTGCGTTTGAAGCTGCAGATGGCGGTATCCTTTTTTTAGATGAAGTTCCCGAAATGTCCATGGATGCACAGAAAATGTTGCTTCGCGTCTTGGATACTGCAACATTCACGCGACTCGGTGGAAATGAGGTCTTAACAGGCGATGTTCATATTATCGCTGCAACCAACAGAGATATTGTAAAAGCAGTCACTAACAGGGAGTTTAGAGAAGACTTATACTACCGCCTTAAAGGAATGATGCTGCATCTACCCCCCTTACGGGAGCGCACGGAAGATATTGCTCCGTTAGTAGAAGCTTTTATCAACGAGTTCAGTGCCGAATATGGGAAAAGTGTTACAGGAATTACCGCAGAAGCACTCAAGCGGCTTGAACAGGCAGCCTGGCCCGGCAATATCCGCCAGCTTCGCAGCACCATTCAAACGGCTGTCGCACTCGCTACAACAAATAAACTTGAACTCAAAGATTTCCCGGATATCTACCCAGAGTTCATTCAGACGCTGATCTCTATCTGGCAAACGCTCCCTTCCGAAACGCAGCACGCAATATGGGAGACACTCCCGTTAGAAATGCAGCACGCAATTATGCATAAAGTCTCGACACGGGCACCGGAGCCGTGGCGTACCTTGCCAACTTCACACACTTCAAAAACGAGCACAAGAGATGATCTCCTCGACATAAAAAATATGAATCAGAACGAGATTCTACGCGCAGTTGCCCAAAACCGTATTGAGCAACACGCATCTCTACGTGAGGCAGCCGAATCGTTGGATATTGACATTCGGACCTTGCAGAAATATGCACAATGGAAAGCACCCAATACCTGACATACGATCAGGGTTAGAGACCTATGCCACAGTTCATCTAATCGTAAAATCCGGGAGCCAGTAAAATAATATTCAGTCATTTTAACTGAAACTATAGAAACAATATGTTCATCAAACACAATAATTGTATTCGGTTTCCATATATATCAATTAAAAAGCACATTTCAAGTCAACTAAAAACCCGAATATAGCGTTAATATCTACCGTTAATGCAAAAAACCACAATGTGCTATGGAAAATCGGTTTCTGTACCGCTGCGGTTCTATTTTCTGGAAGCCAAGAAAGATTGCGCTCGGTAATGACGCATCGTGCTGCGATCCGCTTTTAGGACTAAAACCGCCCAAACTTAAATATATTCGTCCATATATAAATATACTTTAAGGAGCACATTATGAAACAGCAACCCGCATTCATACAATTGCCATCAGCACCTATGCAGGCAATCTATAATACAATTCAGCAGGTTGTAACATCAAATATCCCGATCCTCATTACCGGTGAAACCGGCGTTGGTAAGGAAGGCATCGCGAGATATATTCATGAAACCAGTCCACGGAGAGATAAACCTTTTATTGCAATCAACTGTGGCAGATTCTCGGCGGAACTTCTCCAAAGTGAACTCTTTGGGCACGAAGCCGGTGCATTCACGAGTGCGATTCGTCAACGTCGAGGTGCGTTTGAAGTTTCCGATGGGGGTGTCCTTTTCTTAGATGAAGTTCCCGAAATGTCCTTAGACGCACAGAAAATGCTGCTTCGCGTCTTAGACACTGCTACATTCACACGGCTCGGTGGAAACGAGACTTTGACAGTCAACGTTCACATCATCGCCGCAACAAACAGAGATATTGTGAAAATAGTTGACGCAACGGAATTTAGGAAAGACCTCTACTATCGCCTCAATGGCATGATGCTTCACCTACCACCGCTGCGGGAACGCACGGAAGATATTGCTCCGTTAGTGACAACCTTTATTGACGAATTCAGTGTCGAATACGGGAAATGTGTTACAGGAATTACCGCAGAGGCACTTAGGCAGCTTGAACAAGCAGCCTGGCCCGGGAATATCCGTCAGCTTCGCAGCACCATTCAAACGGCTGTCGCACTCACGCCAGCAGATAAGCTTGAACTCAAAGATTTTCCGGATATCTATCCAGAGTTCATTCAGACGCTTGTCTCCATCTGGCATACATTCCCTCCTGAAACGCAACATGCAATATTGGACACACTCCACTCAGAAACACGACACACAATCATGCATGAACTTTCAATACGGTTACCGGCACCGTGGCATAGCATGCCTGTTTCTCATCTTCCCGGAATAAGTGGAAAAGTGGAGTCCCTCAATATAGGCGATATGAATCAGAATCAAATTCTACGCGCAGTTGCCCAGAAGCGTATTGAGCAATATACATCCCTACGTGAAGCAGCTGAATCGTTGAATATTGATATTCGGACGCTTCAGAGATATGCGCACTGGGAAGAACCAGACAAGTAGTTGGGCACATTTCTTAAAAAAATAAAGTGCTAAATGCACATAGAATACCATAAATCCGGTAGAAAGAATAGTATCGTACAGAAACCGAGAGTGAACTCCCTATAGCGTAACGAAGTCATCTGAACTTCTGCTATAGGGAGTTCGTTTTTTCCTCAATACCTTTAGAACATAAACCGATACATTGGACGTTCCAAAGCGATACCGATGAGTGTCCAGATTGCCCCGACGAAAAACTCACCGATGACCAAGCCGATGAAGAACGGCATCGCTCGGCGATAAGTTCGTAAGCCACCTGCCTGAAAGAGAATCGCTTTTATCCCCCACGACAGGAAGATCGAGAACCAATACCAACTTGTATTCCAGAAACTCAGCGAGAGCGCGTAACCCGCCGGATGGAAGGGCCACCAGATAAACCGACGGCGTAGCACCATTAGCAGCGTTGTTAAGGCGATGGCACCACCGGAAGCGGAAACAGCCCCCACATCTATGGATTGTGGGTTAATGAGCCACTGCTTTAGCTGCTCATAAGTCCAGCGACATTGTGCTTGTTCGCCGTAGACTGCGCCGCCGTAGTAATAACCTTGCGAGTAGTATGCCCACGCTGAGGAAATTGTTGCAACGATAGTCACCAAGATGACGGCGACAATAAAGCGGTTATGCGACAATCCGCGGACCTGTGCGACCTTGAAACCTTCCAACATAATCGGCATCGGATGTGAGCGATAAGAGCGGTTAAAACCGTGAAACATGCTGAATGTCGTTAACCCCTCCGCCCCAATCCGACGCGTGCCGAGGAAGGAGACAAGCACTTTATCCGGTCGCCACGGCACGTCATGCGCTGGTGGTCCAACTTCTGCGCGGATGCGCGTGATCGCAATAGCCAACGCAAAGAAGAGTGCGAAGTAACCAAATATACTGAAGATGGGTGTGCCTGTACTTTTAAAGAAAACGAGGATGAAAATGCTGCCGAGGATCAGCCCAATGATGGCGTATCGAGTATGTGCCGAAGGGGTGCTGTCTGTCCGAAGTGCGGCATTGTTTCCTCGAAAGGCATTTTTCACCTGTCGCGCAATGAATTTCCGCGTCAGCCATATCGCGGAGACACCTAAACAGAACCATGCCCCGAAGGATTGCGCGTCAAGAAACGGGAATCCGGGTAGATGCCCGATGCCTGCCATTGTTCCCCATATACGCATCATTTTATGGAAGAGGTAGAAGAACCAGATAGAGAACGAGAGTTCCAACGGTATGAAGAAACTCATTCCGATCGCAAAAGGATAAATAGCGATCGGGAGTCTACCGATGGCGTTCAGCGGTTTTGTCTGGAAGTGCTGTCCTAAATTATAGAGGCTCCCGCCTAACCCCGGCACAACAGGGAACAGAAAGTGGAGTCCATTGAGAAGGTTCATTCCGCCTGCAAGTACTGCCGCCAGCAGAAATAGCCGATTGCTCAGAAGCGTGCGTCCGCCGTTTTCTGTTAGGTGTAACGGAATCTGAATGACGGGATAGCTGAGTTTTTCGTGGTTGACCCATTGGTGTCGGATGAGAATCGTGATGCAGAGCATCATGCATGTTAGCACAATGATTAAAGCAGACCACCAAAGCACTGGCGGCAACCAGAGTTGTAGGTGTTGAGTGGTGTGGAGTGAGGCATCGCCTTGATAGAAGGTTGCGAGAACGTTTCGTTCTTTGATGGTAAGCCAATCTGGCATGTGCCGATGGAACAGTTCACCCCACTCATTTTCTGGACTTGCGAACCAGATAGGATAGGTGAGCAGGGGCCATAATATCTGGAGTGTGTCGTGTCCAGCGATGGAGGAGGCGATGGACACGAGTAAGTAGACCACCATTAACTCGGCATCGGTGAGACTAGCACCTTTCCGAATTGTACGGAGCAATGGGTTCGCTGCCATTAAAATCAGCACGACGAAAATGACATTGAAATAGACAGTTGAGACGGTCGGGAAACTCTGACCTGTACCATAACCGCTGGGACCCCAATTAATCATGAGCCAGTGGGAGTTCGGGATAGTGATGAGGAGTGCGAGGAGCACAGCGCGGAGGCTGACTTTCGGCGCAGCTTGCGCGCCAAAACTTGCTCTACTAAAGTTGTTTGACATCTTTTGAGTTTCCCAGTTTCATTATACAGGGAGCATCGAAAATTGTCAATGGGCGGTTGAAAAAAGAAAGCCCATGGCGATTGCATACTGGCGTGACATAGACGTAGCAGCCAATATTACAAACATGGGCTTTTTCTATTTACCCAAAACGGCGATTCATTATTTCGACAATGCCTTTAGGTCTCCCCAGGTCGTCGCTAATTTACCGTTCGGTTCAACAGCGAAAAATGCGGAGTTTTCACCGAGATAATTCAGCACATTCGTTGTGAGTTTTCTCAGGTTATCGCCCTCTTTTGATTTTGCGTCGGTATAAACACCGTTGTGGTGACCAAGGGTGATAACTATTCCGTCACCGACCTCGTATTCAACGAAGGGTCGTTCTCCACCACCGGCACCGCCGCCGCGTGTTTTTGTTCCGAGAATGGTGCCTTCTGGATCTGTTCCACCGAAGTTATGGAAATCCGAGGTAAATCCGACCTGTGCCATACTCGTGAGGTAGACAGGTTTGCTGGTATCAAATCCCTTAAAGACCGGGTGGGTTTTTGCGTCAGCAGTTGGAACAATGCCGATTTCGGGGGGATCCTTACCGAGGGGACCAAAGACGCGTGGGTCTCCACCTTTTTCAATACCGAGTTCCACGACATATCGAAGTGCTAATGCCGAGAGAAATACGCCGCCACCTGCCTCTACATAGCCAAGGATTGCCTGCTGAGTCGCATCGGCGAGGAGCGGATCTGGCAGTGTGTTTGTTTCTGTATAGAACATCCATAACACAGCGAATTGCTCCGGTTGCGGCGCGGTGCCCTTGGGGTTCTTAAAGTTACCGCCGCTTTTATCAACGAGGAGTGTTGTGGTTTTGAAGTTATCCTTCGCCCACCCGTAGGCGGCTTCTTCTACTTCACCGAGTTTGTTACTGCCAGCGAGAAGTCCAACGGTTACATCTGCTGAATACACTGGCACAATCGCACACGCCGAAACGAGAAGCGTTAGAAACAGGCATCGTCCTGTTAGCGAATGTTTCATTGTTTGCCTCCTTTGGTTTGGAAACTTGGATTTGATAGATGAACAATTGTCTATATATTAGCATGCATTGCGGACATAAGTCTAATAGGATTCAATTTGCCTAAATTCTGATTTGATTTTAAGCATTTTTATGGTATGATATTAGGCAAATATAAGGTTTGTATCTATGCGAACCACACTATAATTTATGAAATTACATAAGGAAGGGTAGAAAATGTTCTATCAGTTAACACGTTTACGTGTCGGGATGTTACAGATGGTCTTTGTCGTTGTGGCAATGGTAATAGCTTTTGCTGTCTCAACACAAGCCGACCTTTCGGACCCGACACTATCTGTCTACTATAATTTTGATGAGAATGGCGATACTGTCAAAGACGGTTCCATCCACGGTAACGACGGGACAATTGAAGGGAAAGCGAAACGGGAAAAAGGTGTGTTCGGTAACGCAGTCGTTTTAGAGCCACAAACATGGGTGAATTTAAACGGACCGGAATTTGAAAACGCGCCGGTTGAAGGGATCACAATCGCTGTTTGGGTCAATCATAACGATTCGCCAGATCCACAGAGCATCTTCGATGCGATTGGGACCGACCACGGGAGTGGTCTCTATCACGTGGAAATCCGTCCCGCTGGCTTTAGATGGTTCCATCGAGATGGTGCTGAAAAACAGATCTTCAACATCAATCCTGGACCCACTATAGACGGTGGAAAGTGGGTACATTTCACGGGTACCTACGACAGTAAAACGGGTGACACAAAAACCTATATTGATGGAAAAGAGACGCACAAAGCAAAAGGGGACGGCGAACTTTCAGACAACTGGGGAGTTTCAGCAGCGATTGGACACCATAAGAACGGTCGCTGGTTCGATGGACTGATGGACGAGTTCTATATATTTGCCCGCGCGTTATCCGAAGCGGAAATTAAAGAGGTGATGGATGGCGAATTTCTGTCGGTGGAACCGGCAGATAAGCTCGCCACAACTTGGGGCAGCATTAAATCACGACGCTAAAGTCTTAGTTTTATCAGGCATGTAACTAAACGGGTTAAACACGGTGTTTTCTTGTGTTCAACCCGTTTTTTGTTGATTTACCCTTACGGGGCGTATTCCCAATCAAAGCGCTGCCGTCCGTATCTTGTACCGTCAATTTCGGCTTGGTGGCAGACGAAACACCTTTGCGCATCGGTAACACCGTGCAGTTCGTGTGCTAACTGAATTTCTTCTGTGTTATGCACATGGCATTTGAGACAGGTGTAACTCTGGTAATCGGTATCAGCGTAGATGGCGATTTGATCTGCGACCTTCCGGACGTGGTAGGTGTGTCCGTTTTCGGGGTCGGTGACTGTCCAAGCATTGCCCTTTTCCTTGATTGCGATAGGCGCAGTTGTGGGGACTCTGCGTTCATTTTGTATGAACCACCAGTGTAGGTCTTCTGGTATAGTGTCTGAGGTGTCCAAGTCTTGCGGAAGGGTTGTACTGATACGGAACAAGAAGCGTTCAGGCGTATGGCATCTCGCACAAGGCACGTCGTGGGCATCGGTGAGCGGGAGGAATTCATCGTGTTCCAGTTTTTGTTGCCCATGGAAAACGATGCTAACGAGTAGGATCGGTGCAAGGATGAGATGGCACCGGAGTAGCATCTGTCTCGTCTTGCGTGCGGTTAGACTCACTGCGATACCGGTCCCTAAATTCGACAAAGCGAGCAGCAACGTAAGCCATGAGTGCCACGCGAGCGGTTGGAACGCTGAATGATATAGCACCAAGCATAAGCCTAAGGAGGCGAGGCGTTGATGGTATTTGAGCCATGTCTGACGATTGCCCCATCGAATCCAGCGACTTCGGAGAATGTAGAGACTGGCAATAATGATGGCGATGGCACCGATGATGCTGAGGGTATGTCTCGCTTCACCGAAACTGCCTGCTTGCCAAATACATAGACCTGAGATAATAGCGGCACCGACAATACCGTGCCCGATCTGGATAAAGACTTTCATGCCATTAGTTTAGCATGCGCGCGCGGTAAAGGCAAGTAAAAGCCACCGATAAAACATAACAAAAGCTTTCTTTGAATAGTTATTGGGTTGGCGGGGTGTGACTACTCTGGCTAATTTTCTTGTTTTTCAAGAGCTATCCAGCGAAGGAAGTCAGCGGGGATTAAAGGATTAATAAAAGTGTTAAGGATAACGCCGAGAATCCTGGGTTCTTGGATCGCGAGCCAAATCAATCCTTCATCTTGCCCGTGTTCATGTAAGGTGTTCTGTATCTCTTTTCTTGCTGTCTCGTTGGCATCTTCAGCAAATGTTCCCAAAACATCCCAAAAGGCGGAGCGGACATGATTCTCGATTTGTGCTTCTGGTGGGAATGATGGGAACCATCTCCAAAGTGGCGCATTTTGAACTGCATGAGCTTCTGCTTCTGCTATATGCGGTAGTTTGAGATTCAAATTCAACTTGCGATTGAGATTCATAAGGATAACTATGCTTTGGATTACAGTGGCAAGTTTATGAAAACTTGCTATATCTTGATCGTTAATTACGAGATGTGTAAGGTATTGCTTGAAAATGGGACGAATTTTCTTTTCCGCATCCGGTGGCGTTGTGTCAAGGAACTCATCAAAGGTTTGAAAGGGCTTTACTTGCTTGGAAACGCGGGAGAGAAATTCTAAGTAGATATCTGAGTTTGCAAGGGTTTGAAGTGTTTTAAGGTTGTCTTCTAAAAGTGGTCCTGGGAATGCTGCTCGGAGTTTAGAAAACGTTTTCTCTTTAAGGTTAACAACAGGCACAACATCCAGGATAAAAACAGGTTCCGTTTCTTCAGACGAAACTATTATTGTTATTCTCGTTTTCATCTCTATTCTCCTTTTGTTTGAAAAATTCGCACCAATTGCGCAGTTTCCTAATCAGTTCCTAACACAGACTGACACAAATGAGTCTGTGTCACCATTTTAGTAAGAAGCTATCTCTCCTTCTTAATCATTCTTAACCATTGCGGAGACGGGATCCGTGGAATTTTGCCTCGCGGCTTTCTTCCAATCCGCTATCACACGTTTTACTGTCTGCTCAATAACAGAACGAGAAACGCCAATTGCTTTCGCAATTTCCAATAGCGGTTGTCCATCCAAGTACCGTTCCATGACTTTTCTGTCGTCCTCTCTGGGAAGGCAGTTTATCAACGCTTCTAAATCGCGTGCGACGGGTATCAACCACTTGCGGATGCGTTCCCATCTTTTCTGAACTGCATCGGGTGTTGCGTCTACCGCTTCCGCTATCTCTTGGGTGGTGAACCCATCATTCATAAACGCTACAACTTCTCGGTCTGTACCTTGAAGGAGACAGAGGAGTTTTGCTTTCATATCCCGCTCTACTTCAACTTGTTCGGCATCGGTCTCCGCGAGAAATGTTGCGAACGGGGCTTCACTTTCGCCGATTGAAGGGTTGTCAAGCGACTCAAGAAACGAGTTTCCTGTTTGCCTTCGCTGCTTCGCGTCTCTAATTTCATTCAGCGTTAAGTTTCTCGCGATAGTGAGCAACCATCCTAACAATTTTTTTGGTTCTCGGACTTCGTGCCTGTTTTCAATGGCTTTGATAAAGGTTTCCTGCGTGAGGTCGTCGGCATCTACAGCAGGATCGGGGTGATCCCGCAACATTCTTTTAATTTTCTTGTAGACGGTCTCACGATGCGCGTTGATGAATTGCGCAAAGGCTTCTTCGTCATTGCCATCAGCTTTTAAAAAATCCCAGTTTATAGCAACGTTGCCCACCTTTACAAGTCATGACCTCACCGTATAGCAATGGTCTTATAAGCACCTTTATATATACATGACACCAACTTGGGGTGGATTCCGACACATTCGGTTATTTTTTTGCAAAAAATGTGAAATTTGAAATTGTGGAAAGGTTTTCAAGAATTTTCGTAAGTAACCGCCGGACGATTTAGTTTTTGTGATTTCTGCGGTTTCAGATCATAGGACGGGTTGGGGGACCCAACCCCTACGGACATATAAGATGTGGCACAGGCTAACGGTTTCCTATGCTACAGTCGGAAAACTAAATGGTCCTGTAAGTAACCGTGATTTGACATATTCCACGGCTGACGGTATAATTGGATTAGGAGGAAAACATAATGGCATTTAGTGATTTCAAGACAATTGCCGAAGTTAACGATGCTCCAGATTTCCCTGTCTACGGTATTGTAAGCGACGGTGGACAGTGGCAATTTGGGCATCTTATTGGCGATGTTTTTACCCAGAACCGAACGAATTTTAGCGTGGATAACTTGCCCGTTCTCTTCGGGGCTGTTGATTCTGTATTTAAAGCAACAACAAAAATTACCATTCAGGACTTTTCTTAGAAACGGATGTAAACTTTTCTCAGCGATATCTCGTATAACATATCATAATGGTCAACACTGACGGGTAAATCCAAAGGAGAAAAAGTGATGAAGTTGCAAATATCTTTTGTGCTGCTGTCGCTTTTGGCAGTAGTCGTATTTGCCGGGTGTTATACACAACTC
This sequence comes from Candidatus Poribacteria bacterium, assembly GCA_022827185.1. Lineage (GTDB taxonomy): Bacteria > Poribacteria > WGA-4E > WGA-4E > WGA-3G > WGA-3G. Next base: position 15,277 of record JAJDTM010000040.1, read on the forward strand.
GGTTATCATGCGTCCTCAGATTATGGTCGGGTACACCCTAAACACCATGAAGGTCTAACAGAAAAAGAAACGGAGACGGAGCATGCTGACGAAGCAGCGTCGGAGGGATCCGAATTAGAGCATGCGAATGACGAGGATTCTGATGGGTATTACGGACGAAGCAAGCGTAGTTATCGGACCACGTACGCTGCCCCTTATAGGTACAACTCCTATTGGGTGCCTTACGGACCGTATCCGTATTACGCATCACCCGCTTGGTATTATCCGTATCGTCCGTTTTATAGCGGATACGGGTACCATTATGGATACCGTGCGCCGTATTACCGCTATTATAGAGGTTATTATCCGTATAGAAACGTCTATCGTAGGTATCATAGTGGGAGTCGATATACACCGCTTTCACGGCGGACTTACAAAAAAGGTGATTTGCGGCTTGGAAATCGGCGTTCTCGGAGTTCACGCAGTGTGACTTCACCTTCACCGAGGTCGCGATCGGAACGGCTGCGGATGAGAGATCGGAATAAAAAATAATAATGGAGGGATCGGAACGATGAAACGAGCAGTGTATGCAAGTCTTATCTGTTTATTCGCCATAGTGTTCTTTGCAACTGTTAGTATGGCGCAGGTAGAAGAGATGGCGATCGGGAATACATTCGGCGTTGGGGCACGGACGATGGGAATGGGAGGTGCCTCACTCGCACTCGCTGATGATTTCACCGCGCTCTATTGGAACCCAGCGGGAATGGCACAGATTCAGAAGTTCGAGTTTTTTAGCAGCTTTTCACATAATAGGGCAAACGCGAATACCTATTTCACTGGCGATGAAACAACCGGAACCAGTCGGTCACAGATGCGTCCGAATTCTATCGGATTTGTTTATCCGCTGATGGCGAAGCAGGGCGGCTTGGCGGTCGGTTTCGGCTACAATCGGCTACAAAATTTCGATTACCAGACCGCGATTCAAGGGATTGACTCGGGTTCCGGGACCGATTTCAGTGGATTTGCTGTCGATGAAATGAATATAAACAGAGGCGGCATTGGGATTTGGAGTTTCGGTGCGAGTGTATACGTCACAAAACGGGTGCTGGTCGGCGGTTCGTTGGATTTCTGGCAGGGGAATAGCCTGCATGAATTGGATACGGAAGCAACTGACATCCTAAATGTGGATAATCAGTGGTCGCGTTTCAGATACGACGACGAGATTGACCGAGAGTACTCAGGCGTAGGCGGTAGGATCGGACTTCTCGCGCATCTGACAGATACTATCAATCTTGGATTGACACTGGTCGCACCTGTTGAGTTAGGCGTTGATGAAGTCTGGTATGAATCAACTATAGATGTTTATGATGATGGGGAAGAGTTGTCAGACTCCGCAAGTGGAAATCAGGCGTTTGACATTGAGAGACCGTTTGAGGTTGGCGCGGGCATCGCAGTGAAGTTATTAAACAAGCGGTTAATTTTGGCGGGTGATGTCCAACTTACGGATTGGACCCAGGCGCGCTATGATCCAGCACCAGCGGACGATATTCCGAAGAATAATTTTGAAGAGTACTATGCAATGACACCTCAGGTACGGATCGGTGCGGAATATCGGATACCTGTTATTGATACACATGTCCGTTTGGGTTACTTTCTCGATTCGATTCCATTCACCTATGTCCTTGATGATGCGAGTGCTGTGGACGTACGTAACTTCTTAACAGCAGGTGTAGGAAAGATCTTTGAAGATTCACTAAAGCTGGATGTGGCGTATATGCTCGGCGCATGGCAGCAGCACATAGATGAGTTGACGATAGAACGGCTTTCGCATCGGGTATTTGTTTCTGCTGCGTATCGGTTTTAATTGGTTATCGGTTATCAGTTTTCGGTTAAACAGACACGGGCGGAGTTATCCACTCCGCCCGTGTATTTTATTTCGCGTGCTAATGAACATTGTCAAACAAGTTGGATGTAGCCCATCTGTGTCCCGTCGCCTTTTCGGAGTTCGCCTCTGATGATACGGGTGTATCCACCGTTCCGATCTTGATAGCGGGGTCCGAGGTCATCAAAGAGTTTGCGTAGGACAGCGTGCTTGTCAAGCGTGCTTGCTTCTTCACCTCTTCGGGGTTTGTGATGTAGGTCGGCTCCATAGAGCATTTTCGCTGCTTGTCGGCGTGCGTTAAGATCTCCGCGTTTGGCGAGGGTAATCAACTTCTCAGCCACTCGCCGGAGTTCTTTGCACTTCGGCAGCGTTGTCCGAATTTGTTCGTGTTCAAATAGCGCGGTGGCTTGGTTGCGAAAGAGGGCCTTTCGATGGCTTGAAGTTCGTCCCAATTTCCGTCCGCGTTTCCTATGACGCATCGTCTTCCTCCATGTGTGCGTTATCGTGAAGAACTATATGGGCGGTTGCAGGGGTGCGCCCGTTGCATTTTCCTCATCGATGTCCGCGTCGTCGACATCGTCCGGGTCCATTCCAAGATGGAGCCCCATGTTGGCGAGTTGTTCTTTAATCTCGTTTAGCGAAGTCCGCCCGAAATTCTTGTATTCCAACATGTCCTTCTCTTCTTTTGCGACGAGTTCTCGTATGGTTTTAATGTTTGCGGTTTCGAGACAATTACTGGCTCGTACTGAGAGTTCGAGTTCGGAGACCGGTTTTGCGAGGTAGCGGTTTCTCCGAAGTTTTGCTTCATCGATCTCAGGTTCCGGTTCAACGTAGCTTTCATCGAATTCTGTAAACAGTTTGATCTGTTGTAGCAAAATATCCGCCGCGCGTGTGACGGCATCCTTTGCTGTAATAGTTGCATCTGTCCAGACTTCGAGATTCAGTTTATCAAAATTAGTCATATCACCGACGCGGGTTTCCTCTACCCAGAAGTTAACTTTTTTAACGGGTGAGAATTTAGCGTCAACTGGAATTAACCCGATGTCGTGTCCTTGGGGTCTGTGCTCTTCGGCAAGCGAGTAGCCTCTTCCTGTTTGTGCGTGGATTTCTATATTTACCCCTTCGCATTCGTCGAGTGTTGCGATATGTTGGTCAGGATTTATAATCTCAACGAGTGCATTCGGGCGAATATCAGCGGCAGTGACTTGACAGGATCCATCTGCTTCCAATGTTAGCCGTATCGGATCATCTGTTGAGATGTTGAGTCGGATCTCCTTGAGATTGAGAATGATCTGTACGACATCTTCGAGTACGCCAGGAATGGTAGCATATTCGTGTTTTACCTGCTCAATTTGAACTGCCGTAATCGCTGCGCCTTTAATTGAGGAGAGGAGGACCCGGCGTAGCGAATTACCGAGGGTTGTTCCAAATCCGCGCTCGAAAGGTTCAGCGGTATATTTTGCATAATCGGGCCGTAAGGATTCTGTGTCAGTTTTCAACCGATCGGGCATTTCTAGCTCGGACCTTATCATCGATTCCTCCTATAAGATTAAACTAAGTCAGGACTTACGCATTTTCCTATAATAACCTATGTATTACGCACTGCTGGCGGGGTTTCAAACCCTGCAGAAATACTTTCTTCGCATTGGATTTTAGCGTTTGCAAAAACCCAGCAAGGGGGCTGTGTAAGTCCTATAAGTGTTAAAACACACGAACTGAGTGGCACTGCGCTGTTGCACTGCATATCCGCCTCTCAATTCTGTGTTAATGTGATATTTTGGACATCCCGTGATTTCCGTTTCGGAAATGGGTTTCCACGAGCCTCTTAATGTAGGTGTGTTATGCTATCACCTGCATGTTCATGAGAGACTCGGGATATGAAGATGTACCTATCGGGAGTAAAGTTCAATGATGAGTTGCGTTTCAAGGTCCACGGCAATCTGCTCTACTACAGGTGCCCCTTGAACGCGTCCTTCCACTTTGTCTGCATCGATTTCCAGCCATTCAGGCGCGCCACGTTGTTGTGAGTATTCTAATGCTTCCTGAATAGTGGCAAGATTGCGGCTCCGTTCACGTGGTGTGATGACATCACCGATTTGCACGATATAAGAAGGGATGTTAACCCGCTTGCCGTTGACCGTGAAGTGATTGTGCTTCACAAGTTGGCGTGCTTGGTTTCGAGAAGTTGCGAAACCGAGGCGATAAACGACGTTATCTAAGCGGCGTTCAAGGAAACTAATTAAGTTCTCACCAGCGATACCTGTTTGTCGTGCAGCTTTGAAATAGTAGTTCCGAAATTGTTTTTCAAAAACACCGTAGGTGCGTTTAACTTTCTGTTTGGCGCGCAATTGCCGCCGGAAGTTGTCACGACCTCGGCGAGGCGGTGTCTGCCCATGTTCTCCGGGTGGATAACTCCGGCGTTCAAAGGAACATTTAGGTCCATTGCAGCGCCGCCCTTTCAAAAAAAGTTTTTCACCTTCCCGTCGGCATAATTTACAAACTGAGTCTAAATATCTGCTCATTCGTTTTCCTCAAATTCCTTAAACCCGTCGTCTCTTAGGGGGACGACATCCATTGTGAGGGATAGGAGTCACGTCTTTCATCAAACTAATTTCAAGCCCGGCTGCAGCGAGTGCCCGTATAGAAGACTCTCGTCCGGATCCGGGTCCCTTGACTCTAACCTCTACGCGTTTCATACCGTGATCCATTGCTCTGCGGGCACATGCTTCCGCAGTTTGCTGGGCAGCGAACGGGGTTGACTTTCGTGAACCGGTGAAAGTCATTCCAGCATTCGCCCAAGCAACGGTGTTTCCGCTTAAATCTGTGATCGTAATAATTGTATTATTGAAGGTAGCTTGGATATGTGCTATCCCTTCGGGGACGTTCTTGCGTTCTCTTCTTCTTCCACGCAAAACGATTCTCCTTTTTTATTAGTAGAACAGTTATAAGTTATAAGTTATAAGTTAAGAGGCATGTTGTGGCAGGTACAACAAAAGCAACTACCACAAAGGGTTAACTGACAACTGATAACTGACAACTGACAACTTTTAACATTAGCCGCCCTTGCGTGCTGCCTCTTTGGCTTTTCTACCGACAGAGATAGTTCTTGCTTTCCCCTTACGGGTGCGAGCATTCGTATTTGTGCGCTGACCACGGACAGGTAACTGCCGCCGATGTCGTAAACCACGGTAGCTGTTGATATCCATCAATCGTTTAATGTTCTGATCAACCTCGCGTCGCAAATCCCCTTCAATCTTGTAGTTTTGAATCTGGTCCCGGAGTTGGCTAATCTCGTTTTCAGCGAGACTGTCAACTTTTTTCCCTGGATCAATGTTAAGATCGGTGACAATTTGCGATGCAGTGTAACGGCCGATACCGTAAATTGCTGTCAGTGCAATGTCTATCCGTTTATTTCGGGGTAAATCGACCCCAGCGATCCTTGCCATGGATTTCTCCTTTTTAATAGTTATCAGTTAAAAGGTTTGCGAAATGCTAACGTTTTTTGGTAACTGTTATAACCGGTTTAGGTAAGGATGGTCACCAGAAACTTGGAACTCTCAGAAGTTAACTGATGCCTAACAACTATAAAAGGGTTAGCCCTGTCGCTGCTTGTGCTTCGGATTTGAAGGACAAATAACTCGGATAACTCCTTTTCGCTTAATAATTTTACACTGGTTACACATCTTTTTAACAGAAGGTCTAACTTTCATAATAACCTCTTTCAGGTGAAGCACTTAACGTCGTCTGCCCTTGAGTTTTCGATCTTTTAGGAATCCTTCATAATGACGGACGGTCAAATAAGATTCGATTTGCGACATTGTATCGAGTACGACACCGACAACAATCAAGATAGAGGCACCATCCACCATGGTTGCTCCGATATTGAGACGTTCTGTGATAATAATCGGAATCACGGCAATAGCGGCAAGAAAAACCGCGCCCGGCAGCGTGATCCGCGTAAGCGTTGTATTGATGTAATCCGCTGTCTGTTTTCCAGCACGAATGCCGGGGATAAAACCGCCATATTTCTGCAAGTCCTCAGCCATTTGAACGGGGTTGATTTGCACGGCTGTGTAAAAATACGTAAAGCCGACGATTAACAACGCATAGAATGTCAGCCACAAGGGTGTCCCCGTCTCAATCAGTGCTTGTGCGCCTGCTACCCATCCCCAGTCGCGTGGCATAAAACTAAGTGCTGTCGTTGGAAACTGAATAAGTGTAATTGCGAAGATGATTGGAATCATGCCTGCAGCGTTAACTCTAAGGGGCAGATGCGTCGATTGCCCGCCAATTACTCTACGTCCGCGAATCTGCCTGCCGTATTGGACTGGAATCTTCCGGACAGACAGCGTAATAAAGACGGTTCCCGCAACGGCTACAATAATGAGTCCAACCAGTATCGAGAGGTGTAAAATCCCGAATTCTGGTCTTGTCAATAAATTGTTGAAAACGGTAGTAACACCACCGGGTAAGCCAGCAATAATCCCGACGGTAATAATGAGCGAGATGCCTTGCCCAATACCGCGCTCCGTGATCTGTTCACCGAGCCACATGACAAAGGATGTGCCCGCTGTGAGCGTCAAGACTACGAGAAAATGCCACCATAAATCCGGGTTTCTGACAATCTCACCTGCTTGTCCAGTAATGTTTTCTGGATTCCGCAAGACGATACTGATTGTTATGCCTTGGATGATACTGAGGATAACAGTTCCGTATCGTGTGTACTGCGTCATTTTCTTTCTGCCATCAGGTTCTCTGGAGAGTTTTTCCAAAGAAGGGACGATGACCCCGAGAAGCTGCATAATGATTGAGGCACTAATATACGGTTGTATACCGAGTGCGAAAATCGTCATTTGACTAAAGGCGCCCCCGGAGAACAGATCAATGAACCCAACGACATTACCCGCACGCTCCATGAGTTGTTGAAAAAATGCCTCAAGTGCCGCGTCGTCAACCCCTGGGAGTGTGATGTGGGCACCAAGGCGGTAAACAATCAAGAGCAACCCTGTAAAAATGAGACGTTTCCGCAGTTCAGGAATTTTAAAAGCGTTTTGAAATGCCTTAATCACTTATTTTATTTCCTCCTCGCCTGCGAACTCTCAAGCAGCGTTGTCAGCATTTGCGTGTCGTCCGAGTACCTCGGCTGTGCCGCCTTTGGATTCAATTTTCTCGATCGCTGATTTCGAGAATCGGTGCGCTTGGACTTTCAACTGTTTTTCGAGTTCACCGTCACCGAGTATCTTTATCAGTGCGTTTCTGCGTTTAATTAAGCCTGCTTCGCGAAGGGATTCTGGACTTACGACTGCCGCGTCGTCGAAAAGATTGAGGGTTTCGACGTTGATAACATCATACTCAAGCCGCTTGTGTGCGGTTCGCCGGGGTCCCCGCTTCGGCAAGCGTCGCACGAGCGGCATCTGTCCACCTTCAAACCATGCCGGTATCGAACCACCGGATCGGGATTTTTGTCCCTTATGTCCGCGTCCGCAGGTTTTGCCCCACCCGGAGGCGTTCCCTCTACCGACTCGTTTTCTGGAGCGTCTCGCGCCAGTGGCGGGTTTAAGTTCATTCAATTTCATCAGAGTTTACTCCGTTCCTTAACCATTTATAGCAAAGCATTGATGTAAGCCGACAACCATTCTGAAGTGCGTCAGTTAGCGTTTCTTGAGCAGCTCTTCGACGGACAGGTCTCGCAACCGTGCGACTTCGTTGACGTCCTTGAGACTTTTCAATCCCAGCATCGTGGCTTCAGCGATATTTTTCACGTTCCGAGAAGAAAGGCATTTTGTCAGTGCGTCTCGGACACCTGCAAATTCAAGAATAGCGCGTGTTGCGTGTCCAGCGATGATACCTGTTCCGGGACTTGCCGGTTTCAGCAAAACTTTAGCAGATTTGAATTCACAGGTAATTTCATGCGGGAGCGTGCCGTTAACGATTGGCACCCGAATTAGATTTTTTCGTGCATCGGCGAAACTTTTACGGAGCGCGCCAGCGACTTCACTTGCGCTGCCAAAGCCGATGCCAACAATACCGTCGCGATTGCCAACAACCGTGAGCGAGTTAAAACTCGGGGTGCGCCGTCCCTTACCGACTCGCATGACGCGGTTGATTGTAATCATGCGTTCCTCAAATTCAAATTCGTCGGGGTTAATTCTATCTTTCAGCAAAAAAATCTCCTATCCGGTGTGAGTCCTGTTTACCGTATATGTACGGTGACAGGAACCGGTTTTCGGGGCATTTAGAACTTCAGTCCCTCCGCCCTCGCTGCTTCTGCGAGGGCTTTTATACGCCCGTGGTAGAGATGCCCGCCCCGGTCAAAGACTACTACCTCAATTTCTTGCTGCTTGGCTTTCTGTGCCAGAAGTGCGCCAACGCTCTCTGCTGCCGTTACATTTCCACCGCTTTCAAGGGTCCCTTTGAGTTCAGGTGACAGCGTAGAGGCTTCGGCGACCGTCACGCCAAGTTCATCATTAATGAGTTGCGCATAGATGTGTTTTAGACTTCTGAAAACAGCGAGTCTGGGTCTATCAGTGGTCCCGCTAATTTTTTGACGGACACGTTTCCGGCGCCGTAGATGGCCCATTCGTTTCTTTTTTATAAGTGCCAAGGGGTCTCCTTATTATACAATAGACGCGCTTCGTATTTCATAAGGCTTTCAAATTTCGCCTTATTGCGCGCAAGATATAACAGCATTAGCCAACAGCAGCTTTTCCTTCTTTATCTCGGACGCGCTCGCCATCGTAGCGAATCCCTTTACAGGGTTTATAGACATCCGGTTCCCTGATTTGACGAATAGATGCCGCTACTTGCCCGACGAGTTGTTTATCAATACCACTAATCACAACAGGTGTATGTGTCTGCCCATCTATCGTTTCAGTGGCTTCAACACTTAGCGTTATTCCTTCGGGAGGCACGTAAGTGACGGAATGTGAATAGCCAACGTCAAGCACCAAATTGTTCTCACGATTGACTTCAGCACGATACCCTGTACCCACCACCCGAAGTTTTTTCTCAAAGCCCTCCGAAACACCAGTAACCATATTGGCGATGAGGCTGCGCGCTAATCCGTGCAAGGCTTTATACTGTTTGAGTTCACTCTTTCTTTGGACGGTTAGGACGTTTTCCTGAAGCGTCACATCGATTCCGTCTGGCAGTACCCAATTGAGATTTCCTTTGGGGCCTTCCACCTGTACATCGCTTTCGTTTAAAGCGACCTGCACCTTATCAGGGACAGGAATCGGTTTTAGTCCAATACGTGACATTCTATCTCTCCCGGTTCGTTGAGCGTCATCTGCGAAATCTTACCAGACGTAACATAGGACTTCACCGCCAATTTTTTCTCTACGACATTGCGGCGTGGTTTTTATACCATTAGATGTCGATAAAATGGCGACACCGAGTCCCCCGTAAACCCTTGGTAGACTATCTGCTTTGGCATAAATGCGTCTACCGGGTGTGCTGATGCGTCTGAGGTTTGTGATGACCTTCTCTTTTTTCGTATTTCCGTATTTCAAATAGATTCTTAAAATCCCCTGTTTTCCATCTTCAAGTAATCGAAAGTTTCGGACGAAACCTTCTTCTACCAAAATGCGTGCGATTTCTGCTTTGATTTTTGAAGAGGGGATTTCAACGCGTTCATGTCCTGCCATATTGGCATTGCGGATACGTGTTAACATATCTGCAATCGGATCGGTCATCGACATGAAAGATTCTCCTTATTTCGTTCTCGTTTTTGAATAGCCGCTGTGCCCGTCATATTTTTCAGTTAGGGGCAAATGGTATCGAGTTTTCTACCAACTCGCCTTTCGGACACCGGGGATTTTACCAGCGCGAGCGAAGAGGCGAAAACAGATACGACACAATTCAAATTTGCGTAGATACCCACGCGACCGCCCACAACTTTTACAACGGTTGTATTTTCGGGTTTGGAACCGCGGGGTTCTTTTCTGTTTGGCAATCCATGCTTTACTTGCCAAGCTAAATGCTCCTTTTCTTATGTATCCGTGACATATTTATTGAGTATGTCCGGATGGATGAAGCTGCCAGAGGTCATTTATGCAACCATTTGGCTGCGTAACCTTGTCCTGGTAAACGTATCTATGTTCGGAACGGCATGCCCAGCAGCTTTAGCAATTCGCTACCTTCTTCGTCTGTTGGGGCGGTTGTAACAACGGTTACATTTAGCCCGCGGGTATCGTTAACATTGTCGTAGTCAATTTCTGGGAATATTAACTGTTCAGTGAGGCCGAGGGAATAATTACCGCGACCATCAAAGGCATCCGGTGATACACCGCGAAAGTCCCGAATTTGCGGCAGGACGATATTCACGAGTCGGTTGAAAAACTCATACATGCGTTGCTGTCTTAGCGTAACTTTACATCCGATTGCCATACCTTCTCTGACTTTAAAAGCAGAAACGGATTTTTTAGCATACGTGATGATCGCGCGTTGTCCAGCAATCAGCGTCAATTCTTCAACTGCATCTTCCAATGCTTTCGGGTCCTGAAGTGCTTCGCCGACCCCGATATTCAGGGCAATCTTGTCCAATTTCGGAATCTGCATTACATTTTCATAGTTAAAATGGCTTTGCAATGCAGGCATGACTTCGGTTTGATAAAATTCTTTGAATGGGCTCATGAGCCTTATATCCTATAAAATCGCGTATTCAGTGAGATGAGTCTTGGCAACGCCTCTCATTTCCGGTATCCAGATATGTCCTATTTATGCCCCAATTTTTTTGAGGTTAGAAACATGGATAGTACCTTCGCGTTCAACGATCCCACCTTGTCCTGCTTGGTTTGGGCGGAGGTGGCGTTTAACGATATGAACGCCTTCAACAATTGCGCGTTGTTTCTTTGGAAACACCTCCAAAACCACACCTTCCTTGCCTCGGTCCTGTCCGCTAAGGACTACGACCATGTCATCTTTTTTGATATGCAGCTTTTGTCGTGTCACAATTGTCCTCCTAAATAACCTCGGGGGCAAGCGAGATAATTCGGGTGAACCCCTTTTCTCTGAGTTCTCGCGCGACGGGTCCGAAAATTCGGGTACCGCGTGGAAGCTGGTTCCCTTCTCGGTCCGGCGGATGAACGAGAACCGCAGCATTCTGGTCAAATTTGATATAGGATCCGTCTGTACGTCGATATTCTTTGGTTGTACGTACGACGACTGCGCGAACAACTTCGCCAGCTTTGACCTGTGTATTAGGTACCGCTTCTTTAATGCTTGCCACAATCACATCGCCTACGCGTGCATAGCGACGTCGGGTCCCGCCAAGTACACTAATACACATTAACTTCCGTGCGCCAGTATTATCAGCACAGGTTAATCGAGAGTATGATTGAACCATTTTTGTATCCTCCTCTACCGTTTTCAAAAGGGTCTGTTTTGGAAACGCCAGAGTGTGGATGAAACCCTTTCTTCTCCAGTGCCATCAGGCCCCTTCGTCTCACCCCGTATGAGTAAGGAAGAAGGACGCTGATAGTGGCACTTTTAATCGTTTGCGGGTTGTACTGCGTTTACTATCGCTTGGACCCGCCACCGTTTCTGACGACTCAGTGGTCGGGTTTCAACAACCTGAACCACGTCACCGACGTTACAACTGTTCTGTTCATCGTGAGCCAGAATCTTCTTTGTTTTTCGGACTACCTTCTTGTAAAGAGGGTGTTGATAGCGACGAACGATTGATACCGAGACAGTCTTATCCATACTATTACTCGTAACAAGACCTGTCCGAAATTTACGATGTCTTCGCCTTTCTTCGTTCAACTTTATCCTCCAAACCAACCAAAACCTGTTAGTGCGCGCACTTTGAAAGCATACAACCTTAGAAATTGATGAAACGGACTGGTGCGAAGGTACTTAACCTTCCCCTTTCCGTTGTGTTTATTGTGAACGGACCTGTAGGATCGTTTTCACACGTGCGATGTCTTTTCGGATCTTACCAATACGTGTTGTGTCTTCCTGTTGTCCTAAGATACTTCTGAATCTCTGGTTGAACAGAGTTTCCTTCAAAGACCTCAGTTCACTTTCCAATTCTTCGGTCGTTTTCCCTCGTAGTTCATCCGCTCTCATATTTCCGTATCTCCTTGAGTGTTGTCAAAACCACTGTGCACGTTTGGATGTGCATAATTTTTCCAACGTCGGAGTCGCAGGCGAAATTACTCATTCCGTGCAACGAACTTAGTTTTGATTGGCAATTTATGGGCGGCTCGTTTCATTGCCCCTTTTGCGTCTTCAAGCGAAACGCCGCTTAATTCATAAAGGACTCTACCGGGTTTGACGACAGCGACCCAATGTTCGGGGGGGCCTTTTTTGCCTTTGCCCATGCGCGTTTCAGCAGGTTGCTTACTGAGTGGTTTATGCGGAAAGATCTTGATCCAAAGTTTCCCACCACGACGTACATATCGGGTGATAGCAATACGTGCGGATTCAATCTGGTTGCTTGTAATCCACCCGGCTTCCATTGCTTGTAAACCGTATTCACCGAAGTTGATTTGTGAACCTCGGAGCGGCTTTCCACGGCGTTTTCCGCGATGCACATAGCGGCGCATCACGCGTTTCGGCATTAGCACTTTAAATGCCTCCTTTTTGAAGTTAACAGTTACCAGTCACCAGTTTCCAGTAAGAGAAAAACTTGATGAACCATATCCCCTCTTTAACTGGTTACTGACTCAATTGTTCTCGGATTCTCGCCTACTCTGACGCTGCCGACGTTGGTTTCTACCTCTGCCTTGTCCTCCGGATTGTCGGGAGCGTCCATCTTGCCCTCCCGATTGTCGGGAGCGTCCATCTTGGGAACTGGAGCGTCTATCGTTACGGCGGCGTTCAGAACGTTGTGACCCTGCATCTTCACGTCGTCCAGATTGACGTTGAACAGTTGTTTCCCCTTTGAGTTTGTCGGGGACACCCATAACTTCGCCCTTAAAAATCCAAGTTTTGACTCCGATTTTACCGTACGTCGTGTTCGCTTCAGTGAACCCGTAGTCAACATCGGCTCTGAGCGTATGGAGCGGGACACGCCCCTCAATGCTCGATTCGGCGCGGGCAATTTCCTTACCATCCAGTCTGCCGCTGACCATAATTTTGACGCCCAAAGCACCGGCTTGTATTGAACTGGAGATATTCCGCCGCATGGCGTGTTTAAAACCTGCGCGACGCTCTATTTGCGTCGCCACGGCTTCTGATACAAGTTGCGCATCGAGTTCAGGGTCTCTGATTTCAGAGACATTAATCCGCACAGGACAGCCGACCTCTTTTTCAAGCATTGTTTGTAGTTTTTCAGCTTCTGCCCCACGGCGCCCAATGACAATCCCCGGGCGCGCTGTATGGATGTTAATGCTACAACGATCCGCGACACGTTCTACTTCAACGCGCGAAATTCCAGCACGTGCTAATTGTTCTTTGACGAAGTTCTGAATCTTAAAATCTTCATGGAGCCATTTGGCGTAATCCCGTTCGCTGTACCACTTTGAATCCCATGTCTCAATGATTCCTAAGCGTAATCCACGCGGGTGAGTTTTTTGTCCCACGCAAACCTCCTATTAGACTTTTCCCGCCTGTGACTTGGTGTCCGAGGCACCGTGCTGTAGGCCTTTTAAGCGTGCCCGTCCCTATTCAGCATCTTCGGTACTCTCCTCGTCAACGACAACAGTAATATGGCTACTGCGTTTTAGTATTCTATTTGCCATACCCCGTGCCCGCGGGCGTATCCATTTCCGCGTAATCCCTTCATCAACGCGAATCTCTTTGATATACAAACCTTCGATATCAACGCTTGGGTCTTGATATTGTGCGTTCGCGGCTGCTGACTGAATCAACTTGTAGATGATAGGGGACGCGGCTTTATGCGTAAAGCGCAGCTGACTTAACGCATCTTCAACGTATTGATTACGAACGAGATCGGCTACCAAGCGGGCTTTCCGCGGGGCGACCGATGCGTTCCTGATTTTAGATCTGGCTTCCATCAGTCTCTCCTAATAAAAGCAGGTTTCTGGTTTCTTCACCATTATCAACGAAATAAATCAAGACATCATCCAAAAAAAGGATGGATGCCTGCCACTTTGCGATGAAGGCTATCCCGCCGCAAGTTCTCTTCTTGCGCTCCCACTACCGTGAGCACGGAAGGTACGCGTCGGCGAGAATTCCCCGAGCTTGTGTCCGACCATGTTCTCTGTGATATACACCGGAAAAAACTTCTTCCCGTTGTAAATTGCTAAGGTGTGTCCTACCAACTCAGGTGTAATGGTTGAACGACGGGACCAGGTACGGATGACCCGTTTGGTGCCAGAGCGTTCCATGGCGGCTACCTTCTTGGCGAGTTTAGGGTCTATATAGGGTCCCTTTTTAATAGAACGCGACATTGTATTTCTCCTCTACCTATAAATCAGACTTCCGCGAAAAGCGATAATTTTGGTATTCAAACCCTCTAAATCCCCCTTATCACGGGGACTTTAAGAAGAGATACGTAAGTCCTCATAAACATGGATCTCTCGCCCAGCGAGGTATCCACGAAAAAGTTATTTTCGTTTTCCGACAATGTAGCGATTCGATTTCTTCTTCGGGTTTCGGGTCTTATAGCCCTTCGTTGGCACACCCCACGGGGTAACTGGATGCCTGCCACCAGAACTCTTTCCTTCACCACCGCCGTGTGGATGGTCAATCGGGTTCATAGCGACACCTCTAACCTTCGGGCGTTTTCCGAGCCATCTTGAACGACCTGCTTTACCGATAACGATCTTACTCACATTGCCGACCTGACCGAGCGTTGCCATTGCTTGCACGGGAATCAGCCGAATCTCGCCTGACGGGAGTCGAACACGGGCGTACTTTCCCTCTCTGTCAACCAACTGAGCCGCACCGCCAGCACTGCGTACAAGTTGTCCACCTTTACCGGGTTTCATCTCTATATTATGGATGGAAGAACCGAGCGGAATTCTTTCGAGCGGCAAGGCGTTTCCGACCCGAATTTCTGCGTCTGCGCCTGAATGAAGCATATCACCGACCTGAATACCGACGGGTGCGAGAATATAACGTTTTTCCCCATCAGCATAGTGGAGCAGAGCGATATGTGCCGAGCGGTTGGGATCATATTCAATTGCGGCAACTTTTGCGGGAATACCAAATTTATCGCGTTTGAAGTCAATGACTCGGTATCGGCGTTTGTGTCCGCCGCCGCGTCGCCTGACTGTCATGCGTCCTTTGGCGTTCCGACCGGCTTTCTGCTTGGCACCCTTAACGAGAGATTTTTCCGGTTTACTACGCGTAATCTCTTCAAAGGTGTACCCAGTCATAAACCGACGACTTGGGGTTATAGGTGAATACGTTTTAGGCACTCTGATTTCCTTTTTTTTTAATAGCCATCAGCAGTCAGGTCGGTTTTTTCTCGGAAAAAACCTCTCAGCGGTCAGTAAAGAGAAGAGGTTTCCTGTAACGCTTGCGTCTTTGCTGACGGCTGACTGCTATTCCTATATGGATTCAAACTCTTGGATAGTCGCGCCTTCTCTTAGGGTGATAATCGCTTTTTTCCAATGCGGTTTTCTACCACGTTGGTATCGCAACATTTTCCCTTTAGGTTTGCCGCGGACGTGCATTGTGCGAATTTTGAGGATATCTCCTTCAAGGTCGAACAGCTCTTCTGCTGCACGTCGGATCTGCGGTTTCGTTGCCTTGCGATCAACAACAAACGCGTACTTGTTAGCGTCGCGGAGGATCGTGCTTTTCTCGGTAATTAGCGGTTGCAGTATAATCTGATATGCATCTCTCATCAGTTTTATCCTTCCGCATCTGGATCGATGTTCGCGAATTTAGATTCGAGTTTCTCAGCGGCTTTCTCGGTGATTATCAATGTGTCGTGCCACATGACTTGGTAGACGTTGAGCGTATTCCATGTGCAGCAATGAACTTGCGGAATGTTCCTCAAGGAGAGGTGGATATTCTGGCTATGTTCATCAAGGATAAACAGTGCCTTTCCGGCTACGTTCAGTGCTTTTAACATGTTGACCATGTCTTTCGTGCGTGGCTGTTCAAGCGTGAAATCTTCAACAAGAATGCACTGCTGGTTCTGGAACCTATCTGCCAATGCGCTGTGTAAACCGAGTCGTCGTACCCGTTTGGGTGTGTACTGCCGATAACTGCGCGGTTTCGGTCCAAACGCTACACCCCCGTGGACTCGAATCGGTGACTTGGCATCCCCTACACGGGCTCTGCCGGTTCCTTTTTGGCGGTAGAGTTTCCGTCCACTGCCTCTTACTTCACTCCGGGATTTCGTTGATGCATTACCTTGCCGCTGATTGGCAAGATAGGCAACGACGCATTGGTGAATGACGGGACCATTCACTTCAGCATCGGTGAATGCATCGGCTAATTCCTTTGCGTGCAGGACATCCCCGGATCTGTTGTGTACGTCTAAAGTTGACATGATTGTATGCTCGTTTTATTTCGGCATCGTTCCGTAACGACTGCCAGCCTATGCACTCGGTGCTTTAGATGCTTTTTTAATCAGAAGCAAACCGTTGGGTGGTCCAGGGACTGCGCCTTTGACCACTAATAAGTTGCGTTCAGGATCGGCTTGGATTACAGGTAAATTTTGGACGGTATGCCGTTTAGCACCGTGGCGTCCTGCCATCCGTTTCCCTTTAAAGACTCGCGACGGTGTTGCGCTTGCCCCGATAGAACCGGGACGCCGTAGATCTTGCTCACCGCCGTGGCTTTTCTTACCACCACCGAATTTCCACCGTTTCACCACACCGGTGAAACCGCGTCCTTTTGAGGTGCCTGTCACATCAACAAGTTCACCTTCTGAAAAAACGCTTGCATCAACAATATTTCCTACGGACACATCCTCAAGACTCTGGACACGAAATTCACGAAGCACCCGTGCGGACTCGACACCCGCTTTTGCTAAATGCCCACGCTTCGGACTATTCGTCCGGTTCTCTTTCTGTTCACCGAAACCCAACTGAACCGCCTGATAGCCATCTTTCTCTTGCGTTTTGAGTTGGACAATCGGACAAGGTCCTGCTTGGATGACAGTAACAGGTACCGCTTTTCCAGTATCTTCAAAGACTTGTGTCATGCCGACTTTGCGGCCGATAATTCCATTAACCATTTTTTTAGAGTCGTCGGTTGTCAGTCATCAGTCATCAGTTAAAGAGGGGTCTGATAGTTCCAAAAACCTCTTGTACCTGACAGCTGACGGCTGATAACTGAAAACTATTCCCCTGACGGCTGATAATTGAAAACTATAACAGCGTAATTTTGACATCGACCCCTGCGGGCAGGTCCAACCGCATCAAAGCATCAACAGTTTTAGGTGTAGTCTCTAAGATATCCAGCAGACGTTTATGAATCCGCATCTCAAATTGTTCACGCGACTTTTTGTCTGTAAACGTTGACCGTTGAACGGTGTAAATATGCTTTTTCGTCGGCAATGGAATCGGACCGGAGACAGCTGCACCTGTGCGTTTTGCAGTATCTGCTATCTGCTTTGACGACAGGTCTAACAACCGATAGTCAAATGCCTTAAGCCGGATGCGAATTTTTTGATTGTCCATCTTTTCGTATCGCTTTCACCAAACGAGAGGTGCGTCGTCGCTTAACATCTTGGCGTTGATGTCCAAGGTCCTCTGTGTTGATGTCCTTAAAAAGGCGGAGCGCAAGCTCCGCCCAATCACTTATTCAAGAATCTTGGAAACAACACCTGCACCGATAGTTTGTCCACCTTCCCGAATAGCGAATCGGAGTTGTTCTTCCATCGCGATCGGTTTGGACAATTCGACAGTAATCTGTGCGTTGTCGCCGGGCATAATCATTTCGATGCCTTCCGGGAGATCCATTTTCCCGGTTACGTCAGTTGTTCTGAAATAGAACTGCGGTCTGTATCCGGTAAAGAATGGGTTCCAGCGTCCGCCTTCATCTTTTGTAAGAATATAGGCTTCGGCTTCAAACTTGGTATGCGGTGTAACCGTCCCGGGGACTGCCAAGACTTGTCCGCGTTCAACTGCTTCGCGTTCAACACCACGGAGCAGCGCCCCGAGGTTGTCGCCAGCACGCCCTTCATCGAGACTCTTGTTAAACATCTCAACACCTGTGATAACAGTGTCTTGTGTTTCGCGAAGTCCGACGATTTCGACCGGGTTTCCGATTTCAATAACGCCGCGTTCAACACGTCCTGTAACGACGGTACCGCGTCCACTGATGGTGAAAGTGTCTTCAATCGACATCAGGAAAGGTTTTTCGTTATCACGGACGGGTTCTGGAATGAAGTCGTCAACAGCCGCCATCAGTTCGAGAATCGGCTGACACGCCTCGTTTGACGGGTCACCGTCGGATTCCATCGCGTCAAGTGCGGAACCTGTGATGATCGGAATATCGTCGCCGGGGAAATCATAATCGCTTAGCAATTCACGGACTTCGAGTTCGACGAGTTCAAGCAGCTCTTCGTCATCAACCATGTCTGCCTTATTGAGGAAGACAACCAGAGAGGGTACGTTCACCTGGCGTGCGAGTAGTACGTGCTCACGCGTCTGGGGCATAGGACCATCAGCGGCGGATACGACGAGAATTGCGCCGTCCATCTGTGCTGCGCCGGTAATCATGTTCTTGATATAGTCGGCGTGTCCGGGACAGTCGACGTGTGCGTAGTGCCGGTTTTCGGTTTCATATTCGACGTGTGCGGTGTTAATCGTAATGCCACGCTCTTTTTCTTCGGGTGCCTTGTCAATATCTTCATACTTTTGGACGTAATCAGCGTCGGCAAGTTTGGAGAGTACCATGGTAATCGCTGCAGTCAGCGTTGTTTTACCGTGGTCAACGTGACCGATTGTCCCAATATTAACGTGTGGCTTATTCCTTTCAAATGTTTCCTTAGCCATTTTTGTCCGAGCTCCACTAAAGTTTTATTGTTGCGGGATTGTCAGCGCGATTCCACAGAACTGCGCATTCCCGTTTCTATGGGGTGTCCAAACGCTTTAGCGCGTGGTAGCACCGTTTACCTAAATATTATGTCCGCTTGTGGGAAGTGGGAACACTCCTACAGTTCGGACACTTCACAACTATTTAACAATTACGATTCATTACGACTTAAGACGATTATGCGTTACCATTCGCTGCTGAAATTAAGTCCTCCATTACACTTGTGGGGACTTCATTATAGTGTGCAAACTCCATAGAGTAGGTAGCTCTACCCTGTGTGAGTGACCTAAGGGTTTTGACGTATCCGAACATTTCTGAGAGCGGTACATCAACCCGAACAACCTGGATACGAGATTTTGCCTGTGTTTCGGTTTCGCGTATCTGCGCACGCCGTGCGTTCAAATCACCTATGACTTTACCAAGGTATTCGTCTGGAACAATCACCTCAACGTTCATAATCGGTTCGAGAAGTGTCGGTGTGGCGCGTTTCATAGCATCTTTAAACGCCATTGAACCTGCGATAGAGAACGCCATTTCTGATGAATCCACCGCATGGTGTGAACCATCAACGAGTTTTACGGATACATCTACAACGGGATAGCCGGCAAGAATCCCGGTGTTCATGGCACCCTCGATACCTTTTTCCACGGATGGAATGTATTCTTGAGGAATGACCCCGCCTTTGGTGGCATCAATAAACTCAAAGCCGGTTCCTTTTTCAAGGGGTTCAACTTCAATGACAACATGTCCGAATTGACCTCTACCACCGGATTGGCGTACAAACCTGCCTTCAGACTTAACCGGTTTGCGAATTGTTTCGCGGTAGGCAACTTCTGGGTTACCGACATTCGCTGAGACGTTAAACTCACGCACAAGTCTATCCACAATGATTTCGAGATGAAGTTCACCCATACCTGACAGCAAAGTTTGTCCGGTTTCGGGGTCTTGATGGACTTTGAAGGTTGGGTCTTCTTCGGCGAGTTTGGAGAGGGCGAGGTTTAGTTTATCAATATCAGACTGTGTTCGAGGCTCAACTGCGATGGACATTACCGGGAGTGGGAACACCATTGTTTCTAAGGTGATATGTGCCTTCGGATCACAAAGTGTGTCCCCTGTTGAGAGGTCCTTTAAACCGATTGCTGCGGCGATGTCGCCAGCATAAACGGCTTGCAGTTCTTCGCGTTTGTTGGCATGCATCTGCATCAGCCGTCCGATCCGCTCGTGTTGCCTTGTTTTACTGTTATAAACAGTGTCGCCTTTCTTGAGAACACCTGAGTAGACTCGTAAGTAAGTGAGTTTCCCAACGTGCGGATCCGTCGTAATTTTGAATGCCAACGCACAGAAGGGTTCATCATTTTTCGGGAGACGTGTCTCTTCTGTTTCCGTTTTAGGATTGAAGCCTACTATTGGCGGCACGTCGGTCGGTGCTGGTAGATAAGAGACGATTGCATCTAAGAGCGGCTGTACCCCTTTATTCTTTAGGGCTGTTCCGCAAAGGATCGGGACAATTTTACCGGCGATGACAGCGTTCCGGATGCCTATTTTAATTTCTTCGGGAGGGATTTCGACACCGTCTAAGTATTTCAGCAGGAGTTCTTCATCGCAGTCGGCGATAGCTTCTAACATCCGATCGCGATATTCGTTTGCCATCTCCTCCATCTCTTTGGGGATGTCTGTCTCATGAATAACGGTGCCGTCACTGCCAGCGTCGGTACCTACGTTCCAGATTTGACCTTTCATGGAGATGAGGTCTACAATACCTGTAAACTGTTCTGCGGAACCGATGGGAAGTTGCACTGGGATTGCCGTAGCACCGAGACGTTCTTCCATCATTTCAACGGTACGGAAGAAATCTGCACCGGTTCGATCCATTTTATTAACGAATGCGATTCGCGGTATCTCATATTTATCTGCTTGTCTCCAAACAGTTTCGGATTGAGGTTCAACACCGCCGACTGCGCAGAAAACCGCGACTGCACCGTCGAGAACACGAAGGGAGCGTTCAACTTCGACAGTAAAATCGATGTGCCCCGGCGTATCAATAATATTAATGTGGTGTTTTTTCCAGTGGCAGGTTGTCGCAGCAGCAGTAATTGTAATACCGCGTTCCTGTTCTTGCACCATCCAGTCCATAGCCGTGGTGCCGTCGTCCACGTCACCGATTCGATAGACTCTACCGGTATAATATAAAATACGTTCGGTTACGGTAGTCTTACCGGCATCAATGTGTGCCATGATACCGATATTCCGCATGTGGGGCAGTTCTAAGCGTTGAGGGGTGCTATTTTTTGTATCTGCCACGGTTGAACGACTCCTTTGATCTATTTCACTTATATGTATATTTCTGTTGTAAGTCGGGCGTATGTTTTACCATCGATAATGTGCGAAAGCGCGGTTGGCTTCTGCCATTCGATGCTGATCCTGTTTCCTTCGGATCGCGCCACCTTCGTTGCGCGAGGCTTCAATTATTTCGCCTGCGAGGCGTTCTGCCATGCGTCTTTCGCCACGGGCACGGGCGGATTGGATAATCCAACTGAAAGCCAACCGTTGTTTCCGCTCTGCCTTTACATCGACCGGGACTTGGTAGGTTTGGCTGCCTACGCGCCGGGGGCGAATTTCAAGGACCGGTTTAACATTGTTGATCGCTTGACGGAATATGGCAAAACCTTCTTCATTCGTGCGAGTTTCGATGATCTGAAAACTCTCATATAGGATAGATTGCGCGGTGCTTTTCTTCCCATCCAGCATGAGACTATTGATAAACTTTGATACGAGCTTGCTGTTATAGGTCGAATCAGGATTGACATCCCGTTTAGTGATATTTCCACGTCTCGGCATCTGATATTCCTCCGTTGTTTAGCTGGGTTTCCGGGCACCGTACTTTGAGCGACCTTGACGGCGATTGTCAACACCCGCGGTATCCAACTGTCCACGGACGATGTGGTATCGTACGTTAGAGAGGTCTTTCACTCTCCCGCCTCGAACTAAAACGACTGAGTGTTCTTGCAAATTGTGATCAATCCCCGGAATGTAGCAAGTGGCTTCGTAGCCGGTAGTGAAACGCACGCGAGCGACTTTACGCAATGCCGAATTCGGTTTTTTCGGCGTAATTGTTTTCACTTGCAGACAGATACCCCGCCGCTGGGGGCACTGCTCAAGCACCGGCGATTTCGTTTTCTTCCGGGATCTCTTACGCGGTTTTTTGATTAACTGGTTAATTGTCGGCATTTCATACCTCCGAGGTAAAATCTATAGGGGCTTCTTGCACTAAAAAAGCCCCGCGCGGGGCATCACAACTTCAGTAGAACAAATTAACGTGGAACTGTGGGTACGACGTTAGAATGTTTCCGAATAACTGCCCCTTTCTCCAAAAAGATTAAGTAGGGTTTCCAAAGTAAATATTATACACACTAAAAAACGGTTTGTCAAATTTTTTTGAAAAAAAATGTGAAAAAGACTGAAATTCCACGAATTTCTTAGTTTTTTAGCGGTTTTCGACGTAAAATAACCGTCTGAACGCTTAAAATTTTTTTACCATATCCTTCTCTGCTTCAAACGAGATATGAAACAGTCTCTAAACTCGCAATGAATCTCAAGGTCAAAACGATCCTGACTTGATTTGACCCCACGTGGTTGTTACAGAAGCATCGGGACGAATTTCAAGGTTACCAACGCCTTCACCACCAACCACAGTGGCACCGTTCATGCCGATTAATGTATACCCATTCCCAGACATATCTTCAAAGCGATCTGCATCTTCCTTTTGCTGACCCAGAATGATATGTCTCTCTTTTGCTTTCGGTTCAGATTTCGGATAGAACCATACTTCAACAGTAAATTCATCGGTCTCTGCCGGGAAAATATAGCCGTGTTCGGCAAGTGGGAGGATCGCATAGTCACCCTCACCATCGAGCACCAAAACACCACCCGAAGGCTAAAAAGAAAAAACAGGTATAACTAAACTTAGGAATAACACCACACTGAGTAGAAACCTACAATTAATAAACATCAGAAACCCTCCCTAACTTCTTGTGAATCGATGCGTTAAAGACCCATCGCAAATACCTATACTTTGCGAGCATAACTTTCTCCTTATTCTTAACAATTCCAGAAAAATCCCATTCTTTTATCGCTTAAGCCGCCCCCATATCGTCGCAAGTTTTCCCTCTGCTTCAACTGCGAGTGTGCCACCGGTCTCTGCACCATTTTTACCCATTAGGTGGTAGGCGTTGCCTGACGCATCTGAGAACGCCCGTGTTCCCCTCGGTTCATCAAAATGCCACAATGCAACCGTCTTTGCGTCATTCTTAAACTTTGTGCGCGGCGTGAAACCGCGCTTGGCGGTATTGTAACGCACAGCCTTTGAGATGCGGACCTCATCAATATAGCCCGCAAAATAACCCCAAGAATGCCCTTTGTGAAACGGAATTTTTGCGTCCCACCCTCCAAGTGTAAAATCCCGTGGATGCCCTCCGAATGTGGTGAGCTTGTCTGCGTCGTGTGCGAGAATTGTTCCTTTCTCTCCCCCTATGCTGCGTGCGAAATCATTAACAATAACTGTCGTCTTCCGTCCCTTTCCTCCCTGAAAGGCGATGTGATTCCATTGATTTGGGAAAAACTTTATCGGGGATTCCCTCGCAATAAGGTGCCCTCCGTCAACGGGAATGTGTGCTGAACATACCAGTAGTAAATGCCCCTTCGGTACCACTAAGCCCGCGAATTCCCGGTGATCATGCGTCACGATATACATCATCACTTGTTGGGTGAGTACCATTGCATGTATATCCTTGTTAGGCGGCGTGGTTGGATATATCCACGCTTCAAAGGTCCATTCATCTGTGTCTTTTGGCATGAGGAGACCGAAGGTTTCAAAGTCCAAAATAGCGCGGTCGTCCACGCCATCAAGAGCCAAATAGTTGCCACCCGCAGGTGAAGGTGGTGGAAGTGCTTCAGCACGCATCGGCATTAAAACGAGCAGGAAAAGGCAAGCAAAAATCGACAGATTTCGTAGATTTTTCACCTTCGTAGGTTTCCTTTGATATGCAAAAGGACCGACAACGACAACGGTTCGGAAAATCAGCAGCAATATGTATTTTTTCACAAAAATCCTCCTATTTGTAGCGTATAACACTTAAAGACCATTTTTTTCGGAGCAAAAGGT
>JAJDTM010000027.1 GCA_022827185.1 Candidatus Poribacteria bacterium
ATACCTCCTTACAACTTATCAGGCACTGATAATGTTGGATCCTAAGGAGGTATTTTACTATAATCCCACTGCCTTTCCCATACATTTTCAAGCAAATATCTGCTAACACAAGGCTTCCATAAAAAATGGGGGTAAGTGAGTGAAACTGAGGTAAAATATATTTTAATTTGAGGGTGTGTAAAGTTTTTGGCGACGTATTGATTTTTTGAAAGAGGGAATTTTTTGGACATAGCACTCCGCTGGAGTGCGGTCACTTGCGGCACATTTTTCTGTGGCAACTTGGGTTAACTGTTCGGACTTACTCATTCCTTTTTAAAGTCCCCTGATAAGGGGATTTAGGGGATTTAGGGGGTTTAATGGACGGGAATTACCACTCTTTGCGTCTAAATGTCCGATTTGCGTAAGTCCTGAACTGTTCTAAAATGTCATGAAAACTCCTAAATTGACACTTATGGTGCGGTTACGAAGAAATATTACCCACTTTTCAAGCCAAATTAACAATTTTATTAAATTATTTGCTTTTTTTTTATAAATATCGTATAATCTAAGTTACATATAGGCTTTATAATTTTAAAATTGACGTAATAACAAAAATTGACTTGTTATAACCCAAGTTGCCACTTTTTTGTAGCATAGGTTGATTGTACCAGGGAACTTATCTATATCGGTAAAGAGCAACTAAATTAGTGCTAAGAATTGTGAGTTTGACAAGGTAAATAGGGTTAGTATTTGAGTGTTCCACGTGTTTGAGAGGCCTTGGACATATAAAGTCAAAGAACGGAGGATTTATAGATGCTAGGAAATAGGGAGAATATCAGTAAATTATTTAGTGATGCCGTGCAGTATAAAGTTCCGCATTATCAACGGCGGTACGTGTGGAATAAAACGAATTGGCGGACGCTTTGGGAAGATATTCTCGCTCAGTTAGGACTGGAGTTGAAAGAGGATCTAGGTGGTGCATACGCTTTTGAACCTCTGGAACAACATGAAGAAACTTCGACTAGCCCGCGCCGAGGTAATGATAAAAAGCATTTCACAGGCATCATTGTCATACGCCTAATTAGTAAGGAAAGAGGAGGCCCAGAAATATTTGAAGTTATTGATGGGCAACAACGTCTTACTACCTTTCAAATTATCCTTTGTGTCATTAGAGATATACTTAAATTAAACGAATATTCTACGGAAGCGAAGGAACTGCAACAAGGACTGATAATGGATGAAAGTAATAGTGGTAAAATATGGAAATTCATCCCTACAGAATATGATGAGTTAGCATTTGAAAAGATACTTGAGGAAAATTATGGTAACTTCCTTTCCCATTATTTTAATGAAGAATCAAACTGTTTAATTCTTGATGAGGAAAAGCGCAATTCCCTCCACTTAAACCTAAAACTATTTGACCGATCCAGCGAGGTTAGTGAAGACATTTTTGGGGTCTATGACTATTTCTATGAGTGGATTAGGCGTTATGTGCAGAAAACTGAGAGTGGCACTAAATTGGACAATTTGCTCAATTTGCTTAGCATTATCAGGGCTAACTTTGATTTTGTTAAGCTAGAACTTGGTGAAGAAGATTATTCAGAAGAAATATTTGAATCACTCAATGCTACAGGTAGGAAACTTTCCGATTTCGATTATCTCAGGAACAACCTTTTCCTACGCGCCAGACAATTGGATAGGCCAGAAGGTAAAGAGTCTTGTAGTGATCGTTTCCATAGAGAATATTGGATTTTTGAAAAGGATGAAAGTGATTTTCATTATTGGCAAACGGACAGACAAAAAGCATTTTTGCGGGCGTTTCTCAAAGCGAATTTAGGACCGTACTGTTTTAGTGCGGAGAATGTAAAACCGCTTGATGTGTATCGGAAGTATAGCATGAAGGCAAATGGAATCGAAAATGAATTCAAGCAGTTAAAGGCCTACGCGGAATCTTATCGAAAATTAAACAAAGATATGGACAATCCTAAGAACCCAATTTGCCGTTACGTTAAATTTTTTAGTGACCTTAGTTTAATTTTTAGTGACCTTAGTTTACCCCGCTTGGACCCATTCATATTGTATGTAAAACATAACAATGATTCTAGTGTAGTTGACAGTGTTTGCAAAATTTTGGAGTCTTATTTGGTGAGACGAATGCTTTGCTGTGTAGATAAACAAAACGCTGAAGTAGATGTAAACAAGGAAAGTTATGGATGCATAGAATACCTATTTGATAAATCAGTTGAGGAAGACGAATTCAATGTGGATGAGTTTAAACGAGTGCTATCCTACTCTGGATGGCCGGATCAAGAACAAGTTACGGAGGCTCTTAAGAATTTCGGAACTAAGCGTTTAGGTTTTATCTACTACATATTCCAGCGGCTAGAACATTACACGAAAGAAAAAGAAGATGCATCCTGGGAATTCTCACCTCTCATTTTAGATGAACAATGGGATTTTTTAAAGCATCTGCAAAACGGCAAGTTGCAAGACATGGAAATCTTAAATAACTTCAATGCGCTATGGGAACCTCCTTCCAAGTAAATTTGCAAAGTGTTCTAAGACTTG
The DNA here is from genome assembly GCA_022827185.1 of Candidatus Poribacteria bacterium. Taxonomy (GTDB): domain Bacteria; phylum Poribacteria; class WGA-4E; order WGA-4E; family WGA-3G; genus WGA-3G. The sequence continues at coordinate 2,548 of JAJDTM010000027.1, forward strand.
ACAATTACTATCATATAAGTGAAAAGCAAAAAAAGGAAGTCAGGAAATGTACACAAGTGAACGGGAACTCAGTGTCAGTAGATTGTTTAGCTATCCTGTACAATATAAAGTTCCGAATTATCAACGGCGGTACGTATGGGATAAAACAAATTGGCGTGCACTTTCGGAAGATATTCTTGCTCAGTTAGGACTGGAGTTGAAAGAGGGACTGGATAGTGAATACGCTTTTGAACCTCTGGAACAACATAAAGAAACTTCGACTAGCCCGCGCCAAGGTGATGATAATCTGGAACAACATAAAGAAACTTCGACTAGCCCGCGCCAAGGTGATGATAAAAAGCATTTCACAGGTATCATTGTCACACGCCAAATTAGTAACGGGGAACCAGAAATATTTGAAGTTATTGATGGACAGCAACGTCTTACTACCTTTCAAATCATTCTTTGTGTCATTAGAGATATATTTATATCAAAAGGTGATCCTAAACAAGCCGAGGAACCACAGAAACTGATAATGAATGAAGACACTGTCGTACAGAGAACCGGGCAAGAGACTACTTATAAATTCTGTCCGACGAACTTTGATAGTTTGGAATTTGAAGCTGTAGCCAATAAGGAGTATGGTCAATTCATCTCTGCAATAGCATTCGATGAAGAGACGAATCATCTACGAGATGAAGACATAACTGCTATCAGAAATGAATTTACTGATTCTGATAATCATAATGTCCTTGATGCCTATGATTATTTCTATGAACTAACAATGGCCTATATTAATAGAAATAAGGATTGGAAACGTGAATTAGTAGAGCTGCTTATCACCATAAAGAATCAATTAAAAGTTGTTCTGACAACACTTGATGAATCAGATCATTCGGAAAAAATATTTGAATCAATTAATGCGACAGGTAGAAAACTTGCGGAATTTGATTACCTCAGAAACAATCTTTTTTTACGTGCCAAACAATTAGATGATCCAGAAAAAGAAGAGTTTGATAGTGATCGTTTCCTTCGGGACTACTGGACCTTTGAAAACAGTCACAGTTACTGGAGTGCGGACAAACTAGAATCTTTCCTTCAAGCGTTTCTCATGGCAAAACTTGGAGCCTACTGTTTTCAATCGGGTGAAGGGAATGAAAAAGAGAGAAAAAAGGCCTTTGAGGTTTATCAGAAGTCGTACTACAAAAAAGTAAAAGACAAGGCACTTAAAGATAATTTCACTCCAAGCGAGAAGGTTGAACATGAATTTTCTGAATTAAATCGTTATTCAAACGCCTATCGGGAGGCGGATTTCGACGATTCAGAATTTGCCGAGCAGTCAGACAAAATTCGCTCCCACATGAAGTTTTATGATGACCTCAACATGACAAGTTTGCTTCCTTTCATACTTTACTTACAATGTGAGGCAGACCAAACCATCGACGAGTTAGAAACCGTTTTTAAGATTTTAGAGTCTTATCTAGTAAGACGCATGCTCATGCGAGAATACGGCAATGATAAAGATGAAAGAGGATACGAACAAATATATGGTTATTTCTCGGAGTTAATTGATGAAAATAAAAACCGCAGATTTGATACAAAAGAGTTTGTCCTATCTTTAAAGAACTGGCCAGATGATGACCAATTAACCAGTCATTTTAAAACAACTTCAAATGATGCCCGTGAAACCAACGGATCTTTCAGTCAACGTCACGCTCGTTTTCAGTTGAGTTATATCTTCTATCGAATAGAAAGGTATACTAACAGTAAAAACAAGTTAAGTTTTAACGATTTTTCCTCAACTTATGAGCCGACGCGTATTGCCTCCGAGCAAGAACTGCAATTACCTTATGGAAGTAAACTTTCAGACACGGATTGGAAGAAATTGCAGGCTGATTGGGTTAGTATAGGGAACCTTGCCTTCAGCGCGGAAAATAAGATTAATCCAGGCGAAGTTGATAATTTTTCGTTTGGAGATACTCGAAAAGTTTTGTCAAAATATCCTAATGCAAATCTTAAACTGAACAATGAAATATGCAAATTGAACAGATTGGAAGTTTGGGGAGCGACTCAAATTCGTAATCGACAAAGATATTTATCCAGATATTTTCGTAATATCTGGCCAGATCAAAAATCAATCCTTGAGATAATTTCAAAACAAAATCGTAAATCCGAAAAAGAAGTGAAACCAACAGGAAAGACAATTTCACCTCCAGCAACCTCCGCTGTCACCACACCTAAAACGGTAGAGAAGCAAGATTCTAAACTCAAAACTTGCAGGGGTGAAGTAAAAAATTGGATAGGTTCTTACGGTTTTATAGAATCTAGTGATTTAGAAACAGTTATTGAAGTGAATATTTCCGATTTTCAGGATAGAACAGCTGCAAATCCAGTGAAACCAGGTCAAAAAGTAAAATTTGAGATAAATCAAACACAGAGTGGAAAAAATTTAAAACCAATTAACTTAGTTCGTATCAAAGAGTAAGGTGAACAAACAGTACAGAGTATGGGGTTTTGCCTATTTAACAACATCGCGATTGCGGCACGCTACCTCCAACGGGAACACGGTGTCGGGAAAGTCGCGATTGTGGATTGGGATGTCCATCACGGTAACGGTACGCAAGACATTTCCTACGAAGATGAGACAGTCTTCTTTTTTTCTATCCACCAATCGCCGCTCTACCCAGGCACCGGTTCAAGTCGAGAGTGCGGTAGCGGAAAAGCACGCGGCACGACCCTAAACGTACCAATGCCTGCCGGAAGTAGGGATGACGAATATACCGAGGTCTTTACGGATGTGCTCACACCGGCACTCCGAGACTTTTCGCCAGAATTTCTATTAATTTCAGCAGGTTTCGATGCACACTACCTTGATCCGCTTGCTGGAACTGAACTCACAGTAGACGGGTTCGCTACACTCACAGACTTGATGCTTGAATTTGCTGAGGAAATGGCATCGGGACGCGTTGTCTCTGCATTGGAAGGTGGGTATAGTTTGGAAGGGGTATCTGAATCTGTTGTGGCGCATGTTGAAGGGTTGGGCAAACGGTAAATGAACGGCAAGTTTTAATTTGCAAAAATTTACTGAATCTGTTGCTTTCATTTGAAAACTAATAATTACAAAGAATTTGGAGAATTTCATAATGCAGATACATATAATCAATAAACTTCAAACTGTAGAAAGTCTATTTGGAGAACACCGTTTTGTACAATATAGAATACCTATTTATCAGCGGCGTTACGTCTGGAATGAATTAAATTGGGAGAGATTTTGGACAGATATTTGCGATACCCTTCATAAGAACATTGATTTGTTTGCTGGTGTGATCGTAACACGGCAACATCCCAACCGTGGTGATCAAGAAATCTATGATGTTATTGATGGACAGCAACGTCTTACGACCCTGCAAATTATTCTATGTGTTATCCGTCGCTACCTCCTTAGCCAAAATAGTTGGGCGGACCCAAATGAGATAAGGCATATTACAGAATCTGCTATCACGAATAGAGATCGACTCGTTAATAAAATCGGTCCGGATGCGCGGAATAAACTTTGTCCAAAAAGTGATTCTATTGATGAAGAAGCATTTGAGGTATTGATTGACTGGAACCGACCAATTCCGGTGTCATCCAATGGAGATAGTAAAGATTTTATTTATGGAGCATATCGTCATTTTAATTCTATGATTGAAAAGTATAATTATGATAAAATAAAAAATCTTCACGATGTTATCAGCAACAAGATTAAGGTTGCCCATTTAAATTTGTATTCTGATGAAAATGATGAAGATATAGATAATGATGCTGTGACACCTGAAATAATTTTTGCGTCTCTCAATGCAACAGGTAGAATGCTCAGTGAATTTGATTATCTTAGAAATGATCTTTTTCTCCGAGCTGCGAAAGACGGGGCGGAATTTTATGGCGATAAAGATTATTGGCATCCCAGTTTTGAAAACGATATTTTAGATTTAGACACATTTTTGCGTGCTTTTCTTGAGACAAAGTTAGGTCCGTCTTGTTTTGAAGAAAAAAAGAAACCATTTGAACTATATCAATACGATTATAGAAGCACAATTTCTACCGTTGGAGAAGAATTCAAGCAATTAAGTGCCTACGCACAGTTTAATGAAGATATGAATGATCCTTCTTCGGAAATTGGCACACACATGTCGTTTTATGAAGACCTCCGGATTCAGCCTTTAACTTCATTTCTATTATTTGCACAAGAGCAAAAGGTAAAACGACCTAGTATTGAACTATCTAAAATCTACAAGATATTGGAATCTTATATAATACGGGGTATGCTCTGCACAGGTCAACATAACTATCAAAACATAGAGAGCTTCCTTTCTGAAGCAATTGTAGGCAAACAGACATTCAGTGAGGGTAATTTCGCTAAATTTTTAGAAAAGACATGGCCAGATTATAGACCAGTTCAGGATGCTTTGAATGGGGCCTCGTTATTGGCAGAAACATCTGTTCCACATAGAAACATTTTTCTTTATATATTTTACCGAATTGAACTATATCTAAGACGCGAAGCAGTAAAAGCAGGTACTAAAACATTAGATTATGCTCAATCATTAAGTTTTAAAGACTTCAAAACTTTAGAACGGATAGTTATTGCAGATGATTTGGAAGAGTCTCTGTCCGAAGACGACACACTAGACAGAATATATGAGGTGTATGACGCAATAAACAGGATAGGAAATATAGTGGCTCTTGGGCCAGGTTCTCCCTCGAACTGGGCATACCTTTCATTTCCTGAGAAACAATCGAAATTAGAAACTAACCCCACCCCAAACTTTACGCTGAACAGATATATTTGCGCCCGGTCCAAATGGGGTTTAGACGAGATTAAAGAAAGAACCAAAGATTTATATGACAATTTTACTCTAATATGGCCGTATGCTAATAGGTTTTTCTAGGCGGATCATGTAAAGGAAGATTGTAATGAAAAGCTTAACCTACGTGGCCATTGCCTTCATTAAAATAACCACATTTACTTTGATATAATCAATCACATTGCATATGCCGCAATGAAAAAGAGGATTTAAGAAATGGAGAGTAAAGGTGATGCTATAGCTACTTGGTTTAGCAAGAAGTTATACAAAATCCCAATATATCAGCGGCGTTACGTCTGGAACGAAGATAATTGGGAACCCGTCTGGAAAGATATTACAAGAAAAACGAATTTAAGGCTTGGTAATAAGGCAACAGACCATTTTACCGGTACTGTCATTACGCGCATTCTTGAGGATAAAAAAAGTAACATACCACAATATTATATTATTGATGGGCAACAACGCCTTACAACCTTTCAACTTATTCTTTGTGCCATTAGAGATATATGTAACGAACTCAGTAGTAGAAATGGTATCTGTGACGACCTGAAAGGTAAATATGATACCATAGCTAAGGAAACAAAATCATACATAATAAATGTAGGTGCTGAAGAAGAAGAAAAGTATAAACTTTATCCTAAAGAGGGATTAGATAAAGATACATTCTGCAAGTTAATTGATGATTCGTCGAAATGCCAACCTAGTACTCACAAAATTTACCGTGCTTTTGACTATTTCAAGGTAAAGATTAAGGACTTTGTGGGCGAGGACTTTGGGAAAATAGAGACTCTTTATGAGACTATTATATATGATTTTCGCATGATTGAAATAAATGTGAAAGAATGGGATGATCCCGAGAAGTTATTTACAATCTTCCATATACCTGGAAGAATACTTGATGAATTTGATTGGCTCAGAAATGATCTATTTTTACGAGCGGAAGCGGACAGGGATAATTTATATAAAATATATTGGAGTCATTTTGATACCGACACTTATTGGGAAGAATCGGAAACACAAGAGTCGTTTTTCCGAACGTTTCTTATGGCAAAATTAGGACCTGATGATTTTAATAATGATGAGAAATTATTTGACGTATACGACGTATACCAAGACCAGCAAAAATTGCTAAATGGTGATCGGAACATTCAAAAAGAATTTGAAGAATTAAGAAAGTATGCTCAGACTTATAAAAATTTGGACGATCCAGAAGGGTTTAAAACTCAAATGCAATTATATAAGGACCTTAGCGATTTTAAAAACAAAGATAAATATAACTCAGATTTTGTATCGCGACATCAATATTATGTTGCACTTGTGAGAGCTTTTATTTTATATCTACAAAACGAATTAGAAAACCCTCTCGGATCAGATGAAATTTCTAAGGTTTTTGAAATTTTGGAATCTTATGTAGTGCGGAGTCTATTGGTTCGTAGCGTAGGTAATTGCTACGCTTATGAAGAAATAGAATCTTACTTCTTCAGTTTATTCGGTTGTAGAAAATTTATTGTGGAAGATATGGTAAACTATTTTGCTGCGACTGCCAATAGAAGGTGGATATCTAACGAAGTGGTTATAAACTGGTTTAAAGGGTACGCACTTCAAAATGAGGGAGGTGGATATACACAAGCCTGGCAATTCACAGAACGTTATATTCTCTATCGAATAGAAAATTGGGAGAGGAAAAATAGCGGTAAAGAACCGATCAGTTTTGAAGATTTTCCGACTCATCGAGTGCGTGTTCAGAATAAAAAACAATTACCAACGAACGAAGAAGAGGCGTGGTCTAGTTTTGGAAACATTACTTATAGTTGGCAGGCCGGAGGTAGAAGTGAAATTGATACATTTGAAGATATAAAAAAATTCATGAAGGAAAATGGTGATTGTGAATTGATACTGAACCAAGAAATATGTAACAAAGACAAATGGAGATCCAAGGAAATCGAAGAGAGAGAGGAAAAACTGCTAGACATTTTTTTCGATATATGGAAAAGTGTTGAAGACTTTTCTAATGATAACATTTCTTGGAAAGGTTTTGTAGAAAAGAATTCTGTAGGTGATGTTGTAGAAGGGAGTATTGTCAGTATAGACACACATAGTGTTACTCTTCAGTTAGAATCAGACGTTCAAGGAGTAATCCCGCGAGATGAAATGATATGGACTAATAAAGACCCGAAACGTATCTATCCTTCGCAGATTTTCAGTTTAGGCCAAGCAAGTAAAGCCAAAATACTAAAAATTTCAAAGGCGCATAAGTCGCTTATACTAAGCAGTAAGCAGATGCAGCCCAATCCTTGGGAAAATAAATATGAAGTTGGGACTGTTGTGCGGGGTAGAATTGTCTCTCTGACTGAGTTTGGGGCACTTGCTGAATTGGAGAAAGGAATTCAAGGCTTAATTCACAAATCTGAATTAGCTAACCGAAAGGTTGAAAGACCAGAGGAAATTGTATCTGATGAAGAAGAATTAGACCTAAAGATTATTAGGGTGAGACCGGAATCAAAGAAAATTAACTTGAGTTTGAAAGCAGCATCTTGGGAAAGATTTGCTGAAAAGAATAAAGTTGGCTCTGTTGTGCAGGGGAAAATTTGCAGTATTATAGAGTTTGGGGCACTTGCTGAATTGGAGAAAGGAATTCAAGGCTTGATTCGTAAATCTGAACTGTCAAATAGACGGATTAACAACCCAGAGGAAATTGTATCAATCGGAGAAGAATTAGACCTGAAAGTGATTAAGATAGATCCGGAGAAAAGGCAAATTGATTTGAGTTTGAAAGCAGTAGTTAAGGATTCAAAAAGAAAACCGTTACCTCGGAACCGCCGAGTCAAGAAGGAAACTACTATCCCTTTTAGAAAATCGACCAAAGAGGCAATCAGGAAAAATACCAATAAATCCGGAAGTTGACCCTTGTCTAAGCCTGCACTCCTGTAATAATAGTAGCAACGGTTTTAATCTGCTATGATGCTGATGCCTACTGTTTTGTATCCTAGGTGGGATATGTCCAATGTCTTATTTAGGTTTCTTCCCAACATGAATCGCAACGATGCCGAATGTTTTTCGGTAAAAATGCACATCCATCAATCCGCACTGCTCCATCACCTGTTTCAAGGCATCGCAATCCGGGAATTTCATAACAGAACGCGGGAGATACCCGTAAGCGTCATCTTTGCTGCGAGAGATAAGATTTCCGACGAAAGGTAGAATCTTCGTGAAGTAGAAGTAATAGAGGCTTCTAAACAACGGATTCACGGGTTGCGTGAATTCCAAAATAACGACCCTACCACCCGGTGCAGCAACGCGCGTCATCTCGCGTATCCCCATCTCTAAATCTGAAACATTCCGAATACCGAAACCGACAGAGACAATATCAAAGGTATTGTCCAAAAAGGGAAGAATGAGGGTGTCCGCTGTCAGAAAGTTTGTAGTGCGGTTAGAAACCGCACCTACCGGCTGTTGAAGTTTCCGATCGCCGATAACGAGCATCTCAAAACAGAAGTCTGATCCGATAACAAAACCTTCCGCTCCGATTTTGTCGGCATACGCGAGCGCGAGTTCACCTGTGCCAGTACAGACATCTAACACCTTGTTTGTCGGTTCAACATCGCTTGCCTTGACTGTTTCCCGCCGCCACATCTTGTCCCGCCTGAGACTTAGCAGCGAGTTAAGAAAGTCGTAGTAACGAGCGATGGCAGAGAATAGGTTTTTTATGCGATGTGCCTGCATAGTTCACCGTAGGGGCGAGGTTGCCTCGCCCTACATCCGTAATTCGGCACCAAGTTTCTGGTTGAGGTGCTTGACAACCTTATCGTGGAGGGTGTTGACTGCCTTGTCTGTCAAAGTTTCGGTCGCTGAGTGATAGGTGATAGCATAGGCGAGACTCTTCTTGTCTTCCGGGACCTGTTCGCCTTCATAGACATCAAAGAGACGTACCGATTTGACTAATTCGCCCCCTGTTGCGTAGATAAGTTCAGTCGGCATATCGGACAGGACTTCTTTATCTACGACAATCGCAAGATCACGCTCAACCGTAGGGTAGATGGGGATAGGTTCAAAACGTTTCGCAAATATAGCAGCGTCCACCAACACCTCCATATCGAATTCAAAGAGGTATGCCTTATACGGCAGATCGTAATTGTCGAGCACCTCTGGATGCGCCTCCCCGAATGTACCGACCTGTTTATTACCCAATAATACTTTCGCGTTGCGACCCGGATGGAAAGTTGGCGTATCCGTTTTCTGCAGCGTGTAATCAACAATGCCGCATACCTCAAGTATCCCCTCCACAAGCCCTTTGATGTCGTAGAAATCAGGTGACCGATACGGATCACTGTAGACCCCCTCCCCAATCTGTCCAGCGAGAATACCTGCAACCCGTTCCGGCTCTTTCTGTTCTCCGTTACAGATGAAGACGCTTCCTATCTCGAAGAACGCAATAGTGTCTATCTGGTGGTTGCGGTTATGCTGTGCGTTCTCAAGTAGGCGTGGTAACAGTGTTGTGCGGAGCACCGACATCTCTGGACTCAACGGGTTTTGCAGCTTCAAAGTCTCGCGGCGTGGATCGTCCGCTGTGAAACGAATCTTGTCAAAGCAGCTCGGATCACAAAAGCTATAATTGATCGCTTCCATCATTCCAGCGGCGAGGAGAAAACGCTTTACACGCTTACGAACCTCTGTGCTCGGGTTCGGCGCGGGGACAGGAATATCACCCTTAGGCAATGTTATCGGAATGTTATCGTATCCGTGAACGCGTGCAATCTCCTCAATCAGGTCGATTTCGCGGGTGATGTCAGATCTGAATGTCGGCACAATGACTTCACAGTCTTCCGCGCCGTTTGCTTTGACATCGAAACCGAGGTGGCTTAAAATCTGCACCATCTCTGTCGCTTCAAGGGCAGTTCCCAGTATGAAGTTGACCCGTTCCGGACGGAGTTGAATTCGAGTCAACGGCTGCTGTCCCGGATAGACATCAACGATACCTTCACAGATCGTCCCGCCTGCTAATTCAGCGATGAGTTGTGCAGCACGGTCAAGTGCAGCGAGGACTATACCGGGATCGGCACCACGTTCAAATCTGTAAGAGGCTTCCGTACTAACGCCCAACGCTTTAGCGGTCGCACGGATGCTTGACGGGTTGAAGTAAGCACTCTCTAACAACACATCAGCGGTGGTCTCTGTAATCTCAGAATCATATCCACCCATAATTCCAGCGAGCGCGACAGGCTTTTCGGCATCGGCAATAACGAGCATATCAGGCGTGAGTTCACGCGCAATTTCATCAAGCGTTTTGATGTTTTCACCCGCCGCTGCACGACGCACGACAATTCGGTTTTCTGTGAGTTTATGATAATCGAAAGCGTGAAGCGGCTGCCCGTATTCCATCAGGACAAAGTTCGTAATATCAACAATGTTGTTAATAACGCCGACACCGACGGATTCAAGCCGCTGCTGTAACCATTCCGGCGACGCACCTACTTTAACGCCTTGAATGACGCGCGCAGCATAGCGCGGACAGAGGTCGGGTGCTTCAATTGTTACAGAGGTCATCTCTCGGATATCGGTTTCGGATTCGCTGAAACCAACTTGCGGCAGTTTTAAAGCGTTTCCTGTCTCCGCTCGGATTTCGCGAGCGACACCAATCATGCTGAGGCAATCTGGACGGTTCGGCGTAACCTCAAGTTCAAACACAACATCGTCCAATCCGAGTGCCTCTGAAAAAGGTGTACCGAGCGGTATATCCGCCGGTAAGTCCATCAAACCTGCAGCCTCTTCAGAGAGTCCTAACTCATTTTCGGAGCAGAGCATGCCGTGTGATTCTTCACCTCTCAGTTTAGCGCGTTTGATTGTCAAACCGATAGGGAGCGTTGCACCGATTGTCGCAACCGGGGCAAGCATCCCTTCTCGGACATTCGGGGCACCACAGACAATCTGGAGTTCTTCCGTCTCGCCGGTATCTACCTGACAGAGGACGAGTTTATCTGCATTCGGATGCGGGCGGATAGAAGTGACGCGACCGACGACCACGCCTTCAAGTTCAGCACCGAGCTGCTTTATAGATTCGACCTCGACTCCTAACATCGTGAGTCGATCGGCGAGTTCGCTTGGAGAAAATTCAAAGTCGATGTAATTTTTTAGCCAATTTAGGGTTACATTCATGATAAAGTCCGTAAAGTCAGTTAGAGTGAACTAAAATGATCTAAAGTTGTACGTGGATCCGAAACAACTTTACAGATTTTAGTACACCTGAAAACTTGCAAATTTTACGCGCCGCCTCCTTTTAAAATTGGCGTAGGAAACGGAGGTCGTTTTCATAGAGGGTGCGCATGTCTGGAATGCGGAATTGAAGGTTTGCGATCCGTTCTACACCCATACCGAAGGCAAACCCGGTAACTTCATTCGGATCATAGTTCACCGCTTCAAACACGGCTGGATCAACGGCACCCGCACCCAAGATTTCAACCCATCCGGTGCCACCGCAACTTCGACATCCTTTCCCTTGACAAACGGCGCAGGTGATATCTACCTCTGCACTCGGTTCTGTGAACGGGAAAAAGTGCGGACGAAAACGCATCTGCGTCTTGTCCCCGAACATCTGTCGCGCAAACGACGTTAAAATCCCTTTGAGTTCACTAAAAGTGGCGTGCTTATCTACGAGCAAGCCCTCGACCTGATGGAACATCGGTGTGTGTGAGACATCGTAATCCACGCGATAGCATTTTCCGGGTACGATGATGCGGATCGGTGGTTTTTGGTTCTCCATCGTGCGGATTTGAACAGGCGATGTATGTGTGCGTAAGAGGTGTCCGTCTGTTAGGTAAAAGGTATCATGTAAATCGCGAGCCGGATGATCAGCAGGCGTATTCAGCGCATCAAAGTTGTAGTACTCGGTCTCAACGTCCGGTCCGGTCACAACTTCAAACCCCATTTGACGGAATATTTCTTCAATCCGTTCTAAGGTTTGCATCACGGGATGTGCTTTCCCATAAGCAGGCTTCCGTCCGGGGAGCGTGATGTCCACAGATTCTGCCGCAAGCTGCTGTTCCTGTTGTTGACTATGGAGTGCTTGTGTTGCCGCCTCAAACGCCTGCGTTAGTGTGGCACGCACTTCGTTGGCGAGTTTTCCGATCTCTGGACGTTCTTCTTTGGAAAGTTTGCCCATGCCTTTCATGACATCCGTCAATTTTCCCCTGCGTCCAAAATACGTAATCCTGAGCGATTCAAGCGCTTCTGATGTTTCTACCGATTTTAATGCCTCAAGTGCTTCTGCCTGAATCGCTTGTAATTCTGCTTTCATAGTTCCTCTTAGTCTTAAAAAGAAACGCCTATCACTCTGCCCCAAACTTCAATCTCGTGGTTGAAGTTATCATGGGGACGAAAACGATAGGCATCGACTTCCGCGGTACCACCCCGCTTGGCAGATTATCGCGACCGATAGGTCGCTTTTACAAATCTACCCGCTTCATTTTCCAATTTTCAGTAGCTCCGGGATGAAATTCGGCTGTTGCTCCCAAAACCGCGCTTCCAGCCGATGACGCGGTTTCTCTATTTGGGAGGTCTCAACAGTTTACTTATGTCCCTTCATAGCCTTTTAATTAATGTATCAATCCTTTAATATAAAAATTCGCGATAAATCCGCCAATCTATCCCTTTGCGAGGGCGACAAGCTGCCCAAAACCTGCCTCATCATTCACAGCAATGTCGGCAAGAACTTTTCGATCCAACTCAATACCGGCGACTTTAAGCCCGTGTATGAATCGGCTGTAGGTGAGTCCGTGTAATCTCGCAGCGGCATTAATTCTGGCAATCCAAAGTCGTCTAAAATCGCGTTTTCGTGCGCGACGGTGGGCGTAGGCGTGATTCCACCCCTTCTCTACCGCTTCAGTGGCGGTGCGTTTGAGGTTATTCCGTCCACCGCGATAGCCTTTGGAATGCTTGAGCATCCGGCTCCGCCGCTTGCGTCGAACACTCCCTGTTTTTACTCGTGCCATTTAGAACTCCTGTCGCGACCCGCGGAGTCATCCGAGATCGCTTCCACTATTTTCGCCCACAGTTGCGTCGTTCCTCGCGCGTTTGGGCATTCACTTCTATTGATGAATCAGACGTTTCAAACGTTTCTCATTGCTTGGGTCAACAAGGGTCGCCTGTCGCAATCTACGTTTCTGTTTTGACGATTTCGAGATGAATAGGTGTCCAGCATAAGCACGCTTGCGACGAATTTTACCTTTCGCCGTGAATTTGAAACGTTTTGCCGCACCTTTATGTGTTTTAATTTTCGGCATCAGAACTTCCTTTTTCTGTCCGAGGGTACAGCACTCCAGGACAGGAAACTAAAAAAAATATAGCCTTCACCCACCTACGATTTACTGTAAACAAGCATCTCGCGAAACGGCGAATGCGCGCCATTTAACAAATACTGTTCCTTACGCACGGGTGTCACGACCAGAACACTATGAAGATTTCGGAGCAAGGATCATCGACATGATGCGCGTTTCCATACGCGGTGGCTGTTCGACATCAGCGATCTCTTCAAGCTCATCTTTGAGCCGTGAAAGCAGGTTACTGCCGAGGTCGGTGTGGAGCATCTCGCGACCTCTGAACCGAACGGTCGCTCGGACTTTCCACCCGTTTTTGAGGAAATCCTCAACATGTCGTTTCTTGAACTGGTAGTCGTGTTCGGCAGTATCTGGTCGGAACTGCATCCCTTTAAGGACTACCTTCGTCTGTTTCTTCCGAGCCTCACGAGCGCGCTTGTTTTTTTCATACTGATACTTCCCGTAGTCCATAATCTTACAAACGGGAGGCTTGGCATTCGGTGAAACTTCCACCAAATCCAATCCGACTTCTTCAGCACGCTGCATCGCCTCACGGGGGGACATGACGCCCACCTGTTTGTTCTCGTGATCTATTAGTAAAATCTCTTTAGCTCGAATCTGATGATTTGAACGACTTTGCCTTTCCTGCGTTCTTTGCGTACGTTTGCCTCTGTAGTGTATTTTTCACACCCCCAAGTAAAGGCGCTGCAATGCGCCGCTTACAAGCCTGCATAAATTGTAGAGCACCGCTTGCAAGCCTATGTTAAAACGAAAGCGACAAACTTATCCGTTGCGCTACGGTATGTGAGAGAATTCTATCTACAAAACGTTTTGTATCAACTCGGACATCGGGTGTAGATACAACAAAACCGAACCTCAGCGAATCTGTGGCTACATCTTATGCCCAAATCACGATTAACTAATTATACCATATCAGTAACACAAATGCAAGTTAAAAAAAGCCGATTGTCCATAACGTGCGTAAAATAATCAAGCCACTTGCCAAACCGCCGAAAACGACAATCAAGCTGATGCTGACGACAAGCGCGAGGCGAATAATCCGTTCGCCGAGCTCAGGTTGTTCATTTGCCCAAGCACGGGCCAACCAGAAAGTCAACACAACACTGACTAAACTCAGGATACACGCACCCAGAACTGCTAACAGCAGCCCCTCAAAATCTACCATCTGTATCGTTTCTGGAAGCGACTGATATTGAGAGAAGTTCTGGATAACACCGATTAAAACGCCTCCCAAGACCACAATAAACCCAATGAAAACGATGAGTGCTTTTTTAAACGCAGTTCCCATTTTACTTGAAACTTTCTCCAAACTTGCAAGCCTTTTTGACAATTGTAACACATTTCAACAGTAATAACAAAATTTATTGATGCGCCAACGAAAATCTGAAAACACTTGATATATTCAGCAAAAGATGCTAAACTAAATTTCAACTAACCGATTGGTATACTAAGGAGTTTCACATGGATGTAACATACACACCGGCAATTGCCGAAGTTATCGAAAAATTAGAAGCGGGCAACCCGCTCCCGACACTCGTCCCGCAAGAGGCGTGGAGTCCCGAACTGACAGACGCACTGACATCTTCATCCCTTGACAATCTTTTTCAGGGGAAATCCGTGAAAAATACCACGTTTGGTGAAGCCATAAAGAGCGGTTTGCTTTTATGGAACGACGCACTCGATGAATCACATACAATCTCACAGGAACTTGGAAATCAGACGGGCAGCTACTGGCACGGTATTATGCACCGCCGTGAGCCGGACTATAGCAACTCGAAATATTGGTTCGGCAGGGTCGGGACGCATCCAATTTTTCCGGCACTCCGCGAACGCGCACTCGTGATCTTGAAGGAGATACCGAACCCATCAGACGCGTTAGCAAATATCGCACAGACGATTGAAGCAGATGGGAATTGGGATGCGTACCAGTTTATTGATTGGTGTCAGGCGGCTGAAAACGGATCTGATACTGATGTAACCCGTTTCTTGCAACAGGTACAGGCGGAAGAAATTAAGTTGTTACTGGCGTATTCCTATCAGCATGCCGTTTAATGCACGTCAATTAACCTGAAGGAGTCTGAAATGTTTGCCCGAAATGAAACCACCGGGGTGAGTCGGTGGTATTTGCTTGTTATCGTCCTCACAGGATTAATGGTACTCAGTTCCTGTGCGAACTTGACGCTTGACACTACCGGTTCAACTGCGATACCAGATAGCGAGGCGTACAAGGAAATCAAGACGATTGCTGGAAAACTTGAAAATAGCGGTGAGCCAGGTGCTTACGAAGTATTGGTTGAGAAATCAAGCACTTTTATCAAGGCATACCCAAAAGATAAACGGGTTGATGAGGTCTACTATCTTCTCGGCACCAGCTTAATCCAACTCGGTCGGACTAAAAAAGCGATTGAGGTTTTTGACGAACTCATTCGGTATTATCCTGCCGCTGATTACGTTGAACCGAGCCTGTTAAGGTTGGGATTGGCTTACGACAAAATCGGTGAGCACGATAAAGCAGATCCGCTTTACGAAAAACTCGTCAATCACACAAAGTATCGTGGCGGTAGGTACTCCGAAACTGCGGAGCAACTTCTGGCACAGGATAGAGATGCCAGAACCGGCGAAGCAGCCGATGCGTCTGCGCCAAACCGGGGTCCTAGCCCAAGCCACTTTATCAACAAACCCGCGTTGGATTTTGAGGTGACGGGTTTAAAAGGTGAACCGCTATCGCTATCGCAGTATCGTGGGCAGGTCGTGCTGCTCGATTTCTGGGCGACGTGGTGTGGCCCCTGCATCGTTGAGATGCCGAATGTTAAGCAGACTTACGCAAAGTACAAGAACCAGAAGTTTGAGATTATTGGTATCAGTTTAGATCAGTCGGTGGCTCCACTTGAAACATACATCGCGAGCGAAGGTCTCGCGTGGCGGCAATATTTGGATAGCAACGGCTGGATTGCGAATATGTATAACGTTCGCGCGATTCCGTCAACTTTTCTGATTGATGGTGAAGGCATTATCCGGCGAGTGAATCTTCGAGGTAGCGCGCTTGAGATAGCTGTCGCCGAACTCGTGCGCGAAAACCTGGAAAATTAAATGCCGTTTCGCTGGTGAGGTTTTCATTGGCGTTACTATAAGACCCTGCCGCACATTCAAATAGGCGGTTCAACAGATCTCAGGAGGTTTAAGATGTTCAGCCGAAATGAAATAAATTCACAGCAAAAAGGAAACAGAATCTTCCATAGTATCCTCATTGGTATGCTTACAAGCCTCGTGCTAATCGGTTTTTGCGCTGACTTCGCTGGTGCCTATTCGGTGAAGCCTGCTGACAAATATAAGGAAATTAAGGCAATCTACAAAGATCTTAGGCAGCAGCCCAAATCTGAAGATTTAGAGAAGTTAGTGGAAAAATCCAGAGACTTTGTCGCAGCGCATCCTGAATACAGACGGGTTGATGAGGTCTACTATCTTCTTGGCGATGCCTTAGTGAAGTTGGAACGTGTTGAAGAAGGCATCACAGCCTTTGAAAAAGTCGTCAAGGACCTTCCAGAGGCACGATACATCGAGCGTTGTCTGTTAGGATTGGGATTGGCATACGATAAACTCGGCAAGCACAATGAAGCGGATGTTGCTTATCAGAGATTGGTAGATCACCCAAAGTACGGTGGGCGATCGCAAGCAAAGCTTGCGAAGCAGCTTCTTGAACAAGATAAAGCGGAGAGAACAGGGGCATTGCCGAAACCACCCGGGGCGAGTTCAATGCCGATGGCACAGCCGAGCGAATGGATTGGCAAACCCGCCTTAGATTTTCAGGTGACAGATCTAAAAGGTGAACCACTCTCATTGGAAAAATATCGTGGACAGGTTGTACTGCTCGATTTCTGGGCGACATGGTGTCCACCATGTGTCGCAGAGATACCGAACATCAAGAAAACTTATGAGAAATACAAGGATCAGAAATTCGAGATCATCGGTATCAGTCTTGACAGATCGAAGGAACCACTTGACGCGTTTATTGAAGAAAAGGATCTTGCGTGGATTCACTATTGGGATAACACCGGCAAAATTGCCAATCTTTACAAGGTACAGGCGATTCCGTCAACTTTTTTGATTGACGGCGAAGGTGTTATTCAAAAGACCAACCTCCGGGGTCATAGGCTTGAAACTGCTGTCGCTGAATTAGTTCAGACCAATCTTGGAAAACCTGCCGATACCCCCACCGAAACATCTGAGGCAGGTTCCCAGTCACAATCGATACCAGCAACAAAACTTCTTAAGCCAGAGACAACGCCTGAAAAAGAAGCAGTGCAGAAACCTCAAAGAGCACATCCGAGTGAGTGGATCGGTAAACCGGCACCGGATTTTCAGGTGACGGATTTGAAAGGTGAAACACTCTCCTTAGAAAAATACCGTGGCCAGGTTGTACTGCTCGATTTCTGGGCGACGTGGTGTGGACCTTGCATCACTGAGATGCCGAAAATTAAGAAGACTTATGCACAGTACAAAGATCAGCAGTTTCAGATTATCGGTATAAGCCTTGACAGGTCAAAGGAACCGCTTGAAACGTATATTGAGAAAGAGAAGCTTGCGTGGGTTCACTATTGGGATGAAAGTCGAGAGATAAGGACGCTATACGGGGTCTGGGGAATTCCGTCAGCCTTCCTGATTGACGGTGAAGGTGTTATCCGAAAGGCAAGCCTCGGTGGTTTTGATGTTGAAACTGCCGTTGCCGAATTGGTGAAAGAGAACCTCGCGAAACCCACCGATGCACCTGATACACCGATAACGACACCACCTGATGCCTCTGAAGGTGCGCAAAATACAGTCCCTAATGTCAAAGAAATTATTGATGCAGCTGTCGCTGCGCACGGTGGACTTGAGAAACTACAGGCGGTGGAAAATATCGTGACCGAATCCCACAGTTTTGAACACTTCCCTGATGGAGATGTGCAGGATGAAGGACGCTCTAAAGCGTGCTTTTACCGTGACAAATTCCGCAGTGACTGGCATACAGAGGGCGACACAGGCGGTTTAGTCTTTGATGGTAATTCTTTCTTCCAGTTAGCAGATGGAGAGGTCAAACCTGTGCCACCTGAGGCAGCTGCGTCTTATATTACCTTCTTTAAAGATAGCCTTTTCCGAGAACCCGTCTGGCTTCTCCCGATGCTCTCAAAAGGCGATATTCCCGTTCAATACGCAGGCACAGAGGAGGTAAACGATATGCCTACGTCCGTTCTCCTCGTTACACAGCCGTCCGGGGAAAAATTAAAAGTCTTCATTAGCGATGTGACGCACTACATAGTCCAGTTTAGTTATGACATTGCGATTGGGGGTGGCATGCAAAATGTGGTAGCGTTCTTTGATGACTATCGGGAGGTGGACGGGGTTAAAATCGCACATCATCGCGCGACAAAAGGCGGGGAATATCGGCAAATTTTGATTACCGACATCGCGTTGAACGCTGAAGTTGACGAAGCACTGTTTCATCCGGGACAATAAAGCAATGTAGGAGGGGTTTGTAACCCCGAATTGCGAAGATTATGGCACACCTTACTTTGAAAGATGTCACTAAAATTTATGACGGTGACGTTCTTGCAGTTGAACAGGCAGATTTTCAGATTCCAGATGAGTCGTTTACCGTGCTTGTCGGTCCATCGGGGTGCGGTAAATCGACAATTCTGCGGATGATCGCCGGATTGGAAGAAATAACAGAAGGCGACATCTATATCGACGACGAACGCATTAACGACATCCCGCCGAAGGATAGAGACATCGCTATGGTCTTCCAAAATTATGCCCTCTATCCACACATGACGGTCTATAAGAATATGGCGTTCGGGTTGAAACTCCGTAAATACCCGAAAGCGGAGATCGAACAGCGCGTTAAAGCGGCGGCAGAGATTTTGAGCATATCGCACCTACTGAACCGCAAACCGAAGCATCTCTCTGGTGGTGAACGTCAGCGTGTCGCAGTCGGCAGGGCAATCGTTCGGCATCCGAAGGTATTCCTGTTCGATGAACCGTTGAGCAACCTTGATGCAAAACTACGTGTACAAATGCGGATGGAAATCAGTCGCTTGCACGACCGACTCAACGCCACGATTGTTTATGTCACACACGACCAAGTTGAAGCGATGACGATGGGGGATCAGATTGTGGTCCTCAATGAAGGGAAAATCCAGCAGATTGCCGATCCGGGGACGCTCTACCACAAACCCGCCAACCAATTCGTCGGTGGGTTCATCGGCACGCCACCGATGAACTTTATAAAAACGCATATTGTAAATAACAGTGGTGCTCCGATACTTGAATTTGAAAATTTCAAAGTGGAGTTGAATGCCCACCTCCAGTCGGCACTGAATACACTTTCGGGAGACGCAGTAACGCTCGGCATCCGTCCAGAGGATATTCATATCGGCGAAAACGGGAAGAACAGCGTTGGCGCACAGGTTGAACTGGTTGAGCCGCTTGGAAACCATGCACTCTTGTATCTGCGGACAGGCGAAAACAATTTCGTTGCGCAGTCCGATCTCGTTGATGTGCCACAGCACAATACACCATTGACAGTCAACTTCAACATGGACAAGGCGCACCTATTCCATCCAGAGACAGGTGAATCACTAACAGTTCCCACACGCCATTAAAAAGCACGTAAGCCCAACCAACGGGCCGGGCTGGATATACGGAGAGGGACACACTTTCTAAAACCTGCCTCAACGAACCGCAAGGAAAGTTAGAAAAAAGCCTGAATTTGCTGCCACGTCTCCGCATCTATCGGAATGCCTTCTTGTTCTCGTTTGCGCTGTTCCTCCCAACCGCGTTCTCCGGGCATCCGAATTGCGTCAAAACCAGCAGCGCGTTTCGCCGATTTGAGATACTCAATAAAGCGTTGTATCTCCGCACTAAATCCCGGAAACGCTCTAAAACTCGCAACGTTAATCACAAGCACAAACAACCCGTTGCCGACGCGGGCATTCTCACCTTGGCTACATCCGGCACCGGTAAGCGCGCCCGATAGGATGTCCACGATAACGCTCAGACCGAACCCTTTGTGTGCAGCAACGCCACCAAACGGCAATATGGCAGCGGGTGGTACACCATAAAAATCGTCTGCATTTGTCGTTGACTCGCCTTCTGTATCAATGAGCCATCCGTGTGGAACAGGCTCGTCTTGATGCTGTTTAACCCGAATTTTTCCCGATGCGACAACACTCGTAGACATATCCAACACAATCGGATCTTGTCCTTCAATCGGCACTGCACACGCGATCGGATTGGTAGAGAGCCTCCCTTCAACCCCGCCGTGCGGTGCGACACACGTCCCACCGCCGTGGTCGTTTGCTGTGAGCAACGCGATCATCTCGGCATCTGCTGCGAGGCATGCATACCCACCCAATCTACCCGTCTCATTACACCGCGATACGGCAACAGAACTGATGTCTGTCTGTTTTGCTTTTTCAATCGCCAATTCAATGGCGCGCGTTGCTATCACGGGACCGAATCCCCAATTCCCATCTAATACCGCAATTGATGCAGATTCGTGCAGTGTCTCTATTGAGGCACCGGGTTGAATTAATCCTGCTTCCAACTCACGGACATATTTCGTGAGATGAATAACGCCGTGTGAGTCGTGTCCAACGCGATTGGCATCCACCATAGAACGGGTTACGATTTCGGCTTCGGCGGCTGAGATGTTTAATTTTTGGAAGACGTTAAGGCAAATAGCGGTGAGTTCTTCTACTGTGAAGTTCGGCATTGTGATGCGGCTCCTTGTATGAGGTACCGCTATTTTACAAATCCCCGTTGGTATTGTCAAGCGCAAATGACAAAAAAGAAAAAATTGGCAATGGGTTGCCATCCATTTCTTATATAGTAAAATCCGAAGATAAGCTTACAGTACATCTGGGAACAAACACTTTCCCACCGCTGGCGAGGATTGTATCCTCGCTATTTTGTGAGTGTATAGGTAATTACGGAATCTACTATAAGCCGGAAAAAGTCGTCTATTTGACAGAAAAGTGCTATAATACTCATCAGGGAACGCCTTTGGGTTGAAGAATGTTGATAACCTCATTATACCAAAAGGGTTCTCTTTATACAAAAAATTAGCCGACTATTTATCAAACTCGCGTTAACTAATAAGATGAGTATTAAAAATGCCAATACTTGGTTCCAAATTTGGTTACATTGATAAAAATGGACATTTTATCATCCCCCCTCAGTTTGACCGTTGCTACGAGTATACCGACGGATTAGCGACTGTAGAAATTGAAGGAAAATGCGGGTTTATTGACAAAAACGGACTTTTTGTCATCCCTCCACAATTTGAGTCAGCACTCGGATTTTCGGAAGGGAGAGCCGCTGTTTCCGTAAATGGAAAGTATGGTTACATTGACAAGTCCGCTACAACAATAATACCTCCGATCTTTGAGGATGTAAGCGACTTCTCTGATGGACTTGCCTATGTACGAACCAACACACAAAAAGGTTATATTAACCACAGTGGTGCCTGGGAACTTATTCCACCGTCCTACTACGATTGCTGGGCACCCTTTTGTGATGGGTTGGCGGTCGCGGGGGTCTGTCGAGAAGATGAGATGAACGAACGCGGTTATACGACTGATTGGGAATGCACAGGCGAAGGCTATATTGATAAAACCGGGGCGATAGTCATCCCACCTCGATTTAGAGAGGTAGACGACTTCTCCGAAGGACTTGCTCATGTCCAAATAGAAACGGGTGAACATGTTTTCATTGATGTAATGGGAGACGTAGCCGTGAAATTTGATTTCGATTATGCCTCCTATCACCCCTACTTTTCTGAAGGATTAATTAGCGTAAAAATAGATGGCAAATATGGGTTCGCTAATAAAACGGGGCATGTCATCATTGAGCCACAGTTTGCAGAAGCTTATAGGTTCTCCGAAGGGCTTGCAGCTGCTCGCCGTAAAGAAGGGTGGGGATACATTGATAAAACAGGAGAGTGGATGATTGAACCCAGGTATCTGGGAGCGCATGACTTTTCAGACGGGTTGGCACTGGTCCTGGAAGTGCTTAACTGAAGGAGCAGTCCATAGGATAATAAGTCTCTTAAACCGATACCTCAAAAGTCTCCGTTTCGATTTACACATCCGGAGACTTTTTTCTTTGGATAGGCGTTAAAACCGTTTTACTATGTCTCTTTCGCCTGCCCTAACAATTCTGCTAACCGGTCCGCAAAACGGCGTTGACTGTCGTCTTCTGGCGCATAACCTATCACTTTCCGGGCATTGGCGATACTCCAGAACTTATGCGTATTGTCGCTGATACCGTAGAAGATCTGGAACGGAATTCCGTTCTCGTCCTCTATATTCTCCGTCTCAATGCTCTTGACGAAGAGTTGCACCTGATCTCGGACGCTCAAATAGGCACCGAGTCCACGGTGCATCGCCTTCAAATCGTCTGTTGTGGAATTCGCCATATCCGTCTCCCGCGGACCACCGATACGT
Organism: Candidatus Poribacteria bacterium; assembly: GCA_022827185.1. Lineage (GTDB taxonomy): Bacteria > Poribacteria > WGA-4E > WGA-4E > WGA-3G > WGA-3G. The sequence continues at coordinate 25,186 of JAJDTM010000027.1, forward strand.
AACTGCACATTCTGTAACTTCTTACCGTCAACATGTCCAGTCGCGAACACAAAACCGAGATGTTCATACGCCTCTTTTGCCCACCCGTAGAAGTTATCGGAGAGCGGACGCATCTCTGGAGTCACCACATCCCACTTGTCTGCCCAGATGAGTCGTTCATAATAGTCGGCAGCGTGGTTGGAACTGCACACAACGACGCGTCGGACATCGGTTTCAACGCAGGTTTGATAGAGGTTGTATGCCATCTGAACGTTGGCAAGTTCGTTCTCAAAACTGCCACCCTTAAACGCACAGTGAACGACTGCATCAATACCTTCAAAATGGTGTCGGTATGTGTCTCGGTCAGGGTTGGTAAGTTCAGCAATCTGAATCCCGTCCACCTCCTCTCCTTGCCGATTCGTGGTTCTCACGTCTAACAGCACGAGTTCATAGCGTTCACGAAATTCAGAAAGCATCCGTCCAGCGACGTAGCCGGACGCTCCAGTAATAAGGACTTTTCTGTGGTTTGGCATTTGTTTTTTTGTATCTTCCATGTGAGAGGAGGCACATTGAATTTTTATTATATCTCCTCTTGCGATTAATTCACATTGTCAAACGGGTTGTTGGACATATTGAACTTCTGCTCTATCTCCTCCCGAAGCCTGCGCATTAGTGGGTTCCTTCTCCCATATCTCCAGCCAAGCAAAAAATCATATAGGTGCAAATGATTATAACGTGGTCCCCAACGGCGATCATTTAAGCAACGAATTAGGACGCTAAAAAGCAATCTTCCTGGGAGTTTAAGCGAATAGTCATCTCTTATTACTTGAATGAGTTCAGGATTTGGTTGGCGAAATCTGCGGCGTTCCAAAAATTCTGGCTCGAGATCAACTGTGTCAGGGGCAATTATTTCTCGTAAGCTAACCATTCTTACGGGTCTTCCCGCCAAAAATTCTTCGACCTCAAAGGCAAACCATCTAATGAGCGAATCTATCATTCGTCGATATCTTTCGTAATCGTCAGATTCTAACCAATAGGGAGGTCCTAACCAATCAGGTCTTGGTCTGCGCCGATAGAAGTATTCCTCATTTCCAGCCCATAAGTCATTCTCAACACTATAACCGTGTGACAGAACAAGATCAGCATATTCTTCCGGAACTTCTGGGAATTCCCACATATTTTCATCAGCTGGAGCATCTGCAAACACCCACATCTCCCGATCAGCGGCAAAGGCAACTGGAACATCCACAAATTCCCTTAGCTTTTCATAAATCGCAAGAAGGTTCAATCTGCCACCTGCAACTAAAATATTGACACCGTTGTCAGCCATCGAATCTACTACCGAGCGATAGATAAAAGCATCATCTCTACCCTCTACAACGAGCGTAGGGGTTCGAGAATGTCGAATTATTCCAACTAACTCGTCTACAGCCATACTCCTTTTTGAGTTAAAGAGCACTTGCGTGCCTAAATTGTCCTGATTTAACATTAAATTTATATTTCTCCTTGATCGTTTCTTAACAATTCCGTTGACAAATAATATGCAAGGTATATGTTTGGTAATCAGTTCTATTGCCAACCCCAGAAACATATCAGAACTAAGGGCGCAGCCCAGCAAGCATCTTGTTTTCTTTCTGAATTCTGTTTTCTATCTCTTTTACTAACCGTTTCTTCCACGCTACAGCATAAAGGTCACATATAAGATCATATAGTGTAAAACGTGAATATTTACGGACACGCTTTTTATCATGGAGATAACGGTCCAACATATCAAAAAGATGTTTTCCTCTAAACTTAAGTGGAAAGTCAGTTTTTATACTATGAAGGGTGCACGGCTTAGGTGAATAAAACCCTCGTCGAGTTTTGAAGCTGGAGCACATATTAGTCTCGGTATTCTCCTTAGAACCAGTAATTTCTTGGATACTAGTCTTAACTTCATACTTCTTCTCATTCAGAAACTCTTCAACTTCAAATGCAAACCATTCTGTTATTGTCTCTAACAAGTTGCCATATAAAGCCTTTTCGTTTCCTTTTAGCCGATCCATCAGGAATTTTTCACCAGCTTTATAGAGCTCGTTTTCAACACTATATCCTTTTGTCCAAATAACATCTGGATAGCCTGATGGAGGTCCTGACTTAAAAATATCCATATCCTGATCAGCAATAAAAATAATGGGGACACGAGGAAAATCTTCCCTTCGTGCAGTAACTTCATCATAAACTGCAAGCACTGCGTCTCTTCCACCCACTTGCACTATCTCTATTTTGTCGTTAAACTCATGTTCTAACAACCACTTATAGATAAACACATCATCCTTACCTTCAACAACAAGAATTGCTGGTAAGCCAATGGAAGACAAGCCGCTCTGGGATGTGCCCAATTTTTCAATGAATCCCTCTGACGAATCAATTTCCTCCAAAAGAGCCATAAGAGCGCGAAGTTCTTCTGCATTATAGTGGTGGCACTCATTGTTATCAAGAGCAGCCTCTGATTTCCTGAATTCCATGATTAATTCATCATTCGACATGTGGTTTCTCATCAATCTCTCCTCGATCTTCACTTAACCTAATTTCACTCTCAGGATAATGGGCAAAAATGGTTGGGGCATGTGTCGCAATGAAAAACTGATTTGTCGTTCCTTGCTGCATTAGAATCCGTGGTAAATAACGTTGCCAGTTTATGTGCAAGCTTAGTTCCGGCTCATCAATAAAAATAGTTGTGTTATCACTAAAAGCGTTGTAGCACAAAAAACTGAGCATTTGCTGCTGGCCAGCCGACAGCTTATCAGAGGAAATAATTTTGTTTTCGTCACTACCTTTGCCAAGCATAATCCCTTGGGTTACCTGAATTCTCCTCCCCTGGAAAATCGTATCAACAAACAGATTTAAGACTTCCAAAGGGTTATGCAATTCCTTTTGTTTAGATTTCACCGCGCTATATTCTTTTCGAATACGCTTAAATCTGAAATTAGCATCTTTGATGTTGTCAACATCATTGTCAGGGATTTCCTGATTAAGTTTGTGAGATAACTCCGCATAAAGTTTATCTACCTGATCCGAAATCGCAGCGCGTCTTAGTGGGAGCAGCTCTTCCAAGTCCTTGGTCGAAATTGAAGATATGAACTTGTGCCTGTCAGTTGAGACCTGAGATGAAAATCGGGACATCGCCTCGTGAAGCATCTCTGTTGCTGAACTTAGCAACCTTAAAACTGCTGAATCCTCTGCAGCCGCTTCAGCAAGTTCGGCAGAATGAGAATAGTTTCCTTCAATTCTCCTAAAAGTTGGAAAGAATAAACTATTCCGTGACACAGATGCTATTTCTCTATTCAGATCAAGAATTGCTTGATCCTGCGGAAATCCTTGTTTGTTCACCTTGGTAGACTCTGACTCCTTCTTACCAATTTCCCATCTCAGGCTAAAGGAATTTTCATCTTTGATAAATTCAATCGACAAAGAAAACCGATCGGTTTCAATAGAAACAAACCGAAAGGGAATCTCAGCAATAATTCGATGCAGATTTCCACTGATTAAGTACCACATCAACTTCAACAGAGTCGTTTTTCCTGTGCCGTTTCGTCCAGTAAAAATATTTAAGTTTTCATTGAAAGAGGCTTGATTGATAGGCAATTGATAATCAAATCGATCATTCAACCCTTTAACTTCAAGGTTTTTTATCATGTCTTTGTAGATCCCTTTTAAACGTTAAAGTTTAGTTTTCTCAGCATTTAATTTGCGTGTATGGCAATAACCAGCAAATAACCCCGCAGCCAAGCAATAATAGGTCATTCACAAGAATGGGCGAAAGATTTATCTCAATTTTGACTTTTTAACAATAGTTGCTTTTTCGTACCTCTCAAGTTCCGAATTAATCGTTTTTTGCTATCCTTTGCGTTTTACTATGATCAGTATTTTACCAGTTATCTCAGACAACTGTTCAAGTTTATAGAGCTGATTTCCATGACATTTCCTATTCCGATTTCGTTTGTCGTTATGTGAACCACTTTAAAAATTATTATAGCATTTTTCAAACGTATTTGCCAATTTAAATTGTCCATCGGTAACCCCCTGCTTGGGTTTATTTAAAAAGTGGGCGAGTAACTCAAAAAGAAGTTTTCCGCGGAGTTGAAGATGATAGGCACTTCAATCACTTTTCAGTGGAATCTCTTTATGCTGATATCCAGAAAAGATGAAAGGTGAATGCGTTGCAATGAAAAACTGGTTTCCAGTGCTTTGATCAAGGAGAGTCGGTAGAAGTAGTCTTTGCCAATCAATGTGCAGACTTAATTCCGGTTCATCAATGAAGATGGCCGTATCTTGGCTAAAGGCATTGTAGCACAAAAAACTGAGCATCTGCTTTTCACCGGAAGAGAGTTTATCAGACGAGATAGCATTTTCTGTTTCTCCAACCGTAATCCCGTCTCTATCTTCTCCCAAAGTAATTCCATCAGTAGTTTCCGCGTGACCGCTCCATCCAGTAACGCGAATCGCGTCATATCGTAGAATTTTCCGAGACAACTCGGATAACACAGAAAATGGTTTACTCAACCGTTCTCGTTCCTCATTAACTTTCTGAATAGCATTCAGAACAGCCGAAGGATCTTGAGGAATTTCAGAAACTTTGTTTTTATCTGGATTGTTTTGTATCTTTTTTGCAATCTCTTCTAATACTTGCGACTGGCGGTTATTGATCTTTTCATAAATATCAGCGTATTTCTGCGTAAGTAGTTCACGGAGATCCTCTGTTGATATCGAAGCGACGAACTTGTGTTCGTTGATTGACACCTCATCGGAGAATCTCGACATTGAAACTTGCAGCATTTCCGGTACTGACAAAATTCTTACATCTGAACCTTCTGCATCCGGGGATAGCGAAAAACCACCCTCAATCCTTCTAAAGGTTGGAAAGAACAAACTCAGTTTGGTCGTTCGTGCTATTCGCTTTTCAAGTGAATTCACTCTATCCACATCTGTCCGGTTGATTCTTCCGGTTTCTGCATCTATAGCAATAGGTTCGTACACGCCTTCTTCTTCACCGAATTTGTAATCAAATATAACTTGGTCAGGCTCAACCCGTTCCATGCTTAAAGCGAACAAATCCGTTTGAATTGAAATGGAACGAAATGGGATCTCAGCAAGGATTTGCTCAATGTGTCCACTAATGAGATACCACAGCAACTTGAGGAGCGTTGTCTTGCCTGAACCATTTGCTCCAGTAATAATGTTTAAGTCTTCATTGAACTCAAATTCACCATCAAGTCGCTTATTGAGTCCCTTAACTTTAAGATACTGTATCATCTGTTTACCTCACAGAGATAGTGCTTAACGTAAATCTGAATGTCTATGGAATCTCTAACTTTTCTTTACAATGCTGCGCAAGGGTTTTCATTTCCGAAATAACTTGTGCCTCGGTTTTAATCAGATGGTTAAAGAGAGGTGGTGTAGGTTGTCTATTAAAAAGTCTGTCAAAGAAACTTCGCTGTGCCTGTGCCGGTATTTCAGAATGCGAAACACCGGCACGCGCCGCGTCTATCCCCAAGTATTCGATTGAGAGATAGTGTGCAACATCTGCTTGCGTGATGTTGCCTTCATGAATGCTGCCCGTATTTCTGCGTCCATAACTCACGGCATAGACTCTACCGCTCATTTGGCTGAGTATCGTGTAGCCACCGACATCAACATTTTCGTTCCAACACTTCTCAAACCCGTTTTTCGGCAGACGTTCTCGGAGTTCTTCGGCGGAGCGCACCACAAATCTGTTCTGATGCGGTGTTTTAATAACATGGAAACCCTCATCTTGCTCTTGTAATTCCTGTTGTCCTGTGAGCAGATCAACGGAATCCAAAGTCCAGATGGTACCCTCTCGGATGCCTTTCGCCATGTTATGATGTCTCTCAACAAACTCACCGTTCAGTGGATGTAGACGATAGGTGCCGCTGCCGTTAAATGTCTCCCGTAACTTTCGACGGTGTTCTATGACAGAAAACCGCTTTTCAGGGACCGGTATCTCTAACCGAAGTGTGTATCCGGTCTGTAAATCGGTTGTGAGGTTCAACTGGGATTGGCGAAGTTCCGCCAAGCGGGTGAGTGCTGTCTGACTTTTCGACAAAATCCGCCCAATCAGATACTCGCGGCGAAGCGTTGGAATTTCTGTAGCGAGACGTTCAAGCGTTGGTGGATCCAACTGTTCCAGCATAATCTTATGTTCCCATCGGGTCCCGCGTTCGTGCATTAAAATTTGGAACTGCTGCATATCACCGGCAGTACGGATATAACCGAGGGCAGTCCACGGATCGAAGGTTGCCCGGTAATTGCCGCTGGTTTCAGCATCACCATTCGCCAAGACGCAATCTCGCCGTTCATACCGAGAGTAAAGTCCGAATTGAAATTCAAAATCTTGGTAGGGGGACAAAGCCTCTCGCAAATCACGAGCGAATTCACTGCCCCGTGCGAACCGTTTGAAAATTTGCTCCGTGCGCTGCGGTTGGTTGAGTGCATCGAGGAACGTTCCAATCGGGATGCCACCTTCTTCCACGCCTTCATCTTCGCTTTTTCCAAAGATCTTGGTTTTGGTTTTAAAAGGCGGGTTCCGAAGGGATACATCGCGCTGTGAGACCAATTGCAACGCTATGTCATCTGACACATCCTTCAGAGCAGGTGCGTCACCGAGGATCTCCGCCAGCTTGACATCGTCAATCTTTTCCGTCAAGTCAATACCACGTTTCAACTCAGCAAAATGGATGATGTCGTCAAGGCTATACCGGATGGGTGCGCTTGAAGAGAGGTTATCGTAGTTAGAGCGGTGGAAGCGGATGCGCGGCTTGATACGAAAAACCGGCGTGAGACCGTAATCCTTCAGCAACACATACAACGTGACGGTATAGGAATCCACATGGACCTTCTGTGCCAGAATCCCGTCCGGTTTTGCGTCATTTTCCACGATTAACCGGTCTTGGACAAGACGGCTATCGTTACCGAAAATCATCATCCGATGTTCTTCTCTGTTATCATCAACTAACATGGATGCCTCCCCCTTTGATTTTGGCGCAGCTTGCAAGCCAAAACTTGCTATACAAAAGTAAACGATGCCTCCGCGTCTGGGTTCCCCTATGCTGCAGCCCGCTGTCGTGCCAGTGCTGCTGCGCCAAGGATACCGGAATTGTCTCCGAGTTCTGCGCGGACAATCTGGACCCCATCCAGTGTGTTCGGCAATGCATATTTTTCCGCGGCGGCACGAATGTTGTCCAAGAACGTGTCGTCGAGTGCTTCAACGACCCCACCCCCTAAAATAATCATCTCAGGATTTAAGAAATTCACGATCGAACCGATACCGACACCGAGATATTTCGTCACTTTTTTGAAAATTTTCAGAGTTAACTTATCGTTTGCCTGGATCGCCTTCGCCAAAACGCCACTCCGAATAGTCCCAAGATCGCCATCAGTGAGTTTAGAAATCACACTCTTCTTTCCTTGTTTCAGGATAGCCTTCCGAAATTGCTTTGCCATAGCGGTTCGACTTGCGAGTGCCTCCAGACAACCACGGGTGCCACACCCGCATTTGGGGCCGCCCGCTTTGACGATAATGTGCCCAATTTCGCCAGCCGTTTTACTCGCGCCGTGAAACAACTCACCTTGCAGGATAATACCGCCACCAATACCTGTGCCTACGAAAATCCCAACGACGTTCTGAACACCCCTTCCCGCACCGAACACGTGTTCGCCGAGCGTTCCAACGTTCACATCGTTGTCAACGAACGTCGGGATAGCAACACGTGCTTCAAGTTCAGCTTTCAGTGGCACATCTCTCCAACCGAGATTGGGTGCGAAAATGACAACCCCTGTTGCCGGGTCAAGCGGTCCTGGTGCACCGATGCCAATTGCCTCTATTGACGCTTCGTTAACACCCGATTTGCCAATAGCCTTTCGGATAGAATCAGCAATCCGATCAATCACGATGGATGTACCTTCGTCTGCGTTTGTTGAAACTTTAGCCGTGCCCAAGATATTACCCTCTGCATCAATGACAGCTGACAGAATCTTGGTGCCACCCATATCCACACCCACAACATTACTACTCATCACGAAGAATCTCCCGTATGCACGTTTTCCACGTGCCTTATTAAAACAGAGTTGGTTATGATGCCAAAAATGACAATAATTTTTGCTTGAAATCTATTGCAGATAAGTGTTCCCATTTTTCCAAAAATGTTTTATAATCCGCGTTTCGGGTCTCCTGGGTCTGAGCAATGTGTTTAGCAATCCCCGGTGCTACACCCCCTTGCTCCGCTTGCATCCCATAATCGGTTAGCACCTCTAAGACCACATCGCAGTCGTGAACATCGCCGAGGATCTCTTGTAAATCAACAATTACACCAAGGAATTCATTAAAGCGTTTGTCGTTTGTAGTGGCAGCCGTTTTGGCAGGCATCTTTGGAGACCTATAAGCGACTTGAAAAATTTCCATCGTATACCGGAGACGTTTAATCGAAATTCGCATATTATGGAGTTCTTCACGCCGCGCTGCGTCTCGAATGAACGGCTCCCACGTGTAGACTTCTTCAACCTTCTGCGGGAGAATAATGCGAGCGTTTTCACGATAACTGCCCTGCAGCACCACGCCAGTAATTTTATGCGCTTTCGCCATCTTTTACTATACCTTGCGGAGTAATTACGGTTCCGCTGTAGGTGTATCCATTAGATAAATCTCGTCGGAGGACTCTGATGTAAGTTTTTTAGCGTCCCTTAGACACATTCGCCATTGATTCAATACCCCTGAAAGAAGGTCAAAAACTTTTTCTCAAAATCGGTTTCTTCAAGTTCAACGAAAAGCATCAGCATCGGTTTGCGAGCGTCTTCGCGTTCCTGCTGTAAGTGTTCTATTAACTTGCGGATATCCGCTTGTTCTATTTCAGGTAAAGCACCTAATTCTTTTTCAAATCGGACGATGAGGACATCCAAGTCCCGCACGGCTCCCATCGTTTGGGTTATCAATTTTATCTTTTTGTAGTGTTTTTTGAAAGACTTTTCTGGGAAACAGTCGGCGAAATTGTCCATTGCGGCACGTAAGCGACGCGAAGTAACGCGCATCTGGTGGACAAATTCAATATCACTCCCATCCTTCGCACCTTCCTTGTAGGACATCATTTGATGAAAGTAACTCACAATGATCTGCCGTGCGCAAACTTCCAGTGTCTCGTCAGGTGAGATCTCTCTGATTTTCGGTTCTGTAGTCATTGCCCTATTTTTCCACTCATCCACTAAAAAAGGAAAACCTTCGCGAATAAAAAGTAGATGAAAATACCAGCGACATCAATCGCAGTTGTAACGAACGGTCCGGTTGCGACCGCTGGATCGATGCGAACCCGTTTGAAAAACATCGGAATCACTGTCCCGACAGTTGCCGCAATGATCATATTCACAAAAATAGCGAGGGCAACAACAAGGGGTAATTTCCATGCATGCTCCCGAAACTGCGGGAAAAGACTTGCGAAACCGCCAAGTAGCAGTCCGTAAGCCGTTCCAAGCAAAGCCCCCGTGCTGAATTCGCGCCACAACACCCGCCAGGTGTCCTTAATATCGACTTCTCCAATAGCGATACTGCGAACGATGATTGTAGAAGATTGTGTGCCGATGTTGCCACCCATCCCCATGATGATCGGAATAAACGCAGCTAAGGCAGCGATCGCTTGTAATTGCGCCTCAAAGATACCGATGACATAAACAGCAAGTAACCCACCAGCGAAACTCGCCAGCAGCCAAGGTAAACGTGCTCGCGTGTTCCTAAAGATAGAACGGGAAGTGATATCCACTGCCCCCGTGCCTGCCATCTTCAGCATATCTTCCGTATTCTCTTCTCGGATGACATCCACAACATCGTCAATCGTAACAATACCTACCAGTTCCCCGATGCTATTGACGACCGGAATAGCGAGCAAATTGTAGCGTGCCACCGCACGTGCTACCGTTTCTTGTGGCATATCCGTGTGAACGGTGTAGAGATGCGAAGTCATCAACGCTTTAAGAGGTGTATCCGGCTTTGTCGCCACCAATTGCCGTAACGATAGGACCCCCTTCAGCTTGTTTTCATCATCAACGACATAGACGTAAAAAACCATCTCAACGTCGGCGAGTTCGCGGATACGTTCCGTGGCTTCCGCTGCTGTTGTCTCTTCAGAGAGTGCGAAGAAGTTCGGTGTCATGATTGACCCGGCGGTCTTCTCCTCATATTCGAGCAGACGCTCAACATCCGTAGATGTCGCGCCTTCAATGAGATTAAGCAGTTCCACCTTTTTCTCTTCAGGTAAGTCAGAGAGAATCCGCGTCACATCATCCGCTGGCATCGTGTGCAGGATGTCCGCAACAACGGATGGCTCAGTTTCTTCAACAAATTCGCTGATGTCTGCACTGTTCAGATCCCGGAGCACCTCTCCCATCCGTTTTTCTTCAACAAGGATTTTGAAAAGGGTGCTTTTCTCTTCCGCACGGAGCCGCGGGAACCAACGAGCGATGTCGGCTGAATGTGTTTTGGCGATGGCGTTCCGAAGGTTCGGGAAAGCACGCCGTTGGATCAGTCGAACAACCGTAGAAATAAACAGTTCATCAACATCGTGTGTCGTTATGATTGTTTGGCTCTGCATTAAGATTTCGCGCGTTGGCGGAGCAGATGATCTGTGAGGACAAGTGCTGCCATCGCCTCCACAATCGCGGGCGCGCGCACCAATACACACGGATCGTGTCGTCCGCTCGCCTCTAACGTCACCTCGTTCCCCTGCACATCAACCGTCTGTTGAGGCTTGCCGATCGTTGCTGTCGGTTTGAAGGCGACTTGAAACACAATATTTTCGCCGTTTGAGATGCCGCCTTGTGTGCCACCTGAATTGTTTGTGCGCGTCCGAATGCGTCCGTCGGAAGCGTCGGGATTACAAATCCCTCCTACCTCATTCTTTTCAAAATAAAAAGGGTCGTTATGTTCGGAACCCGTCATTGTGATGCCGTCAAAGCCCGATCCGATTTGGAAGCCCATCGTTGCGGGGAGGGACATCATCGCCTTCGCCAAATCCGCCTTAAGTTTGTCAAAGACCGGTTCGCCAAGTCCAACAGGGACCTTACGAGTAACTGATTCAATTATGCCACCGAGAGAATCTTGGTCGCGCCGCGCCTGATCAATGCGTTCCGCCATTTTGGGACCGGCAATCGGGTCAGGACACCGCACCGGACTCGCTTCTATCTGTTCAAGTGTTACCGTGTCTGTATCCACTTCGGCTATCAGCGTATGAATCTGTTTAACATAAGCAAGCACCTCAGTTTCAGCGTTCTCGCGTAAGATTTGCTTGGCAATTGCCCCTGCAGCGACGCGTCCGATGGTTTCGCGAGCACTCGCTCTTCCACCCCCCTGCCAATTTCGGATGCCATACTTCTTTTCGTACGTGAAATCAGCGTGTGAAGGACGATAGAGGTCTTTTAGATGTTCATAAGCTGCGGGACGCGCGTCCTTATTCCATACCAGCATGGAGATAGGCGTTCCAAGCGTTTTGCCCTCAAAGACACCAGAGAGTATTTCAACGACATCGCTCTCCTGACGCGGTGTCGTAAGATGACTTTGCCCCGGTCTCCGCCGATCGAGTTCAAATTGTATTGCGGATATATCTACGTCGATTTGCGGCGGGCAGCCGTCAACCACAACGCCGACAGCACCACCGTGTGACTCGCCCCAAGTCGTAATCCGAAAAAGATGACCGAATGTATTCATTTATTTTTACAGGCACTTTGGAAGCGCGCCCCTTTACTTTTGGAATTGTATATTTTAGACATCTTGTGTTATACTATAGCAGATTCTGCCATAAAAGGCAAGCACTTTTCGGTGCCGCTCGCAAACCGAAAACTCGCTATTCAAAAGTCGGTGCCGCTCGCAAACCGAAAACTCGCTATTCAAAAGAAGAGGATTTATGCTGTCACTTTTTAAACGCTATATTGCCCTGCTTCTGATTTTTATCGGTATCGTGTTCTTGTGGGATACGCTGTTTGTGTATCCGCTCAAAATCTTCGTGGTGTTCATGCATGAAGTGAGTCACGGGCTTGCCGCAATCGTGACCGGCGGTAGGATCGTCGAAATTCAGGTTAACCCACAGCAGGGTGGACATGCCCTCACACAAGGCGGTTCTCGGTTTTGGACGTTGACTGCAGGCTATCTCGGCAGCCTGCTATGGGGCGGACTTATCCTGCTTCTGGCAGCAAGGACGCACCTTGATAAGGCGATTAGCGTGCTTATCGGTTTGGGTATGGTAGCGATCTCTATAGGGTTCGGTGAAAGCACATTTACCTATCTATTCGGCATAGGTTTCGGGGTCGTATTGCTGGCTGTCGGTTTCTTTCTACCAGAGGCGGTCAACGATTGGATACTGCGGGTCATCGGTGTGACAAGCTGCCTTTACGCAATCCTTGACATCAAGAGCGATGTTTTGGACAGGGCACATCTGCGTTCAGATGCACGGATGCTCTCAGAGGTAACAGGCATTCCGACTGAAGTTTGGGGTGCTTTGTGGATTCTCATCGCAATCGCGCTTACGCTATGGTTTCTCTATCTCGCAGGCAAGACTCCGGTTGTCCAAGAAGAAACATCTGCCGAGGATGATCTCTGACTTTGCAACACGCCATTAACCAAATGGACTAAATTGGCCCGCCGATATTCCGCTAAAGTGAAGAAACCACACGCCGAGACCTATTAGAAAAAGTGGAACGCAGATAAGTACGATGAGGATGAAGCATCCCCACATCCACGAACCTCTGGATTTCGCAACGGTTGCCAGACGCGCGAGTAGCATACCGCCACATATCATAATGATAACGACGAGACCGAATATTGCCGCCATCAGCATCTCTTGTTTTCTCCTTCCCTGAACGCTACGCTAATATGAGACACCCTTCAAAAAGCCCCATCACCCTACGCGCAACGCTGATCGGCATCGTTCTTATACCATTCAATAGCTACTGGATCCTACATCTCAGTTATATCTGGGACTCTAACCGTCCCACGAGCTTAGCGTTGCTGTTCAATGTCCTGTTTACGTTGCTCGTGCTTATTGGTCTCAGTGTCATACTCAAACGTTTGCGTCCGTCATTGGCGTTTACACAGAGTGAGTTGTTAACGATCTATGCGATGCTCTGCCAAGCCTCTGTTTTCGCCGGACGCGATATGCTGCAAGTCTTAGTCCCATTGATGGGCAACGGTTTTTGGTACGCGACAACCGAGAACGAATGGGCACAACTCTTTCATCAGCATCTCCCGGAATGGCTTGTTGTCGGAGAACAAGAGGTGTTACGCGGTTTCTATGAAGGTGAATCCACGCTCTATTTGCAGACGCACATACAGGCGTGGCTACTGCCGACGCTGATCTGGGTCGGTTTTTGCCTTGTTATCGGCGTAACAATGCTCTGCATTAATGTCCTTTTACGCAAGCAGTGGCAGGAACACGAACGGCTTACCTATCCGATTGCACAACTCCCTTATGAAATCACACGTGCAGCATCAAACGCGAGCAACCTACGCCTAACACCACATCTATTTTTTAATCGGAGAATGATGGTTGTCGGTTTAAGCATCGCTGCTGTCCTGAATCTGCTCTATAGTTTACACCAGATTGACCCCGTTTTTCCAACAATTCCACTCTATCGTAGTTTTCGGCTCCCCGAAAAACCGTGGAGTGCGATGAATAACCCCGGCTTCCGTATCAGTTTCTTCCCGTTTGCAATCGGTGTCGGTTTCCTGATACCGCTCGATTTGGGGTTCTCCTGCTGGTTTTTTCATCTGTTTTGGCACTTTGAACGGATTATCGGTGAGATGTTCGGTTGGCGTGGGGCTGTTGGGTTTCCGAGAGAAATGGCACAAATTCGCGGTGTATGGATGGCACTGTTTCTCTGGACACTCTGGATGGGACGTTCACATGTCAAGGTGGTATTGAAAACCGTTTTCGTAGGGGCGAGGTCACCTCGTCCGTGCGGGCAGGGAAACCCTACCCCTACGAATGACGAGGGTGAAGCGTTGCGTTATAGGACGGCAGCGATTGGTGTGCTTATCGGATTTATCTTGATTATGGCGTTCTGTCTCAAGGCGGGGATGTCACTCTGGTTCGCCATCCTATTTTTCGCACTTTATTTCGCCATGTCGGTAACGATTACCCGCATCCGTGCCGAACTCGGTCCGCCCGCACACGACCTCTACAATGCCGGGCCCGATCTCCTTTTGACAGATGCACTCGGCACACGGCGCATCGGCAATCGGAATCTCTCGGTGATGTCGCTCTTTTTCTGGCTGAACCACCTCTCTTACCGGGCACATCCGATGCCGCACCAACTCGAAGGGTTGAAACTCGCGCATCAAACCCGTTTCAATCCGTCCCAACTGCTCTGGGTATTAGCGATTGCGATCTTCGTCGGTGCGCTCTCCGCTGCGTGGGGACACTTACATCTCTCCTATCAAGTCGGCTTGGAACAGGCGCGTTCGTGGTATGCCCGCGCCGCCTTCAACAGACTCGCGGGATGGCTCTATAATCCGAGCGAAACGAGCATCAGTGGCATGCTCTACACTGCGGGTGGATTTGGTTTTGCTGTCGGTTTGCTGCTCTTGCGATGGCGGTTCATTCAGTGGCCTCTACATCCTGTCGGTTACGTCGTTTCGAGTTGGTGGACATTTACGGGACTGTGGTTTCCGCTCTTAATCAGTTGGATCGTCAAACGGATTTTACTCTCGACAGGCGGTGTGCGCTTATACCGACGTTCGATCCCATTTTTCATCGGTCTGGTTATCGGTGATGTGATTATTGCATCCATAATTAGCATTCTGGGCCTGATTTTCGATTTTCGTGTTGTTTATCTGAGTTGGTAACCCTTCTCGCTGATAGAATGGAAAAAATCACTTGACATTCGACATATATTGGTGTTAAATTTTTTATGCAGAACTGAAGAAATGCTTTTTAACGCACTTCAAAAAAGTATCATCCGTAGGCAGGGGCATTCAATTGTCCATTTTTCAATCGAATTTTCACCCCAGGCCCGGTAGGTTCGGTTTCCTAACCGAACCGGATCGTTGAAAAAAGACGTGAAACCCAATAATTTCTTAAAATTGAATGACCCTGATCCGTAGGAGCATGTGCTATGAAACGTCACCATATTGCTGGTATCATCAGCGGAATATGTGCGATAGGTTTAGCAGTCCGCAGTGCGCTTTCAGGAAATATCGTCGAAGCACTCATATACTTCATTGGGTTATCTGTTATAGCCGTTTCAAGTTTTTTTAAGGACAGATTAACACCCAGATGGTCCCACAGGATATTACCGTTTTGGATGGGCGTTATTTTAGTCTGTCTCATGTTGTTTGAGTTGGTTGTTTTTATCTTTCTTCCTTAAGGCGGCGAAGGTGCAGCCCCCGTTGACTCACCGAGATGTTGGGCAACAACTACGAGGTCTAAAATGTTGACAGTCCCATCGCCATTTACGTCAATTTGTGAGTTGGCTGATGCAGTGTCCCCTAAATGCTGTGCTACCAGAACCAGGTCCAAAATGTTTACTTGTCCATCCTGATTAACATCCCATGCAGGAGCTGTAGGTTCATCTGCTACAGCGAGTACGGTATATTCAGTATCATTTTCAAATCCGAAAAACCCACTCCAACCGCCCCAGCGATCGTAAACAGCAACTAATAAGGTATTTGTCCCCTGGTTCAGAGTGGCAGAGAACTTCTCTTGATAATCAGTAGCCCCTCGGTTAATAGGACGGTTGTGAACCAATTCGCCGTTGAGCCAGACCTTGACAGCATCATCGCTCCCGACATACATCACCGTATTCTGTTCCTCCGGAGAATCTAAGGCAATATAGCCGTAAGCAACATGATAGTCTATAACGCCTGTTCCTAAACCGATAGCGTTTATTAAGTCATTAATGTTATCTTCACCTGTGGCAGCGAGGGTTCCGACTGTCCAAACAAGGTTTCCTATTTCATCCCCAGCAGTTGCCCCTTCTACGGCAATTTGCTGCTCTGTAGTGGAATTATCGCTGGCTTGCGCAAGCCAATCAATTCCCGAAGCGGCAGCTTCTTCGCCTCCGATCTCTCCTGTCGGCACAATCATCCATAGCCACGGTCCCTCTATTTTCGGACCGGGGCTAATACCTGTCAATTCGCTTTCAACCAATATGCGCCCTGTTTCCTCTGCGGCGATAAACACTGATAGATTATTGCCATTTTCGTCTTTGAGTAACCATATATCACCCACATTAGTCGGGAAATGGCGAATGTCGCGGCTTTGGCGCGCACGGAAAACTTCTGTTCCATCAGGACCCACCCAATATACTGAAACATCGTCTCCAGTAAAATTTACGACAAGAACTTCAGTTTCACCACCTGTGGTTCTTGATTCATTTAGACTTGCAAGTTCACTCGGATCATGCGGGGATAAATTCACCCACTCATTTCCACTATCACTGTCTGGATCACTCAATTGATCATACAATGCTACCAGTTCAGGAGGCCATTCAAAGGTCGGGGAATCTTTTGGATTGAATCCTTGAAGGTGCTGCAGATGGGTTCGAGTGGCAGGCGGCGTATATCGCCAGTCGCTATCACCAAAGACTTCGACAAGCAGTATTGAGAGATCGGGATCATAATCCTTTAACTCCGCTCGTGTGTTAACATGATTGTGTAGTGGACCATTTTCCTCATTGGAGTTAAACCAAGATTGCACGCCTTCAGCCCAGTATTCCCAATGATCCGTGGAAGCGAAAGTGCCCTGCCACAACCCTTCTTTTATTGCTGTATCATACGTTATCCTGAGTCGACCGTCAAAACTTGGGTCAAAGGTATTCAAGCCTTGGTTGTGTAAGGAGTGAGCGAACTCATGAATTAAGGTATTCTCAGTCCAATAGGGATCCCCTGGATAGTTAAGCAGATTTTCCTCACCACAACTCGTTGTCTGACCTCCCAAACCGCGGGCCCGAATGTCCCAATAAAAACTCGGACCCAAGTAGCTATGTTCAGGAATCTGTGTCGTCATCTCATTATACGCCATCACGGAGAAACGTACTCTATTCTCAGCCATCACCTTTAGTAGATCCGAGCGATGACCAACCATTTGATTGATCAGATATGCAGCTTCCTTTACAGCATAAGGATTCACCTTCGCTGATGCCAAGACAGGAACTCCCCCTATATCAATCCACTGCTGATAAAATGGATCCAGTCCGAAAGCCTCGCGGACAGCATGTGGAGGCGGGGTAGGCTCAGGGAGGTCAATTTGTGCTTCTACCGATGACAAAGTTGAGAGGAGCAATACACAGAACATGAGGGAGCAAACAAATGTGGGTCGCAGTTTATAAGTTTTCGATATTGCAATATATTTCGATTTGAAAAGTTGCATGATGTGAAATAAGAACAAATTCTGCAGGGTATAGGCAAAATTCAGTTTTATCTCCTTTGTTGTTTCACAAAAATTAATCAATTTTATGCGGTGAATAGTAGTATAATAATTAGGCATAATAAGTCAAGTCAAAAAATTTAACTTACCCGGAAAGTCAGAATTGGAAATTTTCCAGCAAAAAGAGAAAGCATCAAAAAATGTAGTCTTGAAATTTCCACACAAACCTGTTATTATTATTCACGATGGACACAACAGATTTGTCACTCAGTGTGAATATTGGCGGAATACAGATGCAGAATCCGGTCATGACGGCATCTGGCACCTTCGGCTACGGCAGTGAATACGCCGATTTCGTGGATTTGAACCGCCTCGGCGCGGTGGTCGTTAAAGGCGTTACGAGTGTGCCGTGGCCCGGCAATCCGATGCAACGGATCATGGAAACGCCCTCCGGTATGCTCAACGCAATCGGCCTCCAAAATGTCGGCGTAGACGGCTTTATTTCGGAGAAACTGCCTTATCTGCGTGATTTTGATGTCCCGGTGATTGTCAATGTCTGTGGCAAAACGGTTGAAGAATATCTGACGGTCGTTGAGAAACTAAACACAGCAGAGGGTGTTGCAGGTGTAGAACTCAATATCTCCTGTCCAAACTTGGATTGCGGCGGTATGAGTTTCGGCGTTGACGCGACGCTGGCATACGAACTCGTCAAAGCAGTCCGTGCGATAACACACCTACCGCTGTTGGTAAAACTATCCCCGAACGTCACGGATATTACTGAAATCGCACGCGCCGTTGAGGATGCTGGTACGGACGCGCTCTCTGCTATCAATACGCTTCTTGGTATGGCGATTAACGCGGAAACGCGGAAACCCGAACTCGCAAACGTCACAGGCGGCCTCTCTGGACCTGCGATAAAGCCTGTGGCACTCCGATTGGTTTGGGAGGTCTACAAAAGCGTCTCCATCCCAATCGTCGGGATGGGTGGCATTATGACTGCGACAGACGCTGTAGAATTTTTCATCGCTGGTGCCTCTGCTGTGGCAATTGGGACAGCAAATTTCGTCAATCCACAAGCATCTATCAAAGTGATTAAAGGTCTTCACGCTTATCTCAAAGAAGCAAATATGAGCTCAATTAAAGAATTGATTGGCAGTTTACAGGTTAATCCGTAATAAGAATTAGGCGTACTTACAACGGACACCCAGAGGAGAACAATGCGGCATCTGGTAACACTCGACGATTTGTCGAACTTTGAAATTGAACAGATTTTTCGACTCGCATCGGGAATGCAGTCGCAACAGGAAACGTGGTCAGGGATCTGCCGCGGTAAATTGCTTGCAACGCTCTTCTATGAACCGAGCACACGCACGCGGCTCTCTTTTGAGAGTGCTATGGAACGCCTCAACGGTAGAACGCTCGGTTTCTCTGACCCGCGTGCAACTTCCACTGCTAAAGGCGAAACGCTTGCCGATACCGCACGGATGGTAACGAATTACGCCGACCTCATCGTCGTCCGACACAACTGGGCAGGCGCGGCGCGTGTCATCGCACACTACGCCCATGTCCCTGTCATCAACGGTGGGGACGGTAGCCACACCCATCCGACACAAGCACTTGCAGACCTCTATACGATTATGCGACGGAAATCTGAGGTACAGGGGTTAACTGTCGGTATTTGCGGAGACCTTCTGTTTGGAAGGGCGGCACACTCGTTCGCGCTTGCGGTCGCGCGATTCGGCGGGAACCTAATTCACATCGCGCCGAAACCGTTACAGATGCCGCCATGGGTGCTTGCACAACTCGAACAGTGCTATGAACAGATACCGATTGAGGTAGAAAGTGTCACAGAGGTGATTGATAAACTCGATGTCATCTACGTCAATCGGCTTCAGGAGGAACGACTCCCACCGAATATGGATGCCGCGACCGTGCGTGGGAGCTATCTGTTGAATGCAGCGGTGATGAAGCACGCCAAACCTGACGCGATGATTATGCATCCGCTCCCGCGCGTCAATGAACTCGCGTACGAATTAGATGACGACCCGCGTGCCGCTTATTTCGAGCAATCGGCGAATGCAGTCCCCGTCCGGATGGCACTGATTGCCAGTCTTATGGGATTGGAACAACTCATCTTAACACAACCACCCAACCGAGAGATTGCTGCCTCCACAAAACCTTGTGAAAATGCAAACTGTGTTACTAACCATGAGACCTATCTAACCGTTGAGCAAGAGACGCTTGGTGGTAGTGTTGATTTACGTTCGTGTGCGTATTGCGGTCACCTGTTTTCATAAGGCAGCAAGACGCGACTTATGGGTTCCGACTCCATTACCACCATTTTGCGGACCATGGGACAGGTTCACTGTCAAATGTCAAAACCAGATCCTCGCGGTGTTCACCGTCATTGAGTGTAAACTCTTCAGATGTTGCCGAAAGTTCTTGGAAACTTGCTGTAACTCTGTATAATCCGGGTGCAGACACATACCGCGTAAAGAAACCATTGGTGTCTGTGCGAATCGGTCTGCTATATTCAAAACTCCCCCCTTTAAAACCCTTATACCGTGTTTTAAGATTAATTGGCCAATCAATAAGGGGTGTTCCATCCTTAAAAACGATTTGCCCTCGAATCCGCATTCGGGCTTTCACTGTGATTCTAATATCTTCTACCTGCGCACCTTCGGTGATGGAAAAGGAGGCACGATAGCTAGGAACATAGGGAGAAGATTCATCTGGATAGTAGACAACTTCTCCAATCTCAATTGAGAGAAGAGTATATTTTGTACCATCGTAACGGTGTAGTTCATAATAAGGCACTAACACCACTTGCAGTCTACCCGGCTTGATATCTATGATAGAGAAGTATCCATTTTCATCAGTCTCTGTTTTTAAAAACGAGTCAAACTTCGGTCGCAGGCTTTCATTGTCAGATTGAATATATTGCATGAACAACGAAAGTTCCGCAACGGGGTTTCCCTGTGTATCAACAACACGTCCCGCAAATATCGTTCCCCCCTCGTCTGTAAGGTTTTGTGATGGATTCTCCATCTCCTCACTACAGCCTTGCAGCGCGTAGACTGCAACCACAAGGAACATTACCACAATCCGATTTACAAGGTTTTGACAACTCACAACTACCTCTCCTTCTTCCATGCAAAGGCTTCTCCACGCCTCCGGTCAAAGTTAAGCATTGAATTGAATACACACTTGCCTTTAAGGTACTATAAACTTTGTGGTAATGGTTAATAACATTAATTGAAAATTGTGGACGAATCGGCAACCTCCACGCGAATAGCCGAGTTGAGAAACTACTCCTCCCCAGAGGCGGAATTGTTAGATACATCTCCCTTTTCAAGGATCGCCATCTTTGTCGTACGCCAGAGCAAGTCACCAGGACCGACAGCGTGCCATTGCCCATTTATAAACGTCATAACAGCACTATCTTTATCTTCTGGTGAAAGCGTACTGCGCGGAAAACTGTGCTTGGCGCCCCAATTCGTATAAGTAAGCGGTTCACCGTTCTGCCATACCCATTCTCCGTCTTTCTCCGCATCGCTGAGTCCGATCCAATAGAGATGGTTACCAAAGAGTCCTAAAAGCCATTTCTGCTCCGCTTCATCGTTAATGGCGACAAGATACGCGCCTTCCGCAGCAGCACGATCTTTCGCATCTTCCAGACTTCTACACCGTATCTTTCTATAGGCGTGTCCATTTGCGGGGTTCACTGCCCATGCGTCTTGCTCCCATGGCGGACGCCTCTGCTGAGCGCGTGCAGCATTTGTTACACGAGGTTTTACTTGCCCCTGTTCAACTTCAACACGAGGTTGCCCCTGTATAGTTGGTGCGGGACGTTTTGTTTGCGTGGATGTCGGTTTATCAGGCGGTGTTGATCCACCCGTCAATTTACGCAGGAGGTTGGGCAGTGACTCCTTAGAACTTTCTGATTGCTTTGGTGGGGCAGCAGGCGGTGCCACGCCATCGAGCGTCAGCACCAAATCGTCATGGCGTCCACCGGCTTCCAACTCAAACTGTTCCGATTTCGCTGACAGTCCCTTATACCTCACAGAGACCGTATAGAAAGCAGCGTCACCATCGTTATCAAGGTAATGCACAAAATAGCCTTCGGAATCCGTGGTAGCACCGCCGCTCGAACTACCACCGCCACCTTGAATCACTTGGGAAATAGAAGCGTTAGTTAACAGTTTCCCGTCTTTGAAAACGACTCTTGCTCGAATCCGCATCCGCGGACGCACAGTAACCTCTATATTTTTGAAATCACCTCCCGGTTTGACAGCAAATCTGATGCCCCCGAAAGGCGGACGCATGCCTTGATAAAGTGTTATTCCTCCGATTTTGATTGAGACAAGTTC
Source organism: Candidatus Poribacteria bacterium (assembly GCA_022827185.1). GTDB lineage: Bacteria > Poribacteria > WGA-4E > WGA-4E > WGA-3G > WGA-3G. Next base: position 46,934 of record JAJDTM010000027.1, read on the forward strand.
ATCGTCCGGTTCAAGGTTGAATGAAGGCTTTTCATTTTCTCCAAACTGCTGCGGTGGGATCATAATTTGAACCGGTCCAGCAGGCACATCAGTGAACGTAAAGACTCCGTTTTCATCAGTCTTTGACATTTGGAAAACCGGCGACAGATTGATGGTAAATCCAGCAATCCGTTTCCGCTCTGTATCAAGGACGACACCAGAGAGCGTCGCTGCCTCTGCTTGTGCGATGCAAGGTACCAAAGCAAAGAGGGAGAATGCTACTGCAATTCCAATGAAGTATATAATGTGAATTAAACTCAAACGATTCATCGTAAATTCTCCTTTTGAAACAGATAAATGTAGATTGGATCGAACTGAAAGTAAACACAGTGCTGCGGTGCCGCTAATTGTCCTCAACTGGTGTCTCAACAAGTAGATCTACTTTTTCGAGAATCGCCTTTTTGATAAAGTGTGCGCCGCTCCCGCCAGGGGCAACCACCTGCCATCTACCGCCAAATCCGACAACGACGTAATCTTTCATCTCGCTATTACCGCCGTCTCGTTCATGCTCTCCCCAGTTGGTGTAGGTAACAGGTTCGCCACTGTGCCAGGACCACTGTCCCTCCTCATCAACATCGTTCAGTCCAATCCAAAAACGTTCTCGCTCAAAAATTCCCTGTAGCCATTCATGTTCTGCTTTATCGTTGATGGAAACGAGATATGCATTTTCTGCGGTGGCTTGATCCATTGCATCCTCTATATCGTGACAATAGATCCTTTTGTAAGCGTGTCCATTTGTTGGATTCACCGCCCACACAGTTGGTGGATTAAGAAACGTCGTTAATGCCTCGGACATACGCGGTCCTGGCGGACGCTCAGCCGGTGGAACAGGATTGCCATTGAGGGTCAAAAGAAGATGGACTTGTGGTTGCCCCTCATGCAAAATAAAGGGCAATGCTTTCGCAAAAAGCCCCTGATATTCAATACCAAGCACATAGAATTGAGGCTCGTCATCTACTCTAAGGTTTTCCACGAAATACCCGTCCGCATCGGTTTGTGCTGAGCCACCCGAACTTCCGCCGCCGCTCCCATCCAGGTCCCTGCGTAGTATGCGAGCATAGATTTGCGTATTGGCAACAGGTGTGCCATCGGCAAAAACAACGCGTGCACGGACCTGCGGACGGATATCTGTCTTCACCGTAATAACAACGTTTTCGATTTCCATTCCTGCCTCCAGGGAAAACTGCATTCCACGAAAAAGCGGATGATCACTCGGATAAAGCGTAAATTCACCCATTTCAATAGACAGGATTTGGGTTTCGGTCTGTTCAGTCTGTACGACAAATCTAACGGATTCCGCTGGCATAATTTGCGAGATGGAAAAATCCCCTTCTAAACCGGTCTGCCTTTGCCATATCTCTACGAATCCCTCTTCTCGTCTGTTACCCATGACTTTATACGGTTGGATCCCTATCGAAATACTGACAACCGGCTTCCCCGCTTCATTAACAACGCGCCCCGAAACCGTCGCGCCTTCTTGCGCAAAAGTGGACGATGCTGCTAAAGAACAGAGCACCGCGATCCCGACAACAAATCCGAGATTTTGCCTAAAATGTTGAAAATTCATGTTAGATTCTCCTTTCTGAACATTGTTGTTTATCCGCGTCACTGAGGATCCCCGGGCAGCGTCAAAACGAGGTCGTCGCGGCGTTCTCCAACGTTAAGCACAAAACGCTCCGACATTGCGGTAAGCCCATTGTATTCCACTGACACCGTATAGGATGCTGTCCTATTTCTATCTACATACTTTACAAAGGCCCCTTGGGCATCGGTCTGCAATGTAGCTTTCATATTGCCGCCGCCATCGCCATGTAAGTACTGCACTTTTATATGGATTTTGACTTCCTTGTTTGCCAGCGGTGTCCCGTTGGCAAAAACAATTTTCGCGCGAACCCGCGTCCGAAACCGAACTGTGATTTCCACATTTTCGGCATGGCCTCCTGGGGTGATAGAGAAAGTGTTCCGAGTTAAAGGCGGAGGGAAATTTTCATTAGGGTGGTAGGCGAAATCTCCAATTTTGATTGAGATAATCTCATATTCTGTATCAAATGGCACATGACTCTGATCGTCAGGTGCCAACATGAATTGAAACTCGTCGTGGTAGATGTCCGTGATAGAGAAATGTCCTGTATCGTCGGTCTTCACCACTAAAGCAGGCACGTAAGTATGGCCCCCAGTGCTATCGTCGATTTCAAAAGGTTGAATGGCTAACGCGAGCCCAGCCACCGGACGCGCCTCCAAATCGACAACGCGCCCCGAAAGAATTGCTGCGCCTTCTGCGGTTTCATTTTCTGAAGGGGTGACGGGCATTGGATCCTTGGTGTCCCCACAACCTAACAATCCGGAAAGTGTGATCGTAACCATAATTACCACAATGTTATGTAAAAGGTTTTGACAACGCATAGTTATTTCCTCTTTTTGTGAGATTGAGTATCATAGATTTTGTGGTAATGATTGCTAAATTAATTGAAAATTATAGGCACGCGGGAAATCTAACCTGAATAATGTCAATCAACAAGTTACCGTTCTTCTTCGGCAATTGGATTGACAAACACATCTGCCTTTTCAAGGATCGCCCTCTTTGTCGTACGCCAGAAAGGGTCGCCGGGCCCCACAGCGCGCCATTGTCCATTTACAAACGTCATGACAGCACTATCTTTTTCTTCGGGTGAGAGAGTGCTGCGCGGGAAACTGTGCTTGGCACCCCAATTTTCATAGGTAAGCGGTTCGCCGTTCTGCCAGACCCATTCCCCCTCTTTCTCCGCATCGCTGAGTCCGATCCAATACAGACGATTCCCAAAAAATCCTAAAAGCCATTTCTGTTCTGCCTCGTCGTTAATAGTGACGAGATGCGCGCCTTCGGCAGCGGCTCGATCTTTCGCATCTTCCAGACTTTTGCTCCAAATCTTTTTATAACCGTGTCCATTTGCGGGGTTCACAGCCCATCCCAATGTGTGCAAAGGTTGAACGGAACGACGAGTTTGAGAGGGAACCGTTTTATCAGCGGGTGTTGAGGCACCAGGTAGCTGGGCATCTATCTGTTCATCAGATAGGGTCTTAACAGGCATATCTGCTTTTTCGAGAATTGCTCCTCTGCCATAAGGGGCGTGTTCATCGCCAACTGTCCACCATCCGCGGCCAGAGTAAGAGACAACGTAATCTTTTATTTCGGTATTGCCCATCCCTTTTACATGCTCCCTCTCGCTCCAGTTGGTATATGTAACAGGTTCGCCACTGTGCCAAACCCACTGCCCCTCCTCGGCAACATCGCTGAGCCCGATCCAAAAACTATCCAGTTCAAATATCTCCTGCAGCCATACGTCTTCTACTTTATCGTTAATGGAAACGAGATAAGCACCTTCTTCAGCGGCGAGGGTCATCGCATCCATTACATCGTGACACCAAACCCTTTTGTAAGCATGTCCATTTATTGGGTTGACAACCCATACCGGCGGTGGCTCAAGAAATGCTTCTAATGTAGCGAAAACTCGACCAGGACGCCATCTGTCTGGTCGCACTGGATTGTCATTCAGGGGCAAAAGAAGATGAACTTGCGGTTGTCCCTCATGCAAAATAAAGGGCGATGTCTTCGCGAGGTGTGCCTGATACGCAACACCGACCCTATAGAATTCATCATCATTTCCGTCAAGGGTTTCCACAAAGTACCCAGTGGCATCGGTCTGCATTGTACGTCTTGAAAGTCCGCCTCCACGCCCACCGAACTTTCTGCGTTTTACCAAGACATGTATATCCGCGTTCACAAGCGGTGTCCCGTCAGCGAAGACGACTCGCACTTGAACCTGCGGAGCGTTATCCGTTTGCGCTGTCGTAACAACATTAAAAGAGAATACGATAACCCCGACGAAAACGCCAAGATTTTGTCTGAAACTTTGAAGATTCATATAGATTCTCCTTTTTTGAATGTTGGTAAGTTATCATTCCTTTCCAGTGAGAGAATTGTCAAACATATCTGTCTTTTCAAGGATCGCCCACTTCGTTGTACGCCAGAACAGGTCACCGGGACCGACAGCATGCCATTGCCCATTTACAAACGTCATGACAGCACTATCTTTTTCTTCGGGTGAGAGAGTGCTGCGCGGAAAGTTGTGTTTGGCACCCCAATTTTCATAGGTAAGCGGTTCGCCGTTTTGCCAGACCCATTCGCCCTCTTTTCCGGCATCGCTGAGTCCGATCCAATACAGATGATTCCCAAAAAGTCCTAAAAGCCACTCCTGCTCTGCTTTGTCGTTAATAGCAACGAGATGTGCCCCTTCAGCAGCGGCAATATCTCGTGCGTCTTCCAGGCCTTTGCACGGCATCTTTATGTAACCGCGTCCGTTTGCAGGGTTTACAGCCCATACACCTATCTCCGAAAGGGGCCGCATCTGCTTAACAGGGGTATGTGCTTTTTCGAGAATTGCCTCTTTGAGAAAAGGCGTGTGTGTATTCCCAGGCGCGACTGCCTGCCATTTGCCGCCCCAGTCAGAGATCACGTAATCGTTCACCGCAGTGTTACCACCGTATTCTTCATCTTCTCCCCAGTTGGTATACGTAACAGGTTCGCCGCTCGCCCAGACCCACTGTCCCTCTTTTGCAAAATCGCTGAGTCCGATCCAAAAACTATCTGGGTCAAAGACCCCGAGTATCCATGTTTCTTCTGCTTCATCGTTAATGGAGACAAGATAAGCATTTTCTGCAGCCGCAAGGGTCATCGCCTCCATTATATCGGGACAATAAATCTTTTTGTAAGCATGTCCATTTATAGGGTTCACTACCCACACCGGCGGTGGCTCCAGAAATCCTTCTAATATCCTGAATACTTGATTGGGTCTCCATCTGTCTAGCGGAATTGGGTTTTCATCAAGTGTCAGGAGTAGATGAACTTGCGGTTGTCCTTTCTGTAAAATAAAGGGCGGTGCTTTGGCGATATACCCGTGATACGCAACACCAAGCACATAGAATTGAGGTTCACCATCTCTGCTAAGGGGTTCCACGAAGTATCCCTCTGCATCGGTCTGCATTGTGCTTCCTGAACTGCCACCACCGCTTGCGTCAAAGTCTCTGTCTAACAACAGAACATATATATCCGCGTTCACAAGCGGTGTGCCATCGGCATGGAGGACTCGCGCGCGAATTTGCGGACGGTTATCTGTTTGCACTGTCATAACAACGCTAAAGAAAAATACGATAACCCCGGCGCAAACACCAAGTTTTTGTCTGAAACTTTGAAAATTCATGTAGCTTCTCCTTTTCTGAATGTTGAAACAGCACTTGGAGATAAATCACAGTCTGAGGATATTATCGTCCATCCGACACATCAGCCTTTTCAAGAATCGCCATCTCAGTCATCCGTACAAGCACACTTTTAGGAGCGACAGCGTACCATTTCCCATCCGTAAACGTCATGATGGCGTGGTCCCTTTCAATAGCATCAAAAGATTCGGAGAAGAAATCATCGGGTAACCAATTCTCATAAATGACCGGTTCACCGTTATTCCACTGCCACTTTTTTCCTACATTGCTGAGGCCAATCCAATGGCATTCTTGCCCGAAGACTGCCGTTAACCATGCCTGTTCCTTCGCGTCATTAATCGTAACGAGATGTGCTTTTTCTGCTGTCGCCTGAGCAACAGCATCCTCGCGAGACTCACATGAAACCCTTTTATAGGCGTGTCCGTTTGTTGGGTTGACTATCCAGGGTTCATGAGATATTGATTTGGGTGATGGGTCCGGTGTTGACGGCAGATCAGACTCATCAGTTTCTGCTTTTCGAGATGCGGCTTTCGGCGGAATCGGTTCACTGTCGAACGTGAACGTCAGGCCGTCAAGCCGGTCGCCCGGTTCAAGTTGGACGGGTGCAGCTTCTGCAGAAAGCTCTTGATATTCTATGGAGAATGTGTAGTGTGCGGTATCGTCTTTCTCATCGAAATAATAGACAAAATAACCATCGGTGTCCGTCCATATATCGCCTCCCGACTGTCGGTGGACTCTGCCCTCCACGTTACCGGCACGATAGCGGAGGTGCAGATGAGTGTTGGTGAGGGGTGTGCCATTCCTAAAAACGACGCGCGCGCGGATACGCATCCGGGATTGGACGGTGATTTGCGCGTTTTTGATATGGGCACCCGATTTAACACCGAACACGATCGGATCGAAATCGTATTTGGAATAGAAAGTTGTTTCTTGGACGCGGAGGGATAGAATTTCAACATCCGGCTCAAAATCACTGTGTATCATTCCGAAGCCCTTGGCAACGAACACATCCAGGTCTGCTTGTGTGATCTTTCTCCAATCCCTGGACACCCAGTTATCTACGATTTCTTCAAAATCGTTAGGCAGCCGTTTATCTATGTTGTAAGGAAGGACTCCGAAATACACAGACCCTTGTGGAATGTCTGTTATGGAAAACTGTCCATCGGCATCTGTATCTGCCCGACGCATCTTCGCGTACTCATTAGGAAAGAAGAGTGTGTCGATCCACTCACCCTCAATTTCAGCGGGTGCGATAAATACCGGTAACCCCGCAACCGGGTTCCCATCTGTATCGACGACACTTCCAGAGAAAGTTGCAGTCTCTTTCTCGGCGATACAGGGTGAAGCGAAACCGGTCAAAAGCACAACAATCACTGTCTGTAGTGCAAAAAGAAATTTTTTGGATTCTGTATATTTCACGGTTTTCTCCTTACTTCTCCACGGGTGGTTTTTTCCGCTCAAGGATGGCTGTTCGAGTCAAACGCCAATGTATGTCGTTGGGACCGATGTCCATCCATTGCCCACCAAACAGAATAACATAATCCTCATCCCTTTTATCACTGTCTGCCCAATTCGTATAGGTGACAGGTTCACCGCTGTGCCATTGCCATTGCCCCTCTTTTTCGATGTTGTTGAGCCCAATAAAAGTGTGATGAAGTATGAAAACTCGCCCTAACCAAACCTGTTCCGCCTCGTCGTTAATCGCGACCAGATAGGCATCTTCTTCGGTGGCTTGTGCTATAGCATCCTCTGGACCGATGCAAGAAATCTTTTTGTAAGCGTGCCCATTCGCAGGATTGACTACCCAGACACCTCGCGCGTCGGTCACCGTGCCAGATGCCGCTGAGACACCCGCCTGAAAACTGCGTGGTGCCCCCTCGGGTAAATCAGACATGAGTGGATTTTTGAACGTGAAGATGACCTTGTGCATTTGATCCCCGGATTTAACCACAATGGGTTTTGCAGCGACGTGCTGCCCTTGGTATCTTATAGACACAATGTAGAACGCCGGTCCATCCGTATAACTCTCTATATATTGTACGAAGTCTCCGCCAACATCTGTCTGTATGCCCCACGATACGTTAGCATCGCCCTCCCCATCAAACCCCAGTTGCCTTACACTGAATTTGATACGCGCATTATCAAGCGGGGTCCCATCCATACGCCGTACTTTCCCTTGGACTCGCAAAAAACGCTTCGCTGTAATCTCAATGTCTTCAATGGCTTTGCCCGGCTCCGGCGCAAACACAATACCCCGTCCAACCGCGTTTCCACTTGGATACGCGAACATTTCACCGATTTTAACCTTCAAAATTGCGGCTTCCGGCTTATAATACGGTAGCAGCCCTAACATCACAGGGCCTTGGATGCGCGCATTGATGGTGAAACGTCCCTCCTTATCAGTTTTTGCTTGAAATGCCAACGGATCATCCGGCCACTCAGCGTCATCTGCTTCAGTCGGGAACCAAGCTCCATCGCCATCTTCAACAGGAATAATGGCGACTGCGCGCCCAACAATCGGATTGCCTCCTTTATCAATAACGCGTCCGGAGAAAGTTCCTATTTCCGCTTCCTGAGCGATACTGCGAGAAACTAAACCGATGAAAAATGAAATAGCTGTTATTAACAAGAACAACCCTTTTGGGTAAAATGAATGTTTCATTATTTTTTCCTTTCGGGTAGGACATAAGATTTACTGCTTTACTGACAAATTTTCTTTTTTAATCAGTGCTGCCGGAGAAGATAGATTTAGAATTATCATTTTTCTACGGCAGACGGATTATCGATCAGGTCCGCTTTTTCGATGATTGCCATCCCCGTCATATCCCAGATAACACTGCCAGGACTTACCGCATACCATTTCCCATCAGAGAGCGTCATGACGGCATAGTCTCTTTCATCAGCATCCAAAACTTCAGAAAAGAACGCATTAGGTAACCAGTTGGCATAGGTAATAGGGTCGCCGTTATCCCATTGCCACCATTTTTTTGCTCGCTTAGAAAGCGCACCTGTCGTAGGAACGCGGCTAAGTCCGATCCAATAGAATTTGTGTCCAAAAACTGCTGCCAACCACGTCTGTTCCGCTTCGTCGTTGATTGAGACGAGGTGCGCTTTTTCTTTGGTGGCTTGGGCAATTGCATCGTTGCGAGTTTCGCAGTGAACCCGCTTATAGGCGTGACCATTTTCCGGATTGACAACCCATACGTCATGAGATGCTGCTGGTACTGACGGTACTTCCCATGCGGGTGAAAGCGGTTCCAACCCGTCAGTCTCGATTTTTTCAGGGAGTTGCTTGGGCGGAATCGGTTCGCTGTCGAACGTCAACGTCAACCTATCAAATCGGTCCCTCGGATCAAGGCGAATCGGCTCAGCCTCTACCGCAAGACCTTGGTATTCGACGGAAAACGTGTAGTATGCAGTATCATCTTTCTCATCTATATAAAAAACAAAATAGCCTTCAGTGTCTGTCCACAAGTCTCCACCGAAGTCGATGGAGCCGCCATTTATAGTACGAGCATGAGTGTAGAAGTCGACACGCGTATTGGCAAGTGGTGTTCCATCTTTGAAGAGGACGCGTCCGCGAACCCGCATTCGGGGTTGCACTGTGACTTCCACGTCTTTAATACGCGTACCCGATTTGACACCAAATGTGATTTGATCATAATCGGTGCGCGGGTATAGGGTTAATCCGTGGACGCGAATGAACAAAATTTCAACGTCTGGTTCAAAATCAGTTGGATCCATGCCGAAGTTGCTCGAAACGAACGCCTCCATCTCGTCTGCTGTGGTCTCCTCCCAATCTCTGCCGGATGTGAACTCATCTACAATCTTTTCAAAGTCTTCGGGCAGGCGTTTATCTATAGCGTCCGGAAGGGCACCGATGTACACGGGCCCCGACGGGACATCCGTTATAGAAAACCGACCTTCTAAATCTGTGTGTGCGCGGTTCAACTGTGCATGCTCATACGGTAAAACGACTGTCCGCATGTGTCCAGTGCCTTCAACATCAAGAGGCGCAATAAATATCGGTAACCCGACAACTGGGTTTCCATTGAGATCGACAACACGTCCGGTGACGCGCCCCGTATCTTCCTGAGCGATACCGTCCGAAACGAAACCCATAAAAAATGCGACTATTAACATTAGCACTGTCAAAATTTGCCTTTTAGCATCCGAACATTTCATAGTTTGTCTCCCCCTAAAGTGCAGAATTGGAAATCGTACTTACGCGATGAATCAGAAAGCACCAAGGTTTATTTCTTTAGGGACACCCCTTCTTTTTCAAGGAGTACTGAGTTAATAATAAAACGCCATAGGACATCCCCGGGCCCAATGTCCATCCATTGGTTGGTAAACAGGATGACATAATCTTCATCACCTTTGCCAGTATCGTTCGGTTCATCCCTTGCCCAATTTGTATATGTGACAGGTTCACCGCTGTGCCATTGCCAATGCCCCTCTTCCTCAACATCACTAAGCCCAATTAAAGCGCGGTGCGCGACGAAAACTTGATCCAACCAGTTTTGTTCCGCTGCATCGTTAATTGCGACAAGATAAGCATTCTCTTTGGCTGCTTGCGCGATAGCATCTTCCACGCCGCTAAAACTGATTTTTTTGTAGGCGTGACCATTTGCTGGATTGACGACCCATACACCTTTCGCGTCAATCCCGCCACCAAATCGCGCTGATCCGCCCGCATGGAAACCGCGAGGAGCGTTCTGGGACATATCAAGGGACAGTGGGACATCGAACGTGAAGACTACCTCATGCATTAGATCTTCAGGTTTAACTACAATCGGATCCAATTGTGCTTGCTGTTCCTGATACGTCACAGACATAATGTAAAATGCAGGTCCCCGCATATACCTATGCATATCTTGTACAAAATTCCCCTCAATATCTGTTTCAACGCCCTGTGAACTACTACCATCGTATTCTCCATCTAAACTGAGTTTCCTTATCCTGAACTTGATACGTTGGGCATTGGCGAGTGGACTCCCGTCCATCTTCAGTACTTTTCCTCGGAGTTGCAGAAAACGCTGCACCGTGACCTCAACGTCTTCAATGCGTTCCCCCGGCTCCGCAGAAAATACAACGCCACGTCCCCATGATGTTTCAGGCGCGTAGAGAAACATGTCGCCGATTTGGACCTTCAAAATTTCCGCCTCCGGCTTATTATACGGAAATACCGCTAACAACACGGGCCCGGTAATGGCATCGGTAATGACGAAACGCCCTTCCGAATCAGTCTCTGCTTGGAACGCTATCGGATCGCCTTGCCGTACACGTTCTTCGACCTCAAACTCAATTGGAAACCATGCTCCATGACCGTCTTGGACAGGAACAATAGCTACCGTAAGTCCAGCAATTGGTTGTCCTGCTGCATCAATAACGCGACCGGCGAAAGTGGTTAGCGCATTCTCCTGCGCGTTGCTCTCCGACGCACTTAAAAGGAAAAGTGCGACAATTCCGATAAAAAGTGTGAGGATTCTCTTTCCGAAATACAGACGTGTCATTTTTCTATCTCCTTCCATTTGGCTTTCCCCATACGCCCTTACAATGCCAGGTCTCCTTTTCACCAGTAAAGGTCCTACTTATTGATAGTAGAAACCAACCCATCTTTCTCAATAATTGCCTCTCGTGTCATTCGCCGGAAATGGCTTTCGAGACCGATGGCAGCCCATTCACCGTCTTTAAAAGTCATCACAACGTAATCTTTCTCGGTGTCGGGGAGGGTATCAGAGAAAATCGGTTCTGTCACCCAGTTGGTATACGTGACCGGTTCACCGCTATCCCACTGCCATGTCCCCTCTTTTTCTACATCGGTCAGTCCGATCCAGAAGGAGTGTCCCTTAAAAATTGCCTGAAGCCAGTGCTGTTCGCCTTCGTCGTTAATGGAAACGAGATGCGCCCCTTCTTCAACAGCCTTCTGTTGGGCATCGTGCCAGTCGCTACACCGTATCTTTTTGTAAGCGTGCCCATTTGCGGGGTTAATGACCCACACGCTTTTTGGTGGTTTTGGTCGTTGCGGTGGCACAACCGCGCGGGCACTGACTTTAGGGGGAACTTCAACCGCTTCAACAACAACATTTCCAGCACCCGCTGGGACTTTAGCCGGTTCAATCGGACCGCCGACACCGACTTTCCGATCCGTTGGTCGTTCGACCTCAGGCGGGTTCCCGTCGAGTGTTATAACCAGATCTTTCGGTTCCACACCGTCCTTGAGTAGAAAAGGAGCTGCCGCTCCAGAAAGACCGTTATAATTCACAGAGAGCGTGTAAAACCCCGGATCATCTCGGTATTGCGTAAAGTAACCATCAGCATCCGCAAAAAAACTTGTACTATGGGTTCCGCCGCTGCTCGGATTATCCTCTCGCCCGTATCGCATGTTGAGATTTCCGTTGGCGTTGGCAACCGGAGTGCCGTCGGCATAAACGATTTGCGCGTGGATCCGCAGCCGCGACTTGACCGTGATTTTGACGTTTTCATGGATCACACCCGATTTAAGCCCAAACGTAAGTCCATTAAAAAAAGCAGGACCGGGCATCTCATTGTGATAAAAAAAGGTGACTTTCCCAATCTGAATGGAGAGAATCTGCTTATCCGATTCAAGTGTACCCAAACGCATCAGTTCCGGCGGGGGCCGCTCTCCCTGACGTATTTTCTCAGGATCAATTTTCTCAAACGCATCCAGAAGCGCACCCGGGATCAGGTTTATTTGGACGAGTCCGGGTTGGATGTTGGTAGCAGTGAAAACGCCATCAGCATCGGTTTTTACCCTGACAATGGTACGCGGCATTTCTGCATCGTTCATGCCCTCAGGCGGTCTTTGGAAAGGGTTTAGAAAACCTTCATCAGGTTGTAAATGTCCATCACGAAGCCGCATCGGCTGAATCGCAAATGTGAACTCGGCAACAGGGTTTCCTTCCGTATCAACGACTGTGCCAGACATTCCACCCGGCGGTTCTATTGGCACCTGTGCTACTACAACGCCTGTTATGGCGAGCAAAAGTATCAATCCTAATGCTGAGAGTTTTTGTAGAACGTAGGTATAATGCATTTTTATATCTCCTTGTATGTTGATGGACTCAAGGTTTTTCGACATCAGCTTCCGGTTCAGGCGCGCCAATGACGAGGTCCTCTTTTTCCAGAATTGCTACCTCTGTCATGCGTCCAAGCGGGTCGGCTGGGTGTGCCACGTGCCATTTTCCTGTTGTTCCGACAAGAACAATGTAATTCGGGTTCGCATCGCTATCTTGCGCGGATTTGGTGAACTTGGCAGCCTCTTGTGGCGAAAGCCAGTTTGTATAGGTAACCGGTTCACCGTTGCTCCACTGCTGTTTCCCTTCTTTTGAAACGTTGATCAATCCGATCCAATAGCTTCCGCTTTTCCCAAAAACTTCAAGTAACCACTCCTGTTCGGCTTTGCCGTTGATAGTGACGAGATGAGCGTCTTGAGCGGTCGCTTGCGTCTGTGCCTCCTCACGGGTCTTACAGCGAACCATTTTGTAGGCGTGTCGGTTATCAGGGTTGATTGCCCACATTCCTTCGCGTTCCCGCTTTCGCGCCGCTTCAAAACGTGCAGGATCGTGAACGCGAGGGGGCGGTGCTACCACGACTCTCTCTTTAGGCGGTTCAGACGCACCTTCAAGTTTCAAAACGAGTCCATCAACCCGCTGCCCATCTTCAAGCAGAATCTCCTCGGATTCCACGGTCTGTCCTTGGTATGTTACAGCGACGGTATAATAAGCCGCTCCATCGTCCACGTAGTCTACGAAGTAACCATCGGCATCAAGTGTTCTTGTACCACCACCCCTACCTCTGCCTCTACCATCTACGTCGCGATGGCTGACCATGAGGTTAACCCGTGCGTTGCGCAGCGGCGTGCCATCCGCAAAAACAACGCGCCCACGGATACGCATCCGAAGACGGACAGTTATCTCTGCGTCTGTAATATCTGCATCCGGCGCAATCGCAAAATTTAAACCACCAAAATGGTGTTGGCGTTGATCTAAGTAAATGGGGATTCCCTCAATCTCAATGGAGAGGATTTCGTAGTCTGAATTGCGTTCAGGAAATAGTTTTAACTGACTCACCGAAGGTGTAGCAAGGTTACGAATTGAAAACGCACCTGTTGCATCTGTCTCACTGGGTTGCGGTGGCGGAAATATATTTTCAAGTGCCCGAGGAAACTGAACTTGGACCCGCTGACCCCGAGGTAGCGGCGTGTCTCCCGGAAATGATGGCAAAGCGATGATAAGACCTTCAACAGGTTGCCCCTCCTCATCAACAACCCTACCTGAGAAGCTTGCTGCGCCGCTCGGCAGAGCGGTCGTAAGTAAAAGCGCAACACTTCCAATAAGAACTAAAATCAGTGTGAAGTAAGAAGGTTTCATTGTGAACGTCTCCTTTTGTTAATGTGGGTGAAAGGGTTAGAGTGGGGGTGTATTACACGAATATATTGTAACATTTGTATGACCTATTGACAACATTAATCATCAAATGACATTAGAAAATATCTCGTAAATATGGCTTGTTTGTTCAGGTTTCTGTGCCGCGGTTGCTAAACGCATGATAGGATGAATTCTATGTCCTATCATTAAGCACATCTCTTTACGAATGAAGATTTCAGTTATTTATTAAAGACACAACCGAGAAATAAAAAGGGTGCATAATTTCAAAAAACCGTCAGAACCTGATTTTTAATCTGATCCCGTATGAACATTACACACGTATTAATTGTGTTGACAAAATTCACAGAGGATAGTAACATAACATCCAAAGTTCACAAGAAACCGTTTCAAGCGGCAAACTGCTTGCAAGCCATATTATTTCGGGGGAGCCTTGATGAAGATAACAAAATTGGAAACATTTCTGGTACAACCGCGCTGGCTTTTTCTTAAAATCCATACCGATGAAGGGTTAGTAGGCCTCGGTGAACCCATTTTAGAAGGCCGTGCCAAAACGTGTGCACAAGCCGTTGACGAACTCGCACCATACCTTATCGGTGAAGATCCGAGGCGCGTGGTCCACCACTGGCAGGCGATGTATCGCCACGCATTCTACCGCGGCGGTCCCATTCTGACAAGTGCCCTGAGTGGCGTGGAACAAGCACTCTGGGATCTCGCAGGCAAATCGCTCGGTGTGCCTGTCTATCAACTCTTCGGCGGCCCGACACGCGATCGCATCAGACTCTACAAAGGCGGCGGCGATCCAGACGGTATCAAAGAGTGGATTGACAAAGGGTTTACCGCCTTCAAGACAGGGCCAGCAGGCGGCAGACCCGCACGCATCATTGAAAACAAAGCCTTTATCGACAAAGCCGTGGATCACTTCGCAGCACTCCGCGAAGCCGCAGGCACAGAAGTCGACTTAGCGATCGACTTTCACGGCGCAGTCAGTCCGCAAACCGCTAAAGTCCTGATTAAAGCGTTGGAACCCTATCAACCGATGTTCATAGAAGAGCCGATTCAGTGCCAAAATGTGGACACACTCGCCGAAATTGCGCGAAGCACCCATCTCCCGATCGCGACAGGTGAACGGGTTTTCACAAAATGGGGATTCCGTGAAATCTTAGAGAAACAGGCAGCGTCTATCCTCCAACCTGACCTCTGTCACGCTGGCGGAATCAATGAAGTGCGAATTATCGCAGGTATGGCGGAAGCCTACTACGGCGGTATCGCACCACATAATCCGCTCGGTCCCATCTCCTTAGCGGCGTGCATCCAGTTAGATGCCTCCATCCCAAACTTTGTGATGCAGGAGCATACCACGCTCGGTGAAGGATACCTCAAGAACCCCTTTGTCTTCAAAGACGGGTTCGTCGAACTCCCGACCGGTCCTGGACTCGGCATCGAACTCGATGAAGACGCACTCGAAGATAAGATTGACCACGATTGGCAGAATCCAACATCCTATCACCCCGATGACGGTTCCGTTGTTGATTGGTAAAGGAATAGTTATAAGTTGTTGGTTATAAGTTATAAGTTAAGAGGGTTCCGATATCTTTTGCTAACCGTCGGTGCTTCAATTGCGTAACGACCGTTCCAAAGGATGATCAAACATCAGAAATCAGACTTATAACTTATAACTTATAACTTATAACTCATAAAAACTATGAAATTTATCATGTTCACGAAACATCTGGAAGGATTAGAAATTCCAGATATTATCACCGCATTGCAATCGGTCGGCGTAAGTGGTGCGGATCTATGCGTTCGTCCGGGCTATCCGGTGAACCCAGAAAACGCGACGGAGGCACTACCTGCCGCCGCAAAGCAACTCGCCGATGCAGGTCTATCTATCCCACTCGTTACAACGCCAGGCGATTTCCTTGATTCAACACAAGAAGAGACCCGCCGCGTCTACGCCGCCGCAGGTGAAGCCGGTGTCGAAAATATCAAACTCGGATACTGGCATTGGCACGCTGAAGACGGTGGCTACTGGGCGCAGGTTGACGCTATCCATAAGCAGTTGGAAGGGTTTGCCAAACTCTCCGAACAACACGGGCCCCGTACCTGCATCCATAATCACTCTGGTACTTCCATGGGTCTGAATTCGTGTGCTGTGATGAACCTTGTCAAAGATTTCGACCCACAACACGTCGGCGTTTTTGCTGATACAGGCCATCTGTCCATTGTCGGTGAACCGATTAATATGGCACTCGATATCGTCAAATCGCATCTTGCGGTTATGGCGTTCAAGGACCTGGCACGTTCACCCGGTATGGGCGGCGGTAGAGTCGTCCGAATGGGGAAAGGTTTCGTTGACTGGGAGACGGCAGTAAACACACTGCAAACCATCGGATTTTCAGGTCCCGTGAGTTTCCATAGCGAATACAGTGGCGAGCCTGTGGACACTGTGATTGACCTCGCGCGCGTAGATGTCCGATTTATTAGAGCTTTATTAAAGACTGTCTCATAAATACCAGTTCGCATATCTCTAAAGAAAATCTGTATTGGGGAATGCAATGTAAGTCCCCCTGATAAGGGGGATTTAGGGGGTTTCTTCCGTACGAAATCCTTACAGGCAATACTGTCGAACTATTTATGAGATCGTTGTAGAGAAGTAAGGGAAAATAGCATGTCACAATTTCAGTTAGGCTTAAATACCAGCACCATCCGTCCTGCCGGACTAATGGATAAGATTCGGATCGCTGCCGAAACCGGTTACTCAGCAATTGAGTTGTGGAACGACGACTTAACGGCTTACGAGGAACAGGGCGGCTCTCTCTCGGATGTCAAAAGCGCACTTGATGACAACGGGCTTTCGGTACCTACCGTTATCGCCTTACACGGTTGGCTCAATACGACAGGTTCAGAACATGCGGAAGCGATTGAAGAAGCGAAACGGCGGATGGCGCAAGCCGCCGCTGTCGGTTCGACCTATATCATCTCAAGCCCACCGCGTGAAGTCGCTGATCTCCAGTTAGGCGGTGAGAACTATCGTGAGCTCCTCGAACTTGGACGTGAATTCGGTGTTAAACCCGCTATGGAATTTCTCGGTTTTGTAGATGGTATCAACCAAGTCAAGCATGCATGGGAAGTGATGGAGGTCGCAGACCATCCCGATAGCACGATTGTGCTTGATCCGTTCCATATCTACCGCGGTGGTGGTGAAATAGAGGATATGGAAGGCATCCCCGGCAAGAAAATCGCAGTCTTCCACTTTAACGATGCACCTGCCGAACCTGCGCGTGCCGAGCAATCAGATGCGGATAGGGTTTATCCAGGTGATGGCATCCTTGACCTGAAAAGGATGATCTCTATTCTAAAAGACGCTGAGTATTCGGGCGTTATCTCGTTAGAACTGTTCAATCCGAGTTATTGGGAGCAAGACCCGGCGGAAGTTGCTCGGATTGGGTTGGAAAAGATGCAGGCTGTCCTACAGTCCTGATATAGTTTTTGGTTTAATCACCGTTTGTTTCTGATTTGCAGTTGAGGCTACTGGTCTGTCAACATTCAGACGCAATCGAAAATAGGTGTTGATTTTCTAAACATGTGTGGTATAATAATTAAAATGGAATTTTATCTGCATCCTCAACCTTCTGACCGAAAGTTTTAATGAACAAGGGAAAAAATTTAATGACTTATGTTGACGGATTATTGTCGTCGTTGACGCGGGTCAAGAAAGCATGTTCGTTACGTGCCTCTTCTTGGGATACGACAGGCAGAAATAGCGATGCATGGAACGTTGAACCCGGTGAAACCCGTGTTATCGCAGACATTGAAGGACCGGGATGTATCAATCATATCTGGATGACCCAGCCGAACGGTTATCGAAACGTCCTGATTCGGATGTATTGGGACGATGAAGAACATCCGAGTGTCCTCTGTCCATTAGGCGACTTCTTTGGACTCGGCAATGAAATCGTTAATTCTTACGACGCCATCCCGTTCTCCGCCTCCACGCACCAAAACAACACCTTCAATACAGGCTGCGCGCTCAACTGCTACTTACAAATGCCCTTTAACCGCAGCGCGAGGATTGAACTCGTCAACGAAGGCGACACAACCCACCGTCAATACTTCTATGTTGATTACGAACTGTACCCCGAACCGCACGGTGAGGATATCGCCTATTTCCATGCCCAATTCCATCGTGAAAACCCGTGTGACGGATGGGGACATGAAATTACTGTAAATACCCCTGAAGCCAATATCATCAATGCCGAACGGCTCGCTTGGGACAATAATTATCTGATCCTCTCCGCCGAAGGCAGAGGTCACTATATCGGTTGTAATCTCTCGGTTACCAACTTCCAAGGCACCTGGTGGGGCGAAGGCGATGATATGATCTGGGTGGACGGCTATAAATGGCCCCCCGATTTGCACGGCACGGGTTCAGAGGATTACCTCAACCAAGCGTGGGGCATGCAACAGAACGCCTTCGCACACAACGGCTCTTCTATTCACGAAAATAATACCGACGGCTACCAGACCTCTTATGTCTATCATATCGAAAACCCTATCCGTTTTGAAAAGGAAATTCGGGTCACGATTGAACATGGACACGGCAATCACCTCAGCAACGAGACATCCTCTGTCGCATACTGGTACCAAATTGAACCACATGCCCCCTTCGGCATTTTACCTGTTGCCCAACGCAAACCAGTACTGAAAGATGAATCTGGCGCGTGGCAGATTGAAGCGTCGGCACAAACACCTTCAGCGGAACTCGTGCTTAACGATGAAATGAAGCAGATGAAATCGAAAATCATAAAAAACCTCTGATGAGATTTTCCTGATGATGAAATTGCGTCAGAAACCATAACGACTGCAACCAAATAAAAAATCAGAAATGGAGCGAAAAAGAATAGATGTTCATCGGTTTTCCACAGTTTTTAGCCGCTTGCATCGGACACACAGAGGAAGAGACAGATCAACCCGACGATGTACAGCGCGATGACGAATCCCAAACGGAATCGGAAATCACAACCGACGATAATTCCGTAGAAGACACCGAATCTACAGATACCCCGGTTTCCGAACACCAAGAAACCCAAGAAAACGATGCCCCCTTCCCATTGGAGGAAGCAACGCCTCCAGAGGATGATGCTCCCGCTGTCACTACAGATGAAAGCACGGAAACACATACTGACAGCGATTCAGGCATCGCAGATGAAACCCCAGAAACAGACGGTGACGACGCGTCTGGTGAATCAAACGTAGAAGCGTCCCCTGCTGGCGAGGTTTCTGATGCCGCACCTTCCGATAGTGATGATCCCTCCGAATCAGCAGAGATTGCTGACGCAATTCCCGAAGACGACGCGGTACCCGAAACAGAGGCTGCTTCATCTGAACAGGAAACCGAGGACACTGCAGAAGACAGTCCACAAGTTGCCGATAGCGAAATCACAGAAACCGAAACGGAAGAAACAGACGAAAGCGATGATACCGAAGCGGAACCTGAACGTCCGCCGTTAGAACTTGGGATTGTTGAAGAGGTCTACGACTTTGTGGAGATGTTCGAGCAAAGCACTATTTCTGGGACAGAACAAGCATCCGCAAGTGGAACAGATTACGCAGGTGGTGTTACAAAACCAGCGATCTTTGAACATCCAACACCAACAGAGCCTGCTAAAATTGACTATACCCTTTCACTCCCCGATATTGATGACCAAGAAAAACTGTTTTTACACTTTTCTATCGGCTTACGAGACGGTGTTGTGTTTGACGATGAGGCACGACAACCCGGTGGCGTGAAATTCGCCATTGAAATTTTCGATCTGCATAATAATGTGGACTCGGAAGTTACGCCAGACAGATGTTTTGAGGCGGTGTCTACAGAGTGTCATTGGCAAGAAAATGGAATCGAATTGACCCACTACGCCGGTAGAGAAATCGTTGTGTCATTTTTGACAGAATGCAACATAGAAGGTAATAGCAACTACGCTTGGGCATTATGGGGCAAACCACAACTACGAAAACTTAAACAATCTGCTCTCCGAAAAGGGAAAAGAGATTCGGAACCCGAACTCCGATGTGGCATTGCAATCCTGCACTATAGTGATGAAAGGACACAGTTCTTTGAGTTCAACCAACCTACGTCAACACCAGTTTCCGCACTGGCAGATATTTGCATCGAATCCGTGGCATCAGAAGAACAGCCTATCAAAGTATCACTCCACACGGCACTGCCGAAATTGGAAATTGTGAGTGTCGGGGCAACAGCCGCTATTGTCGCCGCGGGTGAAGACTTTGAAGTCCAATGTACCCTGCGGAATACCGGCACTGCACCCCTCGGTAGGGCGGACGAGACTCGCATCTCTGTCAATGGTGTGAAGTTAAGACGTGGACGGCCCAGACAAACAGTTAGAGAACTTGAACCCGGCGAAGAAACTTCGGTTCACTGGGTAGCGCGCCGTTTTTCACATTCAACTGTCGTCACTATTTCAGTTTCGCTTAAATGCCAAACCGCAGCAGGTGAAGGGCGTGATACAGCACAAGGTTCTGTCGCGATCCGTCCGGCATCTCCGAAACTTGAATCCAAGGTGGTGAAAGAACTACATACCTACACGGCTGAAGGTGGTAGCGTCGTAATGGGGAATAAAAATCTCCGCGTCGTCTTTGTTCGTGGTGCTGAAACTAAACCAGAAACTAATAGCAGAGAAACGCAAGAACCCGTTTCTCTGCATGAAAAACCGACTGACGGTGGGTTTGAGTACTATATACTATTTGTCGCGAAAGGTGGCAACTATCAACAGGTGGCAACCTGCCCCGCACTCGCTGAAATTACCTATTTAGACGCAGCGCAAAACCGTCAATCGGTGCCGCTTATTCCCACTCAGTATCAACTTGCGGGGAACAATCAAGGTGAATCCATCATCCGGTTCAGCGGCACCGGAACGGATGCGGATGGTGTGAAATGGAGCTATGAGATAGGATGGACGCTTACTGAAGATGCAAAGCGTGTTAAAACGGAATCCCGATTACGAACTGATGGGAATCGGGAACTCCTCGCCTTCCGGGGTCCAATGCTTTATGCTGGGCAAGGGCGCAATCGCGACAGGAAAACAGCAGCACTCTTCCCTGGGCTCGAATTCTTGGAAAATGACGAACGTTCCTCAAGCACGCGCGATGCAGCACCGCCGCTCAATAACCGTCTCGTCCCGCATCCCTATAAGATTACAGTGCCGGTCATGGCAGTAGAGATGCAAAAGTCGCTCGTCGGCATTATCTGGAATCCGCTTGACACGTGGGACGGCGAAAACCAAATGCTCTCTGCAATATTCGCCTCACCTAATTGGCATCAACATCAGAAGAACCATGCCCTCGGTGTATTTCTACCCACTATACCCGCGTGGGTCCAGGAGAATTACACAGAGGCTTCTATTCCTTATCCACTCATGTCAGACCGTCCGGTCTCCATCAAAACCGAAATTATTGTTGACGGAAACGCCTCTATTTTAGATGCTGTGGCACATTGGACGGATGCTTATGGTACCCCCGAACCGCTGCAACCGCCCCGTAGCGACGAAGAAGAAGTTCTACTTTCACGGCACGGATTTATGCACACGACATGGGACGAAGATACCCGAAAATCCCGACACTGTGTGGACTGGACAGCACACAACGAACCGGGTTTCGGTGCCCTGCTCTGGTACGACTACCTCGCGACGAAAGATGAAGAAGTAAAAGAGCGAGCACTGGAAATTGCGAGAAACACTGTAAACGACTCCGGTCCAGGTGGGTTGGCGGCACGTGGCTCCTGCCACATATTAAGATGGGAGTTCCCTTTCTACATCGGTAATGTTGATGCCGCGTTGGATTACATGGAAGCGGAAATACAGCAACGTATTGCTACACAGGAATCTGATGGCAGTTGGCGATGGCATCCGACAAACGAGAAAACCACCCCTCTCGGAAACGCAGGCGAAGCCGTACTCGGCACCTGTGCAGAATCGGCATTTCTGCTCCTCAAACACGCACGTATCACCGGCAACAAAACCTCGCGTGAAGCCGGGGTCAAGGCACTTGAATTCATGAAACAATTCGCGCTGCCACGCGGCGCACAAATGTGGGAATGCCCGATGTATCAACCGGATGTTCTCGCGGCTGCCCTTGCGATCGGTGCCTACATTGAGGCTTATGAACTCACCCGTGAGAAAGCATACCTCAAGCGGGCGACATATTGGGCAGAAACTTCACTACCGTTTCTCTATCACTGGCATCTCCCTGACCGGCCCGGCATGCATTTCGCCTCAATTCCCGTTTTCGGAACAAGTTTCTATACACACCCTTGGTTCGGTGTCCCTGTGCAATGGAACGGATTAGTCCTCGCCTATTATTTACAACGTTTGAACCAACACACTGAAGATGAAAGATGGTCCCAGATCGCTGAAGGTATTACTGTAAGTGCTATGTATCAGCAGTGGGAAGACGGTGAACTCAAGGGGACCTATCCTGATGGTTTCTACGGTTTTTGTACTGAAGGTAAGGGACCCCATCTGAATCCTGAAGATATCATAGTGAATGTCTATACACTCCGAGGACTCGACCCAGGCATTAAAACCACTATCGTCGGTGATGTTCATCTGAGTTCCGGAGCAAAAGTAGACGCGCTGACCGTGACCGATACCGGCCAACTGAGCTGGCAGCTCAGTTATGCCGAAAACGAATCAAGTTACACCCTCATTGTTGGTTCCGGACGTGCCCCACAAGGACTGCGGGCTCGGTACCAGTTCGCATCGTCCTCGGACGACACACCAACCCCAGATTCGGAAGAGCCTTCAAACGATGCTGAGCCAACTGACGGACTCAACAAATACGCGGAAACTGAGATTCCCGCTACCCAAACGCTTGACGATGTTGAATCTGGATGGCTCTATATTGAAGAGAAGGATGCCATATTGGTAAAGTATCTGCACCCCACCGCGGATGTGCAATTTGAAATTTTGACATAGCGGTCGTGCTAATAAAAGCAAATACACGCGGCGGTAGATCTTTCATAGGTCCTACCTAAAATAAGGAGACTATAGTAATGGCTAAAAAGATTGTTTTCACCACGTTTGTTCTGGTTACTGTGGCAATTGTTGCCCTTGTTATGTTCACACATAATGCAAATGCACAAGATGACGCAGCCGCAGCGGATGCACCGATGGTAGACTTCAAAGTACTTGGCGGTTTTATTATTGAAGGCGTTGTTTTTAGCATCGTCGGTTTAATAGTGCTGATGGTAGGTTATAAAGTCTTTGATATGGCGACCCCTTATGACCTAAACCGTCAGATCGCTGAAGAAAACAATGTCGCTGCGGGTGTCGCGGTTGCGGGTGTCCTCGTTTCACTCGGTATCATCGTCGCCGCTGCAATGGGTGGATAGAAATAGCATCGTAGCGGCACTGAACGTGCACGCTTCACAAAAGGCGCGGTGAAACCGCGCCCATAACCGACGAAACTGTTTCATACGCGCAAAAAAAACGGAGGAAGGTAGAACAATGGCACAAACAACCTACTTGGCGGATCAGGTTGTCAATGATGAACAAATCCAAGAATGGGTGGAGACCTTCCACCAGCAAGGTTGCCTGTTTCTGCAAAACGTCTTGACACCTGATCACTGCACACAACTTCGGCAGGATTTAGAGTGGGCACTCAAAAACGATCCGAATAACTTAAACGGTGGTAGTCCGGAAGGACGCATGCACTTGAGCCATCGGATGTTTGAACATAGCGAAGCCAATCGTCGATTGTTTGATCTCGAACCGATTGTCTCCTTTGCTGAGGCACTTGTCGCGGAAAACTGCCACGTCATTCATAACAATTCGTTCCAGACGTTCCCCGGCGGCGGAATTACGTCCTGGCATCAGGACGACGCACTGCACTATATCGTGACCGAAGGTGAACCGCCAAAAAACGTGCGGCTACCGGTACTACTTTTTACCGCGAATTACTACCTCACCGATGTCACCGAGATTGAACACGGCGGCACGGAGGTCGTACCGGGTTCACATCTTTTCGGGGCATCGCCGCCGAATCCGATAGAGGGAACGGAGTGGGAAGACAAAGTCCAGTATAACCTCGGAAAAGCGGGCAGCGTTATCATGTTCAACAATCAGGTGTGGCATCGCGGCGGTCCCAACCAGAGCCAACGCACCCGATATATTACACAGATAACTTACGCACGCCGACTTGTCGGACATAAATACTACCCGTTTATGAACTACAATATGCCGGATTCCGTCTACAGAGATGCAAGTCCGCGTTTACGTCGATTACTCGGTTTCCTCAATCACGGTGCTTACGGTTAAGTTCCGTCAGGATTTACGCAGCCTCTTCGCTAGCGAGGTGTCTTTGCTTGGGTATTTTTGCGAATTTCCCATAGAAACCTCGCCTACTGACAACTGATAACTGACAACCAATATGAAAGCAGTCGTTTTCTCAAAACAGGGCAGCACGGAAGTGCTTCAGTATACTGATGTACCGAAACCGACACTTGATGCTAACGAGGTGCTCGTTAAAGTCGAAGCCTGTGCCGTAAACTATCTGGATCTCCACGCACGCCGGAACCGACCTGAGATAGAAGCGAAACTCAGCCGAGGGGACACCCCACACATACTCGGATCCGACATCGCTGGAACAATTGCTGAGATTGGTGAAACAGTCAGCGGAACTACAGTTGGGGATCGGGTTGTCCTCGCACCATGCATCCCGTGCGGTGTCTGTAGCGATTGTTATGGTGGTGCTGAAAACTTGTGTGACACGCAAGAACTCATCGGGTTTCAAACCAACGGTGGGTACGCAGAATATGTGAAAGCACCTGCCCAAAACGCGATTCAGATACCAGATGCCTTGTCATTTGTTAACGCTGCTGCGATGCCAATTGCGTATCTCACAGCATGGCACATGTTAATGATACGTGCCAAACTTCACCCTGGTGAGGATATCTTAATTCTTGGCGTAGGCGGTGGTGTCGGAAGTGCGGGGCTGCAAATCGCAAAATTAACCGGTGCCAGAGTCTTTGCTACAGCAAGCAGTGATGAAAAACTCGCACGCGCACGCGAAATGGGCGCAGATGCCACGATTAACTACAAAGACATAGATTTCTCGGAAGCCGTGCTTGCGGCAACGGATGGGCGCGGTGTGGATGTTGTACTTGAGCATGTCGGCGCTGCGACATGGGAGCAGAGTATTGCAAGTCTCGCTAAAAACGGGAGGCTCGTCTCGTGTGGTGTTACGACCGGCAACATCGGAACCCTTAATATCCGAAAATTGTATCAGAAACAATTGACCGTAATGGGTTCCGCCCTCGGCACAGTAACAGAACTCCGAACGCTTGTCCATCTCGCTGCGCGAGGACAATTAGAACCTATTATAGATCGGACTTTGCCGCTTCACCGGGCTGGTGAGGCACATGTGTTGTTGGAAAATCGTCAGAATTTTGGTAAGGTGGTTTTGATCAATGCTTAGAACGGTACATACCCTATTCGGTCTTAAAACTGTGTCTGTTTCGCCAAAGTCTCTTGAAGCAACACAGAGAATACAACTCACCAAGGCATGTACAGATCTAAGCAAAGTTCATGGAGGTTTATCTATACGAAGTTGCAGCCTCGCGCATCAACTGAATCTCGTTTGACGCGGAGTCCGCTGCTCCGTATCTTAAGACGTTTCTTCTGTCGTAGCCGCTTGTGCCTCCGCTTTCGTTTTGAGGAATTCGTAGAACTCATAGAGCGTTTCTTTGTCTTTCTCTGTAAATTTCATCATTCCTTTGAACATCGCATTGACTTTCGGGTCGGCTAAAAGATCATTGTAGTTTTTCTCGGCTTTTCCAAGCAGATAGTCGGTAGTGACTTTTAAAGCGTCAGAGAGGCTGGAAAGTGTCTTAAACGAGGGCTTTCGAGTTCCCGATTCAAATTGTGAAATTGCTGCAGGCGTTAGATTCGCTTCCTTCGCGAGTTCTGTTTGCGTCAACTTCAATTCACGACGACGCATTTTTATACGCGAGACAACTTTGTCCGCGCTTGATTTTTCGGATTCTTTGTTCACGTTTAACTCCTTTGCTCAGACAAGCAGGTATCCTTAAACTGCCGCTGAGTTCTTAATAATTTCGGCATCGCTTCCATAATTGTAATGTGGTGCAGTTTTAAGAGTATTCTGCTTCAGTGGAGAGACGAAGGCGTGAATTATATTTTAACTCAAAAAAACCGTAAATGCAAATTTTAATTTGACAAAAATTGCAATAATGGTATAAAATATAAGTAATTATTGCCACGATTATATAATAATGGACTCCAAAAATCAGATATTTGGAATTAGGCTGCGACTGTGGAAAATTAACATCAAAAACGTAACCTGTAATGTAATGGAAGGCGGATCTACGTAAATGTATTTCAAAACAACAGACTCACCTAACCGAATCGCAAGGAAAGTGAAAAAAACATTTCTTCTCTCTGTATTGCTTGTCACGGCATTCTGCCATACGATCCATGCACAAACGGTTTCCAGTACCGGCATGAAAACTGCGGCTATCCAGATCCGAGATGACCTCTCTATCGGCAATATCCGAAAGGATATTGCACGGTTGTCAAGCCTTGAGAGTCGCGTAACGGGTTACCCCCAAGCCGCAAGTGGCAGTAAGTACATTTTTGACCGATTCGTTGAAATCGGCTTGCAAAATGTGGAAAGTCGCGAATTCCCAGTCACTGTGCCAATTGACCACGGTGATAGCATCATTGAAGTGATCTCCCCTGAAGCCACTGTTCTTCATACCTTTGAACTCACACCCCTCTGGCCCAACCTCGTGCGGACCTCCTTGTTAGCAGATGGAATTAAACATACCGTTTTAATAGACGAAACACTTGAAGACATCGCCTCAAGTTATCAAGTCTCTGAAGCAACCATTCGTGCGGATGAGCGGAATAAATTCTTGGCAACCCCTGTCGTCGAAGGAAGCACAGTTTTCATTCCAACAGGCGGCTTGTCCGGTCCACTCCTTTATAGTGATGATGGCGAACTTGCCGACTTCAACGGTACCAATATCGGCGGATTTTGGCATGAACTCCAAGACGGCGATACCCTCGCAATACTCGCTCGACGCTATCGTATCACTGAAGCCAGTATCACCGACGATATACTTAATGAACACTTGCAAAAAGCATCCGATGGCATTGATAACGATGAGGACGGCATTATTGATGAATATGGCGAGATCCCGCTGCTCTCCGAAATCCGCGGATGGGCGACAGACGGTATTGACAATGATGCCGATGGTTGGACGGATGAAATCCCCGGCGATGCAACGGATGGCATCGATAACAACAACGATGGACAAGTTGATGAGTCCGGCGAATTTGTCGCCGCCAGTGAATCAAATATCTTTATCCCAAAAGGCGCGATCGTACTCCTTGACTTTAACTCCAGTACCCGTTATATCAATGCGGCAATGCTCGGTGGCACCGCTGTCATCTTTATCGAACCAGAAACAACCATTCGAGGCGAAGCCGAAAACAAATTTGGCACTGTCCCCGCTAACATACCACGATTTTGGATCTCCAGAGAGGATGCCGACGTTCTCACGAATTTACTTGCGGAACAACACGCACAAGGCAATCAAGTCGATGTCCGTGTCAGAGGTAAAATGACGTGGGAGCGCCGTGTTGGACAGAATATACGCGGATTTTTGGAAGGTGGAGATCCGACACTTCGCGATGAACTCATCGTCCTCACCGCTTACTATGACTCCATGTCTGTCGTACCCGCAATGGCTCCCGGTGCAGATCCGACCTGCGGTATCGCAACCCTTATGGAACTCGCACGCCTCTTTAGCCAACCCCAGTATCGTCCAGGTTATTCTGTTCTGTTTGTCGCAGTTGACGGGCATTTCCAAGGGCTTGCTGGTATGCGCGCCTTTATGGAAGGCATTGGACAGGACATTGTCGGTGCTGATACCGATTCACCCGGCACGCCAACAATGCACGGGCTACGCCGTGGACTCTCTACAGATATCATCGAATTTGAGGAATTAGGCAGAAGGCTACTATTTTCTATTGATCGAAATGTCCTCGTTGATCTTCCCGCCGGTTTCTATCACGGTGTACACAACGTAAAAGCTGATCTGGAATCCCTTGACACAACACTTGACGGCTTAGCGAAAACGCGTTCCGAGATTGAAGGTCTTACAAACCAACAGCGTGATTTTTCAGAGCGTCAGAAGAAACAAGCCGATAGAAACCGAAAACGAGAAAAGCAAGGGTTTACAGGTGAAGAAAAGAGTCGGTTGTTGACAAATCTCGCCCGCTCAAAGAAAGAGGCTCTACAAACGACACACTTCCTCCGGGACATCGTTGAAAGATTAGCTGAAGTGCGCACTGTAGCACTCAACACAAGCCGAAAAGCGCAGCACCAATTAATTGTGGAGTTGGCACTGCCGATAGCCAGACTTGATGTATGGGCGGTCGACAAACTCATTCGCGCTGTAGAAACAGATACCGTTGACGAATATGCCAGACACCCAAATGACGCTTATCTGAATCCCGTACAACAGGGTTCCGACTGGCACATACCGGTTCCAAAAGATCTCCCTGAAGAACTTCTGCCCGATATTGAGCTGCTTAACAAAATCCTCGCAAACTGGGAGATGAGCGACAAACGTAAATTCGCATTGATGTGGACCCCTGAGAAAATACTTGACCGGCATCTCGATCTACATTCACTCAATAAAGCAAAAAACGCACGCAGCATTTTGCGAGAGGCCACTGACTCCCAAGAAGCAGCAATCCAACAGGAGACCCAACTCCTCAAAAAAGTACTCTCACAAATCCGGGACAGTCAACCCGTTGAAGATGAAATTAAGACAAGTATTCGGAAACTCAAGGAAGTCCCACTCTGGCAAGGTGCCAGTGATCTGCTGTACGGCGGGAAATTCTTATCGAAAGCCGGTGTAGAACAACTCAATACTATTGATACCCAGCTCCGACAACGCTTAAATGAAACCGAGGATACAGTTGATACAGGTATATTGATAGCCGACCTGCTGAAAGATAAACAGAGTATTTTTGAAATCGCTCTTCGGAATGCCAGGTTGGAGCGAACACGTATTCAGAACTTGATCGCAACTACTGGAACATTAGGGCGGGAATATCTGGCTGAAGAACGCCTCATTTTGGAAAACTATCTATCAGACGATGAGGTGAAACAGGCACTGAAACTCCGTTCGCGTATCGCATCTTATATTAACGAAACAGAACTGTTGACGACTGTCAAGAAACGAGCGGATACAGACATCGTGGCACTCGAAAATCTCATCGAGCGTCTGCCAACATTATATACAGATTTTGATGAAGAGACAAAGACACTTCTACGCGATAACATGCTAACCCTCCGAAACGCACGTTTCCGAAACATCCAGAGTCGTATTGAGAAGATGTTGCGTATTGATACCAGCGAATATAATCGGAAACTCGGGCAAATTGAGGCAGCTATCGCACTTCAAGACCTATTCAATCGCTACTATACTTCTCTTTATATCAGCATTGATCTTTCATCTCAGTCGGATCAGTTCGGTGTGTTCAACAAAGGGTGGTTCTACGACCAACAACCCGAATTTGTACTGCGTCGTGAGTTTGCAAGTATCGGGAATAAACTCGCTACCTACGCCCAGGATGCCGACTTTGGTGTTCGCGTACGCAAACTTTGGCAGTGGACGGATGACCAAATTCGACAAGCAGTTATGGCACGCCAATGGACAGTCGCAAACGGGATTTCCGACAAAACAGCACTCGAAGGAAAAACCCTTGAAACGCTACTCAGTTCGCACTTCAGCAAACTCACAGGACTCAGCGGTGTCAGCCGACTGATGAAAATGCAGTTTGAGCAGTGGCGGAATCAGGGCGAACCTTCCGAAGATATGCTCAAGGATATGGACTATATCCGAAAAGAGGTAGAACGGTTCATCCGAAACGATGTACGCACCGCAAAGAAAAATCGGAAGAACAGCATCCGTACACGTGAGCAACTCGACGCAATGCTCCGACTCCGACACGAAGACCCAGATACCTTCTCCGAGGATGAAATTGAGGACATCAAAACCCTCATTTCAATCGCAGGGCTCGGTGGGCAGTCGAACTTCGTTAATGCTATATCCGCGAGTGGTGGAAAGACATGGAAAACCTACATCCCGGGTAAAATCGCCTTTGATAGCGAAGTCGCAACGCTTGTTGGCAAAACCGGAATCGCTTTTGCAACTATTGAGGATGCCCGCGTTTTAACAGACACCCCACTTGATACGATTGAACGCGTCGATTTGCGGGAAGGCGGCAACCTCCATCAGCAAGCACAGACATTGGCATCACTACTCATCCAAGCACTTCGTGACGAAGAAATGCCTACCGCAGCACGCGTTGGGAATTTCTACTGCAACCTCTTCGGTGATGTTGTCGAATTCGATGCACGTGAGTCCGCACTCCCCAATAAACCGGTACCTTATCCCATCTTGACGCTCCGCAGGAAACATAAAACGATGATGGGCGTGCGCGGCGACCTGTTCGTCATGGGCGATAACAAAGGCAACTTTGAGGTCGCTGGGTTAGCCATGGAGGGTAGAGCCACACGTCGGCTCGGTGGTGCCCAAGAGGTTGAAGCCTATATTCTTGATAAAGATTCAGGGGACATCGTCTATGCCCCAGATTTGGGGAACTACGGCGCGAAACTCCTCCCGAATAAAGTGCCTATTAATACCCGTAGGCGCGGGTGCCGGGTCGTTACATTCCCTTGTGTCTCTACAACTATCTACGATTTGGTTGATCAACGCTATCTGCGAACCTTGCGGGAACTTGAAATTTACGATGCTCTCACCGATAGCGCGCCAGAGAAGTATGGCATGTCTAAACCGTGGCAGCAAGAAGGTGTCTCCGCAGCTGAACCGATCGCCCTCGTCTATAGCGAACCGAATACCCGTATTAAAATCGGAATGGCTTACGGACAGATCGGCAAACGGCTCCTGCTCATCAAAGCAACGAAAAGTGGTATGAAGAACCCCACGCTTTACACCGGCGAAGGGTTTGTCGTCCGTGAAAATGGGCAGATACGTCTTACACCCTACGTCGTCGTCCGAGATATGTGGTGGCTCGACGAGAACCGTTCAAGACTCTATAAACGTTTCGGTATCTCCAGTGATCGGCTTGACAAACTACATCAATTCGCAAATGAATACCTTGCACGCGCGGAGACAGAACTCCTCCAAAATGATTACCAACAAGCATTGAAACTTGCACGTGCGGCGTGGGGTTATGAATCACGTGCATACCCGGATGTTAAACAGACTGGGAACGATGTCGTCAACGGTGTAATGTTCTATCTGGCATTGCTGATGCCGTTTGCCTACTTTATGGAACGACTCATCTTCGGTTTTCCGAACATCCACAAACAAATTCTCGGTTCGTTCGGAATCTTCTTACTCGTATTTTTCTTCCTAAGTCAGGTTCACCCTGCCTTCCAGATTACAACAACGCCTGTGATTATCCTAATTGCATTCGTTGTACTTGCCTTGACGGTTATTGTCATCAGTATCATTGTCCGAAAATTTGAGGAGCAACTCGAAAAAATTCGGCAGGAAGGTAGTAAGGTTTATAAAGCAGATGTCGGCAGATTAAGCGCAAGTGCTGCAGCGTTTAGTTTAGGGATTTCCAATATGCGGAAACGAAAAGGGCGGACGATCCTGACCTGTTGCACGTTGGTCATCCTCACTTTCACCGTCATTTCGTTTACCTCCGTGCGGACGTTTATGCATCCGAATAGGACGAGTCTCCCACAGGTGACACCGCGCTATACAGGTCTCCTTATCCGCGACCAATACTGGCGTCCGCTTGAGGAACCGGTACTTACCTCCGTGCTAAACGACATGCAGAAGACGCAGATTACACTCACCGCCTTGGAACGGCTCCTGCAACGGAAAAATGAAATCCTCGTCAAACAGGGCCAACAACCGATTAATGTAGCAGAGGCTACCGCCGCTTTAGAGCAAGGCGGTTTCATTGAACAGGTAGACGAAGAATCTGTCGTGACCGTCCGGAATATCGTCGCACCGCGCGCTTGGTATCAATCCTCAGGAACAGGTGATCAGTCGTTTGTGCAATTGACTCGCACGCCAAATCGATCGGACCCATCACCGCCGACGCATCAACTCACGGGTGAAGCGTTGACCTTCGCTGCGAACATGCTTGTGGGTATGAACGAAGCGGAACCCGGTGTTAGTGGTATTGACAGATACCTTCAGTACGGAAAATGGTTTGATCCTGCTGATGCCCATGAATGGCCAACAGAGTGGCCCTACGCCATTGTCCTACCGAAAGGGATGGCAGAACTGCTAAAAATCACCGAAAGCGATATGGGCAAGGCAACCGTTTCTGTCTACGGCGCAGACTTTACTGTCGTCGGTGTTCTCGGCATAGGGTTCAAAGACCTCACAGATAACGATGGTGAAGAACTTACACCGGTCGATTATCAGTTGATGCAGCAGCAACGTAGTCGCGGTGCCACGGGTGATGAAACGCTCGAAGGTGAATTGCAGAAATATCTCCACCTCACACCCGATAGTATCGCCGTTCTACCTTATGAAGTTGTCATGAACCAAGGGGGTACACTCCGCAGCGTCGCCGTTAACATGGAGCCACGAGAAGATGACCCACAACTGCTCGGAGCAATTGATAAGTTGGACCTCATCATGGCACCGCTTATGAACCGTATCGCACTTGACTTTTTCGTGGGACGTGATAAAGATACGTACCTCTATAGTAGTATTGGGATGACAAGTTTCAGTGGAATGGGCAACCTCTTTGTACCTATCTTGATTGCCGCACTCATCGTCCTCAACACGATGCTTGGGGCAGTCTATGAACGTGTCCGAGAGATCGGTATTTACAGTTCTGTCGGTCTTGCACCTGTCCACATCGCTTTCCTCTTCCTCGCAGAAGCCTGCGTA
Organism: Candidatus Poribacteria bacterium; assembly: GCA_022827185.1. Lineage (GTDB taxonomy): Bacteria > Poribacteria > WGA-4E > WGA-4E > WGA-3G > WGA-3G. The sequence continues at coordinate 79,637 of JAJDTM010000027.1, forward strand.
TACGCTATCGTGGGTGCGGTATTGGGCTACCTCATGGGGCAAGCCATAGCGACAACCCTTGTCCACTTTGGATGGCTTGCTGGGTTGACGCTCAACTATTCCTCAATGTCAACCGTGGTCGCAACGATTATCGTCATGATTGTGGTGCTACTGAGTACCTTGTATCCGGCAATCAAAGCTTCACGGATGGCTGTCCCGGATATCGAACGTAAGTGGAAACTCCCGGAACCAGAAGGGGACGTGTGGCACTTCAACCTACCCTTCACCGTGCTGGAAGAGGAAGCACTCGGCTTGAACGTCTTTATGCGGGACTACTTTGAGGCGCACGCAGATGAATCCGCAAGCGACTTCTATACCGACCAAGTCGCATTCAGTGAAGCAGGAGAAGACTCATATCAAATCGGCATGATGGTATGGTTGGCACCTTACGACTTGGGTGTGAGCCAATCAATTCAATTCGTTACATCTCCTGTCGGTGGCGAAGAGGAAGACCTTTACAAAATCACTTTGGATGTACATCGCGAAAGTGGCGAGATCGCCTCTTGGAAACGCGTCAATCGACGGTTCCTTAATCTGCTACGGAAGCAGCTGCTGATTTGGCGGACGTTCAGTGTCGATGTTCGGGCAGAGTTCCATGAACGCGGCAGAACCGAAAACGAAAATGGGTTAGAAGAAGAAACAGCACAGATGGATCCAGTACCGACACCCGCAGATTAAGGAATAGTTACCAGTAACCAGTGACCAGTTACCAGAAAAGAGGTTTTTTCTTACTGGAAACTGGAAACTGGAAACTGGAAACTGGAAAACATGTAATTAACCAGAAACTATCGTGAAGCAGATCGCTTATGGGCGTGGAGAATTATTAATGGCTTCGCCATGTTTAATTCCCTCGCCGCAAAACATAGCGGAACGATGCTCAGAGGACCACAGTTAAAAAAATGGAAAAAGTAGCAAGCACTATCATCATCATTGGCACCTTCTTATGGCTGTTCAGTGTTATCGTCCTTGAAGGGCGTTGGCAATGGCAAATGTTCTCGGCACTTGTGCTGACAATTGGTATCTTCACGGCACATTTCTGGGAAGAGTTACGAGACACAGACAGCACCGAAGAGTCAGGCGACGAGTGAGAATTAGTTGTCAGTTGTAGGATTCGTTCTTACCGATAACTGATAACGAGTAAAAGGAGAACATTTAATTTGGCGAGAGAAAGAGTAACACAAGCAGATGAATGGCAAGCTTGGGCGCAGCGATACGACATTGAAGGCGGTATCCGTACCTTTGAGTCGGGGTTAACGGTTAAAGTGTTCATCGGAGCACTTTTCGTCGGCTTGCTGATGATGCCAGGTTCCATCTATCTCAGTTATGTATCCGGTGAGTCTGGTGCTGGTGCAGCACCTTGGGTCGCCGTCATTCTATTCACCGAGCTCGCTCGGCGTTCTTTTACTACTGCTCGACGACAGGAGCTCTATATGCTCCTCGGGTTAACCGGCGCAGCGGTCGGGAGTGGAATGCAGTACCGAAGTTTTATCTGGTACGCCTACTTCATCAATACCCCGCAGGCGGCTTCCTACGAAATCGCTGACAAAATACCAGCGTGGATTGTACCCGCAGGCGATTCCGTTGGGGTGCTTACACGGACACTCATACACCCTGACTGGTTCCTACCTATTGCCATCTATCTTGCACAAAAATTGCTCGGCACATTACGCGTTGTTAGCGGACAATATATCTTGTTCCGGCTCACGGCGGACCTTGAGCGGCTCCCGTATCCGATGGCTCCTATTACCGCACAAGGCGCAACCGCACTCGCAGAAACAACCGGGAAAGAAGAGACTTGGCGATGGCGGGTCTTCTCTATCGGTTCTATGGCAGGCCTCATTTGGGGATTCCTTTATATCGGCGTCCCCTCGCTCACCGGGGTCATGATGAGTCAACCGATTCAGATCCTAAAGATTCCGTGGATAGATTTCACGCAGAGCATTGAAGGGTTCGCACCGACAGGTGTTTTCGCACTCCGAACCGATTTTGGACAAATGCTCTTCGGATTCGTGCTGCCGTTCCCGATTGTCATGACAGAATTCATCACCGCAATGGCATCGCAATTCATCTTGAACCCGCAAATTCTGTACCGATACGAGATTCTCCATCAGTGGAAACCTGGGCTGGATGTTCGAGGTGTCGGTCTGTTTAACGGGCTGGATTTCTGGATCAGTTACGGTATGGGTAAATCTTTTAGCCTCGCACTCGTCGGCATGGCGGCTTCAATCCCGATGCTCTTCAAACTACGGAAATCCAAAAAGACCGCAGGCGAACGCGGCTCCATTGCTACACCTCCGAACCGTGGCGATTTCCCAATCTGGTTGATGGGATTACTATGGCTCGTCGGCATGGGCGGTTTCGTGTGGCTTATCCACTGGATGGTGCCTAATTTCCCGTTGAGCTTCTTGTTAGGTTACGCATTCCTATACACGCCGCTTAATTCGTATATTACCGCACGAACTTTCGGGGTCTTGGGACGCGATCTTTTTGAAATACCGTACCTACACGAAATTACCTTTATTTTGAGCCGATACGAGGAGATAGATATCTGGTTCGCACCGCTACCCGACGAAGATTATGGGCGCGGTACACAGGGGTGGCGAGTCCTTGAATTGACTGGCACAACATTCACTTCAAATCTTGCTGGCACATTACTGATTATGCCAATCCTGATTGTCAGCGGGATTGTGGTGATGCACTTCATCTGGAAGATCGCACCGATTCCGAGCGCGCAGTATCCGTTCGCACAGATGATGTGGCCCATTAACGCCACCAACGAATGTCTCTGGAAAACGTCGCTGCGGGATGGGAATAGCCAGATGCTTCAAGCCATTCGCGGGGATTATGTCTCCGCCGGGTTCACCTCAAGCCTCGCAATCTACGGAATGTTGTGGGTCTTCAAACTACCCTCAATGTGGTTCTACGGTATTGTTGGCGGCATCGGTGCTGATCCAGGCAGTATGATCGCACGACTACTCGGCGCAATTATTGGACGATTCTACATGATTAAACGATTCGGCATGAAGCGTTGGTATATGTTTAATCCGGTACTCGCAGCAGGGTTCGCGTGCGGTGTCGGGCTCATCGGTATGGGGACCGTGGCTATTGCCCTTGTCTCGAAAGCCGTTATCGTCAAACCGTTTTAATAGTTATAAGTTATTGGTTATAAGTTGTTAGTTCAAGAGACCTTTGTGTCAGTCCTGTTCACTGTAGCTGCCACAGAAACCTCCTTAACTAACAACCCGCCGTTTGGTAGTTAAGAGGTATGCAAGATTTCAAGAAGTTGATGGTTTGGAAAAAATCTCATGATTTAACTATGAGGGTGTATAATTTAACATCCCAATTCCCTCGTGAAGAGATATATGGGCTTACAAGCCAAATCAGGCGCGCGTCTGCCTCAATTCCAACGAACATTGCCGAGGGCTGTGGAAGAAAGAGTTCTGCTGAATTCGCGCGTTTTCTTCAGATCGCAATAGGTTCGACGAGTGAAACGGAGTATCTCCTTTTTCTTGCGCATGACCTTAAATATCTCGGTTCTGATCAATATGATCAGTTAGAGGATATAATTATCAGCGTGAAAAAGATGCTAATTACCTTATTAAAAAGACTTGAAACCTAGAACCTTGTTGTGTTACAAGAAGCATTCTTCTAATCAGAAATCTCTTTAACTTATAACTTATAACTTATAACTTATAACTATTAAAACATGGACTGGACACTCTTTGGCTGGGCAGGCATACAACTTGAAATACCCACAACATGGGAACTCAGCGGACTCAGCGGAGACCAGAAAACAGGATATCTCCGGCTTGACGATGGTGATATGCCTCGCCTTGAACTCAAATGGGCACATACGCGACGGAAAAAGCCGGATCTCCATGCAACACTTGACGAATACTTTAAGTTGATCCGCAAAACTTACAAAAGAAAAGGCACCGAACTCTCCTTCCGTCGGAATGTCAACCTCATTAAAGAGGATGAATTCTTTGAAGAACGCAACGTCCTCGGTTTTAGTTGGAAGGGCGATATCCGTGCCAACGGGTTAATTTTCCACGCCGGAAAACGGATCACAATCGTACAGGTGATGGGACGGCTCAAAGAGAACTGGCGACCTACGGTGCTCCGGGTTTTTCAGTCAATTGTAGATCGCGGTGATGCACCACAGACATTGTGGAGCGCTTACGGGCTCAAGTTAGGCGTGCCGAAAGAATACAAATTAGAACGCCAGAAACTGCTTAGCGGTTATCTGCTGTTTGCGTTCGGCGCGAAACCTGCACGCTTTCAGATCCCTATAAAGATCGCAAAATTGGCAGTGAACCGTCTACGAAGAACTGATGGTCCTGTTGAAAGTATAGATTTTTCGCCACCCGACAGAGGACGACTCAGCGTTGAGCGATACGGACCGGCTGAGGTAATGCTCGGTGACTATAAAGACACAGAGAATCCATTGGAGGCATGGTTTCGCACCAAATACGCAAAAGCAATCCGAGGCTACGGGTTTGAGGTGACATCCGATATAGACACCGCAGACGAACGCCTGACACTTATTGGAGAACAGACACGACTCTATGACGGTGTCCCGTTCAGTCCGGTGCTAATGCTTGATAAACTTTCCAAGCGGACAGCACTCATGTTTCATCTCTGGCACTGTCATCACTCTAATCGTATCTATGTCATCCAGTCCATCGGGAGCAACAATGCGCACTCGACTGTCCAAAAGGTTGCTGAAAGCATTAAATGCCACTAAAAGGTAGCAGGCAGACTCCGTTCTGCCGTCCGCTTAAAAATAAATATGATTAACAGACTCCTTTACACACTCAAACTCAAGAAACGTCCCGACGTGGACAGAGCAAAGGTCATGAAGTCGTTCCCTGTGCGGAATCAATTGATCACGTGGGAGATAGACGACAAAGGCGAAGCCTCACTCGTCGTTCCACAAAAAGATCAACTCTGGGTCCGGCTCACAAGTAAACTTTTTATGCTTCCGGACAAGAGAGTAATTGTTTTGGATTCTATCGGAACCTATGTGTGGAAAATGTGCGACGGGAAGCATACGATTTCGCAGATTATTAAGAGCGTTCAGAACCAGTACCAGTTGACTCGGAAAGAGGCAGAAACATCGCTCTTTACATTTATGCAGCAACTCGGTAAGCGGAATTTCATCGGGTTTGCGATCCCACAACAACAGAACGCACCAGAAACGCCAGAACCCGAACCCGTAAAACCGGGAGTCTTTGGATTCCTACAGAGACGGTAATGAAGGATTTCTTAACTGACCACTGACAACCGACGACCACTTAGGAGAGAAAAATGAACGAACAAATAGGTGATGTCGGCGCAGCTTTCGCCGAAACACCGGAACGCTTCGAGCGTCTTATCCCGAAGGAGAATACAGTCCGTGTCCGAAACCTCATCAAACGGTACGAGATGGGCACACAGACGGTTGATGCGCTCCGCGGGGTCAATTTCCAAATCCAGCGCGGTGAATACATTTCGATCATGGGACCCTCCGGTTCCGGGAAATCAACGCTCTTCAATATGATTGGCGGACTCGACAAACCCACTGAAGGTAGAGTCTACATTGACGAAGTAGACATCGCACAACTGGATGCTTATGAACTCGCATGGCTCCGCTGCCGGAAGATCGGTTATATCTTTCAGTCGTTCAACCTCATCCCGGTTATGACGGCACTCGAAAACGTCTCACTCCCGATGATCTTCGCGGGGATGAGTGCCGATGAGAGCAGAGAGAAAGGCGTTGATCTTCTCTCACTCGTTGGACTCGGTGACCGCGTGCAGCACAAACCGTTAGAACTTTCCGGTGGACAGCAGCAGCGTGTCGCAATCGCACGTTCCCTCGCGAACGATCCAGCGATTGTCCTTGCCGACGAACCGACGGGAAACCTCGACACCAAAACTGGGTTAGAAATCATCGACCTACTCCGCCGCCTCAACGATGAAAGTGGTGTGACCATCATCACAGCGACACACGACCACAAGATGTTGGATGTCTCTGACCGTATCTTCCACATGGCTGACGGAAAAGTGGAAAAAATTGAGACACGCGAGGAGATCGATCTCCATGTCGGTAAATTAGACGGCGAGGAAGTGGGTTAATAGCCATCGGCTATCGGCTATCGGCGGTTAGCAAGAGAATTTCTTTGCTGATGGCTGACCGCTGATGGCTGACTGCCATAATCATGAACATCTACGAACGCTTAGGCATCCGCACAGTCATTAACGGCAACGCAACGCTTACGCGACTCGGTGGCTCCATTATGCCATCCCAGGTCGTCGCCGCGATGGTTGACGCTTCCAAGCACTTCGTAGACATCATCGAACTCCAAAAGCGGGTCGGTGAAGAGATCGCAAAACTCACCCACAACGAAGCAGCGTATGTCTCTTGTGGTGCCGCCGCCGCCTTAACGCTTAGCACCGCCGCGTGTATTACCGGACTTGATGCCACCAAGCGTGAGAAATTACCCCATCTCGACACGTCAATGAAGAGCGAAGTCATTGTCCATCGCCACGGTCGCGTTGGATACGATTTTGCTGTTCGTCAAGTCGGCGTTACATTTGTGGAGATAGGCAACGAGAACGGAACGACTCCCGACGAATTAGAAAACGCCATCACTGAGAAAACCGCCGCGATCTTCTACTTCGCGAACCCCAGTCGAGAGCACCTCTGGGTCCCCTATGAAGAAGCCAGCGCAATTGCCAAACAGCATAATGTTCCTCTCATCGTTGATGCTGCAGCGCAGCTGCCACCGCCGGAAAACCTGTGGCGTTTCACGCAGAGGGGAGCGGATTTGGCACTCTTTAGTGGCGGAAAAGGGTTATGTGGACCCCAGAGTAGTGGCTTAATCGTCGGAAAAGAATCGCTGATTGAGGCGATCGCTTTCAACGGACCGCCGCATCCTTTTATCGGTAGGGGTATGAAAGTAGGTAAAGAAGAGATGGTTGGACTGCTTGCCGCTGTGGAGTGGTATGTGAATCAAGACCATGTAGAATTGCAACAGTCTTACGAGGATCAAGTTACTTACTATGACGAAGTTTTTGCGGACATCCAAGGCGTTACCGTCCACCGCAGCTTCCCCTCCGAAGCCGGGCAACCGATGCCTCGTACCGAAATCCGATTCGACGAGGAACACCTCGGCATTACACGCAATGAAATCCTTCAGCAACTTGCGGCAGGTGAACCCTCTATTGATATTGCAGGCGCAGGTGCGAATGGCGTACTGATTAATGGACAAACCCTGATGCCCGGAGAAGTAGAAATCATCGCGCAAAGACTAAAAGAGATCGTTTTAAGCCAGCGCAAACGTTAAAGACCTTGGACTTGCGCAGCGCGTTCATAAGTCCCCCTGATAAGGGGGATTTAGGGGGTTTAAAGGAAAATTAAAAAATGAAACTGAACAACGGTATTCGCCTGACATGGCTCGGACATTCCACCTTCAAAATCGAAGCAGATGGACAGACACTTCTCATTGACCCATGGGTAACAAACAACCCCGTCTGTCCCGATGCACTCAAAACCTTTGACGCCCTGGATGTGATACTCATAACACACGGACACGCGGATCATATAGGCGATGCCGTACCACTCGCCAAAGAACACGCGCCGACAGTTGTGTCTATCGTCGAGATTGCAGGATGGCTCGGTAAACAAAGCGTTGACAACACAATTGGAATGAACAAAGGTGGCACTGTCACAGTCGGCGGCATAAAAGCGACGATGGTTTCAGCAAACCATAGCAGCAGCTTCACAGAGGAAGACGGCACAACCGTCTATCTCGGTGAACCGGCAGGCTATGTGATAGAATTCGCAAACGGCTACAAGATTTATCATGCTGGGGATACGAATGTCTTTGGGGACATGCGGATTATTGGTGAGATTTACCAACCCGATCTGGCACTGCTCCCTATCGGCGACCATTTCACGATGGGACCGCGTGAAGCCGCTTATGCCGCACAACTGCTCAACGTTCCAGCGATCCTGCCCATCCATTACGGCACTTTCCCGCTCTTAACAGGCACACCCGCAGAACTACAAGAATTGACGGCATCCCAAGATGTAGAAATTATCACCTTAGAGGTCGGGGAAACATTAAACTAAGACATCCCGATAGGGACCTTGTAATCCAAAAGCGTTCACAGTCCGGAGCAGCTCCTGTGGGTTTCCTGTATCGTAACGCTGACCTTCAACCCGGTAACCCGACATGCCTTCCTGTTTGATCATCTCTGCCATCGCATCCCGTAATTGAATCTCACCGTGCGTTACAATTCGGTGTCTGTAATTATAGTCCAGTATGTCAAAGAGGATAGGTGTAAGGAGATCTATACCGAAGTTGCAGAGATATTGCTGCGCTGGAATTCCTTCAACGCGGAGGTGTTCTTGTGCAAATTCAACAGTCGGTTTTTCGGAGATTTGCACTAAGGTATAGAGCCGTTCGGATTCGGGATCGGGACTGCCGTGAACGATACCGTTGAGCGAGAGTTCACTTTCATGACAGAGATCTAAACTTGTCACGGATTGCCTGACTTGTGCGTAGACATCCATGAGTTGTTTCGCACACGAGGTCTCTGATTCTGAAATATAGAGATGATCTCCAAGCAGAATCATGACCGGCTCACCCGCAGCGAAATCCTTTGCGCAATAGATCGCGTGTCCGAAGCCTTCGGGTTCTGCCTGAATAGCGAAATGCAATCGTTGCCCAATCTCCGCCAACCGCTCCGCCTGCGCTGCTAATTCCGGCTTTTCGAGAATCGCGTCAGCGACCGCACCAGAGAAATAATCCGTAATAGGTTCAACCTGTTGGGGTTGCGCAACAATACATACCTCTTCCACACCCGCCGATAAAGCCTCTTCAATAATCAACTGAATGACCGGTTTTGCAATACCGTCTTGAGCGATAATCGGAAAGAGTGCTTTCGGTACGGCTTTCGTTGCGGGAAAGAGACGTGTGCCATATCCAGCAATAGGGATAACGGCTTTTTGAATCGGTTTCATAGGGTTGCCATTAAGCGAAGATGTCCGCCTAATTTTGACGGACATCTCATTTTCAACGCACTGCGTATCTTATGGCAGTGCATGTTTCAAAGGGGGTCTATCGGGTGGATTTGAGTTTACCCCAAGTCGTCGCCATTTTTCCAGCGGCATCGACGTCTAAGGCACCTTCAATCCCGTCACCAAGTTTTGAGACTTCATCATCATCAAGTGTTACATTAAAAATAACGACTTCATCAATGATACCGTTCCATTGGCAGCGTTTGCCGCAACCCGGATCTGCACCGATATAGACCTCTTCGGGAGATGCCCAAGGCGGTCCCTTGGCCTCTTCACTGTTCTGTAACTTGCCGTTAACATAGACATGAAGCTGCGAACCGTCCCATGTGCCGACGAGGTGTACCCACTCTTTAGCCGGGAGTTCATCGCCAAGGACTTCCAGTTTCGCGCCACCGTTCGCGACACGGATGTGAAATGCTGCCTGCGTGCTATTTTGACCATTCTCGTGCGCACCCGTTCCGAGCAAGAACTGCGACCAAGTTGAACAACCGAGTCCTTTCCAGATAACGCATTTACCCGTCGGATCTTCCGCGGCATAAACCCAAGCGTGGATCGAAAAACCTTTGGACTCTTTGAAATCGAGAGCTGCCAATGTTTTATCTTCACCCTTGGTACCAATTTTGACCCAAGTATCTGCACCGTTAAACTCCAATCCGCCGCCGAATTTGCCTTTCGCCCACTTCAGGTCGCCGACAAATTCACCATCGGATCCATTACCGGAAAGATCTTTTACAGTCTTACCTTTGCCTTCTTCAAAGGTCCACATCCCCGCAATTGAGTCTTCATCAAGATTCGCATCGCTTACGGGTGCCATAACGAAGAGGCATGCAGCGATTACACAGATGACGCTCATATTCTTTAGCATTTGAATTGCTCCTTTTGGTTATGGAAATTGATTCCATTTGTAAACGCGCCTATTTTTTCGACACGTTTCTTATACCTGAGTTCCCTAAAACCTATTTATATATTTTAACTTATGCTTTTTCGGTTTGTCAAGTCAATCGCGTCCGTCTCGGCGAGTTTCTGCTCAAGCGCGAGGTTGTCTTCGTAAACGGTTTTGATTAACTCCTCAATATCGGGTTCCTGAACGGATATATCCACAATTCTGAATTTTTGGAGGATTACCCCGATGAGATCCGCCGCGCTAATCTCTTCTGGCGAGAACCGATACTGCACGCGAACACCTTCCTGATACACAATATGCGCATTCGGGATACTGATGTCTGGATAGGCTTCAGCATAGTCAACACTCAAAAGCCGTTCCCTCGAAAGCAGCCGCCGAAGTGTGGCGAGTTCTCCATCAAAACAGAGACGCGCGTTGTCTATGAGAATGACACGCTTGCACAATTTCTCAACATCATCTAAGTCGTGTGTTGTCAACACAACCGTGACTTCTCGCTCAGCGTTAATTTGCTGGATAAACTGGCGAATACGTGCCTTCGCAACCACATCCAAACCGATCGTCGGTTCATCAAGAAACAAGACATCGGGATTATGAAGCAGCGCAGCCGCAATATCTGCACGCATCCGTTGACCGAGACTCAACTGGCGGACGGGGATCTGAAAGAAATCGCCAAGACTCAGCAATTCATCAAACATCTCTACATTGTGCCGATATTGCGCCTCTGGAATCCGATAGATACGTTGTAGTAACTCAAACGATTCTTGCACCGGTAAATCGAACCACAGATGTGAACGCTGTCCAAACACAACCCCGATGCGTTTCGCATTTTCCTTGCGTTGACGGTGTGGGATATAGCCGTTCACAGTCACACCACCCGATGTCGGCACTAAAATACCGGTCAACATCTTGATAGTCGTTGACTTCCCAGCACCGTTTGGTCCTAAATACCCCACAATTTCGCCACGTGCTACAGAGAACGAAACGTTATCCACTGCTCGGACGATGCGGTGTTTGCGCGAAAAGAGATTCACAAAACTCCCAAAGAAACCCTTACGATGGTGATAGACTTTGAAAGCCTTGCTGAGGTTATCAACTTCAATCATGGATTTACCTCTGTTGGTCGTCAGTTGTCAGAGGAACAGTTGTCAATTATCAATGTTAGAAAGTGTGCCAAAGTTTGCAAGTGTACTAAAGTTGGGAAGTTAGAAAGTTGTTAAGAGGTTTCCGTGAAATTCCCTGTTACCTCTTTCAACTTTACGGACTTTGAAACTTGAGAACACTTTACAGATTTTACAAATTTCTTTAACCGACAACTGACAACCGACAACTGATAACATTAATGCCCTGTGCTTTGATACCGCAACACACCCCACCGCCAAAACAGCATGGTAACACCGAGAAAAAGGAATCCAGCAAAAGGTGCTAATTGCACACCGAGCGGCGAAGTTCCAGAAGACGCAACTTTTTCCAATAGAAAGAGGGACGGAAAATAGTTGACACACGCCAGTGGAATAATATAGTGAATCCCGTAATTAATTATACACTTTTATAATATCATCAATAGATGCCTCAGCGTTATATTGACGCCTCCGCTTGATGTTAGCGAAATCCTTTTCAATCGGATTCAACTCTGGAGAATACGGCGGTAAAAACA
>JAJDTM010000039.1 GCA_022827185.1 Candidatus Poribacteria bacterium
TTTTACCGCCGTATTCTCCAGAGTTGAATCCGATTGAAAAGGATTTCGCTAACATCAAGCGGAGGCGTCAATATAACGCTGAGGCATCTATTGATGATATTATAAAAGTGTATAATTAATTACGGGATTCACTATAATTCCGCGAAAAAATGGTGTTTTTGTGGAAAAATATCGGTCAGAAGGATGGAAAATATCGGTCAGAAGGTTTGCCTAAAGTTACGAATCCCACTCAGGAAACAGATATTAGTCTTTTCGGTGTTATTCTAAATTTTTTATTCTTAAATATTCTTAAACAACAAAGATCAGAGGTTTTTATGCCTTCAGAAAGCCGTGATAGTTTGATGAAGAAAATGTCCTCAAACATACCACTGCGCTTGTGCTCTGAAGAATTGCGCATAGAGTCCATTATTTGCCAATAACGTCTCATGGTCTCCGTCCTCAACAATTGTGCCGTTATCAAGGACAAGAATCCGATCACAGGTGCGGACTGAAGACAAGCGATGCGAAATTATAAGGGATGTCCGTCCGGCACTGCGTTGAATAAAGCGTTCATAGATCGCTTGTTCGGCTAAAGGATCCAGTGCTGCAGTCGGTTCGTCAAGGACAACCAGCCAGGGCGTTTCCCGCATGAAACCCCTTGCGGTTGCGATGCGTTGCCACTCGCCACCGGATAGATCGCGCCCCCCAAAAGTCGGTCCTAACACAGTTTCGTAACCCGCACTGAGTCCGTCAATAACCGAAACTGCACCACCTGCCGTTGATGCCACTTCCATACGTTCAGGATGTTCGAGATCACCAAAGATAATATTCTCGCGTGCCGTAAGGTGGTAGCACGTAAAATCCTGAAAAACTGCACTACAATGCGTAAACCATTGCTGACGACTTTCTTCGTTTAAGGGGACATCCCCCAAGCGAATTACACCGGTTTGGGGTCTATAGAGTCCAAGAAGTAGGCGCGCCAGTGTGGATTTCCCAGCACCATTGGGCCCAACGAGTGCCACCCGTTCCCCTTTGTTCAATGTTAGGTTGACCTGACGCAGCACAGGTTCTTGCGCATTTGGATAGAAAAACGAAACATTTTCTACCAGTAGATGTGACGGTTCTTGTGAGGCAGTCAAATCGGGTGCTTTCTGAGATGTTGAAGGTGCTTTCCCCACTGTTTTAGTATCACGATCCAAAAACGAATATAAATCCCCTGACAAACGCCGCATATCGTCTGCAATCAATAGGAAATAACCAGCGACGCTGTCCCAGATGCCGTCTAAGTTGACGATGGCACTGATAGCAGCGATATATTTACCAACGGTAAGTCCGCCACGAAAGACCGCCAGCAATAAAAGAATAAGCGAACAGGCGTACAACAAGGCGCGTGAAATACCAAGTGCCAGATGCGCTAAAAATTTACGCCGTTCAATTGTCTGCTGTTTTTGTATGAGTTCTTGCCATAGCTTGCGCCAGCGTTCTATCCATAGGTCCTGTGCTTGGTATAACCGTACTTCCTTACCGGCACCCCGATCCGTCAGAATACCTTCTAACGCATCTCGCTCCCGTCGCTGTGGGGTCTGTTCTACATCAAGGCTGTAAACATCGACAGCAAAGCGTGAACCACTCCACCAAGACGCGATACCGGTTACCATCGGCAACAATGCTAACAACGGATGGAGACCCCACAGCACAATACCAAGCGCGACGACACTGATTAATTGTTGAAGACTGTCAACAATCCACCAGACAATTTCTTCGAGTTCATCACCGGACATAGTGCGCGCTCGCGCCAGCGCATTTTGGAATTCAGCGGTCTGGAACTCGACCAGTTCTATTGTATTGGATTTCCGTGCGATACCCTCACCAATCCAAATTTCGATGTTTTCTCTGACATTGAGGCGTAACGGTTCTCGTAACTGGTCTGCAAGTGTACTATAGATTTGTAGACCGAGTAGACCGAGCAACCAAGGAACAACTTGCCGCCACCAGCCGGTATCACCTATAGCGGCCGTGATTGCGTTGACCAAGTGTTCCGTCACGAAAAACTCGCCGACAGGCAGAACGCCGAGGGATAGTGTGAAAAACATCATCCCGGAAAGCGAGAGGGCACCACTCCGCCAGACAATCGCAAAAGTGCGGAAGTATGCGATGATACTCTCTTTCGCAGCCAATCCCCATGTCTTCCATTTTCCTTTACCGTTCTGCATTGCAATGTCTCCCTTACGCTTTTAGCACTGCTTCTTAAAGTCCCCCTGATAAGGGGGATTTAGGGGGTTAAAAATTCTGAATACCCTTCGCTACTGATACCAATGTGCTTGTGCCTGAAAAAATCTGGCGTAGAGTCCATCTCTGGCAAGTAACGCCTCATGTGTCCCGTCTTCAACAATACGACCTTCGTCTAATACCAAGATCCGATCTGCGAGACGCGCCGATCCGATACGGTGTGAAATCAGGAATGTCATCCGTCCAGCCGCAAGTTCAACAAAACGTTGATACAGTTCGACTTCGGCTTGTGGATCCAACGCAGCAGTCGGTTCGTCGAGGACGAGGATTTGAGGGTTTCTAACCAAAGCCCGCGCGAGCGCAATTTTTTGCCATTCGCCGCCAGATAACTCCGCGCCTTCACCCTCCTCACCGAGTGAAGGATCTAAAAATGTATCCAAGCCGCGTGGAAAAGTTTGAAAACGTTCCTCAATACCAACCGCACTGATGACGCGCCGGAGGGCTGCGTCGTCAATCTGGAAGTTCGGGGGACCCGGCACCAATTCCTCACGCACAGGTCTACGGAATCGCGCGAAGTCTTGGAAAACAGCAGCACAATTAAGGGCTATCTGTTCTGGGGCAATCGCAGCGATATTTTTCTCGTCATAACGGATTGTTCCGTCATCAGGTTTGTATAATCCGAGCAATAGTTTAATAAGTGTTGATTTTCCGGCACCGTTAACACCCACAATACTAACGATCTCTCCAGGACGTACCTGAAAGTTTATATCTTGTAAAACATCGTCAGTCGCACCCGGGTATTGGAAGCGTAGATTACGCACTTCTAACCCATGCTGTAGCGGCTGCGGGAAGGTCTCGGTTCCTGACTGCGTACGCGCCGTTTTTCCGCGTTCCAAAAGGAGATGCAAATCACGAAGCAACGGGACATCTTCAAGTATATTTTGTATGACCCTAAGCAATTCCTCCATGTTCCCTTGGAAGGCGGCAGCGGTCCCGGTAAGAATCACATAATCTCCAATCGTGAGTTGACCGTCTACAATACGCGCAGCGAGTATACCGATCGCGACTGCATAAGCAATCATTTCAGCGATAGTTGTCCCGATGGATGCCCGCGCTTCCACCCAGATCTTTGCAAGCGATTCTTCCTTCCATTTTTCGTGGTTCGTGCGCCAACGTCCGAAAAGCAGATTGAAAAGACCGTAGAGCCGCACTTCCTGTCCAGAGGAAGAACCAAGCAATAAACTCAGCATATAGTCCATCATGCGCCGTACAGGTGTCGCTGCGTAATCGTGGCTGTACCTTCTCTCCGCTGTCTTGACTTTAAGCCAAGCAGACGGAAGTGCGGGTAGCGCCACTACGAGTACCAGCAGCGGATCTGCCAGCCATAGCAGGACCCCATACCCGACCAACGTCACACAGAGTTGCCCGATCTCTGTTAAAAAGCGCAGTAAATTCGTGAGCCGATGTCCGAGTGCTTGTCGTGCACGTTGTATCAAATCATACGTCTCTGGCTGATCAAAAACGGCAAAGTCGATATGCGTTGTCGCCTCAAGTAAGGCAGCCTGCTGGTGGAGTCCGATAAGGTTTCTCATCTTCCATTGCAGGTATCCATCACAAGTGCCTGCAATATTTCTCAACATTGCCAAAAGCACGAGTGCTACCACCCAAGGTGCTGCGGTCTCTAAGTTCAAGTCTGCTTCCTCATCGAGAAAAGCAGCGATGAGATCCACCAATTCCTTACTTGCCCAAAGAATCCCTATCGGAATACACCCATGTGTGAGTGTCAGAAGTGCTTGCGCAATCGCACCGAATCGGCTGGCGTGCCAAGCAACAAAGAAAAAACGACGCAGCGTCTTTATCGCAGACGGACGCGATTCTGATTCTGTATTGGCAGCGTGTGTATTATCAGTATGCATTTTTTTTCTCCAATAAAAATAGCCTACGGGGTTTAATCCGAAGGCTTTGGAAAAAATCAATTAAAATTGAAAAATCAAAAAATAACTGACGCTATTAGCGGGTCCGGTACCCATCGAATTTGTCAGTAAAGGGAAATCTTGCGCTGCAAAAGAAATGATACCGGATGCGGTTTTTGCGGGACTCACGTGGTGCCAATTGCCTAACAAATTTCATTGGTCCGATTCCTGCGCTTCAGGCTCAGGACGTGTAACAATCCATTCTTGGAGTGCTGCCATATCCGCGAAAAACGAACGCATAAGCGCAAATTCAACAGGAGATACGACCGCACACCGCAGCAACCCCTCTTGTTCCCCGTATTGCTCTAAACGTTCACGCCAAACCTCTTGAAACACATCGTTATCTTCTGTCATGAATATGGAAGACATGCCGATTTGTACGATTTGGACGGACAAGCCAGAGATTTCTGAATTCTTCTCCAGTAATGGCTCTATTAGATGTGTTTGCTGGAGCTCGTTGAGTTCCTTCATATTATCAAGTGGTTCTTGGACTGTTGTTCCCCACTCACGAACAACGAAGTAGTAGTTCAGCCAAACTTCTAATGCTTCATCGCTTTTATCTTCTCCGAGCATCGCTTCGATTCTGGAGAGCGCTACAGTTTTCATATTTTCTGTCGGCATCGCATCGACGTACGCCAGAAAATCTGTATAGTCCTGTCCTTCACGCGTTTTTAGATAGGTTAAGTACGGTTCGCTTGACAAGATCCCTTCTAAATTGTTTGGACTTTGGGAGGAGTCTGTCTCATTTGCTGTTTCAAGAAGTGTTGACAGAAGTGTTTCCTGTTCTGCTGTCAACGGTTCACGAGCGGACGTTTCTAATGCCCGTCTATGTCGCGCCTGTTGCGCGTGTATCTGTTCCATCTCCTCCATCATGTTGCTAAACCACGGGACGACAAAAACTATTCCGCCGACGAGCAGTAGAACGCCTATACCGATAAGAATCAGAAAAATTGGCTTTTTCACTTGGAACGCTCCTCTTAAGTTGGGATTATGTTCTTATCGTAGCACTTTTTGAATCCGATTGCAATCTTTTAAGTCAACCTTGTATTTCCGTCAAAATTCGTAGATGAACCCAAAAGAAAAAGTGAACCCCAATTGCGGGATTTCCAGATATTCATTGAGGTCAATGCCGAGTAGTTCCTCTATGTCTTCCGCCTCCATGCCCTCCTCAAATTCCAACGCTTCCAGCTCCGCTTCCAGCTCTTCAAGCTCCGCCTCCAGTCTATCGGCTAATCCACCTGCCAAACGGAACCTGATCGTATTTTTCCTTCTATAAGCATTCCAGATTTCAGTATATGCTGTTACGGGGAGTCCCCAGTACTTTCTTTTTCTACTAAAACGGAGATCCAAGCGATGATACGCCGGAAACTCTGTCGGAAAAATTGCACCCGCAACGTCAGAAATGAGTGGATGCATGCCTATTGTTACAGGATCCTGGACCATGATGAGGGCGTTTAAGGGAACTGCGGTGGTACCACTGGAATATTGCCACTTCGCGCCGATCTCCGTTTTCGTGGTTGGGTTGTAATTGGCAACTATGCTAACAACGTGTGTGTTATCAAACACAAACGGTTTATAAACATCGTCTGGTGTTTCACGCCGTTCAAGGTGAGTGTAGGCGTAAGATAGCCACCCGAAGAACTTCTCGCTAACACGGTGTCTTAGAAATATCTCTGCACCCCCCACAAACCCTGTGCCTTGATTTAGGTACGCCGTCGTCGTAGCGGCATCCGAGTCGGAAAAGAGTGCGTCAAGATTGACAGACCGCGTGACTAATCTTTGCATGTTTTTGTAATAAAGCGCGAACTTGAGTTCCGTTTGTGGTGAGAGTTCATGCTCCAATTCCACGACGTAATGCTCGGTTAGACTTGATTTTAGGTCTCGGGTGCCCTCTACCTTTAGTACCTGATATGCCAGTGGACTCTGTTCATATCTGCCGTAAGCGAACCGGAGTGTGGATGTCGATGGTAATTTGAGACTGAGACTTCCGCGCGGCTGAACGGAAAGCTCTTCTGTCAGGTTCAGGTAATCCAACCGCACCCCAAGCGCGATAGACAGAAACGATAGCGGATCGTAGCGTGCCTGTAGGTATCCCTCCGCACGCCGAAACGTGTAATTGAATTCGTCAAGTTTCTGCATCCATGCCGGTGGCTCCTCACTTTCAAAATCTATCTTTTCGGGGGCAGAGGTACGTGTATGGCTTTTCGCTGGACTAACAGCAAGCAGGAATCCCGGCTCCAATTGAAGTGTCGGTGTTAGCTTATAGGATATATCTTCGCGAAGCATATACATCGGGGTGTTCACTTTGATATTGTAGATGAACCCTTCATTCTCAGGTTGGTCTTCTTGGCGTGAGGTGCTGCCGAGATGGATATTAAGAAAACTGTGAGAGCGCGTCAATGAGAGATGAGACGTAAGTCTGTCTGTGAGAATAGAACGAAGATGGATACCTTCTGCCTCAAACCCGTTTTTGAAATAGAAAGCGAAATCAGTATTAGAAAAGTCGAAGTCATCTGTCGCCCCTAAGCCGTTGAGTGTCAAGTGATGCTTTGGCGTAAGTTGGTATGCAAATTTGAGTTGATAGTCTGACCAGTTCGGGAGGGTCCAATCAAAAAATAGCCCTAAGAGGAGATCAAGGGTGGTGAAACGTCCAGAGATGGCGGCGTACCCTTTGTCTCCGATTTTGGCTTCAAGGGATCCAGTGGGCGATAAGATGTTTAAATCGATTGCACCTGCCCACTGTTTTTTCAAGCGTTCACGGGAACGGATGTCAATCACCGATTGTGAGTCTAACCCAAATTCCGCACCGTACCCACCGGCATAAATCTGGATGTCCTCAATACTATTCGCGTTAATCGTTGAAAAGAGACCACCGTAGTGAAACGGATAGCCGAGCGGCGTTCTGTCGAGATAGATAAGCGTCTCCCCAGGTGCACTCCCCCGAATATAGAGAATACCGAAGAGATCGTTAGGGATACCGATGCTCGGCAACGTCGTGAGCCCCTTGAGCGCGTCGCGTCCGGTGCCGGGAATCCGAATCAATTCGCTACCCCGTATCTCTTTTCGGCTAATCGTCGGTGGCAGACGTTTCCCTTCTACAACAACTGTTTCGAGTCGGACCGCTGCACCGAGATATATCTTCACCTGCGTGATGTCATCTGCTGTTACTGTTATCTTGGTGGCTGTCGGTGTTTTATGCCTTGCATGCGTGATTGACAAAGTATAGGTACCGGGTGTTATACCTGTAAACTGGAAATTTCCAGATGCATCTGTCTTTCCAGAAATGTCGATTTCGACAAACCGGACCTCTGCCTCAGCAAGGGGTTTTCCCGTTGCTTGGCTATAGACGTACCCATCGATATCGCCACTGTCAGCAGTGTTAATAAAAGGAACTGCTGCGCCGGGGTAAAATCTTCCGCGGAGTGTCTCACCGGCGCGGATCTCAATCGGAACCTCTGTAGGCGTACGATGCGTTGGATGGGAGATAGAGAGTGTATATTTTCCGACAGGAATTTCAATAAAGCGGAACGTTCCCTCTTTACCGGTTTTTTGACGCTGATCGGTCTCAATGATGTACACCTCTGCTTCAATCAAGGGTGTATCGGTATCATGTTGGTAGACGGTGCCTTCTATATCACCAGTACGAGGGAAAATCCGCTGCCAGATGCTTCTTTTCGTTTTTGGGATCTTATCCTTTTCAGTTGTATCCGTTTCAGCGAAAACAGAGAGCGGCACAATGAGCATTACAAACAGTATTGCGTATAAACAAGATTTCATAAAACAGTTCAATCTCCGTTCGGCATCTGAATCATAAGTTTTAACGCTAAATTAGGTGTTCTTGTTGACATAATATGTCTACCCAAAAAACTTGTCTACAATTACCTTGTGGACAAGTTAGAAAACGACCTACCGCATCTGCTGCATTACGCCTGATGTGCTGCTTGAAATCACCGAAACAGGATATGATTTATCTATTTACTTGCTCTTTTTCGCTTCAGATGCCTTTTCTATTTTCAAGGGCGTTTTAATCCATTTTTCAAGGGCTGCTGTATCGTTAAAAAATGAACGCACAAGAGCGAATTCAGCCGGTGTGGCAATCGCACATCGCAGAAGTCCTTCTTGCGAATCGTGTTTCTCTAAACGTTCTCGCCACGCCTCACGGTAAACTTCCGTGTACATTTGGCCTTTAAAATTGGTAACCATCGCCATCTGTGTTATTTCCGACATGTGGGAAAACAATTCTGCTGCTGGGTAGATTGCCATCAACGGTTCCATCAAATGTTTGGTTTGGAATGCGATAAGCGAACCCGTTTCATTAAAAAGCTTCGGATTCTCTACCGCCGCCGAGCGGAGTTTGAAGTAGTAATCTGTGCAAACCGATAGTATCTCTGCTTTTGTTTTTGGCGGTAACGCTTTTTTAAAAGAAAACAGCACATCGGTTTTCTGCTTTGCTGTTGGCATCGCCGCAACATAAGCCGGAAAATCCTTATATTCTTTTCCTACTTCGGTTTTCAGATAGGTTAAGTACGGCGTGCTGGATAAGGTTTCATCCAGTGTGCCGGTGTGTGGAAGAAGTTGGCGCAGCAATGCTTGCTGTGTGTCAGTCAAAGGTGTGCTGACCAATGCCTTTAGTGTTTTTTTATCCTTTTCGTGCTGTGCAAATGCATCCTCCGCTTGTTTCATCACTTTTCCGACAAGTTCATTTCCGGTCTCCGTCTCAGGTTGATTCTCTGCTTCACCTGCGACAACGTTATTGAAACAGAGAAACAGAAACAATAGGAGTGGAAGAATGTGTCTCATAGCAGTGATATTTGTCCGTTGTCTCACGGTTGCACCTCCGGTGGTAATGGTTGTGAATTGGGTTTTGATTGTGGTCTCTCTGTCGATTGTTTAGAAAGCCATTCTTCTATTTCAATCGGTGAACTAAAACGTTCCAAAAGATAGTTTGCTGCCTCCTTATCGGTTTCCAGCAGCTTCAAAAGACCCGCATCCGTCCCGTCTTGAGATAAGAGTTCTCTGATAGATTTTATCCGCGCTACCGACATCGGTGAAGCGAGTTCCGGTTGAGAGTTCTCCGTTGCAACCCCGTCGTTTTCGTTTGAACGGGTGGGTGGCGGCTCAGTTGATTCCGTAGCGGACATCGTGGCTGGCAGTTTTGAGGTCGGTGTTACCGTGTCTTGCGTTTCGCTTCCGGTAAGCGTCGGTAGCAGTGTAGACATATCCTCCGGGACAGTATACTCGATGTTCTCTAATTCCCCTGCTACCAAGATTTGTTCTGTCATCCATTGCATCTGTTGACCTATCTCGCCTTTAAAGTTAGCAAGTGCCCAGAATTGGAAATCTTGCTCCTTAGCGAGATCCATCGTAACAGCCATCATTACCTTCTGAAAGTCGCCGGGTGTATCAGCAACGATTTCATGAATTCGCTCCGCCATTTCCGCTTCATAATCCGCAGGTTCACCTTCAGGAAAATGCTCTCGGAAAGCATCTTGTGAAATTTTCGCAAAATCAATTTTCGGAGCGTCTTCACCCATAAGAATATTTATGTATTCTTGGACATTGAAATCCGGAAATTCACCTTCTTCCAAACCCTCCATTTTCTCCTCCATGAACTGCATACCAGCATCAACTCGGGCCGATAACTCTGGACCCAAAGCCTTTTTCATGCGCTCGATGTCTTTGGAACGCAGTGCCGCTTTGTATTCGTCCATATCAATGTTGTCTATATTCGGCAGCGGTAGGGATGCCTGAGGCGTTGCATCCGTTCCGTCCGAAGGGGTTGCGTCCTCGGTTGGGAACATATCGGTCGGTTTGACACTTTCCTGCACCGATTCCGTTTTGATAGGTGCTTCAGCTTGTGGACGAGGTGCGCGTAAAAACGCCAGTCCAACGAGAGAGACAAAGCATAAGCCTATAATGATCGGAAACAGACGATTTTTCATGAGAAACCTCCAGTGTTTTCAATGTTGTATAACATCAATTGTTTTCTTCTTCAAGCGAGATGTGGAACATCCCGCGCTGTTCAGTGGCTACATAAAGTCTATTACCATTAATGGTGGCGGAGATGATATTGCCTGGCACCTCTGGTGAGATTTTTTCCCATTCGCCACGCTTATCCAATAGGTGTGCGCCGCTGTCGCCGACACCGTAAACCGTTGTGCCAGCCACCGCTATTCGGTCTATGATCGAGTTTACGCCTGTCTTATCGGTTATCACGCGCCAGTGTTCATCGTCTACTGAAGTCAAGACACCCGTGTCTGTTGCGACGTACACCGTTGAACCTGCGAACACTATTTCGTAGATATGCTCAAAGCGAAGCGGTAAGTTTGAAGTCAGATCTTTCCAGGTATTGCCACCATCAAACGATCGAAATAGATGTCCATCGTGTTTTCCAACGTAGACGGTTTCACCTGAAACAGCAAGCGCGAGGTCTTCTATACTGTCCGCCAGCGTACTAAAATTATGAGAGAGTGTCAGCGTACTAAGATCATCAGGGAGTGCTGCTGTATTCACCAGCCCAGTATTAAACCATTCACCTTCACCGCGTTTCCATCGGAAAAGCCTCCGCCCATATTCCACGTAGAATGTCTCTCGGCTAACTGCAAATCCACCCGTCTGTTTTTGATACTCTTCGGCTGGGTCCATCTGCCGAGCCATTTCAGTGAATTCGTCGATTTTTTCATCACTATCGGAAGTGTTATTTACTATATCTTTTTTCGACGCTTTCGAGAATGCAGCTTTTAGTTTCTCTCCGGAGAGGAAGAGATCGTCCCTGAAAGGAGGCACGCCTGGGATAGGAATTAGGTGATTGCCGTCTGCAGAGAGATGGAAAATGCTCAATTCATTTTCTGATTTCACTGCGGTTCCGTAAAATATATCGTTAGAAATCGCGAACTTAGAGGAAACCAAAAGATCGTTAGGAATCATTTTTTCTGACAATTTTAGCGTAGAATCGTTGCGATCGAGGCGAAGGGCTTCCCAGGTCTCCCCACCGTCAGTCGATTTAGCAATAGACGTAACAGTATTGGTGTAGAGCGCATTCTTGAACGCTACTAAGTTGACTACTTCGGTACCAACTACCCCCTTCACAAATCGGTGCCACGATTTTCCACCATCTGTTGAGCGCGTAACTCCGAAAAATCCGGATTTGAAAAGCGTATTTTCATCTACTGCTACCGCAGGAAATGTACTGGGCGCCACTGAATCCATCATCGATTGCAGGTCAAATGTGTTGGGATCAAAATCAGAACCCATCCATGTTTTTCCACCATCTGTTGAGCGGAGGGTGGACAACATTCCCATTGCTAAAACGGTCTCACGAATCACGAAGATTTTAACGCTCGGCGATATTTTGTCCATAGGTGACAAACTTGTGGGTGTTATCTCAGTCCATGAATCCCCCAAATCGGTTGAGTGGAAAATTTCCCATGAATTTGAACTGTTGACTCCCATAAATTGTTCCATAATTTGTTTTGCGTATGCGCCTCTACCATCAGCGGTTTCCAATTGAGCAAAATCAAGACCGGTCCCGACATAGAGAGTGTTCTCAGAGACTGTCAAAGAGTGGATAGCTTTGGATGTTTCAATCCTCAATTTCTCCCATGTCCCTGAACGCACACGGTAAAGACCTTGATTTGTGCCAACAAATACAGTGCTTTCAATAGCAGCAATTGCCAGAATGATTCCCGCAGCGTTTTCATCAATTACGGGGGTCCACTGCTTACCCGCATCTTCGGATCGAAAAACCTGATTGTCAAGAGCAAGGTATAATCCTTCGTCCGTTATTACAAGTCCGGTAGCATGTCCTTTTGGACGTTCACCAAGCGAATGCCACGTTTCACCGCTATCGACTGAAGTTAACACCTCACTGGTAGAGACAAGATAAAGCGTATCACCTCGTTCCGCCATCGGCGTAGTAGTGTTCCCGATTGCCACAGAGGTGTTAATGAGCGTCCATGTAGGTGCGTCTGGTGCCAATCTATAAACACCGACTGGCGAAGCAGCGTAGATATCTCCTTTAGAACTTGCCATTAAACCTGATGTTATCGCGCCTCTTTCAGGACCACTTGCCTGTACCCACTGCTGCTGTGTTGACGGGCGCGTCTCCTTTTCTATCTGCGCTGCACCCAGCGTAACAGGTTCCGACAGTTGTGGACCAGCACCGTTGTTCTGACCGGTACTCTCAAAACGCCCAGCTTGGTTCCGTAAATCCGCTTTCGCTTGTGTGTCAAGGACAACGGAGGCATCAATGATTTCAACGGTCATTTCAGAGTGCGCGTCTATATTGTATGGTTTCTGAAAGCGAGCAAGGTATTGAGAACTGACACCCATTATTAAGAAGATAAATAGTGCTGTCGCAGCAGAGACTGCCCACGGCACGATAGGTTTACCACCAGACGGGGCAATCGGTTTCAAACGCGAAATCTCGCGCATGATATTCTCCGTCAGATGCGGCGTGATTTGAAAATGCTCCAACGCCTCTCGGACTATCGGTTCCTCTTGCTTCAAACGTTGCTGTGCCCGGCGGAGACGACTCTTAATTGTATTCACGGATACACCCAGAAACGCGCCAATCTCCGCAGCCGACATTTCACTGAAGTAATGCAGCGTGATAACTGTCCGGTCACTCTCTTGAAGTTTCGCAAGCAGCTGTTTTACGACTTCGCGCTGTGCTTCTGCCGTTATCTGCTCATTTTCTTCAATCACATATTGAGAATACGTCGCTTTTTCTAACTGCGCGCTATCCACTTCCTCAAGTGACTCCGTCCGTAAACGCTTTTTGCGTAGCCACATCTTGCAGTTATTCGCGGCTATGACATAAAGCCAACCCGTAAAACGCTGCGGCTGTTTCAACGTTGCAAGTCTCTGGTACGCTTTCAGAAATGTATCCTGTGTAATTTCCTCAGCGATATGGAAATCCCCTATTTTCCGCCACACAAGCGTATGAACCGGTTTTTGGTATTTTTTTACCAGTTCACTGAAGGCACTATCATCGCCATCAAGAATGCGGTGTATGAGTTCAACATCACTGTTTTTCATGCGATCACCTCCGATCAATTTATAACGATGCGTATTAGGTGCAAAATGGGTGCATAATTCTGAATTATAATCTTATACCATTTCTATTTCAATATCCGTGTAGATGGCTCTGTGTTCCAGTCAGTTGGCAAAGATTGCATTTTCCAACAGGACGCAAAACAGCCAAATCTATGAAAAAACCTTTAGCTCCAACACAGGTTTGGCTGTAATCGTGAAGTAGAACTTTATGCTTCACTTGTAGTTTGGGTCTACTTTAGTTCTGTCCACTCCGCTGGAATCCTATAACCGTGTTCTGCCCAAGCGTCTACGAAAAAATTCCAGGTTTGGTCTGCCAGATCTACCGGATCTGGAAGGAGGTGGCTTATCTGTTCTGGGAAATGGACTTCGGATGCCTCTGAATAAATTGATTTTCGGAGCTCGTTTAATAAAGCGCGCTGTTCTTCAAGCGGCATTTGATTCAGCGTTGCTACTATCATCTTTGAGTCCGCTTTCAATCCGGAGAGTGTGGCTTCTGATAGTTGTAGGGCCCTGTCTACGATTTCATTGTGTTCTCTTTCCATCATTTTAATTTTTTCGGACACCGAGATAGTTTCTTCGTGTGCGTGCTCGTGTTGTGTATCTCCGTGTTTAGTCCCTTTGACATCGTTTTGGTTTTCGATGCCAGTGTTGGGCACATCAGAAATTGAGGTAGAGGAAGTCCCGTTGCTAATCTCAGTAACGGACGGTTCTCGTGTTTCTTTAGGGGATGCGTGTACAGAATTGGTTCCTGCTGTCTGCTGCTTAGCGGCGGATGTATCCGTTGCTAATGACGTTACAGGGCGATATATCTTCTGTGGCTCAGCCTCCAGTATTTTCTGGGCGGGACGATGATGTCCAAAATACCATAGCGCGGTCGCACCGATTAAGAAAAGAGCAATATAGGTTGGCATGAGAGGTCTTTTCACTTTTGAACTCCTTATCCATTGATGGATAGATTTGCTGCTGCTACAACAGAAGACCAAAGTTTTTTGTATTCAACACCACTTCGGAACATGTGTTTTTTATTGTAGTTCTGTCCACTCTGATGGAATCCTATAACCGTGTTCTGCCAAAGCGTCTACAAATGTATTCCAGACTTGGTCTGCCATATCCGCCCGATCTGGAAAGAGATGGCTTATCTGTTCTGGGATATAGACTTGGGAGGTTTCTGAATAAGTTGTTTTTCGGCACTCGCTTAATAAAGCGCGCTGTTCTTCAAGTGGCATTTGGTTCAACGTTGCTGCTATCATCTTTGGGGCCGCTTTCACTCGGGAGCGTGCGGCTTCTGATAGATATAGGGCCCTGTCTATGATTTCATTATGTTCTCTTTCCATCATTTTAATTTTTTCGGACATGGAGATAGTTTCTTCGTGTGCGTGCTCGTGTTGTGTATCTCCGTGCTTAGTCCCTTTGACATCATTTTGGTTTTCGATGCCAGTGTTGGGCACATCAGAAATTAAGGTAGCAGAAGTCCCGTTGTCAATCTCAGTAACGGACGGTTCTATTGTTTCTTCAGGTGCTGAATGTACAGGGTTGGTTTCTGCTGTCTGCTGCTTAGCGGTGGATGTATCCGTTGCTAATGGCGTTACAGGGCGATATATCTTCTGTGGCTCAGCCTTCAGTATTTTCTGGGCGGGACGATGATGTCCAAAATACCATAGAGCGGTTGCCCCTATTAAGAGAAACGCGAGATAAGCGACGGTGGATAACTTTTTCATTTTATTTCTGGAATACACGCTTATTTGAAACCTATACCGTCCGGTAGCGTATATCCTGCGTCAATATAAAACTGTAACCTCCGATTCCATGATTTATCCAACGATCCGGGGGAACGGACTTCTCGCTGTTTTCTCTGCGGGTTGTTGTACATCCGTATTTCCATCTTTTTGAAATAAGCAGTTTGTTTTTCTAAGGAGAGTGTTTTCAGATATTTTACATTCTCTGATGTCAATTTTTTTAGTAGACTCTCGCCTGTAGTTCGTACTTTGGCAGCCGTTTCTAACACTGTCTCTTTATCTTTTATTTTCTCGGCAGAAGATTTGAGTGCTAAGCTTGTTTGCTCCATTTGTTTTACCAGTGTTAGAATTTCTTTCTGAGACGCATCCAGGGAGATGTGCTGCTCAATGCCTTCAGTCTCTGTGGATTTTGGACTTAAGTCTACCTGTTGGGACTTGGTATTTTCCGTGAAACCGCCAAAATACCAAAAAACGGCGGCTCCTATTAGGAGCACAAGACATATAGGAACAATAAACTTTTGCATTTTTAGATTTAGACTCTTTATAGATAGGACTTATTCTTTTTCAATCGAAATGCGGAACATCCCGCGCCGTTTCGTAACGATATAAGATTGATCGCCATTAATAACAAGAGAAACAACACGACCTGGCACTTCTGACAAGATTTTTTCCCATTCGTCGCGATCATTCAAGCGATAGACTCCTTCATTGCTGGCACCATAAACTGTCGGGGTATCCACAGCGATGCGATCAATGCGCGTGTGTTTTCCCGATTTATCAACGATTGCGCGCCAATGTTCACCGTTTTCTGAAACCAGAACACCCGCGTCGGTAGCAACATACACAGTTGAACCCGCAAAGGTTATATCATTGAAACGCTCAAAACGTAAGGGCAGACTTGAAGTCAAATCTTTCCATGTGTTGCCACTATCGAACGATTGAAGGAGGCTTCCGTCGCGTTTGCCCGCGTAGACGGTTTCCTCAGAAACAGCAAGTCTCAGCTGCTTCAGAATGCCACTATTTTCATCCTTGCTTTTGCCTTCATCTACCAAGCCGGTGTTAAACCATTCCGATTCACCGCGTTCCCATCTCAGAAGCTGCCGCCTATGTTCTACATAGAAGGTCTTGCTACTAACCGCAAATGCCCTGGAGGATATTTCAAATTGCCCTATTAGATCCGCCCACGCTTTTGTATCTGTGATGGGAGGGACTTTGCCAACGGCGGGTATCCCTTGGATAGGGACTAACACATTTCCATTTTCAGAGATACGGCAAATGTTCAATTTATTTTGTGTAACTGAAGCAGTCGCGGCCCCATAAAGTGCACTATCGGCGATTGCTAATTTTGGAGAAATCAGACGATAGGCTTTTGCTGCTCGTTTTAGCGTGAGCTCACCAGAATTCAACGGAAGATTTTTCCACGACGCACCGCCATCGATGGATTTCATAATACCTTTGGAGTTGCTCGTGTAGATCGCATTTTTGAAACGCACTAAGTTGGATATTGAAACGTCTACTAACCCGTTCGTAAATGAGTGCCACGATTCACCGCCATCGGTTGAGCGGGTCAATTCGGTGGTTCCGACCTTAAAGAGGGTGTTTTCGTCTACTGCTGCAAGAGTCGATGTCGTTATGTCGGTGCCAGATTCTGTCCATGTTTCGCCTCCGTCCGTTGAACGAAAGCTTATCACTCCAGATACCAGGATGGTATCTCCAGCTGCAAAGACTTCAGCGGCTGTAGGGATTTTCAGCTTGGATGATTTGCTTGTCGGTGTTATATCGGTCCACGAATCTCCCAAATCGGTTGATCGGAAAACATTCCATGTCCATATTACGTCGGAATGAATGTTGCGCATAAACTCATCGAAGTACGCCTGCCTTCCTTCAGCGGTTTTCAATTGAGAGGGATCGTGTCCTGTGCCGACGTAGAGACTGTTTCCAGAGACGGACAAAGCGTGAATGGCTTTTGGGGTAACCGGCAATTTTTCCCATGTCTCTGAATGCAAGCGGTAGAGTCCCCGGTTTGTCCCGATAAACACTGTATTTTCAACAGCAGCTATTGCACTAATACTGCTGTCTTCTATTTCAGAGTTAAGGGGTGTCCACTGTTTACCAGCATCTGTAGACCGGAAAATGCCTTCATCTCGAAGTGCGAGGTATAAGGCATCATCCATTACCACCAGACCCATCGCGCGGCCCTTTGGACGCTCGCCAAGTTTTATCCACGTCTCGCCTCTATCTTTTGAAGCAAACACGCCATTGGAAAAAACAAGGTAAAGCCTGTCGTTTCGTTCTACTATTATTTTTTGGTGATTGTTTACAGGAACCTCTGGTGGAAGTGGGCTAATAAGCGTCCAGGCAGGCGCGTCTGGTGTTAATCTGTAGATACCGATTTTTGAAACCGCATAGACATCCCCCCATGAACTTGCTAATATATTTGATACTGAACGCCCTTTTGCTGGACCGCTGACTTGTGCCCACTGGCGTTTTGTTGACGGGCGCGTCTCTTTTTCGACCTGCGCAGCAGCAAGCATCATAGGTTCTGAAACTTGTGGACCGACACTTTTACTTCTACCGATGCTATCGAAACGTCCGACTTGGGTTCGTAAATCCGGTTTGGTTTGTGTATCAAAGACGATCGGAGCATCAATGATTTCAACAGTGGTTTCTGATTGCGCGTTCAGGTTGTAGGGCTGCTGAAAATGGACAAGGTGTTGAGAACCGATACCCATTATTAAAAAGATAAAAATCGCCGTTGCAGCGGAGGCTGCCCACGGCACAATAGGTTTGCTGCTTGTCGGGGCAACCTGCTTAATATCAGCGATTTGCCGCATAATGTTCTCGGTAAAAGTGGTAGGTAGGTGTACACCGCCCAACGTTTCCTGAACTGTATCCTCTTCCTGTCTTAAACGATTCCGTGCGCGTTGGAGACGACTCTGAACTGTGTTTGGCGACACACCTAAAAACTCACTGATCGCTTTATAGGTCATTTCTCCAAGATAATGGAGTGTCACGACCGTGCGTTCACTCTCCGGCAGTTTTTCTAAAAGGCTCCTAATGCGTCTGCGGCGATGTTCGACAGAGGCTTCCTTACGTTGTTCGTCTTCATAATGCTGATAAGACGATTCCTCAATTTCCTCCCCACTTGTAGTTTCTAAGGATTCGATCGGTGGTTTTCGCTTTCGATGCCAATCAATACAAAGCCGATCAGCGATCACATAGAGCCATCCAGCGAACTGGTTCGGATTCTTCAACGTTGGGAGCTTCTCGTATGCCTTGAGGAAGGTGTCCTGTGTAAGTTCTTCGGCAATATGGAAATCGCCAATCTTCCGCCACGCGAGCGCGTGGACGCTCTTCTGGTATTTTTTTACCAATGTGGTAAAAGCATTTTCGTTGCCTGTCAAGAATTGATTAACCAGTTGTGCATCTTCGTTTTTCATCAAGTTTCTCCGCCACAAAATACGGATGTACGCTTTTAGGCGCGACTATATCGTACTGCTGTTACTAATTAATGACGTAATTTAAAGAACAGAATGGTGCATAACGATAAAAAAATTGAAAAAATTATATCACAATTCACTGAAATGTGTCTTTTCATATAGGGAAAGTCAGGGTGATTTAGTTTTCCATTTTTTACCCAGATTTGAACCTCCAGGACCGGTAGGTGCGTGTTTTGCGGTGTACTCACCCAAATGCGATCTGCATTCTAACCGCACCGGATCTGTAACAGAAAGCATAAAACCCGCGAATTTCTTAAAACTAATAGCCCTGTAGGGAAAGTGGAATTTACCGATTGTTTGGGGCGAGTATTGCTATGTTTTACCAAAACGCGAAACAGCCAAACCTATGAGGGCCTTCAATTCCCACAACGGTTTGGCTGTAATTGCGAAACAGAACTTTATGCTTTGCTTGTTGTTTGGGTCTACTTTTCAAGCAGCGTTAATTGCCTTGTAACACAGAGAGTTAGCAGCACTGCTACTATTATTCTTTCTCTACAGAAATGCGGAACATCCCGCGCTGTTTGGTAGCGATATAAAGTCTATCGTCCCTAATAACAAGCGACTGGACGCTATTTGGCACTTCTGGCGAGATCTTTTCCCATGCCTCGCGATTGTTCAATCGATAGACACCTGTGTCCCCAGCACCGTAAACTGTTGCGGTATCCACAACGATGTGATCAATGCGCGTGTGCGTTCCTGCCGTATCCGTAATTGCGCGCCAATGTTCACCATCTTCTGAGGTCAAGACCCCCGCGTCGGTGGCGACGTACACTGTTGAACCCGCGAAGGTTATCTGGTCGAAACGCTCAAAACGCAGGGGCAAAATTGTCGTCAAGTCTTTCCATGTGTTGCCACCATCGAGCGATTGAAAAAGATGTCCGTCCCGTTTTCCGACGTAGACGGTTTCGTCAGAGACAGCAAGCTCGAAACCTCTCATGGCAGCAGCACGCGCCTTAGAGGTTTCGCCTGTATCTACAAGTCCCGTGTTAAACCATTCCGATTCGCCGCGTTTCCATCGCAGAAGTTGACGATTGTGTTCTATGTAGAAGATCTCATGACTGACCGCAAACGCGCTGAGAGGTCTTTCAAGTTGACCTATTATATTTGCCCACGCCTTTGTATCCGTTATGGAAGGATCTTCGCCGACAGCAGGAACCCCTTGGATAGGAACCAATACATTACCATTTGTAGAGAGACGGCAGATACGAAATGTATTCCCTGTCATTGAATCGGATGCGATACCATAAAGGACACCGTCAGCAATTGCTAATTGTGGAAAAATTGATGAGTAAGTGGAACGTTCTCTCTCTACTGGTTTTAGTGTGAGTTCGCCTGAATCTATCGGAATATCTTTCCACGATTCGCCACCATCGCTGGATTTAGAAACACCAGAGGTAATCGTATAAAGTTCATTTTTGAACCCCACTAAGTTGAATATTGAGGTGCCGACTATCCCTTTCATAAATGGGTGCCACGATTCACCACCATCGGTTGAGCGTGTAAGTTCGGTACCCATTCTGAAGAAGGTATTCTCATCCACTGCTACCGCAGGGGAAGAACTATTGGATGTCATCATTGCCTCCCTACTCAATTCTGTCCACGTATTGCCCAAGTCAGGAGAACGGAAACTCACCATTCCTAATGCCAGAAGGCTTTTTCCAAATGCCAAGACTTTAACGTCCGTCGCAATTTTCATCATGTTTGAGTTGCTTGTCGGTGTTATCTCAGTCCACGAATTCCCTAAATCGGTTGAGCGGAAAATTTCCCATAAACTTGCGCTGTTATTTTCCGTAACTCTCTCCATAAGTTCTGCCATGTACGCTTCTCTCCCTTCAGCGGTTTCCAACTGCGAAGGGTCGCGTCCTGTCCCGACATAGAGATGATTTCCAGAAACTGACAAAGAGTGGATGGCTTTCGTGGTGTCTATTGGCAATTTCTCACACGTTTCTAAATGTAAACGGTACAGTCCCTTGTTTGTCCCAACAAACACAGTGTTTTCAATCGCAGCGACTGAGAGCACCTCACTGTCTGCTATTTCATTGTTAAGCGGTGTCCACTGCTTACCCGCATCTGTGGACCGAAAGATACCTTCATCTCGAAACGCAAGGTACAATGCATCATCCGTTATTACCAGCCCGATAGCGACTCCCTTTGGACGATCGCCAAGTTTTGCCCATGTCTCGCCTCTATCTTTTGAAGCAAACACACCATTCGGAAAAACGAGATAGAGGGTGTCGTTTCGTTCCGCCATCTCTATTCTGTGGTTGTCTGTAGAAACCTCTGGAGGAAGTGGACTCACAAGCGTCCAAGTAGGGGCATCCGGTACCAATTTGTAGGTACCGATTCGCGAAGCCGCGTAAACATCGCCCCATGAACTTGCTAATATGTTCGATACTGAGCGCCCTTTTTTTGGACCGCTGACTTGTACCCACTGGCGTTTTGTTGACGGGCGCGTCTCCTTTTCTACTTGCGCAGCAGCAAACATAATAGGTTCTGAAACTTGTGGACCGACACTTTTACTTTTACCGGTGCTATCGAAACGTCCGACTTGGTTCCGTAAATCCGGCTTGGTCTGTGTATCAAACACAATCGGCGCATCAATGATTTCAACAGTGGCTTCTGATTGCGCGTTCAGGTTGTAGGGCTGCTGAAAACGGACAAGGTGTTGAGAGCCGATACCCATTATTAGGAACATAAGAATCGCCGTTGCAGCGGAGGCTGCCCACGGCACGATAGGTTTGGTGCTTGTCGGGGCAACCGGTTTGATCTCAGCGACTTGCCGCATGATATTCTCTGTGAGGTCGGCAGGTAATTGGACGCTACTGAGCGTTTCGCGAATCATATTTTCTTCTTCCTTTAAACGGTTGCGGGCGCGTTGTAGACGACTCTTAACTGTATTCGGGGATACACCCAAAAATTCGCCAATCGCCTTGCATGACATTTCGCCGAGATAGTGAAGGGTCATAACCGTGCGTTCACTCTCCGGCAGTTTTTCAAGGAGGTTTTTGACAATTTCACGCTGATGTTCAGCAGTCTCGGTTTCACGGTGCTCGGATTCATAATTAGCATAAAACGATTCTTCTATTTCTTCTATCGGCGTGTCTTCTATTGATTGTTGACGGATGGCCGGTTTGTTTCTTTGGATCCAATTAAGACAAAGCCGATTCGCAATCACATAAAGCCATCCATCAAATAGATTCGGATTCTTGAGTGTTGAAAGTTTTTTATAGACTTGGAGGAAAGCATCTTGCGTAATTTCTTCAGCAATGTGAAAATCCCCAACCTTCCGCCATATCAACGCATGAACACGCCTTTGATACTTTCGGACTAACACGCTGAATGCCTCGTCTTCCCCCGACAGAATCCTGTGAATCAATTCGACATTATCGTTGACCATTCAAATTCTCCCTAATTTCTGTCCATCACCGATATGAATTTATAATAATATCATTTTGCCCTTTAAAGTTAAAGACACAATTATATACCCGAACGGTTGCATAATGCCGAAAAAAATCAACTTTTAACGCTGTTTTTTCGAGAACCGTCTCAGACCCAGGGCCGGTAGGTTCGGTTTGCAACCGAACCGGATACTACGCGGAAACCTTGAAAACTTCAAAACCCTCTTCAGTCGCGTAGCGACGGCATGTTTATAGCAGCTTATGGGGCAAAAATAAAAACGCATCCACAAAATACTTGTGGATGCGTTAAAAAATGATCTACCGAAGTAGCATTACCGCTTTTCATTTCCAAGCGAAACGTGAAACATGCCATGCTGGTGGGTAATAATATAAAGTTTGTTGTTTGCGAAGACGAGCTCTCGGATGCCATCAGGAACTTCTGAAGAAACCTGCTTCCATTTGCCACCATTATCCAAACGATAAGCACCGTCATTACACACACCGTAAACCGTAGTACCATCAACGGCAAGACTCGCAACAATAAGACGCTCGCCTTCAGTGTCAGTGAGCACACGCCAGCGTTCCCCGGTTTGTGAGGTTAAGACCCCGCTGTTAGTTGCAATATAAACCGTTGAACCCGCAAAGACGATCTCTCTGAAGCGGTTAAACGGAAGCGGTAAGTTTGACGTAACGTCCTTCCAATTGTTCCCACCATCAAGTGATTGAAAGAGTTTGCCGTCCCGCTTACCGACGTAAACGGTTTCCCCTGAAACAGCTAACTGAAACCCTTTGCGATTGTTACGGGACTGTTTTTTGGTATCCATAAGTCCTGTGCTCGTCCATTTCTGTGCACCGGGTTCACACTTGAAGAGTTCTCGCCTGTACTCAATATAGAATGTGTCATTGCTCACTGCAAGTTCACCAAGCGTCATCTCGTTTGCTATTAGATCCTTTGTGTAGAGATCATCATCAAATTCGAGAGCGGGGAGTCCTCGGACTGGACTTAGTGTATTGCCATCAGTAGACAGGTGGAAAATGCGCATTTTACTTTTTCTTCTATGTGAAGATGAACCGAAAATGATCTCGAAAATGCTCAATTTTCTCTTTTTTTCTTCAAGGGAAACACCGTAAGGAATTCCGTCAGCTATAACTAACCTCTGATTCGGAAAATCGGGGTCGCGAGGAGACCCTCTACCTTTTCTGAAACTAACGGGTGTCCACGACTCACCCCTGTCCATTGATTTAACAATTTTACTGTCGTTATGCACATATAACCCGTTTTTGAACGCTACTAAATTCCGCATTCGGGTTCCTATTGTTCCTTTCGTAAACGGTTCCCACGATTTACCACCGTCGGTTGTCCGGCGAATTTCGCCTGCATAAATAATATTTTCGTTGACCGCTACGGCGGGTATATAACCGTGTGTATATGATTTTCCGAGGTCTGTCCACGTTTTCCCACCATCGTTTGAACGGATACCATTCATGTCACTCAATGCTAAAAGCGTTTCACCGGCAACCAAGAGTGTGATGTCTCTTGATGCCTGCATAGAAAACGGGACGTTTTTGGGGGTTATTTCAGCCCACGTATCTCCCAAGTCTGTTGAATGAAAAATGGACCACTGAACTTTGTTGCTCGTGATTGATTTTGTGTAGTACGCTTCTTTGGCTTCAGGTGATTTCATCATTTGTGAAAAATCTGGGCTCGCTGCGACGTAGAGATTATTTTCAGAGACTGCCAAGGAATCAAAATCATCAAAGGCGTTGCGTGTTTTTATCGGAAATTCTTTCCAGGTGCCTGAATTAAGTCGGTAGACACCTCGGGTTGTAGCAGCAAATACAGTATTTCCAATAGATGTGACTGCGGATATTTCTTCGTCTGTTGATGTCTCGTTAAAAGTAAATCCATCGTTAAAGGCTGTCCACTGTTTGCCGCTATCTGTAGATTGATAGATACCCTTTTTAACTGCAAGATGGAAGGCGTGATCTGTTATGATCAACCCGATAGCCTCACCTTCTGGACGGCTACCGAGGATATTCCACGTCTTGCCACGGTCGGTTGATGAAAACACTTCTTTGACTGAGACAATGTAAAGCGTTCCGTCTCGTTCTGCCATCGGCATCGAATAGAGTCGTCCATTCGTTACACTCGCATTGACGAGTGTCCATGTTTCCTTGTCTGGGGTGAGTCTGTAGATACCTATTGGTGAAGTGGCGTAGACATCGCCTTTGGAGCTTGCGAAGAAGCCTGAGATAGAAACCCCTTCAGGTCCGCTTGCTTGCATCCACTGTTGTTTTATTGCAGTGCTTTTCTGATGATCTGCCTCCGTGACAGCCGCCAATACAACAGGTTCTGAGACTTGCGGACCGATACTACTGCGCTTACCATCAGTTTCAAAGCGTCCCGCTTGGTTCCGTAAATCAGGTTTTGCCTGCGTATCAAGGACGATGGGGGTGTCAACGATTTCAACAGTAGTTTCAGATTGTGCGTTTACGTTGTAAGGTTTCTGAAAGCGTGTGAGGTATTGAGATCCAATACCTATTATTAGAAAAATAAAGATTGCAGTTGCGGTAGCGGCTGCCCACGGTGCTATGGGTTTACTGCTTGTTGGCGTTACCGGCTTGATTTCAGCAACTTGTCGCATGATATTCTCAGTGAAGTCGACAGGTAATTGGACACCGCCGAGCGTTTCCTGAACTATGTTTTCTTGCTCCTTTAAACGGTTGCGGGCGCGTTGCAATCGGCTCTTAACTGTATTTTGGGACACACCTAAGAACTCGCCAATTGCTTTACACGTCATTTCTCCAAGGTAGTGCAGTGTCACAACCGTCCGTTCACTCTCCGGTAGTTGTTCAAGGAGATTTTTGATGAATCCACGGCGATACGCAACGGAGGCATTCTCACGCTGTGCATCTTCATAGTGATGGTAAGATGTCGCGTTGATTTCCGCTTCACTTGTGGTTTCCAAAGATTCCATCTGCGGTTTCTGCTTGCGATACCAAGCGATACAAACCCGATCGGCGATCACATAGAGCCATCCCGCGAACTGGTTGGGGTTCTTCAGCATCGCGAGTTTTTCATATGCCTTGAGGAAGGTGTCTTGTGTAAGTTCCTCAGCGATGTGGAAATCGCTAACTTTCCGCCAAGCGAGCGCGTGGACGCTTTTCTGGTATTTCTTTACCAATGCCGTGAAAGCACTCTCATCACCCGTCAAGAAGCGATTAATAAGTTGTGCATCTTCGTTTTTCATCAAATTTCTCCTGAACAAACTAAGCGTGGGACCTCTTAGTAAAATCTACGATTTACATTGTCTATTCATATCTCTCTGAAGCCGAAGGTTGGATTTCATATCGCGTAAGCTCAAGCGTTCTTTCTGGCGGTGGTTCCAATCCAAGTTCTTTCTCCTCCTCGGACAACTGGTGGTTATGGACAAATTTGACAATACCGATGTTAGAAGCTAACCAGAGGGTTGTCAAAGATACATCCTTTTGCTCTTGATGCACCGGTTCTGTATCCGCCTCAATCCCTGCTATTTGAGGAGGTACTATCGTTATTGACGCATTTGTCCGATACTCAATCACTAAACAATCCTTGAAAGTCCCAGCAGGCGTTTCGACAGTTTCTATCCCGGTGACGTTCCCAGTCTCTACGAGAGTCGTATGAGTATCAACAGTAAACCTTGTTGGAACTCCGGGTATTTCAGGCATTCCCTTAAATTCAGTGGTCATACTCACTGTAACATTTAACGCCAGCGCAGTCCATTCTTCATTGAAGGATGCAGATGTTGGTAATAAGTAAAAATAGTCTTGTGATTCTACCTTAACATCGTAATCTATTTCAACAGAGATGTTTAATCCATCAGCAGCTGCCTCCTGCTGTATGGCTTCACGCGACAGTGAAATGATTTCCTCCATCTGTTGCGTTTTGACTGCCTTGAACGCGTTCTCAGTTTCGGTACCAACGAAAAAAGCGACCCATTCGTCATCAACTTGGTAGGTATAGGGTTGAACGTAATGCTCAAAGTCCGCCCAATTCTTCAAGGGAGGTTCATAGCTAAAAGCACCATAGGTGTCACCCTCAATTTCTTCTGGTTCTACGGCGTAGCGCGTTAGTTCGTTGCCGTCTTGGTCTTGGTAAGTCCAGTAGCTGCCCACTGCATTTGGGAAGTAGTCGTTTGCCCATTCAGTTCCCATCAACGTCGAACTGAATCCCAAAATGAGTAAAAGTACAGCGGCAAATCTAAATTTCCTCAACATGATTACTCCTTTCACGGCTTTCCGTGAGGTCGCTTTTTCCGAAAGCATCTGTAAAAAAATTAAAACATACGAAAATTTCTTAAGACCATCTTACGCCTGTTACTATTAATGACGCGATTTAAAAAGCAAAAGGTTGCAAAGTGGAAAAAAATTGTGAAAACCGATACCATTTCTGTTAATAAATCTCTCTTTATGTAGAATGATGCACATCGCATCTGGGGTTTTTGCAAACGCTAAAATCCAATGCGAAGAAAGTGTTTCTTCAAGTACGCCGCAAACCTGTTAGGTTGTTCCGCATCGCTACACATTCCATGAAAACTGATAACTGATAACCATCTAAAATGTTTCGCTTGACATAACTTCAGGAAATCGGTATACTCTGGCGTATATGAAACTTTTATCTATAAACGTATCAAAACCGAAGCCTATTCAATACGGCGGCAAAACCGTCCGAACCGGCATCTTCAAAGAACCGGTATCCGGCACCGTCATGCTCAGAGAGAAAAATATTGACGGAGACGGGCAAGGCGATCTGCGGGTCCATGGCGGCACCTATAAAGCCATCTACGGGTATCCGTATGAGCATTATGCTTACTGGCAGCAAGAACTGCAGAGAGACGACTTGGGATACGGACAGTTTGGCGAGAATCTCACCGTTGAAGGGATGTTGGAGGAGGCTGTGCACATCGGCGATGTCTTCCAGATAGGCACAACAGTGAAATTGCAGATTACGCAACCCCGCGTGCCGTGCTTCAAACTCGCATACAAGATGGGACTCCCGGAATTCCCGAAACAGTTCTTGGAGAGTCGGCGCGTCGGTTTCTATTTCCGGGTACTTGAAGAAGGCGAAATCACTGCAGGCGATGCGATTGCCCGCATTGAAGTCGCATTGGAGCCGATGAGTGTTACAGAGATAGTTAACCTCCGCTATTTCGATACGGACAATCACGCGAAAATCGCACAAGCCAGAAAACTACCTGCGCTTTCACCGAGTTGGAAACGAGATTTTACGAAAATTCTAAAAAAATGAATATATTTAAAGCACCGACCAAACAAGAAACAAGCGAAGCGGCAGCGCACGTCGCCAGCAGAAAACTTCGCGAGGCAATTGATGCCAACGGACAAGCGAGTTTTATCGTCGCAACGGGCGCGTCACAATTCGATTTCCTCGCGGCACTAACAGCAGATGCAGCGATTGACTGGAACAACACGACGATGTTCCATCTCGATGAATACATCGGCATCCCTGAGACGCATCCCGCCAGTTTTCGCAAATACCTACGGGAACGGCTTGTAGACATTGTTCATCCTGGCACAGTGCATTTTCTGGACGGTGAAGCAGGTGAACCGCAAGCCGAGTGTGATCGACTCAATCAGATCATCGCGCAACATCAGATTGACGTAGCGTTTGTCGGCATCGGTGAGAATGGACATCTCGCCTTCAACGATCCACCGGCGGATTTTGAGACAGAAGACCCGTATATCCTCGTCGAATTAGACGAAGCGTGCCGCCTCCAGCAGGTAGGTGAAGGCTGGTTCTCAGGACTTGATGCGGTGCCGAGCCAAGCCATCTCAATGTCTATCCGTCAAATCATGAAGGCACAGACAATTATTTGCACTGTGCCAGATGAACGAAAAGCAGAGGCGGTGCGGAACTGCTTACACGGTGAAATAACGCCGATGCACCCCGCTTCTATCTTACAAACGCACCCAGATTGCACGGTATTTCTGGATGCAGGATCGGCAGCTCTGCTCTAAGGGGGTTGAAAACCTCGCTCAGTGATATTTAACGTGCCGTTTTGATCTGTCCCCAAGTGACAGCGAGTTTGTCCTGTGGCGCGACATCAAACGGAATTTGACCCAAACCGTAGAGGATTGAGCGGTGGATGAGTTCCCAGCCGTCCTCTGTTACCTGTTGCCAAGCGGTAGAATGGGGCCAAATATTAACATGTATCGCTTTCGTGGAGCCTTTAAGCGTTTTCGCACCTTTTTCGTAGACAGAGATGGCGACAAGCTCGTCGTTATCAGCGCGCACGGCTAACACATCAATATCGCCTTCAAAGCCGCTACAGGTCATCAGTTGTGCCGCAGGCTTGCTGACCGTGATGTCGCCTTTGAAACCTTCGGTTATCGGGTGTTCCGTATCAACGATCGTCAGTTTGTCGCCCGCATCGGAGTTAAACGTGCCGTCTGCTGCAAACCCCATATCGTCGTAGGTCCACGTCTCGGCATTGACGACAGGAACGGCTGAATTTTTGTAAGCGTCCAGAATGTTGGCGCTCGACGTTGATTCGGAGATGAAGACGAGATCAATACCCGCAAGATTGACAGGATGCTTCGCCAAGTGTTGATGGGGTTCGACGACATATCCCCATTTTTCAAGGTTTTCTATGAGAAGATTGTCCTTCGGATCGGGTTCGCCGGAACCGACGAGTACAAGTTTTTCGCCTTTAGCCAGAGCAGTGCTGGTCAATAGTAGTAACATGAGCATAGGTAAGAAAAGGTGACGATACATGTAAGTTTTCCTCCTTCTGGAATGTATTTCTGTGATGTGGGGAACCTGAAAATAGCCTTTGGGGTGGACTAATGGCGAGGCATTATCCGACACAGCTTATAATCAAATTTTATCAGGGTTAGATATATTCTATAGAAACGGATAAAATATGTCAATCTTTTTTCAGAAGTTTTCAGTAAATGGAGATAACAATGAAAAAACCAATCAGGGTTGGAATCATAGGTGTCGGCGGGACAATCAGTAGTACAACTGTGATTCTCAATGGAGAACCGGATGTCCAACTCGTCGCTTTGGCAGACTTAGACCCAGCTCGCAGGAAAAGGGTCTTGGGCGATATTAAAGGTGTCCGCGTCTTCGACGATTACAAAGAAATGTTCGAGGCGTGTGATTTAGACGCAGTCTGCATAGGACTGCCGACGTGGATGCACGCGCCCGTTTCGTTGGAAGCGGTGGAGCGTGGGATGCATGTACTCTGCGAAAAACCGCCCTCAAACGACGCAGCGGAGTTAATACCCGTCACACAACTTGCCCAAAGCAAGGGGTTGGTCTATATGTTTGTCAGGCAGTCTCGGTTCACAGCGCAGTTGACGGAAGGTCGCAGGCTCGTACAAGCCGGAGAACTCGGTGATGTATACTACGCTGAAACCCGGTGGATACGAACCCGTTGGTGTTCGGCACGCGGATGGCGACACGATAAAGCAAAGGGTGGCGGTGTCCTCCTCGATCTCGGTATCCACGCTATTGACAATGTCTGGTTTATGATGGGGTGCCCGCGTCCGACAGAGGCGATGGCTGGCTTATATTGCAACTTCGCACACCTTGCACCACCTGAGCAGACCTATACCGCAGACGATGCAGCATGTGGGTTTGTGCGGTTTGAGAACGGATGTACCTTACACTTTGCTGTCGCATTTTCGCTGAACACGACAAACCGGCACGCGCCAGCAAAAGGGAGCGATTTGGTCAAAAGCGAAGTTCAGGAATTCCACCTCTACGGCACCAAGGCAGGTCTTGAAAACGGAAAAATACTGGTTGGCACCCCGGATGGCGTTAAGGTCAAACCCATGAAACCAGCACCACAAAAGGCGGATGATATAACGCTTCAGGCGCAAGAATTCATCCGAGCGATTCGGGAGGAAGACGAACCTCTCAATCCCGGTTCGGAAGCGGTGATGCTGATGCAAATGCTCGATGCAGCGATGAAATCGAGCGAAATTGGCAGTGCCGTCGCAATTCAACCAGTTTCATAACTTCAAAGTCCCCCTGATAAGGGGGATTTAGGGGGTTAAACTGAAATATATTGCTTTTGGATCCAATTTGCATAAGTCCTAATAACTTCAAAATGGAGAATGGCAATGTCTATACAACACAATCAAAGCGGACTCACAGCACAACAGAAGCAGCAATTCCACGACGACGGCTTCCTGTTCGTTCAGAATGTACTGCCAAATGAGGCACTTCAGCCGTTGATTGATGAGTTGGCTCAAAAGGTTGATGAGGGTACACAGGCGGCAGTCAAACACGGAGTCCTTAACCCGTCGGATACCTATGATGACGCACCTTTTGAGACGAGATTGGGCTTAGTCTCAAGTGCCTGCTCCGATCCTGACTGGATCTGGAGCAACTATTTTCGCGACCAGAAAATTCGGACGGCGGGGATGTTCACGCTCAGAACCGCGCCCGCCCTCCTTGATGCTGTCGCATCCGTCATTGGGGATGAGATTTTAGCGCATCCTCAGTTTAATTACCGCGCCAAATTACCAAACCAAGACATTACGGTTATCCCGTGGCATCAAGATTTGGCGTATCTCATCCCGGAAGAAGCAGGTGAGACATTGGTCGTGAACGTCTGGCTCCCACTCATTCAGGCGACTGAGGAGAATGGGTGCATGCAAGTCATCCGAGGTTCACACCGCTTTAATCTGATAGGACACAACTATCAAGATCCGACACCGGGACATACTGGAGGCAGAGGCATCAGCGATGCAGAATTGCCGCCCGGTGATGTCGTCACCGCTGAGCTTGATGCAGGTGATGTCTTACTAACGAGTGAACGGGTTGTCCATCGCGGTCTTCCCAACCGTTCCAATACCGTCCGTTGGAGTGTTGATACGCGTTACAGTCAAATCGGCTTACCGACCGGTCGCGCACACGTTCCAGGTTTCGTCGCTCGAAGTCGGACAAACCCTGAGAGTATCACCAAGTCCCATCACGACTGGAATCGCCTATTTACGTAGGACTGATGTCCTTCAGTAGAAAATGTAGAACCGAAATCTAAAATTTCAGAAAACTAAATGCCCAGAGAGAAATCTGAAATCGTTTTGCCTTTTTCCCGCCTATGTGGTACACTATTCAAACCAGTTTGGGTGGCACTGCGAAGCACACCACACGGTATATCTGCCACCCTCCCACTTTCGCGGGCAATAAAGTACCGGAACAGGACAATCTGATGACCGATAAACCCTATCTTTTCGAGACATCAATACAACCAAGTAAATCGGGACACAGAGATAGAATCTTTAACCTTGACGAACTCCATACCTTTCTGAGATGAGGAGTCTCTATGCCTGAAAATCGCACCTCAATTACGGACGCAAATTATCGTTTTTATCACGCCTCCTGTCTTGATATGCCGGAATGTGAGGATAATTCTATCGGCCTGACAATCACCTCACCGCCTTACTGGAACGCTATCGACTACGATACCCACACCAGTGATAATGAAGCGTGGTATAGGGAACGCAACTATGACGGTCTTGGCAAAACTTATCAGGATTGGCTCACAACGCTCAAAAAAGTATTCTCTGAAGTCTATCGGGTCACAATTGACGGCGGGTTCTGTGCTATCGTTATCGGGACAATCCTTCATAAACGTAAACACTATCCAGCACCATTTGACTTAACAAGCCAATTGAGCGATACCGATTGGAATTTCCACCAAGATATAGTATGGAATAAAGTCACTGGTGGTGTGAGACGTGCTGGCTCATTTATTCAACACCAGAAGTCCGGTTACTACTACCCGAACATAATGACCGAATACATACTGGTATTCCGTAAAGGTGATAAACCGAGATACGGTTCACAACTTGCCCTCCCAATAGACGACGTATTCAAACGTGATATAGCCAACTCGGTTTGGCATATCGCACCCGTGCCACCGAAAACGATCGACCACCCATGTCCATTTCCCGATGAACTCGTCCGACGCTTGGTGCTACTCTACTCTGAAGAAGGCGACGAAATAC
The DNA here is from genome assembly GCA_022827185.1 of Candidatus Poribacteria bacterium. Taxonomy (GTDB): domain Bacteria; phylum Poribacteria; class WGA-4E; order WGA-4E; family WGA-3G; genus WGA-3G. The sequence continues at coordinate 31,893 of JAJDTM010000039.1, forward strand.
TCGACCCGTTTTTGGGAAGCGGGCAAACCGCTCGGGGAGCCTTGAGATTCAAACGCAAATGTGTCGGATACGAGATCGAAGCCAAATATATTGAGCTAACCCGTCAACGGCTATATGAAGCACCACGACGGAAATATCATCTTCTACCAAAGGTAGAAAAACAAGAAGTCAGACCTGAGGACCAACTGATGATGTTTGAATCGTAAATACAAGGGGCAGAACAGTGGCACAAAACGGACAAATGTTTTTGTTTCGGGAGACCGAAACAGGCGAAGAGACAACAAATTTCCATATAGAGAGAAACTGTTTTAAGCACTTAAAAGAAAATCTAAGTAGCGACGCAAAAGCAGAGTATGAGACAGGGGTCAAGCACCTTGTTGAAAGATATAACACGGCGATCTATGAAAATAGGTTTACCGTAGGTGGTGTCGTTGAAGTTTTTACCTTGGCATTAATGCGCTCTACTGGGATAGAAATTGAAGGTTGCGGGTCAGAAGCACAAGGCGGGGATTTGGTACTTCCCAATGGACGTATGTTTTCTCTGAAAAGTTCTTTTACAAGAAGCGGAAGCGTTATTCTCGTCAACACAAGAGGGGACAGTGGCACAGATTGGGAAACAGCGACGCTGTTCGTTCTATCCAATGTCGGAATTGTTTATGGTGATCCAGCAATGGCACAAGAAGATGATCTTAATCGGGTTGCCGATAACTTACAGATAAAACGCACAGCTCTTACTCGCTTTGCGGAAGACCCGTCGAATCTCATACCAATGGAAATTCCTTTGAAACCCCCAACGGAAATGGCGGATGCCAGTATGAAAGCCAGCGATGCTGTCGCCCGACAGCTCATGAACGAACTTAATATGCACACGCTACAAAATCAGATATAATGATAAAAAAGTCTTGACACCCCCGAATTCTTGTGTTAGTCTAAAGCGGTGTGAAATTGACTAAGAATAATTCACTACGTCTATCTTAACGGAGGAACTGATGATGATGTATCGGATATTACTTTCACTTTTAATCCTCGCTGGATTGGTCCTGATGCCCTTCAGTGCCACAGCGTTGGATATAAAGGATAAGGAGTTACTACTCTACCTCTCTTTCAACGAAGGTAAGGGAAAAGCAGCAGAAGATCTTTCGCCACATGGAAACGATGGAGAACTCAACGGAGATGCTGGTTGGACTGATGGCAAGTTCGGAAAAGCCATGGAATTTACCCAAAAGGGCGAGGTCAAATCTCCTTATATTGAGTTGAACGAAAAGAGTTTTACGGTAACAATGTGGGTTAAACCTGCCTTAAGCGGCGGGGACCAGCAGTGTGTGTTCACACAGACACAGGTCAACGCTCAGAATACAAGCCTACACTATCGTATCTACAACAGTGGCACCGTTCGCATGGGATTTTATGGCAATGACCTTGACGCACCTGCCGCCGTTAAAGCCGACAAGTGGGCACATATCACTTTCTGGCTGGATGTCAAAGGCAAATCCCGACAGATTTACATTGACGGTAAGTCTGTCGCAGAGGATGCAGGCAAAGCTGGGATTGAGTACCTCGGAACAGCAGGCGATACGATCGTCGGCTCGTGGGGGAATACTGGTCAGAGGTTCAACGGTGTTATCGACGAAGTTACGGTCTGGGATCGGGCTTTGTCGGAAGACGATATTGCGCAAAGCATGGAAGACCTAACAGCTCTCTCTGTAGATCCGGCGGACAAACTCGCAACCACGTGGGCAAGTGTCAAAGCGTGGCGTTAGATTTCCCTGTTTATCGGTGTCCCTGTCGTATGCCAATGTGTATTTATATGGCACGCCGCGATAGGGACCCGACATTACACACGCGTAGGGGCTGGGTTACCCAGCCCCATAATCATCAATTTAAGAAATAACAACCGCCTCAGACCCAGGACCGGTAGGTTCGGTTTCCTAACCGAACCGGATTTTATACAGAAACTTTGAAGACTTCAAAAACCTCTTGAATCCCGTAGGGATGGTATGTTTATAGAAACTATATTCAAGCATCCCCGAACTGTTTCCGAAACAGCGAAACCGTGTCGTGATCGGGATGATTCGGCAATTCAGCGGGAGCAGTCCACTCTGCGTCAACATCCGTTAACTTCACAGGCTTGCCATCGTTTTCTAAAACCGATTTCCAACCCGCGAGAAAAACGTTCGTCTTGTGCAGAATCTGATCGAAAGACTGCGGCAGCTCGTTGTGGAGTGCCATATTCTGGAACGCCCAGATCGTCGGTACCCAGACCTCCGTCTTGTCAAACGGATAGCCGGTACCCGTGTGGATTCTGAAATTCTCACCGCCGTAGGCTTCCTGTGTATGGATTTGTACCGTCCCCCAAGAACCGCTCACTTGATGGAGTGTGCCGTAAAATTGTCGTCCATTGTCATCAACATGCTCCAGAGTGATAACCCCCGGAGGACTATGCCAACTGTCTGCTCGGTAGGCGACTGACACAACTGGATTTCCTGCTTCCGCAATCGCCTTACAGACCATATAGACCCCGTGAATCCCGTGTGTCGGATAGTCGTCAAACGAATTAGTCGCCGTGTAGCAGACAATCTGTTTATCGCTTGCCCACGCCTTGGCGCGTGAGATGGGATCGTTATGCTCATGGCTTGATGGCGCAAGGATGGTTGCACCGCTCTTTTGCGCGAGTTCAATCATCTGCTGCGCTTTGGCAAGCGAGTTTGCAAATGGTCGGTTGATTAGATTCGGTAGACCTGCCTCCAGATACGGTTCATGGAGAATATGATTCCACGGATGGTTATAATAACCACCGGAAATTATGCCATCTACCTTCCCCAACATATCATCGAAATTCTTGACAGCGGTGCAACCGTATGTCGCAGCGATCGCTTGTGCCTTATCGTGTTCAATATCCCAGCAGTGCGTAATTCGCATACCTGTGAATGGGGTGTCTTTCTGCCCCTCGCGTGGGTTAATATGCGGTGCCCACAGCGGCATGTGCGAATACGAGTCAACGTTCAGAAACCCGACGCGGAAAGGTTCAGTGTTAGGTGCTTGCATACCTGTCTCCTTTTGAGTAGCCCTCAGCAGTCGGCTATCGGCTTTCAGTAAGAGGTGTATGATACGCGTCGTAGCCCTCTTTTCTGATTGCTGACAGCCGACGGCTGACGGCTGTTACATTTTGACCCAAGTCGAGCCGTTTTCACAAGACTCAACCGCTTTGTAAATGAACTGCATACCTCTTAATCCATCATAGACTGTCGGAAAATCATACGCCTCAGTTTGCATGGGGTCGCCGTCAATGTGTCGTCGGACGGCTTCGACAACACCGACATAGATCGTCGCGAATGCCTCCAAGTACCCTTCGGGATGCCCGGTCGGAATCCGCGCACCTGCCGCCGCCGCTTCGGAAAGGTAGCCCTGACCACGCGTCAGCGTCTGCCTCGGTTCACCGTAACGATAGAGTTCGAGATAGTTCGGATTCTCTTGTGCCCATTTCACGGCACCCTGTTCGGCATAAACACGGAGCGTGAGTCCATTTTCCTCCCCAGTCGCAACCTGACTGATACTTAAAACACCTTTGCCGCCACCCTCGAAACGGAGCAAGGCGTTGACATCCTCATCCAGCACCCTGTCCGGAAGGAAGGTGCTTTTATCAGCACAGAGTTCGACAATCGGATCGCCGGTGACGTATTCGAGAAGGTTAACGCAGTGCGTACCAACATCACCCATCGTGCCGCCGATACCCGACTGGGTTGGATCCACGCGCCATGCAGCCTGCTTCTGACCGAGTTTTTCGTGTGGCACCATCAGGAAGTCCTGAAGATACTCGACGATCACCTTACGGATTTGTCCCATTGAACCGTCAGCGAACAACGCACGCGCATGCCGTACGAGCGGGTGCCCCGTATAATTGTGTGTCAACGCAAAGACAAGCCCCGAATCTTCAACGAGTTGGGCAAGTGCCTCAGCTTCGTCGAGACTATAGGTCATCGGTTTATCGCAAACAACGTGGAAACCCGCATCCAAGAAGGTTTTTGCAATCTCAAAGTGGGAGATGTTTGGTGTGACAATACTCACGAAATCAATACGTTCATTTTCCGGAAGTGTCGCTTCAGCGGCTGCCATCTCTGCGTAACTGCTGTAGCAGCGATTCGGGTCGAGATACAATTCCGCACCGGTAATCCGTGTATTTTCTGGATCACGCGAAAAACAGCCAGCGACAACTTCGATCTGCTGATCGAGCGTGGCAGCGATACGGTGAACGCCACCAATAAACGCACCCTGTCCACCACCGACCATACCCATTCGTAATTTCCGTTTCCAAGATTCCATAGTGACTCCTAAAAATAAATAGACCTCTTTGTAGCATAGGCTGTTAGCCTGTGTCTCTTTGTAGCATAGGCTGTTAGCCTGTGTCTCTTTGTAGCATAACCTGTTAGGTTGTGCCTTTCACTAAAAACCGGCAAAACTATCTTCAGCTCAATCCAAGAATTTCCCGATTTCGCGCTGTATCCGTCTCGCCACCTGCAAAGTCATCAAAAGCAACATCGGTTGTTTCGATGATATGTTTAGCGATAAACGGCGCGCCCTCTGCGGCGCCCTGCTCTGGACTTTTGACACAGCATTCCCATTCCAACACTGCCCAACTGTCATAACCTGCTTCGGTGAGCAGTGTAAACACCTGTGTGAAATCCACCTGTCCATCGCCGAGCGATCGGAATCTCGCCGCGCGTCCAGCCCAAGACTGGTAACCACCGTAGACCCCAACCCGACCTGTCGGGCGGAATTCAGCATCCTTGACATGGAATCCCTTGATACGTTCTCCGTAAAGTCGGATAAAGTCGATATAATCGAGTTGTTGAAGCAGAAAATGGCTCGGATCGTAGTTGAGACAAGCAGCTGGATGATCATTCGTATAATCCAAGAACATCTCGTATGTCGCACCGTCATAAATATCCGAACCCGGATGGAGTTCATAGGCGAAGACCTGACCGTTATCCTGTGCCAGATCCAACAGTGGAGACCACCGTGCCGCGAGTTCCTTGAACGCCTCTTCAATAATCCCGTCAGGACGCTGGGGCCACGGATAAACAGTGTGCCACGCAAAACCGCCTGAAAGCACGGGAATAACATCAAGTCCCATGTTCACCGAAGCGTGGACGCATTTCGTCAATTCACCTGATGCCCACGCTGTCCTTTCGGCACCACGCAAGCCGGGCGGATGGAACGCCTCAAACATAACTTCATACGCAGGATGCACAGCCAGCACTTGTCCGGCGAGATAACCCGCTACTTCCGTCGCTTCAAGTCCCAACTCGTTAAGCGTCCCTTTAAATTCATCGCAATAGGTTTTGGATTCGGCAGCTTTTCCGAGATCAATAACGCGATCGTCCCAACCCGGAATTTGAACGCCTTTATACCCTAAACTCGCGACCCATCGTCCGATATTTTCCATAGTGTCGTATGGTGCCTCGTCCCGCATGAATTGGGCGAGGAAGATAGCTGGACCTTTGATTTTCGGCATTGTTCCTCCGCTCTCGTATTCGTGTAAACTTCAACAATATAAGAAGTATAGGTGTCGTTGTTAAGTTCATCACTCGGTTTCATATCAACGAAAAATAAATTACCAAATATTCACAGATTTTGGGTATAATATATAAAAGTCACTATGAAATGTCAAGCGTTTTGGAGGCTCAGGGCTATTTAGTTTTCGGTTTTTCGTCCAATTTTGGCCCCCCAGGACCGGTAGGTGCGTGTTTCTAACCGCACCGGATCTGTAACGGAAAGCATAAAACCCGCGAATTTCTTAAAACTAAATCACCCTGTTTGGAGGCTGTTCAGTTCAGTAAAAGGAAAAAAGTGAAGAAGCCTATCTATGGATTGGTTGTTCGCGGGGTAACAAAACATTTTCACCGAACCAAGCGGACAAATAATAAACTACGTTTTTATCAGAAAATTCGACACCTTTTCAGGCGAGAAAAAGAAATAATCCGGGCAGTTGACGACATCTCTTTAGAGGTTAATATCGGAGAAATCTATGGGATCCTCGGCGCAAACGGTTCAGGAAAATCGACCTTAATTCGCCTTATTTCGACACTACTGCTGCCCGATGCTGGAAGCATTCACGTTTTTGGAGATGATGTTGTAACACATAGCCTGAAAGTCAGACGCGTGATGAACCGTGTTTCTGTTGAAGCCTCTTTCTTTAAGCGGCTCTCTTCAACAGAAAACCTGATTTACGCCGCCCGCCTCTACGGTATTCCTGCAGCAGAAGCCGAGCGAAAAGCACGGCAAATTTTGGAAAGGCTCGGCTTTGATGCCGATCGAATGGACGAAGAGATGGAGCAGCTATCGCGTGGGATGCAACAAAAAGTCGCAATCGCACGCGCATTGCTAACAACACCGATGCTCCTCCTGCTCGACGAACCTACAACCGGCCTTGATCCCAAATCCAAGCGTGATGTGCAAGCCTTTATTGAGGAAATCCGTCAAGAACGGAATGCTGTCATTCTGCTGACGACGCACGATATGGTGGAAGCGGAGAGATTGTGTGATAAGATTGCGATTATTGATAATGGACGGTTTATCGCGGAGGGAACTGTTGAGGAACTCGTTGCCAGTACGCCATCAGAAAACGAAGCACCCGCGACGCTCGAAGATGTCTTTATTGCACACACCGGCAAGCGGCTTGAGGAGGATGAGTAGTTTCTGGCAAACTACGCCAAAAATATGCTGAATCTTATACGTGAAACCGTTGTCTCTTATGCATTCATTGAACGCAACTTTAATCTACTGAAGCGGTATCTAAGTTGGGAAATCCTCTTTTTCAGTTATTCTATCGTCAACGCGCTAACGATTGGCTTGATTATGGTCGGACGCGGCAGCAGTGAAGATGTCCTTTACCTCGTCATTGGGGCATTAATTTGGGGGTTTCTCTCAATTATGATGCGTGAGGTCAGCGATGCGATTACGTGGGAACGGTGGGAAGGCACGATTGAATATACCTTTATGGCACCGATCTACCGCATCACGCATCTTGTCGGGTCCTGCTTCTTTGCAATCCTATACGGACTCTTACGAACCGGTTTGGTTTTAGCGATAATGCCGCTCTTTTTCGGTGAACACATCGACTTAGGAAAAGCGAATTGGCTGACAATGGTGGTCACCGTTCTGATCTCCAGTCTCTCTTTCATCGGGATCGGGCTAATGGCTGCGATTTTTCCGCTACTCTCGCCGGAAAAAGGACAAGCCGCAACCGGTATCATCCAATCAATGTTGTTATTAGTCTCTGGTATCTACTATGAAATTGAGGTGTTACCGGTATGGCTCCAACCGATCTCCAAAATTTCGCCTGCGACCTATACGCTCAAATCCATTCGTGCGGCGATGCTCGATAACGCATCAGTTGAGAGCCAATTAGGGAACCTGCTTTTACTGCTTATTATCGGTGTGCTACTCATTCCACTCGGATTTTGGGTGTTCTATCTCGGTGAGAGGTATGCCAAACGCGTCGGCAGATTAAAAAGAAGTGGATAGGCTGTTAGATAGGACTTACGCAGCCCCCTTGCAAGCAGGGTTTGAAACCCCGCCTGCAGGGCATAATCTGAATATTGCGCATAAACTTCTTAACTTACAACTTATAACTTAATAACACTTACCACGGAGGTGTGAATGTCAGGATATTATAGATCACCAACAATATGTCAAGATACCATTGTTTTTGTGTGTGAGGATGACTTATGGACAGTTCCAGTTGAAGGGGGCGTTGCGCGGCGGCTCACGTCAAATCTCGGTGCTGCCGGCTCGCCGCGCTTATCACCAGATGGTGAACAACTCGCTTTCGCAGGACGTGAAGAGGGACCGTCGGAGGTGTATACCATGCCTGCCCTCGGGGGTGAAGCAAAACGACTCACCTATCAGGGCAGCAATGTTTCTATTGTGGGTTGGGATACTGATGGAAAGTATATTCTCTATTCAAGCGGCGCAGGGTTAGCCTTCGATCCGTGGATATGGAAAGTTTCTTCAGAAGGTGGAGAACCACAACGCCTACCTTATGGTCCCGCAAACCATATCGATTTTAGCGATGATGGCGGTGTTATCATCGGTAGGTTGACACGAGAACCCGCACGTTGGAAACGCTACCGTGGCGGCACAGCAGGGCAACTCTGGATAGATACAGAAGGCGACGGACAATTTCAGCCTTTGGCGCCTGTGGATAGCAATTTCACGACTCCGATGTGGATCGGTGAACGCATCTATTTTATTTCTGACCATGAAGGCGTTGGTAATATCTATTCCTGTCTGCCTACCGGTGAGGACGTTCAACGCCACACGCATCAGGACACTTACTATTGCCGGTTGGCACAAACGGATGGTAAACGGATCGTCTACCACGCTGGCGCGGACCTGTTCGTTTATGACCTTGAGAACGACACTGAAAACCGAGTTGATGTCGAATTTCGGAGTCCACGCATCCAGCGACAACGGAAGTTCGTCAATGCATCGGCGTACCTGCAAGAGTTCGCACCAGCACCAGATGGTCATGCGTTAGCCGTAACAGTCCGCGGTAAACCCTTTACAATGGCGAATTGGGAAGGCGCAGTCCTTCAGCACGGTGAACGTGATGGCGCGCGCTATCGTTTCACACAGTGGCTTAATGATGGTAAACGTCTCGTTACTATTTCCGATGCTGCAGGTGAAGAAGCACTCGAAATTCACACCCGCGATGGCAGTGCTGACATCGTCCGCCTCGATACGCTTGATATTGGACATGTCCGCGAATTTTCGGTTTCCCCACAAACTGAAAGCGACGAGAACGACCGAGTCCTTCTCGTCAACCACCGTTTTGAACTTTTGCACATCGATTTGGAGACCCACGAACTCCGGACACTCGACAAAGGGCGTTATCACAGCATCCGAGGTGCAGCTTGGTCGCCTGATGGCAAGTGGTGCGCATATAGTTTTGCACCCACAGAGACGACCCGCTCAATCAAACTCTGCAAAATTGAAACAGGTGAAACGTGGCTTGTTACTGAACCTGAATTCAGCGATTTCTCGCCTGCATGGGATCCGGGCGGGAAGTATCTCTATTTTCTCTCGTCTCGCGAATTCGATCCGGTCTACGACGCACTCCACTTCGATCTCGGTTTCCCTTCAGCGATGCGTCCGTTGCTGGTAACCCTACAGAAGACTTTGGGAAACCCGTTTGTGCCAGAACCCCGTCCGCTTGAAGAGGAGAAAGAGGATAAGGACAAAGCGGATGAGGAAAAGAAGGACGAGGCAGATAAAGCAGCTGAGGAGAAATCTGAGAAGAAGGAAGATAAACGTGAACCGATTACGATAGACCTGGAAGGCATTTCGCAACGTGTCGTCGCATTTCCTTATCCGCGCGGGCGTTACGGACAAATTGCCGGGATTGAAGGTAAAGTCATCTTCACGGCGTTTCCAGTACCAGGGACAGCGTCGAGTGACGATGAGAGTGGATCAAGAGGCGTTCTCCACGTCTACGACTTCAAGGAACAGAAGAAAGATACACTTGTCTCCGGTATTGAGGGCTTTCGACTCTCCCGTGACAGCAAAACACTCGTTTATGTTACCGGAAACCGTTTGCGCGTTATCAGGGCTGGCCAGAAGGTGGAGGCGAAGAAACCCGAAAGTAGAGGCGGTCCGAACCGACAAACGGGTTGGATTGACCTCGATCGTATCAAAGCCTCTATTGTGCCGACTGCCGAGTGGCATCAGATGTATCGGGAGGCGTGGCGACTACAGCGCGATTTCTTCTGGACAGAGGATATGTCCAATGTCGATTGGGAGCGAGTATATCAACGCTATCTACCACTTCTGGATCGGATTGCGACGCGCGGCGAGTTTTCAGACCTGATGTGGGAGATGCAGGGTGAACTCGGCACTTCACACGCCTATGAGATGGGCGGCGATTACCGGAGTTCACCAAACTACGCACAAGGGTTTCTCGGGGCAGACTACGCCTACGACGCAGAGAACAACGGGTATCGCATCACGCACATACCACACGGCGATGCTTGGGAAGCCTCGAAAGATTCGCCGCTCAACGCACCCGGAATTAACGTCACGGAAGGCGATATGCTGCTCGCTATCGGCGGACAATCTGTCAGCGAGACCGTTTCACCCGGTGAACTCCTCGTAAGTCTCGCGAATCAAGAAGTTCAAGCGACGTTCCAAAATGCGAGCGATAGTGAAAAACGGGTCGTTACACTCAAAGTCCTCGGAAGTGAAAGAGAATTGCGTTACCGTGAGTGGGTATCAAACAACCGACGATATGTCCACGAAAAGACGGACGGTAAGGTCGGATATGTCCATATTCCTGACATGGGACGCAGCGGATATGCGGAGTTTCACCGCGGTTATCTCGCCGAAGTGAGTTATCCCGGGCTGTTGGTTGATGTGCGTTACAATACGGGTGGACATGTTTCGCAGCTGCTCTTGGAGAAATTGTCGCGTCGGCGGATTGGATATTGCGTGCCACGCTGGGGGATACCAGATCCGTACCCGGATGCCTCTGTCTTGGGGCCTATGATCGCTGTCACCAATGAAAACGCCGGTTCCGATGGCGATATTTTCTCGCACTGTTTCAAACTGATGGAGTTAGGTTTACTTGTTGGTAAACGGACGTGGGGTGGTGTTATCGGTATCTCGCCGCATCAGTCGTTTGTAGATGGTGGTGGAACAACGCAACCGGAGTATTCTTTCTGGTTCATTGATGTCGGTTGGCGCGTAGAAAACTACGGCACCGACCCGGATATTGAAGTAGATTACCGTCCGCAGGACTATATCGCAGAAGGCGACCCACAACTCGACCGCGCCATAGAAGAACTCCTCCGCCAGATGGAAGAGAACCCACCGCAACTCCCCGATTTCGGTGAACGCCCGCGTTTAACCTTGCCCACGTTGCCGAAAGTGTGATATGATGTGCGTAACGGATAATTTTCTGTGGGTGCACTTTCTAAACGCTCTTCTCGCCTTATGCAGTTGGAAAGTACACCTACACGAAAACAACGTTGAAGCTTAGGTAAAAGGTTCTGCCTGTAAAACTGCACATCAACATACATGGTTACAGGAGATAATCTGAGGAACCACCATAGTTAATGGGCAATATGTATGCTATCTAAACCGCGCGTTTATATTGAGACTTCGGTTATTAGTTATCTAACTTCCAGACCCAGCAGCAACGAAGGGGTTCGCGGATGCCAATATTTCACTCGTTATTGGTGGGAGAATTTTGCTGAGCAACAATTTGAACTTGTTTCTTCACCGATTGTCCAACAGGAAGTAAGTTTGGGAGATAAGGAAGCTTCTCAAAAACGTCTTGATGTCTTAAAAAAAATGACCTTATTAGATGCGCCAAAAGAGATATTGGATTCTTTTAGTGATGACTTAATAAGTGCTGGAGCTTTACCCCTGAAAGCACGGGTTGACTCGTTTCATATAGCGATTACCGCGATAAACAATGTAGAGTATTTGGCAACATGGAACTTTAAGCATATTGCCAATATTAACAAAATTCCCTTGATACAACAAGTGTGTAGGAAAGTAGGTTATCAACCGCCAATTCTATGCACACCGCAACAATTACTAATGGAGGACTTTCAGCATGTGGAAGGATCCAATTATTGACGAAATCCATCGGATTCGGGAAGAATGGGCTGCCAAGTTTGACTATGATGCAAAAGCATTACTTGAGGATATTGAACAACAAAAACGGAAAAACTATTTAACTGACGAAAATGGGAACTTCATAAGGGACAAAAAAGGCGGGTTGATTCTCAAACCTGAATCGACATCGAAAAAGTCAAGAGATGATGCTTCCGGCGTTCCCGATAGCGTTTAGTAATTTGTCGGTTGCACTAAATAGTTTGTGTTTACAAGAGTAGAGAGACTCCTTATATTATGCATATACTCTGTGCCAACGTAGGCAGCACCTCATTCAAATACCAAATCATCAATATGGAAACCACAACCTCCCTCGTCAAAGGAGGCGTGGAGCGTATCGGAAACTCACCATCTGCTTTCACACATGCGGTACCAGGCAAACCTACTCGCGAAGGCGAAATCGACGCACCGACACACACTGCAGCGATCGCGCACGCCATGGATCTCATCACCGATGCCGAAGTTGGATGCCTTGAAGATTTAGGACAATTGGACGGTGTCGGATTCAAAACCATTCTTGCCAAAGGCTACTGGCGTTCCGCACGGATTACCGAAGATGTGATTGCAGCATTGGAGGCATCCACGCCGCTCGCACCGATGCACAACCCCGCATATATCGCCTCTATCCGTGCTTTCCAAGAGCTGCTTCCGACAACCCCACTCGTCGCTGTCTTTGAGACATGGTTCCATCAGACAATTCCAGATTACGCCGCCGAGTTCGGTGTGCCGCGCTTCTGGGTAGAACAACACGACATCCGTCGCTACGGCTACCACGGAGCGTCTCATCGGTACATCTCTGAACGCGTGCCGGAGCTGCTCGGACGCGAATCAGGCGAAGGGTTGCGTATTATCTCGTGTCATCTCGGTGGCAGTTCGTCTCTCTGTGCCATCAAAGATGGGGCGTCCATTGATACATCAATGGGAACATCAACGCAATACGGGATGATTCAGTCTACGCGCTGCGGTGAATTAGACGCTTTTGCGGTGCTGTATATACTCGACAAAGAGGGATTTTCGACAGATGAAATTCGGCGTCAACTGATTGAGGATTCCGGACTAAAGGGGATCTCTGGCACGAGTGGCGATATGCGCGATATAGAAGCAGCAATCGCAGCGGGTGATGATAACGCACGTTTGGCACTGGATACTTTCGTTTACGGTGTGAAAAAGTATATCGGGGCATATATCGCCGCGCTGGGGGGTGTGGACGTGATCGCTTTTGCGGGCGGCATCGGTGAGAAGAGTGGGACGACACGCGCAAAGATTTGCGAGGGACTTGAATGGTGCGGCATCCACTTGGATACGGTGAAAAATGAGCAAGCGACTGGCGAAACTGACCTCTCGGCAGATAACAGCCGTACTAAGATTCTCATCGTTTCTACAAACGAGGAGCTAATCGTGTCGCGTGAGACCGCGCGGGTCCTCAAAGCGTCTGGTTGATAGCAATCGCGAGCGCATCTCGCTCCTACAAGAAAATATTTTTTTTACGGGTATTTGGTCGTAAAGCCCAATGCTTTAGCTTTGGGATACAAGACCGCTAAATGCCTAATAGTTAAAATAAGTTTGACATTCACCGGCGAAATGTGGTCCGATTATAGTATCAAGTTGGCAAGCATGTTCAGCGTCATCACTTGGTGACGTGCTTGCCTACCCACTGAACAGGGGTTTACAGATTGATACTTGATATACCATGAAAACCTATGAATATGAGTTTTATCATCAGTCTAATATGATACAGATTGGCAATCTGCTTGACGACTTGCATGACGTGCATGTTCACTTGCTTTTATTGCAGAGGCGTTATTATCGTATGTATGGCAAGTATGCCGGTTTTGGTCGTATATGCCGTCATATAACAAAGTTAAAGCGAACAACAAAACCGCATTGGAATCAACTGCCGAGTCAAGTTATACAACAAGTTGCCAAACGTATTCACCTCGGTTATGAAAAGTTTTTTGATTATCTTAAAGCGAAAAAGAAAGGATTGTCCCCTCGCAAAGTAGGTAAGCCAAAGATAAAGCCGAGACACAAATATAACTCATTGACGTTCACTCAATCGGGTTATGAGATTACAGAGAATCGCATTCATATCAAATGTTTAAATAAGACGTTCACTTTTTGGAAACACCGTAAGTGGACTGGCACGATCAAAACTGTGACGATCAAACGAGATAATGTCGGAGACTACTATTTGTATCTATCGTGTGAAGATTGCGAACCTCCCAAGAAACTCCCACTGACCAGTCATGAGGCAGGGGTAGATTTCGGTATGAAAACATTTCTCACACTTTCAGACGGCATCAAAATAGAGTCGCCAGAGTTCTATAAACGCATGCTAAGTGCTATCCGTTCAGCAAATAAAGCACTCTCCCGAAAGCAAAAAGGTTCAAATGCGTGGTATCGTGCGAAACGACACATCGCTCGTCTCTACAAGAAAATCGCAGAAAAAAGACGCGATTGGTTTTTCAAACTCGCACTCCGTCTTGTCCGTAGATACGATAGGATTGCGATAGAGACGCTCAACCTTGAAGGCATGAAAAAACTTTGGGGACGCAAAGTATCTGACCTTGCATTCGGTGAGTTTTCATCAATACTTCAATGGACATGTGCCAAGTATGGCAAAACATTATTGAAAGCGGGACGGTGGACAGCGACAACAAAGCCTTGCTCTGATTGTGGATACCACAATGCAAACCTAACGCTTTTTGATAGGCAGTGGACATGCCCCGAATGTGGTTCTGACCACGATAGAGACATAAACGCTGCTAAAAATATCTTGCAGGCGGGGATACCCGTGACCTAAGCCACGATAATGCCGATCTGATTCGGAATAATCGCCTGCTGGTGGAGCGATAATAAGACGGTGGACGCTTGAGCAGAAACCGCAGTCGTTATGAAACCGAAGCCCACGCCTTTAGGCGTTGGGTAGTATCACATCAAGTACTCTCGTTCCCTAAAGATTCGGATCGCCAACCACAACAATCCCACCGTCAACAGTACGATTACGAGGAGTGCCACCCCTACAGATGGCGGCGATTCGCCTAAGAACCCATCAATTTGGTACCGAGGCAGTTTATAATCGGGAAACAGAGCGAAGAGATAGTGTGATATAGAGAGCCGCTTGATCCCCATCGGCATGAATTCAGCCGCCGTAATACCTTCCCATCCCATCACAAAGAGCAGACCCAAAAGGACTGGGTACTTGAACTTCGCTGCTAAAACGGTAGCGAGTGCGCCATACGCTAACAATGTCAATGCGAATGATGCGGTATAACGGAGACTCATACCTATATGATACAGCACATTTTTATCGAGTTTTGCGTGTGTCGCGACAATGCCAGTTAAAATCAGATGGGATACCGCTATGATCGCAAGCGTACCCGCGAGGTAAGCTGCGAATTTACTCAGGAGCATCATCGATTTGTGGAGGGGTCGCATCTGAAGATAGGTCAAGCCTTTACCGTCAATCTCATCGGAAATAATTGCCGTCCCGTAGAAGATCGCGCATAGGTTTGCCAGGAGTCCATACAGGATCAGTGTTATCTGCGGGATGAATCCATTGACGCTTACGCTACCGCGTGCCGTGAACCGAAATATGAGCGCAATAACAAGCGATAACGCACACCCGATAAGAATCAACACAGTTCGCCGACTCCAGAACATTTGGCGCAGCGTCACTTTGAAGAGTGCGAAATAGGCAGGGAATGTGTTTACTTTGGTTGCCATCTATAACCTTTCAGCGGATAAAAATCTTAAACAATATTAACATTAATTTCTGAGTTTAGCAAGTTTTTTAGGATTATAACGACATCACTGATCTGTTTTTTATTGACAGATCCGATTGCAAAATTAAATGTAAATATGTTATGATACTCTATCAATAATGAGATTTGCTGACGTTAAGGGAACCTTATATATGTTTCCGAGGTTTTCTACCCTTTTTAGCCTAAGATCGCAAGCCTGTAATGAAATGGAAGGCGATTCTACGGAGAGGCGCGTCAATTCTAAACCCGCTTTAACGAACCGCAAGGAAAATTAAAAAAATGAATCAGCATGATTTCACTGTCACCGATTCAGAGATTA
This sequence comes from Candidatus Poribacteria bacterium, assembly GCA_022827185.1. GTDB lineage: Bacteria > Poribacteria > WGA-4E > WGA-4E > WGA-3G > WGA-3G. Next base: position 47,652 of record JAJDTM010000039.1, read on the forward strand.
GTTTTTTTGAGACGTTCGGTTATCTCAGTTTTCCACAACTGATGGCAGACCGGATTACAGCGATCCAAGACGCTTTTGAGACTGTTTGGAAAGAAAGAGGCGGCGGACATGACGGTAAACCGCACGAAGGCACAGCACGCTCCTGTATCGTCCCGTTCATCGATCAGAGCGAAGAGTTGTCATCACTGCTGGATGACCCGCGGATTTTGGCGATTGCGAAAGCACTCCTCGGCGATGATTTCAACTACATGGGAAGCGACGGTAATTTCTACGTCGGCGATACCGGATGGCACTCGGATGGCGGACATAAGTTGGAAGATCCGAGGCATATTAAAATTGCGTTCTATCTCGACCCACTGACTCGCCACACCGGCGCGCTCCGTGTCATTCCAGGGAGCCATCTCTTTGGGGATAATTATGCCGATGCATTGTCTCAGCGAGTTGGCAAGAGCCAAGAGTTATGGGAAATGCACGGGAAAGATGTTCCGGCAACAGTCTTTGAGACGACGCCCGGCGATCTGGTACTCTTTAACCATAACACGAAACACGCCGCTTTCGGCGGTGGCACGCGGCGACGGATGTTTACGATGAACCTCTGTCAACGGTATCCCGATGACAAAATAGATGCACTACAGGCATATATCGCTGGATCCGCACGTTTCTGGATCGACCGAAAATACGGCGAGAAAATGATACGGACTGCGACACCGGAGCGATGGATTCATCTTGAACAGGTGCGGGCAAACGATGAGCATCTCGCGGAACTCTCACGCCAAGCGCAGGAGCGGATGAGTGAACCCTCACGGGGTTAACGCCTGTTGCCATGTTTGCCGAACAAACGCAATGGATTCCGTGAAGCCCGCTTCTCCTGAACGACTCGCTTCCTCAATACTGAGCCAACCGTCATAACCCGCTTGTCTCATGCGAGAGAAGACTTGCAGAATCGGTGAGGCACCCGTACCGACACGGACAGGCGCAAATACACGGACTTCACGCAGGTCGAAGATATGGACAACAACGATGCGGTGGACAATCTGCTCCAGCAGTGTGAGTACGTCTTCACCTAAGACAAGTGGGTTCGCAGTGTCGAAACAGACCCCGAGCGGTGTGTCGGAAAGCGCATCTAAGATCTCTAAGAAGATCTCTGTCGGTTGTGAGAAATCCCAGTAATCCCACGGCGCGCCTTTGGTGTGATTTTCGTATGCAAGTGTGATATTCTGTTTTTCCGCTGCGTCAAGTGCACGCCGGAATCCGTCTGTTACCCATCGCACGCCTGCTGCACGGTCAGTGCCGGGATGGTTTTGCCCTGCTGTCACACGGATGAATTTCGCGCCCAACGCTTTCGCCAAGGCAATATCCGCCTTCAGGTCTGTTAATTCTTGGGCGCGTTGGCCCGCGTCGGGATGCGTGAAGTCAGAATAGCAGGCAAGCATACACGGAATTATGTTATGTTTTTCAAGCGAGGCGCGTGTCCGCTTTATCGTTGCCGCGTCACGCTTGGGGAAGAATTTGATACTAAAATCAACTGCATCTAACCCTAATTCTGCACCGAATTGAATCCAATCGGCGATAGTGCTTTTCCCTGTGAAGATGTCGTCATAAAGAGAGACCGGAAGGCAGCTAAGTTTCATTTTTATTTCCCTTCAGTGAAGTAAGTTACACTATCCTAACAGCATATCTCGAATTTTTCAAGAGTTTAGGTCTACGCATCAGGGGTATTATTTAGGTTGACATTACGCTACCCCCGCGCGTATAATAATATATTATCAGATCCGATAATAGAGGTACGTTAGGAACCTCAATTTTTGATTTCTTAAAATATGTGAGGAATAATCGAATTGGCTCAACAGAAAGCTACTAATATTACGTGGCACGAAGCAGTTGTCACGGCAGAAGATAGAGAAAAATTACTGAATCAGAAAGGCTGTGTGATTTGGTTCACCGGACTCTCCGGCTCAGGTAAATCGACATTAGCCAACGCAGTTGGACAAGTATTACACCAACAGCAACACCACACTTACGTCTTAGACGGCGATAATGTCCGGCACGGACTCAACAAGAACTTGGGCTTCTCACCCGCGGATCGTGAGGAAAACATCCGCCGTATCGGTGAAGTCGCCAAACTCTTTGCCGATGCAGGCACAATCGTTTTGACAGCCTTCATCTCACCCTACCGCACCGATAGGGATCAGGCAAGAGCACTCATCGCTGACGGTAGATTCGTTGAAGTTTTCGTCGACTGCCCACTTGAGGTCTGCGAGGAACGGGATACGAAAGGCTTATACAAGAAAGCGCGCGCCGGAGAGATTAAGGAATTTACAGGGATCAGCGCGCCTTATGAACCACCTCTGAATCCGGAGGTCACAGTGAACACCGCAGCACTCTCGATTGAAGAATGCGCACAAGCAGTTGTCATGGTGCTTATCAAAGCAGGCTTAGTCCCGGCTGGAAACTAAGGCATCAGAAAGCACCGCTCTCGATATTACAAAAGGGCACAGCAATGGAATCGGTCCTTAGAGATTTCAATGAAAATGGATTCTCTATTTTAACAGGTATTTTGGAATCGGAGACGCTTGAAGCCGTCAAACACGAATGTGAGGCGTTAGTCAATCAACTCGCGTTGCAACGGCAATCAGACGGTAAACTGACGCATACGTATTCCGACGCGCCTTTTGAAACCCGATTGATTCGGATTTATGAAAATTACCCCGATGAAAACCCGACAATCTTTCGTCCAGAACTGCATCGTGAGGGATTTTTCGGGGTGTTCGCACACCCAATTTTACTTGAACTTGCAGGTGTTATCTTAGGTCCAGAGATCCGATTGTATCCAAACTATTCCGTCCGCCCTAAACTCCCTGAGAACAAACGCACAGAGGTGTTGTGGCATCAAGACGCTGGCTATACTTCAAAGGAAGCGGACATCTTACGGATGATGAACGTTTGGGCACCTTTGGTGCCGGTTAACATTGAAAACGGGTGCATGGAATTCATTCCCGGAAGCCACAAGTGGGGTGTCGTTCCACACGAAAAAGACGAATACTATCTACGCATCCACGACGACTATATCAAACCGGTTGAGTCAGATGCTGTATCCATTGAGATCGTACCAGGAGATGTCGTTATCTTCAGTAACCTACTGTTTCACCGTGGGTTACCAAACCGCGCTGGACACGTCCGATGGAGCCTCGATTTCCGTTATCAAGATGCCAGGCAACCGACACTCCGAACAACACAAGGGCATCTGCTCAGTTCAGAAACTACGCCAGACGCGGTTGTAATGGACGCTAAAACGTGGGCACAACTCGAATTTTCCTAAATTGGATAGGATTTACGCATTTCCTCTTAAAGTTCTCCTACCCCCCTGATAAGGGGGGATAAAGGGGGGTTGGGGATTAAAACTAAAAAATCTACCATCGCGTGCTAAATTTGCGTAAGTCCTGTAAACAAGAGAGCGTAGCTTGAAACGAAGTGAAAAGCGGATATACGGAGAAGCACGATCTTGCTCAAACCGTCCACACCGAACCGCAAGGAAATTTAAAAAAACGAAGTGGAAAGCGGATATACGGAGAAGCACGGTCTTGTTCAAACGCTCCATACCGAACCGCAAGGAAATTTAAAAAAATGAAATTAATTCAGTTTCACCTACCTAATTTAGGCAAACGGGTCGGAATTGTCACTCGTGATGAGGAAGTAATTGACGTAACGAGCGAGGAATCTTCCGGTGTATTAGAAGTCTTAGCACTCGCACATCGCGAACAGGTCAGCCTTGGGGTCATACTCGCAGACATTCAAGAGAAGGTCGCCACACCCGCGCCGATGCAATTCAATGCATTTTCGGATGAAGAAGCGACCTCAACCGAGCCTGAAGGTCTGACACTCAAAAAATTGGACGTCGCACCTGATGAAAATGTGCCACATCTCCTACCACCGATCGATCCGCCCGAAGTCTGGGGGTGCGGTGTAACCTACAAACGCAGCGCAGATATGCGAGACGACGACTCCGAACAGGACATCTACAGTCGCGTCTATCACGCGGACCGTCCTGAAATATTCTTCAAAGCGACACCTTCACGCTGCGTCGGTCCGAACGGTTTTATCGGCATCCGAAGCGATTCTAAACTCACAGCAACAGAACCTGAACTTGCCTATATCCTCGATGACAATGGAGAAATCGTCGGGTATACCCTCTGCAATGATGTATCCGCATGGGACATTGAACGCGACAATCCACTCTACCTCCCACAATCTAAAGTCTTTTATGGATGCTGTGCACTCGGTCCGATGTTTCTCACACCCTCTGAAGTAGACGACCCGTACAATCTCGAAATGCAGTGCACCGTTCTTCGGGATGCAGATGTCATCTACCAAGGTGAAGTGAATACCTCCCAAATCAATTGGAAATTTGAACAACTCACTGAATTTTTGATGCGGGATAACCCAATTCCGCTCGGCACCGTTGTCTCAACAGGCACCGGTATCATCGTTCCGAACGATCTACCGCTTGCTGCAGGCGACATTGTTCAGATAGAAATTGAGGAATTCGGCACGCTGTCAAACCCTGTTAAGCAGCTTTAGGAGACACCGTCAATGAACACAAACGAACCATTTATCGGTATGCACAAAACGGAATTAGATACACCGGCACTGCTGATTGATCTGGACAAAATGGAAGCCAACATAGAGACGATGGCGAACTACTTCAGCACAGTCAACGCCGATCTGAGACCGCACGTGAAAACGCATAAAACACCGATCATCTCACACAAACAGATTGCAGCGGGTGCCATCGGTGTTACCTGCGCAAAACTCGGAGAAGCAGAAGCCGTGATTCACGCTGGCATCCGAGATGTACTGATCGCCAACCAGATCGTCGGTCCGCATAAAATTGCAAGGCTCATCAATCTCGCGAAACATTCGGAGATTATGATTGCAGTAGACAATTCACAGAACGTACAAGCCATCTCTGAGGCAGCTGCTGCCAAAGGCGCAACTGTTAGAATGTTAATAGAAGTGAACATTGGCATGGACAGGTGCGGCGTTGAACCCGGAAAACCCGCCCTCGAATTGGCGGAACAGATACGTCGGAGCCCGAACTTGATTTTTGAAGGGTTAATGGGCTATGAGGGACACACCGTCGCGAAGCCAGATCGAACAGAACGCGATACCGCCACACGCGAAGCGATGCAACACCTTGTGGACGCGAAACACTATCTCGAAAAGCAAGGCGTAGAGGTCTCCATCATGAGCGGCGGTGGCACCGGCACCTTTAATATTACTGGAAGTATCCCAGAGATGACAGAGGTACAGGCAGGTTCTTACGTCTTCATGGATTCCACCTACCGAAATGTCCAAGGGGTCGGCGACCAGTTCGACTGTTCGTTGTCGGTTTTGGCAACCGTCGTGAGCCGTCCAAGCGCAGATCGAATGATTGTGGATACAGGTTTGAAAGTGCTCGCAAAAGAGTTCGGTATCCCACAACCCGTTGGTGTAAATGGAATAGAAATGACTGGACTTTCCGAGGAACACGGAAAAATGTTGGTGTCCGATGAGAACTTCTCCCTCAAACCGGGGGATAAACTTGAAATTTTACCATCGCACTGTTGTACCACGGTAAATCTACACGACAGATACTACGGCATCCGTAACGGGATTGTAGAATCCGTATGGGACATCGCAGCAAGAGGAAAAGCACAGTAAATTGTAGCACAAACTTTATGAAGTTTAAGAAAATATTTCGGTAATTCTATACTTTCCCCAGGTCCGGTAGGTGCGGTTTGGAACCGCACCGGACTTCCCCAAGAAATTACCGAATTAATAAATTATTCTTCATTTAGTTTGTGGCTTATGCGTCGCAAACTAAAAGTTTACGCTACAAGTGTAAACCCTTTAAGCATATCCGACCATAAAATTAAAATAGGAGATAAATTCGATGAGGAATCACAAATTACAGCATATTAAAAAACCGTTTTATCTTCTGAGTCTACTTACTGTTGGGCTTCTGCTGCTAAATCAACAGATCTCAGAAGGCTATATCGCGAAACGTTATAGTGTGCCGCAGATCGTCAGCGAAAGCAGCAACATTCTCTTCGGGACGGTTTCGGAGATTAACACCAAACGCCGGACTGCAAAGGTTCAGGTCGAAAGATATCTGAAAGGCAACCCGGAGTTTAACGAGATCAAGATCCGGCTTGATGTCTACAAAGGAGAGGCGGATCACCGAGAAGAGGCGATGCGTCTCATGAAACAGGACGCGCCGATTATCGTCTTTTATCTCAGAGAAGGCAGACGCATTGATAGCCTCGCACACGTAAGTGGAAAATGGTTCCAAACACAAACCACAAGACGGGGAGACGAATGGGGGTGGTGGCTGTTTACACATACTGAGAAATACCTCAACAGAGACAAAATCTCAAGACGAGATTCAACTGCCGATTTTCAAAAAGAATTGGATGCCATGTTGGGAGAAGATGCCATCCAGTTCCATTTTCTCAGGACAGACAGCTATAGGGAAGAGTACCCCGCTATCTCCAGTATCAATTCCATAGGAGACCGCTGGATTGCCTATGATGGAACAACGAATCGCGACCTACCCAGGCTCAACAAGGCAGATATCTTATGGATCGGTTTCCGCACGCTCTCGCGAGATGGGAGATACCGTCTGAACAACGAACAAGAAAATCGGATTAAAGAATTCGTGAAAAACGGCGGCGTTGTTATCGTCTCTGGACAGGATAGCGATGAGGACCGTCCGTGCCGGACGGGGTGGTTACCCGAACCGCTCAATGGCGTAGAGAGCTCACGACGCAATGATTTTCAACCGACTTCCGATGCCGGTGAACTCTTTAAAGCACCACACCGCATCCGATCAGGGCAGCTCGCGCTTGACGACTCATGGAGCGGATGGAATCAAAAATATCAAGTACTGGCAACCACCAACAAGGGTAAAGAGATTGTCGTCGCTAAACTGCGATATGGTAAAGGTATGTATCTTATCACCAATCTCCGCAACAGTCAGAGAAAGGAAGTCGATCAAAATCGTCAGATGCTTGAAAACCTGGTGCATTTCGCTGTCGAGTTCTTGAAAGACTCTTGATAAGATGTGAGGTAATTACAGATGAAAAAAGCGAGTTCAAAACAGACAAGGAAGGCACATAGGCATAATGTTTGGCGGTTCGGTTTCTCTGTCAAGCTGCTACTAACGCTGTGTTTTACGCTTCTTTTCTTTGGTACAGCAAGCCCCGCGTATGCAGTTATCCCGCAGCTTCTGGGACCCCTCACTGCATTGCTGAGTATCATCCCGCAGATTCTCGCCTTTGTTGGGGTCGCACTGATAACAGCGCTCGTATTCGCACGCGATACCACAAAAATGCTTTTCTACAGATTCCGAGACTTCGCGAGTGCCCACAAAGTTATCGTTTCTGTGATTGGTGTGATTGTTCTCCTTGGGACCACCTTGGGGATCTACCAAATGATGCAGACACCTACCTCCGTCGTAATCGCCGGTGCAAATAATGTGAAAGGGGTTAGGGCATGGCCAACTTTCCGAGGCGGAAAGTATCGGACGGGACATTTAGACGCGCGCCCAGGACCAACAACGGGAACCCCCGCATGGGTCTTCAAAGAAGAAGACGGGATGGCGGTTGACTTCTCGTCATCGCCAGCGGTTGTCGGAAATCGGCTCTATATAGGTGCCTCGCACGGTTCAATCTTTTCACTCGGTGGCGCGACCTACTGCATCGATACAGATTCACAAGAGGTCGTCTGGCGACACGCCTCCCCTACGCCAATTTTCTCGTCACCCGCAGTGGCGGGTGGCAGGGTCTACATCGGCGAAGGCTATCATGAGGATAGCAATTGCCATCTCCGATGCCTTGACGCAAAAACAGGTGAACAGATTTGGTCCTTCCCAACAACAAGTCATGTTGAATCGACACCTTTCATTAGCCAAGGGAAACTCTATTTCACAGCCGGTGCTGACGGTATCTACTGCATCGATGCCTTGGAAGGAGAAGAGATTTGGCACTTTAAAAACGTTCATGCCGATATGTCGCCTGTTCTGCACAACGGTAAATTATATTTCGGTACGGGATACGGCAACTATCGAATCTATGCCGTTGATGCCCAAACGGGTACTGAAATCTGGTCGAAGCAGATGCCGTATCCTGTATGGGGGACTCCGAGCACCGATGACAATCTCGTCTTCTTTGGAATCGGACGGGGCAATTTCTCCGACAGTGATCCAATACCGGCTGGTAAAGTCGTCGCACTCAATCCGGAAACCGGTGACACTGTATGGGAATATGAGGCGAAAGACGCTGTCTTCACAGCAATTGCCGTTCAGAACGGCTACGTCACTTTCGGTTCCCGCGATGGATCGGTCTATTGCCTCAGAGCGACGGACGGAAAACGGAACTGGCAAACTGGACTCGGCGCACCAGTTGTATCTTCACCCGCTGTAACACCCGATACTGTCTACGCCGCAACGAAAAACGGAAACGTCTACGCCTTATCTACTGAAGATGGAAAAGTAAAATGGGAATTTAACACAAGAACTGTCACCAGAGGCGTAGAGCTCTATTCGTCACCCGCGGTTGCCAATGGATTTGTGTACATCGGTTCAAGCAAACGGTACATTTTTTGCTTGGGTGCTGATAACAACCGTGAAATTGTCGGTGACCGCTAACTTGGATAGGAATTACGCATCCCCCGTTGCAGGCGGGGTTTCAAACCCGGTGTATCCCCCGTTGCAGGCGGGGTTTCAAACCCCGCCTGCAGTGCATAGAAAAATGCGTAAGTCCTGTTGGAGGAAAAAATGAAGAATTATGTTTTGACCGCAATAGCACTACTCGTTTTACTCGCAAGCACTATAGCAGACGCACAGTGGCGCAGTAAAACGCACGATGAATATAAAGCACTCACAGGGATTGATGTTAAGATCGATGGTGATCTTGGCGAATGGGATGGAGTTCTTGACACCGTCAAAGGCACCAATGGAAAACCTTTCTGCGGCGTTGAATTTGAAGGAGTCGGTGGCAAAGTTGGAGCCTTTGAGGAACACGCCGGCGGCAAATGGAACGGCGCGAAAGATCACGAAACCTGCTTCATGATTGTATGGAACGCAGAAGCCGTCTATATCGCACTCAGCGTGACAGATGATGAGCACGAACACGCCGCGGGTCAGGCGTGGAATGGCGATGGTGCACAGCTCGCCTTTGAAATGAGCGGCAAACGGGATGCAGGACAGCAACTCTTCCTTTATAACGCCGGTTTGGATGATAAAGCCAAAGATATTCTGTTAGGAAATGAGCGGACGAACGGCAGCCCCGGAATCGTTATTGGCGACGACCTCGCTATTGTCCGCAACGAAGGTGAAAAGAAAACCTACTACGAATTCAGGTTCCCGGCTAAGGAACTGCAAGTAAAAGGTGATAAGTTTAGCAACGGCTTTGAATTCGGGCTCGGTATCTGTGTCAATGATGGCGACAAAGCTGCTGGGCAAAACGGTCAAAAGGGGTGGAGTGGATGGTATACCCACTCTGTTGTCCACGGAAAGAATTCTGAAAAAACGGGACTTGTTGTGCTTACCAATGAAACCCTTGCTGTTGAGGCAGCTAATAAATTGACGACGACATGGGGAAAACTCAAATCCGCCCAGTAATGGATGTGAATAAAACGTAAAAAAAGCCGCCAATAATCTTGGCGGCTTTTTTATGCTCCTTAGGGCTTACGCATTCCGTCTTAAAGTCCCCCTGATAAAGGGGATTTAGATGGGTTAAAAGGACGTAAATTCCCGCCTTAAAGTCCCCCTGATAAGGGGGATTTAGGGGGTTAAAATGTCCTATCTCCTCCACCTAATGATCCTCGTCGTGGTCATGTTCATGATCGTGATCATGGTCGTGGTCATGATTGTGGTCATGATCATGTTCATGATCGTGATGATTTGCTTTGTGGTAGTGCAATCGAAGCAGATCGACACCAAAATCGTCTGCGATGTGCCGCCACACAGAGTGGATATGGTTCGCATCGTTCTGCGTGTTATCATACTCCACAAAGAAAAACGGACCGTGCAGTCTATAGTAGTGCGGTGTCTTCGGTGCTTCATCACCTGCCCATGCAAAATGGATGTCGTTGACGCGCCCTTCGCGTAATTTACGGTGTTCTATTTGGGCAACCTCATCAGGAAGTCGGTCAATGTATTCATGGACAAGTTCCATCAAGATTTCGCGCTGATGCGTTTCCATAGATGCCGCAGCTAACCCCTCAACACTCTCAAACTCAACTTTAGGGACATCACGCGTCAAAATATCGGACGGAGCCTCCGCATTGATGATTGTTTGCCCTTTCTGGGCAGTATTCAAGCTCGCAAGGAGTCTGCGAGCGATGTCTTCTTCTGCCGAAAGGACTCTTAATCCTTTTTTATCCCCCTGCGGTACCTCTGCCGGGTTTGAACCGAAAAATGACGGGTTCGGTGAGATGAGTTCGCGATTAACGACAGTAAAATTGAGCGAGACATGGTGCCCCTCAGCACGCCATCCCCACGCGCCATTGCCTGTCGGGTCGCCAAACACGGTGAAAAAATAGAACCCCGGATCCCGCACAAGTCGGGCTGCCCCAGCAGCCTTCTCAATCTCACCGAGTGTCGTCTCCAAATTGATAATCGCGCGGGCTTTCTGATAGCCTTTCGCACTTAACCCGCTCTCCATGAGACCGAACGCTGCTTCCTGCTGTTTCGTGTTGAGTTCTTTGAGAGAAACACCTTCCCGTTCCCACATTTCAATCGGGATATAGTGCCACCGGAACCGTTCATTTCCATCAAATGGGAGTGCCGCCTTCTCGCGTAAAGGCGGTGTCAATGTATCCAGAAAGTTCCCCGCCGCCTGTGCCATCCGTTCGGCTGTCGCTGAAGCGGGGATAAACAAAGGTTTCAGTTCGGTATCGGTATGTATATGTGCCACAAATAAACCTCCATTACCGTAGAATCGCAGTCCAGGGACCGCGCCCTACAAATCCTGTGAATTCAGTTTCCTTACCAAACCTATTTTAAAGCAACTGCACACCAAAATCAAGTATTTTGTAGTGAATTCCAAGTTCCCCTCTGATAAGGGGGTTTCTTCAAGTGGGGTTGGTGAATCCAAGTTCCCCCTGATAAGGGGGGTTAGGGGGGTTTCTTCAAGTTAAGAAAAAACAACCGCCTCAGACCCAGGCCCGGTAGGTTCGGTTTTGCGGTGTACTCACCCAAATTTTGCCCACACGCGGCAAAATTTGTCTTAGCTTTACATTTGCGACGTGCATTCCCAACCGAACCGGATACGACGCGGAAACCTTGAAGACTCCAAAAACCTCTTGAATCCCGTAGGGTTTATTTGCTTGGGTATTTCTTCAGTATCTCTGTAGCAGCGTTTTCAAGCAAAACCTAGGTTTCCCCGTAGGGGCGGCATCTATAGAGACGCCATCTCAAAATGATGTGAAAAACCCCTAAATTGACACCAATAGTGCGGTTAGAAAAAAAATATTACGCACTTTTCAAGCCCAATTAATAATTTTCATTAAATTATTTGCTTTTTTTTTGAAAATATTCTATAATCTAAGTTACATACAGGCTTTATAATGTAATTATTGAAATTAAAACAGAAATTGACTGATTATAACCAAAGTTGCCACTTTGTAGCATAGGAAACCGTTAGCCTATGCCTCTTCGGGTTCTCCGAAATTCTCAAAAATGACCGCTGTTCACTGAAAAACGGTAAAACCGAATGTCCGAGTCCAAAAATGCAAAGCAGATACCGCAATCCTAACATCACAAAAGCGACTTTCCCCGCACCTCACATTGAGGATGTGCGCGGTAAGAGTGTGCGCTGCTGCCCAGGATATTCGTTGGTTCCGAGCATTATTAACGCGGAGTTGACCACATGGTTACGCCCTCCCCCCGATTAATAATTAATAAGTATTACATTTCACAAGATAGTATAGCCTTCACGGTCATTCTCTCTTTGTCATGCCCGCGCCCGTTTCGTCTGGCACGAAACGGTTCGTCGCGGGCTGTTTTTGTTGCATGCGGCTTTTCTGAAGCCATCTTATCCTTACCACTCTCTATTGCAGGCGGGGTGTTTTTGCTTGGGTATTTCCCCTAGAAACCCCGCCTGCAGGGAGAGGGTTTGAAACCCCGCCTGCAGGGGACTGCGTAAGTCGTATTGAATACGGATAAAGGAGTCTATGATGAAACTACTATTTGAAAACAAAAGATATATTTTATCAATTTTCCTGACCGCTTTGATGGTTTTTTCTACATATATATCAGGGTATGCCGATGAGAACAATGCACCTGTGTTCAAAGAACGGGGGCGCGCAACACGCTCTATTGCAGAGAACACCCCAGCCGGGGTAAACATCGGCGCGCCGGTCGCTGCAACCGATGCAGATGGCGACACACTCACCTATACGAAGGGGTGGATCGATGGAATGGCATTTAGTCTCGACAGCAATACCGGTCAAATCCGAACCAAAGCACCCTTGGACTATGAAACGAAGAGCCTCTATTCGTTTGCTATTTTTGCCGACGATGGCAATGGCGGTAGACGTGCCATTAGCGTCACAATCAATGTCACGGATGTTGATGAAACGACTGGAAACAACGCGCCGATCTTCAAGGATGGCAGCAGTACGACGCGATCTATTGCTGAAAATACCGATTCCGGGGCAAATATCGGCAGCGCGATTGCTGCGACGGATGCGGATGACGACACCTTAACCTATACCCTCGGTGGCACGGATGCGAGTTCATTTAGCATTGTTTCCACCTCTGGGCAACTCCGAACCAGTGCAGCCCTCAACTATGAAAGCAAGTCGTCTTATTCCGTGTCGGTTTCTGTCTCTGATAACAACGGCGGTAGCGATAGCATTCCCGTCACGATCAATGTCACGAACGTCAACGAAGCACCCAGCTTCGCAACCCGCACCGCAACACGGACCATCGCAGAGAACACCGCAGCCAACACAAATATCGGGAGTCCGGTTACTGCGACCGATGTGGATGCGAACACCACATTCGCCTATACGCTCGGTGGCACGGATAAGGCATCGTTTAGCATCGTCAGCACCACCGGTCAACTCCGAACCAGTGTCGCCCTGGACCGTGAAACAAAAGCCTCCTATTCTGTGACAGTCACTGCCTCCGATGGGAGTCTGTCGGATACGATCGCCGTCACAATCAATGTGACGAATGTCAACGAGGCACCGAATTTCGCAAGCAGCACCGCGACGCGTTCCATCGCAGAGAACACCGCCTCCGGTGAAGACATCGGTGCTGCCGTGGCGGCGACAGATGTCGATGGCGACACCTTAGCATATACTTTAGGTGGCACGGATGCGAGTTCGTTTAGCATCGTCAGCACATCGGGACAACTCCAAACCAGTGCTGCTTTGGACCGTGAAACAAAAGCCTCCTATTCTGTGACAGTCACTGCTACTGATGGTGGTAATCTGTCGGATACAACCACCGTCACCATCAATGTGACGAATGTCAACGAGGCACCAAGTTTCGCAAGCAACACCGCGACGCGTTCCATAGCGGAGAACACCGCAGCCAACACAAATATCGGAGCTGCTCTCACTGCGACAGATGTCGATAGTGGGAATACGATCACCTATTCGATCCCGACAACGGGGGATGCCGCAGCCTTTAGCATCGTCAGCAATACAGGGCAACTGAAAACAAAGAATGCCCTGAACTATGAAAACGACACCTCCTATACCGTCGTTGTGACGGCTTCCGATGGAACTTTGTCAGATACCATCACCATCACGATCAGTGTCACAGATGTCAACGAGGCACCGGCGTTCGCTGCTGGAACAACCATCAGTAATATTTCTGCCACCAAAGGCACGGCAATCACCTCCGTGACCTTGCCAGAAGCAACGGATCCTGATGCGAACGCTACTATCACATACACGGTGACACCCGCACTCCCTGCCGGTTTGACCTTTACGGCTTCAACGCGCATCCTCTCAGGAACGCCTACGGCTGTGTCGGCTTCATCGACTTATACCTATACGGCAAGTGATAGCACCCTTTCAGCCACCTCGACGTTCAAAATTCAAGTGAACGCGCCTGCTAACCGCGCGCCGACCTTCACCGCTGGCACCAGCACCACACGCTCTATTGCGGAGAACTCCGATTCGGGCACAGACATCGGAACCGCGATTGCTGCGACCGATGCGGATAATCATACCCTCACCTATACGTTGGGTGGCACGGATGCGAGTTCATTTAGCATTGTTTCCACATCCGGACAACTCCAAACCAGTGCAGCCCTAAACTATGAAAGCAAGTCGTCTTATTCGGTGTCGGTATCTGTTTCAGATAACAACGGCGGGAGCGATAGCATTGCCGTCACGATTAATGTGACCAACGTCAACGAGGCACCAAGTTTCGCAAGCAGCACCGCGGCACGTTCCATAGCAGAGAACACGGTGTCGGGACAAAACATCGGTAGTGCTGTATCTGCGACGGATGTGGATGCGAATACCACACTCACCTATACCCTCGGTGGCACGGATGCCGCATCGTTTAGCATCGTCAGTACATCCGGACAACTCCAAACAAGCGCGGCGTTAGACTATGAAACAAAGAACGCCTATTCCGTGACGGTCACTGCCGCCGATGGCACTGGCGATGGGAGCCTCAGCACCAGCATTCCCGTCACGATCAACCTCACGGATGCCAACGACGCGCCTGTGTTCACCGCTGGCGATAGCACAACGCGCACTATCGCAGAGAACTCGGTTGCGAACACAAACATCGGCACAGTGGTCGCCGCAACCGATCAGGATAAGAAGCCGGACCCGGTGAACCCAGGGCAGCTCATCGCTAAGGATACCATTACCTATTCGATCCCGACAGCAGGGGATGCCGCAGCCTTCAGCATTGACAGCAATACAGGGCAACTGAAAACAAAAGATGCCCTGAACTATGAAAACGACAACTCTTATACGGTTGTTGTGACGGCTTCCGATGGAAGCTTGACCGATACCATCACCGTCACGATCAGTGTCACAAACGTCAATGAGACACCGACGTTCGCTAACGGAGCAAGCATCAGCAATATTTCTGCCACCAACGGAACGGCAATCACCTCCGTAACCTTGCCAGAAGCAACCGACCCTGACGCGAACACTACCCTCACATACACGCTGACACCGACACTCCCTGCCGGTTTGACCTTTACGGCTTCAACGCGCATCCTCTCAGGAACCCCTACGGCTGTGTCAGCTTCAGCGACTTATACCTATACGGCGAGTGATAGCACCCTTTCAGACACCTTGACGTTCAAAATTCAAGTGAGTGCTGCAAACAGCGCACCGACCTTCACAGATGGCACCACCACAACGCGCTCGGTCGCAGAGAACACCGCAGCCGAGCAAAACATCGGCACAGCGGTCGCCGCAACAGATGGCGATAACGACACGCTCACCTATACCCTCGGTGGCGACGATGCCGCATCGTTTGGTATCGTCAGCACCTCCGGGCAACTCCAAACAAAAGCAGCCCTTGACCGTGAAACAAAAGCCTCCTACTCGGTGACGGTTACTGCCGACGATGGAAATGGTGGCAGTGATAGCATTGATGTCACGATCAGTGTCACAAACGTCAATGAAGCACCGAGTTTCGCAAGCAGCACCGCGGCACGTTCCATAGCAGAGAACACGGTGTCGGGACAAAACATCGGTAGTGCTGTATCTGCGACGGATGTGGATGCGAATACCACACTCACCTATACCCTCGGTGGCACAGATGCGTCCTCGTTCAGTATCGTCAGCACATCGGGACAACTCCAAACCAGCGCGGCGTTAGACTATGAAACAAAGAACGCCTATTCCGTCACAGTCACTGCCGCCGATGGCACTGGTGAGGGTAGCCTCAGCACCAGCATTCCCGTCACCATCAACCTCACGGATGCCAACGACGCACCTGTGTTCACAAATGGTGCTACCACCACGCGGTCTATCGCAGAGAACACGGTTGCGAACACAAATATCGGCACACCGATCGCCGCAACCGATCAGGATAAGAAGCCGGACCCGGTGAACCCAGGGCAGCTCATCGCTAAGGATACCATTACCTATTCGATCCCGACAACAGGGGATGCCGCAGCCTTCAGCATTGACAGCAATACAGGGCAACTGAAAACAAAGAATGCCCTGAACTATGAAGTCAAAAACGCCTATACGGTTGTTGTGACTGCTTCCGATGGAAACTTGACCGATACCGTCACCGTCACGATCAGTGTCACAAACGTCAATGAGGCACCGGCGTTCGCTACCGGAGCGACCATCAGTGATATTTCTGCCACCAACGGAACGGCAATCACCTCCGTGACCTTGCCAGCAGCAACGGATCCTGACG
Organism: Candidatus Poribacteria bacterium; assembly: GCA_022827185.1. GTDB lineage: Bacteria > Poribacteria > WGA-4E > WGA-4E > WGA-3G > WGA-3G. The sequence goes on from JAJDTM010000039.1 coordinate 64,057, forward strand.
CGAACACGACCATCACATACTCGGTGACACCCGCACTCCCTGCCGGGTTGACATTTACGGCTTCAACGCGCGTCCTGTCAGGAACCCCTACGGCTGTGTCGGATTCAGCGACCTATACCTATACGGCAAGTGATAGCACCCTTTCAGACACCTTGACGTTCTCAATTCAAGTGAGTGCTGCTAACAGCGCGCCGACCTTTACGGATGGCACCAGCACCACACGGTCTATTGCGGAGAACTCCGATTCAGGCACAGACATCGGAACCGCGATTGCTGCAACAGATGCGAATAACGACACGCTCACCTATACGCTCGGTGGCACAGATGCCGCATCTTTCAGTATCGTCAACACAACAGGGCAACTCCAAACCAACGC
>JAJDTM010000013.1 GCA_022827185.1 Candidatus Poribacteria bacterium
TGTTTTTACCGCCGTATTCTCCAGAGTTGAATCCGATTGAAAAGGATTTCGCTAACATCAAGCGGAGGCGTCAATATAACGCTGAGGCATCTATTGATGATATTATAAAAGTGTATAATTAATTACGGGATTCACTATATAGTGCGCAAATCGTGATTTTTTACGCAAAAATTGCCACCTCAGAAACGCTATCCTATGGGACTGAAGAGTAGAATATAGAAGAAGAGAGAGTTTTAGGATTCGGTGGGGTTGGAAACCGTACCTACAGTGCATCTCATAAATAGTTTGCGAGTCCTGCCAAATAGGAACCTCTCATGAAAGAAACCCCCTAAATCCCCCTTATCAGGGGGACTTGCAGTGTCTTTAGATACATGCGGGTTGGTCCTTATGAGATAAACTATACTTTGTTTTCAAGGGAACTTGCAACGCCAAGTTATGAGAGTTCCAATTCTCAACTGAGTTGGTTTTCATACCACTTGACATTACCTGTGCTGAGGCCACTGGCGACGATGTCCAATCTACCGTTTCCGTTCATATCCAAGACGTGCATCTGTCCGACACCTATGCCGCCGTTGTCGATCGTCTCTTTGCTCCAGCGGTTTTGTGCGAGATCCTCTGGACGGTAGAGATGCAGGCTTGTGCCTTCGCCGTTGTAGCCACAGATCACCTCTAACACACCGTCGCCATCAACGTCAACAGCGGCGAGGGAGTGTCCACGGTTGAGTGTGTCATCAATGAGGTGACGCTCCCACGGATCGGTTCGTAGATCGCCAGTAGCTTTATACCAGACGAGATTGTTACCGTGCCACGGTTCAATCGCTAAGATTTCGTTGACGCCATCGCCATCAATGTCCGCGGCATAGGTATCGCTACACTCGCGATCGCTGATAATCCATTTGCTCCAATCATCTGCCATCGGGGCAGCCGGCGGCTCGTACCAGATGAGTCCTTCTGTGCAGCTAACCAGCACGTCATCGCGCCCATCTTGGTCAACATCGTTGATGCTCAAACCGTGGTTGATGTGGAGGGAATCGTCAAGGAGGTGAGATTGCCAAGAGGTTGTGTCTCGCGGGGTATCTGATAGTTCATAGCACCAGAGGGAGCCTGGACTGTGCCATTCGCCAGGTTTGCCGTCTTCACCGCGAATTGAGGCGACGATGAGGAAAGGGTTTGATGTTGGTGCCCCTTCTGACACATTTGCGAGCGCGATGCGATGGATGAAAGGGACATCGGCGATGTGGTAACTCTTCCAGTTCTGTCCATCTTGTGTTGGTGCCTCAAGCCAGTGAAGGTAGCCACCGGCAGCATTTACGCCGCTGTAAAAACCGCTGCCAACGATGAGGTCGGGGATGCCGTTGCCAGTGAGGTCATAAGGTGCGATAGTAATGTGTCCGCTGCCCTGATCGGTTACGAGATGTCTTTTCCAGTGGGGTGCCTCGTACCACGCAACGATGGGTTCGCCTATGGAGCCTGCGATGATGTCGAGTTGGCCATCACCGTTTATATCGGCGACCGATAGTCCGTAAACGCTTTTGACGGTATCGTCGAGTAGATGTCCTCTGAATTTCACGGCTGACCTCCTCATGTAACGGCACATGGCGAGTGCCTACTACTATATGTAACGGCACATGGCATGTGCCTACTACTATATGTAACGGCACACGGCGAGTGCCTACTACTATTTATGGATTGCGAAAAAACCGGACGATTCCGGGTTCTATTTCATACCCGACATCTGACCAGAATGCGATCGCCCACGGATATTTCTCTTCCACGAGTGCTGTGATGCGTTTGACACCCAGTTGCGCTAAGTATCTTTCGCCTTCTTTGACCAATGCCCGCCCAATACCACGTCGTCGATAGTCAGGGTGAACGGCTATGCGATACATGTTGCCTCGCCATCCATCGAAAGTGGCGATTAAGGAGCCAACGATGCGTTGGTCCCCCTCAGCAACCAGTACCGATGCCGAACTTTCTATCGCGCGCCGGATGTCTGTAATGGTATCTGTGACGCTCGGAGATGTCCCGGCAGCGTGCCATAATGCGAGAAGTGCTTCTGCTTCTTCGGGTCGGCACTCTCGGATTAAGAAGGGGCCTGAGTGGTCGTTTGCGTTGTCGGCTAAATCCATTTATGTGTTGTGGGACAGTTGGAGACCGCACCTACCACAGTTAGGGAAAAGAGGGGTTATTCGTCGAGCCAACTCATCATGCTGCGGAGATTTTTGCCGACTTCTTCGATTTCGAGTTCCGCTTCCTGCCGACGTAGCGCGCCGAGAACGGGTTGATTCGCCTCATTTTCAAGTACCCACTCTCGTGCGAAGACACCTTCCTGCACGTCCTTTAAGATTTGGCGCATTTTATCTCGGACGCTGTCATCAATAATTTGTGGACCACGCGTGAGGTCTCCAAATTCGGCGGTATTACTAATATCATTCCGCATTTTGCTTAATCCGCCAGAGTAAATCAAATCAACAATCAACTTGAGTTCATGGAGACACTCAAAGTAAGCCATCTCTGGTTGGTAACCGGCTTCAACAAGTGTGTCAAAGGCGGCTTTAATGAGTGCAGCAGTTCCACCACAGAGGACGGCTTGTTCACCAAAGAGATCGGTTTCGGTTTCCTCACGGAAAGTCGTTTCAATGACCCCTGAGCGGGTGCCGCCGATGCCTTTTGCATAAGCGAGTGCGACATCGCGAGCGAGACCTGTGGTATCTTGGTGGATAGCGATGAGACACGGTACGCCGCCACCGCCTTCAAACACCTCGCGGACGAGGGAACCGGGTCCCTTTGGTGCAATCATTGCGACATCGATATCGCCAGCAGGCACAATCTGTCCAAAATGTACGCTGAACCCGTGTGAGACGAGGAGCATATTGCCTGCTTCCATATTTGGGGCAATCTGGTCGCGATAGACGGCTGCGTGGCGTTCGTCAGGTATGAGCACTTGGACGATGTCTGCCATCGCTGCGGCTTCTTCGACGTCCTTGACGGTCAAGCCTTCCGCTTCTGCGCGTGCTTTTGAACGGCTGCCTTCGTATAGTGCGACGATTACGTTTGCACCGCTGTCTTTAAGGTTTAGCGACTGTGCGCGTCCCTGCGCGCCATAACCGACGACAGCGACGGTCCGTTCTTTCAGTAAATCAAAATTAGCATCACTTTCATAATAAATCGTTGCCATTTTTCTAATTTTCCTTTCCACGTAGCATCGCTATTTTGCCGGTACGTGCTAACTCAAGAATACCGTATGTGTTAAAAATATCAATCGCCGCTTTCAATTTACCTTCATCGCCCGTAATTTCAAGGACAAGGGAGGTAGGTTTCATATCTATAACCCGCCCCCGGAAGACTTCTGCGACCTGTAGAATCTCGGTACGTTTTTGCGGATCGTCGGTAGCAACCTTGATAAGCACAAGTTCCCGCTCAACATGCGTCCCAGCAGTGGAGAGATCTGTCACTTCAATAACGTCAATGAGTCTGTTTAGGTGCTGGTAGATCTGGTCAATGATCTGCGCGTCCCCGTGTGTGACAAGGGTAATATGCGAGATACTTTTGTCGTGTGTCTCAGCGACGTTGAGACTGTCAATATTAAAGCCGCGCCCGCTAAAAAGTCCTGCAACGCGTGCGAGGACTCCGAATCGGTTTTCGACTAAAACGGAAAAGATATGTCGTTCTTCTGGGTTCATTTTTTAATTTTACCTTGCGGTTCGGTCAGGAAGATTTGGGCGATCAACGTGCCTTTCCGTATATCCGTCCTCCATTCCATTACGGACTACGTTTTTGCAGGCGGGGTTTTAAACCCCGCCTGCGAAGGGGCTGCGTAAGTCCTAATAGTTAAAAAATCGTTAAGATAACCCGCGGATAACGTCTCCAAGTCCGGCACCCGCTGGGACCATCGGGAATACGTTCTCTTCTTCATCAACAATGAAGTCGATGACGACAGGACCGTCGGTAATCCCTTTCGCTTTCAGCAATGCGGGTTCGACATCTTCGGGGTGTTCGACCCGCAAGCCTGTGGCACCGAAAGCCTGTGCGAGCAAGGCAAAATCAGGGTTGTCGTGGTAATCAACAGCGGAATAGCGTTTGCCATGGAACAATTCCTGCCATTGACGCACCATCCCCAAGTACATATTGTTGATGATGAAGACTTTAAGCGGTAGCTTCATCGTAACCGCTGGCACCAACTCTTGGATTGTCATGATATAGGAGCCGTCGCCGTTGATATTGACGACGGTTTTATCTGGACATCCGAGTTGTGCCCCGATTGCCGCTGGTAGGCTAAAGCCCATCGTGCCGAGACCACCGGAATTGAGCCACTGTCGCGGTTCAGTGAATTTGAAGTATTGCGCTGCCCACATCTGGTGTTGCCCGACATCCGCAACAACGATAGCATCACTGTAATGCTCGTAGATTTTCTCAATAACGAATTGCGGCATGACTATATCGGATTTCTGCTCGTATTCAAACGGGTATTTCTGCTTCCATTCCTGAATTTGGTCGCGCCACGGGTCGATATCGGCTGTGCTGACCTGTTTGTTGAGTTCCCTTAGGACGTTCTTTGCATCACCGACAATCGGGACATCAACAGGTACGTTTTTCCCGATACAAGACGCGTCAATATCAATATGGATTTTCTTTGCGTTAGGTGCGAATTTACTGAGATCGCCTGTAACGCGATCGTCAAATCTCGCGCCGATAGCGATAATAAGATCTGAATCGGTGAAGGCGTAATTTGCGCAACAGGAGCCGTGCATTCCGGGCATCTCCATTGCCAAGGGATGCGTTTCAGGGAACGCGCCGAGTCCCATCAAAGTAACAGTAATTGGGATTTGCGTATTAAGGGTGAGCTGCTGCAGTTCCTCGCTGGCGTCGGCAAGGACGACACCACCACCGGCATAAAGCATGGGGCGTTTGGCTTCTTTAATCAGTGCCGCCGCCTTGGCAATTTGTGTCGGATCGCCGTGCACCTGTGGTTTGTAGCTGCGGATGTTAACCGTTTCTGGATACTGAAACAGTGCTTCATTGTTCTGTGCATCTTTGGCGATGTCAATAATAACAGGCCCCGGTTTCCCGGTTTTAGCGATATGAAACGCTTCAGCGACAACATCTGCGATTTCGTCACTGCTTTTAATGAGGTAACTGTGCTTACAGATCGGTCGTGTTACGCCGATGACATCGCATTCTTGAAATGCATCGCTGCCGATATAGTGTGTGAAAACCTGTCCAGTAATCGCGACCATCGGAATGGAGTCCATATAAGCGGTTGCGATACCGGTGACGAGGTTGGTTGCGCCGGGACCGGAGGTTGCGAGTGCAACGCCGACTTTCCCCGTGGCGCGTGCGTAGCCATCAGCGGCGTGGGAAGCCCCTTGTTCATGCCGCATCGGAATTAATTTAACTTCGGTCTCTCCGTACAGGGCATCGAAAATCGGCATCGCTGCGCCACCGTTGACACCGAAGATATATTCGACACCTTCCCGCTTGAGACCATCAACCAGGATTCGTGCTCCTGAAAGTTCCATGCCAATTTTCCTTATAAGTCGTAGGGATCATCCCTACCGGAATCGTTAAAATTAAAAAACCTTCTCGTTCCAAACATGGAGACGAGAAGGGCCTAATACTGACCTTACCGTGGTACCACTCCAATTCCCTTTCTTATTTTCATTTAAGGTATCGGGCTTACAAAGCCCTCCTACAATGAGAAAGAGCACTCTTTGGGATGCGATAACGGGCATCACACCGACTAATCCTACTTATCGCGAGCAGAACTCGCTCCTACAATTGTTCAGATTAGCAGCTCTGGGGCGACCTTCAGTCGAGGAAACTTGAGGAGACCTTTCAGCCGATGAGTCTCCATCTCTCGCAAGTCCGGGCGACTTACTCCTCCCCTTCAACGCTTTTTTGGTAATCTATTTAGATGTTAATTACGCACACCGTTTTATGAAGTTTCACAGGTGCGCTAAGAAAATTATATTTACCCTTTAAGTATAACACATTTAAAGAAAGATGTCAAGAAATTTTAATTCGGTAGATAGCTTTAAGCGGACAAATGCTGTTTTGGGAAGTAGAGGGTAGGTTTGAAACGCTGTTCGCGCCTACCCCTACGACACCCGAAAGTTGTTATGGAAAGTTAGGCATTCGCCACGTAGAGTTCGTTAACCCGTGTCCAGTTGATGACATTTGTCCACGCTTCAACGTAAGCTGGACGCAGATTCTGATATTTCAGATAGTATGCATGTTCCCATACATCGATCCCGAGGAGCGGGGTATGTCCCTGCATAATCGGGCTGTCCTGATTCGCGGTGGAGTAGATTTCCAAACCGCTATCGCCGAGGACGAGCCATGCCCAACCGGAGCCGAAACGTGTCGTTGCGGCTGTCACAAACTGTTCTTTCGCTGCTTCAAGTGATCCGAAAGCACCACTTATCGCTGCTGCGATTTCGCCGCCGGGTTCGCCGCCGTTAGGACTCATAATGGACCAAAAGAGTGAATGATTGGCGTGTCCACCACCGTTGTTGATGACGGCTTGACGCTTGTCTTCTGGAACCTGGTCAATATTGCTGAGCAGTTCATGAATATCCATATCAGCGAGAGCACCGAGTCCTTCTAAGGCAGCGTTGAGGTTGTTAACGTAGCCTTGATGGTGTTTGCCGTGATGGATTTCCATGGTTTGTGTGTCAATATGAGGTTCCAAAGCATCGTGCGCGTAAGGGAGCGCAGGTAATGTGTGTGCCATTTAAAAATAGCCTCCTGTTTTATTTTTCTGACATGCGCTTGCAAATTGCGCGCTATGGGCGTGCAAGCAATATACTTAAAAAATCTAAAAGAGTATAACAGATTTGTCGGAAGTGTGCAAGTTTTTTCTCAAGGGTGAGGTTTTAAATTTCGCGTGCAAAAACAAGTGAATACACGATTAATCATCTGATTGGGAGGTTTCAGAGATTGCACCGACACGGCAGACCCGTTTATAGGCACAATAGTTGCAAGGTTCCGTTTTGTTTTTAGGTGTGATTGGAGCGTCGCCTTCTTCCTTGGAATCTACAAAGGTATCAACGCGTGTAATGAGAGGAAAGGTGCCGTTAGCTATACTGTCAACGTATTGTTGTATGTAGCCGCTGACGCGCCTAAGTCGGTCATTGAAAATTTCGTCTTCTAATAGTTGACCACTTCTTGAATCAACCTTTTTCCAATCCTTACCATTGAAGCCTTTATAAGTAATTGCGTTTTCGGATTTCGCTCCGATGCCGAGTTCAACTGTGCATTGGTCCAGTCTAATCTTATGATAGAGACCTGCTGCTGGCTCTAACCCGGTCAGTCCATGCCCGTTTAGCAATTTCTGTGCGATGAGTAGATAGATGGGGAGTTGGAGACTCCGTCCACTAAGGATCTCTGGCATTCTAATCGTGGAGCGACCGGTCTTATAGTCAATAACATTAAAGGCACCATTGCCGAGATCAAGGCGATCTATTTTACCCTTCATACGCACATCACCGATAGGGATTGGTTTAGTACAACTGAGTTCGGAATCTGCCGGTTCGCCCGCCTGCCCGAAGTTGACTTCAAAGTAACTTGGTATGACCGGTAAATCGGAACTGCGCTCTGCTTCAAGCCATTTGTGTAGGGCAAGGCGAAGTTTCGCTATATCGGTTTGCCAAAAGAGATTGTTCGCTCCGATGGGTGGCTCGTTTCGCTCTCCGCGGCGTTCCTCAGAGGCATTCTGTAAAATTTCATTCAATTGGCATTTCGCTTCTTCAAAGTCATCATCTACGCATTGTAGGATAGGTGGGTATCCTTGCTCTCGGCGATTATAGAAGAATGTGAAGAGAACTTTGTGGAGGAGTAATCCTTTTTCCAAACTTGATAACTCATCCTCCACCTCCTCATCCTTAATACTCAGTTTCAAAACGTTACCCACAAAGTACTGAAATGGACACTTGGCGTAAGTTTCCAATTCTGTGACAGAATAGGTCCACCGCCGTCGGCGTTCTAAACGCTCTCGGCTTTCAGTAGAAAAGGCTCCCGCCGTTAACACGCCTTCATAAGCCAAGTATTCGTGTGTTTCCTCTCGGCTCTTTTCAACTGCAATTACATGATCTATTAGAGGACGCATATTGGTGATTTTACAAGGGAATTCTTGGTCAGAAGGTGTATCTGCTGTCCAAACATGATTGCCGTATGTACTGAGAAAACCTGGGATGCTGCCCCGTTCAGGGTTCGCGACTTTAATTGTTTCAACATCAGCAATTGCCATTAATTGCCCAAGAAAAGGGGAGGGGATCAGCTCTGCTTCGCGCTCACGTTGTGGTACAAGAAGGTAGAGTTGCTTGCGAAAAGATTTGAGTACTCCATAGAACATGAGCCGATTATTGTACAGTTGCTCCTCCTCGGTACGATAAGGATGATCTGGCAGTAGTGGATCCGGACGATAACTTTCTGGAAAACTGCCTTCTACAAAATCACCTAAAAAGACGGTGTCAAACTCCATATTCCTGAGTTCACTGAGTTGTGCAATTTTGACGGTTTCTTCCTTCGTTGCTGCCCTATTTCGATAGTTTGTATGCTTTGCAATGTGATGGAGTTTTTCAATGTATTCATCAAGGGGTCGTGATCTTTCACTCTCCGATTTCAATACGCTACAGAGTTCTTTAACAATCCTCTTGAATTGACGATATGCTTCAACCTCACCTTCGACTATTTCGCTATTTTTTTCGAGCATCGGGTTTAGAATGTGTTGGATGACCTCACCGCCTTTGAGTAAGTCATCAACATAGCTCTGGAACTCATTAGGGTGGAATCTACTTGTCTGTGATGCTGGTTCAACATCAGGCTTTTCTATAGCAAGTTTTGGCTTGCAAGCTGTGCCAAAATAGGCACCGTTCAGTGGAACACGGTGTGATGAAAGGCGAGAAAATATCGCTTTGACAACCTCTGACTTTGTCAAGGGCAACCTTTCTACAAGTGAATATGGGATACTGTAAGTGGGAAAAGTCTCGGCGATGCGCTGCTGATACTGTCCTATATTGTAACAGGCAACACAAATCTCACTTAACTTACAGTGCCCCTCTGAGACATGTTTTTGGATCAGGTGCGCAATTTGCTCGACTTCTTCGGAACGATCGGCTGGTTTCAACACCTTAATGTGGGGCGCTGCAATTGGGGTTACGCAAGGATCGTCCGCTCGGAACAGGTTTTTGGCGTAATGTTGATGTCGTTGAGGTTCGCGCCCGTAGTCGGGATCAATATTAGCCTGGACATCCCTAAATTGTGAGACAAAGTTAATAATATTTTTATATAGGTTCTCGTTTTCTTGAACACAGTCGGTACGAAACCACAGCTCTATATTAGGCATTTCGGCAATGTAGGTCAAGATTTTGATGTCGGCTTTGGAAAGAACGGTAAATCCTTCAATAACAACAAGATTGACGCCTTGAAATGCTCCGGTCATAAGCGAGCCAAAATCTTTAGCATTAGCAAGGTGTAGACGTTTGCCTTGTTCATCTATCCAATGGTCTTTGAGTTTGGTCTCATAATTGTTATAAATGCGAACAAGGTCATCCGCAATAGGATTCTCTGATCCGCCATTTCCAATATTTAATGTATTCTCTCCGTATTCCTTAAGGCGGTTAATTGTGTCTGCGATGAGGGAGAGCGTGCTATCTGGAACAGGAATGTTTTGGCTGGGTCGGAACTGTTCATAGCGGTGATTATCGCTATTGTTCGCGATTTCATGCAGCCAGAGATTTTGAAGTCCTGGTGAGATGTGTTGTTTTGACGGACGGACTTGGTTGTATAGCCTCCGCACGAAATTTTCTATGTCAAGCACGCGTAGGTTGGCAACTGCCCTGTTTGGATGATAATCAACCAATTCGCGCTGGCGATTCAAACGTGCGGCATCGGTCGGCACAATGACGACGAAGGTATCTGCTTGATCGTTCTGAATACGGGTTCTAAGGGTGTTTTCTATAGCTTGCATCTGTCACGGCACGCGGCGCGTGCCTACTACTTTGCATCATGTCACGGCACGCGGCGCGTGCCTACTACTTTGCATCATGTTATGGCACACGGCGCGTGCTTACTACTTTACTTGCGTGCCGAGGGGCATTTCGGTTTCAAGGGTTGCTAAGACTACGGCATCCCCGCTGCCTGCGAGAATCATACCGTGGGATTCAACGTTACGGATAGTGGCGGGTTCCAGATTTGCGACGATGATTACCTGTTTGCCTACGAGGGTTTCAGGCGTATAGTGTTCGGCAATTCCGGCAACAACCTGCCGCTTTTCAGTACCGAGGTCTACCTGTAATTTGAGGAGTCGATCGGCACCTTCAATCGGTTCAGCGGTGAGAACACGCGCGACCCGAAGATCCAACTTTTGGAAATCAGCAAAGGAGACCAAGTCGGTTGTTTTCTTTTGCTGCTTCGGCTTCGCTGTTTTTTTAGGTTGTGCCTGTTTCTGGTGTTTGGTATCGACGCGCGGGAAGATGGGTTCGCCTCTGCTGACCGTTAAATCTGCGGGCAAACGTCCCCATTCTGCGGTGGTATCGAATTCGGACAAACCGATCTGTTTCTGGATCTTCTCGGCGGTTTCCGGAATAAAGGGCGAAATCAAGACAGAGATGAGCCGGAGTGCCTCTAAACTGTTGTAAAGGACTGTGCCCATTCTCGGTTTCGTCTCTGGCTTCGCGAGCGTCCAGACCTGTGTTTGTTGGATATAACGATTGATGCGTCGTACAAATTCCCAGATAGTTTCCAATGCAGCGTCAAACGCGAACGCTTTTATGTGCTCGTCCAATTTGTCTACCGTCGCTTGTGCCATCTCTTTGATTTCGTCATCAAATTCCCCCGGTGTTGTCGGTGCGGGAATTGCCTCAAAGTTCTTGTTGACTAAACCGAGAACACGATTGAGCAGGTTACCGAGATCGTTTGCGAGATCCGCGTTGTAGCGTGCATGCAAACGGGTAGGACGGTAATCGCCATCGTTTCCGAAACTAAACTCACGTAGGAGGTAATAGCGGAACGCATCAACACCATAAGTAGTGATATCCATATCCATATCAATAAAAATGCCGCGTGTTTTGCTCAGTGCTTCGCCATCCTTCGTCAACCAGCCGTGTGCGACGATTTGCTTGGGAAGGGGTAAGTTAGCAGACATCAGCATTGCGGGCCAAAGCAGCGCGTGAAAACGGGCGATGTCCTTACCCATCATGTGAACATCGGCGGGCCAAAAAGTTTGGTACTGTTCACTTTCGATTTCATAACCGAGTGCTGTCATATAGTTACTCAGAGCCTCTATCCAGATGTAGATGATGTGCTCCGGATCGAATGGAAACGGAATTCCCCAAGGTAGAGAGGCACGCGAAATACTCACATCCTGTAATCCAGATTCAAGAAAGTTTAATAACTCATTGCGCCGAGCTGGCGGGTAGACGAAATCCGGATGCTCATGGATATGCGTGAGTAAGCGATCCTGATACTTGGAAAGTCGAAAGAAATAATTCTCCTCTTCCAACCATTGCAGCGGCAATTGATGGTCAGGGCAGATTTTTTCGTCTGTTAACTCTTTTTCGGTGATGAACTCTTCGCATGACGGACAATAATACCCTTCGTACTTCCCTTTATAAACATCACCGTTGTCATAGAGTACATTAAGGAATTTTTGTGCGCCGCGCTTGTGTAAATCGCTGGTTGTACGGAAAAAGATGTCGTGCGAGATGTTCAGACGCTCCCACAGTTTGATAAAGGCGGGTGCCATCTTATCGCAGTAGGCTTGCGGCGAGAGCCCCATATCTTTTGCTGCGTCATACACATTGGCAGCATGCTCATCAACACCGGTCAAGAAGAACACTTCATCGCCCTTGAGGCGGTGATAGCGCGCTAAAACATCGGCAGCGATAGTGGTATAGGCTGTCCCCGCGTGCGGTTCTCCGTTGGGATAGTAGATAGGTGTGGTAACGTAAAATGTGCTCATTGTATCTCTTTTCTGGACCCCAGTTAGGCAGTATTGACTCATTTGCTAAAAATTATACCACGAGAAAATCCGTTTGTCAATCTCTGTTTCTCGGCTATCCAGAGCCATTCAATTTTAAGAAATTATTGGGTTTCACATCTTTTTTTCAAGGATCCGGTTCGGTTAGGAAACCGAACCTACCGGGCCTGGGGGTGAAAATTCGATGAAAAATGGACAATTGAATGCCTCTGCTCGGCTATCAGCCATCAGCAGTCAGCAGTCGGTGGTTCGTTGTCAAAGGGGAGATAACATCTATTTGAGTAACTTCAAACACATGACCTCTAAGGCTAAGATGGCGTTTGTGTTTGTGTTTTCGATGAGGGATTTGGTGTCAAAGATGGTCTGGATGGCTTGCTGTAGACGTAACCGAGAGTAGCGTGGGACAATAGATTGGAGTTCCCTAAGCGAGTGGATGTGTGTTATGAGGTCGCTGGGCGCGCCTTGTTGTAAAAAGAGTAGGTCACGATACCATGTGACTAACTCGCCTAAAGTTTCAGGATTATCTTTGAGATGCTCGGCGATCCTGAAAGCCGCTAATTGGTCTGTTACCTTGAGGATTTCGGGAATTTCTTCGGCAAGTGTATCGCCTTTTTTGAGTTGCGTGATTGCTTTTCCGATCGCGCCATCTGCAGTAACAGCGAGTGTTGTTGCTTGCTCTGGTGCCACTGAAAATTTGTCCACTAAGATTTCGGCTAATTCTTGTGTCGGTATCGGATGGAATTGTAAAATTTGGCATCGGGAACGTGTGGTCGGCAGCAATGCCCGGATGTTCGATGTGAGTAGGATCAAAACGGAGGAAGCAGGCGGTTCCTCAAGGGTCTTGAGGAGTGCATTTTCGGCAGGATCATTCATCCGGTCTACGTCCGTTAATATATAGACCTTCCGATTTGCTTCAAGGGGTGCGTAGATAATCTGTTTTTGCAACTCTCGGATCTGCCCGATTTTGAGTTCACTTCCATCGGGTTGAATGAATTGTAAATCTGGATGGTTCCCGGACTCCACTTTCCGACAGGCGAGACATGTGCCGCATACTGTGGGCGGTTGTGCGTCTTGCTGGCAGAAGATGAGTTGTGCGAAATAGCGAGCAACTGTCTCTTTCCCCACACCTGTTGGTCCGACGAAAAGGTATGCACCGGCGATCCGATCCGATGCTACAGTATGCTGGAGTTGCTCAACAATCTGTTGATGCCCGATAATTGGATTTTGCATTTTTCTCCAAGAGGTGTTTCTACTTTGATCAGAGGCATTCAATTTTAAGAAATTATTGGGTTTCACGTCTTCTTTCAAGGATCCGGTTCGGTTAGGAAACCGAACCTACCGGGCCCGGGGGTGAAAATTCTATTGAAAAATGGACAATTGAATGCCTCTACTATTTTGATAGGTACGCTTGATATTCGGTTAAGATCGCAGTATGGACATCATCTGGTGACTGTGCTGCGTCTATCAGTTTAACGCGATGCGGCTCTGCTGCCGCAGCAGATAGGTATCCCTCCCGGACTCTACGATGGAATTCCAAGGGTTCTCTATCCAAACGGTCGCGGTGCGTCTCGCCTTGTTGTTGACGTTGCAAACCGATCTCTGGCGGTAGGTCAAGGATAAAGGTGATATCCGGGGTCAAGCCACCCGTAGCGATGTGATTTAATTGGTGGATAATCTCAAGATCAATACCACCCCGATACCCTTGATACGCCACGGTGGCATCAATAAACCTGTCACAGATAACAATTTGATTTGATGCCAATGCGGGCCGTATGCGTTCGTCGACGTGTTGTGCGCGTGCGGCAGCGATCAACAATAATTCTGTCATCGTTGTTATTCTGTCGGATGTCAGGAAGATGTCGCGAATTCGCTCTGAGACAGGTGTACCGCCGGGTTCACGGGTGAGTACAACGTCTGGACCGAGAGCGGTCGCTAACCGTTGTCCTTGTGTCGTTTTGCCCGCGCCTTCTACGCCTTCAAATGTAATAAAAGTACCGCGATGTGCCATTTTTCCTCTTATTAGATAAAAAGCACCCACATCGGACTTTCACCGACTGCATAGGTAGTAAGCGGTGATAATTCCCCACTCTGCCGATTGATGCGATAAGTGGCGAGTCTACCAGAACCTTGACCGCCAGCAAAGAGGAAATTACCTGTTCCGTCAATGTTGAAGACGCGGGGTGTCGGTTCAGTTAACTGCTGCCCAATAGCACTGAGTTTCCCGCTCTCTTCATCAACTGCAAATCCTGCGATACTATCGTGTCCGCGATTGGAGACATAGAGAAATGTCCCCTGTGGATCGATATGAATCTGAGCGCAGGTGTTATCCTCTTCAAAATCCGCGGGGAGGGTAGAGAGGTCTTCTTGTAGGTCTATCAAGGTACCTGGGTGTTCTTCTTCCCACAGGGTGTAGGCAGAGACGCTGGATCCCTGTTCATTTGAGAAATAGAGGATCGGTTTGCTCGGATGAAAGCAGAAATGCCGAGGTCCAATTGGTGCTCCCGGATTCAGATTGCCGACAGGGTTCTGCGTAAGTGTACCTGTATCTTCGTCAAAGTGAAACTGGTAAATAGCATTTCGAGGTACAGTATGTGGGACAAAGACGAATCGGTTTGAAGCATCTGTTTCGACACAATGCGCATGTATATCGGTTTCAACGGTTTGCAGTGTTTCACCTTGGACGGTTTTATCGTCGCCAATTGCGTGAACAGTAACTTTTCCTGCGCCGTAATAGGCGGAAAGTAGAAAATTCCCCGTCTTGTCCGTTGCGATATAACACGTATCAGCATCCAGGGAAATCGCCCGTAGGTGTGAGAGGTGTTTTGTCTCCTCATCAATTCGGAAACTGGCAATTTCGCGACTTGACCGTAACCCTGCATACAGGTAGTTGCCACACGGTGAAAGTGCTAACGGACCTGGAGAACCCGTGACGTTGATATTTTCTTGAAGTTCGATGCTGCCGTTAGAAGCATCAAAGGTGTAAATAGCGATTCGATTTTCGCCTGCTATGGAGAGATAAACGTGCGTTTGCATTTTTTTAACTATGGGCCTCCACACAGATTGACCTTAATGAAGATTAATTTTTTAATTCGGTAATTTCGGAACGTGCGATGAATCGCACTACTACGAGCAGACCAGTTTGTAGTAGGGCAATTTTGCGGCGTACTCGCCCAAATGCGACGGGCATTATTGTCCGTTGATTACCGAAATATCTTCTTAAACTTCATACAAGTCAATCTGGTTCTTGATGTGATTAGGGTCATTTAGTTTTATTAAATTAATTATCAGATTTCTCGTCTTTTTTGAGGGTCCGGTGCGGTGTTTTGCTTGGATGTTCCCATAGGAAACCGCACCTACCAGGCTCCGGGTGAAATCGGTTCAAGGCCGAAAATACCGGCGGCACCCATACCGCCACCGACACACATCGTTACCATGCCATATCGGTGGTTTTGCCTGTGCATTTCGTTAATCAGGCTCACAGTGAGTTTTGTGCCTGTGCAACCGAGTGGATGTCCCAAGGCGACTGCACCGCCGTTGACGTTTACCTTTTCAGATGGCAGCTGCGCCTCTTGAATCACGGTAAGGGCTTGCACGGCAAAAGCCTCGTTAAGTTCAATGACATCCATATCGTTTAAAGTTAACCCTGCAGACGCGAGTGCCTTCGGGATTGCTGGCACAGGTCCGATTCCCATAATTTCAGGTGGAACACCCGCTGTGGCGTAACTAACAAAATGCGCTAAGGGATCATAACCGTCTGCTTTTGCTCTTGTCTCGGACATGAGGACGACAGCGGCGGCACCGTCGCTCATCTGAGAAGCGTTGCCAGCCGTTACTGTGCCATCTACGTGAAAAACGGGCTTGAGATCTGCTAACGCTTCCGGTGAAGTGTCTCGACGCGGTCCCTCATCTGTATCGAAGACAGTGCTAACGGTTTCAGGCGCGTCTTCCGAATTGAGATGCGTCTCCTCTATCGTCAAGGGCACGATTTCTGGACGAAATTTGCCTGTATCCATCGCTTCGATGGCTTTGCGGTGGCTCTGATATGCATAAGCATCTTGTGCAGTGCGAGATATATTGTATTTTCGCGCAAGATTTTCAGCCGTCAATCCCATGCTGAGATAGGTATCGGGTGCGTGCGCTATGAGTGCTGGATTCGGCGAGAGGTGGACACCGAATGGCACTTGACTCATACTCTCTACGCCACCTGCTACAACGACTTCAGCACGTCCAGATAGAATTCGCTCGGCACCCATCACTATCGTTTCTAAACCCGATGCGCAGAACCGATTGATCGTAAGTGCAGGCACGGAGACAGGAAACCCTGCGCGTAGGCTGGCAATACGCGCGACATTGTATCCCTGTGGTCCCTCATGTGTCGCGCATCCGATGATAACATCGTCTATCGCTTCCAAATCAAGTTGGGGAAGCCGATCAACTGTGCCACTGAGCGCAGCAGCGGCGAGTTCGTCTGGACGCGTGTTTTTTAGCGTGCCTCTCCCTGCTCTGCCTACGGCTGTACGCACAGCGGATACGATCACTACACTGGGTGTCGTTTGCATTACTTTTTGCCTCTCTGGAGCGTTGCCTCTATCCTCGCGTGCGTTTCCTGTTCGCCACAAAGACCGAGGAACACCTCATGCTCTAAGTCGAGTAGATATTGTTCGGAGACAAACTGAGGGGTTGAAAGTTTACCTCCACAAAGCACATAAGCCAACTTATCGGCGAGGTACTGCGAATAATCGTCAATAGTGCCTGCTTGCCGTAGCAGATGTGTTTGTAGGTTGAGCCGCGCAATCCCTTCCTCGCCAAACACAAATATCTGTTGTGGCTCAGGTGGGTGATACCCCGCTTTGTGCCTTGAGAGAACAAGTTGCTTGGCATCTTCAAGATGCGTCTCTTGGTTTGATGAGATCGCATCCGTGTGCCGGAGATAACTGAGTTCCACTGCATCCGCAGCGTTTTGTGAAACCGTGGATTCGCGGATGGTATCAAAAGCCTTATTCACATAAGGAAACAGATTCTGAATCGGTGCAGGCAGTGTTTGTTCCTCCAGACATCGAAGTGCCATTTCCTTAGTACCACCGCCTCCAGGAATGAGTCCGACGCGGAGTTCAACGAGACCGAGGGAGCTTTCAGTGAAGGCTTGGACGGCATCCGCACCGAAAACGAATTCGCACCCGCCACCGAGTGCCATACCTGCTGTTGCCGCGACGACCGGTTTTGATGCCGTGCGGAGTTTTGTGCAAACGGTTTGCAGTTTGCGGAGTGTTCCCGAAATCGCGTCCCAATTCTGGCTCTTCGCACGTTCCAAAAGGAGTATGAGGTTAAGTCCCACCGAAAAATGCTTCGCTTCTGTGGCAATGACCATGCCTACGTAATTGGTTTCCACCTCGTCCAACGCGGCATCAAACATCTCCAGCATTTCATCGCCTATGATGTTCAGCTTGCCATGCAGTTCAAGTTGAGCAACCCCATCGCCGATGTCTATTAGACTGGCATCTGCATTGGAGATAATAGGTTTAGTGTCTGTCGTTTTTAACGTTGGCATTTCAATAATTTACCTTAGTGGCGTTTCCAAACCGCCGGCAATTGCGCATTACGCATCGAAATGGTAGACGATTTCATCGAACCGATCCGCTGCAAAGGTGAATAGAAAAACAAGGTTTTCAGTACCGGTGCAACGGAGCGAATGCTTTGCATTAGCCGGTATGAAGACAGATGCGCCGGGACCGAGTGATGCCTCGTGATCATCCACTGTCACATACCCGTGACCGCTGATGACGTAGTATGTCTCTGCGGGGGCATGGTGATGGAGCGGCAGCAGGGTCCCCGGTGTCATCTCTGCTATTCCAGTAGAGAGTTGACTACTGGGTCCGCGTTCACCGGATATGAGGATTTTCCAACGCACTGGACTTTTGGCAGCGAGTTCTGGGTCGTCCCAAGTTTCCCAGTCAAGTTCTGCTTGGTTGAGGATAATAGGTTTTTGTTTATTCATGAGACACATTTTAACAAATTGAGGAAGATTTTACAAGATTTTTCCAATTCGATCAGAAGCATTCAGTTGTCAGAGAAGACAAGGTTAACTGTCCATTCCTGATTAAAAGAAAAAGGGCAGGCCCTGGGGCCTGCCCTACAAGTAGAAATGGAAAAGGTCTTTATCCAGTCACAGCACCTTCGGAGGCGGAAGAGACGGCGTTTGCATACTTCGCCATGACACCACGGGCATAGCGCGGTTCAGGGGGAGTCCACTGCTCAAAGCGTGCTTGGATTTCAGCGTCGGAGAGTTGAACATCGAGTCGTCGTTCCTTTGCGTCAATTACAATTTCGTCGCCTTCTTGGAGGATAGCGATGGGGCCGCCTCTTGCTGCTTCAGGTGCGACGTGACAGATCATAAAGCCGTGCGTTGCGCCAGAGAATCTACCGTCGGTTAAGAGCGCGACATCCTCACTTAAACCTGCGCCGACAAGTGCTGCTGTTACACCCAACATCTCACGCATACCGGGACCACCGGTGGGTCCTTCATAACGGATAACGACGACATCACCGGGTTTAATCTCTCCGCCCTTAATAGCGGCAAAGGTATCCTCTTCACGTTCAAAGATACGCGCGGGCCCGCGATGAAGCGTTTTTTCCTGTCCGGCTAACTTAATGACACAACCTTCTGGTGAAAGATTACCTCTCAAGATCGCGAATCCGCCGGTCGGTTTGAGCGGTAAATCTACGGGTCTGACGACTTGTTGTCCTTCGGTTTCTGTGGCTGCGTTTGCCTCCACGCCGATGGTTTTGCCTGTGACAGTGAGTTCGTCGGTGTGGAGCAAACCTGCCTCTGCCAAGCGTTTCGCTAAGAACGGAATACCGCCTGCTTCATATAGGTCGGTGGCAACAAACTGTCCACCGGGTTTGAGATCTGCTAACACGGGTGTCCTTTGACTAATTGCATGGAAGTCCTCAAGCGTCAATGGGATTTGTGCTTCGTGTGCGATAGCGAGGAGATGCAGCACGCCGTTGGTAGAGCCACCGGTCGCAGCGACAGAGGTAATCGCATTCTCAAGCGACTTACGGGTAATAATTTGGCTCGGTCGCCGGTCAGTGGCAAGCATGTCCATTACAAGTTGTCCAACTTTATATGCCTCGTCGTCCTTTTCCTCCACGACTGCCGGGACACTTCCGCTTCCCATCGGAGCGATGCCCAACATTTCAACGGCTGTTGCCATGGTATTAGCAGTAAATTGTCCACCACACGCCCCGGGACCGGGACATCCCTTGCTAATGAGGTCATCAAGTTCTTCGACAGTTATTGTGCCTTCTGCGTGCTGTCCGACGGCTTCAAATACATCTTGGATGGTAACATCGCGTCCTTGAAAGTTGCCCGGCATGATTGAGCCGCCATAGAGGGTAAGGGAGGGAATATCTAACCGCGCCAATGCCATGACGGTACCAGGAACTGTTTTATCGCAACCACAAAGGGCGACGACGGCATCAAACATGTTACCGATGGAGACCAACTCAATCGAATCGGCGATGATCTCTCGACTGATAAGCGAGGTTTTCATGCCTTCGGTCCCCATAGTAATGCCATCAGAGATGCTGACGGTGTTGAATTCAAGCGGCGTTCCGCCTGCGGCGCGAATGCCCTCTTTGACTTTGGCGGCAAGTCTTCTTAAGTGGAAGTTACAGGGACCGATCTCGATCCATGTATTGGCAACCCCGATAATCGGTTTGTCAAGGTCTTCCGGTGAAAGTCCACCATCGCCGAACATGAGCATTGTCCGCGCGGCGGCGCGGTCGGGTCCGTCGGTGATTGCATAACTTCGGGGTTTCAACTTATTGGACATTTCTCTTTTCTCCTTTAACGCCAATTTGATAATAAAACGTGAGTTTGAAAAAAAGTATTAGAGGTTAGGACAGGCGCGAATTGGACGAAAAAGGCGCGATTTTAGCTCTTTAACCCCCTAAAGAATCAGAATCAACGGTATGAATGCCTTATGGGCATTCCCCGGGTATGAATGCCGTATGGCATTCCCCGCCCCTTATCAGGGGGACTTTAATCAGAAATGTGTCTGTCCTAAGTATTTATCAAACTCACGTTAACTACATTGCAAATTCGTAGATAAGCTCACCTTCTGGTGCGTCTTTGAGCCGTAAAATGATAGTGCCTGCTTCTTGTCGATAAGCCTGTTGATACATTGTCTTGATTAGCGTAAGATCAAAGCGATAGTTATCCGTTGGATACGCTTCGCATGTGTCGCCGTTTGCATTGTGTGCGAGAGCAGCGTGCAGTTGAACCGGGAATGATTCGAGAAACGTATCCGAAACGACAAGTGTGAATTGGTGAGCTTCACATCCACCACTGTAGGATACACTGATATCCAGCGTATCCTCTGTGATGGTGGCAGAATTTAAGGTATATTCGTCGATTCCGAACCTATCTCCTGCATCACCGATGAAAACGCGACCTGTGTAAAATATTTCGTCTGGATTCACGTCATCCACAGAAATAGATACGGGATCATCAAGTCCCGTCTTCATCTGATCGTTTAACGGCTGACATCCGATGACGAAGACAAGTACAATCAAGGTATATGCAATGAGGCTTTTTATTTTCATATTTTTGTCCGTTTGATGCGTTAAGTCCTTGGGATAGTTATCCCGCTACATACCGATCCAACTGCTAAGCGCGCCGCCGTATTTCGCGATGAGGCCGGCAAACACGACAGAGACCATAGACATTAATTTAATCAAAATGTTCAGTGAAGGACCAGAGGTATCTTTGAACGGGTCTCCGACGGTATCCCCGACAATGGTGGCTTTGTGCTGATCGGAACCTTTTTCACCGTATTCGTCTACGTGTTTCTCTTCTTCAATAAACTTTTTGGCATTGTCCCATGCGCCCCCGGCGTTTGCCATCATGATTGCGAGGACAAATCCGGTTGCCAAGCCGCCTGCCAGCAGTCCTAACACACCACCGACATCAAAGACTAAACCGACAGCAACCGGTACAACGATGGCGATGAGCGACGGAAAAATCATTTCCCGTTGCGCCCCCACGGTTGATATTTCGACACATCGTGCGTAATCCGGTTTCTCTTCTCCTTTCATGATACCGGGTCTTTCACGAAATTGGCGACGGACTTCTGCGACCATAGCACCGGCGGCACGTCCGACAGCTTTCATCGTCAATGCGCAGAAATAGAACGCCATTACTGCCCCGATGAACAATCCGATGAGCACTTGTGGGTTCATCAGGGTAACATCATAGTAATCCATGAATTGACTGACGCTGACCTTTAGTGTCTCAACCGTGCCTTCACCTTCAATATCCAGAGTGTCTTTGCCTGCCAAATGGATTAAGCCATATCGGATTTCTTCTAAGTAGGCGGCCAGGAGTGCGAGTGCCGTTAGTGCGGCGGAACCGATTGCGAAGCCTTTACCGGTTGCGGCAGTCGTATTACCGAGTGCGTCGAGTTGATCCGTGCGTTCTCGGACGCTTTTGTCGAGTTCTGCCATTTCAGCGTTTCCACCGGCGTTGTCTGCGATGGGTCCATAAGCATCTGTGGCAAGCGTTATGCCGAGTGTCGCCAGCATACCGACAGCAGCGATCCCGACACCGTAAAGCCCCATCAGCGGTTCGGATGCTCCACCGGGGAGATAGTAGCTGACGGCAACTGCAGCGACGATTGTCACAACTGGAATCGCCGTTGATTCCATCCCGACAGCGATACCTTCGATAATGACTGTTGCGGGTCCAGTTTGCGCCTGTTTGGCGATTGCGCGTGTTGGGGAATAATCGTGAGAGGTGAAGATTTCGGTAACTTTACCGATAACCAAGCCTGCTACGAGTCCAGCGACAATTGCGCCCCATATCTGCCACTTGTTAGGGAGATCAAGATAGATCAGCACGGGCAGCGACAAGACTGCGATGCCGATAGCGCTCCCGTTAATGCCGAAGTTCAACGATCCCATCAACTGTTTCATTGACGCGCCCTCTTTTGTGCGTACAAGGTAGATGCCCAAAATTGAGAGAATCACGCCGATACCGGCGATAATCATTGGAGCCGAGAGATATTTAAGTTGGAGCGGAACGTCCCCATGGTCTCTGGCAGCGACGGCAGCGACACCGAGCGCAGCGGTTGCGAGGATTGAACCGGCATAAGATTCGTAGAGGTCGGCCCCCATGCCTGCGACATCGCCGACGTTGTCGCCGACGTTATCTGCGATGACAGCCGGATTGCGAGGATCGTCCTCTGCAAGTCCGGTTTCAACTTTTCCGACGAGATCTGCCCCGACATCCGCTGCTTTCGTATAGATCCCGCCACCGACGCGGGCGAAGAGTGCCTGCGTTGAGGCCCCCATACCGAAACTGAGCATAATCACAGTAATCTGGGGCAGCGGGTTTACTTCTAAGAATCCGGGTAATATCTTAGGGAAGAGATAGTAGAGAATGAGAAACCATCCAGTAATGTCCAGCAGCGCGAACCCGACAACGATCAATCCCATAACTGCGCCTGCGCGAAAGGCGACCTTCAACCCGGCGTTGAGTCCTTGCATGGCAGCACTCGTGGTACGGGCGGAGGCGTTAGTTGCCGTTTTCATGCCGAGGAACCCGCAGAGTCCTGAGAAAAAACCGCCAGTGAGAAAAGCAAACGGGACGACCCTGTTTTGGGCATCAAGAACGAAAGCCATGAAGATGAAAATAAGGCAGAGGACAACAAAGACGATGCTTACGACTTTATATTGTTGCCTGAGATATGCCATCGCGCCTTCGCGTACGGATTGTGCTATATCGCGCATTGTTTCGTTACCCTCGTCCTGTTTCATCACAGCGCGGTAGAAATGGTAGGCAAATCCGAGAGCGATGAGTGCAC
Source organism: Candidatus Poribacteria bacterium (assembly GCA_022827185.1). GTDB lineage: Bacteria > Poribacteria > WGA-4E > WGA-4E > WGA-3G > WGA-3G. The sequence continues at coordinate 22,846 of JAJDTM010000013.1, forward strand.
CGATAGGGGCAATCCACCATACAGGCGGCACTGCTGGGCGAGGATCTGTTTGGGCAAAAGCCTCGGTGGCTAAATTTAGGATAGGTAGGAATACCAGAAATGATTTCCAATTTAACCACCGTCTTTTGCAGGTGATATCACGCATTTAAAACCTCTCTTTTATTTTTTTAAATTTCCTTGCGGTTCGATGAAGTGGGTTTGAGCCTTGAGGTTCCTTTCCGTAGAACCGCTCTCCATTTCATTACGAGCTTGCGATCTTTCGCTAAGAAAGCGGAATTCCAATGGGATCTTTCGCTGAAAAATTTGATTTAAATATTTCAAGTGCTTGGCCAACGAGGTAGAGCGAACCTGTGATGCAGATGAGATCTGTCGGCGATGCGGATGCTAATGCTTGACCGATTGCTTTTTCTGGGTTTGGACACGCCGTAGTTTTCTTACATACACCAGCCCAAGCATCTCGTATTGTTTCAGCAGACGCTACCCGTGGGTTATCGGAAACTTCCGTAGCAATCACGGTGTCCGCCGTGTTAGCGACAATATTTCCGATTGTTGTTAGATTTTTATCTTTCATTATACTAACGATAAAAATTGCCTGATCATAACGAAAATTTTCACGAAGTGTTTGGCATAAAGCCTCCATTGAAATAGGCGAATGCGCGCCATCCAATACGACGAGCGGCGCAGCCATAATCGGCTGGATACGTCCGCGCCATTTCACATTCTTGAATCCTGCGTAGACACTGGCTTTCGGAATTGCGTATCCTGACTGTTTCAGGCATTCAATCGCTGCGATAGCAGTTGAGGCATTTACAAATTGATGGTGCCCGAGCAGCGGCATAGTAAGCTGCGGGTAACATTCGGAATCCGTTTCCACGTCAAATTGTTGTGCGACAGGTACGCCATCGGTATTTTGGACGAGCTGTGAAGTTGCTCCGCGATGATTCGGTTCTATATCGCAGGCGGCAGGCTTGCAAGCTGCGTCATGGATTTTAGTTTCAACAATCGGGGCATTCCGTTCGTTTGCGACTTTTTCAAATACAACCCGCGCTTCCGGATGCTGTGGTGCGAGTGCGAGTGAACACCCTTCTTTAATGATCTCTGCTTTCTCAGCTGCTATTTCGGCATAAGTTTCGCCTAATATTGCCGTGTGCTCTAAACTGATCGGCGTGATAACAGTGATGACTGGTGTGACAACGTTGGTTGCATCGAGTCTTCCACCTAAACCGACTTCAATTACAGCAAAGTCAGTTGCCTTGTCAGCGAAATAACAGAAGGCAAGCGCGGTGTATATCTCAAAAAACGAGAGGCGTCCGAATTCGGAAGCGGAAACGGCTTCAATTGCGGGTTTGATCTTATCCATATAAAGCGCGATCTCAGCCTCTGAAATCAACGCATTATCAATACGACAACGTTCTCGCGGTGTAATGAGGTGTGGCGACGTAAACAATCCGGTCTTATAGCCTGCGTGTGTCAGTACAGATGCGATGAGTGCGGCAGTAGAACCTTTCCCTTTGCTTCCGGCAATATGGATAATTTGTAATCTATCGTGTGGATTACCCAGTTGTTTCAACAATAAGGAAATTCGGTTGAGATTATAGAGCCGTGCCTGTCGTGAAAAATCAGGACTTCTTTCGTAATCGATAAACGCTTCAATATAGGCAAGTGCCGCTTCATAGTCCATTTTTTTAAGTTGCCTTGCGGTTCGGTGAGGGCGGGATGTGTCAAAAACGTTCCTCGCCGTATATCCGCGCTCCATTTCATTACGCGCTACATCTCATAATAGTTGCCAGTTTTCAGTCTGGTTTTTGATTATTAATTCGTCTTTTAATAACTTTTGTTTTTTCAGTTGCTTAACGACGACTACAAGAACAGACTGGACAATCGGAAATCTCTTTTAACTGATAACTGACGACTAATAACCGATAACTATTCCAAATATTCGTAAATCGGGAATTGCGCGCAGAGTTCCTTGACTTTCTCCCGAATCTGGCGTTTGATGGCGGCTTTTTGCCTGTTTTCGAGTGCCTCTGTGATAAAATCGGCGACTTGAACCATGTCATCCTCTTTCATGCCGCGTGTTGTGATCATCGGTGTCCCGAGGCGTATGCCGCTTGTTGTTCTCGGTTTCCTTTTGTCGAAAGGAATGGTATTTTTATTGACGATAATTCCGGCATCTTCCAAATGATCGGCAGCTTGTCGTCCGCTGAGTTTTTCGTATTTTGAGGTGAGATCCATCAGCATCAAGTGGTTGTCTGTTCCGCCGCTCACCAATCGGAACCCGTTTTCGATTAACCTCGCAGCCAGTGCCTTGGCATTTTTAACGATCTGCGCTTGATATACTTTAAAGTCAGGTTCGCTTGCTTCCTTGAATGCGACGGCTCTCGCGGCGATTGTGTGCAGAAAAGGCCCGCCTTGCAAACCGGGGAACACAGCGCGGTCAATCTTGTCTGCGTACTCGGCTTTACACATAATCATTGCGCCGCGGGGACCGCGTAAGGTTTTGTGCGTTGTCGTTGTAATCACATCAACATAAGGCACCGGGTCTGGATGAACACCGCCTGCGATAAGTCCTGCGATATGTGCTATATCTGCGAGTAAATAGGCACCTACAGACTCAGCAACCTGTCGCCATGCAGCAAAGTCGAAGTGCCGAGGATAGGCTGTTGCCCCCACAACAATGAGTTTGGGACGCTGCTGTTCTGCGAGACGCGCGATATCTTCCATGTCAATACGCTCTGTCTCGGCATCTACGCCATAAGCAGCAATATTGTAAAGGTTTCCTGAAAAGTTGACGTTAGCACCGTGCGTGAGATGTCCGCCTTGACTGAGAGACATGCCAAGAATCGTATCACCGGGTTCAAGCAGCGCGTGGTAAACTGCCATGTTCGCTTGGCTGCCGGCATGGGGTTGGACGTTGACGTGCTCAACGCCGAAGAGTCCCTTGGCGCGCGCAATTGCGAGGGATTCGACATCGTCCATAAACTGGCATCCGTTATAGTAACGCTCACCGGGGTAGCCCTCGGCGTATTTGTTGGCGAGAATGCTGCTTTGCGCCTCCATAACGGCACGGCTGGCGTAGTTCTCCGACGGGATTAACATGAGGGAATCTTGCTGGCGTGTTAAGTCTTTGGCGGCGATCTCAACAATCTGTGGGTCGACTTCACCTAATAATTTGTTCATCTTCGTTCCCGTTTGCAATTAAAGTGGTGTTATGTTGTATAAAGTGTAGAAGATAAATTTTAACACAGATTTGCCACAAATTCAAATTTTTCGTAATTTTTGCGGGTTTCCAAAGGTTAACGCTGGTAAATTCGTGCCATCTTGTTTAATACTATCATGTTTGTTGCCTATTGTTTGGGTTTCTTCAGAAAATACAAAGGAATAACGATTCAGCGAAACAGTTTTCAGAAGAATGGTTATCAGGGTATTAGCAGTCAGCCATCAGCGGCTGGTTGTCAGTTAATTTGAATCATGGATTGCGCGGATTTTGGGACGGGATTTGGAGATCGCTCTTACAAGAGGACCAAGCGAATGACTGTGGACGCATGCCAACAAAAAAGAAGGGGTGGTAAAACCACCCCCAGTTGAGATTCTATAGAATTTTGGAATTTTAGGCGGAGAGTGCGGAAACTGCAGCGTCCTCGGTGTCGTAGTGTTCAAAGACACGGACCAGTCGGCTGAGAACAACCAGATTTTTGATCTGTTTACTGACGTTGACGACCCCGACACGTCCTTTCTTGCGGGCGGTAATAGCACGGATGCCCATGAGTGCACCGAGCCCTGTGCTGTCGATCTTATTGACGTGCTCGAAATTAATGAGGATACGGGGTGCCTCGGATACCTCTAACTCCGGCGAGAGTGCTGCCTGTAATGCTGATACGGAGGGTCCGATGAGTTTTCCGTTGGGTTCCAAAATCGTGATGCCATTTTGCTGACGAATTTTAGTAGTCATGATTTATTCCTTTTTATTTTAGAGGATATTAGAGTTGTCAATTGACTGCTCTAAATCTTTTATACTTTTTGAAGGTTCAATTTAGGTATTTGATAGTTTAGTCAGATACGATGAAAAAAAGTTCGTCTTTTTTGAAAGTTTCTCATAAATATCCACGTGTGGAATTAAATCCGTACGATTCGGATCATCATCACGGGCTTTCAATTATTAAAGACGCAATTGGTCAGCCAAAAGGGTGCATAATTTTGAAAAAAATCACAAAAAATGAGGAAATAGTTGTCAGAAGGATGGTTGTCAGTTATCAGTTTTCGGTTATCAGTTGTAAGAGTAGGACTTACGGAAATTGAATAAATGTAGGACATTTGGACGCAAAAAGCAGTAATTTCGATGTATTTACCCCTAAATCCCCTTATCAGGAGAACTTTAAAAAGAAATGCGTAAATCCTAAAGAGATTTGGAAAACATCGGCATTTTCTTTAACTAACGCCTCTCACTGCAAGGCAAAACTAATATGCATCGGGATTTGGAGATCCCTCCTACGGAAGAATTAACGCGCCAAGTATTTCAGTTGCATGCTATTCAATAATATGCTAACCTAATAGATATAGGACTTACGCATTTTCCATGATAATGAACGTCCGACGCATTGCAGGCGGAGTTTGAAACCCCGCCTGCGAGGGGGATGCGTAAGTCCTAAGATAATAAGATGTCTTATGTAACCTTAAACCGCTGTTTTTCTATAGTCCCAACCTCTTGATCAGGGACCTGAGCGAAGGAATTAATGTGTATCTCTGGAATAGACTTTTGTATAGTAAATTTTGGAAACCCGCAAGTTGCGCGAAAAAATTTATAATCCTACTCCTGCTCCTACTTTTGTGGGGGTGTGACTCACAACAAAAGCAGCCGGCACAGCAGTCTACGGATCAGCAGTCTGTGTCCACTGAAGCACTGGAATCTGTCACACCGCCGCCACGCGCTGAAGATTGGCATACCTTCATGCACGATTTAAGTTTTTCTGGGGTGAGTCTGGATGAAAGCCTCACGCCTCCACTGGCATTGTTGTGGAAATTCAAGACCGGTGGTCCGCTCTACGCTTCACCCGTAACCGCGAATGGCACTCTATATATCGGTTCAACCGATGGCAAATTGTACGCGTTGGATGCCAAGGAGTGGGGGATTAAATGGGTGTTTGATGCTGGAGATGCTATCCGATATTCTGCGATAGCACTCGGAGACAGGGTTTATTTCAATGCCCGGAATAACAAGGTCTATGCTTTGGATGCAAAAACGGGTGAGAAATTATGGGAGTTCAAATCAAAAAATTGGATGGACGCACCACCGGTTGTTGCGGATAACAAGATTTATATCGGTGTGTTTCCTTCAAAGATCTATGTGTTGAACGCGAGGACAGGGACAGTTGAATCGGTGCGCGAGCGGACGATCCATATCCGTGGGATCGAATATGGATGTGCAAAAGGTGTGTTCCGTCCGGTTTTCCCGGAACATGATGCGAAATTGTGGAGAGATCAGACAGGCGGAAGTGAGAGTTATCCTGTCATCGCGAATGGTGTCGTCTATATTGGGGCACGTGATGGCCAACTTCACGCCTTTGACGCTTCATCAAAGACCCAGGTTTGGAAGTATCAACTCGGTGGTTTTGTGGAAGCCGCCCCTGCGATCTCTGATGGCATCCTTTATGCTGCATCAGGGGACGGTAGTGTCTATGCGTTCACAAACGCGAGCGAGGTTGCAAACCTCGCCAACGAGAATCGCGTGAAGGAAACTCGGCGGACAGGGGTTGTGGTGCGTGATACGGCACCAGTTTATACCACGAAAGCAGGCATCTCCGTGTTATTAAACCTCAACGATGCGGTGCGGTTGCCGATTGTGCAAGCTTCGGACGCATCAACGCCGAATGCGCGTATGGCATTCGACGGGTATGAGGTTGAACTCCCGAACGGTGTTCGGGGATGGATGGATAAGTTCGATTTTGGGGAATTTGAGGACACCGACGGTATCATGTTCAATACAACTTTCAGTCGTAGGCGTGATCTACCGACTGACCCGCCGCGTAGGATACAATTGATTGAAGGTGCGGAATTTCCGCGCTGGAGCCCTGATGGAGAACTTATTGCATTTCTGAAAAGGAATGATGTCGGCAGTCGGTATTGGCGTGCGAATGAATTGTGGATTATGGATCGGAAAGGTGAAAAAGCACGAAGACTTTACGTGGGGCAGTTTTACAATCCGCATATCTCTTGGTCCCTGGATAGTAGACTTTTAGCATTTGAGGTTGACGAAGCAGGGGAACGCTATATCTACACAGTGGATTGGCAATTTGGACGGGTAAAACAGTTGGCTTTTGGCGAGGGACCCGCTTGGTCGCCTACTTCAAACCGCTTGGTGTTTAGAAGACACGACTTCTCTCAAACTGGGGGGATGGATGTCATCTACCGTATCAATAGCGATGGTAGCGATCTACGTGCCATCGCGCGTGTGCCGATTGAACGCCGACAGCGTAGCTACACCTATCTTCCCGCTCCATCTTGGGCACCTGATGGTACACGTGTCGCTTTTGGTGTGAATAGCTCGAAATATGTTGGTGTCCGGATCCAAAATATAGAAGGTGAACGCTTAAAGGAGATTCAGACCCAACATCAAAAGGTTCGCCAACTGAATTGGTCAGCAGATAGCACACAACTGGCTTATGTTTTGTCCGGTAGCAATCGTCCTGGACAGCGGATTGATAAGCAGTTGCACATATCGGAGTCGGTACCTACGCTGACGCAGAGCCAGATATTGAAACACACGTCGCCCTCTTGGTCGCCGACTGGGAAACAGTTGGCATATTTGGAACGTGAGGACTGTGGGGGGATCCTTTGGAAAGTTTGGGTTTATGATCTTGAAAGCGGTGAGAAGGCACCTATTGCCCGTACTGCGATGAAACTGACCTCCGTTGTCTGGATGCCAGACGGTGAGCACCTCTGCTTGTGGCAAACATCAGACTATCTGCGTGATAATGCGTATAAACCGGCGTTAACGCAGGCGTGGATTGTGCCTGTTGACATCCCTACTTTTGAATAGCAAGTTTTAGTTTGCACACTAAAAGGCCGCCTCAAATAACGCTACCATATCTTCTTCTGTGCAGACTCTCGGATTGAATTTGTGGCAGTGATCAAGCATTGCATCTGCTCCGAGTTTTGGAATCTTTTTTCGGTCTAAGCCAGCCTCTCCGAGTCCGGCAGGCATATTTAATTCCGCGTTGAATGCCCTGATTTTATCAATGGCGGCATGTCCTGCTTCGCTGCTATCCATATCGTTAGTATCTATCCCCAAAGCACGCGCGATCTCGGCGTATTTCTCGGTTGCATGGGAGAAGTTGAATTCCATGACAGGTGGGAGAAGAATCGCGTTCGCTACGCCGTGCGGGATGGGTGCGTCTGTGGAGAGTTGATGTGCCAGTGAGTGAACGGCACCGAGACCTTTCTGGAACGCAAAAGCTGCCATGCACGATCCGAGCAACATTTCTCCGCGTGCTGTCACGTCATTACCGTCGTGGTAGACCTTCTGGATATTTGCGTTTAACATTCTGAGTGCCTGCAATGCGACCCCTTCAGCGATAGGATGATACTTCGTTGCGGTGTATGCCTCAATACCGTGTGTGATGGCATCCATACCTGTAGCGGCGGTGAGTGCAGATGGCATGCCGAGCGTTATCCCTGGATCAAGGAGTGCTATGTTCGACATGTTGAACGGCGTAACGATTGCCCGTTTTCGCCATCTGTTGGTTGTGTTTAGGGATGTATCCGTAATGATTGCACCTTGCGAGACTTCACTGCCGGTGCCTGCGGTTGTTGGCACGCAGATGAGTGGTGGTATATCGCCGCGAATCCGTTCGAGTCCACCAACATCAGCGTAGTACGGTTCTAAAGGCGGTTCATGGGTCGTCAAAAGGCGGATGGCTTTGGCTGCATCCATGACGCTTCCGCCACCGACAGCGATGACGACATCGCACGCTTCCGACTGGTAAGCTTCCACGCCGTCTGTAATGCTGATATCTGTGGGATTCGGTTCGATATCTGAATATATCGCATGCGGTAAACCATTTGCGTCTAAAGCATCTGTCGCTTTGGCAAGGATACCGGCGTTAATAACACCCGCATCGCTCACTAAGAGCGGTTTTTTGCCTTCAAACGCTTTGACGTGTTCGCCTAAGTTTTGGATGGCACCGTCGCCAAATTCGATTCGTGGGGGTAAAAAGTAGTTTTGCATCTGAATTTTTTGCATAAAGGTAGCGCGAGGCAATAAGACCCCGCGCTATAGGTATCTTTAACCCCCTAAATCCCCCTTATCAGGGGGACTTTAAGAGGAGATTCGTGAGTCCTATCTATTTTGTGGATTTGAGATGCGCCCAAGTTGTCGCGAGTTTGCTTCTTGCATCAACTGGCAACGAGGGACCATCGGGTCCGTAGACTATGACATCATCGTACTTTGCGACGGTGCTCCATGTTGCGAGACCGACTCTTCCAACACCATTCTCAGTATCATCGTCTACCTTGGCGACTTCTTCATCGTTGAGGAAGAGCGTGTAACTGCCGGGTTCATTAACGATCTTGATGTTGTACCACTCATCATCGTCTATAGTGTGATTGCTATTGGCACCACCTTTACCGCCCCAAGATTCGACCTGTGAGCGTGTGTTTCCCCAACCGCCGAGGTTCCACCAATACTCCAATGAAGGTTTGAGTTTTTCCATGCGTGGTGGGTGGTCTTCGAGTGCTTGACCGCGGGGTTGCATCAAGCCTTGGCACCGGAACATAATTAGGAAACCTTCAGCCCCACTGATTTTATTTCCTCTCACTTCAAAAGTATAATCATTCCATTTATCATCCCAGAATTCGTCAGCGACGACGCTCATGCAGTTGGGTGTGTTTTGGAGTTGATGATATTCATCGCTTTTGAATTCCCAGTCTCCAAAGAGGGCGACCCATTTCTTTTCAGATTCTTTCGTGTCATCGAAATTATCTTCAAAATAGGTTTGCGACATCGCAAGTGCCGCAACGCCAAGCGTAATACCACAGATAACGATAAACAGATTACGTCTGTTCATAATAAAATTCTCCTTTTTAGCATATATGTCCTTGATATATAGATGAATATCAAGAATGTTTTCAGTCGGTTTAATGATTAAGTGAAAACTCGGCTGAATTTAGCAGGACCCAATAAAGGTCTTCGTAAGCCAAGTCTTTATTACGATAGAGGCTGCGTTCCATATAGCGTTGGAAATAGGTTTTCTCTTTAGCCGTTGGCAACCGGGAGAGGACGTTGAGGTAGATATTTTCCAAGCGGTCCGCCGGTTCGCGCCATTTTTGCAAGACGTTATTTACAAAACTACCGCGTTCTTCGTGGCTTGCACTATCGTTCACTATATCTCCGTTAATCATCATGAGTGCTTGTGGGACGGTTCCATTGAAAGCCTCAATTTCTTCCATTTCCCCGTTATCGAGTAGGAATAGAAACTTTCTGAGATGTTCCCGTTTTCTTTCTTCGAGAGCCCGTAGCATGTCTCTACGGTCCTCGCCGCCCGTCTCCTTCAAGCCTTCCATTTTGACCTGCTGAAGCCTTTCATAGTCGGTAGCCTGGAGGAGCGAATAGAAAAACTGTTCAGCACTTAAGGGTTTCACGTACGCGTGTGAGTAATAAATTTCGTCGTCTTTGTTGCTCTTATTCGTTTGTGAGGTACGCTGATAAGTTTCAGAATTAAGGATTGTCCGCATCACGTGCTGTAAGTCATAATCGTGAATGATGAGATCTTCGGCGAGCCAGTTCAATAATTCTGGATTGGTGGGTAGATTTTCTTCGCCGAATCCATCAATAGGTTCGACAAAAGCACGTCCCATGAAGTGCTTCCAGACACGGTTCACGATTGCTCGGCTGAAATAGGGGTTTGATTCATCGGTCATCCATTGTGCGAGTGCCTCGCGCTTTTTAATGAGTGAATCCTTGTATTCTGTGCCATCTAAAAAGTGCGGACGGACCTGTTTTTCAAGTCTTTCCACCCAAATCGAACCTTGCGGTTTATTAGTAATGAGAAAGTTCTCCATACTTATCTCATTACCTGCCATATCCATCGTCTGGATGTCCTCCTGCCGTTGACTTTCGATACCGGTAAAAAAGGCTGCGATCTCATAGAAATCCTCTTGACTCCACACCTCCGTTTTGTGATCGTGGCATTCTGCGCACTGCATAGGGAGTCCCAAAAAAAGACGCGAGGTGTGCGAAGTCAGTAAGATGGGCGAATGTTCGTAACGCATGATATAGTTTCCTGCGCCGTTGTCCCGTAATTCGCCATCCGCCGCGACGAGTTCCTGAACAAATTGATTGTACGGCATATTTTTCGTCAAGGCATCCCGCACCCAAAACGCCAAACCGTAGCGCCAATCGTTGTCCCCTCCCTGTCTACCGATTAACCAGTTCACCCATAACCCGCTCCAATAGTCAAGGTAAGCATCACTTGCCAGCAGTTGATTAATCTTCCTCTGGCGTTTGTCTGAAGCACCCTCTTTGAGAAAATCCAAGACCTCATCAGGCGTTGGGATTTTTCCAGTCAGATCAAGATGGATACGTCGCAAAAACTCTGTATCCTCAGATATTTTTGACGGTTGAATCCCTTCTCTCTTAAGCACTGCATTGATGTGCCGGTCAAGGTGTTTTGTGCTTGAAGAGACCTGCCGTGTCGGTGTGACAGCAACTTTGGTGCAATTCAGTGTCAAGAACGCAAAAGTAAACAAGGCAAGTGAATAGTAAGCGGTAATTCCAAAGGATTTTTTCACGGTAGATGACCTCCAAGGACACAATTTGGGGAAAATTTATTTCTTAAGAGTCTAACCCATTTTTCACGGTGTGTCAAGGAAAAGCATCGGAAGGTGATTGTTAGTTCCATCGCACGCCTGTGGGGATAATGCCGACATCTTCACCGCGGTGCATTGCTTCGGCGGCATCAAGGATACTCGCTAAGTCATGTTGCGGTTCATAGTCCAATAGCGTTTTGATTTTGCTTAAATCAAATTCAAAATGGAGGGGTTGTGGGAGTTGGACATCAACGAAATCCATCTGGTAGCGTTCAGATAGGTATGGCGCGACCTCTTCGTGTTTGAAAACGCCGTTCCCACCGAGTGTGAATTCTTCGCCGACAGCGGCATCCTTTTCAATCCCTAAAACCAACCCTTGCACAATGTCTCGGACATCGGTGAAATGTTCTTTATAGGGTTGTCCGTTAGGATTACGCTTGAGTATGAACTTCTCTTGTCCGTCCCAGAGGTTTTTGACGGTCTCAGCTGTTTTTAATTCAGCCGGATCGTCGCCTTTATAATTCTTGTATCGGTTGTAAATATTACTAAAGACAAACAGTTTTGGTAAATTGTCTTCATTGAGGAATTCACTCGGCTCGATAACAGTTGTGAACCGGAAAACTGTGGAAGGTACGCCGTATTGGTGGTGATAGGTCATGCACAATTCCTCGCCGATCCACTTGGTAAGAAAATAGGGCATGTGATGGTATTTAGCGACCATATTCTCGGTGATCGGTTTATCGAAAAATCTGCCTTTCTCAGTGAGTTCCCAATAGATCGCTTCGGTACAGGCATAAACGAGACGATGGATGTTCGGATTGAACTCGCGGATACATTCCAAAATGTTGAGGGTTCCCATGCCATTAATCGCTAAATATTGGCGGTTATCAAAGGGCCCCCCAAAAGCAGCAGCAATATGATAGATGGCATCAACACCTTCAACGGCTTTTTTAACGTCCTCGTATTCGCGCAAGTCGCCGAGGACGGTCTCAACGCGTTCGGTGCCGTCCCATTTTCCGACCCGATTGACATCACCCGGATAGACGAAACTGCGGATCTCGTGTCCTTTTTCGAGTAATTTTTTGACGAGGTTCGATCCGATGCGCCCCGTGCCACCTGTGACTAAAATTTTCATATTTTTAATTTACCTTGCGGAGTGATAAGCGTAGTTTCATGTTTGATGTCCCTTTGCATGGAGCCAGCGTGGTACGTTGTTTGCGCTTACGTTTTCGAGAACATTTTTCTAATTCTCTTTCACGAACTTTCCAAGGATAGGTTAAAAAGTAACCGCATATCCATCAGTTCTTGGGTCGGAACCGCCGATAAGCGCGCCAGATTCGGGATGAACCATGATAGCCTGCGCGCTTCCCGGACCGCCCCAATCCCCCAGCATTTGGAGTTCATGTCCCCTCGCCGCTAACCCGTCCTTAGTATCGGAGGCGAATCGGTTCTCTAACTGGAGGTCATTCGAGCAGGTGTGAGGGATGGTCGATTCCATGGGATTCTGTAGACTGCGCCAGCGCGGTGCAGAGACCGCTTCTTGCGGTGTCATTCCGAAATCAACAATATGCGTAACGAGTTGTAGATTCGTCTGGACCTGTGTATCTGCACCAGGTGTGCCACACGCCAAGAAGGGTTGACCGTCTTTCGTGACGATGACGGGGTTCATGGTGTGTCGGACGCGTTTGCCCGGTATCAAGCAATTCGGATGTTCCTCTTCCAGATGCCAATACGTCATGCGATTGTTTAAGAGGACACCCGTATCTCCAGCAACCAGACTGGAGCCAAATCCTGATTGGATACTTTGTAGGACACAGACGAGGTTTCCCGCGCGGTCTGCGGTGCAGAAACAGGTTGTATCTTCGTGTGCTTCTGGACCACCGGCTGGCACATCAAAAGCTGCCTTCTCTAAATCAATTCGTTCGGCTTGTTCAGCGGCGTAGGCTTTAGACAACATCCCCTCGATCGGGATATCCACCCAATCGGGGTCTGCCATGTATTTTTCACGGTCAGCAAAGGCGAGTTTTTTCGCTTCAACCATCAGATGCACGCTTTCAGGGGTATTGCATCCCAAGGCTTGCAAATCGAATAGTTCAACCATATTCAATTCTTGAAGTAAGATATGCCCGCTTGAATTAGGCGGCATCTCATAGACTTCGTATCCGCGGTAATTGACATGTATCGGTTCAGCCCAGTGTGCGTGAAAGTCAGCGAGATCCTCAGCGGTCAAGAGTCCATCGTAGGCGCGGCTGAATTCACCGATAGCCTTAGCGATTTCACCCTTGTAGAATATATCTCTGCCATGCTTCGCGATCTTTCGGAGTGTAGCACCGAGATTGGGGTTGGCGATGAACTGACCGGCGGGGATGGGTTCACCTTCGTTTGTAAAGATCGCGCGGCTATCTGGTTCGGCGGCGAAACGTTCGTTCTCACCTCTAAGTCCACCAGCAAGTCTATGACTGACAGGAAATCCGTCTTCACAGAGCGAAATTGCGGGTGCGAAAACATCCTCTAACTTTAGGGTGCCATAACGCTCGTGTGCAAGGAGCCATGCGTCAACGATCCCTGGTACCGAAACACTCCGTATCCCTTTCATCGGGATTCCACCGTCTTTGAGGTATGTTTCTCGAGTTGCGGCACGGGGTGCGGGTCCAGTTCCATTCACCGCTTCGACCTTCCCAGTTTCCGCCCAATAGATGAGAATGAAGCCGTCGCCGCCGAGTCCAGAACCAGCAGGTTCAACCATACCGAGAGCGACAGCGGTTGCGATTGCGGCATCAACGGCGTTGCCGCCTGCCATCATTGTCTGAATGCCTGCCTGCGAGGCAAGCACGTGTCCAGAAGTAACCATTCCGTTCCTACCCATCACAGATGGACGGAACGCTGAGCCGTGTGGAGATTGCATGTTTTTAAATTTCCTTGCGGTTCGTTCAGGTGAACTTGATATTTGATGTTCTCCCCGTATATCCGTCCTCCATTTCATTACGGACTACATGCTTTTTCAAACAGGAAGAAGACAGGTTTGAGATCGGTTCGTTCAGGTAGGTTTAACCTTTGATGTTCCTCCCGTACATCCAAAGAAACGCCAAGCAAAACCTCCCCATTTCATTAGGCAAGCATTTTTTTGGCGAACGCTTCGACATCAACGCGTGCATGTGTTCGCGCCGATTCGTTGCATGCTTCCATCAGTATCCATGTGCCGAGGGTTGTGTCCTGCATCCAGTCTCGATCGGTGCCGTTGGCAATCGCTTGTGCGAAGGCATCGAATTGGAGTCTGTCGTCTTCTATGAGTCCTGCGTGTAGGTCTTGGAGGTTTAAATCTTCAATCGTTTTGCCGAGTCGGGAGAGTTGAAGATGCCCAGCGTCTCGTCGGAGGTCGCCATTTTCACCGTGGAAAGTCCAGTGTCCACTCCAACCGAAGCCCCCGGTATGTCCTGCGCGCGTTCCAGCGTAAGAGAACGGTGCGCCGTTTGCGTACTCCATAAGCGCGTTGCCACCGGCGGTTCCCCAAGCGTCAATTTGCCCAAGTTCGGGATCACGACGGTTATGGACATGCGCCGTGACGTATTTCGGGAGTCCTTTTGCGGCGACAAGTTGATCGAGTTGATGGCTCGTGCCAGCGTGGAAGAAAAGCCCATCTACATAAGCATCGGGTTGCCGGGAATCTGGTCCGGTGTATAGGTTTTGGCGAATCCAGAATCGACATTCACCGGCTAACATTTCACCGATACCGCCATCTTCGCGGAGCCATTCCCGCATTTTCGCGGCGGCTGGGTTCCAGCGTTTGTTCTGCCCTTGAACGAGCATTAAACCGGGATTCGCGTTATGTGCGCGGCTAATGTCGTGGAATTCTGCCTGTGTTGTCGCGATCGGTTTGACACAAAGCGTATGCATACCGAGATTCAGGCTTTCGACGATTAACTTGGCATGAACAGTTGTGGAAGCATAGATAAGGCATGCTTGGGCATTGTGTTTCTCTTTCGCCTCGGTTATGGTCGTGTAGATACGATCTGTTAAGCCTTCAGGTGCATCGTTTATTGATGCTACACCTTCGCGTGCGGCTTCAAGGTTGATGTCCACACAGGCGATAGGTTCTAACCCGTGCGAGTTGACCTGTGCTTGTAGGCGACCGTGCGCGAAATGGGTGCATCCCACATGAATTGTTGGGATAGGCATTCGTGGATCTCCTTGATTTGGTATGAATTTTCGGTCAGGAAACCTCAACAGCAGGTGGGTTGATGAAATCGTGGTATTTCTGTGCTACTTTCCCATGGGTTGCATCGCCAGCGTGGATAAGGACACGGAAACGGAAGTGCATCTCTTCACCCTGTTTAAGCGTGTAGGAACCGTCTTTGGCGGGGTCTTTTTCAAAGGTGCCACTCCCGAAAATGTTGGTTCCCATTAACCCGTAGTTACGCACGTGCCAATACGTCGGATAGCGTGGGTTGGAAATATGATCAAACACAGCGATCCCCACATGCGTTTCGTCAACAACACCAGAATAATCACACCAATTCGCACGTTTACCCCAAGTTTCCGGCTGATTGATACCCCCGAAAGCATTCTCTATCTTCCCACCATCCGAAGCGTTCATCGAGGGGTGTACCCGAACTGTGATAATACCGCCCTCCTTGGTATCTCCGAAATGGACATCTCCTGCGGAAGCGATAAAACTCAGATCTAAGTCAAGAATTGCGGCATCCTCAGGTAGGTTGTAGATACGGAAGTTTTGGTTGTCCGTCATCAATACGTCCCCTGCCTGTGTCTGCCAATTATTTTCGGTATAAATTCTACCGACGACAGTCCCACCCTGTTTTTGTATGAAGTTTTGATGCACAACTTTTCCGGAATTGCCGCCTTCACCCCATAGATCCACGTCATTAACCTCGCCATAAGCGACGTAGAGAGAGCGGTGATGCACGTGGTCCTTTGAGATCTCGCTTGTTTCACCGCGCGTTACTTCGCGTCCATCGGGACCGAGGACGGGGAAGAAATAAGGACGGAATTGCGTTTTCGCGTAGCGAAATGTTGTAAAGTGTCGGTCATTGAGCGTAACGTCGATAGTTTCGGCTTCTTCGTTTAGCTGAACGCCTGATTCGCCAGCAACGCTTCCTTCCGAAAGGGTATAGGTCCGCGATTCACCGGCGGCGAGTCCATCGAGTATCCAGTTTAAGGTTGTGATACCCTCCGCGTTGGCGTAGCATTGCGCTGAGATGGTATCACCAGATGCCGTATCTGTTAAGGTGACGGCATGATCGTGAAGTTGACTGACACCGGGATGGTCAATGCTGACACTGACCGGACATCCGTCTCGGTCGTGGAAGCCAGCATCGACAGTAAGCGTCGGGAGGTTCTGATTTGCCATAAATTTCCTTTTTTGTATCTTGGTTTCTCTCAAAAGTTCGTGTAGGAACGAAGGGTATGGCTCCGTGTTATCGGAGCCATTCAGTTTTAACTACAGTCTCGTCAATAGGGAACTAAATGGCTCTATCGCGTCCATCAACTCTCCTCAGAAGTTAGCGCGAGGATTCCCTCTTCTTCGCTGTTGTAAGTCTCAAAAACAGTCATTAAGCGACCGAGGATGAGAAGGTTGCGGATATGTGCGCCGGCGTTGACGAGTGCTGTCCGTCCGCCTTTACGAGAGACGGTCACATTCACAGAGACAAGCGTGCCAAGCCCGCTACTGTCCATACGGGTGACATTCTCAAGATTAAAGATAACCTTTGGAGAATCAAAATGCTCCTCAAGTTCCTCATTAATCTGTTCCCTAATTTCAGCATTTGCTGCACCGATCATGCGTCCGGTGGGTCGAATAACGATGACCCCTTCTCTTTGACGTATTTCTGCTAACATCTATTTTCCTTTCATGCGTAGTCGCACAATTAACGTATACGGGCTTGCGATTTATGC
This sequence comes from Candidatus Poribacteria bacterium, assembly GCA_022827185.1. GTDB lineage: Bacteria > Poribacteria > WGA-4E > WGA-4E > WGA-3G > WGA-3G. Next base: position 39,559 of record JAJDTM010000013.1, read on the forward strand.
CCTAACAAAGATATTCCAGTAAATAACACAACTTACGCAGCGGTTTCAAAACTCCCCTGGTAAAGGGGATTTAAGGGGGTTAAAAACGTTTGAATATCTACTTTGGATGTGCAAAATATCCATTTTCTACTAAATTTGCGTAAGTCCTAAAATAATATAGTTGATTTCTGAAATTTTGTCAAGAATTTCAGAAGTTTACCTAACGACCTACAGATGGCTGTGGGGGCCAGTGGAGTCCGCGTTGGCCGGATAAGGCTCGGTTTGCTGAAGGTCGATACTCACGGTCGGGTAGACCGACAAGTTTGCTATCTTCTATCCATTTTTCGTCGCTGCCGTAGAGCTCACCGATGAGGAGATCCGTTAATCGCTCAAGGACTTCGGCGTGTGTCGGCGAATTGGCGAGGTCGTTTAGTTCTCGTGGATCCTCTTCGAGATCGAAGAGTTGTCGGTAGTTGCCGGTGGCGTAGTAGATAAGTTTGAAGCGTCCATCGTGAATCATTCGGGTTGCACTTCCGCCTTCACCACATTCGCCGTACAACCACTCCCGTTTTTCGTCGCCTACCATCGGTATCCCGTCCACAGTATCTGGAATGTCGATGCCTGCGAGATGGAGGAGCGTCGGCATGACATCTTGCCATCCGACGAGTCGGTCATCAATCCTATGATGTCCTACGCGCTCATCGCCTGCGGTGCCAACGAGAATCATCGGGACGTTGGCGGAATCTTCATAGTAGAGTCGTTTTGCCCACATCCGATGGTTACCGAGCATATCGCCGTGATCGGATGTGAAAAGCAGAATCGTGTTGTTCAACAAGCCTTCTTCGCGTAAAGTACCGATAACGACACGTAACTGATGGTCGATGTGTGTGCAAAGCGCGTAAAAGGCTTGACGTGCCGAACGGACGAGATCTTCATTAAAGTGTTCGTCCTGCTTCTGCCGTCCTTTTATGGGTAAAGGGAGATCCTCGTTCTGCTGTGCCCATTCGCCATAATACGGCATATCCACGTCAATATTGCGGTACAGGTCCATATAACACTGGAGCGGTGCTAAAGGTGGATGTGGGTGGCAATAGGAGAGATACCAGAATCCGGGACGGGTTGGGTCTCGACGTTTAATCATCCGCACCATCTGTTGGGTGCTCCAGTTCGTAACGTGGCAATCTTCGGGGAGATGCCAAGGGCGGTTGAGGTAATCGTTATTGCACATCCCGTGTGCGAATTGCTGACCGGCATAGCCTCTATCGCCGAGGAAGAGTTCATAGTCGTCAATCGCGCCGTATTGTAATCTGCCTTCCTCACCTAACAGTACATCGTCAAATCCGATGCGGTCGCGTTGGGGATAGACGTGCAGCTTGCCGACAGCGTAGGCTTGGTATCCTGCATCTCGGAACGTCTGCGCGATTGTCGGTAGTCCATCTATTCCCATGTGATCGTTGAAAACGCGGTCTTTGTGGGTCCGTGTTGTTGCGCCGGTCATCAAGGTTTTTCGTGCGGGGACGCAGACGGGGCATTCGCTGTATCCGCGTGTGAAGCGGGTGCCGGCTCGTGCGAGCGTATCCAGCGTCGGTGTTTGAATGGCGGGATGTCCGCTGACACCCAAAAGCGAGTTGGGCCAATGGTCAGTTGAGATGAGCAGAACGTGTGGTTTGTCAGCCATGGTCATCTAACTCCTTTTTAAGGGTGTATGCGTATTGCTCTGATGAATACCAGATATGATAGAACATATACGCATACGTATGATATAGGTAATTCCCCTTTCGGGGTGTGTATTGCCCCATCCAGATCACGGTATCCGAGAGGAATCAGACTTGGGGAGCATCCGAAACATCGTGCTGGCTGCCACACCAAGATACCGCGATATATGACTGTAGAAAACTGTTTAACTTGTGGGTCCCCGTGTGGCTACGGATGTTCACAAGCCCAAGTCTTTAGACTTGGGTAGTTGACTCCTTTTAGCGATCGTAGCGTGCGAAATAGAAAGTTTTGAGGGGTTCATCCGTGTCATTGATTAGGCTCTGCCCTGGGTTTGAGGAAGCTACAGAGACGGCATCACCCGGCATTTGTCGGTATACATTCCTACTGACAACGTGGATGCCGTTGCCTTCAAGCATATACCATACCTCGTCCATATCGGGACCGTGACCGTGTGTATCAGGCGTTTGCATGGCTTCAATCCGCACCATCAGTACGGAGTGGAGTGTCACCAAGCCGTCGTCCGGACCGAAAATCGGATGTACGAGATGCGTCCAATGTCCCTGTCCCAACGGGCGTTCGCGATAGTTTCGGATGAGTGCGTCCTTGCGTGGTGCCTCTATGCCGTCCGAAAGGACCTCTTCCAACATCAAAAATTCCAGCGGTGTGTTCTCCGAGTTACTCAAAACATGGGTAAGTCCGGGTGGTACAAGGATAGCGTCCCCTTCCGTAACCTGCTGCTTCAAGTCTCCTGCTTCAAATGTGCCAGCACCGTCAACGATATAAAAAATAAGCTGCCGGTCATCGAGTGCGGTGGGGACTGAGGCAATCTTCGGTTCAAGGTAGCACCGAGAAAAGCTATCGACATATCTTAGGATTGCGCCCTCTTTGTCTGTGGCGTCTTCTGTACGTTTGCTAAAAATCTCGCGTTTAATGATGTTGCCGTGTGTTAGGCTTGAAGGACTCTGTAACCAATGCCGCATATACATTTGAGTTACCTCCGATGTGTATATCAATTGGATAGAGAATGCTCTCAAAATTTGATTCGCATCATTCGCATCATCTTATCAGAAGATTTGACAATTGGCAAGGGAAAAGTTTTAGAAGTCAGAGGTATTCAATTTTAAGAAATTATTGGATTTCACGTCTTTTTTTTAACGAGCCGGTGCGGTTAGGAAACCGAACCATAGGTGTCAATTTAGCGATTTTCGATAACATTTCCTTGCGGATCCGTGTAGATGCCGCCCCTACGGGGCTTGGATTTGTGAATTCTACAGAGATACCATCCCTACGGGATTCAAGAGGTTTTTGAAGTCTTCAAGGTTTCCGCGTAGTATCCGGTTCGGTTAGGAAACCGAACCTACCGGGCCTGGGGTGAAAATTCGATCAAAAAATGGACAATTGAATGGCTCTGTTTAGTAACGGGCAATAATGCACGTCGCATTTGGGCGAGTACGCCGCAGAATTGCCCTACTACAAACCAAGGCAGATTGAAACTTGATAAAGCACTATATTTGCATTACAGTGGTATTTGTTAGATATGGGGAATCAAATTCTGTCAGGCAGTCTGCATTGCATCCGGGGACTGGAAAAAGGCGTACCGATAGCGGTTTGTTTAATTGTGTAGAGAGGGCGGCAACGTCAGTAAGAATGGCGGCAATCTGAGTCGTAGTAGCATCGCCGGGTATAGGTATAGTATCCAACCCGGTGCCACAGACAGAAGAATAGAGGAGCAGACTGTCCAAGTTAAAATAACCTGCTTCACTGCGTTCTCCCAATCCGACATCTTCAAGTACGGGGAGCATTAATCCTGAATATCCACAGAGGGGTAGGTCAAGGGAGCGGAGGGTCCGTGTCAGACCTGCAGCGACTGTTAACGTGCCGCGCTCACCGAAGTAACCGGGCAGTTGTTGTTCCATGGCGTAAGCGATACTTTCATCACCCATTGGTGCCGGTGACACGTCTATGCCGACAAATTTTATGCCCCACTCTTGTGCCAGTGTTTCTGCAAGCGCGACAATTTTCTGTCCTTCTGCTTCCATGACGGTTTTCAGGTTTTGCAAGCCGACTTCTAAACTCGGTGCATCCGTGAAAGCGTGTTGTACAAGGTCTGCCGCTTGCCATCCGATGCCGAAGTTCGTCCTGGTGTCGTGCCAATATGCCGCTGGGAAGAAGGGGGTGTTCGGTGGGCAGTTCATCAGTGCTGCGAAACGGAGGTTTCCGTAGCCTGCATCGGTTTGATGTGCTATCTGTCGAATGATGTCTGCGGTGTTTTCAGTGATCTCCGGTATTACATTTCGAGATTGGGTCGTAAGGGTAACGGTGGCAAAGAGTGTTTCACTTTGGACGATAACATCAGCGATGTGTGCGAGATGCGTTTTGGTGTGCCGTTTCTCCGGTAGGATTGTCCCCAGGTTAAGGAAGTCGATACCTAATGCCTGTGCATCAGATTCTAATTTAAGGATTGCTTTTACATCTCGCGCCTCATCCCAGATTTGGGAACTGACACGCGTTGTTTGCACCTCGTAACCATTGGCTTCAAAGTGGGTTTGGCAGGCATTGTTAAATTTTGCCGCACGTTGAAGTTGGTAAGGAGAAAAAGGCAATGGGATGCCCGTCGTAATTGTTCGGATTTTCATGCCATATCTACGGGATCTTCGCCGTAAATCCCGATGTGCCGATATCGTTCAAATCTCTGTTGGACGAGTTGTTGAGGGGTCATCTGCATCAATTCGGTGAGATGTTTACGGACTGAACGTTTGACGGCACGTGCTGCCGCTTCGGGGTTTCTGTGCGCACCGCCGAGTGGTTCGCGGATGACTTGGTCGATGATACCCAACTTGATCAGATCCGGGGCGGTCGGTTTATAGCCTTCGGTTGCTTCTGGTGCGTGTTCGCCTTTGTCTTTCCAGACAATACCACTACAGGCTTCAGGGGGTGCGACGCAGTAGACGGCGTACTCCATCATCAGTACGCGGTTTCCGACAGCAATTGCCAATGCGCCGCCGCTCCCGCCTTCACCGATAATAACGACGAGAAGGGGTACACGCAGTTGCATCATCTCAGCGAGATTCTCAGCGATTGCCATTGCCTGTCCGTATTCCTCGGAACGGAGATCAAAGTGTGCCCCGGGTGTATCAACAAAACAGATAATAGGACGGTTGAACTTATTTGCCAACTGCATCAACCTTCTTGCTTTGCGATAGCCTTCGGGGTGCGTGTACCCGAAATTCATCTCCTGCCGTTCTTCAAGGTTCGTGCCTTTCTGCTGAGCGAGATAAACGAGCGGTTGCCCATCAAACCATGCGAAACCACCGATGAGTGCGCGATCGTCGCCATAGAGTTTATCACTGTGGAGTTCGGTGGGTTCATCAAGGAGCGCGTCAATATAAACGGAGGCTTGCGGACGTTGTGCGTGGCGTGCTAATCTCACTTTGTCCCAGCGACTGAGTTTTTGGAACGTCTGCTTTGTAAGCGTATCGGCGTTCTGCTTTAGTGCATCAATCCCATCAGTGAGGTCCAACTCAGGATGTTCTTGCGCGAAGGTTTCGAGTTCCACGAGATGGTTTTCTAATTCGATGAGCGGTTTTTCAAATTCAAGTTCTGTTGCGTTCATCTTTTTTGTACCCTTTGGGCAATAATAGCAAATACTTTTAAGGTGTTCCCACCCATTTAATAGTATAATCTAAACCGAACTTAAAAAGCAAGCGGCAATCCGAGGTAAAATGCCTCCTCTGTTTTTAGAAACTTTGACGTTTCGTTTCGACATTACCGTTTCCAAAGTTGACTCAGCGAGTCGCTTTCCGAAGGACTATCCACGTACAGATTGCCATTCCAATAAGGATGAAGGCGAACGGTAAACCGGATACAAGCGTCGCAGCCTGCAGCGACCGCAGCCCACCGCCGAGCAAGAGCGCAATTGCAACAAACCCCTCGGCAATACACCAAAACACACGCTGCGCTGCTGGCGTGTCCAACTTACCGCCAGCGGTGATCATGTCAACAACCAGCGAACCCGAGTCCGACGTTGTAACAAAAAAGGTGATAAGCAGGATAATACTGGTCAATGAAGTGAGCTGCGCCAACGGTAGCTCCTCAAACATTTCAAAGAGTGCAGCCGCATACGCGCCTGTTTCAACACTCTCCATCACGCCGGTATAGCCATCGGTGAGGAATTGGTGGATGGCAGTCCCCCCGAAAGTGCTGAAGCAGAGTAGCGTAATTAGCATCGGTAGCAGTAGTACACAGACCAGGAACTCGCGAACCGTGCGCCCCTTTGAAATACGGGCGATAAACGTGCCGACGAACGGGACCCAAGTAATCCACCATGCCATGTGAAAAGCGGACCAATCATGGATGAAGTAAGCGTCCGTGCGTCCTACCCAGTTGCTGAGCGGCACAATTTTAACGACATAGTCCCCAAGTGCCTTAAAAAATGTGCTGAAAATCACACCTGTCGGGCCGACGACGATAACGAATGAGAAGAGGGTTATCATAATCCAAATGTTGATTTGGCTCAGCCGTTTGATACCGACATTGATTCCGCTGAGTACAGAGGCTGTGGCGATGCCGGTAATCAACACAATTATCGCCACTTCGGTGGTATTGGTGGCGGGGATACCGAACAACTTGTTGACCCCCGCTGCCACCTGTTGTGAGCCTAGCCCGAGCGAAGGGGCGAGTCCAAACAAGGTAGCGAATACGGCGAGTGTATCAATGATATGGCCGGGCCACCCCCAGACCCGCTCTCCGAGAAGCGGATAGAAAGCTGAACGCAGTGCAAGCGGCAAGCCCCGGTTATAGGCAAAAAACGCGAGCGCAAGTCCAACGACAGCATAGCCTGCCCAGGCATGGAGTCCCCAATGGAAAGCGACCGCTGCAAAACTCATACTTTGCGCCGCCTTGACATCCGGGTGGTTGGGATCGGGCAACAGATGCTGCGCATCATAAACCTGCGCAGCATCATAAACCTTCGTCATGTGAAACGGTGGGGTCTGAAAATGCTGGACAGGCTCTGCTATTCCCCAATAGACAAGCCCGATAGCCAAGCCTGCTGAAAAGAGCATAGCTATCCACGTCAGCGTGGAGTAATCCGGGGATGCGTTCTGTCCCCCGAGGCGGACCTTACCAAGCGGTGAAACAATCAGGTATAAGCAAAACAGTACCAGCAGACTACAAGTGAGAAGAAACACCCAATCTAACTGCGAGGTCATCCACACTCGGATATCCTCAAAGACAACCGTTGCTTTTTCTTGGAACACAAGTGCCACGAGGACAAAAATGATGATGGTAAGACTGGATGTCAGGAATACCGGTGCATTGATATCCAGGCCGAATATCTGGAGATTATCTTGACCGACCTGGTGGCTCGTCTCTGTCTCCGGTTGCAATTGTTTCTCTTCTTTGTTCATATATCGTTGGGATTTGTATGGGCGGATAAGAATGAATGTGGTTCATATCCGCCGATCTGACACTCTCACAGCGAGTCACTGCGATTCACGCGATTCGCTACGTAGCCCAATCCAGACACAGACTCCCATGCCTAATAGTACAATCGCGAAGGGGAACCCCGTCGCGAGAGAAGCAGCTTGTAATGCCTTTAGCCCTCCGCCAAGTAAAAGTGCGATAGCGACTAAACCCTCCACAGTACACCAGAACACGCGTTGCGGTACCGGTGCGTCAACCTTGCCACCGGCTGCGATGATGTCAATAATCAGAGAGCCGGAATCTGACGAAGTAACGAAAAAAATGATTGTTAACGTCATAGCGACGCAGGAGAGCAGCATTGTCCACGGGAGCCCTGCAAACATTTCAAACAGGGCAATTGGGTAAGTATATGTCTCAACTTTTTCGGTTACGCGCGTGTACCCATCTGCGAGGAACTGGTGGATAGCAGTGCCACCAAATGCACTGAACCAGATCAAACATAGCAACGTCGGTAGCAGCAGGACAAAGATTACGAATTCGCGAACCGTGCGTCCCTTTGAAATGCGAGCAATGAATGTCCCGATGAAGGGTGCCCAAGCGATCCACCATGCCCAGTAGAAGGTTGTCCAATCGTGAAGGAAGGCAGTGTCCTCGCGCCCGATCCAGTTGCTGAGCGGTACAATCTTCATCACATAGGCACCAAGTCCAGCGAACAGACTTTTGAAAATATAACCCGTTGGACCGAGGAGGATAATAGCCGCCAGCAATAAAAAGGCGAGAATTATGTTGAACTGACTGAGACGTTTGATACCGACATTAATCCCTGTCATCACTGAGATCAGCGCGATGGCAGTAATCCCTACAATGAGCAGGACCATGGTGAGATTGTTCGCGGGTATCCCAAACAGATAGTCAAGTCCGGAGGTTACCTGTTGTACCCCCAAACCGAGCGAGGTTGCGAGTCCAAAGATACCTGCGAATATGGCGAAGGTGTCAATGATGTGTCCGGGCCACCCCCATATCCGGTCCCCGAATATGGGATAGAAGGCGGATCGGATGAGGAGCGGTAACCCCCGATTGTAGGCGAAAAATGCGAGGGCAAGTCCGACAACACCGTATATCGCCCACCCTTGCAGTCCCCAATGGAAGACTGTCGTTGCTATCCCCACGGAAGCCGCGGTTTGAACCTTGGGATCCCCAGCGTCGGGGACATTTTCCGCGTTGTAGACTGTCTCTGGGTCGTAAATCGTTTCTATCCCCAGCGGCGAATAGCTGCCCCCCTGAAAGTAGGTAATCGGCTCCGACACGCCAAAGAAGAGAAGTCCAATACCCACGCCTGCGGCAAAAAGCATGGCAAGCCAAGTTAAGTAAGAATATTCAGGCTTTGCCTCTGCACCACCGAGACGGACCTTACCGAGTGGAGAAATTGCGACGACCAGACAAAAGAGAAAAACGAGGTTAGCCGTAATCATGAACAGCCAATCAAGATTTGTGGTGAGCCAGACCCGTAGACCTCCAAAGAGTTTGGTCGCACCTTCTTGGAAAATGAGAGACCCGATAATAAAGACAACAATAGCGATACTGGAAATCACGAATACAGGTGTTAAGTAAATATCTAAACCGAATAATTTTCTATATTCCCTTTCCCTCATGTGTTGCGGTTGTTTTCCTTCTTCGTTCATTTCAAAATTCTCCTTTTTTAATAGCAGTCAGCAGTTAGCCGTCGGCTTTCAGCAAAGAGGTCTTCTCATTTCCAATGGTTTTTGAAAGCCGAGAGCAGAGAACCGATTAGAAATAGTAGCCGAAGTTGAAATTAAGTCGCCAATTCAGTGCGTTATTTCCGTTAGCCCCAAAGTCGCCGGCACCCGTATAGATATTACCGTAGCCTTCTTTCTTGCCATCAGCTGTCCTGTTGCCGACAAAAGAGTTGCCGTTGGAAAGTGCAAAATCGCTATAGACATACAGATCACCGAAGACTGTCCAACTGGCACCGAGTGTCACGAGCATGCTGGGGTTGTAGTCATCTACGGTTTTGAAGATAGTGCTCCACTCAGCATAGGGCGTGACGCTGTCGAGCCATGAGATGCTTGAGGTATCTATACCGCCATATCGTAGCGATAGTGCGGGTATTAATCCCTTTGATGCGACGGGCCAGGCGAAGTCGTAAGCCCCCATTGGAATTAACTCACCAGTTCCCCAAGGCGTGTCATCCGTGATATTATGCGCGTAATAAGAGAATTGTGAAAAGAGCGTGAAATCTGCGAAGGTGTTCTTCGCATGTGCGGAGAACGCGTAATGGTTACCACTATCATCGTTCCCGACATTTGTCCCTTTCAGCAATCCGTATTGTAGGGATACACCGACATCTGCGATGTTCTCAAGTGCGTAGATTGCCCGGAGGTTAAATTGTAATAGTTCATCATACCCATTTTCACCGGCACCCCATTCAACGTTTCCCTTTGCATCGGCTTTTTCTTCCCATCTGACAACATCATAGCTGTATCGCGAACTTGCCAGACTGCCATACTTTATCAGTTGAGGCTCACTCGTAAGGTAGCAGCCTACGTCAAGTGTCAGCTTATCAAGGGTGTCATTCCATGTGATGCCTAAGTCCATATCGTCAGCGAGTCCGACATAAAAATGCTGGTCAAAGAACCAACTCGTAGAAACGCCATAGGCGGTTGGTCCGAAGGGGACCCGCACAACACCTGCTTTAAGTGTACCGAGGTCACCGAGATTATAGCCTAACCATGCGGTGTGTATCATGCTGTAGCCATCATACCACCGGTATTCAAGTCGACTGATGATGTTGTTATAGTCAAGGTCAGCATTGAGGCGGAAGATTTCGAGGTCAACATCCCCGATATTTTCGCCTCGGGGATGCGGGTTATCGTCGTCGCCGTAGGTGCCGTAGGCGTAGTTTACGCGCATCGCCCCACCGATCTTAATCGGACTTTTCTTGGGTTCTACGGCTTCAACTGCTTCCGCTGTTTCTTCGGTTGTATCAGCCGCCATCGCGAACGGAGAAACGATTAGCAAAAATGCGATGCCAAAACTGAATATGAAACTTATCTGTTTATACACCAGCTCTTCCTCCTTAGGTAAGTAATAATGTGAATTAAAGTATTAAGAAACAAAAGATTTTGCGGTGAAAAGATCGTTCACGTTTAACCTATCGGAGACTCACAATTAAATCAATGAAAATATGTAATGCTGCAATCAATAGTTGTCATCCGAGCAAAACAGTAGTTAAATTCTAAAAACTATATAAAGACATCCGTAGAAAATATAGAGACATCCGTAGAAAATAAAAAACTCGCCCACAGGCAACTTGTGGGCGAGTTTGAAATCCATCTATTGCATCTGTCCCATACTCTGCATCATCACTATCATCTGGATGGCCTGCTTGAAGTCGCCGAGTGTGAGCAGTAACTTTGTGTCAATCCCACGCTCTTGGACTTTGGCGGAAAACCCGATGCTGTAGCTCTCTGGCATGTTCATAAACATACCTGTGAACATTTGCATTGCTGCAGCAGCATTCGGATCTGCTTTCGATATAATAGGTATGAGACTTTTAACCAGCGTGATCGGTGAAAGCGCCAAAAGTAGATTACTGTCTGTTCCGAACGTTTCGGCAAGTTTCTGATAACTCGGATTTCCAGCAAAGTTGCCGCCCATTCCAGATTTCCTATCCAACGCCGCCTTAATGAGTTCAGCACTGCCCATAACAAGGAACAGTTGATCTTCGTGAAAGGCATAGTGCCAGTTCCATTCTTCCGGCATTAGCGTGGCAGCTTCAGGCGGTAACTCTCCAAAAATTGAACCGAAGTTGGGGAAGATGTAGCTTTTAATCTCAACGCCGTTATGCATGAGTGACGGACCTGCATGCGCCCCATCGTATATGTCCAACTCTGGTCTATCGCCCATCACTCCCTTCATAACCTGCATTGTCGTATGGAATTGTTCAAGAAACATGTCTTCCATATAGGCTTCTGCCGTTTGTTTGTCTTGCACCTCATAGATGATTAGATAGTTAGGCATAAAACTATCACTAAAATTGACAGTAAACCCCCACTCCTTACCGAGAGATTCATAAAAAGTTGTCATCTGTTGGGTAAGTGCATCCAGTTTGGCTTGCTGTTCTTCTGAAGGATCCGTTGAAAGCATTTTAATCCATAGCAGACCCATTTCAAGCATCAATTGTTGATTCCCTTGAAACGCGCCATTCACAAAGGCGAGATCTGGAAGATCTTCGTGAACTGTCAATTCATCAGGCATCATTTTTTTCAGGGATTGCTGAATTTCGCTACCGTTTTTGAATGCCAAGGACGGTGCGAGTTGTATATCAGTTCCCTTTACTTCAAGCGTTGCGCTTAGAGATTCGAGCTGCTCGAGCGTGTCTATAACTGAATCAAACATACTAACAATGAAGGGTGCGATCGCCATAGCGGCAGGATCGCTTTCCAGGTTGTCCCGCATTGATTCCGATTCTTCCTTAAGCGAAGCAATGAGGACAGGTGCGATTGATTTAAGATCAAAGTGAAGTGCGAGTTGCGCCTCACCCTTCATAATATTCGCGAGGAATGAACTATAGTCTGGATTGCTCACGACAGACTGTTTGGTTCCCTTATAGGCATCAATAGCACTTTCACACACTTCAGCGGATTGAGAGAAAACGAGTGTATTTTCCAAGATAGCGAAATGGCCGCTGCCGCCGGTCGCGCTCCAATAAGTTTCACCATTATATTCGGTGGGAGCACTTCCTTCGCTTTCCGCTGCGATCACTTGTTTCATGGCTTCGGGGTCGGTTAGGTGTACGATTGCGGAAAGATCCGGTGGTCTCAAGCTGGCCATAAAGACTGCAAAATCTTGGTTTAAATCCAACCCGATTTCCTCTAATTCGGCGAGGTTTTCAAATCCTGCGCGAAAGCTGCTTGCTAAGATTTGGGCAAGGATTTCTGGATTCTCGGCTGTTGGCATCAAATCTGTTGCCAACGTATTAATCCGATAATCTAACTCAAGTAGACTTGGACAATAGATAATCCCCATCGCTTGTTCTGGAATCAGGTGTAGTACACTACCACTCGGAATCTTCACCATTTCAGATTCGGTTTCATGGGGTGTTTCTTCAGCAGCCTCGTGTTCTGCGGTTTCTTCTGTAGATTCGTGTGCCTCTTCGGATTCATGCTCTGCGGTTTCTTCTGTAGATTCGTGTGCCTCTTCGGATTCATGCTCTGCCGTTTCTCCAGAAGGCTCATGTGCCTCTTCGGATTCGTGTGCCTCTTCGGATTCATGCTCTGCGGTTTCTTCAGCAGGTTCGCGATTGGCATCTTCATCGCGTACTTCAGCTTCGCGGGATTCTTGTTTTTCAGCAGCCTCGTGTTCTGCGGTTTCTTCAGCAGATTCGTGTGCTTCTTCGGATTCATGTTCTACGGTTTCTTCAGCAGATTCATTTTGTTCGTGCATTTCTTGAGTTTCTTGCACGGGTGGCGCCTCGGCAGTAGCTGTGGTTGTAACAGGGGGTGTCTCTTTGGCACCACAACCGACACATATAAACATCGTGAAGAGTGCTAACGCGATGAAGGGTAAAAACAAACATTTTTTCATTTTTATTTCTCCTGGGGTGTGGGGTAATCTATTGACATATCCTCACTGAATTCATGACATCAATTTTGGGTTTTTGCGATTTTTTCTTGGAGCGCATTGATCTCCTCGTTGGAGGTTAACACGCCGATTTCAACTTCATAATGTCTGCGACCGCCGGGTTCAATGTGCTGTAGTGTGCCGCGTTCGCGTTCCTTTGCTCTACCTTCTACACCGCAGTTTGACGGTTCCAAACCGAGAACGTAGGTGCCTTCACCGCACATTTTCCATTGGACAAAGTTTGGAAATTGCGTTTTGTGATAGCGTACTGATACGCCGATGCCCTGTCCACCGTTAAAACTACGATTTACGAGCGCGACATGGATGTGATTATCGACATCTGGTTCCATTTCATGATAGAAAGCTTGCTCTTGGAAATCAACGGTTGGTGGTTCGCAAAGATTATAATTATTCAAGTTTGTAGCAGCGGGTTCGTCGCGCGGTGTGACCTGTGAAGAGGGTGCAAGCAATTCGCTGTCTTGGGTGAGAATTGGAAATCCGATGTTAATATGGAAGAGGTACATGTGTGGTGAATCTTGGTATCCCAAATTTTCAACGATATCTTCAATATGCAGCGTCCGCGATCCCAACTCGGTCCAAATTCTACGGGTGCGAGAGAGGTTTTCGCCCAAAGCGGCGGTCTCTTTAACTTTGCCTTGCGCCCATAACATATAGCGTTGCCCTTCCCACCGACTGTCGACCCAAACGTTTTTTGCGGGGATGTTTGAAACCCGTCCGTGAAGCCCGAGTGCTTCATCGTCATCTTCGTTGGGGACCCCGACTTGTCGCATACCACAGGTTGTCAGTAGACCGCCGTAAAAGCCGCGTAGCCAACCGAGTCCTTCGGGTTCATAATGTGCGGGACTGACATCGCCTGTACTCGAACGCCAACAGAGTGGAATCCCTTGATATTCGGCATAGGAGACATCTAACCCGCGACTCGGTAGTACGGTGAAATGTAAGCCGCTACCGGTTCGGAAGTCAATTGCGTCAACACCTTTTTCATTGCCATCCGTCAGTTGATACATTTTTGCATGGGCGATTTGCGATATATCTCCGACGTGGCGAAGCAGTTGTATTCTGTCATACGTTGCTCCGTATAGGTTCATTAAATAAGGTTCTCCTTCTTGGTGCAGCTTGCTGGTTGTAATTTTTAAAGACGTTGCGTTCAAGTCTATATTAATGAAGATGGATCGAAATTTTCTGTATACTGAAAAGAAATTATAGCATAGACAGGAAAAAAAAGCAAGTTTTTCGGTAGAGGCATCCAGTTATCAGTTAATCCGAATCGCGGATACCGCGGATTACGCAGATTTAGATGTGTTGTGATTCGGAGATCTGCTTTCCAGTAACTTGATCGGACTCAACTTTCAATTGTCTCGACCTCAGTTTTGTGGTATGCTTAATGCAGTTGATTTACGCGTGATTCATAAAGAGGATACCGCATGATAGAAACTATGAGAGAGAACATTGAACAGATTGTTGAACAGGCTTGTGCCGCCGATACCAATATTTTTGGTTACGACATTTGGACCCATCACATTCTGAAAGTTATTGAAAATACAGAACGACTCGCTTCACATTTTGATGCAGATCCCGAAATTGTGGAACTTGCGGCGTTACTTCACGATTATGCCAGTATAAAGGACAAAGCACTTTATGCGGATCATCACATTCACGGTCCAATTGAAGCGGAGAAACTCCTTAAACGTTTTGGCTATCCAGAAGAAAAAACGGAAGCTGTCAAGGACGCTATCGCAACACATCGGGCAAGCGTGACAGTTGAACATCGGAGTGCGGAAGGAGCATGTCTTGCGAATGCCGATGCCATGTCCCATATTGAACAAGTGCCATCTCTGTTATACTTGGCATACATCCATCATGAAATGGGAATCGATGAAGGAAAAATGTGGGTTAAAGCAAAACTCCAACGGAGTTGGCAGAAGTTACGAGAAGATGTTCAGGACCTTGTTAGAGATAAGTATGAAGCCGCGTTGAAGGTACTTTAACGAGAGGTTTTATACAACTTGCTATATGTCTTGTGTAAATCTTATGACTGTTGACAAAGTTCACTGGTTTCTCGATCTCTTCGATGAACTCGGTATCAAAGTTTGGATTGATGGTGGATGGGGTGTTGATGCGCTGTTAGGTGAATGCACTCGGGAGCATTCAGATTTGGATATTATCATCTCATGGGAAGATTCGGCAATACTTACCAAGGCACTCTTCGCGCGTGGCTTTGTTGACATCTATACAGACGACCGTAAAGATCGAAACTTCGTGATGGGACATCAATCTCATGGAAAGATTGACTTTCATGTCGTCGAACTTACCGCGGATGGCGGCGCGATCTACGGTCCAGGAGAGATTGACTGGATTATTACCCAATCAGAGTTGAACGCTGTAGGTTTTATCGGGGGTCGGGAAGTCCGGTGCCTATCAGTGGATTACCAAGTGCGTTCGCATTCTGGATATACATTACAAGATACAGACTTTGCTGACCTACGGGCATTGCAAGAAAGATACGGCGTTGCGTTGCTTCCAACGCAGATTGAGGAAGAACAATGACTAAATACGAATACAAAACCGTGACACTTGACCAGAAAGGGTGGGGATTGATACAGTCCCGATCAATTCCTGGTCTTGAAAGTATACTTAATCGTGAGGGAAAAGAGGGTTGGCGACTTTGCGAGATTGTCCTACCGTCTGCTGCTTACGGGACCTCAGATAAAGCGATTGTAATTTTCGAGAGAGCGTTGGAACGAACTGAAGATTGAACCACCCTCAATTTGTAGGAACACTGGTTCGTAAGGGCGGTATCTCTCTGCAAATCACGCGGCGCAATGAATTGCGCGACTACGAACAGCCCTTAAGTTTAGACTGGACAGAACACTGGATCTAATGCTTCCAGAAGAGGGTAACAACACCGGCAATCATCAGAGCGATTGACCATAACAGATCCAAGTTAAACCATGCCTTGCGGAGTAGGGCAAGTCCCACTACCTCGTAAACAATAACGGCGACGACACCTGTCACAACAAAAAAACTGAGGGTATGTACGCCAACTGCGGATAATAGCATTGTCGCGTTATCTGCCATGCTTGCGGGTGCGTGGTGCATGTGTGCTGAAGCTTCAGCAGCAGGCATTCGTAAGAGGAGCGGTGCCAACATCAGCCCCGCGCCGTGGGCAGATGCCATCAGGAAAGACCAGATCGTTAAGTCCTTGAAGTTAACGCGCATGCCGACCCATTTCGGATGTCGTGCGCTGAAAAATTTGTACACGCCAAACCCAAATAAGACAACCGCACAGGCGATGCGAAGCACATCCTTCGGGAGTTGCTGTTGTGCTAAAGCGATTACCAGAACCACGATTCCAATAGAAATCGCGTGTCCGAGTGCCATCGGAAAGAGCGCGCCGATCACCGCGCTTCTCCGTTTTTCTTGCATGCCCAGTGCAACCGCGAAAAGCCATCCCATCCCCGGATTAATGCCGTGATATGCTCCGAGGCCGAGCATGCCCCACCATGAAATAGTGTCCATGAAGAAGCCTTTCTAAGATAAATAACGTCAAATATCTTTTAAAGTAGGGGTTGGGTAACCCAACCCCTACGAAATTCCTATAGATAGATTGGGTAACCCAACCCCTACGAAGTTCCTACGGATAGCAGAAAGTATCGGAAGAACTATCGCCACCTTGCAACCGAATTTGATGGGCGCGACTCTCACCGAAGTCCACGAAGAAGTCGGGATCGAATTCAAGACCGCCATCCTCTGTATTCACATTAGCCTTTACCATCCACCCGTTCGCGCCTTCGGGGTAGAACTGGTTATCCCATGCAACATAGAGGGAATTGGTGAAGTAGAGGCGTTTGCCGTCGCGGCTCAATTCAACCATCTGGGGACCGCCACTTACAGGTCCTGCAGCTGGGTGCGGGTGCGATTTTGTGATACCGCCTATCTTGAGGGTGCCGGTATGCTTCGGATTAAACGGGTCGGATACATCGTATTGCAACATCTCTCCGGTGCCCCAACAGGAGACATATAGGAACCGATCATCCAACGAAAGGATATGGTCGGTAACAAGCGTTGGAATCATGCCGATATCCTTCAAAGCGGGTGGTAAATCATCTGGATTTTCAGGGACCTGTGCCGGGATATCAATAATCTTTTGGATGCCCCAACCATCTCCATCTTTGTACCACGTCCAAATCGAACTGGAGAGGTCGTTCATATTCAACACAGCATTGACGAACCCGTACGCTTTCGTTGGGTCGTGTGCGGGACGTAATTCTAAGATCATCTGATAATCATCGCCCAAATCTAACGTTTGAATATTCTTGCGGTGTCGGATGTCCCAGATATGGATTTTATGTCCGAATTTGCGTTCACCCAAGTCCTCAAGGCTCACGCCGTTTTCAATCATTGCCGGATATCCCCACTCACTGGTAACAGCGATGTCATAGCCCAAATGCCACCAGAAATCGTAAGAGAGGGATTGCGGACCGCGTTCCACTTCCCACTGTCCGAGGATATTGAAGTTGTAATGATCCATGAGGAATATCCCGCCGGGTCCTTCTTCCGAACCGGCTGAAGCCAAAGCACTAA
This sequence comes from Candidatus Poribacteria bacterium, assembly GCA_022827185.1. Lineage (GTDB taxonomy): Bacteria > Poribacteria > WGA-4E > WGA-4E > WGA-3G > WGA-3G. The sequence continues at coordinate 56,926 of JAJDTM010000013.1, forward strand.
CGTAGATCCCTTCGGGACCGCAGTGTACTGTATGTGGGCGGGTATATCCGGACCGCGCTTCAACTTCATCAGCTGTCAGCGTCTTAACGAGTTTCGGTGCCTTGGGATTCTCTTTCACATCGAGGATATAGATACTGGAACCCCGTAGTGCTGGCACGACGAGGTAACGCCGTTCTATATAAGGGTGTGGTGCGTAGGGGCAGAGCGCTGCACTGCAAGCGTTCCAACCGAAGTGGTGGATTTCGTCACGAACGCCGAGTTCCAGTTTATGAACAATTTGACCATAGGTATCAGATGCTGTGTTGAGGTCAACCACACACATAGCGTCGGGATTGCCGTCATCTCTGGGTGCAGCGACGTAAGCGACATCTTCAATAGGTGCCTCAATCGCCATCTTAGGTGATGGGTAAAAAGTTGGATCAGGTTTCCACTGTTGTAACAAGTTTACTTCTCCTTTTGGTTTTTAGTGTGATGCGTCTGCATCGTTTTTTGCGCGGTCAAGCCAGCCAGGTAGCCTAATGTCTTCGGATAGTTTCCACGCCGTCAAATAGAGCGAAGCCGTCCAGCGCACGGCTTCCCGCGCTCGATTATTTACAAAATCCTTTAAAGCGGGTGTCGGGTTTTTCAGGTCTTGCCAATCGTCTGCGAGTTCATAAACGTTGCCTACAAAACTGTGTTCAGCTTTGATCTGTTTGATGATTGCGGGCATCAAATCAGCAACAGCGTCAATTTGTTGTCCTTTCGCGAGTTCCATCGGATCCAGTCTTAACATCTCAATAGCCGAATCGACCTTCTCATGGATGCCTTTATGTAGCCGCGTCCCGTCCTTTTGCTTAATCCCGTCAAAATGAATGGTGAGGTGCAACGGTTGGCACATATCCTGTGCATAGTGTGAAAGGAAACCGGCGTAGAGGAAACACTTATTCTGGATCATCGGGTTATCGGGCCATTTGCGATACTCAGCGAATGCGAATGCAAGTCGTTCCGTCCATTCCGCCAAGGCATACGGAAGTGTGCCGACTTCTCGCGGTGTAAGTCCGAGTTCGGCACATAGCTGAATATGCGCCTCACGTCCGTCTGGAATCGGATGTTCTCCGAAGAGTTCTACATCAATATAGTGTTCTCCGTATTCAGCTTGCCGTGCGTGTGGTGTGCCGCGTCCCTTAGATAGATCAGGGTCATAAGAGCAGTGAGCGATCATTTTACCGGCATTTCGGAAAAATTCGGGGACTTCATCAGGGAGTGATTTGACGGCTGCCCGTGTCATGATATCGTGGCCACCGCCCCACCATGCCCATGCCGGTGTCGTGAGAATAAGTGAAAACAGAATTAAGGCATTATAAAAACGTCTCATAATTCTCCTTTTGTTAGTCAGCCGCGAGATATTCCGCCGGATTCGCTTCCTGCCATTGGAACTGCAGTTCAGCCGTCTCATGTGGTTTAAACGACGTTGTTACTGTTTCAATAGCGGGTCCACGGATGTCAATCTCGTTCAGATCAGCGGTGCCGTAGCCCAATTCATTTGCGTAATGAAAAAGCCCAATTTCTAACGGCTCAAATCCCATCGCTTTTGATGTGACAGCATCCGCTGCGAACACATCTCCGCTTGCAACAGCAATACCGAGTGGAACAGAATCGGTGCCGCCGGGTCCGTTGCCTTGTAGTCCAACGGTGCCATCAACGATAGCGATATCGGGTTTGAGGTGGCGTGAGAGCCGGAGCAAGTTGATATTAAGCGTCTGTGCCTCGCGTGGTAACACTCGGTCTGCGTGGCTGTGGTACCCGTGCATTTTAATCCGATCCTCTTTATGCAGGGTCCCCATAATCATGTTCTTCATGGCGAGCGTCACAACGCCAGCATCATGGGTTTTGGCGATAGCGACAGAGATGGTACATGGACACTCCAGAACTGTCTTTGGCATCCGTACAGTATCTTCCTCACGCCCTGCAAGAAAGACGTTGGTCTCTGCCCATTCGGTTTCTTGATGTAGGTCTACAAGCCGGATTGGGACATCGTATTCGGCTTGGAGTGCCTCATAACCGAAAATCTGGAAGGCTTCGCCAGAAAATTTTTCATTCGCGCCTTCAGCGACGATTACCTCTTTCGGTGGGTGTGGTGTGCTCAACAGAAAATCCAACGCGCCTCGCATTGCATCTACATGTGACGAAGCGAGTTGATTTGTACTGGAAAGAAAATTCGGTTTCAACAGTACCTGCTCACGGACTCTCGGTGTGAGTTCCTCGCGTATATTGTCCAACGCTTCAAAAACGTTAGAACGTCGCCTGCCGGTTTTGGCAAGCCCAACTTTGGTACCCATCTGTTCTCCTTTAAATTGCGCGCCCAAAAAGCACGCCTACAAGGATTGATAAACTGTTAGTCAAGAACGTATCTCAAAAATCCAGAATGCTTTTCCAATAGTGCATTTGCATCCGTTGCGTTCAAATCTTTGGTGAGCATTACAATAGCGAGTTTCGCTCGTCCATCCGCTTGTGCTAAAGCTGCCGTCACTGCCGCAGTGTCTACGCCAGTGACGGCTTGAACAATCCGAATACTTCGCGCAACTAACTTTGTGTTGGAGGCGTGTACATCCACCATCAGATTGTTGTAGACCTTGCCGAGTTTTATCATAGCAGCGGTTGTAAGCATGTTCAGGACCAGTTTTGTGGCTGTCCCTGCTTTTAATCGGGTGGAACCTGTGATAATCTCCGGTCCGACAATCGGTGTAATAAAATGCGTCACCCAACTCTTTAATTGTGCAGGCGGTGGGACGCAACAGAGGAACATCGTCGTTGCCCCGATAGTGTGTGCCTCCTTCAAAGCCCCGATGACATAGGGTGTCCGCCCACTACTTGCGATTCCAACAAGTACGTCTTGAGGTGTGAGTTGCCGTTCTCGGATAGCCTGCGCGCCGCTTTCAGGTTTGTCCTCCTCACCCTCAATTGAGCGACGCAAAGCGGCATCCGCACCGGCAATTATCCCTTGGACCATTTCCGGCGGCGTGCTGAAGGTCGGTGGACATTCGGAAGCGTCTAACACCCCCAGTCTACCGCTTGTTCCCGCGCCTACATAAAATAACCTGCCACCTGCACGAAACGCATCAACACATAAGTCAATAGCATGCGCGATTGCATCAGATTCTGCTTCTACTGCTGCGAGTGCTTTCCGATCTTCTTCATGGAAAATCCGAACAATTTCTGAGGTTGACTTCAGATCAATGTCGGTGGAATTCGGGTTTCGTTCTTCTGTTGTGGCTTGCATGCGTTCCTTTGATGGCGACAATTTCTGACTACAATGCTGTTCGCGCCAATAACATTGCCCCGTACGCAGGTTCATGTTTTGGCAGTAGCACTGATGCCTTTGGCCGAATTCTCGCAAGCCGATGGCGAAGTTTATCCGAAAACATCGGTTGATGGATAAGATTGCCACCACTGAGAACGATATCAAACGGCTCTATGAATTCTAACTGTTTAATCACACTCTCTGTAGCACAAACGAGTTCATCAGCAGCCTCGTCAACAATTTCCGTTGCAACCGCGTCCGTTGTTTGCGCGGTATCGAATATTACTTCTGCTAACTGCGCAATTTCATCTCGACTGGCTGCATGTGTCCAGCGGATCAGTTCACTCGGTTCGTTGCGTTCAAGCCTATGAAGAATTCGATTTGTCAATTCGGTTGGATTGCCTCTGCCATCAGCAGCACGAGCGACAGCCCGGAGCCCTTTTATAGCGATGTCGTAACCGCTGCCTTCATCGCCGAGTAGATACCCCCATCCACTTGCGCGCGCTTCATCGCCATTAGCGTTGATACCGTAGACGATAGCACCTGTCCCTGAAATGACAATTACGCCCTGCTGTTTAGCAGTGCCTCCAACGAGTGCAATGTGTGCATCGTGCGTCAAGATTCTTCGGTTTTTGCTGATGCCGAGTTCATCACAAATTCGTCCTACTACTTTTCGATCTTCAGCACGCCCTAAACCTGCCATTCCGAGACAGAAATGGATAGAACTTGCGGACGGGCTTCCTGATTTTTCACAGAGTTCTCTGATGACGTTCTCCAGGACCGCTTGCGTTTTCGCCTCACCAACGACGTGGTAATTTGATGGACCCGACTGCACTTGTGCGAGGCATTGTCCGGTTTCTGTCGTTAGGATACCAACTGTTCTCGTCCCGCCTCCATCAATTCCGATAATGTACATGATAAGCCAGTTTGAGTTTTAGCGTTTAGCAAGTTGTGCTCGGAGGTGCTCTAACTCCGCTTCTGCTTCTTGGCGGCGCATAGCTTCTTCCTGACGGAGTGCGGCTTCCTCTGCTGCCCGAGTTTCTGCCTCTACTCTCAGCTGATGCTCTTCCCGCGAAGTCGTTATCGGGGTACCATCCGGCAAATACGGCCGTAAAAGCCTCACGTGCGTATCAAGTTGTTCCTGCCACCGAAAATGCAGATTTAACGTTTCACTGAACAGCCCGCCCTCTGCATCCGGCTCCATCTCAACGATCTCACCGAAAGCATTCCGTCGCCACCCGCGAAACTCCGCAGGCTTCTTTAACTCAGGTTGATGAATAAAGTATTCTTGAACGCCCATCTCTATTAGATAGCGTTCCACTTTTTCTTCGCGATCTTGATGCGCGGTTGCATCCGAGAGAAATTCAAACACGGTTGCGGGTACCGCCCCTTCTGCCCATGTATAAAAACTACGCCGTTGTGGAACCTTACGAACACCAAAGACGACGTAAATATCCGGAGAAAGGCATTTAGTCAGGTCCCCTTCCCGGTAGTAGATGAAGTTGTCAATCCCAATGTGAATATAGTCGTCAATTTGGAAATACCGGTAGAGTTGATCGAAAAAGAGAGCAATCTGCTCACCGTGAAACCCTGTCGCGGCCATAGGTTCATCGTCCTCGTAGGGGTATCCTTCAATATAGATGGTCGGTTTTCCAGGGGCTTTTGGAAAGACCGGTATATACTTCCTTTGATTGAATTCAAAATTGTTTACGGTCTTCATGAGTCTTTTCCTTGTTAGTTTGTGTCTGGCACAAGCTAAGCTGCGAGTGAAGAACATGCGATTTTTTATCAGCACTTGACAATCTACCATGAGTTCCATATAATATAACTCAAATTGCTACCTAAAGGGTTATAGGCAGCCTAAGTTATTAAGTACGCCCTATTTCGTGCAGTCGAGTCTAAAGAATGCCCCATTTTGTGCAGTGCCTTCTTTGCATTTTGTAGAAAACTCCATCAGTATAGTATTACTCAGGTTGGCACAGAACTTGCTAAATCTAAATAAACAACGTGAGTTCAATGCCAGTGTATAGATCGGTTTGCTTCCACCACAAAAGTTATGTATGGGTGGCGAGTTGGATTAATATAGTTTATCATGATTGAAAAATAGATGCAATAAAAAACTTAATCGGGGAGGGTTAAAATGCAGACGAGAAACTACCTCGCGCTTTTTATTTTATGTGGGAGTCTTGTTTACCTCAGTTGTACGCAAGATTCGGTGCAATTCGAGTGGCGACAGATTGAAAGCGGTACTGGAGAACATCTCTATGGGGTCCATTTTGTAGATACGGAACACGGATGGGCAGTCGGAACTGCTGGTACGATACTATCTACTGTCAATGGTGGCATGACTTGGACTGCGGAATCTGTGGCGAAAGAGACATTCACGGAAGTTAGTTTCACGACCCCGAATAACGGTTGGCTTGCCAGCATCGGAAAGGTGCAGTATACTGGCAGCGGCGGCAAGACATGGCGCGTGCAACACCAAGCTCGCGGTGTAGGTAAGAGACCTCCGGGCATTTTGGATCTATACTTTGTGAGTACAACCGAAGGTTGGGCAGTTGGGGGTTCAGGGACTATCCTCCACACGAAAGACGGTGGCAGTCGTTGGGAAAGTCATCGAGACCTTTCAGATAAACATCTCTGGGGTGTCTATTTTGTCGATCCGCAACACGGATGGATTGTTGGTGAAGAGGGTGAAGTGCTCCATACGCGAGATGGTGGCGGACGGTGGGTTCGCCAGAGAAGTAATGTCGAGCAACCTCTATTTGCTGTCCACTTTGCGAATCCGACGCATGGATGGATTGTCGGTACAAATGGATTGATCCTGCATACCGCTGACGGTGGAAAAGTGTGGCATCGACAGAAAACGCCTGTGAATCAGAGTTTACGAGATATAGCGTTTCGTGATGAGAGACGTGGCTGGGCAGTTGGTGAAAAAGGGTTAATTCTTCATACAACAGATGGTGGTAACCTCTGGAGCCGCTATCCTACACCGGCACAACATAACTTGCAGGACATCCACCTTCACAAAAACGCGGGTTGGATCGTCGGTGCGAAAGGGACTATTCTGCGGAGTTATTAGACAGCACAGCACAACGAGAAAATTGGCGAGATAGGTCTCTATTTAGTCCGCTTCCATCCGCAAAACTTCGTCAATGTCCCAGAGAAAAATTCCGCCGGACTCACCACTGGCAAGCGTTCTACCATCTGAAGAGAACGCGACTACTGAAACAGAACTCTTATTTTCCGTTAAAGTAACCAATCCCTGACCTGTGGTTGGATTCCACAAACGGAGTCCATCTATTCCGCCAGTCGCAAGTAAAGTTCCATCCGGAGAAAAGGCTACAGAATAGATATCGCTGGTGTGGGCAGTCGTTGGGTTTTTCTCATGACCTGTCAGCGTCAACCGTTTCTCACCAGTAGGGACATGCCACAAACGGATTGTAGGATCCTTAAATCCACCGCCGCTTGCCAGAACCTGTCCATTTGGCGAAAATGCGAGGGTCTCAACACCGTATTTCTCTGGAAACGTGTTTAGCAAACTACCGGTCTCAACATTCCATAAATGAATTTTTGATAACCACCCGCCAGTTGCAAGCAGCTGTCCATCTGGCGAAAACACGACTGTCCTAAATTCCCTATCGTTTCCCTTGAAAATTTTCAGCAATTCACCTGTCTCTACATCCCACAGTTGAACTGTTGCGTCTCTACCGACACTCGCAAGTGTTTGGCCCTCCGGAGAAAACGCGAACGCATTGATCCTTTCATGTTCTGAAATGGTTTTCAGGAGCCCACCGGTTTCAGGATTCCACAAACGAAGGGTGTTATCAGGAAAACGCGCGCTGCTCGCAAGTATCCGACCATCGGGAGAAACAGCTACAGCAGTAACTGGGCCTGTGTGCCCGCTGATAATTCGCAACAGGTGTCCCGTGTGTCTATCCCACAAGCGAATTTTATCGTCTTGGCTTGCACTTGCAAGCCACTGTCTATCTGGAGAGAACGCGACATCACTACCCCAACTTATATGCTCCAGGAAGATTTTCTTTTCCTGACCGGTTTCGGCATTCCACAACCGCATCGTGTTGTCAGAACTTGCGCTAGCAAGGGTATCACCGCTTGGAGAAAATGCAAGTGCGCGAACCAGGTCCGTATGCCCTTTGAGCGTTTTCAGCAAATCTCCAGTGTGCGTATCCCACATCCGCAGCGTCCTATCACCCTCACTACCACCCGCCACCACACGACCATTTGCAGAAAAGGCTAAGGCGTAGATTGAACCCGTGTGTCCTATAAGTTTATGGAGGCGTTCTTCGGTGTGAACATCCCATACATAAAGGTCCTTATCGTCGTACCCAGTAACAGCGGCGAGTATCTGACTATCCGGAGAAAACACCATGGAAACAGGTTGACCAGACCCTAAGATATCTCGGTGTTCACCCGTTTCAGCATTCCATAAATTAATGTATCCGAAACGCCAATCCCCAACGCCAAGCGCGAGTATTTGTCCATCAGGAGAAAACGCCGCCGCCTCGCCTATCCCCTCTCTGAAGGTTTTGAGCAAATTACCAGTGTGCACATCCCATACTCGGAGGGTGTCTTCGTAACGTGCAAAACTCATGAGGTTGTGGCCGTCTGGAGAAAATGCTACGGAAGCCACCTGCACGGGTCCCCCTACGACTTCCGGATGGCTTTTCTCCAAACCAAAGGTTTTCAAGAGATTTCCAGAACGGGCATCCCACACAGATAACGTATAGTGTCCACTGCCACATGCAAGCCTGCGTGAGTCATCAGAAAAGGCGATCGCGGTGATACCGCCCTGATCTGCTGCAATTAAGTTATGTGGTGCATAAGTCTCTGTATCGTAGAGCCAAATTCCGACTGAAGTTGCTACTGCAAGCAGCTTACCATCAGGTGAGAACTTTAGATCCTCCACCCTGCCCATACCGATGCGTAAGTTAGCACCTTCAGGCAACCCCCACCGCGTATAATCCGTGTCTTGCGTACACCCACTGAACAGAAGGAAAATACACGTGAATAGATGAATAACCGTTAAGAAACGCAACTGTTTCATTTTTGCCTTTTCAATCTTTGGAAGATTTAAGGACGAACGAGGTCTCTTGTACCGTAACTATCGCTGACATTACTCGCGAGGAAGTGAAATTGTATTGGGAACAACAATTTCACCCGCAATAATTTTTGCTTTCAACGATTCAACGGTTGCTATGATGTCGTCCGAGAGCAGAGCCTGATTGTGTTCGTCAACGGCATAACTAACCCCGCCATCTTCGAGTCCAAAGTATCGGACACCTGCCATAAAACTGCCCTCAACGGCTTCTCGGATGATGCGCTGTACAGAGGTTGGAATCTCTTTTGTCATACTTGTCAAGACAATTCCAGGGGCCAGATAGTTACCGTTGGCATCAACCCAAATGATGAACTTTTGTTGTTCTTGTGCTGCTTCAAGCACCCCTTGACCGGATCCGCCGGCAGCGGTGTAAATTACATCGATCCCGTTTGTATATTGTGCTAAAGCCAGTTCTTTTGCTTTTTCAGGTTGACCGAAACCCGTTGCGTCCTTGCTAATATATTCTACAGTGACTTCCGCATCTGGATTGACTGCGTAAATTCCAGCAACATAGCCTGCTTCAAATTCGTGTAATAGCGGGACATCCGCACCTCCGATATAACCGATTTTGTTAGTTTTCGATTTTAAAGCTGCAATTGCCCCGACCAGAAACGATCCTTCGTTGGATTTATAGTTCACAGAAGCCACATTTGGAATATCAAGGACAACATCAAAGATTGCAAAATTGACATCAGGAAATTCCGGTGCGACGCGAGCAACCACGTCTCCCATTTGGTAACCTGCTGTCAAAACAAGTTCTGAATTCTGTGCTGCATCTCTTAGGAGCATCTCCGTGGCTACAGGATCGTTTTCTATTCCGTTGACTTCGGTTAGTGTAATGCCAAGTTTTTCCTCAGCAGTCCGGACACCGATATGGAAGGCATCACAGTAAGCCGCAGAGCCAACGCAATCGCTTGGATATATCATGGTTACGCGAGGTGGCGTAATATCCGTTTCAGTTGACGGTTCAGAAAGGACTACCTTCTGAATTGTGCCACAACCAGAAATTAAAAAGAGTCCGAATGCTAAGAAAAGGTATTTGCTCAAAACACGTAAACTTTTCATGTTTCCTCCGTAAAATTTTTATCATAAATATGAAGTTTGAAAAATTTATCGGTAATTAAAAGCAGCCACAGATTATACGCCTATCGCATATCCATCACGGCGTGGGTCAGCACCGCCCATGAAACTTCCTTCTTCAGGATCAAAGGCGATACCGTGCCCGCCCCCGACAGTCGCTGTCCAATCATCTAACACCTCTACCTCATGCCCGCGCGCTGTTAAGGCTGCACGTACCGCAGCCGGGATGCGTCCCTCCATACTGACATGTGTGCCGGGGTTTATCAACCGAACGCGTGGTGCCTCAATCGCTGCCTGAACGTTCATCCCGTGTTCAATCAGATTCAGAACCATCTGCAGTGTTGTCTGAAGGATACCGTGGCTTCCGGGTGTGCCAATTGCTGCGAATGGATTTCCATCTTTCCACACTTGGCACGGCGCCATGCACATCTCTATCCGTTTATGCGGTCCAACAGCGTTTGGACTCTCTGGCATTCTATCAAACCAGTTCATGAAGTTGTTGAGGAACATTCCTGTTGAACCGAGAATCACACCTGAGCCGAAGGGTTGCCCAAGACTCTGTGTCACAGCGACGATATTGCCCTCAGCATCCGCAGTGTCAAAATGGGTTGTGCATTCGGTTGTCCAGTCGTTAGCGACGATCTCACCCGGAAGTTTGTCCCTTGACCAGCGTTCACCGCCACTGACTGCAGCCTGTTCGCCGATGCGTTCGCGTTGGGCACGGGCATAGTCTTTAGATAACAAGCGTTCAATTGGTGGGTTCGGACGCGGGGCGTATTCGGCTCTATCTGCACTCGCCAGTTTAATCGCTTCAATCAGTAGATGCAAGTATTCCGGCGTATTGTGTCCAAGTTCACCGAGCGGATCATTTTCTAAAATATTGAGGGTTTCCAGGTATTGAAAACCTGAACACGGTGGGGGTGGACAGTAGACTTCATAATCTTTGTAGGTAACAGAAATAGGTTCTTGCCACTCCACCTCAAAGTCAGCCAAATCTTTTTCGGTAATCAGTCCATCGGTTTCTTCGGAAAAACGGACAATCTCTTTGGCAATGTCGCCGCGATAGAATGCCTCTGCGCCGCCTTCAGCAACTTGTCGAAATGTGTTTGCCAAATCCGCTTGCACCAATATTTCGCCGGGATGTGGGGTTCTCCCTCGCGAGGCGATCACCTCTGCAGCCCTTTCCGAAAAATAGTGGTACGCGCCTGCGATGAATTCCGCATTCTTGACGGTGACGGCGTATCCGTTTTCTGCGGATTCAATCGCTGGGGCAAAGATGTCTGCGCGATCCATGCTCCCGTAGCGATCTAAAAGTGCCAGCCATCCGCCACATCCACCCGGGACCATACCGGCACGGATGCCAATCTGCTGACTTTCGAGTGTCGGGTAGACATCCAGCGTCGCTGCGTAAGGTGCAGTGCCCAGATAATCTATCACACGGTGCGCTTTTTCCTTTGCACTGTAAATCAGCATATACCCGTTGCCAGCGATCCCGGACATGTAAGGCTCAACAACGTTGAGTGTTGAGGCGACTGCGACCGCTGCATCAAATGCGTTACCGCCCGCAAGCAATATACGTGCACCCGCGAGGCTTGCGAGTGGATGTGCACTTGTCACCATTCCGCGTGTCCCTGTTACTGTGGATCGGTGCGTTGTACCATGAGATGGAAAAGCCATATTAATCTCCTTAGATTCTGAATCTGTGTCGGGATTACAAATCCCTCCTACCGACGAAGTGCCTCCGAATCCGATGCCATCGGAGTTGCCACATCAACTTCCAATAGGTGGCACGATGCACAAAAAGCCGTTGTCCATCTAACTCAAGCACAGGAATCAGATGTTTATATTTTGTGAATAACCCCATATTTTTCGTGATGTCAATTTCCTGTACTTCAATAAACGCTGTCTTTGTTTCGATATTTTGCAACACCGCTTTTGCCTCGTCACAGAGCGGGCAATCTGATTTCGTGTAGAACTGGAGTTGCATCGGTTCGGTTTTCAACAGCATCGCCTAAAGCTAAAATGAGACGCATCAAAAAAAGTAATATCGGAAAATCCATACGTTAGAGTTTAGCACAAGTCGCCAAAAATCGCACGCATTTTTTGCATGAACCAATATGGATTATATGATAGAATCATGTCAGACCTTATCCAATGTTTTAGATAATCACAGATTTTAAAAATGGTACGATCTAAGGAGAAAAGACGTGAAAATGAGACTTGCACAATACGGTATTTCCCACGACCACGCTTCGGGAAAAGCCCGCGTGATGAAGGAAAGCGATGAAATTGATTTCGCCGGTGTCTTTGAACCACTACCGGAAGTCCGAGAGACCCTTGGTCAAAGTTCGGTCTATGAAGGCGTTCACTGGTTTGAATCTAAGGAAGAAATGCTCAATGATGAAACAATCGTTGGGATTGCAGCGCAGGGACGTGTATCGCAGAATCTTACCTTCGCGCGGGAGATTCTTGAGCACGGCAAGCATGTTTGGTTTGATAAACCGGCGGGTGATAATCTTGGGACGTTTCGTGAGGTTTTGGAGCTTGCCCGCGACAGAAACCTGCTGGTTCAACTCGGTTATATGTTCCGATACAATGCTGGCTTTCAGTTTATCCTTGATTGGGCGAATTCCGGCAAACTGGGTGATATTTTTTCAGTGCGGGGGCGAATCTCATCAAGCATTTCAAGTGAAGCCCATTGGCAACGCTGGGATTCACTCGGTGAACACTCAGGCGGTATTATGTTTATCCTCGCCTGCCATCTCACCGATATTATCGTCGCGTTGCTGGGACGACCGACACGGGTGACACCCTTTTCGAGGCACGACGGACACGACGTGCCGTGGTATCGGAACAATACGGCGGCTGTATTTGAATATCCGAGAGCCTTGGCGATTCTGGAGTCAACGGCGTTGGAAGTCGATTCGGGGAAAGCGAGGCGATTGGAAGTCTACGGGACCCGCGGTAGCGCGATTCTTGAACCGCTTGAACCGCCAGCGTTGCGGTTGTGTCTTGACGAAGAACGGGATGGGTATGCTAAAGGCTGGCAGACAGTACCTGTGGAGCCGAGACCGCGTTATGTCGAGAGCCTTCGCGCGTTTGTTGCCGATATTCGGGGTGAGAAATCTCCTGATCGTTCACTTGACCACGAGTTCGCCGTTCAGGAAACGGTGCTGCGAGCGGCGGGATTACAACAATAATCCAAGTTGCTATTTAGGGATTCATCTCCCAGAGAAGCACAGAACCGTCATGACCACCACTTACAAGGATTTTGCTATCTGGACTGAACGCGAGGCTATTGACCCAAGATGTATATCCAGTCAGTGTTTTCTTGCATTCGCCAGTGTGGACATCCCATACATGGATCACGGCGGCAGCACAGCCACTTGCGAGGATTTTTCCATCAGGACTGAACGCTAAACTATATACACACTCTGTATCTACGGTGAAAGTCATCTTGGGTTGCCCTGTTTCTATATCCCATAGATGGATTATCCCGTCGTAGTCGTCTCCACTTGCGAGGATTTTACCGTCTAGACTGAACGAGACACCTCTGACCCCTCCTTTATGTCCGGTAAGTACCATTTTATTTTTCCCAGTTGCAACATCCCAGAGACGAATAGTTCCATCTTCAAGATCGCCACTTGCGAGGATTTTTCCATCAGGACTGAACGATACGGTTGCAACTACGCCTGTGTGTCCAGTCAGTATTTTTTTCTGTTCGCCGGTGTGTGTATCCCAGAGGCGGATGGTAGTATCTCCACTCCCACTCGCGAGTATATTTCCATCCGAACTGAGTGCTATGGTCGCAACCCAACCCGTATGCCCAGTCAGCGTTTTTTTCTGTTTGCCGGTGTGTGTATCCCAGAAGTCAATGCCATTGTCAGTGCCACAAAAAAGCGTTTTTCCATCAGGACTAAACGCCAGACTGCGAACAGTATCCTCAAACCCCTCTTTAGACCCATTGAGCGTTTTTATGGGTTGCCTTGTGTCCACATCCCAGAGACGAATAATTCCCTCGTAGCATCCACTTGCGATAATGCCGCCATTGGGGTTGAACGCTACACTAATGCCCTGCCCCGAATGTCCAGTGAATGTATGTTTTTCGTCGCCTGTGCGTGCATCCCAGAAGTGGATAGTGCCATCGCCACTGCTACTTACGAGGGTTTTACCATCCGGACTGAACGCTAAACCCCAGACATATCGCGTGTGTCCAGTGAGGGTTAACTTGTGTTGCCCCGTGTGCGCATCCCAGAGGCGAATTGTTTCATCTTCAAATGATGAAGTAGCAAGTATTTTCCCATCAGGGCTAAACGCTAAGCGGCACACATGCTCCTTATACACGGAGAGGCTCATCTTGAACTCGCCTGTGTTTAAGTCGTGGAGGTAGATAGTGCCACTGGAACTGCCAATAGCGACTGTTTTCGCATCCGGACTGAACGCTGCGGCTACGCCCCCAGTGGAACTGGAGCAATCAGAGTGCATATCGAATGTTTTCTTGTGTTCACCTGTGTCTGGATTCCACAGCCTGATTTTGTCGTCCCAATTCACACTCACAAGTGTTTCCCCGTCTGGCGTGAATGATAACTTAATAGCCCAATCCGAATCATTTGGGAGTGTATACTTCTCTTCTCCAGTGATAGCATCCCATAATAGGATAGGGCCTCGATGACCACCCGCCGCAATTGTTTTTCCATCGGGACTGAATGCTATGCTTCTGATATAATCTGTTGTAAGCCCAATGAGCGTTTTCCGCGTCCCTGTGATTCTATCATGCAGGGTAATAGTGCTATCGCCATTTCCACTCGCTAAGATGCGTCCATCTGGACTGAAGGCAAGGGACAAGACTCCACTCGTATCTCCTGTGATTAGACTGACCTCTTGATGTGCTGTTACATCGTAAAGCCAAATACCGATATCACTCGCGACAGCGAGAAATTTACCATCAGGCGAATATTGTATATCAGTTACATCCGCTTTACCGAGACGCGCTTTGGCATCTTCCGGTAGATTCCATTTAGCTATCTGCTGCATAATGTTTTCCGTGAGGTTAGCAGGGAGTTCGACCCCGCCAAGGGTTTTACTAATTATATGTTCTTGATCCTTTAAATTTTTTCGGGCACGTTGTAGTCGACTTTTAATGGTGTTCGCGGACACCTCTAAAAATTTGCTAATCTCTTCACAACTCATTTCCCCAAGGTAGTAAAGGACCATCACCGTACGTTCACTCTCAGGCAGTTTTTCCATGAGTTTTTGCACGATCTGACGTTGATGCTCAACGGCTTCTTTTTCACGCTGTTCAGCCGTGTAGTGGACATAATCAGTTTTCTCCAATATTTCTTCACTGGTGGCTTCCAGCGATTGCATATCCAATTGTTTCTTCAGCTGCTTCTTTCGGAACCATGCTTTGCAAAGCCGGTCTGTGATAACGTAAAGCCATCCGGCAAACTGATTTGGATTTTTTAGCGAGGCAAGTTTTCTGTGTGCCTGCAGGAAAGCGTCTTGGGTAATCTCTTCCGCGATATGGAAATCCCCGATTTTCCGCCACGCGAGTGCGTGAACGCTTTTTTGGTATTTTTTAACTAACGTGCTGAACGCAGCCTCATCCCCAGCCAATATACCGTAAATCAATTCAACATCGTCTCTTTCCATCAGATATCTCCCTTAATCAATTTAAATAAGGTGACGCGATTTTACGGTGGGCAGGTTGCATGATTGTCATAAATCGGAAAAAAAGGAGAAAGTAGGCGGTAATTTCTGAATCGCGGATGGTTACAATTACAGATACACTATAAATCTGCGAGGTTGGGAAACCTCGCCTACCGAGAGGAGCGAGGTTGGGAAACCTCGTCTACCGAGAGGAAAACTATTTCCGAGTTTCCGCGTTTAAAAGGACTATTATCCCTATTAATCTTCATCTTCGATAGGGATGATGGGAACAACTGTAACAGGAAATGCCGATGGTTTGTAGTTTCCATCTGGTGCTTTTTTGATCGGGAATCCGTACTGAGGGTCTGTCAGGAGTTCATAGACTGCAGCATCCTTAGTTCTAACCCGTTCTCTGGTATTCAATTCCCATTCGACTTCGAGTGCCTCATGTCGTCCTGGAAAGTCCTGTGTCCCCAATATCGATGTCAAAGCCCAGTAGATATACTCCGTAACCATGCAACTATAGTCGCAGGTTTCATCCGTATAGTGATACCACGCTTCTGCCGGGTACCCGCTCTTGGGACCACCTTTTGGCACTCGCTTGAAATATCCACCGCGGGCGGCATCCATGCAGTTTGCTAACGTGGATCCCCGTTCCTCTCCGAACACTTCGGGGTAAGCGTTGGCATAACCGTGTTGTGTGATGGGATGCAGAATTTCCTCTAATGCGCCGTCGTAGTAGTGGCCATTGGGTGCGTTGATTTTACCATCAACAAGGAAATCCGGTTTGGTTTCTTCGCCATACAAATCTTGACCAAAGTGATAACCTGCCTCTCTTACGAGTTCCATTTCTAACCGTTCCATCTCCGCCTCTGTTCCGGGCATAATGATGAAGACGTTTCGGCTCACCAAGTGGCTGAGAACCCGCGTGTTGTCAGGAACACCATCTTCGTCGTTATCAAGGTATTGTGCCAAAACGCCCGCGGCGTGAGAGAGTTTATTTTCAGGGGTCGTTTGGCTTGCGAAGATGTGCACGCCGAAAACGTTGGCATATTTGTCACAGCCGACTTGTCCGAAAGCAGAAAATTCGACCGGTATCTCTGCAATTTGGATTCTCGGTGTTACTTCAATGCTTTCCATTACGTTGTCGCCAATAATTTGGGATGCTGCAAGGCTCATTAAAGCCAGCATGATACCAGTAGTCATGGCTCCCCTTTCCGCTAAACTTACGCTTTTGCTTATCCAAAATAGGAGTTATGCGAATCGAACACCTAATTTTACATTCTCACCTGGGTCAGTTGCGATCTTCGGATACTCGTCCAACAGATCGTCGAAATCGACAACAGGATAGATAACAGGCTCAGACTTCAAGCTGCCATCATAAAGGAGCCGCAAACTGATTTCAAAGAGTCTGCCTTCATTCCAATTTGGGTATTCGGGATTCGGTTCGCTACAGGCGCGTGAAAAGATAATCGTCGGTCGATTGAAATGCGCTTCGGCACCGAGATCTAACCCAGCTGGGTAGATACCGGGCCATGCACCGGCAACGACCGTTCCTAAATACGTTACACCGCGGATCGCCGCTTGTAGTGCAGTATGGTGCCCGCTATATTCGATACAAACATCAGCACCACGCTTGTTGGTCGCTTTTTTAATCTCCAAACCGGCATCGTCTGTTGCGGGATCAATCACCATGTCAGCCCCACATTCAAGTGCCACATTGCGGCGTAATTCGAGCGGATCGACACCGATTACAGGACAGGCACCCGCGAACTTGGCAAGCTGCAGTGCCATCAATCCGATGCCGCCGAGTCCAAAGACTGCCACGGCATCCCCGATTCGGACATTACCGTCGCGCACCGCACCTAAGGCAAAATCTGTCGGGTCGAGACAGACGGCTGCTTGCCAAGGCACACCGTCAGGTAATTTACGGACCCCTGCTGCACCCCAAACATTTTCCTCGCGAAAGGAGCTGTGCCGAAAAACTCGCTCTCCGACCTCAAATTCGGTAACGTCCGCCCCAATCTCGGTTACTTCACCGACACACATGTTCCCAAGTCCTGAAGGATAGTGTACCATTCCGGAGGTGTCTGCTTGAAAGACCTTATATTCTCCATCGTAGCCCCCGCGTGGGCCGGCATACCCCTTATATGATGCCATCTCTGAACCGTGTTTGGCTGCACCAAACTGGCTCTTGACCCGTATTTCGTTGGCTTGTAAGGGTTGACTTTCATATTCTCGGAAAGCGACCTGTTCTTGTGCCGGTGCAATGAGTTCTCTTGGCATATTGTCTAATTTCCTTTTTTTAATTTGATTTCAATCGATGATTGCTTGGTAACTGAGGATGCGAATTCTCTCAGCAAGATCACTACCGCCTGGATGCAATTGACACATAAAGATACCGAGCATCTGTTCTTGAGGATCGATAAAGAAACTGGTAAAGAAGAAACCGCCGCCGTTATATGCGCCTACGGAACCGAGTCGCTTAAGGTTTGATTTGCCGAGAACAATACCAAAACCGAAACCGGATCCGTAGTTAATACCCATCTCATCAAGCTGATGCGTTGTCATCAACTCAACAGTTTTCCGACTCAACAATCGGCCCCCGTCAAATTCTCCGCCGTTGAGTATCATCTGCGCAAAACGGGCATAATCAGAGGCAGTAGAGACTAACCCGGCACCGCCAGAAAAATAGGATTTTGGACCGTTGTATGGATAGTCGGTTGAATAGATCACTGAACCGTTCACTGTCGGTTCTTTGGATTTTCGCATGATTGGGCCGTCACCGGTTCGTTCATAAACTGTTGCGATCCGTTCACGTTTCGCTTCTGGGATAAAAAAGTGTGTATCTGTCATACCGAGCGGTTGGAAAATACGCTCAGCAAAAAACCGATCCAGGGGCATCCCAGATACGACTTCAACGAGATAACCGAGTACATCTATGGATAGACCGTATTCAACAGCTTCCCCGGGTTGATGCAACAACGGGATCGTCGCCAACACTTTCATTTTTTCAGCAAGGGTGCTGTTATCCTGCAGAAGTCCGTGGGTGATACCTGCATCGTTGTATTGCGGACCGAGTCGTTCATTCCAGTGATACGTTAGACCAGACGTGTGGGTGAGCAGGTTCCAGATGGAAATCTGTCGTGTTGCTGGGACAGGTGATGCCGCGTTTTCGTCATCCTCCGGTGGTAGTACATACATCTCTTTGAAAGCCGGAATGAACTTTGAAACCGGTTCATACAACAGGAAATGCCCTTCCTCATAGAGCATCATCACAGCGACACATGTGATCTGTTTCGTCATTGATGCGATACGGAAAATGGTATCGGGCTTCATCGGTTTTTCTGCTTCGACATCCATCATACCGTGAGCACCGAGATACGCAATCTTTCCGTGCCTCGCGACCAGTGTAACAGCACCCGCGATTTTCTTTTCAGCGATGTGCTTTTCCATGACCCTATCAATTCTTGAGAGTCTTTCGGTAGAGAGCCCAACGGTTTCAGGCACCACCATTGGAAGTCCGCGACTGAAGGCAGATACCGTTAGAATCAACAAGAACGAGATGTGTACGAAGATCCTACTCGTTTTTTTCACATAAGCCACCCTGCAACCTCACTCTTTCTGTGTTTACGGCACGACGGAGCGTGCCTACTACTACTGTTGGTTACGGCACGACGGAGCGTGCCTACTACTACTGTTGGTTACGGCACGACGGAGCGTGCCTACTACTTTTAAGCCAGAATGTCGCGGACGACGTGTCCGTGGACATCCGTGAGACGGAAATCTCGACCTTGGAAGCGGTAGACGAGTTTTTCGTGGTTGATCCCGAAGAGGTGCAGCATCGTGGCGTGGAAGTCGTGGACATGCACGATATTTTCAACGGCGTTATATCCTAACTCATCGGTGTTACCGTAACTGATACCCCCTTTAACACCGCCACCCGCCATCCACATGGAGAACCCTTGAATATGATGGTCGCGTCCGGTGCCTTGTGCCATGGGTGTCCGTCCGAACTCGCCGCCCCAGATGACCAAGGTTTCATCCAACATGCCACGCTGCTTCAGATCGTTGACAAGCGCGGCGGTTGCCTGATCGACATAGCCTGCGGTCGTCTTGATAGCGTTTTCAATACCACCGTGGTGATCCCAACCGCGGTGATAGAGTTGGATAAATCGCACGCCGCGTTCGGCTAACCGCCGTGCAAGTAAGCAGTTTGAAGCATAGGAACCGTCCCCCGGTTTCGCGCCGTACATATCGAGAATGTGCTGCGGCTCTTTAGAGATGTCGGTTAATTCAGGGACACTCGTCTGCATTCGGAACGCCATCTCGTATTGACTGATACGTGTCGAGATTGCCGGATCATCAACGGTTTCGTCGAGCATACCGTTCAACGATTGGACGGCATCTACAACATCCCGCTGCTGTTCAGTGTTTACACCGTCAGGGTTGGTGACATAGTGAACAGGATCACCGGTTGAATGGAACTGGACACCTTGAAATTGACCGGGGAGAAACCCGCTATGCCACTGTCGCGTTGCAATCGGTTGGTCCTGTCCACCGCCAGAGGAAACAAGGACGACGTACCCCGGCAAGTTTTCGTTTTCGCTCCCAAGTCCATAGAGCAGCCACGACCCCATGCTCGGTCTACCAGCGATTGCAGTGCCAGTGTTCATGAAGGTGTGTGCCGGGTCGTGATTAATTTGCTCGGTTTTTAGGGATCGGACAATGCAAATATCGTTGGCGAGGCTTCCGATGTGTGGGAACGCTGTACTCATCTCCTGCCCGGATTCACCCCACTTTTTGAACTCATGTGTGGGACCGAGGCATTTGAGTGAATTTGCCTGCCTTTGGAGCTGCGCAATTGGCTGCCCTTCGGTGAAAGACTTCGGCATCGGTTGCCCGTGGAGTTCTGCGAGTTTCGGTTTGTAATCCAAAGTCTCCAGATGCGAGGGACCGCCTGCCATACAGAGATGGATAATGGTTTTTGCTTTTGGTGGCACATGTGGTTCGGCAATAATTCCCTGCCACCGCTCAATCTCTGGTGCGGCGTTGATAAGCGCTGGTGTTAGTAGGGATGCAAGCGCGAGTGATCCGACACTCCGCACCGTTTTCCCCAGAAATGTTCGCCTCGTAAGGCGAAGATTGGTCTCTTCACGAGTATCTATAGCCATACTTAATATCTCCTGTTCATTCAAATCGTCCGTGTCCAATTAAATTTCTCACAATGGACTTAACATTACCTTTTACTTGCAAAACCTTTGTTAACAAAACGGACCATGAAGTAAACTAACCAAGTCAGTCCAAATACAATGAAAAATGCTTCCAAAAAAGGTTCCTTGGAATGATATTTATTGAGTTCTGCTACTACATTAAAGATTCCAGCTAAAATGCCAAATAGAATCGCTAATACAAACGTCACTCTTCCCGCCAAATTTTTTATGATATAATTTAAAACGAAGTAAACTAACCAAATCAGCCCAAATACAATGCAAAAACTTATCAAAAATCTATCAATGGAATGATGGCCACGGGGTTCTGCATTAAGTATTCCGGCAAAAGTGGCAAATAGGATCGATAGGACAAGCGTCAGCCTGGATACCCCTTTTTTCCAATTGATGAACTTCATTTGTCCTTGCATTTCTGCGTCAGATTCAGCCTCCTTACTCGTAAACCCCCTTATGAAAGAACTGGAGACACCCGGGCGTAGTAGAGCCATAACCACTACAAGGACACAAAACACCAAAATCGCAATTACAAGTACACCCAAAAGCAAAAGTGCCATGATAAACACCTTTTTACAAACGGACTTTCCTCATCTCGGCGCGGTTAACAGGATCTTTATTATCCACGCGCCATCATGCGCGGGGTTATGAATCAACCTTTTTTTCATGTCAACACAGAACCCCTAATCTGACCGCGACCAGATCGTTCTGATTTGCGAGTTCAATTCGTGTTGTCTGTTCCATTTTTAATGCCCTGCCGGACAGCATGACTGAGAATATCCGCTGCCCATTGGTCAAGATCTTTTCCACTGGCTTCCGCAGCTTTTGCAATGGCTATATGGATGTCTGGCGGAATTCGTAACCTTAACTTTCCAGAATATGGCTTTTGCGGCGGCTTATTCAGTTTCTTACAGGTTGCCAGATAATCTTCTACAGATTCTTCAAAAGCCGCTTGAAGTTCAGGAGCAGTGTCGGCGTGAAACCCGACGATGTCGGTGATTCCTGCGATATGGCCGACGAGGCATCCATCTTCTTCGCTCTGCTCAATATGTGCGATATACCCCTTGTACTCCATACGGTTACCTCTGTATTTCTAAAAAACGCCGAATATCCCTCACTTGGTAAGATCGTGCCTCTTTTTGACTGTGAGGCCGGTGAAACGTTATGATAACACCGTTCAATTCAAACCTGCGCCTTGATTCTTTTCCGGGAATGGACTTTGCTCCGTATCCTGTCAAGAGAGACTTTATCCGCCACCATTTTAAAGTTCCCGGGTCTGGTGTTCTGAGAATAGCGTCTACAGTTTTTTTATACGTAAAGCGTCTTACGATTAATTCAACGATGCCATAAATGGTTCCAATTATGGGAATTAATAACAAACTCCATAAGGCTATAAAAAATACATCCCAATTATTCCTAAGAATTCCATTAATTAACCCAAGTGCTAAACAGACACCGATTAAGATGAGCAAAACACGCGCCAGTCCGGATAAAACTTTTTTTAAATTAATGGATTTCATTGACAATCCCCCAGAATTACTTCAATACGTAGTGGAAGCGCGGTTGAAAACCGCGCCTACCAGTTCTAAATGGAAACGCGGTTGAAAACCGCGCCTGCCGGTTCTAAATGACCAAAGATCAATAGCGCGTAATCGTCTCATGTAAGTTCAGTATCACCCGTCCGATGGAAGTCCAGGCAGCGAGTTCGGCAGGCTCAACACCTTCCGTTGTGGCTGCTTCACCCGTTGCAACGAGTGCGTTAGCATCATCAAGATTGGCAGTATACTCGGCTTGATGTTTCTCATAGAGACTCGTCATAATCTCCAATTCCTTCGGCTGCGGCGTTCGAGAGAGTGCCCATTGATATGCCCAGTTGATACGATCTGTGACAGATTCACCACCGTCGCTAATAATCCGTGTTGCAAAGACACGTGCCGCTTCAACATAAGTCGGATCGTTGAGCAAAGTGAGTGCCTGCATCGGCGTGTTGGAGGTTGCGCGCTCGGCGGTGCATTCCTGACGACTCGGTGCGTCAAACGCCATCATGCTCGGATGCAAAAAGGTGCGCTGCCAATGCGTATAGAGTCCACGGCGATACTGATTTTCCCCCTTGTCATGGACATAGGTACGTTTGGGAAAATTCAGGTTAAAATAGTACCCTTTCGGTTGATAAGGTTTCACGCTCGGCCCCCCGATTTTGGAGACGAGAAGCCCACTCAATAGCAAAGCATTGTCTCGGACGGTCTCTGCGTTGAGTCGCCAACGTGATTGACGTGCGATTAAGCGATTGTAAGCGTCCTTTTCGCGCAGCACATCCGTCGCTTTCGAGGATTGACGGTAGGCGTTTGAGGTGACGATAAGTTTCACGATATGTTTGACGTTCCAACCGCTCTCCATAAATTCTACGGCAAGCCAATCAAGGAGTTCGGGATGTATGGGTGGTTCACCTTGTGCGCCGAGGTCATCCAATACACGCGACAGTCCGGTGCCGAAATAGAGTGCCCAAAGCCGATTGACAAAGGCACGCGCTGTCAACGGATTATCCTTTGAGACGACCCATCGTGCGAGTTCCAATCGAGTTGGACGACGATTTTTGATACCGAGATCGCCAAGGAACGCCGGTATCATCGGCTCGACAATCTCACCGGAATCGTCCAGCCAGTTGCCTCTCGGTAGGACGCGTGTTGTGCGAGGGAGTGTAGATTCAGTGGTCAGCGAGTAGGGAATCTGCTTTTCGATTTCGGTTTTCTGCTTCCGTAAATCCGCCATCTGATTTCGGATACCGTCAAGTGCGGGTGTGATGCGGCGATATTCCGCTGCAATCTGTTCGCGTTGGCTTGTCGTTCTGACGGAAGCATCTACCTGAATTGACGCTATGACTTGTGGGGTATGCGTGTGTTTTACTGCGGATCCACGCGTTGTGGCGATGCCAGCAACATCCCAATAAGCGGTGCCGCCAAATTGTGCGAAAGCCATCCCGTTAAGTACACTTTCGGGTTTCAACCCGACCTCTGCGGGATCTACCTCAAGTCGAACCCATTCGCCAGCTGCTGGCAAGGGACCCATCGGTTTGTGAGCAGGCGTGTCATTTCCAATTCCACCGAACTCAATTTTGTCTTCACCCCAAAAGGCGCGGTGATCCCAATTTCCGTCGTTCCATTGGAGCATCACTGTTTTTGGGGGTGATTCGGGGTCGATCCAGACATAAGCAAACAGTTGATCGCCTTCAGCGAGGGTAAACTTCCGATTGGCACCTTGGAAAGCGTGCTGGATGGTTTTTTCATCTGTAGTTGTCTGGCGACGTGATAACAATTTACTGAAAACAGGTGCTTCGTTTTTGCCGACAAACGTCCATGTCCCTTGATTCCTGCCGCCGTTTGCCTGTGCGTCGTCCACCCATGCGAAATCAGTAGGATCCGTTGATTCGAGAAGTGAACGAATCTCGTTCTCCCACTCCGTCTGTTCTGCTTCCAATCCTGGGGATGATGCCTTGAATATCTGTTCCAATTTTGTTAATTCGTTGTTAATCTCATGCAGTGCAGACTCCTGTGCGGGTGTAGGTAACATAACGACGGGTTCCCATTTACTACCGCCACCGTATACCCCGGGTCCTTTAACATCAGCGAAAAAAGCGGCGAAACTATAGAAATCTTTCGCAGTGTAAGGATCAAACTTATGGTCGTGACACTGTGCGCAGCCGAGGGTCGCGCCTAACCAGACGGATGCAGTTGTCCGTACGCGATCTGCGGCATAGATTGCGAGATATTCCTTCGCTTGTGCGCCGCCCTCTGAGGTTGTCTGATTCAGACGATTATAACCGGCAGCAACCTTCTGTGCAGACGTAGCATTCGGCAGGAGATCGCCTGCGAGATTTTCGAGTGTGAACTGATCAAACGGCATGTTGTCGTTAAATGCTTTTATCACGTAATCACGATAGGGCCAGATGCTCACGTTTTCGTCAGCATGGTAACCGCTCGTATCTGCATAGCGGACGAGATCGAGCCAGTACATTGCCAACTGTTCACCGTACTGCGGTTTAGACAAAAGTCTGTTGACAAGCGATTCATAGGCATTGGGACTTTCATCTCTTAAGAAGTGCTCCACCTCAGCAGGTGTCGGCAGCAATCCAGTTAGATCAAAGTTCAAACGCCGAACGAGCGTGCGTTTATCCGCTTCCGCTGACGGTGTAAGTCCCTCTGTCTCCAATTTCCCAAGTATAAACGCGTCAATAGGGTTACGGACCCATGCTGGTTTTTTAACAGTAGGCGGCTCAACCCGCTTGGGTAAATCGTAGACCCAGTGTTCTTCCCATTCGGCACCTTCAGCGATCCACTGGATGAGGGTATCAATCTGTTCCTGTGTCGGCTGCCGATTGGATATCTGCGGCGGCATTCGCTCGTCAATATTCTCGTGTGTTATGCGGAGGACAAGTTCGCTGTTTTCCGGCTCACCGGGGACGATGATCGGATAGCCACTCGGCGCGGAGAACGCCCCTTCCTTGGTGTCCAGTCGCAGATCGGCTTGTCGTACCGCCGCATCGGGACCGTGGCACGCAAAGCATTTATCTGATAAGATCGGCAGAATATCTCGGTCAAACCGAAGTTTCTCGGCATTGGCGGGTTGTAGTGTGATAGTAAGTCCCAATAGGAATACTATAAGACTTATACATCCGGTCCGAACCCATATCGAAGCATTTAAACGTAATAGCTGTGTCTGTGACATTATAGGATTTTCCTCCATTTCATCCGGACAGGCGATGCCACAATGCTCGCCGGTTGTCAGCACTTATATCAATGTCGATCCCACTCTTCTCAAGATTGTTCAATAGTATATCATTAAAATTAAAATATGTGCAAGCACCATTAATTTCATTGGATTTTTATTATACTTTAGAGTATAATACTTTAGAGTATAATACTTTGAACCGAACTTTGGGAGAGAAAATTCATGTTCTTTGATCGACATCAGGAGTTAGCCGCTTTAGAGCGAATGTTTCAGTCAAAGGTAGCGGAATTTTTCGTGTTATACGGTAGGAGGCGGGTTGGGAAAACTGAACTATTGACACAATTCTGTAAGGATAAAAGGAGCATTTATTTTCTCGCCAGTCAATTGAAAGAACGTGATCACCTCCAGCAGCTCACCGAAACCGCCCGGCACCTCCTTGATGACCCGTTGCTTCAGAGCCTCGTCTTTGACGATTGGGAAACCGCGCTGATTTATTTCGCACAACAAGCACAAGAAGAACGCCTCATTTTGGTCCTTGATGAGTTTCAATATCTCTGTGAGGATAACGCAGCACTCCCTTCACTAATTCAACGCTTTTGGGACCTACACGGAAAAAACAGCAAACTCTTCTTGATTCTGTGCGGATCGCAGGTAAGTTTTATGGAACAAGAGGTATTGGCGGAACGCTCGCCTTTATATGGTCGGCGCAGTGGACAACTCCGTTTGATGCCGCTGTCCTATCGCGATAGTGGATATTTCTTTTCAGAATATTTTGCTAAAGAAAAACTAATTGCTTACGGTATCCTCGGTGGTATCCCAGCGTATCTCAATCAATTTGCGTTGCGTTCCTCAAACGATTCACAAAGAACGCTTGAACAGCATATCAAAGATGAACTGCTCACGCCCCAAGGGTACTTATTTGATGAGGTTAATTTCTTGTTACGCACAGAACTCAGGGAGCCGAGAACATACGCAAGTTTGCTGCATGCGATCGCTGATGGCGCGACGCGATTAAATGAGATTTCCCAACGGGTCGGACTTGACGCAACGAACGTGAATAAATATCTAAGCGTGCTTCGAGAGTTGGGATTGGTCAAACGCGAGACACCCGTCACTGACCGGGCACCTCAAAAAAGCAAAAAGGGGCTTTATAAAATCGCGGATAATTATGTCAAATTTTGGTTTCGGTTTGTGCTACCGAATCGAAGCCTCATCGAATCTGGAAACGCAGACTTGGTGTATGAGGAAATGATCGTCCCGAATCTTTCGCATTACATGGGAGAAATTTTTGAAGACGTTTGTCGTCAATATATTAGCCTTTATTGGGCAGAAAAATTAAAGCTCGCTCCCAAGCAGGTTGGCGCGCATTGGGCTACCAGCATAGAGATTGATGTATTGACAGAAAACGTTGACGGAAGCCATTGGTTTGGGGAGTGCAAGTGGTGGAATGCTCCAGTTGGCGAAAATGTTCTCAACCACCTCATCGAAAATGCTACGAAAGTTACTGATCAATGGAAACGTAATCCACGATACATTCTGTTTTCTGCTAACGGTTTCACTGATGCGCTCAAGCGAAGATCAGAAAAGGAGGGAGTGTTTCTCATTGAGGCAAAAGATCTGTTTTAGTTTACTTATTGAAGGAAAGCATATTTGTCAACAACAGATGGAGGCATGGAGATGGCTAAGATTATCACGGAACATCGTATTGGACGAAACGGTACAATTCGGGTCGGGTGTTCAGCTGTTATTTTTCACAAGAATCGCGAAAAAATCCTATTAACAAGACGTGAAGATAATAATCAATGGTGTTTGCCAAGCGGCGGGATGGAACCAGGCGAAAGCGCGAGTGAGACGTGTATCCGAGAGGTCGAAGAAGAAACGGGTTTGCAAGTTGCGATAAAACGCTTAATCGGCATCTACACAACCCCAGATGAGTTAGTTGTGTACCGAGACGGGAACAAAATCCAGTTGGTGGCTCTATGTTTTGAAGGGAAAGTCGTGGGTGGTGAACTTCGGTTGAGTCCCGAAACAACCGAATACGGGTATTTTTCCTATCAAGAAATACAGGAATTGGATCTGCTCTTGAACCACGCGCAACGGATCGAAGATGCCTATAGTGGCGAAATGACGACTTTTATCAGATAACAAATTTCTTGGATAGACACGTCCAAATTTTAGTAACACGAAACAGAGGGAACGTTAAAACGTAATGGGACGATGCGGGTCAATGAAACGGTTGTTCTCGTCTTTTCGGCGCGGCGGGGGCAGGGCATCGGCTTTGGCGCGTAACTTCGAGAGTGCATCGGCATAGGCGGGTGCGTCAATCAGGTTGTTCCGTTCATCTGGGTCTTTGGAGAGATCAAAGAGTTGTTCGGGCCATCCCTTATCGTTGTCAAATCGGAAATACTTTAAACTACCCTCTTTAACCATGACAGAGGGACCGTTTTGGGCACGCCAAAGTTCACTATAAACGGTATCATGCCAGTCAGGCGCGTTTCCGTCAATCAGTGGAACAAGCGAACGTCCATCAAGTTCATCGGGGACGGGGATCTCAGCTAACTCACATATAGTTGGAAATAGATCAACCAACGATACGTTCTGCTCAATGACCTTCGGTTCGCGTCCAAATCGATTCGGGGACCAGATAGAAAGTGGTACCCGTGCCGAAGCCTCAAAATAACTCTGTTTCTCCCAGAGTCCTTTCGTGCCGAGCATCTCACCGTGGTCAGAGAGGAAGACGATGATGAAATCGTCCAAGACGTTCAAATGTTCGAGTTTCTCAATAACCCGCCCGAATTGTGCATCCATCCACTCAATCATGCCGTAATACGCCGCTGTTGCCCGGTGTGCCTGACGATAGGTAACATCTTCACCGACCCGGACCCTGAAAAAATCGTCGTATCCAAACTGTTCATTCGGTTCTTCAACAATCGGTTCTACGCGCTGCATGTAGTAGGTAAACAGATCAAGTGGACACTGATACGGATAGTGGGGTGCGATGAGGCTTACCGCCATACAGAGTGGATTGAACTTCGGACGGTCATAAGAAGCGTTGACGAAATACTCCTCAAGGAACAGCAGCGCGCCATCTACATTGTATTGGTCGTGGAGCATCCATTGTCCCAAGCCGGGTTGTGCATCGCGGACTTCCTGAATCACCTTGTTCTGCTTCGGACCCGTACCTGGTTCTCGCTCAACTTGCGCGTAGTGTTCATCCTTAACAGTGCTGTATGGATAGCCGTTATTGCCAATAATATCACGTCCGATCCGTTCCTGCCAGCCGTGCATCACATCTGTCCCGACGAAATGCATTTTCCCCGCGCAGCAGGAATAGTACCCGTAATTTCCCAACTGTCCCGGAATCGTTCGGACCTCTGTCGGCATTGGATCGCCGAAATTGAGACTTCCGCAGTTGCGTGGATAGCGTCCAGAGAGAAAACTTTGGCGTGCAGGTACGCAGATCGGTGAAGGTGTATAGGCGTTGCGGAAGTAGATGCCTTCATCCATAAACCGAGAGAGTGCCGGCGTGCGGATAGCCGTGTCTCCTTCAATTGGTAGGATATCGGGACGGTGTTCGTCGTTGATGAGGAATAGAATGTGCGGTTTATTTTGTGGCATGGCTGCTTTCGGTTACGGCATACGGTTTTTATTTTCTATTTTTGGTTACGGCATACGGCGTATGCCTACTACTTTTAATACGGGGACATCAATTCTTCTGCGCCGGGTATGGGTTTTCGCTCAAATTCGGGTGTAATCCACCTTTCACCTGGGTCTTTACCCGGTTTATAATATCCATAAACGACTGTCCATCTGGTGTCACTCTCTTGTTTTCTCGGGGTTACGGCATGTGCTGCATGCGTCCACATCAGGACGACCGTTCCTTGAGGGACCGATAACGGTTCAATTTCTAAGGGGTCACCCGTCTCGGGATGAGTTTTCCCTGCCAACCAACCTTCTCGTAATGCATCATCTGTTGCGCCCTGAATTTTGGGATCGCGGTATAGATGACTTCCGGGAACAGCCTTCAACCCACCATCATCTGCCGCAAATCCGTTGACATAAAAGAAGATACGAACGAAACCGTAGCGCGGATCGTCTTCAGCATATTGGTGGCTATGCCAATGGGCGCCACCATTACCACCTGGACGATTGAGGCTCACACAGTGATCATAACGCACCTCTTCACCAAGCACTTGACGGGCGAGTTTAAGCATTTGCGGATGTGGGATTAGACTTTCGAGATAACTGTCGTATTCCGCAGCGAATCTGTTCGGTTCATACCCTTTTTCGCACCCCGGGATGAGCGATTCAATCCGAGCCAAGGATTCTGTCAATTGTGCCTGAGCATCAATGGTAAGAAGTTGAGGCAGCACAAAATGGCCGACATGATCTAATTTTTCGCGTTCTTGATCACCGAAGGTGTAATCATGAAAAATTGGGTTTGGTGACATTAAAAACTCCGAAGTTTACGCTTTTCCGACATTCAATAAAGAGACATTAACCCTTCTGCGCCGGGGATCGGTTTTCGTTCAAATTCAGGATTGATCCAGCGGGCTCCGGAGGGTCTGCCGGGGTTCCGATAGGCGTAAACGACACACCAGCGTGTATCGCTATCCGGTTTTCTCGCGCTCACTGCATGTGCTGCGTGCGTCCACATCAATGCGACTGTGCGCGGGGGCGCAGATAACGCTTCAATCTCTAAGGGTTGACCTGTCTCTGGGTGCGTTTTTCCCGCCAACCATCCTTCACGTAGATCGTCATCCGTCCGTCCATGGATTCTTGTATCCCGATAAAGGTGGCTTCCGGGGACTGCTTTTAAACCGCCATCATCGGGTTCAAAGCCGTTGACATAGAAGAAGATGCGGACGAATCCTAAACTCGGATCGTCATCGGAATATCCGTGGCTATGCCATCCGATACCGCCGTTGCCGCCGGGTCTGTTCAGACTCACACAATGATCGTATCGGATATTATCACCCAATACCTGTCGTGCAAGTTCAAGCATCTGTGGATGTGCAATTATACTTTCGAGATAACTGTCATATTCTGCGGAAAACCGGTTCGGCTCATGCCCTTCTGTCGACGTGCGTGAGAGTTCAAGAATGCGCGACAGCGAATGGGTCAGGTTTTCCTGTGCATCGGGTGTAAGCACACCGGGCAAAACAAAATGTCCATCCCGATCTAACTTTTCCCGTTCCCGTTCACCAAACGAATAGGCATGAAAAATTGGAGATTGTGACATAAAAAACTCCGCCCATTTAAGTTAGGACCTACACAACAGACAATAAAAGGACGTGTATTTTCAAAATCGGTGCGGTTCGTAGGTGCGAAATTCTGAAAATGCGACGTGCATTATTGCGCGTTGCGTAAGTCCTGTAGGTTTGGGAGTAGATCAATCGGCTTTAATATCAGCCCAGGTCGTTGTGAGTTTACCTGCAGGTTCAATATCAGCGGCTGTTTTTAATCCGTCATTCATGAGAGTTTCAATATCATCATCGTCTAACGCCACACTGAAGATAGCAACATCGTCAATTATTGCCCCCATGAACGCACCCCACTGACCGTGCTGTCCAGTGGCAAGATAGATACCTATTAAAAAGGGTTTATCGGTTAACGGATTCCTTCCTAAGTTTGGTGTCGTTACACCATCACCAATCTGATCAGCGTCCAGATATACGCCAAAGGCATCCCCGTCCCAAGTAACGGCAACGTGATGCCAGTCCGTATCTGGCCCCCAATTGGCATCTATAAAGTGAAGCGTGCCGCCTGGGTCATGTGTGTGATGTCGGATTCTAGTCGCATCCCACCAAAATCCGGGTGCCCAATCATCTTTGGTCACAACAGCCATCCCACCCGCGGGAGCCTTATCTAATTTGACCCAAAGGGCAATCGTGTGTTCACCACCAACGTTTAAAGAATCATCGTGCGGAATTTCGACGTAATCGTCCGAGCCGTCAAGACTCAAACCCTTACCAAATTTGCCATTAACCCATTTTGCACCACCCTCAATCGTGGCATCATTGCCGGTTCCAGAGGAATCTTCGGCTTTGTTCCCATTCCCCTCATCAAAGAGCCACATGCCGACGCAATCTCCGAAGTCAATTTTCGCAGAGCTGATCCCTACAAACATCAGACTCATAACCATTAAACTGACACATAATAGGTTTAACCTTGTGACTGTGGTTTTCATTGTTATCTCCTTCATCGTTTTCAAAGTCAGTGAATTATCCACTGGCTATTACTGAAACAGGACTTACACAAATTTAGCACGCGATGGTAGATTTTTTTAGTTCTAAACCCCCTAAATCCCCCTTATCAGGGGGACTTTAAGAGTTTAAACCCCCTAAATCCCCCTTATCAGGGGGACTTTAAGAGAGAGTCCGTAAGTCCTATGAAAAATGAATCTCGCCCGATAGGTATTGGTCACTGAGGCAGCAAGAATAATCTGGCTTCCTCTGTATACGATTATACCATTTAGATGTTTCGTTTGTCAAGTAGCACTTTCCAATGTTTGACTATTTCAGTTCAGGTCCCGGATTTCGATTCCATTTTAAGGGTTCAACATCGTCTTCACAGATTGGTGCAAGTTCAGCAATGCGCGCCCAATCCGCATCCGACCACGCTATACTTTGTCGGAGTCTACCGATATGTGCTTGCATTCCGGCTGGTAATAGCGCGAAAAACGGGTGATACCAAAGCGTAATCACAGTTCGGTGTTCACCCGATTGATTGCCGTGTGAAGCGTGTAACAACCGAGAATCGCCGATAACCAAGTCTCCCGCTTTTACGGATATATCAATTTCATCTGGAAAGTGTTGATAGGCGGGATGGTCAGCATCATCAACGCGTTGGAGTGCTGCGCCGTGAGCGTCGGGCAGTATGTCATGCAACGGATGCCGATTCAGATGCGAACCTTTAATCACACGGAGGCATCCGTTGGACGGGGTTGTGTCAACCAAATAGTACATGAGGAACAGTTGTTGGGGCAATGGCGTGTAGCTGCACGGATCGTTCCAACCCCACCAATCTTGATGCCAAAATAGGGGTGGACTCTGCGGCGGTTTGCTGATAACATACCCGGACGACCATTTCGGTCTCAAGAACCCCAAAGCGTCAAGCACCTGTAATGCCCGCGGGTAAACGACGAGTTCCGCGAACAGCGGATGCATATACACGCTAATCATGCTGCCAGATGAACGATAGGCATCGCGTTCATCTTCCGTTTGTGCATCAAGCAGTTCGTCAGTCACTGACCGAAGTTGGCTCAACATCTCTTCCTTCAAGACATTTTCAATCACACAGTAACCGTCAGCGATTAACTGATCATATTTCTCTTTCGGTTTTTCGACTTTCATATTCGCTCCTGCTGCTATTACTTCCTTGCCACTACAGAAAAGTCATTATCATTCTTTGGATCAAAGTTTCCTAACCTACGTTTCTTGTGGAAATGGAAATTCATAAATCCTGCTGTCATAAGACAGTCCTTGAGTTCATCTGGGGGAAGATGCATAACAAAAAAGTCGCACTTGTAATGTTTCTGTGTCTCTAAATCTATTTTAAGCCAAATGCATTTTTCTATACCATCATTTTCGTCATACTCCGCTTTTTGTAAAACAAACACGTTTTTCTTAGTTTGACTCCAATTAGCGATTGGCCCCCCCTGTTTCCATATTGATGGATTTTTATGCACAAAGTAGACCCTGCCGTTAGGTGTAAGTGCCTTGTGAATTCGGCTTAAGAGCGACACCAAACCTTCTTTGGATTGATAGAAAAATGAGCCTTCAAAAAAGATAACATTAAACCTTTCTTCAAAGTTCATTTCGTTATAGTCACCCAGGATAAACTCAATCTCTAAATTATCATGTTGCGTGATTTTTTTTGCTTCGGATAGGAAGTTAGGCGATAGGTCCATGCCAACAACATGATAGTCACGCCTGGCAAATGCCCGTGAATAACTTCCAATTCCGCAACCTGCCTCTAATATTTTGTCACTTTTAGAGAGTTGTAGTGCCTTTTCATAGAAACGGAAATGCCTTTCTACAAACTCTGGTGCCTCAAAATTGTAGCTGCCTTGCTCAAGATACCATTTGTCATATACTTCGTGCCCGAAATCTGTTCTAAGAAATTCATTAGGGAGCGTGTTCATGTTTTCCTCCTAAAACGCGCAGCAAACGATATAAGTTTTCGGTCAGAAACTTTAGCAAAGTTGTCCACGATAAACAACTATAGGTATTCAGTTAGATAAATTGGATAAGTAAGCGCGATCAATGCAATATGCGCTTCGCGCCGTTGCGTTTGACTTAATTTTAAGGATTATAAAAAGAGGATGTTTTCGTGCAAGTTCACTCTTGCACCCTATTAATTATACCATATTTATAAACAAATATCAAATGAATTTCAGAGCACTATATACTCCTAATCTTGACTTTTTTCTTAGATATGCTATCATTGCATCAATACCAATTAAATCAATTATATTGTACACCGATAGGAGAAGAAAATGCCGAACATTGTCAGCAGACAAATTCATCTTAAGAACCGGATTGTCGGTATGCCCAAGGAGAGCGATTTTGAACTTGTAGAGGTACCTCTCTCTGAACCTGGGGAAGGAGAGGTACTCGTCCAAAATCTTTACACGTCAGTAGATCCATATATGCGTGGTGGTATGCGGTCTGCTGAGCTCGGTAAACCCCTGGAGGGTAGGTGTGTTGGTCAAATTGTGCAATCAAATAGCGATCAGTTTCAGGTTGGGGATTATGTGACGGGAATGTTAGGGTGGCGGGACCATTACATCGCGTCAGCGGAGAGTGTCACCGCCGTCGATACTTCAATCGCGCCGCTGCAGTCGTTTTTAGGTGCGGTTGGTATGCCCGGACGTACTGCCTACTTCGGTTTTCTGGAGATCGGTCAACCGAAAGCGGGGGAAACGGTTTTTGTCTCCGCCGCGGCAGGGGCGGTCGGTTCAATTGTGTGTCAGATCGGAAAAATAAAAGGCTGCCGCGTCGTAGCGAGTGCTGGTTCAGCACAGAAGGTCGCTTGGCTACTGGAAAAGGCAGGTGTTGATGCGGCTTTTAACTATAAACAGATTGACGATTTGGAAGCCGAACTCAGGAAGCATTGTCCAGATGGGCTTGACATCTATTTTGAAAATGTTGGGGGTAGACATCTGCAAGCCGCACTGGCGGTGATGAATATGCATGGACGTATCCCTTTGTGTGGTATGATCTCTCAATATAACGATGTTGAACCGACTCCCGGTCCGACAAACCTCAGTGCTGCTATTGGCAAACGGATTAGATTGCAAGGATTTATTGTCACTGATTTCATGGCGCGGAATCCTGAATTTTACCGTGATATGGGTCAGTGGATATCCGAAGGCAAGATACAGTGGGAAGAGACAATCGTAGAAGGATTAGAAAACGCACCAAAAGCGTTTATCTCGCTTTTTACAGGTGAAAAACTCGGAAAGGTTATCGTTAAAGTCGAGTAGGACATGGGAAGTCGCGACCAGAGATCGCTCCTACAGTAAAACAGTAGGAAAGGAATTTTACAATGGCAACCAGAACCGCACGCGCCACTGTGATGAGTGGCAAAGATTTTGAAGTCCGAGAGTATCCGATTGTTGATCCTGCCCCTGGTACAGTACTCGTACGCCAGGAGTTGGGTGGTATTTGCGGGACCGACCTCCACAATTGGGAATTTCAGCGTATCAACCACGATATTATCCTCGGTCACGAGAACGTCGGTGTGATTGAGACTTTAGGGGAAGGGGTCGAAACAGATTATCTCGGTAATCCGGTTAAAGTAGGGGACAGAATCGCGCTCTCTCCGAGCGGCGGTCTCGGTTTTTCGCCGTCGGAGGAAGCACCGTATCTGCGCGGCGGTTTCAGTGAGTACATCTACCTATCGAATCCGTCAACAAATATGTTTCTTAAAACCGATCTGCCACCTGAAATTGCTGTGCTCGCGGAGCCTGCTTCGTGTGCTGCGCATTGCATATCGCGTGGAAAAATTGAATTTGGGGATACGGTTGTGATTCAGGGAACCGGTCCGATTGGGCTGCTTGCGCTTAATTGGGCGAGAGTCTCTGGTGCGGGTAGGCTTATCGTCGTCGGTGGCCCTCCGGGAAGGCTTGAGATGGCGAAAAGGTTGGGCGCGGACCTCACCATCGACATTGCGGAAGTGCCAGACCCTGAAGAACGAAAACGGATTGTCCGAGAAAACACGTCGCAAGGCGAAGGCGCGGATGTCGTCTATGAATGCACTGGTTTCCTTGCTGCTATTCCTGAAGGTTTGGATTACATCCGATACGGCGGGACCTATGTTGTATATGGGCATTTCGTGGATGTCGGCAGTTTCGACTGCAATCCGAACCAGATGCTCATGCGCAAAAACCTTCGATTGGAAGCCGGATGGGGCTTTGAAAGGAAGCATTTCCTGCGCGCCATCCCGATGCTGGAGAAGCACGCCTCACTCTTTGATGGGTTCGTCAGTCACATTCTTCCATTAGAGGATGTATCTAAAGGTTTTGACGCACTTCACGGTAGTTATCACTTAGATGGCAGGGATGCAATCAAGATCGCTGTTAAAGGTGGGACTGCTTAAAGCAAGATGCTTTCACTTGAGCAGTGGGCGCGGTTGAAAAAAGGATGTTGTCCTAATGGTTTCGCCTTAGAAGAAACCCCTAAATACCCAACCCCCCTTTATCCCCCTTATCAGGGGGGTTGGGAACTTGTAATGTTTCAACCGCGACTACGACTTTGTTTAGCCAAATGCGTCTGCTTCCACATCTGCCAGAAATACGCGTGCATTATTTTGCAAAGCCGATCTATGCACGGCTGCCTCAAACACCAGTTCATTCCACGCGGCTTCACCGTCTGCGGGGAACGCTGTATCGGCATGCATCGCTTTGATCACACCATCTGCCATCCGTTTGAAAGACTCTGGCATTTCAGGTTCGCCTTCCTCTGCTTCCCAGACTTCCTCTATTTCAGAGTTATTCGCTTTTCGGCGGGTGTAAACGCCTTCTAATCCTTTTGCCTCCGCATAAAATTCGTCGCCAATCACTTTAACACGAAGCGGATGATCATCATAGCCCCAAAGGTTTGTACCGCTCAGGGAACCGATGACCCCGTTTTCCCAACCGATATGAATTAAACGTCCCCATCCGCCGGATTCGCTCGGATCACCAACAACACTCACCCACTCCGGTCTGCCGACTGTCCAGAGAATTTGGTCAATGATATGGGACCAGCAGTTGAAATGTGCACGCGCGTGTACCATCCGAATCTCACCCAACCGCCCCTCGGCGACATCATCGTGCAGTTTGCGAAAATGGTGCATAAACCGATAGTTGAAATCAATTCCGAATTTAAGACCGGAGTCACGCCATGTTCCGATAGCAGGTGCTGCGATTCCGAGGTCTTCTTCGCGAACGCGATCCTGTCCCTCCAATCCACAGAGCGGTTTCTCTGTGAATACATTTTGCCCAGCTTCGATTAACTCTCGTAGCGGTGGAATGCGTCGGGTTTCGTTGACAATGAGAAGTACAAGGTCTGGATCACAGTTCGCTAAGAGTTCTTCAATTGTTGGATACCCCGGTACGCCGAAGTGTTCCTTTGCGTTCGCGAGGAGTTCAGGGTCCATATCACAGACAGCCACTACCTCCGCATCTGGATGGGCGTGGAAGTTTCCGCCGTGCATCATCCCCATACCTCTACCGCTGATCAGTGCACATTTTATCATGGTTAGGTTCCTTTCTATTGACCAATTTCCAATTTTAGGTGTCCCCACAGCGTCGTGAGTTTCCCTTCAGATTGAACGGCAAGCCTTGTTGGATCAAAATTATCCGCGAAGATTTCCGCCTCATGTTCAGGTGTAGCAACAATAACATTATCAACACCATAAATACCGAATTTCCAGCAGTCAAAACTGATGTTTCCTGACTTGTAAGTATTGTCCTTGACCTCCCACTCGGCGATCTGTATCGGTTTTTTATCGGTGACATCCCATATATGAATGGTGACGCGCTTTTCCTGTGTCATTAACGCTGCTTTGAGTATAAAATGGTCAGACACCGCCGGATAGTTACTTCTCGCTTGTCCGCCCTTCACTGGAAAGGGTTGCCAAGCATTAACAGGTCCGTCTTTATTCGTTGTCACTTTGACGTTACTGCGTCCCCACCATCGCATCCAATAAGAACCGTTTGGGGTCTGTCGTAACGCGCCGCCGCCGTCTCCCTGTCCACTCCATTCGATGATGAACCATTCGTAATAGATGATGACATCGTTGAAGTGTTGAACAGACCGAAGACTCACGTAGTCTCCACCGGATTTCCCCTGGTCCAAATAGAGGATACCGTCCTTTGGGTAGACGAATTTGGGAGTGTTTGTTTGCCATTTAGTGGTTAAGTTCAAATCATCCTCAAAATCTTCTGTCAACAAGATTTCCGCTGGTGCGTCAAACGCCACAAAAGCGAATATCATTAGAATCAAGGCGCATCTAATCGCATGCATCATTTTCTAACTCCTGTGTTAAACGAAAGTTCAGCAAAACGAGGCAAAGTTCACCTGACTGAATGATACTGAAACCAATCATCAGCAGTATAACAAATGGGATAAAAAACCGCAAGGAAAACTTCACTGCAGATGTATCAAAACAGGTTTAGGCGTTTCGATTTCGCTTGTCACTTCTCTGCCAACGTGTTATTATACTCTGATCCTGTATGCTACTTTCAGCGCAGCGAAGAATAGGAGGAAAATTCACGGCAAATGGACGCAACAACTACAATCGAAAACCTCCAAGAATATATTGGAAACGCTCGTGAATTGCGAGAATTGCTTTCAACGGACCCGCATCGTCCACGCTATCACCTGCTCCCACCTGAAGGGTTCTTTAATGATGCGAACTGTACCATCTTTTGGAATGGACGGTCCCACGTTTTCTATCTTGGACGGATGCCAAACCCAAACGCGGATGAATGGCTACCAGTGCTTGATCATTCTTCCAGCTGCGATTTGGTGCATTGGATACACCATCCACCGGCAATAAAACCGCGCACTGATGGCTCGATGCCGCGCGGGATATACAGTGGCGACGCTATCGAGAACGCCCCAGTTCCGACACTCATTTATCACGTACCGAACCAAGGGACTTGTATCGCAACCAGCGACGATGATGATCTGATTCAGTGGACACCTTCACCCGCGAATCCGGTCATCCCGATACCGGACGAACCGCAAGAGTACTACGTTTTTGATCCGTGTGCATGGTACGAAAACGGCACTTATTACGCGCTCATAGGCAACAAAAACAGTCGTGATGGCTATGAAGGCGATGCTACGAGTCTTTTTCGGTCTGATGATTGTCTCCATTGGGAGTACCGGGGTCCGTTCTATCAATCTTCACGGCGTTGGACGGATGCGGTTGAGGACTGCGCCTGTCCCGACTTCTTTCCACTTGGTGACAGATATATGCTCCTGATGCACGGGCATCGTCCTTACGGTATGGCGCACTACTACTTGGGACGTTATGAAGACGAACAGTTCTATCCAGAAACACACGGCCGTATGAACTGGCAAGGCGGACAACTCTCTGGACCTGAAACGCTTCTTGATGATATGGAGCGGCGTATCTTCTTCGGTTGGATTCGCGAAGCACGTCCTTGGGAGAAACACGGGTGGGCTTCTGTGATGACGCTGCCGCGATTGCTATCGTTGAGTGAAGATGGAAATCTCTGTATTGAACCCGTACCGGAACTCGAAAAACTTCGTACCAATCACTACCATCAAGAATCTATGCAGCTCAAGGCTGACACTGAGATCAATATTGAAGCGGTAAGCGGCGACTGTCTTGAGTTGCAGTTGGAAATTGAACCGCGAGGTGCGACAGAATTCGGTGTGAAGGTGCGCAGGTCCCCGGATAGCGAAGAGGAAACGGCAATTGCTTTTTCCACAATCGACGAATGCCTCAAAATCGACCTCACGAAATCAACGTTAGATAAGGAAGTAAAATATCCGCGCCTTACCCCACGAGACGAAGATGGTGGAGAACGTTGGACGAGTTCGCAGGAAACACCCTTCAAATTGGTCGAAGGAGAAGCCCTGAAACTCCATATCTTCTTAGACCGTTCGGTTATGGAAGTTTTTGCCAACAGGCGACAGTGCCTAACGCAACGCATCTATCCCACGCGAGCCGATAGCCTCGGTGTTTCAATCTTCACCAGCGGTGGCGAAGCATTCTTAAACAGGTTGGACGCATGGACAATGACACCAACTGTAGGGTGATACAATCAAAGGAATCGTAGGAAATTATGCAATCTCAAGAACTCCCCACAATCGGTTTTATTGGACTCGGCAATATGGGCGGAAGGATGGCGAAGAATCTCCACAATGCTGGGTACCCGCTCATCGGATATGATATTGATGCCGCAAAATGCACGGCACTTGCTGCGATAGGTGCGACAGCAGGTCAGGATACTGCTGAGGTCGTTAAAAATAACGATGTCGTTATGACGAGTTTGCGGTCCTCTGATGTTTTTTGCAGTGTCGCAGAACAACACCTTATCCCGAATGCTCGCGACGGTCATGTTTTTATTGACTTAGGCACAACCGAAGTAGAGAGGACACGGGAATTTGCGACAGCATTTGCCGAAAGAGGTGCTGCACTGATAGACGCACCTGTGAGCGGTGGCCCGCACGGTTCTGAGACCGGAACACTCCGTATTTTTGTCGGTGGTGATGCTGCAATTGTCGAAAAATGTCGTCTGATCTTGGAAATCCTCGGGGAGCCGAAATATGTAGTCTACTGTGGTCCGAGTGGTTCTGGTCAGATCGTTAAGGGTGTGAACCAATTGGCAATGGGACTCGGTGCTGCGGCGTATATGGAGGCGATGGCATTTGGGGTTTGTGCTGGCGTGGACCCGAAGGCAATCCGCGAAGTTGTCGGTATGGGGGACGGTTGGCGTGGCGAATTTGATAGCATCGCGAAACGTATCATTGACGGTGGCGGCGAAACGCTTGTCGTTAAATATCCTGAATTGCCGTATTTCCTCGCAGCGGCAGAAGCATCAGGGTTTGAAATCCCGTTGACTAAAGCACTCTACGAATTTTGTAAGAACGGAAATTACGAAATGTTTG
This sequence comes from Candidatus Poribacteria bacterium, assembly GCA_022827185.1. GTDB lineage: Bacteria > Poribacteria > WGA-4E > WGA-4E > WGA-3G > WGA-3G. The sequence continues at coordinate 97,144 of JAJDTM010000013.1, forward strand.
ACAATATGAACCGCCCCTCGCGCTCGTTTTGGAGAACGTTAACGAAAGATTCGGATGCGGAATAGCGTTAGTCGGTGTTGAAGACTTGGGACATTTCGACTTGTAATAATTCCAAGAGTTCCCTTTTCAGGTGAATGAGGTCGGTATCCGTGACGTTCCGCGGGCGGGGTAATGGAACAGGGATCTCTGTCTTCAATGTTGCGGGTCGGGCTGTCAGTACATAGATTTTGTCTGCAAGTAGGAGTGCCTCCTCAACATCGTGGGTGATGAGGAGAACGGTTTGCCGTCCTTCTGTCCAGATGTCAAGTAGGATAGACTGCATGACGGTGCGCGTCATTGCATCCAATGCCCCGAAGGGTTCATCTAAAAGTAAGATTTCCTTCCGAAAGAGAAGCGTTCGGACGAGTGCGACACGCTGTCGCATGCCACCGGATAACTGCATCGGGTAACTATTTTCAAAGCCGCTCAAGCCGAGTTGTGCCAAACGCTGTTGTGCTTTTTCCTTTGCAGTGTCAAGCGGTTCTCGCTGAATTTCGGGACCGACGAGGACGTTCCTGAGGACCGTCCGCCACGGTAAAAGGAGATCCTTCTGTTGCATGTAGGCGAAACGCCCTGTATTGCCAAAAATCTGCTCGCCGTTGAGGTAGATTTCCCCAGTATCGGGCGCGAGTATCCCTGAGATGATATTAAAAAGTGTGCTTTTGCCACAGCCGGAAGGCCCCAGCAAAGCGACAAACTCTCCCTCATCAACAGAGAAATTCAAAGCGTCCAGCACCGGTAATTGCCCCCCGTTCTGAACGAAGGTTTGGGTTAAATTTTTTACCTCAAGTCTGCTCATAAACGCACAAGGACTTTAATTTCGGGTGGCACGTTGGCGGAAAAATTGGATAAGCGGTTTTACATACGGTTCATCTGTTCTGATATGGATAGCATCAATCTGGTTTGCCCGGAAAATCTGCCGACGTTCTGCATCGGTACGCTGATTCAGCTCTGTGTATAACTGTCGCGCCTCCTCGGAACGTGTGTCAACAACCATTGTTTCTCCGGTCTCGGCATCTTCGAGTTCTATCAGCCCAACATCCGGCAATTCCAATTCGCGTCTGTCTTGTAGTGTGATAGCGATGAGTGAATGCCGTTTGCTGCTCAAACGTAACTGCTTTTCATAGCCTGTATTCTTAAAATCAGAGATAAGAAACACAACGCTGTGCGGTTTAAGCACCTGATCGACAAACGCTAACGCTGTTTCAATATTCGTTCCAGGCTGCTTCGGTTGAAAATGGAGGATGTCGCGAACGACGCGTAAGACGTGCCGTTTCCCTTTCCGTGGGGCGACGAAGTGTTCAACGGTATCGGTGAAACAGATAAGCCCGACTTTGTCGTTGTTTTTGATGGCGGAAAAAGCGAGGAGCGCTGCGATCTCGGCGGCGATTTCTGCCTTCGTCTCAGCGATACTACCGAAACTGGTTGAGGCACTCATATCCACGACTAACATTATCACGAGTTCGCGTTCTTCTACGTATTTCTTGATATAGGCTTGTCCCATCCGCGCGGTGACATTCCAATCAATGGTCCGGATTTCATCGCCGGCCTGATATTCACGGACTTCATCAAAGGTAATTCCTTGCCCTTTGAAGACACTTTCATATTCACCCGCAAAGACAGTATTAACGAGGCGATTGGTAAATATTTCGATGCGTTGGATTTTTTTGAGAATCTCTTTTTCGTTCACCAGTTGTGTTCCTACCGTGTTTTTTACAGCGAGTTCCCGTTCACAAGATACGCCGAAAAGACTTGCTTAACTATCGCAATGCGATTATACTATCACAAAAGAACCGAGGAATTCAAACCTTTTTAATGGCTGTTGGTGATAACACTCCGTTAGCGTGTAGGCGCGTGAATACGCTAACTTCTGGAAACCGACAGCCGACGGCTGAAAGCCGATAGCCAATTTCAGGATACCCATGGAACACCTTTTTTTAGACAACACTTCGATTGAAATCCATCGCGAGATTCAAACTGGGAATATCCGCCACGTCGTTTTAGATTTTGATGGTACGATCTCGCTCATCCGAGACGGTTGGCAGAACGTGATGGTCCCGATGATGGTCGAATGCCTTCAGCAGGAGACGGATACCACCGAGACACAAGCGCAACTTGAGGCACTTGTGGTTGAATTTGTGGATAGATTGACCGGTAAGCAGACGATCTATCAGATGATTCAACTCAGTGAAGAGATCGAGAAACGCGGTGGGACACCGAAGGCACCGCTTGCTTATAAAGACGAATATAATCGCCGATTGCTGCCTGTCGTTGAAGCGCGAATCGCTGGACTTGCGGCGGGGACCTTGACTGCCGAACCGCTCCGTGTCCCGATGTCTCTTGAATTCCTGAAAAGCCTACGTGAAATGGGAATACACTGCTATCTTGCCAGTGGAACGGATGTTGAATTTGTCAAAAACGAAGCGTCACTTCTCGGTGTTGCTGAATACCTTGATGGTGGGATTTTCGGTGCGTTGCGGGAATACAAAAAGTTCTCCAAAGCCATGATTATCCAGAAAATTATCACAGACTTTGAACTTAGCGGGGATGAATTGCTTATCATCGGAGATGGGTACGTGGAGATCGAAAACGCGAAAGCGGTCGGCGCAATCGCTGTCGGTGTCGCATCTGTGGAGGCCAATAGGTACAATATGAACGCTGATAAGCGAGAACGTCTTATCCGTGCGGGTGCAGATATTATCATTCCTGATTTTCGGGAGGGCGCGAAGTTATTAGATTATCTATTCGATTAAAGGTGGCACACATTGTTTAGCGTGTTTTATTGCCCTCTTTTAATCTGTTCACGGCACGCGGAGCGTGCCTACTACTTTTAAGGAGTTTATTATGACAAACTACGTCAAAGCGTCCGTTCACTCTTCAGAACTACACGAATTTCAAGACGACCAAACGGGCGCGCATATCTATCAACTTACAAACGATACCTCTATTAACCATAACCTCTATTTTCTTACATCCTCGTTCACACCTGACCAAGAACACCTCATCTTTACCTCCTACCGTTCAGGAAAACCGAATTTTTTCAAACTGGGATTCCCTAATGGTGATATTGTGCAGCTGACGGATGCCGAGGACATTCACGGCTACTCTGGCGTGATTTCTAAAGATGGCACTGAACTTTTTTACACGCAAGCAGATGCTATAAAGGCGATCCATCTTGACACATTTGAGGAACGCGTGCTTGCAGAATTTCCCGGTGGAGGTCTCGGCGAGTGTAGTGTCAGCGCGGATGAACGGTTTATCGTGACAGCGATGAAGCGCGACGACAAATCGCACATTACGGTGACTGCCACCGATGGCAGCGGCGGCGAAGTCATCCATACCTCTCCAGATCAGACGATTATCCATCCACAGTTTCATCCGAGGCATCCTGATCTCATTGCATATTCCGGTGACCCCGCACCCCGGATGTGGACTATTAAACGGGACGGTACAGAAAACCGTTCGCTCTATCAACACGACAATAACGAATTCCTCGTCCACGAAACCTTCCTCGGTGCATTAGATGCACTGATTGTGACGCACTGGCCATACTCGCTTCGGCGGATGTCTCTGGAGACCCTACAGATGCAGACGATTGCCGATTTCAACGCGTGGCACATCGCCAGCAATCGCGATGGCACGAAAGTCTTGTGCGATACCGTCCACCCAGACATCGGTTTGCGGTTGGTAGATGTAGAAACTGGAGAACATACGCCTATCTGCTATCCCCAAAGTTCATCCAGCGGGAGCCAATGGAAAACGGATCGGTATGCGCTCGCCGAAGATTGGGCAGCCGCACAGCAAGCAGGTGATCGAGAGAAATCGCTGAGTTGGATGGAGATGAAGGTGGACACCGTCTATGGACCGCAGTGGACGCATCCGCATCCGTCTTTCAGTCCTGATGAAGCGGCTGTCGTGTATACATCGGATGTTTCGGGGCATTCGCAGGTTTATGTTGCTGTGATTCCATGAGGTGGGAATTTTATAAAAATGAATCGACATTGCTATTTCAATATTGGCATGATATAATAGACATCGTTGTGATGAAAACTCCTTCACTGTCAAGTGGAAACGAAGTTTTCTTGCATAATAATAGCCCACCAATGTGCAGCTCATACATAGCCCATGCATATCAGAAATGAAGAAAAACTGACCGAATTTGCCCGGAGACATCCGAATACTCGATCAGCACTGAACAGATGGCGTGCATTGATGGAGCAAGAAAGTTTTGGTTCAATCGTTGAGTTGCGCGAAAAATTCCCGCACGCTGATCTAATCCAAGTGAACGTGCGAGAAAGGCTGCCGACAGGTTCGTACACCACTGTAAAGAGAACTTGGACTGCTTTCAATATTGGCGGCAACAAAGTTCGTCTTTTAGTATCTATGCAGTATCAATTCCAACGCGCCACTATTCGTAAAGTATTCACACACGCGGAATATGATGCTTGGAACAAACGGAGATAGAAAATAATGTTAACCGATATACAAACTACCCAAAATGTATCATCTCTATTAGCACCTTTCGTCCCCGTGGAGCCGGATATGCCTGCACCCGAAAAACAAGATCCTTTTGTAACACAACAGACTCTACTTCAGAAAACTGTGAAGGCTGCTCCTTATTCAGAAAGTGATTATCGTTGGCTCTCTAGTGTCTTGGAATTATTAATCGATATCGGGAATCGGGAAGAAACCCTCAGTTTCAATATAATATCAAGAAGCGACTACCGGCACCTTTCACCCTTACTTGAAGAATTAGTTGACACAGTCGGTGAAAATGCACACCACCCTGCTACCTCCCTGATGATGCTCGTTGGGTTTCTCGTTGAAAGGTATGAGAAAGAAAACGTTCCAAAGTTATCGGATCTCCCTACAGAGTCGCCAGAGGAAACAGAAGGGACAGAAGAAGCATTGGTCGAATGGAACGACGAATGGGAGATCTTGGAGATAAGGGACCTCAATCCCGAAGAGATGAAGGAACTGGAAAAAAAACATCCACCGGCTGCCATCTTAGAATGGACTGAAACAGAGGTGACAATTCATGCCTTTTTCTCTATCGGTAATATTCTTTCAGAGGGGGGTTGGATACGAGAAGCCATTTCTGCCTACGACATGGTGCTCCGCTTGAAACCGGATTTCGCTGAAGCCTACTACAACCGCGGCACAGCGAAAACGTTTGTCGCTGAATATCAACTTGCTATTACTGATTTTGATGAAGCCATTCACCTCAAACCAGAATTTGTAGAAGCTTACTATAACCGCGGTCTAACGAAGTTTACCCTTAACCAGAGCGAAGCGGCGGAACACGATTTACGAACCGCGTTAAAATTGGCTAAACAGCAAGAACATAACAATATCAAAGTTAATATCAAGCAACGTCTCCAGGAACTCAATAACATAGAATAATGGGTTGTAGGAGAAGCTTTGTATCTTACCGTTTTCGGTCCTGATGAAAACACGTGTTACACGTAAGGAGATTGACTTATGTATCCCCGTCTGTTTGCATGGCTCTGTGTTTTGAATCTCGTTTTGAGTGTAACGGCTGTAGAAGCTGCTAAAATTGCTGTTGTTGATTTTGCTGATCAGTGGACAAAGGTCGATGCGTTGCGCCAGACCCTGGATGAATTCAAAGTTGAATACGATGATCTGACAAAGGCATTGGAGGATGGACAACTCCGTTTCAAGGCAGAAAATAAAATTTTCTTAATTGGTAGCATGGTGACCAACAACGCTGGATTGCACCAAAACCTCGACAAGAATGCAAAAGTGATTCAGGATTTCGTCGAAAATGGTGGTATCGTCTGGGAACCGACCCAAGCGGATCAGAACGAAGCGAACGTGGATTGGTTACCGGCTGGATTGAGTTGTGTTCGGAGTGACCGCGATAGTCCAGATTTTGAGATACTACAAGCGGACCATCAACTCTTTAACGAACCCAACCGTATGGATCAAAAAACGTTTGAAGGCTGGGGACATCAGGGCTGGCCTACTGTCTGGGAAGTCATCGCTTCTCAAAAGGGCTTTGATGTGCTGATGGAAAGTTTGGGACAACCTGTTATCATGGAAGCGGAATTCGGGAAAGGTAAGTTTCTAATGATGGCGATTGCTCCTGATAAATACCATATCGCAGGTAACGATGACCATACGAAAGATATGGCAAAGCTTTTCATGGAGAATTTGCTGCTCCATGTTGAAGAATTTGCTGCTATCGAGGCAGACGGTAAGCTCACAACAATGTGGGCAAATCTGAAAATGTGGTAGATGGGATATTGAACATTATTGTAACATCCAGGTTTTCGACGGTCTGTCGGACGCTGCAACTATAGTGAATTTTGTAATTACTTATACACTCGTATGGTAGCGCGAACCGTGAAGTTACGTCCTATACTGCCACAGGCTAACAGCCTATGCTACAAAGTTGATGCGACAAGTGTAAATTTATTTTTCGATTTTACTACTGGTTTGAGGGCGGGCGGATATGGAGGTCCGCCCTTAAAAATAAAATCCTAACTCCACAATCTATCGTGCGAACGCTCGGAATCCCATTCAGTTGTCGGTGCGAAGTATGCTGTTTCATTCGGATGGAGATGCTCTCGGATGACCTCTTCGTTGAGATCAATACCTAAGCCGGGTGCCTCTGGAACAGTGATATAACCGTCTTGAATGATTGGGTTCGGTAAACCCGTTACCATTTCATCCCACCACGGGTTATCGACAGAGTGGTTCTCCAGGACCATGAAGTTCGATGTCGCTGCGGCGCAGTGGACACTCGCCATTGCACAGATAGGTGTCCCCGCCATGTGGAGTGCCATCGCAATGCCGTGATCCTCTGCGAGATCACCGATTTTCTTTGTCTCCAAAATCCCGCCAGATGTCGCTATATCGGGGTGCGCTATGGCGATGCCACGACTTTCAAACAGCGGCATAAAGTCCTCTTTGCAGTAGATGTCCTCTCCTGTGCAGATAGGTGTTGCACATGAATTAGAGAGACGCACATATTGGTCAGTGTATTGCCACGGCACCATATCCTCCAACCACGCGAGATTGTATTTCTCTAATGCTCTTGCGAGGCGGATACAGTCTTCAATACCGATATGTCCGAAATGATCGACCGCAAGCGGTATCTCATAGCCGATACTGTCCCGAACGGTTTCTACGTATTCGCAAAGTATAGCGATGCCCGACTCGGTCAAACGGATGCCGGTAAAGGGATGCATCAGGTTAGAAGTATCCAAATTTCCCTGCGGTGCCGAGAGTGTACCCGGGGTTCCGCGTAGGAGTCCAACACCGATATCCATTTTCAGGAAAGTGAACCCTCTATCAATGCGTTCTTGGAGTACCTTCCCCATCTGTTCGGGGTCTCTAAGGGACGGGGTATCGCTATAACATCGGATTTTATCTCGGAATTTACCACCCGCGAGTTGGTAACACGGCACGCCGTACGCCTTGCCAGCGAGGTCCATCAATGCCATTTCAATCCCACAAACCCCGCCACCTTGTCGCGCATGGTGCCCGAACTGCTTAATCTGTCGAAAGATTTTATCAACGTTACACGGATTTTCGCCCAAAATTCGACTTTTGAGCATCAGCGCATAGGTCGGACTCGCGCCATCTCGAACTTCACCGAGACCGTGAATGCCTTGGTTCGTGTCGAGTTTCAAAATGGGTCCGCCTGTTTGCGTCCGAACGATACGCATGTCGGTAATTTTCAGTTCCGAAGGCTGAGAAGCAGTATTGACATTCGATAGCATCTGTTGATCTTCCATTTATACTTCCTTTCCCGATACAATGTTAAGCGCGGTATCCAGTATCGTTAGATGGAGTGCTGTGCGTTGTTCAAGCTGCCAGACTGTTGGTGTTTCAGAGATAATAACATGTTCGCTATGAAAATGCAACAGGTAAGGTGTTAACCCTTGCGTTCCCCATGAATTAGCGACTTTGTAGACACCTTCGGCGAGATCTGGGGCATCTTCGCCGGGGTCTTCCGGATCTATTGGACCGATTGCTTTGGCAGCTGCGGCGAGTTTAGGACCGATATATTTTTCGTCACGCTTGCCTTCATAGAGGTAAAATCCGGTGGCATCGTAGTCTTCGTGGAAGTCTATCGCGAGTGAAAATTGGGTCTGACCGAGTGCCTTTTTGATGATAGCGACCTCAGCGACATCATCCGTTTCAAAAGAGCGATTGATGTCTATGCCATCACGGGTCTCACGCGTGTTATGAACATAGCCGTAAGGGTTGATACACGGGATTATTAGAAATGAAAAATTTTTCAGAAATGCGGTATTGTCACGTTCGAGGAACTGTAAAACAGCCTCAACACCCGCGGGTTCATCGCCATGCATACCGCCAGTGATAAGCACCTGTTGCGGCTTACGTGCAGATGAATCTAAGCGGATTTGATGGATTGGCAGACTAATATTTTCTTTGGCGTGGACGCTACCCATCAATTCTATGGGTACTTCCAAATTGTTCAAGCGTTCGGTGACTTTGGTGTAATCTCGCAAACTCTGAAACTCCTTAGCAGGGTTAGCACAGAATGTTATTATAAGATACCTTAAAGCGGGATGACATGCAACTTGTATTTTAAAATAGGTCAGAGCCATTCAGTTTTCAGTGTATTAACCATCAGCAATCACAGCGGTTCCATATTTTACTATATAGGACTTATGGAAAATAAAAAACGGTATATTTTGCTGAAAACACCTTACAGTGAGGGTATTTCGTTGTATTTAACCCCCTAAATCCCCTTATCAGGGGGACTTTAAGAGCAAATACGTAAGTCCTAACTATAGATGAGTGGTTTTGTGTTTTTGCATCAGAATTGTGTCCGTTTTCTCCGATTTTTTAAAAAATTAGGCAACCGTTTTGTCCCTCCCTCGCGTCTTTATATATTGAAACCCGGATTTACGTGAACGCGAACAGAATCCACTAAAGCATCGATCGTTACGTATGTTAATTGTCAGGAGATAAAAGATGAAAAGAAGAAATTGGTTAGTTACCACAGTTTTGATGGCATCAATTTTCGGCTTATGCATAAGCCTTCTAAGTTGTGCCACAAATAAAATAAATCTGCGAAAAACACTGGATACGAAGGAAACCCTACAGGTGCAGGCATATTGGGATCCAATTGCGGATGCCTCGCTCGGTTTACCCGATCATACGCCAAAACATGCCGCGCTATTTAAAAACCTTTCACCCGCGCACCCCAGTCAAGAATATGACGTAGACGCTTTCAAAGCCTTTTTTCCGAAAGGATCTGTTCCTGTCGGACACGTGTGGGAACTGGATATGAACGAAGTCCTCCCGTTTCTCCGCCAGTTTCACGCCGGAGCAACCGCGGAGATGCATATCAACCCAGGTGGAGAAGGTGCCATAGAGGTATTTGGTCGGCGTATAGTTCTGATAAAGGTAGGTTTGGAGTCAGAGGGTGCGTTCGCATGTCTTCGCGCACTTTCGGCGACTCATGCCGAAATCGTCTTCAGAATTCATGCCGAATTTCTATTGGATGAGGAGGCGCGTGCCTACTTTACACCCGCACAATTCACCGGACGGTTGATACTCAATCGGAACAGTGGAACGATTCGCGATTTTTGGCTCCATCTCCCACCGCGTAAGACCAATGTTGACATCAACGCCTTTGGCAGTGCGGATATGGTTTACGTGCCGCGCATGGAACTGATCGCACAAAACGCGCATGACCAGAGTGATATTGCCTGGGAGACTGCCATTACCGAAAACGAGGTGAAAGACCTGTTAGAGGCTTCCTTCTATAAGTTTTCCGAAATTGAGAGGCTCCCTATTGAGGAGGCTGTTGCACAAGCACAGGCGGAGAACCGCCCTATTCATGTGATTCTCACCTGGGGTGTGTTTGACGACGAATCGTGCTGAGCGAGCGGTAAAACCTTGAGGACAGTTGTCCTCTCCGATTCAAAAATCGTAAAATTGCTCAATAAGCACTATGTCAATGTATTCCTTCTGATTCGGGATCTGCGTGAACTTCAGAACGGGACGAAGGACGAGTTAGTAAGTAAATTCGCAAATACGGTTTCCACAACGTTTGAAGCGGCTGTCGCGCAGGGCGTAGATGGTTCGGTAAACAGTTTTGTACTATCGCCTCAATTGGAGTTGATAGGTCATTTACCTTATCAGGATCTAACAAAACCAAACGAGGACATTGAGGTCATTAACGAGACATACCGGACATTTCTAAAGGATGCTTTGACCAAAAATAGGTAGGTGCGATTTGGAAGGAAACACAGAAGTCACACTTAAGCGAAAGGTAGGAAGCTATCATGTTACTAACACTCATACGCCAACAGTTCCTCTCTCATCTGATGAGTGCTCGCTTTTTTGCTGCCGTTATCATTACTCTCCTTCTTGTTGTTTTCAATACGCTTGTGCTTATTGATGAATACGAGCGTCGACTCGCTGACTACAACATTCAAAAAACAGTTCATCGCCAGAAAGTGGAGGCGGCAGAAACTTATTCAACTTTAGAACTGTTTATTGAACGTCCACCAAATCCGTTGAGTCTCTTTAGTACAGGATTAGAAAAACAGCTTGGAAGTACGGTTGAAATCTATTATAGCCTTGTCCCGTTGATTTCCAATGCTTCCGCGCGATACTTAGCGAACCCGTTTTTAAACCTTTTTTTAAAGATTGATCTTGCCTTTATCTTTCAAGTGGTACTGAGCCTACTTGCCCTGCTTTTTGGCTACGATGCCATTTCTGGAGAACGGGAAACTGGCACCTTGCGGCTCCTTGTCTCCCAGCCAGTATCGCGAAGTTCTCTCCTTGTTGGTACATATATCGGTGCTATGATTTGCCTGTTACTGCCATTGCTTTTGAGCCTGTTGTTGATTCTGATTCTATTATCAACAACCAGTTCAATTCAACTCAGTCCGGATGACTTCCTCCGAATCAGCGGGATTTTCCTAACGACAATTGCGTATGTCTCCATTTTCTATCTGATTGGACTCTTTATTTCCACCATGTCTCAACGGACCGCCACCTCGGCCATGCTCTGTATGTTCTCATGGGTAGTTCTGGTCATCCTTTACCCAACCTGGAGTCAATTTACCATGAATCCAGTCGGCGATACGCACGCTGAAAAATCCTCAGTAGAGCGACAAGTAAATCAGATTTGGGAAGAAGTTGACAGAGAAAAACGCCGGTTCGTAGCAAACAGCCCACTTATGGGCAAGCCACCATGGTTTAATCTCACGGGAAAAGGCGCGGTCGCTTGGGGAGACGGACGATATAAGGTAAATCTGGAATTGGATCCACAATCAGAGGAACTCGTTCCTCATGTCCAAGAGTATTATAAGACCATAAGCGCATTGGAAATCCGCTTAGCCAAAAAAACAGCTCTGATCCGAGAACAAAGTTTGGAAAGGACAGATATTCAACAATCAAGGTGGGATGAACTTTTGATGAAGCTAAGTCCGGCAAGTCTCTATAGGTTTGCAACAGCCGCTTGGGTGGGAACCGATTTGGATGGCATGCTTGATTTCGCTGAAGCCACACAGAAGTACCATCAAGCACTCATTAACTATTTTTACCAAGAGGATGCCTTTGCCAGTCGACTCTGGTTTGCTTCTGACAAGGGTATTGTGGATTGGTCGAACTTGCCCCAGTTTCACTTTGATCGTAAAGATGTCTGGGTCAACGCACACCGGGCGATTCCTGAACTTTTTGTATTGTTAGTCATGAATCTGGTTCTCTTTGGCGGCACAGTTCAGGTTTTTATCAGAATGGATGTATAGCGTATTAATTTAAATGCTGTAAGAAGGTAAAAGTTTTCACATCTGTAGCAAATCACGTGGCATCGAAAAAACCACAAAGATTGAATTTGTGAACCATTTTAAAAGCCAAACGCCACTATTTAACTGGCATATCAACTACCTTTTATACAAGAGGAGATACGGAAAATGAAGGTACTAAAATTGGCAAGTCTCGTTCTGCTGCTGAGTGTTCCCCTGTTTGAGACAAACAGCGGGGCACAAAGTTTGTCTCAAACGGTTAAAGCCCGTATTGATGTTCAGCAAGGGGCAATAAATGATATGGTGTTTTCTACGGATGGCAGACATCTCGCGATTGCGAGTACAAAAAGTCTCCAACTCTATGATGCCAAAACTTACAAAGAGCTTATCTCGTTTACCGGACATACAGATTCGGTGTTAGCGGTAGCACTCTCTCCCGACGGTAAGCTTCTGATTAGCGGCGGTCAGGACGAGACGGTCCGGCTGTGGAGAACTGACACCGGTGAACTCGTTCGCACCCGCGAAGAACATTGGGGACACGTCAATGCTCTCGCATTCTCTGCCGATGGCGAAATGTTTTGGAGTGGGTGTAACAACGACAGAGAGATTCGATCTTGGTTTTCGTATGACGGCGGCAAGAGCAGCAAAAGGCAGGGTACCCTACCCTACATGAAGCCTAAAGATGTATACACTGCAACGGTGTTTTCACCCAACGCCGAAATCTTAGTAAGGGCAAGCACCGCCACTGCCCCCGAACTCGGAGATGGGTTCCTTATTTTCTTTATTTCCCTGCACGGCACGAGAACTTCAACTATTTTCAGAGCAACGCATGCCGATCCGGTCAATGTCTTAACCCTTCATGCCGACGGTAATCTCCTCGCCACTGGCAGCGCGGATAAGACAATCCAGTTGTGGAATATAAAAGACACGACGCAACCGAGCCATATCCTCTCTAAACACACCAGAGGTATCACGGCTATAGCATTTTCAGACCCTGGGAAACTGATTGCCAGTGGAAGTTCGGACAAAACCATTCAGTTGTGGGATGTTGAGACAGGGAAACCTCTTGATACGCTTACAGAACATACAAGCATGATTACTGCTGTAACCTTTTTTGGCGATAAAACACTTGCCAGTGGGAGCTCCAACGGCACAGTTATCCTGTGGAACCTAAAGGGAACCGATTTAACTGAGTAACTAAAATGCGGTTTACTGGTCAACAAAATATGCCGATGCTAAAACCTTGGACTTTAGAACACGGATACAGACTCCAGTGGGGACAGCGTATGTCAATACATTCAGACAGATTATAAGGCGGATCAATGATGATTTGGCACATCCTTAAAAGAGAATTATTTGACCATATCAATAGTTTGCGCTTCGCATTAACTACGTTCATTATGATTGCATTAATGGTAACCAATGCTATTGTGCACCTCCAGAAACACGCAGACCAAATCCAAGAGTATTCCAAGAACGTTACTGTATCCATCAACAAGTTGAAAGCGCAGACGCGGCTGTACACGTTGATCCAAAGGGGACCTGGTGAACTGTACAAACGTCCATCTGCGCTCTCCTTCATTGCCAATGGTGGTGATGCCTTTCTTCCGAAGCTTGTTATAGATGATGATTCTTGGACGGCAGGCGACGTGAAAAGCATAGCGACTGTAGGTTACCCCGAAACAAAACAGAAATCAAAAAATTTACGGCCGCCGGGCGTACCCTTGGATTGGGTATTTATCATCACGTATTTATTCTCTTTTATTCCAATTTTATTTTCCTTTGATGCCCTTTCAGGCGAACGAGAACATGGAACGCTCCGATTGTGTCTTGCCAATCCGATTTCTAGGTCCCTGATAGTGGTAAGTAAATTCCTGGGGATACTCATCGCCCTCGTTCTTCCATTCACTTTTGCCTTTTTGTTGAACATAACCATTCTTTCTACATCGCCTTGGATTCAATTTGCTCCTGCAGACTGGGCACGCCTTGCGCTGGTCTTTCTCATTGTTTGTTGCTATGCCTGCATCTTCATTGCGGTCGGGTTGATGGTTTCTGCTCGGTTAGAGAGACGAATGAGCCTGGTCGTGCTCCTGTTGATTTGGGTAATAGTGGTGGTTTTTATGCCCCTAACGCTGGGGACACTCGCAGTGAAATGGTCAACACCCATTCAAACGGTGCATCAGTTTCGCGCGACAAAGAGAGAATTTATAAATAACACCAGAACAGAAAATAGTCGTAAATGGATCCAAATGAAACAACACATTGACCGGAATAAAGCTCAGAAAGATGAACTATTGTCTCTCCTGAGGTTCAAGATGGAGTGGGTGAACTTTGATAGAAATATTCGAGAGGATCTAAATCGGGAGTACTTAATGGCACAAATTAAACAAGTACAGCAAGCACGATTCGTGTGCCGTTTATCTCCAGCAGCGACCGTTCAATACACACTCGAATCAATGGCAGCCACTGGATTGAATCGACACCGACAATTCGTGGAAAACGTGCAGCTTTATACAAAACGATTTCGACAATTCATCGTCGAAATCGATAGCATTGATTCCGAAAGTCTCCATCTCATTGGTATTCCCGAAGGCATGTCTAATAAGCCAATCACCCCTGAACAGATTCCGATATTTGAGGATAAACTGACTTTTAGAGACTCGTTCAACTCAGCCTTAGTAGATATGTCGCTGCTCGTTTTATTTGCCGGTGTGTTTCTTTCAGGAGCATGTCTCTTTTTCTTACGCGCAGACGTATGAACCGGTGATTGGACAATTTTACGCCAAGTTGGGAACCGATTGCGGATGCATCGCTCGGAATACCCAGTTACTCACAGAGGCACGAAATTCTTTTTACCGACGCACCCGAGTCAAGAATATGAGGTAGACGCTTTCAAAACCTTTCTTCAAACTGAAAACGCAAAAAATTAGGCAACCGTTTTCTCAATATAGCGCGTCACTATATATTGAGCGAGTAAATTGTGTTTCCAGCGTTTATTTTCAGCAGCCAGTGCGGGCATATCCAAACCTATTCTGATTGCTGAAAGGGTTGCGTAGCAACCCGATCTGATCCGGTCTTAATCGTGATGGGCGAATCACTTAATGTCTATGAAATCCGGCAGCTAATAACAGAATTACATTAAAACCTAAAGAGACTTCAGAAATCTCAGTTGAGTTTCACAATAAAAGGAAAATAAAATGAAACGCGTTTTGATACTTTTTCTGCTGATGAGTGGAATGCTAAGCTTTATAGCAATCTCATTAGAAGGTATACCTGTCCAAGAATCCTCAGAACATCCACAGCGGATCAAAATCCTTCTTGACCTTGCAGGTGAAAGTGAACTTATACCGGTAGCCCAAGAACAGCTGCGTGAAGCATTTAGTAAAACCGAAGATATAGATGTCGTTACGGACATTGAAGCAGGCGTATCCTATGTGATCTCCGTTGTTCTCGTGGAAGCACGCGTTGGCGCAAATAAGCAAAAAACCGGAAATATCGCTGCCTGTATTCAGTATATTGACTATTTTGACAATAGTATTCTCAAACCGGATGTTGCTGTGTCAAATTGGGAACGTGTTAACCATCTCACAGTAAACTTGATTGAACATTCCCAGACAGGTTTGCACTTATTTCCTAAAAACGATTTAGAAAATATGATGAGCGGTGTAGTTTCCAAGTTTCAGAAACTATTTTTGGAAAAGGAAGAATAAAACAAGACTTACGCAAACACTCATGGGTAATTCTAATTTCTCAGGGCCCGGTAGAATTTGCTTTACATTTGTGATCTGCATTCCTAATCGCACTGGACATTGTTCACAAATTAATGAATTAAATTGTTAATCTTCATTTAAGGAGACAAGAAATGAAAACCTTTGCTGTTGCTGTCCTTATCCTAATCATGATGAGTGGACAACTCAACGCCGACAACCACTCGGCAGCGAGCAACAAAATTAAACTTAAGCTTGATGACACTTCTGAGGTGTCTGTCCAGGGCTTTATTGCGCCGATTGGAGATACTGTGTCCAATTCCGGTAGGGACTGGCCCGCTTTGACAAATATGCGGGTTGTTGCACCGGAAAAGCAGTATCCGGCATCGGTTTTTCACGCTTTTCTGCCAAGCCAATTGGCTTTTCTTCCAAGTAAACGGGTTTCGGTGGGTGAACTCTGGAAGGTCAAGCCGGATGGGGTACTGGAATTGCTGCGGCAGCTGCACCCCAATCCGAGTGTGAATATGCATATTAATACGGGAGATTCGTATGGGCTGTGGGCATGCTTACGTGCTTATAATGATGAGTTTGCCGACATCGCGTTTCGTATCCATGCAGAATTTGTCTTTGAGGATGGTTGGTTCACACCTTCCCAGTTTGCGGGACATCTTGTGATTGATCGAGCGAAAGGGCGCGTCGCGTTTTTCGTAATGCGCGTTCCGGGGGGTCCGGTCAACTTTGATTTCAATCGGATAATAGATGGCAGCCGTGTAGCGGGTGCAGGTTTTTGTTCGCAAGTCGAACTTCGCGCTGGCCCGCAGGAGATTCTGGAAAATGTCGAATTCACAGAAGCGATTACCCAAGAAGCTGCGGAACGCGCCTTGATACTCCGCTTCTATAAATCCCAACAAATTAATTGGGTACAACCGGACCAAGTCTTGGAGATGGCACACACCCAACAGAAACCGATTCACGCTATATCTATAGATGGTCCCTTGGATAATGAGTCGTGCTGAGGGAGCGGCAAAAGCCTGAGGACAGGTGTCCTCAACGATAACCGTGTTATTAAATTCTTGAACGAAAACTTCATCAATGTTTGGATATCGAATGTAGAATTAGAGCGCACGCCCTTTAAACAGAAATTCATGGGACTCAGACAGCAGCAAGGCTTCAAACCGTTTGACAAAACGCGCCCGTTAGCACAAGCCATCATGAAAGGCTGGAAGAAACACTCACCCGCAGATTCCTTGGTGCTATCAACGGAACTTGAACTGATGGGAAGACTTCCCGTCAATGAACGTTCTTCACCCTATAATGGTGCCAAAGGGTATCTTGTATTTCTCCAAGAATCCTTGGACAGAAAGCTCCCAGGGTTGGTCGAGAAATCCTCAGAACCGCAACCCAAAGATTGGGATGCTCACCTCGAAACCGCCGTCGAATCAGGTGTTATTGTAGACACGGGTTTGAGCGTTGTGCTTACCGGTGAACATTCCGAGAAAGAAATTCTCAGTGTTTTTCGGACATCTGAGACTGAGTCTCAAGGTTACACACTCATTGAGATTGATGCGACAGCCTTTAAAGAGGGTGGCGTGCTTATGATTGATGTTTGGGTCGGGGAATCTGAAGTTTCAGGGTCGTTTGACCTGTTTGCTGCGGATACTACAGAACTTGTGCCTGACAATGCCCTTGTCTCCGTACGGGATATTCCAACGAATCAGAGAGAAGTTATCAAGTATCCTTTTGATCGGGGTGGAGTCTTTAAGTTAGGTGCTATTGGTAACGCCAGCAAGAAGGGAAAAATTAACGGGTTCCTCGCAAAAATTTCTGTAGAACCGACTGCTGCTAAATGACAACTGATAATTGACAGGACTTACGCAGCGTCCTTTGCTGACGAGGTTTTAAACCTCACCAGCGGCGTGTGGGCCGTAGGTACTCAATTGAAAAGGATACGAAAAATGAAGATGACCAGATTAACAAGTTTTATGCTCCTTTTAACCCTTGCTATGTTTCTCGTGAACGGTTTTGCCGAGGGGTTGCCTAAATACGCTATCACTCAAATTAATACCGGTCAGGGACCTATTAATGCTATGACATACTCTCAATCCACGAATCAACTTGCGATAGCTGCCGCGAATAATATCCATATCCATGATGCGGATACCCACAAAGAATTGATGGTGCTTGCTGGACATACGGATTCGGTGCAGGCAGTCGCCTTTTCTTTGAACGGCAAATTGATCGTCAGTGGCAGCTCAGACAAGACAGTGCGGTTGTGGGAAGCAGAGACGGGAAAACTCAGACGTGCCCGCGACGAACACACAGCACCTGTTAATATTGTCGCCTTTTCTGCGAAGGGCGATAAGTTTTGGAGTGCAAGTAGCAAAAACAACATGCTTCGGTCGTGGTACTCGCGTGATGGGGGCCGTTGGAGTTCCAGTACCTCCTCATCAGATATTGAGAAGTCAATCACGGCAGCGGCGTTCTCACAGTCCGGTAAAATTTTTGCAAAGGCTGTTGAACTGACAATGGCTGTTAAAGACAAGTTTCAATTCGCTGTTTTCTTATCTGAGATAGACCCTTACAAAGATTTTGAACCTATTCTCACAAAACATAGAGAAAAAATCGTCGCTTTAACGATTTCTCCCTCCAGCGAGTTTATCGCAACTGGGAGTTCTGACTGGACAATAGAGGTCTGGAAAATTACAGATACGGAGCCACTACGGGCGGATACGGATCTCGGAGATCCGCTGTGGATTCTCAAAGGACACGCAGGAACAGTCACTACAGTGGCGTTCTCCCCGAACGGCAAAATACTTGTGAGTGGTGGTGCTGACCAAAGGGTCCGATTGTGGGACCTCACAACTGGACAACACCTTCACACCTTCTCGAACCATACAAGCAAAATCAGTGCTGTCGGATTCGTGAGAGACGATATGCTTGCCAGTGGGAGTTCAGATGGCACCGTTTTCATTTGGAATCTGGATAAAATCGTCTCAACGGATTAGCGTTTATGTTATAATCTACATACGCAGACGTGCAAGATAACAGACCTACAGAGTTTTTCACAAACACGACTTTTGTTAGTTAATCTCGCGTGAATCTCTACAATTTTTTCAACGTGTGCTAACTGTAAGGAGATTAAAAATGAAAACCTTAACCATTATCTCACTCGTTCTAATAGTGATGAGTGGACAACTCTACGCCGATAAGCACTCGGCAGCGAACGATAAAATTACACTTAAACTTACGGATACTTCAGAAGTCTCAGTAAAAGGTTACATCGCTCCAATTGAGAATACTGGCTCCGATTTCCATGTGAGATGGGACGCATTAGCAAATCTGCGGGTTGCTGAACCCGAAAAACAGCACCCGACATCGGTTTTCCAATCTTTTCTCCCAACTAAACCGGTATCGGTGGGTGAACTCTGGGCATTAGATGCAACGGGTGTCCTCGCTTTGCTCAGGCAACTGCATCCGAACCCCAATTTGTTCATGCACATCAATTCAGGGGATTCGTATGGTTTATGGGGGTGCCTGCGTGCTTACAATGCTCAATACGCCGACATTGTGTTTCGGATTCATGGGGAGTTCAGACTCGAAGATGGGTGGTTTACACCGTCGCAGTTTACCGGACATCTGGTGATTGACCGAACCGAGGAGAAGGTCGCTTTCTTTGAGATGTACGTCCCTGAAGGTGTCATAAACTTTGATGTTAACTGGAGGCAAGATAAAAACGACTCCCATTTTCATACGACTACCGGTTTTTGCTCGAAAATTGAACTCCGCACTGGGAATCAAAATCTACTTGGAAACACCAAATTTACAGATACCATTACCCAAGAAGCAGCGGAACGCGCCTTGATACATAAATTCTATAGATCGGAACGCATTAACTGGGTGCCGCCGGAACAGGTATTGGAGATGGCAGAAGCACAGCAGAAACCGATTCATGTGATCTCTATAGATGGGCCTTTGACAGATGAGTCGTGCTGAGGGAGCGGCAAAAGCCTGAGGGCAGGTGTCCTCTCCGACAACCGTGTTATTAAATTCTTGAACGAAAATTTCATCAATGTTTGGGTATCAAACGTCGAATTAGGACGTACCCGGAATAAGCGAGCCTTCATTGCGGCGAGAATCCAGCAAGGCTTTAAACCATTCGACAAAACGCATCCATTAGCAGAAGCAATCATCACGGGATGGAAACCGAGATCTCCCGCAGACTCTTTAGTAATCTCGACGGGTCTTGATGTGATGGGCAGGCTATCGGTCAATGAACGAACTTCGCCATACAACGGCGCGAAAGGTTACCTTTTATTTCTTGAAGAATCCTTAGATGAGAAACGTCCCGGATTGCCTGAGGTTGCCCGGCAACCGCCATCAATGGATTGGAATACTTTCCTCGAAACTGCCGTCGAATCCGAGGCTATTGCTAATGACGGTTTGCGCGTGGTGCTTACCCGTGAGCATCCTGCACAAGAGGTTCTCAGCATTTTTCGTGCAGCCGGACAAGGCTTTCAAGACTATACCGTCGTGGAAATTGATACGACCGCCTTTAAAGAGGGTGGTGTGCTGACGATTACGATCTCAGTAGGCGATGCTGAATCTGCTGGCTCGTTTGATCTTTATGATGGTGAGACTGAACTCCCCACAGAAGGGCCACCTCGTGGTGCGCTTACCTCGGCATGGGATGTTCCCGCCAACACGCAGGGTAAAATCGAGTATCCTTTTGAGCAGGGAAAAGTTTTCAAGTTGGGGGCTACTGGTAGTTGGCTCAGTGAGAAAGGCAAAGTCAACGGTTTCCTCGCTGAATTTTCCGTGGAACCCACACCAGAAACGAGCGACGAAAATTAACCATAGGTCCGGTAGGTATAGTTTCATAAATATTTTAGATAATTGTGAGGAGATAAGCATGAAAACCTTAAGCATTGCGCTACTCATTCTCATAGCGATGAGTGGACACCTTAATGCCGACAACCCCTCGGCAGTAGATAACAAAATTACACTTAACCTTGATGACACCTCAGAAGTCTTAGTGAAAGGCTCCATCGCTCTGGCTGAGGAGAGTTTGTCCGATACTTTTAAGCAGTGGGACGCGTTGGTGAATCTTCGGGTTGCTGAACCCGAAAAGCAGCATCCCACCTCGGTTTTCCAAGGATTTCTTCCAAAACAGCCGGTTTCGGTTGGCGAACTCTGGGTGCCAGATATGATGGGAGTTGTCCCCTTGCTCAAGCAACTGCATCCGAATCCCAATTTCTTTCTTCATATCAATTTCGGGGATTCGTTCGGTTTGTGGGCGTGTCTGCGGGCTTACAACGACCAATATGCCGACATCGTGTTCCGGATTCACGCCGAATTTAGACTCGAAGATGGGTGGTTTACACCTTCACAGTTTACTGGACATCTGGTGATTGACCGAATTGCGGAGAAGGTCGCTTTCTTTGAGATGTACGTCCCTAAAGGTGTCATAAACTTTGATGTTAACTGGAAGCGGGACAAGAATGCCTCCCATCATATTACAAGTACCGGTTTTTGCCCGAAAATGGAACTCCGTGCGGGGGCACAAGACCTTTTGGAACACATTAAATTCACAGCATCCATTACCTCAGCGGAAGCAGAACGCGCACTGATACTGCGCTTCTACAAGTCGCAACAAATTAACTGGGTCCCGTTAGCGCAGGTCCTGGAAAGGGCACAAGCAGAACAGAAACCGATGCATGTGATCTCTATAGACGGGCCTTTGACAGATGAATCGTGCTGAGGGAGCGGCAAAAGCCTGAGGGCAGGTGTCCTCTCCTACGACGAAAATATTGAATTCATGAACGAAAATTTTATCAATGCTTGGGTGTTGAACGGTGAATTAGAACCCTCGCCTCGTAAGAAAGCCTCTATGGCACTGCTACGCGAGCACGACTTCAAACCGCTTGACAAAACGATTCCATTAGCGCAAGCAATCAAGAAAGGATGGAAGGAACACTCGCCTGCGGATTCTTTGGTGTTCTCGCCGGACCTTGAACTGATGGGTAGACTCCCTGTCAATGACCGCCATCCACCATACGACGGTGCAAAGGGTTATCTTTTATTTCTCCAAGAATCCTTGGACGGAAAACTCCCTGGGTTACGTGAGGATGCTCCGATACATTGGGATACACTCCTTGAAACGGCTGTCGAATCCGGTGCGATGGTAGATGACGGTTTGCGGGTTACGCTTACGGATGAACATTCCGAGCAAGAGGTCCTCAGCGTCTTTCGGACATCAGAGACCGACGCGCAAAATTATACCGTTGTTGAGATTGATGCGACAGCGTTTGAAGATGGCGGCGTGCTTGTTATTGATGTTTGGGTTGGGGAATCCGAAGTGTCTGGTTCGTTTGACCTGTTTTCCGGTGACGCTACAGAATTCGCGCCTGCCAACGCGCTTGTTTCCGCACGGAATATTCCAACGAACCAGAGGGAAGTTATCAAGCATTCTTTTGACGGCAGCCAATTCTTTAAGTTAGGGGCTATCGGTAATTCCAGTGAAAATGGAAAAATCAACGGTTTTCTTGCGAAAATCTCCGTCGAAAGTGATTCAAATTGAGGGTAAAAGTGCAAAAGCACGAATAGACCCACTGTCATTCTTAGAGATTCTCCAGGCTCCATTCTTTGGAGGTAACGAATGAAAAATGATGATGCCCAACTGATCCAACGCGTCCTTGCAGGCGAGCAAGATGCTTTTGCGAAATTAGTGAAAAAATACCAGAAGCCTGTCCACGCGCTTGCCTGGCGGAAAGTAGGCGATTTTCACATCGCTGAAGAGATTACGCAGGACACTTTCCTACAAGTCTACAAAAAACTGGGGACCCTGAAGGATCCACATCGGTTTGAAGGGTGGCTGTATAGAATCGCTTCGCGCCAATGCCAAGCATGGCTTAGAAAGAAGCGGATGCAAACGCAATCGTTGGATGAAACCGACATCGACCTGATAGACAACACGACCTATTCTCAATACATCGCTGAAGAACAGGCGAAAGCCGCAACAGAAGCACAGCGCAGTATCGTCCATAAATTGCTTGCCCGGCTACGGGAAAGTGAACGTACCGTCGTCACACTCCACTACTTCGGGGAGATGACATGTGAAGAGATTAGCCGATTTTTAGGAGTATCCGCAAGCACGGTTAAGAGTCGCCTCCGTCGCGCACGATTTCGCCTGAAGAAAGCGGAACCGATGATCCGGGAAGCATTGGAAGGGTTCCAAATTAGGGCGAGTCTCACCGAGAATATCATGCAAGAGATCTCACGTATTGAACCGGTAATCCCTTCTGGCGGTAAACCGTTTGTGCCGTGGGCGATCGCCGCTTCAACCCTTGCGCTTGTAGTGATGGCACTTGGTGTCAGCAATCAGTACCAGAAACGCTTTCAACAGCCCTACAACCTTGATGCTACATCAGAAATGAGGGTAGAACTCGTTGATGCACCGATTGTTCTGAATCTTGCATTGAAACCGGATGTGCGAAATCAACTCGGTAGATCCACTACATCTAATAAAGGTAGCGGGTTCACTACAAGCACAAATCAGTCCGAATACGTGCCAAGATTCCTCACCGCACAGACGAAGAAGGTAACACTCAACGATGAGAACCCATCGCAACAGGTTTTGAGTGTCTTCCGAACCCCAGAAACCACCTACCAAGATTACACCGTTGTTGAGATTGACACGACAGCGTTTAAAGACGGTGGCACACTCACTATTGATCTCAGGATCGGTCGTGCAGAGGCAGCAGCGGCTTTCATCCTTTTTGCCAGCGACACGGAACTCAACTCGGACGGGATGCCTAAAGTTATTCTTACCTCAGCATCGGGTATTTCTCCCGGTAAAGTTGGAAAACTCACGCATAGTTTTGATAGAGGTGCACACTTTAAGGTGGCGGCTACCGGTAATGCATTCAGTGGGAAGGGGAAGGTCAACTCTTTTCTCGCGACGATCTCCATAGATGCTAAGACTGATAACTGATAAGGACAGGACTTACGCAAATTGGACAAATATCAGACATTTAGACGCAAAGAGCGGTAATTCCTTTAAACCCCCTAAAGAATCAGAATCAACGGTATGAATGCCTTATGGGCATTCACCGGGTATGAATGCCTTATGGGCATTCCCCGCCCCTTATCAAGGGGACTTTAAGAGGAAATGCATAAGTCCTCAAGGATATAAAAATGAAGATAACGAAATTAGGAAGTTTTATCCTATTTCTAACTGTTGCTGTTTTTCTCACAAATGGGTTTACTCAGGATTTACCTATGGGTGCCATTGCCCGAATTGATGTCGGTGAGGGACCTGTAAACGCTATCGCATATTCTCGATCCGCAAACCGACTCGCGATAGCAGCCGCAAACAGTATCCACATCTATGATGCAAGGACCTACAAAGCACTGATAGTACTTGCCGAACATACAGATTCGGTGTTAGCAGTCGCCTTTTCTCCAGACGGTAAACGGCTCATCAGTGGTGGATTGGACAAAACGGTACGGTTGTGGGACACGGAGACTGGGAGACTCAGACGGGTCCGAGAGGAACACACGGCACCTGTGAACACTGTTGCGTTTTCTGCTAACGGTAAAAGGTTTTGGAGTGCAAGTCGCGAAAACGATGCAATTCGGTCTTGGCATACACGTGATGCAGGTCGTCGGAGTTCGCAATCGTCTTCAAGGGAGGTGGATCTCATAGCCATCGCGTGTTCCTACAGAGGCGAAGTCAAGGCAAGGGTACTCAGTGGCACACCGCAGCAGTGCTTTGTTCAAGTTCCGAGGCTTGGTGAATGGCGTATTACAACTGGACATAAAGATTCAATTAATGTCCTAACGCTCTATCCAGATGGGAAAACCCTCGCGACCGGAAGTGCCGACAAAACGATCCAATTATGGAATAATGCGGACACCGACAAGCCGCTTTATACGCTTACAGGGCATACGGAAGGTATTACTGCTATAGACTTCGCAGTGGACGCTAAACTTCTTGCCAGCGGGAGTTCCGATAAAACGGTTCGGCTGTGGGACCTCACAACTGGGCAGCCCATCCAGACACTCACAGGACACACGGGTGAAATTGGTGCGGTGACATTTTTGGAAGATAAGGCACTTGCTGGAATGGCACTCGCTAAAGGCAAGGCAGTTGCGAGTGGCGATTCAGATGGCACGGTTTTCATCTGGGATTTGAATAAAATCGCCGCAACGGATTAGCACGCAAAGGTGCTGAAAGGTCATTTTGGCAAACGTCAGTTGAGGAAATAGTATCAGAACTTATATAGAAGGTTTTATTGTTCGCCGAGGTCTCCGTGCCTCGGCGAAATGCTGCTTGGGCAATCCGTAATCAAACAGTCCTAATTCATATAGATTACAGAAATGTGGTATCAGGGCTATTTAGTTTTAAGAAATTCGCGGGTTTTATGCTTTTTGTTACAGCCCCGGTGCGGTTAGAAACCGCACCTACGGGTCCTGAGGGGCTTCAAATTTGGGTAAAAAACGGACAACTAAATTACTCTGAATGTGGTATGGGTCTGGATTAAAATCTAATTTTTTTCGGAATTATGCACCCATTTCGCATCCAGCAAGCGTCATTATAGGCAATCGGTCAAAATATCAAATTAAATTCTTAAACTTCATACAGTTTATGCTACAAGCACATTTAGAAATGGTGTAACATTATAATTCGGAATTATGCACCCATTTCGGACCTAACAAGCGTCATTATAGAACAATCGGAGGTAATCCATGAAAAACATTGATGTTGAACTCATCCATCGCGTTCTTGATGGCGATGATAACGCCTTTGAAATCCTTGTAAAAAGATACCGAAAGCCGGTTCACGCGCTTGTGTGGCGTAAAATTGGAGATTTCCACATCGCTGAGGAAATCACACAGGATACATTCCTAAAAGCATATCAGGAATTGGCAAAGTTGAAGAAGCCACAGAGTTTTGCGAGTTGGCTTTATGTGATTGCTGCGAATCAATGCAGCTCGTGGCTGCGTAAAAAGCGTTTGCAGACGCAGCCGATTGAGGAAACGAGCAGTGCGCAGTTAGAAAAAGCGACGTATTCGGGATATATTATCGAAGAGAACGAACGAACAGCGGTAGAAACACAACGCGAAGTCGTAAAAAATCTGCTTGCGAAACTTCAAGAGAGCGATAGAACAGTCATCACGCTGCATTACTTCGGTGATATGTCGGCAGCAGAGATTGGTTCGTTTTTAGGTGTCTCCGTGAATACGATTAAGAGTCGGCTTCGCCGTGCGCAACAGCGATTAAAAAGAGAGGAACCGATGGTAAGAGCGGCTTTGGAGCATTTCCAAATCACGCCAAATCTCACGGAGAACATCATGCGCGAGGTTTCACGTATGAGACCTGTTCCGCCATCTGGCGGTAAACCGTTGATCCCAGTGACACTTTCTGCCGCAACAGCAGTTCTTATTTTTCTAATAATGGGGGTCGGATCTCAATATCTCGCCCGTTTCCAGAAACCCTACAACATAGACGCGCAATCTGAAATGACCGTTGAGATTATTGATGCCTCGGTTGTCCTTGACATACAGGCTAAGCCCGACTTACGGAACCAAGCTGGACACTTTGATACCATCGGTAAGCGCGGTAGTACCGGACCACAACTCTCGGAGCCTGTCGCACTCGGTGCAGCACGGATAGAGAAGGAAACGCATCCGTCAACACAGCAGCAGTGGATACAAGCAAGCGGTCCTGAAGACGGAACAGTAATATCAGGTTTAATGGCAAGTTCTAAAGGCGATATCTATGCGGCTTCGTCGGTCGGTGTTTATAGATTGGCACCAGACGCACCTATGTGGACCCTTGTTAACACCTCTGTGACGATCGGGAACACTACACGGATGGCAGAACGAGACGATACCCTCTACCTCGTTGCTACCCGTGAGGTGTTGGCTTCAAGTGATAGCGGTGAAACGTGGAAGTCACTTGGTGAACGCCCGAAAGGGAGCCCGATTGGACTCGTAACAACGGACGAAGGATTATACCTTGCCCTCGACAATCAGGTTTTTCGTTCCGAAGATGCGGGTCAGCAGTGGATACCCCTAATTGATGAGAACGCAGCAGGAATTATTCTCGATATTGCTGCTATCGAAAACAGTGTGTTTGTTGGCACAAATCAGGGACTTTACCGTGTACATTCAGGTGCATGGGAAAAACTGAGGATTGAAACATCCAAAGCTATCCACTCCTTGACGGTCTCTGAGAACAACCTCTATGTTGGGACAGGTTTTGACTTAGCGGAGTTGGAGAGTGCTGATGGTAGAATCGCATACGCCGGACAACTTATGGGACAACTTATGGGGGGCGAAGGTTCAAGTGCCTGGGAAATTTTCCACTCAACCGATTTAGGAGATTCGTGGACTGAAATAACACCCACGAACATTACACCTATGGACAAAGTATCACCGAGCGTTAAGATCTTCGCAACTGGTGAGACGCTTTTGGCAATGGGATTGATGACGACCCTCCGCTCAATTGATGGTGGCAAGACATGGGTGAGCTCCGGTTTTAACCCAGACACGTTCGATGTGAAATCGATGATGGATTCAATGATGCCCACCGGTCTGTTCCCTGCTATAGCTGTGGACGAGAATACGCTTCTCAAATCTGGATTTTTCGGGGTTACCCGATCAACGGATGACGGAAAATCGTGGCACCCATTTATGAAAGGAATCGTTGGCACCAACGTATCCAACTTAGTGGCATTCAAGAATGCACTCTACGCGAATACAATCATGTCTATTGCTAAATCCACTGATGGCGGACAGTCTTGGGAAACACTTCGTCTCAATTCTGGCGAATCTACACCAAAATCGGCAGAAGAAGTGATGCCTAACGATTTTTTAGTTAGTTCTCAGTTAACAATTTCTGACGATATATTTTATGGGATCGCCCTGAAAACGGAAGATGAATTGATCATTTTCCGTCTTTCTGCGGATGGTAGCGTCTTAATCCCCATCCCAGGGGTTCCGCTTTTTAGCAGCGGTCCCTCCATAGAGAAACCAAAAGCTGCATCGCAGAAAGCGTCGAAAAAAGATATAGTAGATAACACTCCCGACAGTGATGAAGAAGCCGATAGGGTAACCGAAATAGCACAGTGGATGGACCCAGCTCAACAGATGGAAAAATACCCAAGTGGATTTGCAGTCAGCGGTGAAACATTCTACGTGGAATATGGGGGGAGACTTTTCAGATGGAAACGCGGTGAACGTGAATGGTTCAATACGGGACTTGTGGCTACAGCAGCTATGACTCTGGAAGATATTGCGGAAGACCTCGCGCTTGCCGTTTCAGGTGAAACCGTCTACGTCGGAAAACGTGATGGGCATCTATTTCGATCGCTTGATGGTGGCAACACATGGAAAGACCTGACTTCAAATCTACCGTTTCGCTTCGAGCATTTCAATGCGATAGTTTTCGCAGATTCAACTGTATTTGTCGCGACAGATTCGGGGGTATTGATGTCAGCAGACGGTGAACACTGGCGCGGAATAACCGACAAGACAGGCGGACACACCGTCATAGACCGAATGGCTGTGGCTGGTACAACGGTTTACGGTGTCGGCAAGAGTGGCGCACACCTATTGAATAGCCACGGCGAATGGGAAAAAATTTCACCAGAGATACCAGACAGTATCATCTCTGCCACTATTAATGCTGATAGGCTTTATGTGGCTACTAAAAAACGTGGGATGTTTCATATTTCGCTTGAAAACGAAAACAATTAATCAGGACTTACGCATTTTTCTATGATAACTACGTATTACGCGCACTGCAGGCGGGGTTTCAAACCCCGCCTGCAAGGGGGGCTGCGTAAGTCCTATTGCTGTTTCAGAATACCATTTCTGAAAGTCCATCCAATGTGAGGTGAATTATGAAAAGAATATGGGCTATACTCTCTTGTCTTTTGACCCTTGCACTCCTGTCAGGGTGTGGAATACCGCTCCATCCTGAAGACCCAACAGAAGGCCACACAGAAGACTACAAAGTAGGGTATATGAACGGCTATGAAACAGCAGCCAATTCCGCTGAAGCGTTGGCTGCCGGGATGAGGGGCGATCTTTTTTACACACCATCAAAACTACCTAACGATGTGTTAAAAAAAATTCAGGACGAGCCTCTTGAATACCAACACGGCTTCACCACGGGTTGGAAGGATCGTGTTGAATCTGACACTATAATGTTCTATTACATATATTCAGACTGACATTTATCAAAGTTATTGTCACACTACTAAATGCATTGTCTCAGAGCGTGTCGTGTCAAGCACACCCATAACTATTGATCCAAACAATGTTTTTAGATATATCCGTCAATTAAAAATGGTATAACACTACAAACACTGGAGGTTTCTCATGAAAAATCGTCTGTTTCCGATCATTATAGGCTTATGCTTTGCCTCTCTCGTTGGACTGGCGTTTTTATGGACACCAACTCCTCAAACCGAGGCACCTATTGAAACGGAATCGGTGCAGGAAAGTGTCACTCCAAGCAAGGTGTCCCAAACTGAGAACGCACCCCCTTCGCATGGCACAGATGCCACCCCTCAAGCATCCTTGCCAAGCATAGATGACATAGATATGGACGAATACAAAGCGGCACTGCGTTCAAAGGACCCCGAACGCATTAAAAAGGCTTTGGGACCAGAGGGGGCAGCCCGAGTTGATGCCGGTATGAAGTTTATGCGGGAAAAAATGGAGGGTTTAGAAGAAGGTGAATTTCCCGATCTCAACATCAACGAATTAATGAACATTTTCATGGGTGAAGACGGTCCCAAAATTGATCTTGCGGAAATTTCACAAAACGCTTTCCGCAGACATTTTCCTGAAGGTGAGCCTGAAGATTACGAAGCGGAAATGGCGGAACGCATCCATAAAATCGTTGCCGACACACCCGGCGACTTTCAAAAGGTAATGATGGCAGTTACGATGGATCTCGCCAGAGAGCAAGATTTCCAATTCTGGGCACTTGCCAACTTTAAAGGTGAGATCGGACAACAGATGAAATGGATGACAGAACAAGTTTTGGTAGCAGGCGAATTGGAAAATATCCAGTATACTGTTCCGGAGGACATGTCTACACTGCTACCGACGCTTACGGAAGCTGACACGCAAACTACGGGAACACCGGTACCAAAACCGCAAGCCACGACGTCCGATACGGCATCAATTGAGTCGCCACCCACCCGTTCAAACGAAAACAGCGTAGTTGCAACAGAGAACTCTCAAACGGAACTACCGCCATCAATGTCGGTAAAGCGAATAAATTCTATCAGAGAACTCTTATCTCAAGACGGAACAGATGCGGGGCTTTTGAAGCTGCTTGAAACGGATAAGGAGGCAGCAAACTATCTTTTGGAACGTTTTAACTCACCGACTGAAATAGAAGCGTGGCTTTCTAAACAAGCGACAGAAGTGCCACGATCAAGGTCCAATCCACGCGAAACCCGTCCGCAACCACTACCACCGGAGGTGCAACCGTGAGACTCAACACAAATGTCGCTGCCATGAAACACATTACCCTATTCCTACTGTTTCTCTTTCTCTCTACTTGTCTCAATAATGCCCTTGAGGGGGCGGAAAAAGCTGAACTGGTAGGTGAAATGATGAAGGGTGTGAAAGATGTAATTGGGCATTATCAAAAGCGTAAAAAGGTGTTAGAGGCATCGGTCCGAGAACCCTTGACTGAGGTGCAGCAGCAATTGCTGCACCAACTTCTTCAGCGCACCGGTACACTGGACGAAACTTTATCCAGCGCGCCGTACTTAACCTATCTGAAAGCGGAAGTTGGACAGGCATATAAGGATTTTCCGACTTATGTTGCGGCGATGCCAACAGCGGAGCGAAAGACCGAGGTGCTATTTTCTTTCAAAAAGGTGTTACCACCAAAGACCACGGTGGAGGCACTCTCAATTTGCGCGGATTACTACTTCAAACTCCGTTTGTTGTCCGTAAAGGAGCCGGATATTTTGGATGACAAGAATGCGCTTGTTGAATTCCAAGCCGAACACTTAATGGAACCGTTAATGGCAATCTCCGCGCCAACAGAATTGCTTTCCCACATGTCAGGACTGATGCAGATGGGGATGGTCACCAATCTTAAAGCACAAATATACACTGAAGTCTTTCACGATGTATGGCGCGAGTGGCTGGAAGAACACAGTTCCTCAGAAGGGCTTCTGCGGTGTGCAATCGCAACACCCACTGAATTTGCGCTCATGCGTTCATTTTTTGAAGATACCGCAGCATTTGAAAAATGGATTCAGATACCCTTAAAAACAGAAAACGGGTCTAAAGAAAGAAAAAAGAAATAGGTTGATGAAATTCGTGGTGCAAAATATGTCTTTAGACATTTGCACGCCTAAGGAGAAACCGTAATGATAAAGAAAATTTTACTCCCCCCGCTTATGGCGTTAGTGCTTCTGACAACGCTTCTATTTCCTTGTCTCGGTATAGCAGATACGCCTCGGCAACCGTCTAAAACTACATCAAGTATTGTTCCAGAGGACAGTGTCCTGCATCTCATCCCCGAAAAAACCTTAGGACTCATTTATTGTCCGAGTTTAGTTGATCTGGATAACAGAATTAATACGTTGCGGACAGCGTTTGGACCTGAAACACAGGCATCCGATGTGTCTGTGGAAATTTTGTCGGATACTTTCGGGGAGCAATTTGAGGGTTTGGTTGCGCTGGAAGAAATTTTTAATGTGAGTCGGGATTTTGCAGTCGTCCTTACCCGTTTGAAACCGCTGCAATTCGCTGTTCTTGCGCAACTAAAAGACCCTGAAACAATGAAACAGATCATTGAAAAGGTGACGAAAGCAGAAGAACGCACGGAATATAAGGACGTAACCTATTGGAACGACCGCGAGGATAGCGAGGTTATAGCGATTTTAGACGATATCCTTATCTTCTCAAAACATCGTGACGTTTGTGAAAGCGTTATTGACACCTATATCGGAACAAAACAGGCTGTCGCGCAAAACCCTGATTATCTTGCTTTACTGACCGATATCTCAGAGGATACCGATCAATTGGCGGTTTACTTTGACGTTGAAGGTGCTATCGCCACGCTTGACAGATCACTTGTGGAAGAATTGGAATCAATTATGGATAACCTTGAAGATGATGTAGTCATTCCACTTTTTACGGCTATATCTGAGAATATAGCGTCCATTGAGCAGGTGCGATATGCAAGCCTCCGACTTCACATCGAGGGAACTGATATACAGATCAAGCCGTTCCTGAAATTCAAAAGTGATAGCGAATTTTTGAAAGTGTTAGAAGCTGCATCCGACGAATTGGCGTTCCTCGGTGAACTTCCAAATCAGGCATTTATGAATGCTGCCTTTCAAGGGAGCCCAAAACTTCTCACTGAGACAGGCAGGTTGTGGTTTAGTTTTTTTCCAAAAAAGACACCAGAACAACGGGCGAAGCAAGCGGCACTGCTCGAACAGACGAAAGGTTTTTATGAATCTTTGGCGACTCGATGGAGTTTCTCTTTCAATTTAGGCGATCCTTCTGCGCCTGTGTCTATGCCTGTGTTTATCTATGAGTTGAAAGATAAACAGCGTGCGAAAACCTACATGGATGAAGTGTTTCTGGAAAAACTCAACTATACAGAGGCGTATCCGGGTAAGTCTATAATGCACAACCGTGTTGAGATTAAAAGTTACGTCTTTCCCAATTTTAAAGCAGATGCTCCAGAGGTGGCACCTGAAACTTCTGATTTAGTGTCCTCTGAATGGCACTGGTATTACGCCTTTACCGAAGGACAACTTCTTTTCACAATGGGGACAGACCCGACATCTATGCAAATGGTGCTTGATAGGAGAGCAGGGAGCGAAGAGAAGTTTGCTGACCATCTAAGTTATCAGCAACTCATTGATAACTTAGGGACTGACAACAACGTCCTCCTGGCGATTTCTCCAATTACCGCGGTTAAAACCATAATGTCGTTGGAGGAAAATATGGATCCGGATCACGCGGCATCGCTACAACTGTTTTTGGGTATGTTCAGTACCTTGCCCGAAAACTATAGTGTTGGTTTCTCTGCTAAAGCACGGGACAATGGCATTGATGCGAACCTGCTTATTAATCTTGGTGACTTCAAGCAGCTCGGGCATATATTAGCAATAATGGGTCAGATGCTACAGATGCCATAGGTTCGTTGCTAACGCAACCGGAACTTACGCAGGTATCAGAATTTACGCAAACACTTTTACTGGCGAGGTTTCAAACCTCGCCAGTGGCGCGTAATGCGTATGAAAGAAACCCCCTAAAGGAAATCTGCAGAAATACCCAAGCAAAAACACCCGCTTATCAGAGACTTCGCGTAATGCTTATGAAAGAAACCCCTAAATCCCCCTTATCAGGGACTTTAAGAAGCAATGCGTAAGTCCTACCTTTTTTACTTCATTATGCACGTTTCTGCTTAAAAAATCGCGTCTTTAACATACGCCAGGTATGACGTGTTCCATTTCACTACCTTAAAGTATTTTTAGATTTTACTATAAATGCCCCGAAAAAAGAGATAGAATTTAAACCATAGCTGCATTAACATAATAAATGGGAGGTATTCGTGAAATGGAAAATAAATGTGTGTATACAGTCTTCGTAACGCTGATGTTATTGAGTAGCGTTCTACTTACAATAAATGTCGTAGCACAAGATATAGGTTCCGAGTATATCTCCTTCTCTACTAACAGGAACGGCAACTATGATATTTATATGATAGATAGACATGGTGGTAACCTTCAAGCGATCCTTGACAGTCCCGCAGATGAGATTCACGCGAGATGGTCACCGAATGGACGCTACTTGGCTTATGCGTCCAATGAGAATACCGCCCGTCATGATATTTATGTTATGGATATGCGGACTAAACAACGTTGGCAACTCACCGACCACCCCGCTAACGACACGACCCCGACATGGTCACCGGATGGGACAGAAATCGCTTTTATCTCTAATCGAAGAGGAACGTACCGGATCTTCAAAATGGATATAAATGGTGAGAAACTCAGCCAATTAACTAAAGGTGGGGACGACTGGGGGCCTTCCTGGTCTCCGGATGGCGAATGGATCGCATACAATACACTCCAACCTGACAATAAGGTTTACCTCTTTATTGTATCCGCTGATGGCAGAAAGCCGAGACAGTTGGCAAGGGCTGGAGAGAACGGACGCAGTCCGGCATGGTCTCCTGATAGCGAGAAGATTGCGTTTTCCACTTGGGAGCTCGGGATAGGTCCAAAAATTGCGATCATAGATGTAGAGAGTGGTAACCTCCGTCGCGTGACACTTGGGGGGCGTGTGCCTGCGGGGCATGTATTCAGGAAGCACAGTCCAGCATGGTCACCGGATGGGAAGTGGATCGTTTATGTTTCGGATAACTTAGAAGTCCAGCACAAGACTTTTCTCTACGTCGTTGATGCTGCGGGTGAAGAACGCGCAGAATCCATTCAACTCACGACGCATCTGTCAACGAATATATCGCCTGCGTGGGTGCCAGAGTCGTTCTTCTCTGTTTCACCAAGTGGAGAAAAGATGACAACGCTTTGGAGCAAACTTAAGCAACACGAATAGTTAACGATTCCGATTTATTTGATCCTGCATACACGTTGCCGGTATCACCGCAACCCGACTTGCTCACGACGACATCGGGAGATGTAAAAAAACAATAGAGGAAACGTCTATGAAAACGATACAGCTGTTAGTTTTTGTCATATTGATCTTGTTGGTGCTGAATCTGAGTGTTTCTCCAATTTCCGCTGAAGCACCGACAACGCCGAAAATACTTTTTACCTCCGCGCGAGATGGCAATTACGAAATCTATATGATGAACTCGGATGGCACTGAACAGGTGAACCTAACACAACATCGCGGCGTGGATGTTGAAGCTGTCTGGTCCCCAACGGGTGAGCAGATTCTTTTTGTTTCTGACCGTGATGGCATCCGGGATTTATATTTGATGGACCCAGATGGAGACAATGTTCGACGCGTTTTCAAGAAGGACGCTTATAGAAGCAACCCGGCGTGGTCGCCCGATGGCAAACAGATTGCTTACGCGTACGCGGAAGGGTTGGGTAGCCCAGATTTTATTTACATTGCGACCTTAGGGGACCAGAAAGAGGAACTTGTTGTGAGCGGTTTTTACCCAGCGTGGTCACCCGACGGAACGGAAATCGCCTATATCACCTACGTCCCTATTGGACATGCCCGCCGGGTTACGTTTGTTGACATCCGCACACGAAAACAGACACGTCTACTCCCGAAGGACGCAATGGATTGGCAAAACTTTCCGTCTTGGTTAGCGACGAGCGACAAACTTGTCTTTTCTTGGAATAAGCATCCGTTACCACCGGATTTCAATCCGGTGAAAGATCGTTTCCCGCCTGTATGGAGAAACAAAGAGACGATCTATATTGTGAATCGTGATGGCACCGATCTCCAACAACTCGTGGATGAAGCCGGTGCCTACGCACAGTACCCCGCGTCATCGCCGAATGGAGATAATGTCCTTTATACACAAGCAATTGATGACCATTTTCAAATCTTCAAAATCAATGTGAACAGTGGCATTCGCACGCAGTTGACACATGTTGCCAGCAGGAATCTTGGTGGGAATTGGTTTGATCCGGAATATGCGTTGCCGGTATCACCGCAGCCCGATTTGTTAACAACGACGTGGGGAAAAGTCAAAAAACAATAGAGGAACTCCTATGAAAACGATGCGGTTGTTAATCTTTGTTATATTGATCCTGTTGGTGCTGAATGTCGGTATTTCTCCGATTTTCGCCAAAGCACCGACAACTCCCAAAATCCTGTTCACCTCCGCACGCGATGGCAATTATGAAGTCTATATCATGAACTCGGATGGTAGCGAAAAAGTGAACTTAACCCGACATCGCGCACAAGATCTGAATGCTGTGTGGTCTCCGACGGGTGAGCAGATTCTCTTCGTTTCGGATCGCCAAGGCACGCGTGTGCGGGACCTGTATGTGATGGACGCGGATGGGTCTAATGTCCGTCGCGTCTTTAAGAAAAAGATAACGGCTTGGAGAGATAACCCGACATGGTCTCCGGATGGCAAACAGTTTGCTTATCAGTACTGGGACCGCGACCGGGCAAAATACGGTCTCTATATTGCGACGCTTGGCGAAGAAGATGCCGAATCCCTCCCGTATGGGAGTTCCCCTGTGTGGTCTCCGGATGGTTCAGAGATTGCCTGCTCTGTCTCTCGCGAATTCGGGGCTCGCCTAACATTTATGGATATTGACACACGCGATCAAGAACAACCGCTCCCCGATAAAGTACTCTTGTGGCAATACACTCCGTCTTGGTCCGCTGCGGGAGATAGACTTGTGATTGCTGGGAACAGGCATCCGATACCGGTCATCGCGGGACTGGATTTGGACAACGCAAGGGCACTGCACAAGGCATGGAAGGATAAACAGACCATCTTCATGGTCAATCGTGATGGCACTGGTCTCCAGCAACTCGTTGAGGAAGTCGGTGAACAAGCTTGGGCACCTGAGATAGCACCAAATGGTGAACAAGTCCTTTATACACAGCGAACTAATGGCGAGAACCAGATTTTTAAACTTGATGTCAACAGCGGTATTCGGACCCAGCTGACGCATGTTTCACGGAATTTTGGTGGTGCCTGGTTTGACCCTGCGTATACGCTACCGGTTTCACCGAAACCACATTTGCTCACGACGATATGGGCAGACGTGAAAACCCACAAACTTCATTGAAAACAGAGACGTATCCTCTCGCTGGTGGGGTTTCTAACCCTGTCTCTTTCCTATACGCGCCATTAACTTCGGCATAAATGTCATCTCTTAATACCCTCATTGCTGATGATTGATGGTCCCTCCGATGGCTGCCTACTAACTATTAACAACCTGCAATTGAATACTCCCATATTCCCACAGGGTGATTTAGTTTTAAGAAATTCGCGGGCTTTATGTTTTCTGTTACAGATCCGGTGCGGTTAGAATGCAGATCGCAAATGTAAAGCTTTCTCACTGCGAAGCAAAATTTGGTCTCCGCGTATGGGCAAAATTTGGGTGAGTACACCGCAAAACACGCACCTACCGGTCCTGGGGCCAAAATTGGACGAAAAAATCGAGAACTAAATAGCCCCGCATATTCCCACAGAGCCATTCAGTTTTCGGTTTTTTCAGACATTTTCGCGGACGGATCGCGAGCGACAAGAAATCCGCAGAAACACCCTATCAAATACCCCAAGCAAAAACACTCGCTCCTACCAAAAATCGAAATTATGTGACAATTGAATGGCTCTGCATATTCTCATCTTAGGACTTATATAGCCTGTTAGGATGTGCTATAATATCAATTGTCCTCCCTCGAAAAACGTCCAGCAATTCTGAAATTCATTTTTATGCACCAGTTTGCCTTATAAGTCGCGTCACAGTTTTTATAGTAAAACCCACAATTACTTGGACATTACGGGGAGGCGAGGATACTAGAGGAAACACCCCAGCAAAAACACCTCACCAGCCGCGGCTGGGGTTGGTTCACTGACCAACTGTCCACATGTTTTCGGGCTTTACTATAATCTCACGCGAAGCAAAAGGGTTGAAGTTAGAACAACTCGTAGTAGAGACTCGGAAAAATAAGACGGAAAATGAATAGCCGAAATTGGCAAAGGAAAACAAAATGAAACGGTTTTTGATATTTTTTTTTATCGTTAGTGTAATACTAAGTTTCATAGCAATCTCATTAGAGGGTATACCTATCTTAGAATCTCAAGAACATCCGCAGGAGATCAAAATCCTTCTGGATATCGCTGGTAAAACCGAGCTGAAACCCTTAGTGCAGGAATATTTGCTTGAAGCATTTAGTAGAACTGAAAATATAAATGCAGTTTTGGAAATTGAAGAGGGTGTATCGTATGTAATATCCGTTGTACTTGTGGAAGCACGCGTCGGAGAAAATAGGCAAAAAACCGGTAACTTTGCTGCCTGTATTCAGTACACTGACTACTTTGACAATAGTATTCTCAAACCAGATGTTGCTGCGTCAAATTGGGAACGCGTCAACAACCTTACAGTAAACCTGATTGAACATTCTCAAACAGGTTTGCACCTATTTCCTAAAGATGATTTAGAAAAAATGACAAGCAGTGTCGTTTCTAAATTTCAGGAACGATTTTTGGAAAAACATAAATAAAACGTTAGGAAATAATGGACTCTATGCACAGTTCTTCAGAGTACAAGCGCAATGGTATGTTTGAAGATATTTTTTCAATCAAACTATTTTTACTAAAGTTTGGACAATTTTAAAAATTGTAGTGTGAAAAAGCAGAAAAGCAGGTATCCTTTCATAAACATAGGCTTGTTTTGAAAAGAAGATAAAAATGGACATCCTTTTCTGCTTAGAAGGTATTCTATCGGATTTTCGGCATTTATTCAATCAACAAAACTTCGCGCTTTTCCAAGTTTTTATTTTCGGATTCATTGCCAATAGAAGCAATGGAACGCTAACGGAACTTTATCAATCAAGTGGTTCAGAGACGAAGTATTGGTCATTTCCGAAGTTCCTTCATTATCAACGAAGTCAAGGACGCATTTGCGGAAATCTGATGAATAACTCATAAGACTTAGAGGATACCATAAACCTCAAAATCTGTCAAATTATTTGCGGGCTTTACTATAACCCAGAATGATGCATGCACCTTTCCGATGGAACAACTGATGAAAAACGACGATGCTAAACTCATCCAACGCGTCCTTGCTGGCGATGATACTGCGTTCTCTGTGCTTGTGAAGAGATACCAAAAACCGGTGCACGCGCTTGCGTGGCGGAAGATTGGGGATTTCCACGTCGCTGAGGAGATTACGCAGGATACCTTTCTAAAAGCGTATCAGCGACTCTCTACGCTAAAGGAACCACAGCGTTTTGTGAGTTGGCTTTATGTGATAGCGACGAACCACTGCAACGCATGGCTCCGTAAAAAGCGTTTACAGACAGAACCGTTGGAAGACATAAGCAGTGAGGCGTTAGAAAAAGCGACGTACTCAGGCTACGTTATCGAAGAAAACGAGCGAACGGCGGTAGAAACGCAACGCGAAGTCGTCAAACAACTGCTTGCGAAGTTACAGGAGAGCGAACGCACAGTCATTACGTTGCATTACTTCAGCGAGATGTCCAGTGCGGAGATCGGCGCGTTCTTAGGCGTATCGGCAAACACGGTGAGGAGTCGTTTGCGCCGCGCGCAGGAACGTTTAAAGAGGGAGGAACCGATGATTCGAGAAGCTTTAGAACACTTTCAAATTACGCCAAATCTTACAGAGAACATCATGCGAGAAATATCGCATATGAAACCTACTGCGCCGTCTGGTGGTAAACCGTTGGTGCCGTGGGCAATAGGTATTTCCACATTAGCAGTCGTCCTTTTGATGTTAGGCATCGGCAATCAACAGTTATTGCGCTTCCAGAGACCTTATAGTTTTGATGCGATTTCGGAAATGACAGTAGATCTCATTGAGGCACCGATTGTCCTGAACCTTGAAGCCGACCCGGATGTTCGGACCCAACATGGAAACATCAATGCATTGAATAGTAGCAATGGGTTAAATCAGCAACCCGATCCACCTGAATATATGGCGAGGTTTGCCGCTGCATTGGTAGATGAAACAGAGGATCAAGCCGCACCGATGGGAGGCACGATCATAGGGAATATTAAAGATACAACACTTCTTGAGCTTCCAATGAGTGGGGTTCGGGTTGTATTTGTAAGCACAGAAGGTGAGGAATTTGAAACCCAGTCTGATAAAGATGGCCATTTTGAACACTCGGGTTTACCCGCCGGTCAATACGTGGTCAATATCTATAAACGGGGATACGAAGATCGTGTAGGAGCACCTGTTTCAGTTATTGACGATGGTCGCCATTACGTCCCGCTAACGATGAACAAAACCAAGATTTCTGGCGACGATGATAACCGAGGTGGTGTCCTCCGATTCTCGGCACACAATCGCATTAAACCCAGAGGTCCAATGGAGGGACTTGAGATTATAATTACCGGAGCTGTTGGAATTGATCCACCAGTAGTGACTGGTATTACCGGCGTACACGGACAATATCTAAGCGACAAATTGTCTCCGGGTACCTACATCGTAACGCTCATCAAAAATGATTATCATGTTGTCTGTCCTATGACTGTTCATCCAGGCAAAATCACTGATGCCCGTATGTTTTTCTCAATTCCCGAGAAGAACACAGATGCCAACGTTCTGCCAGCACAAGAATCGGATTGGTCAAACGCAAAAAATGTTATCCGCGGCAGGATTCTTGCGATGGATCCTTCTCATGCCCCTTTGAGTGATGTTAAAGTTGTGATTGAGGGCGCAAGTCGAGTTGTGTTTAGTGATACAACCAACGCGGATGGTAAATATGAATATCGGGGTTTGTCAGCAGGTCGCTATCTCATTAGCCTCCATAAAGAGGGATATATAGAAAAAAAAGGGATACCGCTAATTGTTACGAACAATGGAAACCATGGTCTGGGGGTTACCGAAGAAGGTATGTTTGTCAGTTATGCCGTGGTTGCCGACAGAAGCCTCTTTAAACTCACACACGGAATGCGGAAACAATAGAATTGCTTGATGCGGCACTTGGGAACAGGTTGTCTCAGAGATGCCGGATCATGTAGAGACCCTCGCCGTTGACGGGAATACCCTATACGTGAGCACACGGGACGGCAATATGTTTCATTTCAATCTTGAAAAATGATGTACCTATCAGGGCGGTGCTATAACGACCGCCCTTCTTCGTCTTAATCATTCGGTTAATGTCAATCTTCCACAGACAGACTTTTGCTGTAGGATCCTCACTGCGAAGCACTCCCAATCGCGACACTCACTACTGATAACTCATCGCTATTTTGTTGACTGCTGACTGCTGGTGGAAACAGGCTCCTGATTGCTAATTGCAGAATTATGCACCAGTTTATCCCCTAAGTCGCGTCACCAAGTATTTAATCCGAAATGCCAACACTCTTTTTTCAAAGGTAACTATGAACAACGATGATGCTCAACTCATCCAACGCGTCCTTGGAGGCGATGATACTGCGTTCTCCACACTCGTGAGAAAATACCAAAAGCCGGTTCACACGCTTGCGTGGCGGAAGATTGGGGATTTCCACATCGCCGAGGAAATTACGCAGGATACATTCCTAAAGGCATATCAGGAGTTAGCAACGCTTAAGAAGCCGCAGCGTTTTGCGAGTTGGCTTTATGTCATAGCGACGAACTACTGCAAAGCGTGGCTCCGTAAAAAGCGTTTGCGGACGCAGCCGCTTGAAAATACGAGTGGCGCACAATTAGTAGAAAAAGCGACCTATTCAGGGTATGTCATCTCGGAAAACGAGCAGACAGCAGTAGAAGCGCGACGCGAAGTGGTCAAACAACTGCTTGCCAAACTCCAAGAGAGTGAACGCACAATCATCACGTTGCATTACTTCAGCGAGATGTCCAGTGCGGAGATTGGCGCGTTCTTAGGTGTATCAGCAAATACAGTTCGGAGTCGTTTGCGCCGCGCGCAGCAACGGCTAAAGAGGGAGGAACCCATGATACGAGAGGCTTTAGAGAATTTCCAAATAACACCGAATCTCACAGAAAATATTATGCGAGAGATTTCGCGTCTGAAACCGGCTGCACCGTCTGGTAGTAAACCGTTGGTGCCGTGGGCAATCGGCGTTTCCGCATTAGCAGTCGTTCTTTTGATGTTGGGTATCGGAAACTATCAACTTCTGTCGCGTTTCCAAAAGCCTTACAGTTTCGATGCGACTTCGGAGATGACAGTAGATATCATTGAGGCACCGGTGATGCTGAACCTTGAAGCCGAACCGGATGTTCGGACCCAACTTGGAAGCTCTACTGTCCCTAATAAGAACGATGGTACGGGACAGCGTCCTGATGATGTCTTATTCGCCGCCGCACAAGCAGAGGGAGAAAACGTTTCTGTGCCTAAACAGGAGTGGATACAGGCTGGACCCGTATTAGGAAGTGACGCAATAGGTTTATTGGCAACCTCTGAGGGCGTACTTTACATTGTTCATAATGCCCATATATACAAATGGGAAAACGATAGAACTGGATGGCAACAAGTTAGCGACACGGACATCAGAAACTATCATGACACGCTGTCCAAAACTCATGAGCTAACAAAAACGCCTATGGCAGAGTGGGACAATACCCTTTATATTGTTTTAAGAAATTTACTATTCGCTTCAAAAGATGGTGGCGAAACGTGGAAATTAGCTTATTCATGGGCAGATGACAGTGGTATACCTGATGAATTGGTGTTAACAGAACAAACGTTTTGGGTCATTTTTGACGAGCGTGCTTATCGGTCTGAGGATAAAGGCAAGACATGGAAGGATGTGACTGATGAGTTACCCAAAGGTTACGTCTCTTTAGTAGCAATACAAAACACTGTATTTGCTAAATCATTCACCGGGTTGTATCGCTGGAATACCGGCAGCTGGGAACGTATAGAACTTCCCGTGCCTGAAGCAATAGTGGTTACCCGTGCTGCAGCCACTAAAGATCGCCTGTATGTGAAAGCATCATTAGGTCCAGGCATTAATGATACTGCAGCACGGGAGGGGCAACAACGAACTTGGTGGATATTCCGCTCAACTGATTTAGGGAATTCGTGGAAAGATATTACA
The DNA here is from genome assembly GCA_022827185.1 of Candidatus Poribacteria bacterium. Lineage (GTDB taxonomy): Bacteria > Poribacteria > WGA-4E > WGA-4E > WGA-3G > WGA-3G. The sequence continues at coordinate 139,395 of JAJDTM010000013.1, forward strand.
CCGACAAATGCCTGGCCCGTAAAAGGGTATCCACCCGCTACTGAACTTGTTGCTGCGGGTGAAACACTTCTGGTGATGGGATGGGGTATGGTGCGCTCTACCGATGGAGGCGAGACTTGGATGCCGCGTCAAGATCCGTCCACTTTTCCTATGAAGGTATCGTCTTTTTTACCTCATGTGGCATTAAACGAACATGTTTTTTATCTCCGTGCCAGAGAAGGTCTTTATCGTTCCATTGATGGCGGCAAATCGTGGGACAATGTAAAATTTGCCCAGGATAAGTGGAGGTTGTATATAGACAACCTAATCGCGTCCAAACAGAACGAAAAAATGCCAAACATGCAGCCGACGCTCTACGGGAAAGCTGGAAGTCGGATAGTAAAAACGACTGACGCGGGCAAATCGTGGAAGCCTGTTCGGGTAGAAATACCTATGACCGATCCTGTAAGAGAAGACCCACCATGGATGATGCAGATCATCAAATCCGGCGGTGTTATCTATGCCAAAAGTATAAGTCATTACCCGATAGGAGAATTGCGTCTCTATCGCGTATCTGAAGATAGCAACACGTTAGTGCCTATTCAAGGCATGCCTACCTTCGACTCACGGGAATTAAGAGACCATCTGCGTAAGTCTCAAAATCTCTCTGTTGAAGCATTGCAAGAAGGTTTTTCTGGAGCGACCCAATTTTTTAACTTGTTATTGTTGCTCGGACAAGTGCAGCCTCAACAGCAGGAGCATTTTATTCAAAGCGGGCTTCAGGGACCTTTTGCAGTCAGTGATGATACATTCTATCTGGAGTACAATCTTAAACTCTTTCGATGGGAACCTGGTGATACAGAATGGCAAGACATCGGACAAGAAGAAACTTCACCCAGAAAATTGGAAGATTTCCAACTTGCCGTGTCAGGAGACACAGTCTGCGTTGGGAAACGGGATGGAAATCTTGTTGTATCGTTTGATAGGGGAAATAATTGGAATGATCTCACGCCAGAGTTGCCATCTCCTATTAAAGCTTTTAAAGATATCGTATTTGTAGGTTCTACCGTGTATGTAGCAACAGACGCGGGTATCACTGCATCAGCTGATGGAAAACCGTGGCGAGTTGTCACCGATTCTGAGGGTACAAATCTCGTTATGGAGCAATTGGCTGTTGATGGGAACACCCTTTATGGCGTTAACGAGACAGGTATTTATCGCTTGGAAAACGGTACTTGGAATCAGATCATCTCAGAGATACCTGATGACATAATCTCCCTCGCTGTTACTGGAAACACGGTATACATAGGCACAAAAAACCAAGGGATGCTTCACTTCAGTCTTGACGAATAATTAAACTTGGGCGGTGCTAAATGCCGCCCTTTCCTACCGCTATTCCCCTCTCTTTCCTCCAGAAATTTCTCTTTTTTTCCAATTAAGCAACCATTTTGCACCTATCTTGCGTCATTATAATTCGATAGGTCATTAATCAACTATTGCTTTCTGGAGGCACCTGATGCAAAACAACGACGATGTTGCAATTATTCGACGAGTTCTCGCGGGTGATGAAGCCGCTTTTGCTGAACTTGTGAATAAATATCAAAAGCCGGTTCACACGCTCGCTTGGCGAAAAATCGGGGATTTCCACATCGCTGAGGACATCACCCAAGACGCTTTTCTGAACGTGTATCAGAAACTCTCAACACTGAAAGATCCGAACCAGTTTTCTGGGTGGCTCTATGTGATTACGGCAAACCTATGCGCCACGTGGCTCCGCAAAAAACGGATACAGACCCAACCGTTGGAGGACACAGAGACAACAATGATACAGGAAGATGCTTATTCCCAACACGTCACCGAAGAACGAAGTAAAACCGCCTCGGAATCACAGCGCGAGGTGGTCAAGCAGCTGCTCGCGAAGTTGAAAGAGAGTGAACGCACAGTAATGACGCTCCACTACCTCGGTGAGATGACAGTTGCAGAAATTAGCCGATTTTTAGGCGTATCGGCGAGCACTATAAAAAGTCGTCTGCGGCGTGCGCGGAACCGTTTAAAAGAGGAGGAACCGATGATAAGAGAAGCACTCGATCATTTCCAAATTACACCGAATCTCACAGAGAATATTATGCGAGAGATTTCGCGTCTGAAGCCGATTGCACCGTCCGGGAGTAAACCCTTGGTGCCGTGGGCAGTCGCTGCCTCCACAGTAGCAGTCGTTCTATTGATGTTAGGTATCGGCAGTCAACACTTATCGCGTTTCCAGAAACCCTATAGTTTCGATGCGACTTCAGAAATGACAGTAGAGATTATTGAGGCACCCGTGGTGCTGAATCTTGAAGCCAAACCTGCTATCCGAACGCAACTCGGAGGTGCCGCGGCATCCGATGAGAACGATGCTTCTGAAAAGCAACCCGATGATACCCCCATACTCCAAAATAGTCAGACGTGGAGCCTGCCTGAAAACGCAATTGTCCGTTTCGGCAAGGGTGTCATGGGTGGCTCAGACCGAGCAGTTGCTTTCTCACCTGATGGTCAACGTTTCGCTGTCGCGACCGGTGCTGGTATTTGGCTCTACGACGCACAAACCTACCGTGAAATATTGCTGCTGACGGGACATACCGGCGTTGTTCGGGCAGTTGCTTTTTCATCAGATGGGAAAACACTTGCATCAGGTGCACGCGATAGAACAATTAAGCTCTGGAATCTTGAAACTGGGGATGTCACCACTTGTATCGGGCATAGAGGTGGAGTTGAATCAGTAGCGTTTTCCCTTGATGGGAAGATGATCGTCTCCGGTGCGGAAGATAGTACCGTCGAACTATGGGACACAGAAACTGGACAAAATCTTGCTACATTTACAGGGCATGCCCCTCGGGTTCGAGTCTTTTCAGTAGCGTTCTCACCTGACGGGAAAACAGTCGCCTCGGGTGCAGAGGACAATACAATCAAACTCTGGGACATTGAAACAAAACAGAATATTGTCACACTCACTGGGCATAAAAAGGTCATTTTTTCAGTGGCATTTTCGCCAGATGGTAAAATACTCGCCTCCGGTTCAGGGGATGACACGGTTAAACTGTGGCATGTTGAGACGGGTCAAAATCTCCATACATTCAGACATTTGGAGAGAGTTTTCTCGGTAGCGTTTTCGCCAGATGGCAAACTCGTTGCTGGCGGGTCATATCTTGGCATTAAACTCTGGGATATTGAGACCGGTGAAGACCTGAGTGTGCTTGAGGGGGGTATAAAGATTATAGCTGGATCCATAGCGTTTTCACCTGATGGTGCAACGCTTGTTTCAGCATCAGCTGATCGATTTGGTGGAACGCGCGGAACAGTTACGCTCTGGGATGTTGAGACCGGAAAAGACCTTGCTACACTACACGGGCATACCGAAAGAATCCCCGCTGTAGCGTTCTCACCCGATGGCACTACTATCGCCTCTGCGTTGAGAGATGGAACGGTCAAACTCTGGAATATCAAAACCGGAGAAAACATCCACACCTATCGCGGGGGCGGCTACTCAGTGGCGTTCTCACCCGATGCGAAAACACTTGCTTCGGCAGGTTGGCGTGATATTAAACTCTGGGAAGTTGCCACACATAAAAATATCTCTACCATTCCAATACGTGGTGAGAGGATTAATGGCTTAGCGTTTTCACCCGATAGCAAGGGACTCGCTTGGGGAACGGGAGATCAGGTTCAGCTACGAAAACACGTCTCTAAATCCTTATTCGGTTTTATGAACCGAAACGCCACTACACTGAAGGGACATAAGGATGAAATTCGGTCAGTGGCATTTTCACCTGATGGAAAGATCCTCGCCTCTTCGGTTAGACATGGCACGGTCAAACTCTGGGATACTGAGACAGGCGCGAATATTGCGACACTGGAAGGTGCAGGCGGCCCTGTAGTGTTTTCGCCTGACGGAAAATTGCTCGCTTCAAGTGGAGGGGTGCAAGAGATTAAACTCTGGGACCTCGAAACACGAACGGATATCATGGCACTTCGCGGGAACGCAGGTGCTGTTTTCGATCTTGCATTCTCACCTGATGGTACGACCCTCGTCTCAGGAGAGGGATTTGGAACAATTAAATTCTGGGATGTCGCAACCGGAGAAAATATTACTACATTGGAAGGACACACCGGTATTGTCTTTTCTGTCGAGTTCTCACCCGATGGGGAAACGCTTGCGTCTGGTTCTCAAGATGGGACGGTTCTGCTATGGGACCTCAAACAGGTCGCTGATCGCTAAACTCTGAAAACAAACATTCAGAAGCAGTTAAATTGATTTATTAGGACTTACGTGCTACAGATACTGGGAAGCGCACACTCTCAAAATTATCTGTTCGCGTAAGTCCTATCCTTTTTTATTTAAAACACGACTTGTGCCAGTTAACTCATTGTTTTTTATTTTCACAGATATCTGATTTTTGAAATAAACATATCGTCCCTACGGGACTAAAGAGGGTGTGTCCGCCGTTTTTCTATAGACATATCGTCCCTACGGGACTGAAGATCGTCGCGACCGATGAGGAACGGTGCTAAAACGTTCTGCTTATGTGAATCAATATTTTACAAATAGTTATTTAGTACAACTCGTTTAAAACCTAAAAATACCTGGATATTTCAAGTGCCCAACATTGCCACAAGCACTCTCTTTTTCCTTCGGTAATATTCAGTAAGCTTCGCCATTTTCTGGTATGTGAGTAGTCGCATACTTTATTATCGTTAGATTTATGGTATAATCCCACTAACAGAGAGTAGAATTTTAACCCTCTTTACACGAACCACTCCCGTTTTTGCAGAATTATGCACCAGTTTGATCCCTAAAAAGCGTCACTATGAGGCGATCGGAGGGAATTTCATGAAAACCACTGATGTTGAACTCATCCACCGCGTTCTTAATGGGGATGATACTGCCTTCACGGAACTGGTGAAGAAATACCAGAAACCGGTGCACACGCTTGTGTGGCGGAAGATTAGAGATTTCCACATCGCCGAGGAGATTACGCAGGATACATTCCTGACGGCATATCAGGAGTTAGCGACGCTTAAGAAACGGCAAAGTTTTGCGAGCTGGCTTTATGTGATTGCTGCAAACAACTGTAGTACGTGGCTACGTAAGAAACGTTTATGGACCGAACCGCTTGAAGATACACGCTTAGAAAAAGCGACGTATTCCGGGTACGTTGTTGCAGAAAACGAGCGGACGGAAGCGGAGGCACAACGCGAAGTCGTCAAAAAGTTGCTTGCGAAACTCCAAGAGAGCGAACGCACAGTCATCACACTGCACTACTTCGGCGAGATGTCGAGTTCAGAGATTGGCGCGTTTTTAGGTGTATCAGCAAACACGGTTAGAAGTCGTTTACGCCGCGCACAGCACCGTTTAAAAAGGGAGGAACCCATGATAAGAGAGGCTTTAGAAAATTTCCAAATCACACCAAATCTTACTGAAAACATCATGCGCGAGATAGCGCGTCTGAAACCCACTGCGCCATCTGGCGGCAAGCCATTTATACCGTGGGCAATAGGTATTTCCGCATTAGCAGTTGTTTTATTAATACTCGGTATCGCAAACCACCAATCCTTATCGCGCTTCCAAAAACCGTATAGTTTCGATGCAGCGTCAGAGATGAAGGTTGAGTTGATTGACGCGCCCGTTGTGCTGAACCTTGAATCCGAGCCAGATAACCGAACGCAACTTGGAAATGCTAACGCGCAAGAAAAAAACAATGGCATCGGCAACCAAGTTGATGATGCCGCTCCGCTTGCTTTGGAAACCATTATCACAAAGATGAAGCACTACGATAACGCTGTCACCTCTGTAACCGGCGATTTCGTTATGGAACACCATCAAGATTCGGGAATCGGAAAAAAAGAATATGCACTGATGTTTGAAGGTGAAAAAGTCCAAATAGAGCAGGAAGAGGGATGGCCGATCGTCGGGTATTGGGATGGAGAACGCTCCTGGGAGGGCGCGAAAAATAAAAGGATGATCTTTGAATTTGAAATTGCACCTGGCCAGGAGAAAACCGATCTTGAGGCGATTCGACAGGCATTCAAGCACAACGGTATTGACCTCGCAGCCGATGTCCGCATTGTTGATGGCGACGAGCCAGAGAGTTTCACACTTGTTGAGAATGAGACGGGGATAAACTATTTTTTCTGGTTGGAGGGAGAGACGACGCTGTTGGTTTATGATCATCATCTCGAATATAGTGTTCGACCGCAGTGGTTGGTTCCTTCCAGTTATGATCCAAGATTTTGGCTCACCTTTCCGAGTCTCGGTTCAAACGGTTCCTATCTATCCGAACCGCTTTGGCATTTGCTTGAGAAACATGAGAGTGAAATTATTGGGAGTGAGGTCTTGAACGGTGAAAAGACATCCGTAATTCGTCTAAATATCCCTGCTTGGTCCACGGAAGACTTTAAAATGCCTGCTGAGTCCTATAAACTCTGGATCTCTCATGATAAAGGCTTTCGACTGGTTAAGTCAGAACAGGCGTTTACCGTAGAGAATCCGACGGAATGGAGTCTCTACAAACGTGGTGTAACCTATATCAGTACCCGAAAAATTGAACACCACGAATACCAGCCGGAGGTCTGGTTTCCTAAAAGAATTGAAAGAACTACTGTTCCAAAAGCATCACCTGAACAACGGCAAGATGAAGCGGATTTCATTTACAAAGATGTCCTTCTCACGAAGCAGTGTCGGATAAACACCGATGTTACAGCGTTCCTCAGCCTGCGTCTACCTCCTGATACACCTGTTTTCGATTACGAGGAAGGTCAACAGAGTTTCGTAGGCAATGTGCTAAACCCTAAACCCAAACCGGATATTCTGACGCAATATGAATCCGACAAGCAAGTCTATGATCCCGCGCCACATGATTTACAAACCGTCATTGCTCAGATGAAGCACTATGATAGTGCTATCGTCTCAGCAAGTGGTGACTTCGTCATTGAGCACCATAGGGGTGCAGAGATCGCGAAAACGCAATATGCATTGACGTTTGAAGGTGAGAAAATCCGGGTAGAACAAGCAAGGGATTTTCCTGCCTTAGATAGGGATTTGCCACTCATAAAAAGATTGTTGCCGCTCGTGAAGATTTACGACGGAGAACAACAATGGGAAATCTATAGATACAAAAAACTGCTCTTTAGTGTTGCGATTACACCTGACGCAGAAAGTACGGTCAGCAAGACAATTCGACAGGCGTTCAAGCAACAAGGCACTAAACTTGCTGAGGATGTTCGTATCGTCGCGAGTGCAGAGCCGGATAGTTACACGCTTGTTGAGAACCAGACAGGCAAATCCTATTTTATCTTATGGGAAGCAGATACGACCCTGAAGGTCTATGACCTTCATCATCTCGAATATGGGGTTTGGTATCAATGGAATATTCTTTCTGACCTCGATCCGAGGTATTGGCTCACGTATCCCGGCGAAGGTGAAAGTGCTTATCTCACCGAACCGCTTTGGCAACTCCTTGAAAAGCATGAAAGTAAACTGCTCGGTAGTGCATTACTGAACGGCGAAGAGACTTCTGTTATCCGACTGAATTTACCGAAGCAGTCCCTTAAACTCTGGATTTCTCACGACAAAGGTTTCCGGTTGGTTCAATTGGATAGCGCATTTATCGCTAAGATTCCGGTGGAATCAATGGACTTCAAAGTCGGTAATATCTATGTAGAGACACGGAAAATAGAGCATCACGAATATCTGCCGGATGTCTGGTTTCCCAAGAAAATTGAAAGGTACTATACCCCACTGACAGATGCGGATCCGCAACGCAAGGATCAAGTCATTCTAAAGAAGACTGTGGTCCACACGCAGCAATGTCGGTTAAACACGGATGTCGCTGAGTTACTCCATTTAAATCTACCACCCGATACCCATGTTCTCGGTTTAAAGCCAGGAGTTAACGCGCCAAAAGCGGAAAAAGTCGCATTTTTACGTCAAGAAATCCCTCGAACTCTGAATCTCCGGCTTGACATGCTCAAATTGGTTGAGGAACTTGCCGAATTTCACGCGAAAGACCCAGACCTTTCTCTGCTAAGGAATCAAGCCTATGAGGAATCAAGAAAACTCATTTGGATTATCTCTAATTTGGGTCATCGTTATATTCGACTCACCAATGATGAATCGGCTTTCGAGTCAGGCGGTGAATTTCACGGTCTCATGAAACAAAACGGCATCGGCATTTCCAGAGGAGAATAGGGGAATAAGGCTGAATCTGAGAAGCACGATGATTTTGTCAGGCGAGGCACAAGTGCCTCGCCTTCGTTTTTTAAATTGAAGTATGCCTCTGTAGGAACGATCTCCGAATCGCGACTGTTTCGACAAAAACGACGAAAAACCGAATACTGAGCAGTCCTACTATCCTTCCAAAGCACATGCCCTATTAACTGGATTTATGATATAATCCTACTAACAGAAAGAAGGCAAATAGAGCAACACTTATACAATCCGCCTCCCTCTCATTATCTGTTGCAAAATAGAATTTCAACCGCCTTTACATGTTCCCGTATCTATCGGCGAAATTGGCAATCAAGCGTTGACAAAATTGTGAGACTTTTTGATCGCAAGTAGCATCATTAATTATAGACATAGAATTATGACCATTACCTTTTCCAATGAAAATTAATTTTTTAATTCGGTAATATCGGAACGTGCGATGAATCGCACTACTACGAACCTGTCTGTTTGTAGTAGGGCAATTCATTGCCCGTCGATTACCGAAATATTTTATTAAATCTCACCAGAGGTATCCGATGAAACACGACGATGCTGAACTCATCCAACGCGTCCTCGCGGGTGATGATACTGCGTTCTCCGCACTTGTGAAAAAACACCAAAAACCGGTGCACGCGCTGGCGTGGCGGAAAACTGGAGATTTTCATGTCGCCGAAGAGATTACGCAGGACACTTTTCTGAAAGCGTATCAGAACCTCTCAACGCTGAAGGAACCACAGAAGTTTGCGGGTTGGCTTTATGTGATAGCGGCGAACTATTGCAAGATGTGGCTGCGTAAGAAACGTTTATCAACGCAATCGTTGGAAGAGACAAGCAGCGCGGAATTAGAAAAAACGGCGTATTCTGAATATGTTATTGCGGAAAACGAGCAAGTTGCGCTGGAAACACAGCACGAGGTCGTCAAGAAATTGCTTGCAAAATTACAGGAGAGCGATCGGACAGTCATCACGCTCTATTACCTCGGGGAAATGAGTTATGAAGAGATTAGCGAGTTTTTAGGCGTATCGGTGGCATCCATAAAAAATCGTCTCTATCGTGCGCGTCGCCGCTTGAAACAGGAGGAACCGATGATAAGAGCAGCGTTAGGCAATTTCCAAATCACACCAAACCTTACAGAGAATATTATGCGCGAGATAGAGCGTCTGAAACCCGCTGTATCGTCTGGTGGCAAACCACTCGCGCCGTGGGCAATAGGTATTTCTGCTGTGACAATAGTGTTACTGATGCTCGGTTTTAGTCATCAGCACTTATCGCTCTTCCAAAAACCTTACAGTTTCAACGCTGCTTCAGAGATGAAGGTTGAGTTGATTGAGGCACCCGTTGTGCTGAATCTTGAATCCGAACCGGATAACCGAACACAACTCGGAAATGCCAACGCACAAGATAAGAAAAATGGAGTGGGTAATCAAGTTAATGATGCTGCTTCGCTTGACTTGGAAACAATTATCACAAAGATGAAGCACTACGATAATGCCGTCACCTCCGTAACCGGTGATTTCGTCATGGAACGCTATAGCGGTTTCGGATCCAGCAAAACTGAATATACGTTGACGTTTGAGGGAGAGAAAGTTCTTGTAGAACAGGAAGAAGGGCACTCTCGTGTTGGGTTTTACGATGGGGAACGGACATGGGAAGGAAACCGAAACAGGAGGCTTCTCTTTGAACGTCAAGTACCCCCTGCTAAAGCATGAGGGCTTGTTAAGAGGTTAACCCCAACAAGCCTGTTTTAGCAACGGATTTCTCGTTTCATAGAGGATGGTATCCCATACCTCTCCACGAAGGGCGCAAGCCGCCCTGTGTAAGATATTCAAAGCCGCGTTGTGGTCGCGGTCAAGTTTCAAGCCACAAGATGGACAATGGAACACACGCTCGGA
>JAJDTM010000025.1 GCA_022827185.1 Candidatus Poribacteria bacterium
TGTTTTTACCGCCGTATTCTCCAGAGTTGAATCCGATTGAAAAGGATTTCGCTAACATCAAGCGGAGGCGTCAATATAACGCTGAGGCATCTATTGATGATATTATAAAAGTGTATAATTAATTACGGGATTCACTATAATGGATAAACTAACCTCGATCCTGAAATGGTTCAATGCGCTTCCAAACGCTTGGTTTGCTGGAATAGTTGCACTTGCGTTCGGACAGATAGAACGGTATTTCTTGATTGTAGCAGGATTGGCTATCGTTTCGATGCTCTTTTTAGTGTTTGTTCCGCTTCGGAGTATCGCAAAAAGTTATTCAGAATATCTCTCTTACTTGCTGGAATCTGGCAGTAAACAAACATCTATACTCCGGGTGAAAACGCCGCTATTTGCGAGAATATTCCGAAACCCTGCTGTTCGTGCAGGGCTTTGCCTTAGTTTTGTGTACATACGTCGCGATAGAATCTTATTAGGAAACTTCTGGAGTTCACTGGTAACTGCTATTATTATGGTCGCAATTGTTTTTAATCGATCGTCTGTTCAGATGTGGGTTGATGATTCCATCCCTATTGGACTCAGTCCAGGTTTTTCTTCGATGTTTTATATTGTCGGATTCACCATTGTGCCCACCTTCATGTTCCTGGTCAAGTATTCGGAGCACTATAAAGCGTCGTGGATGCTAATGCTGGCAGCACCAGGTGACTTATGGCGAGGTGTACAAGCGGCTGCCTACCTCTATCTTGTTGCGCCGTGTATGCTCTTGATGCTTTGCATTGCTACGTTTATTTGGGGTGCTTTAGGCATATTTTACGTCCTACCGGTATTAATCATTTTACTCAATCTCGTGATTTTTTACCCAAAACCGCGCGCGGGTTTGCCACGCACTGAAGAACTCGTCCAAAAACGGTTAAGGCGTGTAGGGTGGATTGCTCCCCAACCGCGCGCGGGTTTGCCACTCGCTGAAGAACTCGTCCAAAAACAGGTAAGGCTTGTGCAGTGGATTGCTCCCATCGGTAGCGTCCTTGGTATAGGCTTCCCATTTATCCAACTTATCGCTTACTGGATTAATATATGGGTTTATTACGGTTTTTATTGCATTATTGTCGCCGGTGGACTTATCAGTTTTACATGTTTGTTTCAAAAAAAAGAGCGGAGGAAATTATAGATGCTTGAGAGAATCGCGGAAATGCTGGGTGCCTCTCCAACACAGTACAGATACCTCCTGAATACAGAGAAATTGGTAGAGAAACGGGCACTTAAAGGAAAACGCTTCGTCAACCTATCGCTGGGTTTGACCTGTGCACTTTTCTTTTTCATGGGACTTTCGACTTCCACCATGCTATTCCTCTCTCTGGATGTGTTCACCTACGCCCTTATCGGGATAACTATGTCTATGGCGATGATAGGAATTTGGACGATCCCATATTTTGACATCCTTCTTAGCCCGATAAACTATCCCATTGTGGCACACGCGCCTGTGTCATCACGAACCTATTTTCTTGTGAAACTGACGCAGGTCCTCACTTACGTCCTGCTATTGTTGGGCAGTTTGAATCTACCACCCGCGATCGCTGGTATCTGGATTCACGCTAAGGCGTCTTCTCAACTTCTATACCTTTTTCCGCTGATCTATCTGCCTATCGTCTTCATGTCGGGCTTCTTTACGGTTGGCGTGATGACGGTCTTCGCAGGGTATTTAACGAAACTTTATACCAAGAAGAGCCTCCGAAATATCGCACAATACGCACAGTTTATATTCCCCGCGCTTTTCCCGATACTATGGATTCTCCTCCCTCGCTTATTTTCTGGATCAGTATCAGATGGCACAATAGATAAAGCAATCTCGGTGCTGAAGGGGTTCTACGCGCTGCCAAACGGCTGGTTTGCTGGCGCAGTCTCGCTTGCCCTCGGAGAAATAGAACGGCAGTATCTGATTTTAGCAGGATTGGCTGTTGTTTCAACACTTTTTTTGGTGTTCGTTCCGCTGCGGAGTATCGCGAGAAGTTATTCGGAATACCTTTCTTACTTGTTAGAATCCGGTGATCGTCGAAAATCTGAGTTGCGGGTGAAAATACCGCTATTTGCGAGAATGTTCCGAAACCACGCTATCCGTGCGGGACTTTGCCTCAGTGCTACATATATGCGCCGCGATAAGCACATGTTGCGACAACTTTTCGGTATGTTCGGGGCTATCATTATAATCGTGGTGGTATTTACGCAGGACGAAATGTTTTCTCTCAACTGGGTTCAAGACGCTTATGTCATCGGATTAAGTCCAGGCTTTTCCATGATGTTCTACTTTATCGGTACAGGTTTTATCAATTGTTTGGTTTTACCGGTCAGATACTCAGAACACTGGAAAGCGTCGTGGATGTTAGTGCTTGCACCGGTTGCGGCACCATCTGATTTATGGCGAGGTGTGCAAGCGACTGCCTTCCTCTACGTTGTTGTGCCAGTTACACTCCTGACGCTTTGCCTTGCTACCGTTATTTGGGGCGTTTCAGGGATATTTTACGTCCTGCCCGGATTCACCGTTTTACTCTATTACGTTATCTTTTACCCAAAACCGCTATCCAATTTGCCACTCGCCGAAGAATTCGTCCAAAAACAGATGGCTACTGGCGCGTGGATCCCTTTCGTGTGTAGCGCGCTTATTGTTGTAGTCTTCGTAGGCATCCAATATCTAACTTATCTGCTGAATATTTGGGTTTATTACGGTTTCTATTGCATCACAGTTCTGAGCGGACTTATCGGTTTTGTCTATCTGTTAGGAAAAAATAAGTAGGACTTACACAGCCCCCGCTGCAGTCGGGGCTTGAAACCCCGACTGCAATGCGTCGGACATCCGTTATCATGGAAAAATGCGTAAGTCCTGATAGGGAGAGATGGTCTTAGATGCTTGAGAAAATTGTGGAAAGATTCTGCGACTCTCCAACCCAATATAGGTATTTATTACAAACAGAAAAATTGATGCAGAAGCGAGCACTTGAAGGTAAACGCTTTGTTAACTTGTCCCTGCGTTTGAACTGCCTATTCTGTTTTCTTATAAGTATATCAATTGCCGTTATGGTGATCCTCCGAGTGGATGCGTTCACTTACGCACTTATCGGGATAACCATGTCTATGGTGGTCGTAGGGCTCTGGACGATTCCATATTTTGATGTTTTGCTCAGTCCTACACACTATCCAGTTGTCGCACACACCCCAATTTCATCACGAACCTATTTTCTCGTGAAACTGACGCCGGTCTTCACTTATACTGTTCTGTTGTTGATGAGTTCAAATCTATTACCTGCTATCGGCGGCATTTGGCTCCGTGGAGAGGTATCTCCTAATCTCCGATTCCTTTTTCCTGTGATTTACCTACTTGTTGCCTTCATGTCAGGCTTTTTCACCATCGGTGTCATGACAATGTTTGCAGGATATTTGGCGAAATTCTACACGAAAAAAGGACTCCGAAACATCGCACAATATACCCAGTTTATATTCCCCGCGCTTTTCCCGACAATGTGGATTCTTTTCTCTCAATTATCGCCTCGCATGTTACCTGAAGGTCTCACAGCGGATAAAATGACCTCGGTTCTGAAATGGTTCTACGCGCTCCCGAATGGCTGGTTTGCTGGAACAGTCTCGCTCGCACTCGGACAAATAGAACCGCAGTATCTGATTTTAGCGGGGTTGGCTGTTACTTCAACGCTCTTTTTGGTGTTCGTGCCGCTTCGGAATATCGCGAGAGGTTATTCAGAATACCTCTCCTATCTGTTGGGATCTGAGAGTCTACGAAAGTCTAAAGTACGAGTGAAAACGCCGCTGTTTGCGAGAATGTTCCGAAACCACGCTATCCGCGCGGGAATTTGCCTCAGCACCGCATATCTATATCGGGATAAGAGAATACTGCAACAATTTTTTATTTTTCTTGGGAGTATGCTTGTAATCATCGTTATATCCACACAGGATAATCTCTTTTTTCTAAAATGGAAATGGATTCAAGCCTCCTACGCCATCGGACTCAGTCCAGGTTTTTCTATTCTGTTCTGCTTTGTAAGTATGGGATCTGTCGATAGCTTCATCGTACCAGTCAGATATTCAGAGCACTGGAAAGCGGCGTGGATGTTAAAACTTGCACCCTTCACAACATCTAGCGACCTATGGCGAGGCGTACAAGCGACTGCCCTCTTTTACCTTGTTGCTCCGTGTACGCTCTTGATGCTTGGCATTGCTATTGTTATTTGGGGCGTTTTAGGCATATTTTACGTCTTGCCGGGATTCATCATTTTACTCAATTACGTCATTTTGTATCCGAAATCACCATCGGGTTTGCCACTCGCCGAAGAATTCGTCCAAAAACGGACAGCTGCAGCGATTTGGATCCCTTTCATCTGTACCCTGCTCGCTATTGGCGTTTTCGTAGGCATCCAGTTTCTAACCTATCTGATTAATGTGCGGCTCTATTTCGTTACGTATTGCATCATGGTTGTAGCGGGAATTATCAGTTTTGTCTACTTTTGGACGAGAAGATGATGGAACGGTAAAAAATATAAAAAATTACTTGACATAACCCAACAAAAATTGGTATACTTTAATATAGTAATAATTATCATACTTAAAAACGGAAGGTGAAAATGAATAACCGTGGACATGAATTTGGAGGAGACTGGACAGAGGAAAAACTGAAATGTGTAAGCAAATATCTGCACTCTTACGCACAGATTATGAAAGATAGAGATTTTCATTTCGCATACATAGATGCTTTTGCTGGAACAGGCTACCGTGAATTGAAAAACGACGAAGACGTGGAGATACCACGCTTTTTGGCTGGTTCTGCCCGGAAAGCCCTAGAGGTGAAACCTCCATTCAGAGAGTACATTTTTATTGAAGAAGACAAAGACAGTTATACTGAATTAAAAAATCTCACTAATGAGTTTCCAAACCATAATATAGCATGTATAAACGCAAATGCGAACCAGTATTTAACAGATTTATGTCGATCAAGAGAATGGCAAACTAATAGGGCATTGGTATTTCTCGACCCGTATGGAATGCAAGTTGAGTGGCAAACAGTAGCTTCAATCGCAAAAACACGGGCTATTGACCTATGGCTACTTTTTCCAATTGGTATGGGAATAAGCCGATTACTGAGAAACGATGGAAAAATCCAGCCATCTGAACGCCAGACATTAGACCAATTCTTCGGTAGAGATGATTGGTTTGACGAGTTTTATCAATTAGCTCGGCAGGGATCATTATTCACCGAAGAAGATGAGTTGGAAAAGACAGACGATATCTTAGAGGAAATTAAGCAGTATTTTTTAAAGTGCCTAGAAAGTGTATTTGCAATGGTGGCCAAAAATCCACTTCCCCTTCGTAATTCAAAAAACTCTCTGATGTACCTTCTTTGCTTTGCTGCTGGTAATCCAAATGCTCCAAAAGCACTTGAAATTGCAGAAGACATTCTAGAGAAAATGCAAAACACGCTACAACTAACACTTCCTATATAAGGAGTTAACGTGATGGCAGCCCAATCCTCAAAAATCGAGTGGACAGAATCTACATGGAACCCAGTAAGAGGCTGCACCCGCGTATCAGAAGGCTGCCGGTTCTGCTACGCTGAACGGATAGCCGCACGCTTTTCCGGCAAAGGTATGGCTTACGAAGGTTTAGCAGAGAATACAAAAGCAGGACCGCGGTGGACACAACAGGTCCATCTTGTCGAAAAGTTGCTTGAAGAACCGCTCAAGTGGAAAAAGCCGCGCCGAATTTTCGTTAACTCCATGAGCGATCTCTTTCACGAAAAAGTTAAATTGTCCGACATTCAAAGGGTTTTCTCCGTGATGGAAAAAGCAAACTCACACCAATTCCAGGTGTTGACGAAGCGGGCAGAGCGGTTGTTAAAATTCAATCCGAAGCTGCCGTGGCCTCCAAACGTCTGGATGGGGGTTAGTGTTGAAGACGATCGCGTAACACATCGGATCGATGCGCTTCGTCAAACCGACGCGCATATCAAATTCCTTTCACTTGAACCGTTACTCGGCGCGCTTCCAGACCTTGAATTGGACGGAATAGATTGGGTTATCGTAGGGGGTGAGTCCGGTCCCGGTGCACGCAAAATGGAAGAATCATGGGTTATTGAAATCCGTGAAAAGTGTGCGGATGCCGGCGTTGCATTTTTCTTTAAGCAATGGGGAGGTAAACGCAAATCGAAAACAGGGCGGGAGTTGGATGGACAAACTTATGACGAGATGCCGGAATGAACACTCACTGAATCCGGCATCTTGATGTGTGAACCTTAAATTCTCGGTAGATCGTCAGAGAGCAAAGCTTCAGAAACAGATTTTTTTGTTGACTCTTGTTCAGGACGTTCGATGTGAAAATAGCGGAACCAGTCTTTAAAATCTTCAATGGGAAAATTTCCTTCATAACTTTCCTTAAACTTATCATGAAAATCTTCCATATAAAGACGCAAATAACCACTCGTGCGTTCAAGTGCCTTCCAATCAAAAATATTTGAAGGGATCTCAATAACACCTCCCTCAAGCATATTACGCCGCATCTCTAAGTAGTAGGAGTAGCGGGTTCCGACTATAAAATCGACAACTCTATCAAAGATTTTCGCAGGAATCTCAGCGATACGTCCCTTCAGAAACTTATGCCGAACTCCCATCTCCCTTTCCAAATCTCTATTGAGCATAAAGCCGATGATAAGATCAAAAATTTTGTCTAACATTTATTCGTCCTTTACAGATACCAAAATATAAATATAACACCCGACTCGGGCACAATTCGCGTCAATTTGCATGACTACGAAGAACAATTATAACATTAATGCACAAACACGTCAATTGAAAAATTAAGGTAAATACGCGCACGGAATTTAGATTGCAATGCAATCTGAATTTTGTTATATTATACCATGCTTATATTTTATCTGGCAATTGCGGTGGTGACGGTGCCACTCGGTGCAGGTATTGCTTTTGTATCCCAAGTCCAACAAAAACATTTCGGAAGCATTTTTGGGGTGACTGCTGGTGCGGTCCTTGGGATCGTTTTGGTAATGATGATACGCCTTTACGCCGAGGTCGGGTACGTCACAATCTTCGTAATGTGGGGCGGATTCCTCCTAATTTCAGCGGTAGAACGCCTCACAGCACACCAGCGTAATGAAAACGAAGGACACACTAATAGGAGAGAGCGCGATTGGGGCGTTAACTTAACAGTGTTCGGTTTATCGCTTCACTCGCTTGCGGATGGACTCAATTTGGTTATCGCAGCGAGAGATGAGGCTCTCGGTAGCGCACTCGCTTTCGCTATATTGATACACCGCCTGCCAGTCGGGACGCTTATCACTGTCGCGCTCCTGCGTGATCAGAAGTTTGTTAAAGCATTGATGCTGCTAACACCCCTGATAATTGGACCCGTAATCGGGGCAGTCTTAGGGGAGCAGCTGCTCCGTGGTGTTTTCTCGGAATTGACAGACTATCTAACAGCATTCGCCGTAGGCACACTTTTGCACGTCGTGATGGATGGGGTCCGTGGCAAGTATACCGCCGAAATGACTGGCTTGAGTCGCATCGCGAAAGTGCTATTTGTCATCGGATTCGTGCTGACCTTTTGCGCTATCTATTTTCTTCAGGGATTTGAAGGTAAACATGCCCATTAAATGGCTATCGGCTATCTTCTGCTTTGTGATATGCGTTGCACCCGCAAAAGGTAATGAGATTCCGATTGCGGTATCCGGCGAACCGAGGGCAACACTTCAAATCGGGGCTAATGCCTCAGAACAAGAACAGTTCGCTGCCGAGGAGATCCAAACCTTTATTGAGCAATTCACAGGTGCCAAACTCGACATCCTAACCAACAGACAACAGACAGAAACCCCAATAGCGATTGTGTTAGGCACCCCCAAATCAAATCCGACGATTGCGGGGCTACAAGCCAACGTAGAACTTATACTCGGAGAAGAACTTGGAGACGAAGGCTACCGTATTAAAACAGTAGAGGTCGGCACTGAAATCGTCATCGTTGTAACGGCACACACTGAGAGAGGCGTTATCTACGGTGCGTACGCCTTCATCGAGAAATGTATTACGGCACTAACCGGTTTAACACCTGTGCACCCAGAAATAGCAGTTGCTAAAGCACGGGCACTGCTTGTGCCGTTCATAAACGAGACATCGGCTCCGTTTTACCCTGTACGTGCCGTGTTAGAGATAGAAGATCCGAATTGGCTCGCACGGCATCGCATCAATATGAGTGGCGGTGAAGGCGTTTGGACCGGCACCGGTATCGAAGATGGATTCGGGACCGCCTTCAAATATGTAGATACACCGGCATTTAATGCACTCCAAGATGAACCGATAGCACAGCGACGGAGGCGTATCGCAACACTACAAGGTCGGTTTAATGCGCTCAAACGGCGCGGGATTGATGCCTATCTCTTTATGTATGTGACCGGTGAACCGACTGAAGCATTGATTCGGGAGCGTCCTGATGTCTTGGGACCAGCAGTGCTTTACGGAGCATCCCGAAACGAGGTATCTTATCGACCGTTCTGCTGGTCTAAACCCGAATTTCATACGCTCGCAAGGGAACTGATTCAGGCGATTGTGCGTACCTATCCCACACTTGCCGGTTTCCATCTCAGATCGTGGGGACATGAGACGCGCGCATGCGATTGCCCGGATTGCGGGGATAGAACAGCACAGGGACAGGCAAAACTCTGGCAGGTCTATTTTACGATGATTGACGCAGCACGAGAGGTGCGTCCAGATTTCAAATTCTACATCTCTGGATATGACAGCAGTTGGCTTAAAGATGCTACTGGCGTCTACGCACGGCAGTTGCCGAAAGGGACTATTTTCTCGCGAAAGTGGGGGGCAGATGGCGAACCGGTCGCAGATGCAGGCGTGCCTATCCCGCAAATCAAAGCACTCGGTGAGATCGGACATCGCTTCATAGTGCTGTCGCACGAAGTAGAGGAGGTAATGCCGTTCTGGATGTTGGAAAGTGATACGTTCGTGCAAGGGGTCCGGCAACTCGCCAACGATCCTGAGGTCATCGGTTTAGGTGGGTTTACCGTCCAAGGTGCAACGCAGGGATTAGGATATCTTGACCGGCTCGTTAGTGCACGCCTCAATTGGGATATCGAACTCGACTATTTTCAACTACTCCTCAATGAATTGATTGCCCGATACGGCACTGAAACGGCACCACACATTCTGAACGCCTTGCGGGTAAATGGTTGGAATATGACGAGTTATTTTTCAGATTATGCTGGATCTCTAACCATAGGTGGCACTTATGGGAGCGGCTCTGCTGGACTCGCAACACGTTTCTGGACGCTAATCGGGCCCCGCGCAGTGGAAGACACACTCGCTATCCCCGAATTGGAGATCGCTAAAATCGCCGAGAACAGGTTCACCGCGCTTTTGGCACCGCAACAGCAAGCCGCAAACGAGATGAGGACAGCAAGCGAGACCGCGGAACCCTTTGACCTTGAGGCAACCGAAGATTTAAGCGATGCCGTTCACTTGATGGAGTTGTGGGTGTTGTTGTTTGAAAGCCGATCCAAATTAGTAGAAGCGATAGCACTCGGTTATGAACCTGGAACAGAAGAGGCGATCCGTGCCAAACTTACAAGCGCAATAGAGTTTTCAAAGTCCATACAACCGCATATCAAAGGAATTAAGGAATTTATCCCGCTTTTCGGATATTCACATCAGACGATTGAAGCAGAATTGCTGAGCACCCTGAATGCAGAAGTCGCTTGGTTAACCGGTTTTGATTACCAGACGCTTCAGAAACACGACGCGGATTTCTCGCCAGAGGAGACGCCTTTCCGAATTTGGGATGTTCATAACTACCCGAATCCTGTGAGGCGAGAAACAACATTTACCTATAAATTATCACTGGATGCCGATGAAGTCTCTATTACAATTTACACAGCATCCGGCAGAAAAGTAAAAGTCTTGAAAAAGGCTTCTGGAGATGAAGGTTACAACGAGTGTACATGGGATGCCCGAAATGATGATGGCATGTTGCTTGCCAACGGTGTCTATTTTTACAAAATACGGGCTGTCGTTGGAGAACAGACCGCGCAGCTGCTCGGGCGTTTGGCAGTATTGAGATGAAACGAAAAAGGAGGTCAACGATGTTTCGTGTGTATATTGTATGCCTGATGCTTTTACTTTCAATAATGGGTTGTAAATCGCAAACTTTGCAGGAACATCTTTTGGAACCGCCACCACCGCTCACCAATTTCGCACTGAACCGTAACGGGGCAACTGTGGAGGCATCGCAATCCGTTCCGAATCACCGCGCTGAAGAGGTCATTGATGGTGATACCACCTCTGAAACATGGGACGAAGGCAGCGGGTGGGGCAGCAGTTTAGAGCATCTCCGCACCTCGGACCTCAACAAACGTCCCTATGTGTCCGTAACGCTTGCTAAACCTGTTGACATTCGTAAGATTGTTATGTGGACAATCGACTCTGAAAAATATCCAGCACCACAATTTGGGCTGAAGGACTACCGGATCGAATATTGGCACGGCACCGGCTGGGGACTGATTCCGTCGGGTGATACGAAAGATAAGCAGTACACTGCGCGAAATAATACGAAAGGTAAACAAGTCCATGAAGTCCAGCAACGTCTAATTGCCCAAAAAATAAGGCTTGTACCGGTATCCTCAAATGATACGGTACGGAATTACCAACACATGGCGGGTAAGCGACCTGTATACGATGTGGAAGGTATCGCGCGGGTAATGGAATTAGAAGTTTGGGGGTATGCCGCGCCAGAAGTGTATACCCTAAAACAGATTGTGCAGGGCATCTCACCTGAATCAGTGGGACATGCCGTGCTGACAGAAACACAAACCGATAACGGTCAAACTGAACCGACAATCAAGGAAACAATCCAGAGCGTTTTAAACCGATATGAACTCGGGTACGACATGGCGGATCTGGCACAGGTGATGTCCTGTTTCTCAGAGGCGTATCTATCAAATGGTCGTACATATCAAGACGTTGAAACCAAGGCAGCGCACTTTTTTCAAGCGCATCATCAGATTGATATGACGCTGACCGACATCAATATCCATCCGAATATTGTCGATGATACAGCAGTCGTAACGGGCGGATATACCTTGCAATATGTCACGAAAGCCGATGGACAGGTTAAACAGATGTCGGGCAAAGTGACGCTGGTCTTCGCCAACGAAACGGAGACATGGCGGATCATCCGAGCAGAATGACGGACGGTTTAGACCGTGTCTACAAAGGATCTGAAATGTTACAGGAACAGTCTAATCTTTGGGCAAAATCATATATCAACGACGGATATTTGATGCTTCCAGAACTCATTACATTGGAAGAATGCGAAGCATTGAAAGCAGAAATGTTAAAAATCTTTCGTGGTGAATACGCATGCGAAGCGATCCCGCCAATGCCGGAAACGGCAAGTCAAATGGAAGTATTGGACAGAATCATGTGCGTCGGTGAACCGCACGTCTATAGTCCACTTGTCCGTCGTTACATCGAGCATCCGAAAATCTGCGAAGTCCTTCAGGTGATTGTTGGGGCACACATCCCGTTTTGGGACGGCGGTGTAAAATGTATGCAGTCGATGATGTTGAGTAAAGTACCGGGACATACCGGTAACCCGTGGCACCAGGATGAGCACCCAATTCCGACACGGGATAGATCGCTTGTGGGCGCGTGGATTACGTTGGATGATACAACAATTGAAAACGGCTGCCTCTGGGTACTACCGGATAGCCATCGGTCCGGTGTAATCTATGACCGCGTACCACACGACAAACGCCATGAATTCGATAGTTGCCACGAAGCCGTAGGTTTTGATGATACTCAGGAAATCCCGATTGAAATGTCAGCTGGCAGTGTGCTCTTTTTCAACGGATACCTTTTGCACCGCTCCAAAAAGAATCGTAGCAATACATACCGACGCATTCTTGTGAGTCACTACTGTTCAACAGCATCATGGTTGGGGTGGAAAGGACAGCGGAATTACCGAGGGGTTATCACTGTCGCTGGCGAAGATCCGTATATTGATGAAGGATATGTCACACCAAACACCTGGGCGCGATGGGAGTAGTGTAAACAACTCGTAGCGGAAACGTGCTACTTAAAACGCACCTAACCGAACCGCAAGTAGGGATACTTACCTTCTTTAGAGAATATCTGTAGTCCGTAATGAAATGGAGGACGGATGTACGGAAACGGACTGCTTAACCTAAACGCACCTAACCGAACCGCAAGTAAGGATACTTACCTTCTTTAGAGAGTCTGTAGTCCGTAATGAAATGGAGGACGGATGTACGGAAACGGACTGCTTAATCTAAACGCACCTGACCGAACCGCAAGGAAATTTAAAAAAATGAAACTGACAGAATATCAAGTCAATTTTTTCAATACGTTTGGCTATCTCGCAATATTTGGTATGTTTTCACCAAGCGAGATGGAATGGATTACGGAAGAATTTGAGATTTCGATTCAAGAATTCGGGGGCGGTAAGAACCATGATGGAACAAGTCGGACAATGTTCGGCGGTCCTATAGAGCATCGTCCACGACTCTGTACCTTGCTCGATGATGAACGCGTCAAGGGGCTTATCGGTGGCGTGATCGGTGAAGACTTCAACTACGCTGGCGGTGATGGAAATTATTACGCTGGCGATACAGGTTGGCATCCTGATGGCGGTTGGGGGCAACTTTTCGCGTGTAAAGTAACTTTCTACCTTGATGATCTCACGAAAGACACCGGATGCTTGCGGGTTATCCCCGGCAGCCAGAATCCCACACATTTTGTTAGAGCCGAAAAGATTGATCCAAATCAATCAGAGGCACTCTACGGGATTCCGCCAAAAGACTTTCCAACCAGCATCGCATTGGAAACTTCACCCGGTGATATTGTGATTTTTAATCACGATACCTATCACGCATCGTTTGGCGGCGGTACCCGACGGCGGATGTTCACGATGAATTGCACACGACACTGCACAACTGAACCCGATTTAGAGACCTTGCATCAATATTTGAGCGTCCATTCAGCAGGCGGATATCAAATTGAGACAGGAGCAGGTATGTTCTTCCCAACCATGGTTGATACTGCAGATGAAAAAAGGAGAATCCACCTCCAGCAATGTAGTGACATCCATGATGAAATGTTCCCTCAGTATGCGCGACGCGCTTAGTATGTAGTGTTCGAGACTTGCACAAAACCCTTTTGTTGGTGAGGTTTGCGGCGTACTCGCCCAAATGCGACCTGCATTCCAACCTCACCAGCAGCATCTAATGTGTAGGAGATAGGGAAAAATTGCCTAAGTCGTAGCGTTTTTGTTGCAATTTTTGCTGTTTCATGGTATCCTATAGTATAGTCTAAACTGTGAGTTGGCATAACCGCCCGCCCGCAAACCCACATTAGATGAGAAGTATATCTATTGTTACACCCGCATTTGATAGGTACTTAGGATACATCAGGAAGGCTGTCATCTCAGCAGCATTCATCTACGGGATGAGCACGCTCTGTGCTGCTGACTCACCACCGAAGGCACATACCCACTTACCTTCCAGCTCCATTGCCACGAGCGACGATGCTTTAGCTACCTTTTTTAATCCTTCAGGGCTCGGTGCAGGACGCAGTTTAAACTTATACTACCTGCGAACATATCAAAGTGATTGGGCAGGCGATGACGCTTTCTTCCTCGCTGTCCCTGGCGCGGGTTTCGGTATGGAATTTGTCACCGCCGATGCTGACACAGATTTCACACGCTACACACTCTCCGGTGGGCAGCATTTGGGAAACTCACTCTACTGGGGCACGAGTTACAGCTGGATGAATTCGGATGATAAAGGCTACGATGGATTCCGTTCTTTCTCCCTTGGCTTGATGTACCGGCGACGCTACTTCTCAATCGGAGCGATGGCACGCGATCTCAATCGACCTAAACTACTTGGCGAAAAACTTGGGCGCACCTACGACTTAGGAGTAGCACTCCGTCCCGGAACGTGGCGGACCACGCTCTCAATGGATGTGCAGAAAACGCAAGGCGTAGCGGATTTAAAATTCCGCTATGCCTTAGAGGTACGGCCTATTCGAGAACTGATGCTTCGTGGTACCTTGAATAGCGATCTGAGTTTTGATGTGCGTTTCGGGATAAATATCGGGAATTGGGGATTCGGGACAGGGAATGCTTTCGACAAAAACCGAGAGGCGCAAACCGGGGTCGGCTATTTCCATTTCTCCAATATCCCCAAAACGAAACCGATCCCTCGCCGTCGTATGTTTCTCGATCTGCCGATGCGATCTCTTAAAGAGGTCCTCCCGATAGCAAAATGGGATCAAGATGTTGCAGGTGTCCTCATTCGTATCAATGGAAGTAGTTATGGGATGGCACAACTCCAAGAGATGTCAGATGCAATCTTGGATTTCAGGGAATCCGGACGCGTTGTGCTCTGCTACCTCTCAAGTTGCTCCACCGGTGACTATATCGTCGCAGCCACGTGTGATGGCATTCTGATTCACCCCGCCACTGAAGTCCGGTTGATCGGTTTACGGACAGAGCGTTCTTTTTACAAAGGGGCATTAGACATGCTCGGTGTCAGAGCAGACCTTGAACACATCGGGAAATATAAATCAGCTTCCGAGCCATTCACAAGGCAAGAGATGTCCGAGGTACATCGCGATATCCAGAATATTATTCTTGATGACCTCTATGAACAACTTGTAGATGCAATCGCGGACGGACGCGGATGGACACACGAAGATGTGAAGAAACGGATCAATGAGGGACCCTATACAGCACGTCAAGCACTCGCCACTGAACTCGTAGACCGAGCTGTCTATGAAGATGAACTACCGGATGTTGTAACCGAACTCACAAATGACCGCACCGATTTGGTAACATTAAGCGACTACGCGGGACGCGGATTGGCCCCCCAAGATTGGCTAGTACCGCAGCCGAAGGTCGCGATTATTGAGGCGAAAGGTTTGATGCTAACGGGTGATAGCTTCGTAGATCCATTTCTCGGCACACAGGTGATGGGTGCCGATACAATCACACGGGTCGTTAGAGAGGTAAAAGATAACAATGACATCAAGGCAGTTGTATTGCGGATTGACAGCGGTGGCGGACTTGTTACTGCAGCCGATACTATATGGCGTGAATTGGTGCGGCTTACACAGGTCAAACCGCTTGTGGTCTCAATGGGCGATGTTGCAGCATCAGGAGGGTATTACATAGCAGCACCCGCAGATACCATCGTCGCCGAACCCGGAACGATTACCGGTTCCATCGGCGTTATCGGCGGCAAATATAGTTTCAAAGGACTCTATGAAAAACTTGGTGTCCATAAAGAGATTCTCAAACGTGGTGAACACGCCGATTTTTACACAGACTACGGTGACTACCCACCATCAGAACAAGCAATCGTACAGAAACAGGTCCAGGAAATTTACGACGACTTTATCAAAAAAGTGGCACTCGGACGAACTGAGTTGACGGTAGAAGATGTAGATAGACTCGGACAAGGACGCATCTGGTCAGGTAGGCAAGCACAGGAAAACGGACTTGTAGATCAACTCGGAGGTTTAAGCCTCGCACTCGCAATTGCACGCGAACGCGCAGGACTCGGAGAAAAGTCGTTTGAGATAGTCCAATTTCCTAAAAAGACGTGGTTGTCCCAAATCTTCGGCACGCTTCGGTTGCCATTTATCACTGAGCCTGCAAACAGCAACACGGAGAATGTAGTAGAAGAAACCGAATCTCCGCTACAGTTTATTACACAATACAGAAGATTGAACACGACTATAAGGCTCCTAAATATAATTAGGAAGCAGCGGTGTTTTCTACTTATGCCTTATCATATAAATTTAGGGAATTAAAAGTATAGCATGATCAACTAACTCTCAAAACTGAGGTTCGAGAGGCGTTAAAGATGTTGTTCGCCAGAAACCATTCAACACTGCGCCAAAAAATGGTTCAAAACCAAATTGAAGCGCGAGGTATCCGTAACCCGCAGGTGCTTGCTGTCATGCGAAAGGTAGAACGACATCTATTTGTAAAACCTCAATACCGCAATGCGGCATATAAAGATGGACCACTACCGATCGACTGCGACCAAACAATCTCGCAACCGTATATCGTCGCACTGATGACGGACTTGTTGGAACTCACACCAACTTCAAAGGTGCTTGAGATTGGCACAGGGTGTGGCTATCAGACGGCGGTCCTCGCAGAGTTGGCACGAGAAGTTTATTCTATTGAGATTATACCGTTACTTGCCAAAAGTGCGAAATCACGGTTGGAGGAACTCAATTACCAAAATGTCCACCTCAAAAAAGGGAATGGGCATTATGGCTGGCAAGAATACGCACCTTATGATGCTGTGCTCGTCGCAGCGGCGCCTAAAGACGTGCCGAAACAACTCATTGATCAACTTGCTGCAGGCGGTAGGATGGTGATACCTGTCGGCGGTTCCGAACAAAATCTCCTTTTAGTCCGGAAAGGGCTTCAAGGGGCAGAGAACGCAATTCCAGCACTTGAAACGACTGAGGTCATTCCTGTTCGCTTTGTACCAATGACGGGCAGGGCAAAGTGAATCTAATATCAACACCTTACCACCAATCGCGATCCAGCCGATGTCGGTTCAGAAATAAATACGATTTACGCAGCCCCCTTGCAGTCGGGGTTTCAAACCCCGACTGCAGTGCATGATAGGTAAATTATCATGGAAAATGTGTAAGTCCTGATAAAGTAAAACGACATGATCCACTGTAAAGGAAATAATGGTTTGAAACATATACTTCAATTAATTCTATCCATCGTCCTACTTTTTCCGGGTGTTACTTTCGCTGCGTTTAACGACATCGGTGTCGGCGCGAGACCCCTCGGTTTAGGTGGTGCATTCGTCGCACTTGCTGATGATAGCAACGCCGCGAACTACAACGCCGCAGGTTTAGGCTATATTGATACAATCCATATCGGTGCTACAAGGGCGCGACGCTTCAATGGACTCATCACTTATAATAGTGTCAGCGGCATTATCCCGTTCGGGCGAATAGGTTCAATCGGAGCAAGTCTCGGTATCCTTGCAGAGGATTCTGAAATTTATCAGGAACAGACAGTACGCATCTCTTACGGCAATGCAATTTTCAAGCAGTTGGCAATCGGTGCGAATCTGAAACTCTTCGGAACCTCTTTTGACGAAGCGAACGAATTCGTCGTCGAAAACCCGTATTTTGCCCAGACCTCCAGTTCAGCCGTTTCTTTTGATTTGGGAGTGATTGTAAAACCATTCAAGAGTCTAAGCCTCGGCGCGTCCGTAGAGAATTTACTTCCCGCCGATATGAGTATCTCTGATACATCTGTTGGTGACACGCCCGTTGCCTCGATACCGCTGAACATCCGCGCAGGCTTGGCATACAGACTTGAAACCATCGCAGAGATGAGCACACAGGGTGCAGTGGTCAGCAATTTGTTGAAAGGTAGTTTAGGAACTTTCGAGGTCGCATCTCGTGATGCGGCGATTTATATACGCACAGGCGTAGAAGTCTGGTTGAATCAATCCATCGCTGTCCGCGGTGGTTACGGGTTAAAAAATGGCAGCAATTCCGCAACAACTCTCAGTTTCGGTGGAAGTGCCAAGCTCCCGATCAGTAAAACCTCCATCCAACTCGACTACGGATTTCAGCTGCTAAGCGGGGACTTTCAGGACAATATAACACAACGATTCTCCGTCAATCTACTATTCTAAAGAGAGATTTTTCCCAATGAAAAACACAGCAATTGCTTTGCTACTGACTCTTAATCTATTGATCGCCATAAACGGTTATGGTGCCGTTACCTCCGTCGGCGAGATAAACGTCGTTGGTGAAACAAAAGGTATTGTGCCTGCCAGTTCTACGGTGCCTTTGATTGTGACGCTTTTAATAGACAGATCACTTGCAGAACTGGGTGAAGAAATTAAGGTGATTGAAATAGAAATGCCAGCTGGATTCCTGACGCAATCGTCCTACTTCAAAGGTATCTTGCGGGACCAGAACCAAATCGCAGCCCGAGCTGTCGTTGCCGGTGGAAATGTCCTGCGCGTTGAACTGGCAGATTTGATTGTTGATACCCAGAATTCGAGATACGACATTACCTTTGACTGCCAGACACCGAACACTGTCACCTTAGAGGCAATATTCAGAGTGCGCTTGCGCAATCTTGATGACGCGCCTATTGGTGAGTATATTCGAGGCAGACCAGCAGACGGAAAGCTCAACAACGACGATTTTACATTACAGGTAATTCCAAATGTACCACCTGACCCTGTTATAGGCTTTACGGCTGAAGCTGACACAACCGGCGAAAATGATGTGACGCTCCGCTGGCAGAAATCGGATGACCCGGATGTCAACGGTTACCTCATCTACAGAGACAAGGAAAATCCTATTAATGTCAAAGACCGTTCCTCGACTACATTTCGTGAGGTGAACGTTTTCCCAGGCGATCATACATATCAGATTACCGCTTATAAAACACTTTTCTTGCAATCGGAACGTTCCGCAATACAGATTGTGACCGTATCAGAGGATACTGCCGCGCCCCAACCACCAATGATGCTCAACATTACCACCTCAAGCGACGGCGTGGAAATTACGTGGAAACCGAGTGTCAGTCGTGATGTAATAACGTATCAAGTTCAGTTCAGTGCATCAGGAACCGGTGAACTCCAACCGCTTCCTGATGGCGAGATAGGAGCAAAACCAGAGGACGAACTTACAGGATATATATTTATTGATAGCCAAACATTGTCTATAGGCAGTTTTACTTATGCGGTCATCGCAATTGACGAAGCGGGTAACGAATCCGAATCAATACAGAAAAAGCTGCGTATCTTTAATAAACCGTATCCAAATCCGTTTACGCCACTCTCTGCAGATGAAGATTTCAATCAGGTTGTATTCCCCGCGCGTGCGATTGAGGATGCTTCGGGCGAATTCACAGTGCACATCTACGACATTGATGGAATGCTTGTTAAGTCCTTAACGGCACTGCCCGGTGAAACGAAATTGACATGGGACGGTCGCGATGAAGTAGGCGAAATTGTGGAAAGTGGTGTTTATGTCTACCAACTTCAGGTAGGCGAAAGTTTTAAAACAGGGACGGTAGTCGTTGCCAAATAACACGGTTCTGAATTCAAAAAACTGTTGACTTAATTCTCAATTCAAGGTTATATTATAATTTTAATTAATTGTGACAAATTTCTGGCTTGTTAAGCCGCATTAAATTTTTATAGCAGCAAGTTTTTAGAAACCTACAAACGCTATCAAAAAGCACCTGCTGTTAATCTAACATTAAAAAGGAGACACAATAACAATGAACAGGTTTGAGTCACGCCCATCATGGCGGATAACCCTACTCGCAATCGCTGGTATGTTAGCAATCGTTTTACCGGCGGCAGGAAATTTGAATATTTTACAAGAACGCGACCCAGAGATTAGGGATTACATGTCCATCGTTTTTACGAGCGAACAAAATGGATGGGTAGTCGGTGTTTCACCGTTTGAATTAGACTATCCCGGTTTTGTCGGATATACAGCAGATGGTGGCAAAACATGGAACAAAGTCGAGATTGATATTGATGCCCAACTCGCCAGCCTCTATTTTCTCGATGACAAGCACGGTTGGGCAATTGGTGAAAAGGGGAAAATTGTCGCCACAACTAACGGTAAAGATTGGGAACTACAAACGAGTAAAGTTGACAACCCACTTAGAGGGATCTACTTCGTTAATAAGGATGTAGGATTCGCTGTCGGTGCGAACGATACCATCCTCTCAACGACAACGGGCGGACGGGCTTGGAAGGTTCTTAAAGGTGGGGTAATCGGTGCTGTTGGCGATGATGAAGCAACAATGTACAGTGCTATTCAGTTCATTGACGAATCCACAGGTTGGATCGCTGGTGTCCACGTCGTCCCACAGGTGAGTCAAAATAGCGTAATTCAGAAAACAACAGATGGCGGACAGAGTTGGGTGTCACAAGAGACTGGCGCGGAAGATGTGCTTCAAGACATCTTTTTCTTAGATGATAAGCACGGCTGGGCGGTCGGTGAGAACGGTCTTATTCTTCACACCAGTAACGGTGGTGAAAGATGGGCAGCGCAGATGAGCGGCACTGAAGAAACACTGAGAAGCATCCGATTCGCTGATAAATATATGGGCTGGGCAGTCGGTGGAGAACTCGGTGTCGGCGTGATTGTACGAACCAATAACGGTGGTAAGGATTGGGAAGTCCAGGACTTGGGTGATCTCAAGGCAGGCATGTTAGAGGTTGGGAAGATCCAATTGAACAGCGTCTTTATTTTAGGCAAACAGGTCTGGTTAGCAGGCGGAAACGGTGTGATCTTGCAAGGAAAATAAATTGCTTGTCCGCTGATTACGCCCGGCTACCGAAAGTCGAACAACTCATATTCAGTTATCAGCAAAATGGTTACGGGACGGAGGTATAATTTTGGAAACATCCACATTCGCAACGCGGATGAGTCGATTGGGAACAGAATCCGCATTTGAGGTACTTGCCAAAGCCAAACAACTTGAGGCGCAAGGCAAAGACATCATCCACTTAGAAATCGGACAACCTGATTTCCCAACACCGATTAATATTATTGAGGCAGCTTACAAAGCGATGAAGGACGGGCATACTGGTTATTGTCCATCTGCGGGCGTACCAGCGTTTCGAGAGGTTGTCGCAGCGCATATAACAGAAACGCGAGGCATTACAATACACCCAGACGAGGTCACCGTAACCCCTGGCGCGAAGCCGATCATTTTCTTTACTATCCTCGCTTTAATAGATGATGGCGATGAAGTGATTTATCCTGAACCGGGCTTCCCTGTTTATGAATCTGTTATTGACTTCATCGGCGGAAAAGCGGTGCCCTTACCGCTTCGCGAGGAGGTTGATTTCCGGTTCCGACTCAGCGATCTTGCAGATGCAATTTCTGATCGGACAAAACTCCTGATCCTCAACTCACCGCAGAATCCGACAGGCGGCACGCTCACTTCTGAAGACCTCGAAGCTATTGCTGAACTCGCTCAGAAACACAATTTTTATGTCCTGACAGACGAAGTTTACTCTCGCATTCTCTACGAGGGTAAACACCACAGCGTTCTCAGCCTCCCCGGTATGAAGGAACGGACAATTCTGATCGAAGGACACTCCAAAACCTACGCAATGACAGGATGGCGGTTGGGGTATGGGATCGCTCCCCAACCCATCGCTGATAAAATTACGCAGCTAACTATTAACTCAAACTCCTGTACGGCTACCTTCACACAACTCGCGGGGATAGAGGCACTCACAGGACCGCAAATCTTTGTGACGGAAATGGTCGCAGAATTTCAGAAACGGCGTGATGCAATTGTAGATGGACTGAATGCCATTGACGGGATCAGTTGTATTAAGCCCCTCGGCTCATTTTATGTGTTTCCGAATGTAACGCAATTACCCCTTTCATGTGAGGCACTTGCCGATTACATCATGGAAGAGGCAGATGTCGCACTTTTACCAGGAACCGCCTTCGGTCAGTACGGTGATGGTTACCTACGGCTTTCGTACGCCAATTCGTTAGAAAATATCCAAGAGGCATTGGGCAGAATCGAAACTGCTATTTCAAAATTGTAGCACTTTTCAGAGTTAGCAGTCATCAGCAGTTATTAGTAAGGAAATTCGTATCTGCTTACTATAGTTGAATACTGACAACCAATCACGGGAATTTCTTGTATGCCTCGTATTTTTAACCAAAAAGTTACCGCACGTATTCCAGCAAGTACAACAAACCTCGGGCCCGGGTTTGACGTGCTTGGGCTTGCCCTCCAACTCTACAGCAAAGTTACGCTGGAAACCATTGAAACCGACACGCAAGTCGTTGTTAGCGGTGTAGACGCTGACAAAATACCGAGTACGCCGGAGCATATCGCATTTCAAGCAGTAGAACTCGTCTTCGACCGAAGTGATACCAAACGTCCAAAAGGCTTCAAATTGCACATAGAGAATGGCATACCTGCGATTCGTGGATTGGGCGGCAGTGGCACGGCGATTCTTGGTGGGTTACTCACGGCGAATGTGCTGTGCAGCTCTCCATTTTCTGACATAGAACTCCTCAACTTTGCAACAGAATTAGAGGGGCATCCGGACAATGTTGCCGCCTCGTTGTATGGTGGCATCGTTGTATCGGCGCAGGAGAATGCACAAGTACATACCGTTCGATTGGAGTGTCCATCAGTGCTTTCAGTGGTGCTTGCAATTCCGGATTTTCCATTATCAACAGAACAAGCGCGCGGGGTGCTGCCTACATCAGTAGGTTTCGCCGATGCAATATATAATACGAGTCGAAGTACCCTGTTAATTGCCAGTATTGCCACCGGTCAATTCGAGATGTTACGCGTCGCTATGAAAGATAGGTTGCATCAGCCGTACCGCGCCTCACTGATTCCAGGATTTGATGATGTCGCAAAAGCCGCTACCACTGCCGGCGCGCTCAGTGTTGCTTTGAGCGGCGCGGGACCGACGGTCGCAGCCTATTGTTTAGATCATACACATCAGGTGGCTGCACGGATGCAGTCTGCTTTCAAAAAACATCAGATTGCGTCTGATATTAAAATTCTCAAGCCGGATGCTGATGGCGCAAGTGTTCACATTGAGAATATCTGACAATTAACAATTAAACATTGATTTGCTAACTATCGTCTAAGAAATGTTAGGTTAGAAATTATTTCTTGTTAGGACTTACGCAGCCCCACTGCAGTCGGGGTTTCAAACCCCGACTGCAGAGTGCGTCGGATGTCCGTTATCATGGAAAAATACGTAAGTCCTACTTATAACTGAACACTGAAAACCGATAAAAAGATGTCAAATTTTCATACAGAAAACATTGCATCAATACTGAACAAATTCGACGCTAATATGGACCAAGGGTTGAGCGCGGAGGCTCTTGGAAAAGCGAGAGCGCGGTATGGCAAGAACGAGTTTGGTTCGGAAGAAAATGCCTTTCCCCTTAAGATATTTCTGGAACCGCTGTTGACATGGCGCATTATCGTCTTAGCACTTACGACAGCTATTCTGATTGTTTCTTTTATCAACGGCGCGAGTAGCATTAGTCTTCATACAGCAGGTCTTGTTGGAGTAGTTTTGGTGATTCATGTCGCGTATGCTTGGACAACGGAATACCGTATTCGCAATCGTGATGCCAGCATCAACAAACTCATGGTGCATAATATCAAAGTCATTCGGCAAGGGAAACTTGAAAAATGTGCACCCGAAGACATCGTACCCGGCGATTTACTCTCGTTCACTGCGGGAGACTACGTGCCTGCTGATGCCAGAATTATTGAATCTGAAGGGCTTACGATCGACGAATCCGCACTCTTTGGAGCGGAAGGGCCTGTAGAAAAAACAAGCGTGGATATTCCTGATCCTGCTTTACCTCCAGAAAAACAGAAAAATATGGCGTTCGGTGGGACGTACGTTGTAGCGGGACATGGAGCCGCAATTGTCGTAAAGACAGGAAAACAGATAGAAATATGGAAACAGCGTCAGAATGCACGTCCGATGCCTATAGCGAATACCTTCGCTGAAAACGAGATAGGGGACTTACAGACGGTTATAAAGATAACAGGTATGAGCGTCGCGGCGGTAGCTGTAGCAATCGCATGGTGGTTTGAATACCAGAATCAGATTACCGATTGGGAGTCCTTAATCCATCTCGGCATGCTATTCGCTGTTGCTTCCGCACCACACGATGTGATTAGATTGCTCCGATTGTCATTTTCTAAGCATGCCCAAAAATTGATGGAAAAAGGGGTCACGTTACGTAATTCACGCAGTCTTGAGAAATTGAGTCGCATTACCACTTTTTGTGCAAATGAAAATGGACTTGCTACTACACGAGCGCTAACGATCTCTAACCTTTTCGTTGATGAACAACTCGTTGATGGCAATACGTGGCAAACATGGTTGGATACCCTGAAGGATCTTACGCCTACAGAACGACAAAAAGCGGTCGAAGCGATACCGCCTGGTGGAAAAATTCCACAAGGTGCCCCGCACTTGATATTCATTGCTGGTCTCGGTACCTCTGGCGGTCACAGTGTGGACGACACGGTTACTTCCAATATCGCAACAACTTCAGAAGCCACAGGCAACGAGGTAGTGCCTTCACCGCAAGTTACCATCCAAAAGAACATGGAAAGCCTCGGCTATCAACTCGATAGTGTCAAAACTAAACTGCCTTTGGTGGATGCATATCCTTCGACGCGTACCTACGGATACCAGATGCAGGTGTTTGAGTCAGCACCCGAAGACTATCTCAATATCATTTTTGGAGACGCACGGATAATACTTAATACCTGCGGTTCAGTACTCATTAAGGGAGAAATTACCCCGCTGCTTGACGACAAGCACGAGATGTACCATGAAATCATAGACTATCTGCTCAATACCAAAGCTCAGGTCTATGGGGTTGCTTTTCATTCCTCTGATGTTATTCTGAAACCACAGGAGATGGAAAATAATCCTATTTTTTTAGGATTTATGGCTTTCTCGGTCAGCAATGACGAAGAGACGAAAACGATTTTGAAATCCAGTCTTGACACGGGTCTTAAAATTATCCTCATCTCCGAGGGTAAAGAGCAAGAAACTGTTGATATGGCAAAAGATCTCGGTCTTATTCACAACCGGAAAGCAGTGGCATCAAGAGAAGAACTTGAAGCAGTCCCGCGTGAACAAATCGACAATGAGACAGCAAAGTGGCTCGCTTATTCGCAGCCGACATGGGAACAGCGCCGGAATATTGTGCTGAGTTTGAAACGTCAAGGGCATGCCATAGGGTTTTTGGGGCAAAATAGAACCGATCTACGCGCCATGACCGTTTCGGATATCACCCTTGCAAACAACACGCATGCATCACACGTTGTGCAAGCTGCAGCCCATGGGCTAATTAGCAGTAAAGGTTTTCAATCTGTAAGGGATGCACTGCTTCATGCCCGCGAGGCATACCATAATGCAGCCGGCTTTCTACGTTGGAATTTTTCCTGTACACTCTCGCTACTCCTTACGCTCACCATCGGGACAGTGCTACACTATCTCTATAAAATGCCGATGCCCTTGACATTAACGCAAATAATTTGGGTGCAATTTCTTTCAACCTTACTACCATCATTCGGTATAGGCACAGAACACATATTTGCTGATGAAAAACACCATCGACCGACCCTCTTTTCGAGGGCGCGTTTTTTCTCTAAAACGACAGGCGTAGACATTATTTGCCGGTCCGTGACTATCAGTCTAATGACAATCATTCCGTTCTTCTTTATGTTGTGGCGTTCCCCTGCTTTGTCGGACACACTCGGCGTTTCGACCCTAATGAGAGGGGTGTTTTCAAGCGGAGATGTTGGAACTTTAAGTTCCCCCGATATTGCGATCGCACGCACAGTTGTATGCACGACACTCATCTTCACACAGTTGGCTACATGCTGGCAAACGCTACGCTATCCATGGGAATCACTATTTCAAAGAATGTTCGCGAATTCTCGGTTTATTATCATCTCGATCATCGTTATTGCACTTCACTTGACAACGCTCTATGTTGAACCTGTCGCGCAGTTATTAGGGATGGCACCCCTTAAATGGGAATGGCAATGGACACTGCTGTTTAGCTTGACATTGTTCCTACTGCCGCTAAACCTGGCAATAAATGTGCATCCAGACGACGATTAAGAACGGATATTATAGTGAATTCCAAAAACACCTATACATTTACAACATTCCAAGTTCCCCCTGATAAGGATTTACAACATTCCAAGTTCCCCCTGATAAGGATTTACAACATTCCAAGTTCCCCCTGATAAGGGGGGTTAGGGGGGTTTGGTCTTCAGCAAGAATGTATAAGTAATTACAAAATTCACTATAAACGGCTACACCCAAAATCCGTATGTAGGAATCCCGGCGATAATTCCCAAGATTGTCCAGAGGCTACCGATCGTAAATTCTCCCAAGATTAGCCCTAAAAAGAAGGGGGCTACCTTCCGATGCCGCACAACACCCCCGTATTGAAGAATCAACCACTTGATTAACCAACTCATGAAAAGACAACTCCATGTAACATGCATGCCCCAACTTGTAGAGATGGCAAACCCCGCAGGATGAAAGGGCCACCATACAAATCGCATCCGAAAGAACATCAGCACTGTCGTCAGTAGGAAACCGATACCCATAAACCCGCTTTCAGCAATGAGTGTCTCTTCAGGGGCTTGTAACCACCCCGCAAGGCGGCGATACGGCTCTATCCCAAAAGCGCTCAAAGACGGCCAATAGGCACGTACCTCCATCCCTAACCGGTAGCCTCGGTCGATTAATGCCCAAAATCCTGCCAACGAACCTAAAACGGTTGCCAGCGTTAAGGCAAAGATAATGCGATGCATCGTCATGTTCGTTCGTTCCATGATTTTAAAGCCTTCCAATTGATGCGGCATAGGATGGCTCCGATGTGCCCGATTAATAAACCAAAACATGGAGAACATAATGAGGTTGTCTCTTCCCAATCGGCGTGTGCCAACTGTCCGAGTCAGAATTTCGTCGGGACCAGAATAGTGCAGATCATGCACAGGTGTACCAAGTTCAGCGCGCATCCGGGTTATGGCGATTGAAATCATGTAATAGATAACAAAGAACGCGAACATTACCCAAAGCTCGGCGCCGCCATAGTAGCAGAAAAGCACAAGGAACACCATTACAGCGATAAGACCGATCGTCGCCCCGCGATAGGACATCGCTTCTTGTGTTTCGCGGCCTGAAGCACTGACGACAGTATTTTCCTGGCGCGGATTGAGTCCCACAACCGTTTTGGCAACGTGCAATAGATGTCTACGACTCGCCCAAATTGCCAGAACACATAGGGCAAGGTAACCCCCTGCTGCCTGCTCATTCATGTACGGAAAGCGAGGGAGGGTGCGTAGTCCAAGGGCAGCACCGAGCACTCGCATAAATCGCCAATACCAGAAGAAAAACCAGCATGAAAACGAAAGGTCTAACGGAATAAAGAAACCGAGTCCGATTGCAAATGGATACAGTGAAAACGGGATTCTGCCCATAGCGTTCCACGGGCTTTCCGTAAAGATTTGAAAACTCCGTATACGGGTTCTGAATTCAGGTAAGATTGGAAACAAAAAGTTAATACCGTTCCAGAGGGCGAGCCCGCCCGCAATCCCAAAGCCGAGCCACATCAACTTGTTCTGAAAGAGACGCGTCTGTGGTGTCTCCGTCAACTGGAGCGGGAGTTGAATGATCGGGTAACTTAACTTTTCGTGTTCGATCCACTGTTTTCGGACGATTATATTGATGCAAAGCATCCCGAAAATCAACACAGTAATAAATGCCGTCCACCACAGTACAGGCGTTGCCCATCCGAGCAATGTCTCGGCTGTATAGAGCGGCAATTCACCTTCATAATAGCCACTTAACAGCGATGGATCGCTGACAGTGAGCCACTCTGGAAGAAACTGTACGAACAATTGTTGCCACTCGTTTTCTGGGGTAGCAAAGCGGAACGCATGCCCTAACATCGGCACCAAAATCTCAAGCATGTCGTGTCCAGTAATACCCGAAGCAATAGACAGCATCAGATAAACAACTACCAATTCGCTTTGCACCAACGCCAGACTCGGCACGAAACGGCGGAACAATTGGTTCGCACCAATAACCACAAACAGACTGAAAATTACGTTGAAAAAGAGGGAGATCGTCACAGGGTGACCGGAATACCGAATAACTTCCATCTCAATGACCCAATAGCAGTTAATCGGTATGAGGATAACGGCAATAAGAATAGACTTGAGTGTGACACCGTGGGCGGGAACTTGTGATGATGCTAACGAAGGGGAAGTTTCAACTTCCATATAAAATCTGACTCCAATGAACGTAAAATGATTTCTGTTTATTTTGGAGGCGAACCAAGCGGTGGATGATACTTTTAAATTTACGCCTTACAGTGCCCCAACAAATATTTTTACATAAATTTATCATAATCCCTACGACGTGTCAACTTTTAAAACTTTAACGGGGCAGTAGGTTCAAAGCTATTGGTCAACCGAAACAACCACAGAAAATAGACTTTATTTTTATAACTTTTTCATGTTATAATAAAATTTGCTATATGTGCCTATAAGTTGTGCTTTAATCGCAACTTGTGCCAACAAATTAGGATACAGACATGAAGCCATTCCGCTACGTTAAAAGACAAATTGAAAAATTTTTTTATAGGGCTTATCAACGGCGTTTGGAATCTGAAGCAAACACGTGGAACATACCCCGTCATATCGGCGTAATCCTTGATGGAAACCGCCGATACGCTAAAGCCAGTGGACTTGACAACATTATTAAAGGACACCATGAAGGGGCAAACAAATTAGAAGAAGTACTCCACTGGTGCGACGAACTCGGTGTCGAAATTTTCTCAATCTGGATTTTCTCGCTTGACAATTTCAAACGCGCAGCACATGAAGTCGAAGGAATTCTCGGACTCATTGAAAGGAAGATGCGGGAACTCGTCACAATTGAAGGACTTCATGCCAACCAAATTAAGGTTCGCGCAATGGGACAAATAGAACTACTACCACCAAGCCTTCAAGAAGCAATTCGGGAGGCAGAAGAAGCAACACGAAATTATGACAAGTTCATCTTAAACGTCGCTGTTGCTTATGGCGGACGAGAAGAAATCATTGAGGCTTTTCGGGGGCATCTAAAAGCTGAAAGTGAAAGTGGGAAACCGGTCCACCAAATTGCAGATGAACTCACTGTGGACAAGATTACACCCTACCTATACACTTCAAATCTCCCAGACCCCGAACTCATCATTCGGACCAGTGGGGAGGTCCGATTATCAGGATTTTTACTCTGGCAGAGCGTTTACTCGGAATTTTATTTTTGCGATACATATTGGCCCTCGTTTCGGAAGATAGACTTTCTCCGTGCCTTGCGTGCTTACAGCCAACGCAAACGCCGATTTGGCAAATAAAGCAGAAAACATTATGCAGAACATTAACTGTTAATTATTGTTATTGAAGGTGTTTTACATTCATTTATTTTTATTTTTTAAGCACACACGTCAGAAGGAGCGGATACATGCGATTTGGGATCTGTACGGGTTTGGAAAATGTGAATCGGCTCGCGGAAGCCGGATATGATTATATTGAATTAGGGGTGCGTTCGGCGTTGATACCTGAATCAGACGAAGCCGAATTCCAGAAAATCCGCGAGCAAGCAGTGAATGCCCCTTTAAAACCGGAGTCCTACGCAGGATTTATTCCGGGTGATCTACGCGTCGTAGGTGATACTGTGGATTTTCCACGGCTATCCCGTTATGTGGAGACTGCATGTCGTAGAGCCAGTGAAATCGGCGGTGAAGTGATCGTCTACGGAAGTAGTGGTTCTCGAAACATAGAGGAAGGCTATTCGCGGGAACGAGCATTGGCACAGATCGCTGAATTCCTCGATATGGCAGCTGATCATGCAGAAAATCATAACATGACTATCGTAATTGAACCGATTTGTTTGCGAGAAGGGAACATCCTTCGCACCGTCGCAGATGGTGTCGCGATGGCAAAACGGGTGAATCGCAAAGGCATCAAGGCATTGGCGGATCTTTATCATATCTGGCAGGAAGAAGAACCGATGCAAAATATTATTGATGCCGCCGAGTGGCTCGCACATGTCCATATCGCTGAACCTGTTAAACGTTCTTACCCCGGAAACGACGATTTCGATTTTACCGACTTCTTTACCGCGCTCCAAAAGGCAGGCTACGGCGGTCGTGTCTCGTGTGAATGCAAATTTGACAACTTTGACGATAATATTGAGGTGGCTTTGAAAACGATGAAGGCTTACATTTGACAAATTCCTGGAGGTGGCGTTTATCCACACACGTGAAAAAGGCAGAGTCATTCGCGCACGAACAGGGTTTTATGACGTTCAGCACGGCGAGACTATCCTCAGATGTACACTCCGTGGCACCCTCAAACGGAGACATCGCTCAGAAACTGGGCGCAGAATATACGCAGATCCGGTTGCTGTTGGTGACCAAGTTATCTTCACGCAACTTGATGCCGAGGAAGGAGTGGTAGAGGATATTCTGCCTCGCGAGACGAAATTCTCGCGGCAATATGCGGGAAAACAGGGCGACATCGAACAGGTTATCGTCGCCAATGCAGATCAAATCGTAGCCGTCGCATCTATATTCATGCCACCCCTTAACTTTCGGACACTCGACAGATTCCTCATCTTGGCTGAGGCAGGGGACATGGACGCGGTGATATGCCTGAATAAGATGGATTTAGTGGACGCAGCCCAACAGGAAGCACACACTACTATCTTTACCAATTATGAGAAGTTAGGCTACCAAGTTCTCTATACGAGTATCTATGTCCCTGAAAGCCTTGACGCATTTCGGGAGGTCTTAAGGGATAAATTCAGTGTTATCATCGGTGCGTCCGGCGTAGGAAAATCCAGTCTGCTGAACGCCATCCAACCGAATTTGGGTTTGCGAACTGCTGAAGTCGGCATCAAAACCCAAAAGGGACGGCATACAACGACTCTCGTCGAACTTTTCGCACTGGATATCGGCGGCGAGGTTGCGGACACACCCGGGATCCGGGAGGTTGGATTATGGGGCATTGATACGGAAAATCTTGAGTACTATTTCCCAGAAATGGAACCCTACCTCGGCACCTGCAAATACAACGATTGTGCCCATGTCGCGGAACCCGATTGTGCTGTCCAAGATGCTGTCGAAACGGGTGAGATACATCCAGAACGCTATCGGAGTTATGTTGTGTTACGCGCAGGTGAAGCGACAGAAATCTAAAGCCTATCTCATAAGTCCCCCTGATAAGGGGGATTTAGGGGGTTTCTTGCATATATTACAAGTCCCTGATAAGGGGGATTTAGGGGGTTTCTTCGATGAGAGTTCTTATTGGACCATACTCTCAAACTATTTATGAGACGCATTGTAGTTAAAAAGCGCGCAGCTTGGAACGAAGTGGAAAGCGGATCTACGGAAAAGAACGTTAGAGTTCTAAACTTACCTGACCGAACCACAAGGAAAATTAAAAAAAAGGAAAATGTTTACGCGCGTAGTCTAACCGCTCTGGCACCCCGATATCGATCCACCCCGCATCCGTTTGCAGGGCATAAAGATTGGAAACGAATGGAAAAACGTCTCGTTCCATAGAAAAGGTTTCTTTTCCATCGGGGAACGCGTCAGCGATGCTTCGGTGAAAAAGATACATCCCGCCGTTGACATATCCAGCACGGTGGGTGGGTTGTTTCTCACGAAACGCCTGAATCTTTCCATCACCATCGGATACGATCTCACCGTAAGGACGAATATCTGGCACATGCACACTCAGCAGCAATCCTGCCATTCCTTGATGAAAACGATCTGACATCTCTCGGAGTGAAAAGTCCGCAAGCAGGATATCGCCGTTCATCACGAAAAATGGCGATGTATCAATCTGCTGCATCGCGTTCTGAATCGCGCCACCGGTGCCGAGTCTTTTCTCCTCTTTCGCATAACGGATACACATTCCGGCGTAATTGGCACCCACCTGCTCATAAAGCACATCGTGAAGGTGTCCTGACGCGAGGACAACCACAGTAACACCTGCATCCTTCAACAATCGGATCTGCCACTCCAGCACCGTTTTCCCAGCGATCTCCAGCAAAACCTTAGGAACCGTTTTCGCTGCTTCACCGAGCCGAGTCGCAAGACCGCCACAAAGAATAATCGCTTGCATTTTTTTAATTTACCTTGCGGAGTAATAGCGCGGGAATGGCATTTGAAGTGCCTTTCTTAAATCCGCCCTCCACTCCGTTACGGGCTATGGGTTCTGCGGCTCCTACAAAAGAAGAATTGATCGATACCTATACTGACCTATGTCCTGCGAAGCCGCGCGGATTTTCAAAAGCATCTACCCACAAGTCACACCACGCTTGGTGTTCCGACAAGACAGTCTCAGGATCTTTACGGCTGCGCACAATGAAATCGGGATGCGCCGTCCGTCCAGTATGATGTCCCGTGGTCTGATAGCGCAAATCCAACGACCAACGACACTGGTCGGAGGTATTCGGTTCCGAACGGTGCGGCGTGAATCGGCTCAACAAGATGACATCGCCTCGGTAACATTCCAACATAAGCGGTTCGACATCCGGCATCAACTCCGGTTTGATCATCGTGCCACCCTCTTTCTGATGGATTAGATACCCTATATCCTCAGTGATACCCGGCAAAGCCTGAAGGCACCCCATCTCTATCGTGCTATCACCTAACGGCAGCCAACACGTGACGATCTCAGAGCCTTCCGCCTCCGGCATCATGACGCCAGCATCCTGATGCCACGGCACCCCACCTGCCCAACTCGCGTTGCCATCTATAACCGGCGGTTTCGCACGCACATGCTGGATCGGATTACAGGTAATCTCCGGCCCAACAATACCCTCAATGACATCTAAGAGGTTATCGTTCTTCAGAAAATCAAAGATGGCTTTACCGCGGTAGTGCATGATATCCAATCCGCCTGCCATCTCGCCGGACTGTGCCAGCAATTTAGCAAATCGCTTATCGAAGGGTTCATCTTCATGCAGGTCTTCGATCTTACCTTCCTGTTTTAAAGCGTGGGCGCGCTCCGAAATCCAATCCGAAATCTCGTCGATTACTGGCTGCAGGTCTTCGTGGGTCAAGGCATCTTTAACGATCAGCACGCCTTGTGTCCGATAGGTTTCGCACTGTTCTTGCGTGAGTCTCATAAGAAAATTTCCCCCTCTTAAGCGATATGGTTCTGCATCTGAAAGTTATAAAGAAAACGTAAGCCCAAACAACGTGCCGGGCTGGCACTACGTCAAGGAGCGTCAAAACATCCAGCCCACTTCACCGAACCGCAAGGAATAATTAAAAATATAAAAAATCTTGCAAATATGATAGCATAAGAGAGAAAATTCAACAAGGAGCATTACGGCATGAAAGGCAAACAGATTGTAATGCCAGCGAAGCGTTCAGCAACGCTGGAAGATTTTGAACTTGACGAGACGCTTACACCCAACCAAATTTTGCTCAAAACGCACTATAGTTTGATTAGTCCCGGCACCGAAGGCGCAGGATATACAGGACTTGAAAGCGGCACAAGATTTCCGCACGGTTCTGGCTATACAGCAATCGGTGAAGTGCTCAAAGTCGGTGAGAACGTAACGAAATGTGCTGTCGGGGATCTCGCCTTCTGTTATAGTCCGCACGCCTCTATCGTTAAGACAGAAGCAGTACTTTTAGCATTCAAATCTCCATTAGATATAGACGAGAAGTTAGTGCCTTTCGTCCGAATGGCGACGGTCGCAATGACATCTCTACGGGTATCGTCTGCCGAATTCGGAGATACCGTTGCTATTATCGGCTTAGGACTCGTCGGCAACTCTGCATCTCAACTCTTCAATCTGGCGGGCATGAAGGTTATCAGCATTGAGCGAGTACCACGCCGTCTTGAAATCGCTCGGCAATGCGGTATCCAGCATCTGATTAATCCTGACGAAGAAGATGCACTGGAACGTGTGATTGCGTTGACAGACGGCGAGAAGACTGCAGTCACCGTTGAAGCCATCGGAAACCCACGACTCGTTGAAACTGCGTACCAATTGACCGGCAGGAAGGGTGAAGTTATTCTACTCGGTTCACCGCGCGGCGAATATGTCACGGATGCAACGGCGATCTTGAACTATAGCCATAGCATCGGCTTGGGCGCGATTACGCTCAGAAGCGCGCATGAATGGGTCTACCCGACGATGCACTCCGGTGAATCGAAGCACTCGCTTGAACGCAACTCACGTTTGGTGTATTCGCTGATATGTGAGGGCAAATTCAAAGTAGAAGAATTGCTGACACACGTTATTGATCCGGAAGATGCACAATCTGCCTACGATGGTTTGACAGACCGAAAGGACGAATACTTAGGCGTAATCATGGATTGGACGTAGTACTTCATTCTCGCCACCGATCTTGGAATTGGGCAACCATGGCTTCAGGTGCCCCGTGCTGTGCCAAGAAGTCTAAAAACGCTTGGTAGAGCCGACGCGCCTCCGCCGTATCCGATTCAAATCGATTCTGCAGCTGCTCCGGATCAGATGGTAAATGGAACAAAGACTTTGGGGCACCTCGGTTTTCTAACAGGAGGGACCAGGTACCATCGGTAATGCTGCCGTGCGGACTTCCACCGTCAGGACTCCATCCACCGACCCAAGCACCGTGCGTAACAGTATATTCGCGTCCAGTGTCCGTATCTCCCATGATAGCAGGGAGGAGACTGTTACCTTCTACCTGTGCCCCGCGTTCTGCGCCGAACACATCTATGACAGTCGCAGGAATATCGGCGATGCTCGCAAGCGCATGGGTATGGCGTGGTGTCGCATCTGGATGATAAACCAATAAGGGGATATGGATAACCTCTTCATACATGCTCAGATTCTTAGCGAGCAGTCCGTGTTCACCCAATAGAAAACCGTGATCCGCCATGAAAATCACCATCGTGTTTTCCATCAACCCCATATAGTCGATTTTCCGTAAAAGCTGTCCGATCCAGTTGTCAACAAGCGACGCTTCCGCACGATAGAGCGCATTGAGGCGTTCAGTCTCGCGTTCATTCATCGGGTTTGGACCGTAGGGCGGATAGATCGGTTCTGGTCCGTCGTAGTCGCTTGCATCGAAACGCTTTAGATACCATTCAGGGGCATCCCACGGTTCGTGCGGATCGAAGGTGTCCACC
This sequence comes from Candidatus Poribacteria bacterium, assembly GCA_022827185.1. Lineage (GTDB taxonomy): Bacteria > Poribacteria > WGA-4E > WGA-4E > WGA-3G > WGA-3G. The sequence continues at coordinate 34,861 of JAJDTM010000025.1, forward strand.
ATCAGATAAAAATTTTCATGCTGATGGTTCCGCTCCAACCAATCGCAAGCCGTCTGCATAGTCTGCGCGACGAAAGTGTCTGCTTCGGTTTGCCGAAACGCTATATTTCTCAGGTGGTTGCCGAGTCCACCGGGCAATTTGTTCGGATGTGTTCGTGTGTACTCGCGATACTGCAACGATTTTTTCGATTCATAATCGTAGGGCTGCGTCTCTAAATGATCACCCTCTTGTCCGCGAATCCATTTCCATCCGGTGAACCCACGATTGTAAAAGAAACCGTTGTTGATGTGGTGCGGCGTATCCGCAATCATCATACTCACAATTCCAGCGTTCGTTAAGTCATCAGCGATGACGGGGACATCTCGTTTAAGAGGTTCCCATCCCCTCCGACAGATGCTGACTTGCCCTGTCACGAGCTCGCCTCGGATTGGAACAGTCGGAAAACCACAGACATACGCTTTGTCAAAAACGACACATTTTTCCGCGAAGGCGTTCAGGGAGGGTGTATATCCCTTTCCGCCATAGATCGCGAGGTTATCGCGTCGAAACGTATCTGAAATAATGTGGATAATGTTCATACTAATGTCTCCATATTGTTTTCAAATCTAAGAAGAAAATGGCTATCGGCTATCGGCTTTCGGTTGTCAGAAACCTCTTTCCGACGGCTGACTGCCGAGTTGACGGCTGGTGACTAATCCTATTATACACCCTCTTCGGTTTCTAATGAAGTCTTTTCACGGGTGGCCATCTGCACCACAGCCGGTAGCAATCCGTAAATGCCCCAGAAAGGTACCCCAACGGCATCGCCGTTCAAGAGATTATTCACCGTGAAATGCACCATCAATGAAATCTCTGCTGCCATCAATCCGATGACGACAGAACGGTAAAAGCCGTCGTCTATCGTTTTGAGTGCCCGAAATCCGTAACGTAAAAATGCGAGATTCAGCCATATCCAAACACCCAATCCAACGATCCCCAATTCCGCCATCACTTGAAGGTATTCACTGTGTGCACCGAGTTGATACTGTGCCGTGTAACTCCCAACGAGTGCCACATCTTCCTCATAAAGCATCGCGAACGCACCATAACCTTTCCCCAAAATCGGACTTTCAAGGAACATCACAAACGCTTGTCCCCACCGCAGGAGACGCGCCCGGTTTGAAGCATAACCCAAATCCACTGTGGATGCAATCCGTTCAACAAATATGTTATAGATGCTCGGTAGACTCAGACACGCCAACAAGATGAGGCACGCGGCACCCATAAACAGAATTTTTTTATGCGTAACGCCTCTTCCGAGTTGCAGGAGCATAAACCCGACTGCAACAATGACCGAAAGCCAGACTCCACGTGAAAAGCACATCAGAAGCCCCACACTGAAACAGATGAACCATGCTGTCCATAACACGCGATCGTACCGACTGTTGTCAAATAGCAGACGGCTCAGACAAACGAGAAAGAAGATAACAGTGAAGGCACCGTAAACGGAGTAATTCGTAAATGGGGCACTCCGATAAGCACTCGTCCACTGCCACGCGTCAATATGGTAAATCAGAACAATAATCGTCCAGATGACAGCAACAGCGGCAGAAGGAAAAATAGCGATAAACAATCGTTTCAGGGCAGTTCTGTTTTGGATAACGGCATACACGATTACACTAAACAGCATGTACACCGTCGCACGAAACGCGCCTTTGAGTGTACCCAAAAGATCGGGCGTATTGATTGCTGAAAGAAAGGTGATGAGAATATAGAAGCAGAGCGGGACGAAGAAAGGGAAAGTGTCTTCCGACTTCTCTTTCTGGAGTACGCGATTAACTATTTTTTGCACACAGTAAACAGCGACAAGCATGCCTAATAACGGTTCTGTGGGTGTTTGAATCTCAAAACGACCGGGGAGGATATAACGGAATGAAAACGGCAGGGCAATTAATAGCAGATAAACAGCGAGCTCCATGCCGAGGAAAACGAAAGCACCGGTTACAATCAGTAAACTGAAGAGTGGAAACGGAGTGTCTGAGTAACCGCCGATAACACCGCCGACCACAAGACAGATGAAAAAGGGGAGGATTCGCTTACCAAATTTCAAATTTCAGTGGTTTAAGAACTTACCAAGTTTCCGAGACTAAAACCTCACCTTTCGCAGCGGTGGCTATCATATACCTCAGAAACCTCTTTAACTGATAACTCTCACTGCGAGGCAAACTGAAAACTAAAATCGCATTTTCACACCTAACCCGATTGCAGTGCCATCTAAAATCAGGTCAAGTGGTATAGCACCCGCCGTTTTTACTGTTTTAAGTATCCGTTTCAATTCAAGGCTAAATACAAGGTTAGGTTCCCATTGAAACAGTTCTGTACCGATGAGAACATATCCGGTTGTACCGGAAGAACTGTCATCAAAACTGATACCTTGCTGTTCAATCAAATCCACCGCGCTGCCGCTAAAATCTGCTCCCAAAAAACCGATACCACCCCCCAAATAGATCGGGAGAAATTCGGACAGTAGCACAGGGCGGTAGATCAGCTGATACGAAACTGGGATGAGCGTGGTAGAGAGGTTCGCCGAGGTAGGCGGTGGAATATCAAGTTCCATCTGCCAATACCCGATCTCAAAACGCGAATCTAACTCCGGTGTGTGTTCAAACACAACCGAAAACATAGGTAACACTGCACTCGGAACACTCGATACACCGACACTCTGGAGAATATTAGTCAAGTCGCCTAATTCTGGTTTGTATGAAAACAGGGAGAGTTGAAGCGAGGGAAATCGGAAATGTTCTTTCAAAAAATCTCGGACGGGTGAGGGTCGCAAGGGTGGGGTATCAACAGTCTCCGCTACTGTTAGACAAGGCATCAGGAGCAGAAGAGACATGAAACATCCAAAAATAAGACGCATAAAGAGGGTCCTTATCCGACGGGTGCTTAAGACTGTGATGGAACAACGGTGGGCGGGCAAGGGACCCGCCCCGACGTTGGAATACAGTTAGGCTACATCATTGCGCCTGCGGGGAGCAGGATAACTTCAACCCTGCGATTCATAGTTCTGCCTGCGGCAGTGTTTTGCGGGGCGATAGGCTTCGTGTGTGCCATACCAACTGCCTCAATTCTGCCGGCATCAATCCCTTTGGACTGCAAATATTTTGCCGCTGAGTTGGCACGTGCTTGTGAGAGGTCCCAGTTGCTTCTATAACTTCCGCGGAGTACAGGGGTCCCGTCAGCATGTCCAACAACCACGATATTTGCATCGGATGCCATGAGTTGATCGGCGACACCGTCAAGCATCTCTTTCGCTTTGCTGGATAGACCGGTCTGTCCGCTACCGAAGTTAACAGTCGCCACCAGTGTCGGCTTTGCGGAAGCCTTCATATCCACCATGGAGACCTGCTCCTTCAAAGCCATAAGATCAGATTGAAGCTGCTTTATCGCAGTGCCGTTAGATTTACCGGCTGCACCTACAGCATCAATCTGTTTTTGCAAGCCTGCGTCTCCACTTTTCGCAGCGTCCATCGCCGCTTTGCCTTGCATATCAATAGCCTTCGTTAGATCCGCACGGAGTTGTGCATCCCCTTCTTTGGCTTTTTGGTCTGCAGCAGTGATAGTGTCAGCATCACCTGACTGGGATGCGGCGATCGCTTCATCCCTGGCTTTAGAGATTGCCTCCTCCGTATCCTTATTATTCTGATCGACTTTGCCCTCTAACATCGTGATCTTGTTTGACAGGTCAGAGTCGGTCTGCTCCATTTGCGAGACGTGTTCATTCTTCCACATTTCAAACTCTTCTTGGTTCAACTTGCCGCAGCTACTAACAACAAGCGCAACTCCGAGAAGAGCGATAATTGTGAAAGCGGTTCTACTTAGCATGGGGTTCCTCCTAATTCTTTACGACAATTTAGGGCGTCGCTTGCGAACCGGTGTTAAAGCGTCGGTTTTCAAGTTACGCGAAAAAAATTAATAGATTCTATTTCTCTTGGAATTTTTCTCAAATCCCGTTTTGAACGTATGGATGCAAACGGAGTAATTACCTGCCTGCATGCAGACAACAATTTTCAATGCCCGAAACTGCATCGCGAACTTGCAAAATATCGGAAACCTGCAAGCAATTGATTCTCACAGGTACTTTTAATGAATTATATCACTTTTCTCCAAAAAAAGTCAAAAGTTTTTTTCAGGTTTGTTAGAATGTGAGGTTCAGATACTAAAATACCCTTGATTTTTGATGCGAAATAAGGTAAAATTCAGTAGCTACTCTTCTCAAAAAACGACGATAGTCAGCGCACTTTGTAGTGCGTTAAAGCCGCTTATTACAGATTAGGAACTACTAATAACATGGGACAGATAAGCATCATCCTCATCGCCGGTTTACTCTTTCTTTTCTCCTTTGAACCACCGCAAACCCACATAAACCTCAGCGATATGCAGGTGGTACTATGGACAATTGTCTTAACGGGTGTCCCTGTGCTCATCGCTTGCTTTGTGACATCGTACGTCGCGCGAACTTTCCCCGCGAACAGAGAAGAAAACCTACCGAAACTTTATCGCCTGCGACGTTTCATGATTGTTTTTGAATGTATGAGTTTAGCGGCATATTTGTGCAATCTGTATCTACTGAATTTACCTGCTCTGATTAATAAACACTTCGCATTCTTCCCAATGGAACACTTACGCCAAACACTCGCTTTGATTCCACTTCTGATCGGGCTCATCTGTATCCGACTTGCTTTTTACCAAGTGAACCGACCACAACCCGGACATTACCGAGAGATTACCACGCTACAATTCAAGTTTCTACTCTTTCCACTGCTGCCGATGTTTGTTTACTTCGCCGCAATAGACGCTGTGCAATGGCTTCCATATTCGGCGAAAGTGTTCATTGTCGAGCGTCCCTATGTGCTAATCGGGTTGATCTTGCCTGTAATTGCCTCCGCTTACATCCTTGCACCATTACTCATGCAGTTTCTATGGAAAACGGAGCCGTTGGCGATGGGGTCGGCATTGAAGGGAAAGTTGGATCAGTTGACGAAACAGAGTGGTATAAAATATCGGGATATTGTCGTATGGCAAACCGGTTCATTGGCGATAGCAAACGCTGCAGTGGCGGGGACCTTTCCATGGAACCGGAGAATCTTTTTGACAGACGCACTTCTCGAATACTTTACAGATGAAGAAATCGAAACTGTCGTTGCCCACGAACTTGGACATATTCGCTACAGACACATTCCGACATATATGCTTTTTTCGCTCTTCTATCTATTGAGTTATCCGTTTTTCTATATCCTTGTTGAAGAACCGTTGGTAGCATACTTTGAAGGATCGCAAATCCTGCCGACCTTATGCTGGTTAACTTTTTTAATCGTCTACTTTGTGTTCATCTTTCGGTATTTGTCAAGGCGTTGTGAACATCAAGCGGACTTATATGCGGCTGCACTCACAGCGAAACCTGAAGCGTTCAAAACAGCGTTGATGAAACTCGCTGTGCTGAATTCGGTTCCGAAATCAATTCGGCGGTTTTTTGAGATGTTCAATACACACCCGTCTATCCATCGACGGATTGATTTTATCAATCAGTGGATAGAGCGGCGCGCCACAATCCAGCGGTATAAAAAATATCTGCTCGAAGTCAAAATTTTAATCGCACTGCTTCCGATATTCGGCATTCTCGCATTGATACTGTTCCGATAGTATACGAACCTGATACTGCAATCTTGTGAGGGACGACACGTTTCGGTTCACGATCCCTTAGAAAGCAGGAACATTTTTCTGCTACGCTTGATAGGGACCCTTCTATCCCTATTGAGCGCATCCATCACGATTCGGAGGAGGTCACACAATGTCAACGCAAAAACTTTTACTTCTACTTTGGGTAGGGATCAGCGTTTTTGTTCTCAGAGACGTTGCGGCATCGAGCATCGTTTTTACCTCTGCGCCTCGGGGAGAGTTCGGAGAGATTCGACTCCCAGACATCTATGTGATGTCGTTTGATGGCGGCAACGTCAAGCAACTCACACAGACCCTTGCCCCCGAATGGGGACCGAAGTGGTCACCGGATGGCAAATACATCCTTTTTGTCAGAGACGTACTCGCAACATCTCGACGACAGTCTGACATTTTCATCATGGATGCCGATGGCCGCAATGAGCAGCGCCTGACGTATCACCCCGCAGACGATGGTTTTCCGACCTGGTCGCCCGATGGCAAGCAGATTGCGTTTTCAAGCGGGAGAAGTGGAAATATAGAAATTCATCTCATGGATCTCGCCAGCCGAGAGATCACGCAGCTCACAGACAATGAAAAGGCCGGCGGTTTCTCCTCGAAACCCAACTTTTCACCCGATGGCACGCACATTGTTTATGAACAGGTGATCCGCAACGCCGGACGGCAGATCTATATTATAGATGTCAAGACGCGCGCTGCCAGAAATTTTCTTCCCCAGCATATCGGAGGAAACAGATATACCCCGCGCTTCTCACCCGATGGAAAATACCTCCTTTATTCTGAGGTCGAATATCGTGTAGAGCCGGGAGCCATCCGGAGAACTGCAAATCGCCTGATTGTTGTCAATAACCGTGGCAAAGGCAGAAAAGTTCTGAAAATACCGAAAAACTGGCGTTTTGAGGCAGCCTCTTGGGCAGCACAAGGCACAGAGATTCTCATCGCCGCAATGCCAAACGGATTGGGTGGACCTCTCGTCCCTCCAAACCTTGATATTTATCGTTACCGCCTTTCGACGGGGCAACTGACGCAGCTGACAAACCATCCCCATAGTGATTCTGCCCCGCATTGGACGCGCCACGCCCTCTCTGTTTCATCACAAGGGAAGGTAAAGACACACTGGGGAGCGGTTAAAACAGAAAAATAAAGAGCCCACTGCCGAGTCGGATCGGGATCAATGCCAAAGAAAGTAATGCGATTCCACGTAAATAATTCCTGTATGTTCGTGAAAATGCGTCTACTATAAACGCCTTAATCAGGCGTCTGTTCCGCTTCAGTATCTTCAGTAAGGGGTAGGGACCCCAAGTCCGTATCCTCTTCAATCGCAAATTGTAATCGCTCTACCATCCGGTGCAGTGGCAATTCAAACTCTTCTTGCAGACGACGTTTTTCATCAGCGATATGAAATGCGACGAGCAACGGAACCCTTGCTTCGTCAAAACCTCTTCTGAGATAGGATTCAACTAAACTTTTGACATAGTCGATCAATTCAGTAATGGCTTTCGCCGTTAATTCCTCAGTCGGTTTGATCGTATAAGGTGTTCCGAGGATAACGAACCGAATCGGCTTAATTTCTTGTTCTTGTTGTTCCATTATAGTGTTATTGACCCCTTTCGTATTTCTGAGGACTTACGCATTTCCTCTTAAAGTCCCCCTGATAAGGGGGATTTAGGGGGTTTAAAACTAAAAAATCTACTATAGCGTGCTAAATTTGCGTAAGTCCTGTTTCTTAGAGAACAGATAAAATGATAAGATTATCCTACAACGCCTATATAGAGAGTGCTTCGCGCATTGTCTCTGTACACGGCGTGATACCTGTCCATTTCTCAAAAGCGATAGCCCCCTGATGAACTAACATCCCGATGCCACCAAGGGTTTGGCAGCCACGCTCAGCAGCAGCTTGCATCAAGGGTGTCACCGGTGGTGTATACACAATGTCGTAAACGATGGCATTCGGTTGAAGCCAGTCCGTAGAAATTAACAAAGGATGTGTTGTATCCATACTTGTCGTCGCAGTATTGATGAGGAGTGTGCTTTGACGGACAGCAACAGGCAAACGAGCATCCGTCAGTCCCATTCCGTGTATAGCGACATCTGTTTTTTGATGCATCTCTTCTGCTAAGGAGACAGCCTTCTCCACCGTACGGTTAGCGATGGTGATGGAGGCTACACCTGCGAGTGCCAACGCAACAACCACGGCTCTTGCGGCACCCCCTGCACCTAAGACGGCAACGGCTTCACCTACGGGTACAGACATATCTCTATTTTCCTCCAGTGCTCTCAAAACACCCGGGGCATCCGTATTATCGCCGTGTATCTCATCTCCAACAAAGGTGAGCGTGTTCACTGCACCGATAAGTTCCGCTGCTCGCGAAACCGACGTGAGATATGGGATGACTGTTTGTTTATGCGGAAGTGTTACATTAATACCAACGACGTTAATCGCTTTAAAACCGGCGATTGCGTCCCCTAAATCATTCGGACGCACATGAAAGGGGACATAGACGTAATCAAGCCCCGCTTTCGCAAAAGCGGCGTTGTGCATTTGCGGTGAACGACTGTGTTCAACAGGATCACCAATAACACCGACGATCTGGGTATGTCCGGTCAGTATGTGTCGTGTGTGCATTGTTTTAATGGCTTTTGACGTAATGGCTGTCAGCCGTCGGCAATCAGCCAGAGGCTCTTGTATAAAGGTATGCGCGTTTTGCGTGCCACATACTGACAGCCGATAGCCGGTAGCCGACGGCTATCTCCCAAGTAGATTTTCAACCGTCTGTCTCGCCGCCTCCATCTTTGGGTATCGAATTTCCCGATAGCCACGGACTTCCTCCACACATTCTAAGGCACGGAGATGCTTCTCGTACGTCTCCGCGTCTGTCGGCGCAAAAGTGTCAATCACACGGGTAACATACCACTCCCGGAATGCCTTCTCTCTGGCGTGCCATTTTGAGAGCCACCGTCTGAGAAACTTCATCCGCTTCATTAGGTTTAATTGCCAGTTGTGTGTGTCAATATCCGTTTCAAGGTCAAATCCCATGACAGTGAAATGCGGACGATTCAGATGGACATATTTAATCCTATCGCCATTTTCCGTATCAACCTGATACAATTCCTTGTCACGCGCCAATTTTTCTGTGCTCGTCAATAGGTGTGCGACATAGACTTCGTCTTTAATCAGCATCACTTTATGAAGGTATCTGATAGCGGCTTTTGTGGCACGATAGTCGTATACTCCGGAATCGCGAGCATGAACCTGTTTCACCTTTTCAACATACACCTGTGCGTAGTTCAGATCCTCAAATTGAACAAGATCGTAGACATAAAGTGCCAGCAGGCGATGAATGTTGTCCGAACCGATGTTTAGCGTCTCTACGGTGCTTTCGACAAGTGCTACATATTTTTCTGCTAAACGCTTTCCACCGCGCTTTTTCTCCAATATCTGTCGTTTTGCAGAAAGCATCTCAGCGTAGTTTGGTTGGTGCGGCGCTTCATTCTCTATTTGTTGAACGTCAAGCGCGAGCCGCCGTCCAACGTTGAATGCTTTCATATTGGTATCCAAATCGGCATGCGGTACCATCTGCTTCAATGCTAATTGGAGCGGTTCCAATTCAAGCGGTATCAATTGGCGTTGGAAGGCAGTACCCAGAAGCATCATGTTTGCATACAACTTATTGCCGAACAACCGCTCAGAGACCGCAAACAGATCAACACCGAAATATGTATCCGCATTGGTATGGGTCTGAAGCGCCGCTTCAAGTGTGTTCGGGTCAAAATTGTCTTTGCCAATGAGCGTGGATATGGTTTCTGTCTTTGCGGTGTTCACCACAGCAGTCGTACGTGTGGGTGAGGCGATACGGAAAAGCGATTGTGCTGTGATGCCGCGTGCTGCCTCCAAAATGTCAAGTCCTAACAGTAAGTCCGCCTTGCCATACGGAATCACCGGCGAAGCGTGAACGCCGGGTTGCGTGTATGCGATATGTGTATAGACCCCGCCGTTGCGGATCGCCAAACCTTTCCTATCACAGAAGTTTACATCGTAGCCTTGGAGGTACCCACCAACGACAAGCACCTTGGAAATAGTCCCGATTCCCATGCCACCGACCCCTGCAGCGTACATATTCCAATTCCGTTCAAACGTCAGCAGTGGCGGTGGTGGCAACGGATCATCGCTCAAGAGGTCTCGGTAACCGGGTGCCGCTGTTTGCTGTCGAGGCGGACGTTTGCGTGTGACAATAACTTCTTCAAATGCTGGACACGCATATTTAATTCGCGCACACGCACCGTCAGAAACGCAATTTGACTGGTCAATAGCAATCTTCTCGCCATAGTCGGTATCCACAATTTTTAAACCGGGACATCCGGTAACTGTCGTGCACTCTCGACAAAATTCGCAGACTTCGGGTGTGATATTAATATGTTTTTCGTATTTCAGGAAACCGTCTCTGGCTATAGTTTTGCGTTGTTCACGACGAAGGCGGCGATGGTGAGTAATGGCGCACTCTTTATCAGCAATAACAATTTTGACACCGGATTTAAGAATGGTCTTTTCGAGGTATTTTTTGTAGTTGACCCGATCTTCCGGGTTGGTGCGCACAATATCTATTTCAGAATCGCCAACGAGTCCTTGGGCGACTTTCTCAATATCCTGAGCAAATGTCGGATTCCCGAGGAGGTCAAGCTCGTCAGCAGGCGTGGGTTGATGTCCTGTCATTGCTGTAGTTTGGTTATCTAAAATGATATAGGCGATGTCTTGATTGTTTTTGATTGAATCTGAAATTGCTGACATTCCACCGTGAAAAAACGTTGAATCCCCCATAAAAACAATCTGTTTATTTTTGATAAACGGGTCAATCCCCGCCCCCGAACCGCCGCCTAACGCCATCGCCGAGAGATTGTGCATCAGACGCGGAAACGGTTCATATTTGAGCATCGAATAGCAACCGATATCTCCGTGAAAGACGAGATCCACCGGTCCTGAATTGTGGTGCTTCTTCATGTAGTCGGCATCCATAAATTGCTGTGTGATTTCGAGGAAGACACTCGAGGAATCGCGATGCGGACAGCCTGGGCAAAAAGTCGGTGTACGTTGCGAGATGTCAATCTGCTGTTCGGAGACCTCTTCTTGGAGTGCCTCTTCACGCGAGAGGTGTTCCAAATCAACAAGCGTATCAGTAGGACTCAGGCGGTGTTTGAGAAGTGGGATCAACTTCTGAATGAGAATAGAGGCATCTAAACCGGAGACTGTTGGAATCCCAATGAGACCGTCAGGGAATTGTTTCCCCCACACGTTTACGTATGCCGCAATATCTCCGTTCTGATAGGCATGGGTGAGCAGTGCTTTGATTTCGTTTTCTAAAAGTGGACGCTTCTCCTCAACGACATAGATTTCGTCAACCTGTTGCGCAAACGCTCTGACGATATCCGCATCAATTGGATGGGTCATCCCGAGTTTGAGAATCGGGATGTCGCCGTGTAAGTTCAATTCTTCGAGGGCGTGGAGGAGGTAGCTGTGTGCCAAGCCTGCGCTGACAAATCCGAGTGGGTACCGCTTTTTACGTGAGATTCCGTCCATAAACTGAATCTTGTTGAGTCCAAGCTCTCTTGCGGTCTCAATTGCAGTCGGAAATCTTTCTCGCAATGTTTCTGTCTCAATTTGGGCAGTATGGGGTGGTAAGATCACCCGCTTATCGGCATCAATGAGTTGCGTATCCAAGTTAACTCGCTTCAAACCGGTAATGTCAGGATAGATATTCGGATGGAGTTCAACGTTACCACCGCCACTCGCCTGGTTTTCAGTGGTTAGATGGCAAACATAGAGGTCCGCAGCAGCAGAAATCTGGAAAGCGGCGTGAATCCAGTCCTTGAGTTCCTGAAATGTGCTCGGTTCAAGAAGTGGCGTGTAGACGTGTCGTACCAAAAATCGGGAATCAGCAGGTACCTGTGTACTGTGCGACCAAGTATCATCGCCCACGACAACGACAGCACCCCCCGTTGTTCCTGCAAGGTTACTAATCGCCAATGCATCGGAGGCGACATGCAAGCCAACGCTTTTCATGAACGTAATCGCACGAACATCCGCCATTTGCGAGCCATTCAGGCGTGCGATACTTAATGCTTCATTGTTGGCGATCTGCGCCACAATGCCGTTGTTTTTAAACAACTCGGCGTTACGTTGGATGACATCAAAGACCTCTGCAATCGGGGACCCCGGATAACCTGTGAGCAGACTAACCCCACTCTCTAAGGCACCTTTGACTAATAACTCGCACCCTGTATAGACATGCGTTCCGCTGGCTTGTGTAAACCTGTCGTCCATATTTTTATATTTCCTTGCGGTTCGGTGAGGTGAGTCGGTGCTTTGGAATTTCATTCCGTAGACCCGTCCTCCATTTCATTACGGACTATCGTTTTTGGTTTTTTCACCAGAAACTCGATTTGGACATCGGACAAATCGGAGCAGAAACCCAATATTTAAAAAATAAAAAATTATTTTTCAGACAATAACTCTCGCGCATGCGCAAGACCTATTTCGGTTTCTTTGCCACCGTGCATTCGGGCGATTTCATTAACTTGTTCTTCTGCTGCTAAAGGTTTCGCTGTAATCAGGGTACGTTCACCAACCACCTTCTTTTCTACCCGAAAATGCTTATCCGCAAAACGGGCAATCTGAGGGAGATGCGTAATACAGATAACTTGTGAAAAGGCTGACAACTCCTTCAATTTTTTACCAACGACATCCGCAACTTTACCACCGATGCCGCTGTCAATTTCATCGAAAAGTAGGGTCGGAATCTCGTCAACTTGAACCAATACAGTCTTTAAAGCGAGCATGATACGCGAGATTTCGCCACCTGACGCAATTCTGGCGATGGGGCGCGCCTCGGAACCAACATTCGGGGCAATTAAGAATTCAACAGCGTCCATTCCATCAGAACGGAATGCATAAGGTTTGTCATCTATCCGAAATGGGCCACCTGCGTCTGGTATATGCTGCACGGATGCCTGAAACTCTGCTTTGTCCATACCGAGTGTACGGAGTTCCTTCTCAATCCGTTCCGAAAGATGTTTCGCGACGTGTATCCGTTTCGCAGAGAGTGCAGTGCACAAGTGTTGGGCTTCTTGGATGGTTGCTTGGATCTCCGCTTGGAGCGACTCCTGTTTTTCTGAACCGAGTTGTAATGTCTCCAATTTCTGTTCCGCTTCAGCGTGGTAGGCTAATATTTCGGAAATAGTGTTGCCATAACGCCGCTTCAATTTGGAAATCAACGCCAATCGATCCGTAACTTCGTCCAACCGCATTGCGTTGGACTCCACCGTTTCTGCATAGTGTCGGACCTGTAAGGCGACATCCTCCAATTCGTAGAGTGATGATTCCAACCGATCGCGTAATTCCGAAAGACTGTCATCAATGTCCGACAATTTTGTGAGTTCTTTCGTTGCGGCCTTCAAGCGTTCAACAGGACTGCCAAAACCGCCAGCCCCGTCGCCATCCAATTGTTGATATACGAGCGTCGCTGATTCACGCAACGCCTCTGCATTCTTGAGAAGGCGCGCTTCATCTGCCAACGTTTCGTCTTCACCTTCCTCTAAATTCGCCGCAGTCAGTTCTTTAATTTCAAATTCAAGGAGTTCTTTTTCGCGTTCTGATGCAGCCAAAGTGTCCGCGAGGGATGCTGCCTCTTGCTGTAAGGCTCTTAGTTGCGTATATACCTTACCAATCTGCCGCTGTGCTTCACTGTTCCCCCCGAAATCATCTAAAAGCCTGAGATGTGTTTCGGTCCGAAATAACGATTGATGCTCATGTTGACCGTGAATGTCAACAAGCAAAGCACCGAGTTCTTGCAGCTGCTTTAAATTCACCAAACGTCCATTGATATGGCAGCGGCTTCTACCGTTCGCGCTGATTTGCCTTGAAAGAATGGTCACATCGGATGCGTCCAACACATCGCTGAAAGCAAAATCGGTATGCCACATCGGATGCGTCTCATCAGGCGCGACGCTTGCTTCCACCTTCGCAAAATCGGTGCCTTCTCGGACAATATCGGCGGTGGATCTTTCACCCAACACCAGTCCGATTGATTTGAGGATAACCGATTTACCAGCACCCGTCTCACCGGTGAAGATATTCAACCCCGGGGACAGTTCGAGTTCGAGTGCGTCTATGAGAGCGACATTGCGGATAGAGAGTGTTTCTATCATTATAGTTATCAGTTGTCAGTTTGCCTCGCAGTGAGAGTTACCAGTTCTCAGTAACTTGTTGAAAGATGACGGTTACTGAGGGCTGAGTCCTGACGATCGGTAGTAGTGCTTATGTATTTTTGATTCTTTCACCCAACATTAGTTTTTCACGCAAGGTTCTGTAGTAACTATGGTGTTGTGAACGAATCAGCTGAATTGTCCGTTCCGCTTTCTCCACTTTTATGACCGCACCTGCAGTGAGACTGTGTGTCTCGCGTTGCCCATCCACAAAAACATCTACGCTCTGATACGCAGCACGCATCTTGACCGTTATCTCCGCAGCCCCATCGGCAATGAACGGACGTACCGTCAAACTATGCGGTGCAATAGGGGTCAAGAGAATCGCTTCCAACTGTGGAGCGACAATGGTGCCAGCACAAGAGAGCGAGTATCCGGTTGAACCGCTTGGCGTTGCGATAATCAATCCATCGGCGTTATACGGTATAAAGAGTTCGCCGTCAATATAGGCATCTAATTCAATGAGACGCGTATAGTGCCGAATCACAACATCGTTGAGTGCGAAAGCACGAAAAGGTTGCGGAAACCCTTGCCTGTCCACAACAACCTCTAACATCATCCGATGCTCTATTCGATAGTCGCCTGCCAAGGTTGCCTTCAAAGTCGGGTAGAGTTCATCAAGTGATGCGTCCGTCAAAAACCCAAGCGTCCCAATGTTAATCGCCAAGATAGGCACATTCTCAACCTGTGGTGTATGGGCTGCGCTGAGTAGCGTTCCATCTCCACCAAGGACAAGAAGAACATCTGCTTGTGCTACCATCTCCGTTTTGGAAATACCGGTTTTGGGATGTCCCAATTCAACTGCCTGTTCTTCTGGTAGCAGCGGGACAATACCTCGCTCTTCAAGCCACGCAGATACACCTTCAACGATGCCTGCCGCGTTTGCTTTGGTAGTATTGACAAAAAAACCGATGTTCTTTATTGCTTGCATTTTTTTACTGGTTATCAGTTGCCAGTTATCGGTTGTCGGTTCAGAAAGGTTTGTGGCAGATAGAAACGTTTGTAACCGCCACACATCTCACCGAAAACGGATAACTGAAGACCTACAACCATTACATCTAATTCTCCAAACGCGTGAATAAAATAATGACACCACCGCCGACAAGAAAAGCACCGACAGTGATGAGCAGATTCATATCAAGTTGCGGTAAGATGTGAGCAGTATCTATCCGTTCTCCATCAACCATTGAGAACTCACGAAATGGCCATAATCCGTAAAGTGAACCGACCATTAACCCGATGAGAAAGGCGATTGTCAGATTGCGATAGCGTTCCAGTAGATAGTTAAGCAACCGCGTGAATGCCAGAAGACCAAACAGACACCCGAGTGCAGCAAAAGAAAGTATCAGTAGACTACTTAACATCGGCTCGGTTAAAACACCCTTGAGCAATCCGGGAACACTCTCTATCAAGGTATTTATTGCCGTTAAGAGCGGGAAATAGACCCCGAGTGCGAGCATTAGGAACGAACCGCTGATGCCGGGCAGAATCATCGCCGAAACCGCTAACGCACCGCTTCCAAAAAAGAGTCCGAGTTGCCAATACGTTGGAAATATAGTTGTGCGTCCAGCGTTGGCATCCATCATCGCCGCGTTATCGGATTTGTAGGCAACCCGCTCTAATTGCTTTTCACCCATACCGACAGAGAGGCTTAGTATCAAGGCAACGGCGATCAACAGCACCACCGATTCTTTCCAACCGAACCCCTTTAGCATTCGCAGCGGTATGAGAATAGATACCAAGATCAGCCCGCTAAAGAAGCCATAAGTCGCATCATGCTGGTTGTTCAGCAGATAGACGATTAACTTTGAGGTCAGCAATAAGGCAGCGATCGCGCCGATGCCTAACAGCGCAAGAAAGCCGAAGTCAATACGACGAAGTTCGGCACCTGCTGCCGCGAAAGCCTCTTTTTTTAGTCGGAGGACGCCAAGTAATTTTTTAACCGTTGAAAGCCCGATACGTCGTAATGCACCGATGAGCCGTTCATAGATACCTAAAACGAGTGCAAGGGTCCCGCCACTCATACCGGGGATAATATTAGCAATGCCTATTAGAAAGCCGTTAGCGAAAAGCCGGAGTGAATTCATGTATTAGTTGTCAGGGGAATAGCCATCAGCCGTCGGCGGTCAGCAAAGAAGGTTTTCTGTTAATCAAAAACCTCTTATTGCTGACTGCTGATAGCCGATAGCCGATAGCCATTCTTCATAAACTACGAAATAATAATTTTGTAAAGAGCCATATCTCCCGAAACGGTTTAATATGGCTAACTTCATCGCCGTAACGGGTCTGAATCGGTAAACTCTCAATACGGAAACCGAGCCGTCCTGCCTTTATCAGGAGTTCAGATTCCGTCTCATAACGCGCTGTCTCCAAACGGACCTGTCGCAAAACATCTGCCCGAATGAGTCGATATCCCGATTGAAAATCCGGCACCCGTTGTCCACACAATTTTGAACCGATATAAGAAATTAAACGGTTATTGATCTGTCGGTGAAACGGCATTGATGTTCGCGGGTTTTTTCTTTCTCTTGCCCCAATGAGTATATCGGGATGTGTGTTGTCGAAACGCGCCAAAAAGCGTGGTATATCCGTGGGGTCGTGTTGTCCGTCACTATCCATCGTGAAAACTAATTCGTATCCGTGCTTAAGCGCGTAAGCAAAGCCTTTTCTTAAGGCACTCCCTTTACCACAATTTGTAGCGTTTGCCAGACAGACCACACCATATCCCGATGCAATCTCCGCTGTCTCATCCGATGAACCGTCGTCAATAACAACAATCTCGCTGATGAATTCAGATGTTTCCTGAATTATCTGTCCAATCGTTTTAGATTCATTGTAAGCCGGTAGCAGCAGGCAGGTTTTCATGGTTTTGAATAAATTATACAATAAAAACGGTTTTCTGTCAAACGCTTATATGGGAATTTATGTACCTCTCCAACAATTCGAAAAAATGGTGTAAAATTTCACAGTTTTCATAGCAAATCGAGAATGCTATGAATTTTATGAAGTGCCGTCCACCTAATCTATGACTGGGTTTTGGGCGGTTTTCGTAGTAGGCTCATTAAAAGTTACTATGAAATTTGCTATGAAATTTTGTAGTTAGTTTTCAGTTATCAGCAAAATGGACTCGATGACCCGGCAACTGAGGAAGAAGATTATTACAGAGATAGTATCCAACACTTGCCTCTATGAAATAGCCCTAATTTTCACTGGTAATCTATTGTGAATTTGTGTATAATACTTCACATAAATTGATGAATTGAGGGGAGACAAATAGTGCGGAACATCAAATCGACCCATAAACCGATAATAAACTTCTACGCTGAACTCAAGCAATACGAAAATCTCGGCGCGACAAATGAAACCGAAGTCCGACTCGCTTTTGCAACCCTTAGCCGAGATTCATCAAAATTTACGGATTGGAAACGCCCTCCTTTAGTGGGGGAGGAAAATCCGCCCTCGTGGATTAGACCATAGCGTTTTTTTGAAAAAACACTTGACATTCTAATCAAATTGTGGTTTAATATATGTATCACACTGGCAGACATATTCAGCGTTACCACTTGGTAGCGTGTCTGCCTACCTACTGAATAGGGGTTAAAAGTGTGATGTGTGATCGCCGAATGAAAATAACCTTTAAGTTCCGTGCGAAGCCTACAAAAACAGAGGAACAGTGGCTTTATGCGGAGTTGCGCCACCAGAAGCAGTTGCAGAACTATATGCTCCAGATGCGGAATCAGATGTGGGAGTATGGTAGTGTTTCTGTATCGATGTATGACCAGATTAACCATCTCAAGGCC
>JAJDTM010000017.1 GCA_022827185.1 Candidatus Poribacteria bacterium
TCCGTTCAGCCTCTGCTTTACTGCCACCCTCATTGATGAAATCAAGCACGCATTTGCGCAAATCTGTTGAATAAGTCATAATCATAAAGACTGACATAAATCTCAAAAAATGTAAACTTATTTTCGGGATCCACTATTACACAGATAGTCTTGATTAAAAGAACCCTTAATTTTAGTAAAAACGATTGACCCACCGAAAATATTGATATATCGCAATGCGGTCAACAGGGTACAGATTTTGACCTCTCCAAACCTATTCCTTCGCACTTTTTGCTTGTAAACTTGGGATACTATATCGCCATTCTCCAATCGTAGCCTCTGCGTTTCGGTGTTAATGGCAATGCTGCCCGGATAATAATTCATGAGATTCTCCTATGTAATATGGTAGGTGTAGCATGCCATATCGTGGTGCCCGGTTCTGACGTAATGGCAGAAAGCCTCGAGTTTACGTTTTCTGCCATCCATTGTCAAATTGTCATCAGTATACTCGTTGCATGTATGGATACGTTTTCTCTCAGTGATAGCGAAAAGCACACCGTTTCGGTAGTGGTTGGTGACGTGTGTCGTGTAGCTACCGAATTTTAGTGTTTCGCTTTCTCGGTGGTATGTCATTGAAAATAACGGGGATGTCTCCACCCCCGCCTCCATTTAGTCGCTTAAAAGCAGATCGACAAGTTCTTCTTGATAGGTATATAGCACATACCGCCCGTTCCGCTTATCAAACTGCAGCACGCGCTTCTCAATCTGAATCCGATCCGCACGCCACTGTCGCCATAACGCTTTTGAGCAATATGCCCATGCCCCACCGCCTTCACGAGGATACCAGTTCGTCATTTCAAGCGTTTCAATGATAAACTGGTAATCCTTCAGCGCGACGAGCCTTTCAACTGTCTCCTTCCTCGCCTCATACGCTTCAGGCGTGCTTTTCTGTGAGAGAAAAGCCTCAATAGCGTCTTTATTCGCCTCAAAGTTTTCGAGAGTGATTTGCGTCAAATCAACTTGCATGTTCTATCAGGGACGGTTGCACGCCCCTGTCCTTTATCAAGTTAGCTGATGATAAAATAGAGCCACGACACAACAAGTATCGCAGCAATCGACAAAATTTCCAAGATCGTTTCTCTAAGCATGGATCCGCTCCTTGACGAAAAGGGGCACGCGCGCCATCGCTTGCTGCCCTTCAATAAGTGGGCGAATGGAACGCAGAAATGGGACAGACGCTTCAATAGAAAACAGGGAGATGTCGAGAGGAGAAGCTTCGGCGACGGCAGCAAGTCTCGCTGAAACATGAGTCGGGATGATCGCGTGCCATTCATGAAACTCAGCGAAGTGTGCCAGCACCTCACCTGAGTCAACATCGACAAATTCGCTAATACCCTCCCATGGACTCGGCATCAATACACCCGATCGGATCTCAACGCGATAGCGTCCCCCGATCGGACGCACGCGCGGGAGCGTCTGAAAATCAACGCTGTTCTCAGGAAAATCCTTACGAGGTTCGCCTGTAACGCATTCTTGGGAAGCGTCTGGTAATACCCTCTGGCGAGGTATAGACGCAACGCTGTCAGTAGTGGGACGGACAGGCACGGGCAAAAGCGACTTCATGTGGTCGGCAATTCCGTTCCATGTCGCAGCGTAGGCATCGGATCTGATCATCAAACGGGACTCGGCATCCGATAGCCTTCTTGTTCTTGTTTTTGACATTTCTATAGAATCATGCTATCCTATTAATAGCACAATACTCCTTATCTTCATTAGGATTTGTGTTAGGGTGGTGCCGTTAACACCACCCTTTTCTCTTAGGTTCTACCATAAATGTAATCTGTGCTGACGTTAAAGTAATCAGCCAGATCAATCAACAACTCGTGGCTGGGGTATCGCGACCCGTCAATAATTCGTGTAATTTGAGACGGATCCACCCCAACTGCCCTCGCAACTTCACTCTTGGACACACCAGACTCGCTGATAAGCTTGTCAAGCTTGTCCCCGATGATTTGCGCTCTCACCGGATTGATTTTCTTAGGCATTGTGAATTCTCCAGTACCGCGCTTTTTCATCAAAGACGACGCGATTCCATTCCCCTTTTAGCAGGATTGAACCGACTAATTCATCCGCTTCATCATCAATATCAATCCGGTAGACGGTTCGCTTGACGACTTTCGTTCTCGATCTCCCTTCCATTTTCACGGGTTGCTTATCGAGATTGAAAGTCGCTTCCGTTAAAATTGTGCCTGTTCTGGTGGCTATCGACTTGAGAAAATAGCTGATGATTCTATCCATTAATTATATCTTCCTTGAGCAGATCAAGAATCTGATCGACCTTGAGCTGCCCATCAAGAAGCTGCAGGTTTCGCCGCTCAACTTGAATGCCGACCCATAGTACCGACTCACGGATTGCGAGTAGTCGTAGCATGCTGGGATCGTTCTTCCAGTCGTTGATGTGCCGCCGGACAGTCTCGTACGTCACATCCAACCTGCGCGCTATTTCTGCTTTGCTATATCCGTCTCGCAGAAGTAACTGGACATCTACGAGACGGATAAGGGCTTTTTCATTGCGATTCATCTATTTGAAGAGGTCGGGGAAAATTTCCCGTGCCTCATCTCCGTATCTGGCGAGCGCGTTCATCGCTGCTTTGTGCTTTCGCTCGCTCTCCTGTTCCCATTCCTCTGTGCCACGCCCACCATATCCATCTTCCTCATAATCTCGTCGGGCATCTGCGGCACCGGGGGAATGCGTAGGGTTGGGAGTTTAGCGGCACTCCCGGGCCGGTCGGGCTATGATAAATCATACGCGCGGGGTTGATTAAACTACAGGTCGAAATCAGAATAACGTGCAGGAGCGTTCTGTTTTTCCGCCTCTGTCACGTTATTGAATTTTAAGTTGACATCGTAACGCTTCGATGTGATAAAGCCGTGCCGTTCCCAGCTGCCATAGACAACAGCGCGCACGCCTTCAATAACCCACTCACCTGCCCACTTCAGCAGATCTTCGAGTGCAGGCGGCGATTCAGGTTTATCGAGGTTTTCATCGCTGATAATACGATGATAGAGTGCTTCGATTTCACCGAGTTGCTCAGCAGCGTAAGGGGCATCAGGTACCTCTTTTTGTGCTGGTGCTTCGGTTGGCGGTCCGGAGACCATTCCAATTGCGTCATCTTCGTCAATGCCGAGTTCGTCAGCAAGACGATTCACTTCATCAAAATAGTTGTCGTTGTCAGGTCTGGCAAAATTATCGTTCATCGTTTTCTCCTTGCGTTCTCCTCCGATGCTATGTTAAAATAAAAGTGGCTTAAGTTCGGAGGAGTGAAGTTTTTCGGATTTGCCACCTTGGGAGGCTGCTACCTCCCTTTTTTCTTGTATATAATTATACCCTGTATTTGCCTATTTGTCAAGTAAAATTACATAAAAAACACACTTTTTCATCAGGAATTTTGACGATTTTTAGAAAAATCTGCACTTTTTTTGCTTTTTCATTGCCACGAACGGACGATTTCTGCTATCCTATTTTCAAGTGTAGTTGGTAGAGTATGTCAGCCGCGTCGCTTTGGCGCGGACTCTACCGATAACCGACTGACATCGGGAACTACACCTGTTGAACTACATGAATCCTGATCAACTGATAATTCAATCAGCAGTTGAAACTGCTATAGCTTCGGCGAGGTGCCTCTTGTATGTCTGAGACCACAGCGAAATATGTAACGGAGCGCGATAAGGAAAACGCACAAACAATCGCCAAACTCAGCTGGTATATTGGGACAATAACTCCCCAACGTTTAGCATGGTATCTGAATGTAGAGATAGATGAGGTTGAGTGCATCCTCGGCAGTGATGAACATCTCGCTGCGATTGAAGAGCTAATACGCACTTGCCCTTATAGATCGGGGAGATCCATAGAAGAGTGGTGGGCAAGAGAATGGAAGCATAAACCATCAGCGTTCGCAAAGAGAATGAGATTATCAGAGGCAGCCGCATCGAAACTTATAGAGAAGGTATTGAAAGGAATATAACAAATGGACTATGAAGCCGTTAAAGCGTTCAACGATATACTCGCTCTCGTTATCTTGACAATTTCACTGTTTTTAGGTGTTTTTCTCCTCGCAGTACTCATCCGGCTATGGGACACACTCGGAAACGTGCGTCACACATGCCGATGGTTCAACGAAGAAAGCGAAACGCTAAAAAAGCGCGCAATAAAAAGGTGCGAAAATGGTGAGAATATCAGGCGTATCGCTCGTGATCTCAAAGTCAGGAGCGCGTGCGTCTACGAATGGTGTATAGAAGTTCTAAAAAAGCGAGCATTGGCAGATTTTGAAAGCGGTAAGGCATTGTCTCAAATCAGTCTCGGGTTAGGTGTTTCATTAGATAGGATAAAAAGTTGGATACCTGAAGGGGGTTCAAAATGAAAAAACATCTCTACATTATTTTTCTTGTTGCGATATTTTCTTGTGACGATGCCGAGCAGATGCTCACACCGCTCATACCGGATACTTCCGAAGTTCCAGTAGGCATGGTGCTGATTCCTGCCGGAGAGGTGCTATTGGGTGCTCCTGTATCAGATGTACACGTCGAACAAATTACACACGGTATCGTTGACCCAGAACGGATTGTCTTTGTCGATGCGTTTTATATCGACACGCATGAGGTGACGATTGCCGAATATCAAGATTTTGTCGAGGCAACGGGGTACAATCAAGGCTATCACTGGTGGCGTGAATCTACACCGCGGCATCCCGTCTTTGCGTCGTATCTGGCAGCGCGTGCCTATGCGGAATGGGCAGGGAAACGGTTACCAACGGCGGATGAATGGGAAAAAGCAGCACGGGGAGGGCTCGTCGGAAAACGATACCCTTGGGGAAACGATACGCCTACAGAAGCTCACGGAAAGATAGGGAATCGGAATGCACCGCGTCCATACACCGCACCCGTGGGTAGTTATCCACCGAATGGATACGGTTTGTACGACATGGCAGGCAATCTCGCCGAATGGGTCGATGAAGAATATAAAATATATGGGGATACGTGGTCTTTTGTGCGAGGCGGGAGTTGGTTTAACGCAGACTGGTTCCTACGGAACTACGCGCGCGATACGCTAATAGCCTCCCATCCCATGCACGGATATATCGCGGGGTTCCGGTGTGTCGCTGATGTAACCGATTAACTGACAGGTCCGGCAACCCTACCGACGCGTTCTCTAAGGGTGAAAAGCCCAACCTCCAGCGGATTTTGAAACCTGATTAAGTAATACTGCGAAGATTCCCCGTGCCAGACACCGCTATCATCAAAATTGTTTTCAGGTGTCGGGTCTCCGGCAGGCGGTGTCGCGAGCAGATGCCAATCCGTACCCGTCAAATCCGCAGGCACTGCCTCGTCAAAATTGGGAGGTGAACTGCCAACCCATTTATAAGGCAAAGGAGTTCCGATGTCAGCACCTCCTAATTCAAAGATGCCATCCTCTGTGATCGTGTTGTTGGCGTTCCAGCCTGTGACAATTTTATTGTAGGCGACGCGCACATCCACCGGCGAACCGAGACTATAACTCGCTGGTATATCAAAAGCTACAATTCGCGGCACACCCGAATCATAAATCACCGTCAGCGGTGTCACCGTCACCGCGTCCCACGTCAAGCTGAATTCTTTCAACACATTGCCTTCCGCATCCACAGAAAAGCTACCCTTCCGATTCGGCGGCACCTGAAAAATCAACTCATAATCCGTGCCGTTGCCTACGAGGTAATACTCAACATCGTACAACGCATCCCCTGACACACGCTGAACCACAAAGACCGTCCGCTGCGGCGCAATCACCGCATCCGCGAACGTCACCGGTATCGCAATAACGCTCCCATCTCGGTATTCCGGCGTACCCAAAGTCGCTCCGATACTCGACATCGTGTCATAGCGAATCGTCTTTACAGCGCCCGATAGCATCTCTGACATGCTATCGACATTCACATTCCCCGTGACACCGACCTCAAAAGTTCCCGATATATTCGGATCCAGCGACACCTCAACGATCTCGGTATTATCATCCGGGTCCGAAGACACCAGCGAGAAATCAGCGATAGTAACATCCGTGCTACCCCGCACATACAGATTCGCCAACGAGAACCCCGTCAGCCGCTGTGTATCCGAAATATCGAACACCAGCGCGAACTGGAACGTATCCGTCTGTGTTCTTGTAATACTCGGAGCAATCGTTACCGTCGGCATAATCCACCCTAAAAACTTCCCAAATAGATATTGAAAGTATGATCCACATGCCCTTCCGAATTCGTACATCGAACCGTAATCGGAGACTCACGTTCTGCCAACAGCCCCGCTGCCGTCAACGTCAAAGACCCTTCAGGCGTTATCGAATACAGATTCGCATTCGTACCGGAAATAGAAAACGTACCCGTCGGCACACCCCGATTGAAAAAACTCGCCACATTATACGGGAATTGCCTTGTCTTACTCAGCAAGATCAGACCTGTCGGTGCAGACCGAGTGCTCGGTGCAATAAAATTCGTATACACCGTAATCGTATACGACCCGCTAATCACCATCCCCACATTATTTGTCGCACGCAACTTGAACGTGAAAGCACCCGTTGCGGTCGGCATCCCTTCAAACGAGATCGTCACCTTCCCATCCGATTCCGCAGTTGCAAGCGTGAGTCCTGTCGGTAGCGACCCGGATTCAACAGTAATCGTCGGTTCAGGACTCCCCGTGACCTCAATCGTATCCGTGTATGCCTCGTTCTGTTCAGCGATCGCAGTAATCGCGCCCGCAACAAATTGCGGCGTAACACCATCAAGGAGCTGCCACGCTGCCAACTTCGGTGTCGCATCACCCCCCGAATTCTTAGCGCCCAACCTGAAATTACCCGACAACGTGCCGGGTATCCATTGCCCAGGTCCTGTCCCTTTCTGCGGAATACGCCCATAGATATTGATTTTACCATCCCGCAGACGACTCTCAAGGAACATAAACGTTCCCTCTACTGTAACACTCGTTGGGTTATTCGTAACTTCAAACTCAACATCAACTTGATTCCCAAAAAAGAGCCCAATCGGTTCAGTAGGCACGATAATCGCCGGCGCAGCCCGCGTCACCGTCAACGTTCCGAGTTTCATTGCTTCGTCATTTTCATCACGCGCTTCCACAACGAACTTGAAATCGCTCAACTCCTCATCCGCGGTCCCCCGCAAATACAAAAAACCCGCAGTCGCATCCCAGTTATGCCCATACCCCGCCAACAACCCATGCACATCGACCTTACTAATATTGTTACCACGTATCGGAATTGCCACATTGAGAACAGTTTTCAGGAACACAGTGATGGCAGTATTCCCGATCGTTAGTGGTATATTCGCAGCATATTCAATCTCTACATCGTCTACAGCCTCGTGTGTGCCGATTGCATCTTCAGCGATAGAAACATCAATCGTGCCACTCCCACTCGACGGCACCGTAACAAGCAGTATCCAACGCTTGTTATCATCGTCAATCGCGGTCGCCGCGCTTTTCGTGCCAGCAGACACCGACACAACCGCACTCGTAAACGCAGGATACGGATAATCCAATTCCACCAGCACAATCACGATCCCACTGTTCTCTATCGTTTTAGATGAAAGCGAAAGCCCTATCTCCGTTACTTCTGTCGGCGGCGGTGTCGTATCCAACGTCTGCGTAATCCCCGCCGTCGAGTCATATTCAATCACCTTCTGAGCGGAGATCAATTCCTCTTGCGTAACCACGCCACCATCGTTCACCGACACCATACCCGTCAACGACACCGTAAAAGTCCCTGTTACATTATCAGGTAAGTCCACACCGATAACCGCATGATTCCCCTCAAGATAGAGTAACGACAAATCACTAACACGAATATCCGTCGCTGCCGAGATTTGGATATTCGACAACGCGAACCCACCTGTATCAATTTCGCCTGCATCCGGACGAAACAGGATTGTAAAATAGAAACTATCGCGTTGTATGCTATTGATTGCAGGTGCGAGTGTTGCTGCGATTGCCATAATATAAACCTATAGGAAATTTATCGTAAAAGGATTAGATAAAACAGAGGTAAAGCCAAATACCATTGCTGTTTTTCGTACCCGCACTCCACTAATTGAAGTTCCTTTATACACAAGGTTATAATTGGCTTGAGATACACCACTCTTAAATTGAGTAAAATTAACATATAAACTCTGATCAAAATTTGTCCAATCATAGGCGAAGTAAAAAACTTTCCCGCCACCATTCTGATTGTAATTATGATTATTAGAATACAAGTCAGAATCATTTATACCAACCAGCTCATAATAACACCCCCAAACACGTTCTACCACATTAGAAGGTCTATTAAAATAACCATTACGAAAGAGTATAGAATGATTGTTTTGATTATAGCGCACATTTATATTAGGTATATTGCCAACAAACTGTGGGATCTGTATAGATGGCAGCACATTTAGAATTATTAAAGGCAGAGCTGTTCCAAAATCGTTTTTGAATAAAGGCTCAAAACGATAATGAAAAGCTGTTTTTAAAAAATTACCAAAAGAAGTCTGGGTTCTTGCATTATTTGGGATTGTGCCTACAATTCTATGATTCTCTGTATCAATACTTACCCCTGATGGCAACACTGAGCTTTGAACCGTATAAGTTGCTTCTGGTAATGCGTCTATCAAATGCGTAAAGGGTCCAAAATTTATCGTATCACCTCGTAAAGCAATAAGATTTACATTACGCGCCGCATGTCTTATTGCAAGTCCAAGAGCTCTTGCCCTATCACTATCAAGTAGCAATGTAGGTTTCCTACCATCCGCGAGCTCCCACGGCACCGATCGCGGTTGTGCATCGCCTCGTTGATTTTTCGCATTCAGCGTAAGATTCCCACGCTGCACCCCAAATTCCACATTCGGAACATCCCCCTCAAGCAAAATCCCTTCACTTGGAATCACAGAATGATTTAATCCGAGATAGGACCCATCCGCCGACGCTTGAGTTGGGAAATTCAGGGTAGGGATGACAAGCCGATTTTTCACACCTTTCACAAGTTGAATTTTATCAGGCGGTTTTATCTCGGGTAAGACAGTAAAAACTTCAATAGAAACCGTTCGCGTAATCGTATCATCATCATCAGTAGCAGAAATCGTAACCTCCGGTATATTATAAAAAGTATCAACAACCCCATCGAATCTGATATACAATTTCCCATTATTTGCGTCCCATTCATGATAAAACGGACGAAGTAGCCCTTGAACATCCACCTCGCGCACATTGTTCCCCGTAATATCAATCGCTTCACCCGCCCAATTCTCACCGATTTTCACGAGTATCTTCCGAGTATTACGGATTTTGACATCCAACGTAATCGTCGGTGCATTCTGTGGTGCAAACGTCACCGGTGCCATCACAGCCTCTTGTGAGAACCCGATAGCATCTTCAGGCAGCGTTATCTCCAACTCACCCTCACCCTGTTGTGGCACCGTAACAGGGACAACCCACTGCCGATTTTCATCATCGAGAGCCTGCGCATCTCCAACAGACGCATTCGCATCGCTCACATTTAAAAGATCGCCAGAGAAATTTGGCAAATCGTAGTTCGCATTCGCCTGCACCAACACCGTCCCACCGTTTGCGATAGAACGTGCAGAGACACTCAATTCCACATCAATTGATTCAATATAAGTAAACGTCGCACTTGCCGCCGTATTCGACGGGAACACCCGATCCGCAGCAACCGAGACAACCCCTTCCCCGTTGCCAGTTGCCGGCACCCGAAGATCCATCCTATACTCGGTATTCGACACTTTCACAAGCTCACGCTTGATAATACCCTCCGTAACACCTACATCCGCAGCAGTAAAACCTGTTATAAGTTGTGTGCCGACTTCCGAAAAAGTAAAAGTTACCGTAATCGTTTCCCCCGCAGCAACATAATCGAGATTAAGAGAGATAGCCAACTCCGGATACACAATATCCGCAGTATCCAGAATCTCTATTGTCCCCGCGGCATTCCAGCGAATCGTTACATCCAAATCCGAATCCAAATTCGGGGTGACGGCAAGTCTATTTATCCGGATCCGTATAGAACCGCCATTCGATCCTATCGACGACGGCATCCGCGCGTATGTCGAAAGCTGCGTTGTGCCATCACCACTCACCCTCTGATAAATGCTTTCCAGCGTGCCTAAATCACCAGAGAATTGTATCTCCTGATACGCAAGCCCGCTCAACGGTTCAGACGCGTTGAAACGTATCAAGAGGTAATCGAGAGCAACTGCGGTGCTTTGTAAAGTTGTTACGTTAATAGTTGCCATGATCTGTTACGAATTTCGTAACCCTATAAGGGTATACCCGAAATACGTGCACCTCCTGATACCATTTTTAATTCTAAACCATTCGGCAAAGGATTAAAATTTGAAGTAGATTTAGCAAGCTCATACCGCTGTTCATCTACATACAATTCACCATTTTCCTTGAAACAGCAGAAATAAAACACATTATCACCAAATCCAACAATTATCTCATTATCAGCGAAAGTTGGAACTGCAATAGATTTTATCCCTTTATCTTCGAAGAAAGTTTTGAGGGCTTCGGTTCTTTCCTTTTTTGTATCGTTCATAAATTCCTCCTAAAAATCAGAGAGAAGTGATACCATTTGGGGAACTCAGTGCAGGACTTAGCGTCAACTCGTTTCGACGGATCGGAACACCTACCGGTGTCGGCACTTCCGCAACACTCAATGTGTCAAGAAGCGTACCCGACAACATGTAGACATAGTTGTTTATGCTCGTCATACTCAAATCCCGTGAATTCCGATTGAAATTCGCACGTACCGGGTCCCCAAGCGTATACGTCTGATCAGAGTCCGAGATAAGCGGCAACCCCCGCGCATACGATGGCGGATACACCCGAAGAAAATTCCCTTGGTTAGGGTTATCTGGCAAAAACAACACAGCCGTCAATAACCCTTGCGTCAAAGAAATACCCCCACCCGCATGCAATAGGCTCACAATCCGAGTCGGATCAGACCCATCAATATCTTCCAACACAAAATACGCTTGATAAGAAGATTGACCCATGTAAGAAGTGATGATATAGAGTTTACCATTCTCATAATAGATGTCATCTATATCATGCTCATAGTAGTGTGAGGTACGCGTTATCGGAAACCGCCTTATGATCCCCGCTGTCTGTCCATTTTGCGTTGCAGGCGACACGACTACAATCTGGTCATCAAGATCAGCAGCATTTGCAGCAGGACCCGCCGAGTGCAACAGATACAGGTTCGTTCCATCATTTGCTATAGCGACATAGTTCGCAGTTCTACCCTGTATTGATGGTGCCGTAAACTCCTTTACTTTCTGAACAGTCTGATCTACACCTTCAGACGGCGCGACAACCGAGTACACCTTGATTGTGTTCCCATCTAATATGTAGAAGTTCAGATCGCTAAGGTTCTCTATGTTTAGTGTGATCACGCCCGGTACATTACCTGACCGATTACCAAGCAATACGGAATAATCAAAACGGCTTGCTATAAAGTTCGCATTTTCAGGTATAGTTCCATATAGATCAAATCGCCCGCCATACTGTATATATTTCAATCCTATATAGGGACCCTCTATATCGACGAATGTTGGCGCGTTATCTACAGGGACTGACAGTGTGAACGGAATCCCACGTGTAACAGTCCGAACGATATTCGTTTCATAAGACGGGACAATCGGATAAACAGAATACCCTTGCGAAAATCTTTGATCATCCGCAGTTACCACCATTACATCGTCAACTAATTGCCTCGGAGTGCCTCGTATCTGAACTCTATTGCGATTTGCGTTCCAATGATAATACAAACCGTCTGGAATTCCGTCTACACTGACACTTGTAGGATTACCAGTTATCCGCACATTCAAGCGATACGGGGTATCGATGACCATATTTTGATGTGGAAAACTGCGAATAACTATCAACGCTATCCTCCAATGCCTATCTCAAGATCAAGCTCTGCTGTATCAAACACGTCTCTATTATACGCCTCAATACTGAAACTAAAATTACGCCTCGTAAAGACGCGGTTAGATGGTATGATCCCATAAAGTTCACCATCACCATCTTCTTTGAGTCTATGCCTCAACCCTATGTAAGGCCCTCGAACCACAAGATGATTTACCGACCCTGTGATCGGAATAGTAATCCGAGTTTCACCACCTGTTTGAACCGTTACTCTTGTTAAGGCTCCAATGATAGGCGGTATACGTACGATAGAGAATGTTTGCGTAAATCGCTGATCATCGGCAACAATGGTAACGTCGATGTTCGTGTAAGCATCCGGTGTTCCACGTATCTCTAAATGCGTCCCTGTCCAGTGTGTATAAAATCCATTAAGCCGTCCTGTCGCATAAACAGTTGACGGGTTACCAGATATAGCCACATTCAAAGAAAAAGGTGTCCCGATAGGTATTCTCTGACGCGGAAACGGTGTAATAATAACTGCCATGTAGCCCTCAATTATACCGAAAAACTTTAGGTACACACTCCAAATCAAATTCTTCTGTGTCAGGTAAATCTACAGACCGATCAGAAATCTCAGAGTTCGCCCAATCCACAGTATACTGCCGATCTCGCATTGATACCTCAAAACTGCCAAGCGCACCTTCGGGAACTTCAACCGGTATCATACAAAGTGTCTGGTTAGGTTCTGTAACGTGTGCGACTTCTATGGCATCTGGGAACACAAGATTCGTTATCCCATTGCCACTATCAGCCGTGAACACAAAATCATCAATAGATAAATCTGAAACAATATGATTTATTACAACATTAATACCAAAATTACCACCATGAATATCTTCATTGTTTGACAAAACTGCTTTTAACATCTTTTTTCTCCTATGAAGCATCCTCAAGTCGTAATGTTATCCTCTTTAAACGTTCACCATTCGCACGAGCAGCGATTTGTATATCAAGGTCATCTGCATTTCTGCGATCATAACGCAGAACTCTAAGAAGCGATCTATACACTTCCAAATCAAAATCACTTGTCGTATAAACCACTTGACCTTCAGGCGGATCAACGAGAACCGTCTGCTGCGTTAAGGTCGGCGGTGCTGTGACCAACACTGTTTCTTGTCTTAAAACCGGTGGCGGATTGACCGTCTGCGTTTGCTGAACCAACACAGGCGGTGGATTTACAGTTCTTGTTTGCTGGACTAAAGTCGGTGGTTGATTAGCCAAAATGACCTGTTGCGTCAAAGTTGGTGGTGGATTTACAGTTCTTGTTTGCTGAACCAACACAGGCGGTGGATTTACAGTTCTTGTTTGCTGGACTAAAGTCGGTGGTGGATTTACAGTTCTTGTTTGCTGGACTAAAGTCGGTGGTTGATCAGCCAAAATGACCTGTTGCGTCAAAGTTGGTGGTGCAGTTACCAACACTGTTTTTTGCGTCAAAACAGGCGGGTCCGCGACGAGCGAAGTCGGTTGAACTTTTGTTGGCGGTTCTGGTGCTAACCGCGTTGCTTGCGTCAAAATCGGTGGTTGATCAGCCAAAATGACCTGTTGCGTCAAAGTTGGTGGTGCAGTTACCAACACTGTTTTTTGCGTCAAAACAGGCGCGGCTGCCACCAGCGAGGTAGACTGAACTTTCGTCGGTGGGTCCGCTACGAGCGAAGTAGCCTGCACATTATCGGGTGGAGCCGCCACTAACGAAGTAGCCTGCACTCTATCAGGCGGAGCCGCTACCAACGAAGTCGCCTGCACTCTATCAGGCGGAGCTGCTACCAATGAAGTCGCCTGAACATTGTCCGGTGGAGCTGCTACCAATGAAGTTTGTTGCACATTATCCGGTGGCGCTGCGACGAGCGAAGTTTGTTGCACATTGTCGGGCGGAGCTGCGACGAGCGAAGTTTGTTGTTCTTTTATCGGTGGGTCTGGTGCTAACCGCGTCTGTTGAACTTTCGTTGGTGGGTCCGCGATAATTGGACACCTTAATCCGTACAACCCCCCTTGAGGAAACACCCCAGCAAAACACCACACTTATCAGGGCGGAGGAGTTTTATAAATGTATAGGTGTTTTTGGAATTCACTATAATTTATTTACAATATGCGTTAGGAATAAAAAAGGGTATGATTATTTGCTATCGGCTTCAGTTGTTAGTTATCAGTGATAGTAAATCGGGTTTACAAAGCCCTTTTACCTATGAGGCGCGCAGCCTAATCCATAGTATCAACCGCGAGATCCCACAACAACACAGTGCCATCCCAACTGCCACTCGCCAGTGTTTTACCGTCGGGACTAAATGCTACTGCGACCGCGCTGATATGTCCTGTCAGCGTGCGCAGACGCTTGCCTGTGCTTACTTTCCACAACAACACAGTGCCATCGCCACCGTCACTCGCCAGCGTCTTGCCATCCGGACTAAATGCGATACTATTAACAGAACCCCGGTGTTCTTCCAGCGTCCGGATGAGTTCACCCGACACCGCATCCCAAAAACGCACAGTCTTGTCATCACTGCCGCTCGCCAGTATCTTACCATCTGGACTGAACGCGACGCAAAGAACAGGATCTCTATGTTTCTCTAACGTCAAAAGCGGAGCACCGGTATGTGCATCCCAGGTGCGCACGGTGCTGTCGTTACATCCGGTTGCCAACACAGAACCATCTGGACTGAAGGTTACGCTTGTGAACTTATTATTATTCATCGTCATCATATTTATCTGTTCATCAATCTGTTTATCCAATGTTAGCGTTCTTATCCGTTTCCCCGTTTGCATATCCCACAAATGGAGTAAGCCTTTATAATGTGTACCCGCAAGTTTTTTGCCATCTGGACTAAATGCAACGTAGCAACCCCCAGGAAAGCCTACGCTTGCGGGTTGGTACTCAGTAACACCTTCAAGCGGAGCCAGGCGCACTAACCCTGTTTGGACATCCCAGAAAAACACGGTCTTGTCCAAACTGCTACCTGCGACTGTTTTGCCGTCCGGGCTGAACGCTACTTTTATAGAAGAATGCCACTCCACAACATTGTCCGTCTGAAGTAACTTGCCTGTCTGCATATTCCATAAATGAACTGTATTGTCCAAACCGCCACTCGCCAATATCTTTCCATCCGGACTAAACGCGATGCTACCGATGGACTGTGTATGCGTTATCATCTTCCGAAATTCTATGCTGGTTTCCACATTCAATAGATGCACGGTGTTGTATCTGTTGCCGCTTATCAGCGTCTGCCCATCTGGACTAAATGCGAGACTCTTGCTATTGATGCTATCTTCCAACAATCGCAGGTATGTTCCTGTCTGCACATCCCATAGATTGATCGTATTGTAACTTCCACCTGCCAGCGTCTTCCCATCTGGACTAAACGCAACACTAAAGAGAGCATTACTAAAGGAACCATTACGATCAACCAACTTATGAATAGATTCGCGTGTCTCCACATTCCACAAACGGGTGGTCGTGTCTTCACTTGCACTTGCCAGCAACTTTCCATCCGGACTAAACGCTATGTTATAGACTTTATCCTGATGCGCTATGAACGCGTGCAGCGTTTTCCCGGTCTGCACATCCCACAGCCGGATGGTGTTGTCCTCACTTCCGCTCGCGATTGTTTTTCCATCTGGATTAAAAGCGACGCTTGTGACACCCGCAATATGTCCTTCAAGTATGCGCAGATGTTCGCCGGTGCGTGCATCCCACAGCCGGGTGGTGTTGTCCTCACTTGCACTCGCCAGCAACTTTCCATCCGAACTAAACGCTATGTCTGTGATTTTATCTTCATGTGCTTGCAGTGTCCAAAGTTCGGTGCCAGTGCGCACATCCCACACACGGACGGTGCGATCCATGCTTGCACTTGCCAACAGGGTATCGTCCGGACTGAATGCTACATGCGTAACCCAATCTGTATACCCTGTTATCAGGTTAAGTGGTTTGTTTGTCTCTGTATCATATATCCAAGTACCGATGGCACATGTTACTGCTAAACGTTTTCCATCATTGGAATTCGCGAAATTTCCTGTTATCATGCCTCTACCGAACCGCGCTTTCGCGCCTTCGGGTAAGTGCTGCAAATGCCAATCTTGTGTATCTTGAGCGATACTATTTTTCGGAACAACACATATCGCCAATCCAATCGCTAAAATCAAAAACAGTGTATTTTTCATGAGAAAGTTCCTTTTTTGGAGGGTGCTGTTTTGAGTTATGTGATAGCATGCGTTAGTTTGCAGGCTGGATTTCGCTTGTTCTACCCGATCTACGGTGGTGTCATATCCCACAGTGTTATTACACCACCGCACACACTGACAAGTATTTTGCCATCCATAACAAATTCCAGATTTTCAACCCTACTACCTATGTCAAATAGACTGAGCAGCTTCTTTCCGCTTACATCATAAATCTTCATAACTCCTTCCACATCTGCAATCGCAAGCAATTTGCCATCGGGACTGAAGGCGAGGGCGACTATACTCCTCGGATGCGTATTGGGAAATGGCTGCCGTTTGCCTGTGTCCACATCCCATAAATAAATATTCGGGGCATAAGCCGCAGCAGCGATTGTTTTTCCATCAGGACTGAAGGCAATGTCTGCGATTTCACGTCCATGTTCAGGGATTACCCTCTTTTCCTCACCTGTATTGGTATCCCATAGACGGATGGTCGCATCTTCGCTGCCACTGGCGATCATTTTGCTATCAGGACTGAAGGCGAGACTTATAACCCATCCCTCATGTCTTTCAAGGATTTTCTTCACCTTACCTGTTGTTGTGTCCCATAAACGGAGGGTATTATCAAATCCGCCGGTGGCGAATGTTTTTCCATCGGGACTGAAGGCAATACATGCAATCTGTGCCGTATGTCCTTTGAATGATAGTTTCGGCCTATCTATTTTCATGCCCCATAGGGTGGTATCGATTTCTGTGAGGAGCCCGTTCAAATGTTTCGGTATGTCTATGTTCATGTCCCATAAATAAGCAGTCTGATCGGTTTCCTCCGTAGCGATTGTTTCCCCATCCGGGCTAAAAGCGATATTTCCAGCACGCCGGGTGTCGATTCTCTTTATCAGTTTTGGTGATGTAGGCACTGTGATATCAAATAGATACGGGGTGCTAAACTCACTCAGTGCTGCGAGTGTTTTCCCATCATGACTCAAGGCAAATTTGGAGAAAGTGTCGTAATCATTTTCGACTGACAGCGTATTTTCACCAGTATTGACATTCCACTTACGTAGGGTGCCATGTTTACTGCAACTGACGAGTGTCCGCGAATCCTTAACGAAAACGACAGCCGAAATGCGGCTTTGGTGTGCGGTGAGAATTTTGCGGAGTTTGCCTGTGTTTGCATCCCACAAATGGATGCGTCCGTCCGCACAGCCTGCGGCTAAAAGTTCGCCATCCTGACTATAGGCGATACGCTCTATACCTGTCATATCGCCGGTTAGCGTGCTTATTTGTTGCCATGTTTGTGTATCCCACAGAAAGATGTTGCTGTCCCCACTGATACTTGCCAACGTGCTGCCATCCAGACTGAACGCCATGTTTTTCACATCATTCGTGTGTCCTTTAAGTTCGTGTTTGTGTTCCGCTGTTGCTGTATCCCAAATAGAGATGGTGTCCGGTCCGTCTCCAGCAGCGAGTCGTGTTCCATCGGGTGAGAACGCTATGCTGTGAATTAATGTTTCTGTCTCGTCTGTTCTCTGAAGTGTTCTCTCTAACTTCCCAGTTTTCGCGTCCCATATACGCGTGGTACTTTCTCCGCTACCGATTGCGATTTTGCCCGTTTCTGGATTGTAGGTGAAACAGATACCGGCGACAAATTCAATGTCTTGTAGTGGTTGTGAGGATGTGTCGGGATCCCAGATATGTAAGTAGTCAAAAGTATCGCTTCTTGCAATGACGTTGATATCTGGAGGAAATCCGGAGTTATACAGCCTCGGAGCGTTGCGAATAACGCTGGTGAGTTGCAATGTTGTTGCGTCGTATATCCAAATGCCTGTACTGATGATACCGATTCGTGTGCCGTCTGCGGAATGCAGGACATCTCCAACGCTCCCTTTACCGATCTGTGCTATGATGCCTTTGGGCGGTGCGAAGGTTTCTTGAGCGATGAGGATAGGTGTGTATATGCGTGTTATCCAAAATAGTATTAAGATCAAGAGCAATCTGTTTTTCATAGCTGCGTTCTCCTGTGTGATGTGTTATCAAGTTTGGTGGTGAATTGTTTGGATTGCGGATTATGCCACATCAACGTCGAATGTGCTTGGCTGAATCTGCTTTTGGCGTTCTGCATGATTCGTCGGCGCGTGCCTGCTACTGTGCAAACTTTAGGTTCCACAAATACACGATGCCACCATTTGAACTCGCCAATATCTTTCCATCCGGGCTGAACACTACGCTTTGTGGACCGACCCTTCCGCGATGCGCCTCGAGTATCCTCAGATGTTTGCCAGTGTGCACATCCGACAGCACCACAAAGCCATCATTAGAGCCATGCGCCAGTATCTTTCCATCCGGACTGAATGCGATGCTATAGATAGACCTCCAATCCGCTTCTATCGTCCGAATCGGTTCACCCGACACCGCATCCCATAAAAGTATGGTGCTGTCCCGAGCAGCACTTGCAGCTATCTTTCCGTCTGGACTGAACGTTACACTATACAGTGGTTTCTCCAACGTCAAGAGCGGGGCACCAGTATGGCCATCCCACGTGCGCACGGTGTCGTCATAACCTCCGCTTGCCAACAAAGAACCGTCCGGACTGAACGCAATGCTATGGGCATTATGTGCCTTCATCCTATTTATACGGAGACCTGTTTGCATATCCCATAGATAGACATAGCTACCACCATCTACAGCTGCCAGCCTTTTGCTATCTGGGCTGAATACAACCCTTATGAACCCAAAAACGTCTCCAGGCAGTGCCGGAAGTGCTGCACCCGTTTTTATGTCCCACAAACTCACGGTCGAGTCATAACTCCCACTCGCTAATATCCGTCCATCCGGACTGAATGCAACGTCATTAACAGACTTCGTATGCCCTTTTAGTGTCCGCACCAATGCACACGTCTGCACATCCCACAGATAAACAGCATTGTCCCCAGTGGCACCTGCCAGCGTTTTTCCATCCGGACTGAATGCGATGCTACGGAAATCCTGCGTATGCGTTACCATCTTCCGAAGTTCTTCGCCGGTTTCCACATCCCACAGCCGTACGGTGTCGTCCTCACTACTGCTCACCAGTGTCTTTCCATCCCGAGTAAATATAACGTTCACGCGACCGTAAGTATGCCCAGATAACACCCGCATCGGTTCCCCTGTCTGCACATCCCACAGACGAATAGTATAATCATAACTCCCACTCGCTAACATCTGTCCATCCGGACTGAACACAACGCTTGCAACAGCATTCGTATGCCCGTCCATTTTCCGAAGTTCTTCGCCAGTCTGCACATTCCACAGGCGAACGGTAACGTCCTCACTCCCGCTTGCCAGTGTCTTCCCATCCGGACTGAATGCGATGCTACGGACACCACCTTTATGCGCTGCCAACACCCGAATCAATTCTCCCGTTTCCACATCCCAGAACTGGATAGTCTTGTCCTCACCTCCACTTGCGAGTATTTTTCCATCCGGACTGAACGCGACACAATAAACAAACCTGAGATGCCCTGTCAGGGTCCGAAGATGGGCGCCGGTTTCCACATCCCACAGCCGTATAGTCCCGTCTTCGCCCGCGCTTGCTAACAGTGAACCATCTGGACTGAACGCTACGTCTATGATTGAGCCGTTATGTCCTTGCATTGTGTGTAGTTCAGCGCCAGTGCGCGCACCCCACAAACGGACGGTGCTATCCACACTCCCACTTGCTAATAGTGACCCGTCCGGACTGAACGCTACGCTTATAACCCAATGCGTGTGTCCTGTTATCAGATCAAGAGCTTCGTCGGTCTCTGTGTCATACATCCAAATACCGATACCACTTGCTATTGCTAAACGTTTGCCATCATCGGAAATCGCGATATTTCCTTTTATCTCGCCTTTACCGATCCGCGCTTGGACACCGTCGGGTAAGTGCCGCAAATGCCAATCCTGTGTATCTTGTGCGATAGTGTTTTCAGGAATAACGCATATTGCGAATCCTATCGCTAAAATCAAAAGCAGTGCATTTTTCATGAAATGTTATCCTTTTCTGGGGCGAGATTATCTATAATAGTATGTGTAGGTGGTAAAAAACCGCATGACCGATAGGCACGCTTGGGAAACGCGCTGAATAGTCAGAACCAAGATTAACAGGATTATCAGATTTCCGGGATCACCTGTATTCTGTGTATGCAGAACGCGCCTATCCGTGAATGCAAGAGACACAATAAAATTGCGCTACGACGAACGCTGATGCTCACTTATCAACCGTGAGGTCCCACAAATACACGATGCCACCCTGACTTGCACTCGCCAGAATTTTTCCGTTGGGACTAAACGCTACGGCTTGGACATCTTTCCGATGTCTTTTTAGGGTCCGCAGCTGTTTGCCGGTGCTGACCTCCCACAACATCACGGTGCGATCATCACTGCCACTCGCTAATATTTTCCCATCCGGACTAAATGCGACACTATTGACTATGTCCCGATGTGCTTCTAACGTCCGAAGCATTTCACCCGAAACAGCATCCCATAAAACCACAATACTGTCCAGGTCCCCACTGGCGAGTATCTTTCCATCTGGACTGAACGCGACACACTTAACTTGATTTCCTTTTTTATCCAAATTCAAGAGATGTGTGCCGCTCTGTACATCCCACGTGTGCACGGTGCCGTCATTAGACCCGGTCGCCAATCGGGAACCCTCTGGGCTGAACGCGATGCTTGTGAAAGGAACCCAATTTAACGCCACTGTCTTTATACGTTTACCTGTTTGTGTATCCAACAAATAGATGCTACCATCGTTTATCGCACTGGCCAGCGTTTTGCCATCTGGACTAAATGCAACGTAGCTCGCTGCAACGTTGCTAACTGGAATGATTGGCGGATCAAAAATATGTCCAATTAGTGGCGGCAACGATTTTCCTGTTTTTGTATCCCACAAAACCAAGGTCTTATCAAAACAGCCACTCACCAGTGTTTTGCCATCTGGACTGAACGCGACACTAACGACGGAACTTTTATGCACAGTCAACTTCCGAAAAGATTTGCCTGTCTGCACATTCCACAAATAAACGGTATCCCTCACAGTGCCAGCTGCAAGTGTTTTGCTATCCGGACTGAACGCGATACTAAGTATATTCTGCCAACGCGCTACCATTTTCCGAGGTTTTGTGTCAGTTTTCACAACCCAGAGACGGTTAGTCTCGTCTTCACTACCTTCGCGTGAGTGCTGCAAATGTAAATCCTGTGTGTTCTGTGCGGCACTGTTTTGTGGAATAACACATACTGTCAACGCAATCGCTAAAATCAAAGTCAGTGTTTTTCGCATGGGAAAGTTATCCTTTCTGCCATTAAAGACACAATTTTGCAGTAGAAAACGTGCATTCTGGAAAAAATTATAACATAAGATAGCGGCAAAAGGCATGATTATTGGCTATCGGTAGTTGACATATTGTCTGAACCAGTGTTCGTGTTACACAAGCTGACAGTTTTATCGAACTCACGTTGCATAGGGTTCAAGCGAAAATTAAATAACACGAAATCCAAAATTTTGGTATAATTCGCATAAGCACTCCTATTGACAATCAAACATTTGTTAACCAAAAAGGATTAGGAAAATGAAATTCAAACGCGAAGACATTTTAACCCAGTTACGTAACAACATTGACGCAGGCAAGCCCATTATCGGGGCAGGTGCTGGCACGGGTATATCCGCTAAATGTGAGGCTGCTGGTGGTATTGACCTAATTATTATCTACAACTCCGGCAGATTCAGAATGGCGGGCAGGGGTTCACTCGCGGGTATGATGCCCTACGGCGACGCAAACCAGATTGTCGTTGAGATGGCGAGCGAAGTGCTACCCGTCGTTCCAGATACACCTGTCCTTGCAGGTGTCTGTGGCACCGATCCGTTTCGTTTGATGGACATCTTCTTACAACAGATAGACGCAATCGGATTTTCTGGGGTTCAGAATTTTCCAACAGTGGGTCTAATTGACGGCACATTCCGTCAACTGCTTGAGGAGACCGATATGGGATACGGACCCGAAGTAGAAATGATTCGGACGGCACATCAGATGGGGATGCTCACCACGCCATACGCGTTCAACGAAACCGAGGCAGAACAGATGGCGGACGCGGGCGCGGATATCCTCGTCGCACACATGGGATTGACAACGAAAGGCTCTATCGGCGCGCAAACTGCCTTTACACTTGAGGATGCCGCCAAACGGGTGCAAGCCATCCATGATGCCGCGAAAGGGGTCAATCCGGAGATTCTCGTTATTTGTCACGGCGGTCCCATCGCTGAACCCGAAGACGCAACGTACGTTCTGGAAAACACCGAAGGCGTTGTCGGTTTCTACGGTGCATCGAGTGCAGAACGTCTTCCGACGGAACGCGCGATTACCGCACAGATTGAGGCATTCAAGAAAATTCGGTTGTAATTTCACGTCCCTTCATGCAGTAGGTGCGGTTTTGCCGTGTACTCACCCGCCCCCTTGATAAGGGCGGATAAAGGGGGGTTGCGATCTGCATTCCTAACCGCACCGAGCATCCTGCCCTACGAAACCCGATATCCACTCAACAACGGCTAAAAAATCCCATATTCTTTCCATTTTTTTCAGATTATGTAAGATTTCTGTACATAAATTCGTCTTTAATATACAGACGGATAAACCGTACCGCGATGGTTAGCTTATAAGACTTTGCATTTAATGCAGCCATTTGGCAGATGTAAACACGACCACATCTATTCATTGAAAGGGACCCCATGGAAAGAGAAGAC
The DNA here is from genome assembly GCA_022827185.1 of Candidatus Poribacteria bacterium. Classification (GTDB taxonomy): domain Bacteria; phylum Poribacteria; class WGA-4E; order WGA-4E; family WGA-3G; genus WGA-3G. The sequence goes on from JAJDTM010000017.1 coordinate 22,919, forward strand.
GATGTTCAACTCATTTACAATATTTTATCCGGCGATGACGAAGCATTTAGGGTCTTAGTCCAAAAATACCGACAGAGTGTCCACGCGTTCGTGTGGCGGAAAATCGGCGATTTTCACCACGCCGAAGAGATTACGCAGGACACTTTCCTACAAGTCTACAAAAAACTTCCGACACTCAAGGATCCCCATCAATTTGCGGGATGGTTGTACGTTATCGCCAACCGGCTTTGCATCGATTGGATGCGGAAGAAAAAACTTACGGTGCAATCGCTGGAAGACACACCTACGGCAGAAATCGAGAAATTCGCTTACACACGTTACCTGTCGGAACAACGGCAGATAGCGACCTCTGAGCGTCGCCGTGAGACCGTCAAAAAACTTTTGGCACAACTTCCAGAGAGTGAACGCACCGTCGTGACGCTCTACTATCTCGGTGAAGTGAAGGTCAAAGAGATTAGTAAATTCTTAGGTGTCTCTGTGAGCACGATTAACACGCGTCTGCATCGGGCGCGAAAGCGTTTACAGGCATCTGAAACGTTTTTGACATCTACTGCAGGAAGGAATTCCGAGATGCACGAGCGGAACATGGAGCTTTGCACACAAAATTTGCTTACAATTGGCGAGGCAATTCAGACTTACCAGAAGGAACACGGAGATTTTCCTGAACATCTCTCAGATCTTCATCCGAAATACTTGCCTGATGCATCGGTCTTCATCTGTCCCGCGGATAACGAAGATGGGCAGGCAGGTTTTTTTCCGAACATAGATTTGGTTGCAATCAGCAAGATAATTGGAAGGATAAGTTTTCTCCGGGACATAGATCCGAGAATGCCTGTGAGTTACGGGTATCAGCTTGCCCCGGAATATCGAGATAAGAAAAATGAACAACGTTTGGTATTCGGTGATGGCATACCACTTGTCCGTTGTTGGCATCATGCGAATGAAGACTTTGATGTTTTGAACTTAAACTTTTCTTCTCAGATTTATAGGTCTTCCAAGATTTGGGAACACACGCCGGAGGATATGTACGGTAGCCACGAAGCAGCACTCACTGCTATTGAGGAAATACTTGCGCGCCCCCCTGATGATAAGCGTTTTCCTGATAATAAGCGTTTCTTTGGTCTCTATCCGCAGCTTGTTAGACTCCACACTCTATTAGGGAACGAAGAATCAGCGGTTGCCCTTATTGAACGTCTCAAGTCGGGAATGATACAAGACCTTCAGGGGTATCAGACGCTATTCGACATATTCAAAACGGTAGAGCGGTATGAGGATCTGCTTGTGTTTTTTCAGGTAGCCGAGCAGCAGTATCCAGACAATAAATTCATCTTCTATAAACTTGCCGACATTCATAGGAGGTTAGGTAATGCTGAACTCGCTGAAGCGTATGCGCGCAGGTCTAATCCGAGATACGAATTGGTTGGAAAACCTGCTCCTGACTTTTCTGTGATCGCCCTTGATGGGAATCCGATTTCGCTTCGGGAGTATCGTGGGAAAGTTGCCTTGATTCACTTTTGGAAGGTCTGGCGGGATTTTGGCACCGGGGAAACGTCAGATATCAAGAAAGTTTACGATACCTATAAAGATGCGGGATTCGATATTATTGGGGTCTGCCTTGATAGTGAAGAAGCGATAATGCGTAGTTTGCGTAACTACATCAAAGTAAATGGTATTCAGTGGCGACAAATTTTCGACGCGGCAGCGGACTCACTTTTACAACACTATGATATCGCTGGCACTCCTGAAATGTGGCTCATTGATAGAGGCGGCAAGTTAATTACACATGAAGCGAGAGTGGAGAATTTAGAGATGCTCGTCGCTGAAGCAGTGAAGGCACAATCCCAAGACTAAACCGCTTGCTTTTCTCACCACCAACTGGAGACTTTTAGATGTCCTCCATCTGGATAATTGCCAGAAGAGAATTCACAGAAAATATCTTCTCCCTCCGCCTATTCATTGGGTTAGTCGTCTGCCTTGCGCTTTTCGTCGCTAGCACGTACATTCTGATGGAGGACTACGAGAAGCGACTTAGCACCCACAAGGCGGCAGAAATCGAACACCGGAACGCGCTTGAGGCAGTGAAGGTGTATTCATACCTGCGGCTGAATGTCGCAAAACCGCCTGAACCCTTAAGCGTTATCTGCTTAGGGATGGCGCGGCAGCTCGGAAGCACGGTAAAGGTTTCCTACGAAGATGTCCCCACAGAAGCGAAAATCCTCGGCGGCGGCAATCCGCTTCTGAACATTTTGCCGCCGTTGACGCAGTGCGCATGGTGCAGATTGCGTTCAGCCTGTTCGTGATTTCGATCGCTTACGATGTCATCTGTGGTGAGCGTGAAAGGGGAGTGCTTGCACTTGTCGCATCAAACCCAGTCTCGAAATACCATATCCTGATTGGGAAATACCTCGGCGGGATGGCGAGTCTCCTCGTGCCACTCGCGATCGGTTGGATAGCCGCGGCACTATTAATAAACGTAAACCCGATGATAGAATTTCACATCGCTGAATGGAGCCGATTCGCTCTACTGTTCGCGCCTTTGGTGTTATACCTCTCCGCCTTTTTCCTGCTTTCGATGCTGGTTTCAGCAATCACCGGTCGGTCGGCGAGGGCACTCGTCTGGTTGCTATTCCTCTGGATTGTGATTGTGTTCATCATTCCAAACGGAGCCGTGTATATCGCAAAGCAGGTGCGACCGATACCTTCCAAAGCTGTGGTTAACATAGAAAGCGCAGCGATTGAGGCAGCGTTTCGGGAGAAAATCAGAGATTACGGCGCAAAGCATCGAAGTGGATCCTACTTTACATCGGAACGCAGTGTGATCAGCGGCAATCTACCATTTGCATTCCACGTGCTAACAGGATCCAGAGAAGCCATGCGCTGGTATCTCGAGGGTGCCAAATTTTACATCCCACACCGCATTGAATACGCAGAGCAGATAGGAAACCGCCATCAGGACTACTACCGTTCGCTGAAAAGACAGACCGTCTTAGCTGAAAACCTTTCCAGACTTTCTCCGGCATGGGTTTACTACAATATCTCTGCAGGTCTGTCCGGCACGGATTTGCGGCGACATGAGCGGTTCATCCGGCAAGCGCAGGATTACCGAAAGACCCTGATGACATACATGCAGGAACAGGGTGCTTTCTCAAGTGTCAACTGGTTCACCTCAGTCAATCTCAACGATATGCCCTCACAAGCTGGACTCGTCGCATCAGACGAAGAAACGTTTTTTGAAAACGTCACACCGAAAAGTTGGGATGATGTGGAACCACTTGACTTAAGCGGCATGCCTGTCCTTAGCAGCGGACCGGCGTGGGGAAACGTCGCGCTCGGCGGTGTTCTTCCGGATTTGGTCTACCTGATTTTTCTCAACATTCTGCTGTTTCTGGTTACCGGCGCGATATTCTTGAAAAGCGAGGTGAGGTGAGAAGATGCTACGTGAAATTATCTGGCGAGAACTTTTAGACCACCTACAGAGTCTCCGTTTTGCCCTGACGTTGGTTCTCGTAATCGTCTTAATGTTGACCGGAAGCGTGCTATATATCCACGACTACCGCCAACAAGTCGCGGATTACAGTGAAAATGTCAGCGAAAACTTGCGACTTCTGGAAGATAAAGCGAAGAGAGGTTTACACAGTGTGGTCAGTCGCTATTTGCTGATATATCGTGCGCCGAGTCCATTGGGATTCATCGCTGAAGGGCACGAAAAAGACCTGCCGAACGCCTTTTCAGTGGATGCGTTTGAACTTGTCGGCCCCCAAACGATCCTGCGCAGGAACTACACACTCCAAAAATTTGACGCATTGGATTGGGTGTTTACCGTCGGCGTTATCCTGAGTTTTGCAGCGTTCGCGATGAATTATGACAGTATCTCAGGCGAAGCGGAAAAAGGCACGCTCCGCCTCTGTCTCTCGAATTCGCTCCCGCGCGCAACCCTGCTTTTCGGGAAATACATCGGCACACTCATCAGCCTCTCGATTCCGTTGATCATGGGTATTTGCTTGAACACCCTTATCATCTCGCTTTTCGGAGTGCTGCCTTTTGAACCGACTTACTGGCTACAGATTGGCGGAGTCGTCCTGTTTTCAGTCCTCTATATCTCTGTGTTCGCCACACTTGGATTGTTCATCTCCTGCCTCACGAGAACCTCATCCGTCAGCCTCGTCCTACTCCTTCTGGTGTGGGTCTGTTTTGCGGTGTTTATCCCGCGGACAGGCGGATTGCTCGCAAGTCGATTGGCGGAACTCCCCGATGAGAAAACGGTCACCAGAGAGGCAAACCATGCGACGCACGAGATCCTTAATCGATACGGGAGGGGTAGATTTAGCGCGCGCTGGTCACCGGGCGAACCGCTGACCCGTGCTGCCAGCATCGCCGATGCTAAGCAAGCGATTTACAATAAATACCGCCACCAACAACTCCATCAAGTGAAACTGGCACAGAACATATCCCGTATTTCGCCAACGGCGATCTATCAAATCGGTTGTGAGGCGTTGGTCGGGACTGGTATCAAACATTACGAGCGGTTTTTCAAGAAGGCGATCGAATATCGGCGTAGTCTCCTGCAGTTCACTTATGAGGAATACCCGTTCAATCCCAACCTCTTTCTCAAAGATGCGGACAGGCAGCAATTACGGGAGACGCAAATAACCTTGGCTAAGATCCCCAAATTTGACGACACTCCCACTGGTTTCTCTACCACGTTTGCTGAAGCGAGTTTGGACATCCTCCTGCTGTTTCTATTCAACCTTGTCTTTTTCACGGGTGCGTTTCTCGCCTTCACGCGCTATGATGTGTGATTAAGCCATTTTGGTATCATCTACTTTTCACCGTCCAGATAGTTTTCGTTGATGTAGCGCGTAATTATCTCAATCTCTTCCTCTTCGAGATAAAGCCCTGTTTCTATCATCCGGGCAATGACCTCGGTTGTTTCCTCTTTAGAACGTGGTGGATAGTCTTCAACATCCGTGAGGGGATGACATTGCGAGCATTTGTCCTCAAAGAGTGCTTTCGCTTCTGCTTCATTGTAGACGACTGCTGCAGTTTCTGTTTCCATAGCGACAGTCGCGATTTGTGCGGCCTCCCTTGCTTCATCAACACGCATCTGTTCTTGCCGTTGTTCGCGTGCTGAAACCTGAATGTCCGGCGTAATTGCGATAAGATATGCCGAGACCGTCCACTCCTCTTCCTGATGAATGGGTTCACCGATCATCGGCTTTATCGCCATCCGATTGACGAGACGGACCCAGTCGGGCGGCGTACGGGGTTTCACGAGAATCGTCCGTAAGTCGTGGCAGACGACACATTTGCGTTGCAAGACATGCTGCCCTTCCCGCAGTTTCCGCTTTGATGCTAACTGGTCAAGCGGTGCTTCCGCTGGCAATCCAGCATTTTCCAGCAACTTACGGGTTCGAGCGATACCTTCGTCGCTGAATGCGCCTGTCTGTGTTCGCAACGCCGCTTCACGGAATGTGAATGGCACCGACAGTCCAATCAATAGGTATGTGCAGATAAGCAGGCATGTGCCGATATACGGCATTGATTCTTCAAAATGCCGAAAAAACCGGAGGATGGCGATCTTGACGAGAATCAGTACACCGATGGTGATACCGAGCATCAGGTGTGCGACAGTCCGTGGTGGCAGTTCGACTTGATAGTTCCATAAACGGGGCACCATGTGCCACATCATAAAGACATAGAGGATTGCATACGCATAGCCGATGAGCCGATGGAGCAGCATCAACGACGGCGGTGCCTCACTCTTATGTGTCTCTTTGTCAAATGGATAGCCCCATAACTTAAACATCAAGAAAACAGAGGCATTCGCGAGACCTAAGAAGATTAAGCCGAGAATTGCGCTCGTTGAAGTAGACATAGCGACTCTTCCTTCCTACGTCTCCAATACGGGACGATTTAATCGAGAGTGGTAGGGCGGCTCCATAACAGCGCGCTGGCGTTCATTTGCCCATTCCGGTATTTCATAGGCGGGAACATACGCCATATTGCCTGCGGTATAGCGCGTTAAAATGGAACGGCGCGGATGGTCTGCGGTCCATGGGAGGGTGCCGTGCGTCACCGCCTCCGTGAAAATTATCACATCCCCCGCATCGCAGACGAGCGGACGGATGTGCTCTTGGTGTTTCTGGTAAAGTCGCATCTCTTGCGGACACGGGTAGTTGCTCTTATGGCTTCCCGGAATAACGATTAATCCACCGGCTCCTTCGGGAACATCCGTCAACTGGAAGGTAACGACAGTCAGACCGTTGTGCATGCGTCCGTCACGGAAGATGTAGTACTGATTCGGGTCGAAACCGGGACCAGAAGATCCGTGAAAGATGAAGCCTTCCGCGCCTTTGTCCATCGAAAGTAGGAACATGTGGTGATCCATGCGAAAACCTTTGCCAAGTATCTCGTTGAGATACGGAACAAGTGTCGGATGCGCGAGCATGTGTCGGAACGGATTACACCACGGTTCTTCCCAACCGAGCATACCACCGAGTTCGCCTCTGCCGTGCTCGCCTTCCAGTTCTGCGGAACCTCCGTCAAGTGTTTGATCAGGTGGACGGATGCGCGCTTGATCACCATGTTTATCAATTGCTTCGTTGGCGAGGGCTACCTCTTCGGGCGTTAGCACGTTCTTAATAATAAGGTAACCGTTCAGATCGAATAGATATTTTTCGTTAGCATTCATTTTTTAACTTTCCTTTTACCAGTTACCAGTTACCAGTTACCAGTTACCAGAAAAGAGATGTTGTGTTATCCGAACGCCTCTTAACTGGCCACTGGTTACTGGCTACTGGAAACTTCAAACCTACGTTTCCAAGGTGGGACGATTTAATCGCGAATGGTAAGGTGGTTCCATGACAGCACGTTGGCGCTCATTCGCCCATTCCGGTATTTCATAGGCAGGGACATACGCCATATTACCTGCGGTATAACGGGTGAGAATGGAGCGTCTCGGATGGTCGGCTGTCCACGGAAGCGTTCCGTGGGTCACCGCCTCCGTGAAGATTGCCACATCTCCAGCGTTGCAGACGACCTGTCGAATATGCTCTTGGTGTTCCTGGTAGAGCCGCATCTTCTGCGGGCACGGGTAGTTGCTCTTGTGGCTGCCGGGTATAACGATTAATCCACCGACACCGGGTGGCACATCCGTCAATTGGAATGCGACGACAGTCAAGCCGTTGTGCATGCGTCCGTCCCGGAAAATATAGTATTGGTTTGGATCGAAGCCAGGACCGGAGGAGCCATGGAACGTATGCCCCTCTGCCCCCTTGTCCATTGAAAGCAGGAACATCTGATGATCCATTCGGAAACCTTTTCCGAGTATCTCGTTGAGATATGGAACAAGTGTCGGATGCGCGAGCATGTGCCGAAACGGAGTACACCACGGTTCTTCCCAGCTGAGCATACCGCCGAGTTCCCCTCTCCCCTGGTCACCTTTTAATTCCGGGGAGCCGCCATCGAGTGCCTGTTCGCGTGGACGGATGCGTCCTTGCTCACTATGTTTATCAATCGCTTCATTCGCTATTGCCACCTCTTCAGGTGTTAACACGTTCTTGACAACGAGGTAACCGTTCAGATCAAATAGATATTTTTCATCAGCGTTCATATTTTAGTGGCTGTCAGTCGTCAGTTTGCCTCGCAGTGAGAGTTACGTTTACCGTAATGTGAGAGTTTTCTGACAAATTCCAACCAGCTCCTTCTTTTCAAGTTATGTTCCCATCATCAGCACCCTCTTTCACTGATAACTGATAACTGATAACCGAAAACCATTTTATACCGCGTAAGCGACGGAGCCGTCTTCACGCAGCGGTGTCGTACCTGTGTTCATCGGTTGGAAAGGGTTCTGCTCGATTAAACTATCGTCAAGTTCAATGCCCAAGCCCGGTGCTTCAGGAATCGGAATATAGCCGCCTTCCCGCTGATACGCGACTTTATAGACAGCAAAGGCTTCGGATTCATCTCCCTTTGTGTATTCTTGTGTAATGAAGTTCGGAATACTCGTATCTAAATGGAGCGATGCGGCAGTAATAAGCGGTCCGAGGAAATTATGTGTGACAACTGCACTGTGATACGCTTCAGCGAGTGCCGCGATTTTCTTGCAGTGCGTTATGCCACCGGCGAGACCGACATCCGGACGCACATATTGGGGACCACCTGCCTCCAGGATCTCACGGAATTCCCAGATGCTTACATTGCGTTCACCGATAGCAAGGGGTGTTGTCATCCGTTTCGCTAATTCGCCTTGCGTAGTGATAGTATCTATCTGAATCGGATCTTCAATGAAGTAGAGGTTAAAGGGTGCCAAAGCGGATTCTAACACGATACTGTTCATCGGTGTCAGTTTCCGATGCACCTCGACAATCAGATCGAGATCAGGTCCACCGCCTTCTCGCGCCGCAGCGACGAGATCACGGGCGGTCTTAACGAGCCGATCGACTGCCATATCTTGGAAGTTTCCGACCAATGGATCGAATTTGAGTGCTGTGAAACCTTCTTCGACTGCTGCTTTTGCGGCTTCATACATCGTTTCTGGCGTGCCGCCGCCACCGAGGAGGTGCAATCGGATCTTATCACGGCAATTTCCGCCTAACAGTTCCCAGATGGGTACACCGAAATGCTTGCCTTTGATGTCCCACAATGCGATGTCTACCGCACTGATTGCACCGCTCAGCGCAGTCCCACGAAACGGGCCCATGCGATAAAGGTGTTGCCAGTGGTGCTCAATCCGTAACGGGTTCTGTCCGATGAGATATTTCTCAAATGTTCTTATGATTTGATCAACGGCTTCTGGATAGCCCCAGCACGCCGTCTGCCCAACACCACTGATGCCTGTATCCGTATGAATCCGAATCACATAGCCGTTCCGAATAAAAAACGACTCAATTTTATCAATCTTCATATCACGCTCCTGCGAAAAAGATTTATGTTCCTGCATTGTATTGTATCATACGCGCGCGAATTTAACAACAGGCTTTTCTACAGTGATTGGGCATTTGATTTTACACAATCCATTGGTTTGCTTGGACTTCAAACCCGCTTTTTTAGTGCTGGCGCGATTGGAACTATACCTATCGGGTCTGGGTGTTTAAAAAAGTCGGCGCGGTTAGAAACCGCGCCGACTCAAGCTGAGTATTCAAAATTGGACTCAGGTTCTGTAACTCTCTACTTTCGTCTTGCTTTAACGGCGTACATGGGCCAGGAGAAGTAAAAATCGTCGCCTGCTGGCCGGACTGTATAATGCTGCCGCGCTTCATCAGGCGAGAGTTGTGCAAAGGCATCACGAATTTCCTGCACAACCTCTGGTGGATTTTGCTCTGGTCGGACCCACCACAGAAACGACATTTGTGCATTTCGGACATCTGCAGCCTGTTCAAGTGAGAATCCGGCATCTGTAATCATCGCATCCCATTGTGAAGGAGGACGGCCATACACATGAGAGTTATCCCGAAGTCTCTCCACGCGATTCTGCCACACTATTAACTTTTCTGATTCAGGGGAAACGGAATCTACAAAGCAAAAAAGTCCATCTGTTCGTAGAACCCGATGGACTTCGCTCAAGAATTTCGGGACATCTTGGAAGTGATGCGGCGCGAGTCGACAGGTCACTAAATCTAACGAAGCCGTGGCAATCGGCAAAGCTTCCGCAGCAGCAACGGAAAACGTAACGTTCTCTATCGCTTGTGCTTTTGCTAACTCAGCTGCCTTCGCGACCATTTCGGGGGTTAAATCCGTAGCGACTACGTGTGCAACCTTGGGTGCGAGCGCAAAGGCTGTAAAGCCTGTGCCTGTGGCGACATCCAACGTCTGTTCCGTCCCTGTCGGTGCCGCGAAATTGAGGATTACGTCTAACGTGTCCCCTGTGGCGTGTGCGGTGCTTTGGGCGTAGTAGTCAGCGTGCTGACTGAACTGTTCCCGAACCGCGGTGTGTACGGATTTCATATATTAGTTTTTAGTGAAGAAGTAACCAGTAACCAGTAACCAGTTAAAGAGGGGATATGATTCATCAAGTCTTTCTCTTAACTGGAAACTGTTAACTGGCAACTGGTAACTGAAAAAATATGATTAAAGAAGCGTATCAATTAAAAACAATAACCCCGCGGGCATTTTCGCCGGCTTCCATATCCGCGAACGCCTCATTAATCTGCTCAAGTTGATAGTGCTGTGTAATCAATTCATCTAACTTCAATTTACCTTCGGTATACAGATCGAGAAGTTTCGGCATATCCACCCGCGGCTGACATGAACCGTAGAACGAACCGATCAGTTGTCTCTCCGTTGAAACGAGGTGTTGTGCCGGGATACTAACGTCCATTTGGTGATGTGCCATACCGACGATAACAGCAGTACCCGCAGCCCGCACCATATTATACGCTTGTACAATGGTCTTCGGGTTCCCGATCACCTCGAAGGCGTAGTCTACCCCAAGCCCGTTGGTCAATTCACGAACCGCTTCGACCGGATCGCACGTCGCTGCGTTAACGACATCCGTTGCTCCAAAACTTTTCGCAAAGTTAAGTTTTTTCTCAGCAATATCGACAGCGATAATCTGTTCTGCTTGTGCGAGTACCGCACCTTGAATAGCGTTCAACCCGACGCCACCTGTCCCGATAACTGCTACAGAACTGCCGGGTTCCACCTTCGCAGTATTTAGCACAGCCCCAACGCCGGTTGTCACACCGCATCCGACAAGTGCCGCTTTTTCTAAGGCGTGGTCCTTATCAATTTTCACGAGATTTTGTTGGGGAACAACCATGTATTCCGACATCGTTGCAATCCGTGCCATTTGGAGGATACCATCACCGGAACTGTTATGCAGACGATAGGTGCCGTCGAGTTGAAACCCGCGCGGTACGTCATAACTTTCGCACAGGCAGACTTTTTCCATCTCACACATACGGCAACTGCCACAATAACTGACGAAAGACAAGATAACATGATCGCCGGGCTGAAAACCTGTTACATCCGCTCCAACGCGTTCAATAATTCCTGCGCCTTCGTGTCCGAGTACAACGGCAGCATCGTAATAGATAGCACCCGTGACGACCGACAGATCGGAATGGCAGACACCGCTCGCGGCGGTGCGGACGAGGACTTCGTTTGCCTTGGGTTCGTCTAACTCAAGTTCCTCAATAACGACCGGTTCGTTATGTTTGTACATGACAGCAGCACGTGTTTTCATATATTTTGGATCCTTGCTTGTTCAGCCCGACGTTTTAAGGAGACAGTATAGCGCGTTCGGGTGCTCAAAGTTTCCCTTGTTTTTTTAATTCGGCTCGAATTTCCCGATAGTCGCGAGAATCTGTCTCGGTTTCAACCGCCGCATCCATCTCTAAAATATCTTCTAAATCTTCAAGGTGTTCTATGAGAAGGCGATACTCCTTCATTGACAAAACTACTGCGGTTTTCCGACCCTTGTCATTGACAAGATATTTGGGTTTAATGTTGAGCATAGTGTTCTCCGAACGGGCAGCATAAGTGTGGTTTCGCCTACAGTAAAGATTCCAGGTAACTTCTCGCCTTTCGCATTGATTCAATCGGATCGGACTGTCCTTCGTACACAATCGAGAGGCAGCCGTTATAGCCGACACCCCGCAAGATGTCCAAGACGCGCGGATAGTCCAACCACTCCTCGACCCCGCTATCTATTTCATAAAACTTGGTGCGGACATAGACAGCGTGTGGGGCTGTTTGCTCAATACTTGCATAACAGTCGTAGTCGGGATGTGAGGAACCGCGATGTCCACTTGCACCCGGAGAACCTGCGTACTGCCCCGTATCCAAGATATGTGTGAAATACGGGTGATCTGTTCCGTTCAAGGCACGCAGCACAGCGGCACCGTCGCGCGTAACGTTGTTATGATTATGATTCTGCAACCCGACGAGGATACCTGATTCATAGCCGTATTCAGCAACTTCCTTGAAGGCTTCAATCATTGGAGGCCACAAGGTTTCCTCGTCATCGCAATCTTCGGGAACGTAAGCAGCGAACACTCGAACGATTGGGCAGCTCATAAAAGCTGCAACATCGATCCACTGCTTAATTAGTGCGATCTGTTCTGGGTGTTCAGCAACAGGACGACCGAAGTTATTGCTGACACCGATATAACCTAACGGTAATCCTTTCCGCATAAGATCCATTTTCAGGTTCCGTAGGTAGTCAGCGTCTGTGGATTCAAACGCGCTTGAATGCAACTCGATAACGTCAAAACCGAGATCGTATACTATTTGCGCGAAGGCGGTGGCAGTCGTATTTCTCACATTCAGAGACATGGTACCTAATTTCATCATAGCGCGTTCTCCTTTTTCGTCGAGGTGCAATTTTCTGAGCAAAGCAGATAAAAGACGAAAAACTAAATACCTTTATTTATTCAGTAGAGGGATCGTCGTCTTGGTCTTGAAACAGTGCTCCAGTCTGTTGATTCAATGCTAAGAAGAATTTCTGCAAGGATTGTTGAAAGTCTTGGAATTGATGTCGGTCCGCCTCAAGGTCCTGAATTCGGGCATCCAGGGTTTCTAACTGGGTGAGTTGGTCAAGGATATCTTGGACAACGTTTTGCATCTCTCGGAAATATTGCCGCTCATTTTCAAGTTTCTCAACCTTGTCTACCATTACCGCGATATCCCTTTTTGCCTGTTTCAATTCTTCCTGTAGGTTTTGCGTAAAAGTGATTAATTTCTCTAAGGTATTCGTCGTTTTATAAATCTGCTGTTCCGGGTTGTTATCGGGCGTTGTTTGTCCTGGGAAGGATGTGTTGTCTTCTTGAGTGTGCGGTGTATCAGTTTCATCTGTAGCATCGGTAGGTATCTCGTCATCTGACTTTTGAAAGATACCGAGTAACTTAAGATGGTACGAAAGCTGTGTATACGGTTCTTTCCGATGCGTATATGTAACTTGCACCCGGAGTTCTTCATTGACCCGTAGATTGCTCAGGTGACCATGTATATTTCGAATCACTACTTCGTTGTAGCCGAATACATCATTTTTCTTCGGATTCAACTGTCGGAGGTATCGATAGAGTTCCAATCCGTCGGTACTCTCGCGTTCTATGCCTTCAGTCGTTACCACACCGACTATTTCTGGTTCATCAGGGTCTGAAGATCTCTTCTCATTAGGGATCACAATATCTAACGGTACCTCACCATCAACGGATTTCATTCCGATGATCCAGTTAGTTGGTGATATTTTACTGCAGTATGCAATGAAGTCGTAGTTAATTGCCATAGTCTTTCTTCCCACGAGTGTATGTTCTTCAGTAGAAGAAGCTCCGTTTGATTTCCATGAATTATGTTTGTAGTCTTGACATAACCTTTGCGAGTTTCGGAATGTGAGATGTGCCGATGCCTTCCACAGCGAAGGATGCGACACAATGTGCAAAGTTAAGCGCTTCCTCTACGGAACGGTTTTGGTAATAGTTGATTAAAAAGGCAGTTGCGAAGACGTCACCCGCGCCTGTAGGATCCACCTCTGTGACCGGATATGCGTCGGACCCGAGTTGTGTGCCGTTTTGAAAAAGAGTTGCCCCTCTCGCACCCTGCGTTAGCACAACAGTGGGTGTTAATCCGATATATTTTTCCAATTCATCTGGATAGGTGCGGAGATCTTCATCACTAAGGATTAGCACATCAATATAAGGCAAAATGTCTTTTGCTGTTTCCCAACGCTTTGCTTCAACTCTACCGTTAGCATCCCACTGCCGAAGCCACCCTTGTGGCGTCGCACCTATTAACGTATCTTCACCGAAACAGTGCACGACCTCAGCGGAAACTTCGTCAGCAATCGGACACAGATAGGCTATATCGCTATTACGCCATTCAGTCGGAACATCGTTCCCTTTGAGTTGTTGTGCGACCCCTAAGATGAACTGTTGCCTATGCCCTTTCCCGTCATATTGGTTATCAAAAATCGTAGTGTCCGGAGATTCACGATAAACTGTTTCTATGCCTGTTAACAGTGAATTCCGACGGTCAAAGTTCGCACCGACAGCCGTAACCGCGCGTGCATGGTGCCCGAGATTCCGAGCCGTTAGTGTTGAATATGAGGCGGAGCCACCAAGGATGTAACCATTTGGTGAGACATCGTAACAGAAGTGACCAATTGATAAAAAAGTTGTGGGCATTGGAAAGGATGTTTTCATTTTCGATTTATAATTCAAAGACAGGTTCCATATATGCCCACCATTCGTCCGGCTGCGCTTCCGCCACTGGTTCCTGAAAGGTTCGCATCAATTCGTCCCAGGCTTTGCATTTTGGATTTTCTTCGAGATAGCGTGGAAAATCGCGCGCTATATCAAACGTATCAATCGTTTCCATCGCCATAAACAGACGGCACCCTAACAGGTAGATATTCATTTTTGTGATACCCACCGTTTTCAAGGCATCAATGACTTCTGGCCAGGCATCTCGGTGGTACGCTTTGTATTTTTCAATAACTGACGGATCGTTTTTTAGGTTCAGTGTTAAACCGTAGTGTTTCATTTTAGTTTATCCAGTGCTTTTCGGATTATCTGACTGTGGTCAAACGCGAGCCTCGGAAGTTCAGTGCTTGGGAACCACGAGGCTTCCGATGCATCGGACCCCGCTTTAATGTTTAATGGTTTTTCAACAACCGCGGCGTAGGCAATGGTAATCACCCGACCGCGTGGGTCGCGAAGCGGATCACCGAAAGTCCCAACTTCAGTGAGGGGTACATTGGTAACCCCCGTTTCCTCTTCTAATTCACGTAATGCCGATACCTCAAGGGATTCCTCCATCTCAATAAAGCCACCCGGCAGTGCCCAATATCCTTCAAACGGTGGGTGCTTACGTTGAATCAATAGCACATCCGGAACTTCGCCACTGAGAATCACTATGTCAACAGTAACAGCAGGACGTGGGTAATCATAGCAAAACATCGTGTATTTAAAACTCGTTTCGGTTACCGAATGGAGTGAAATCCTCTTTTAATCAGGCCCCACCTATTTTTACTTTATATGATACCAAATTTTAACATTTTCGTCAACTTTTTCTTTCCTTGCAATAAACCTATACGTAGTGATATAATAATTCTCAATACCGACTCGAAACGGCACATGCGCGCATCACTGAGATGGGGAACATATTGAAATGAAAGTTCTCTTCAAGAAAAATATGCCAAATGCCCTAATTATTTCTGTTGGGCTTCATATCCTCCTACTTCTCACGCTTGGGACCTTATATCGCCAAAAATCCGACTTGGACGTTAAACCGGTTACGGAGTTTGACATTATCAGGGTCCGTTCGCGGAATGCTTTGCGTCCAGTAAAAAGATTTCCCCATTTTTCCTTACGACCCGTGGCACCTACTGAGAATGTACAGCAGATGAAGACTATGGAGGTTGAACCTCCTACGCTTGAGACATTGGCGACAACCGTATCTTATCAAGATGCAACAGTCGAATTGCAGACACCGGAACTCTCCTCACCGAGCCATTCAGGTGAACATGCCTACGGGAAAAGTTTACAGGCTAAACCTGTGGGCGGATCAGGTGTTGGTGGTACCGGAAGCGGACTGAGTGCTCGTGTCTCAGGAAATGGAAAATTTGGCGGTGCTGCCCGTGGTTTCTTAGGCGGAACGGGGGATGAACCTACCTCTGATCTTGGCGGACTTACGCTCCCCGATTTAGCGTTGACCAGAGTGGGTAAGCACATTGTTGCAAACCGGAGCACCGATCTCGTTGATGTCGTTTTCGTTGTTGATGGCAGTGGCAGTATGAAAAACGATATTGATGCAGTACGCGAACACCTTAATAATATGACGGATCTTTTCGATAGTGCTGAGATAGATTTCACTATCGGTGTCGTTGCCTTTCGCGCCGGTACGGGATACGGTCTCCTTGGATTAGACTTTGAAGTGGTTCCACAGACGCGTTCTGTTTCTCAAGTTAAAAAGGTCTTGTCGCAATTGAAGTTCCGGGGCGATGAGAACGGTTTAGACGCACTCATCCGCGCTGCTGACGAGGTGACGTTCCGACGCGGTGCCGAAGTCCATTTCATTTTCGTCACGGATGAGTATGTAAGCGGTGCCTACTCTTCTATAGACGTGATGGTGAAGATGAAAACTGCCAGAATCAAGGTGGATGTTATCGGGCGCGATGAACCTTTCCAGAAATTTATCGCGAAGAGTACCGGTGGTTTATGGCTGCCGATTTCGAGTCTTGCAATCCAGTAGTTTTTTATATTGCCTTGCGGTTCGGTCAGTGGGGTTTGAGACTTTTGGTTCTTCTTCCGTATATCCGTTCTCCATTACATTACGAACTAAGTTTTTGGTGGTTTTTTATAATACTTTATTGGAGTGCCTTGGTCAAGAGGTTGCAATGTGAACGATGGACAAACAGGATAAACGCTACGCGCTCGGTTTAACGTTCCTTTTTCTTGCGGTTGGTGCGTTTACTGCGAGCCATCATGAGATGTGGCGAGATGAAATTCAGGCGTGGCTCCTGGCGCGGGATAGTACCTCAGTCTTTAATCTCTTCGCGCACCTCAAATATGAGGGGCATCCCGGTTTATGGCATCTCTGTCTGATGCCACTCAGCCGCATCGCACATTCCCCTATCATGATGCAGATGCTCCATCTCTTGATTACGGGTGTTACGGTCTACCTTTTCGTTCGCTACGCGCCTTTCAACTGGTTCCAAAAACTTCTCTTCTGTTTCGGCTATCTCGTTCTCTATGAATACGCGATTGTTGCCCGAAACTATGCCCTTGGACTGCTGTTGATAACCGTTTTTTGTGTGCTTTTCAAGGCGCGTTACAAACGGTTTATCTGGATCGGTTGCGTGCTGTTCCTCCTTGCACATACGAGTGTCCATGCGTTGATCGTCACCATAGGAATAGGCACTGCCCTCTGTTGCGAATATTTCTTTGGCGGTAGGTTTCTTAAATCTCTGAGTCAAGAAGTTGAGGCTATAGAAGATAAAAGACCTATCTGGATCGGGTTCGTACTTATCGGCATCGGTATTATTACAGCAGTTTTACAACTCAATCCACCCTCGGATACAGGTTTTGCTGTTGCATGGAACTTTAACTTTGAAATCAAGCGTGTGAACGATATTGTTAAACTGATTTCTCGTGCGTATCTCCCCGTCACGAGACCTGTGTTCGGTTTTTGGGGTTCAAATCTACTCACAACCTATCCGTTTTTCCTATCAATCCAAGTATCGCTCTGCTATTTCCTGATGCTTTTCAGCCTACTGTTATTCCACAAACGTCCGACGGCACTGCTTATCTATCTCATTTCAACGTTTGGACTTCTGACATTTTTCTATATCAAATATCACGGCAGTATCCGGCATCACGGTTTCCTGTTCCTTGCATTTCTGATGTGCTGTTGGATTTACCGAGACGCCCCGGCGATCAATCTCGGTAAGGCTGAGCAAGCGGATAAGGATTCTGCAATAGATCGGGTTTTAAATAGAGCAGGGACGGTGCTTGTAACGTTATTGCTTATCTGTCATGCGATTGGTGGTATTATCGCTGTCAGCATGGAGCATCGCCATGTTTTCTCTTATGGCAAACTAACAGCCGAATATATCAAGTCGCAAGGTATGCAAGACTTCCCGATGGTTGGGGATATTGATTATGCAGTTAGCACTGTTGTTGGATATTTGGAGGAACCGCGACAAATTTACTATCCACGCGGCAGCCGACTCGGCTCTTTTGTCAGGTGGGACAAAGCACGCACACATGATGCTCCCGATACACTCGTCATTGAAGCCGCGAAAACGCTGAGTACCGAGAAAAACAGAGAGGTGCTAATTATCTTGAACCGTGCTATAGGTGCTGAACTGCGTCAACAGCATAATCTCACTTCCGTAGCCAAATTTACCGGTTCAGTCGTTGGTGATGAGGGTTTCCATCTCTATCTGATGCCTCCACCATGACACAGTTCATTAGGTAACAATGTAAACGATGGACAAACAGGATAAACGTTACGCGCTCGGTTTAACATTCCTTTTTCTTCTGGTTGGTGCGTTTACTGCGAGCCATCATGAGATGTGGCGAGATGAAATTCAGGCGTGGCTTCTGGCACGAGATAGCACCTCAGTCTTTAATCTCTTCGCGAATCTCAAATATGAGGGGCATCCCGGTTTATGGCATCTCTGCCTAATGCCGATCAGTCGTATTACGCATTCCTCTGTCGTGATGCAGATGTTCCATCTCCTGATTACAGGTGTTACGGTTTACCTTTTCGTTCGCTACGCGCCTTTCAACTGGTTCCAGAAACTACTTTTCTGTTTTGGCTACTTCGTTCTCTATGAATACGCGATTGTCGCCCGAAACTATGCCCTTGGACTGCTACTGATAACTGTCTTTTGTGTGCTTTTCAAGGAACGTTACAAACGGTTTATCTGGGTCGGTTGTGTGCTATTTCTCCTTGCACATACGAGTGTCCATGCGTTGATCGTCACCATAGCGATAGGTATTGTACTCTGTTGTGAATATGTCTTTGGTGGTCGGTTTCTTAGACCTCTAAATCAAGAGATTGAGGCTGTCGAAGATAAAAGACCTATCTGGATTGGGTTCGCACTTATTGGTGTCGGTATTATTACAGCGGTTTTGCAACTCAATCCACCGTCAGATACAGGTTTTGCTGTTGCATGGCATTTTAACTATGATGCGAACCGTGCGAACAATATTGTCAAACTGATTTCTCGCGCGTATCTGCCAATCCCAAGACCTGTGCGCGGTTTTTGGGGGTCAAATCTACTCACGACCTATTCTCTCTTCCAAACGATTCAAATTCTGCTCTGTTATTTCCTTATACTTTTGAGTACACTCTTATTTCTGAAACGACCTACTGCGCTGCTGACCTATCTCATTTCGACGTTTGGACTCCTGACGTTTTTCTATATCAAATATCACGGCAGTATTCGGCATCACGGTTTCTTGTTCCTTGCGTTTCTGATGTGTTGTTGGATTTACCGGGACTCTCCAGCAATAAGTCTCGGTGAGACTGCGCAAGCGGATAAGGATTCTGCGATAGATCGGGTTTTAAATAGAGCAGGGACAGTGCTTGTAACGTTATTACTTATCTGCCATGCGATCGGTGGTATTATAGCCGTCAGCATGGAGCATCGCCATGTTTTCTCTTACGGCAAACTGACAGCCGAATATATTAAGTCGCAAGGTATGCAAGACTTCCCGATGGTTGGGAATAAGGATTCTGCTGTAAGTACTGTCGTCGGATACCTACAGGAACCGCGGCAAATTTACTATCCACGTAGCGGTCGTTTCGGTTCCTTTGTCAGATGGGACAAAACACGCACCCCTTCAATTTCAAAAAGGCGTGTCATTGAAGCGGCGAAAGTGCTAAGCAGTGAGAAGTCTCAAGACGTGTTAATAATCTTGAACGGTTCGTTGAGTGCTAACCAAATAGAGCAGTATAACCTCTCGTTTTTAGTTAAATTTACCGGGTCAGTCGTCAGCGACGAAGGTTTCCATCTCTATCTAATACCCGCACCGTGACACAGCCCCTCTTCTGTAGGAGCGATCACCCGGTCGTGACTTCTTTCCATTGGAACAGTCTGGCTTTTCCTTTTTTCTTGACAGAATTTGCATGAAGTGATACTATATTAAAGGTTATTTCCAAAAATGGGAGAAATTCGTGATACATGCCAAAACGGAGAAGAAAGCCTAAAAACACACCAGCCTCGGACGTGGGCGGCGAAGATGATGTCGTGCTGCGTGAGACAGTACCTTTGCAACTACGCTATTATGGCGACGCTGTTCTTCGTAAGAGAGCCGAAGCAGTTTTAGAGGTCACGGAGGCAGAATACCTGCTTGCTGAACAGATGTTAGAGACGCTGTATGCTACGGGCAACGGTATCGGGCTTGCTGCAACACAAGTCGGTATTTTGAAGAGACTCATCATCGTTGATATAGGCGAAGAGGACGATGAAACTTATGAACCTTTGGTGCTGTTTAATCCGGAACTTATGGGTTTTGACGGAGAAATCGTTGCTGAGGAAGGATGCCTGAGTATTCCGGATGTGACGGCGGAGGTAAAACGTCCAGAGATAATCGTTGTTGAGGGGATTAATGTCCAGAACGAAGCCGTCCGTATTGAAGCCGATGGTTTGTTAGCACGTGTGCTGCAACACGAGATAGACCATCTCAACGGCGTGCTTTTTATTGACCGGATCAGCGGATTAAAACGACAATTGCTGAAAGAGGAATTGCTAAAGATACAACAAGCCGAGCGACCTTATTAATATCAGGACGGACGCATTTTTCTATGATAACCTATGTATTACGCACTGCTGGCGGGGTTTGAAACCCCGTCAGCAAGTGGGGCTGTGTAAGTCCTAAATATATTGAAATCTGCGCGTTATATGCGGAGGCTTTTTCGGCGTAACTTGTCCGCCGAAACTTGCGATTCAGAAGTATGTTAAAACAGAAACTTGAACCTACCCTACAGACGAAACTTGACCAACTCTATACGTGCTTGCACGATTATGAAAAGGTCATCGTCGCTTTTTCTGGCGGTGTTGATAGCACGTTCCTCGCAGAAGCGGCACAGCACGCATTAGGCGATAATGCGCTTGCGGTCACTGCCATCTCCGATTCTTATCCGATCCGAGAGATGCGAGCGGCACAAGATATCGCCAAACAGATCGGGATCCGATTTGAGACGGTTCACACGCAAGAATTAGACCTTGAGGGTTACGCGAGCAACCCGACGAACCGGTGCTTTTTCTGTAAGACGGAGTTGTTCGATAAGCTGCGTCCGATCGCTGACAAATATGACGTAGGCACGATTGTCTACGGCGCGATCCCGGACGATGTCGGTGATCATCGCCCTGGTATGGATGCCGCGAAGCAGATGGGTATCCAAGCACCTTTGATTGATGTCAACTTGACGAAGGCAGAAATTCGCGCGATTTCAAAGGCATGGGAGCTTCCGACTTGGGATAAACCGGCTTTTGCTTGCCTCTCCTCACGGTTTCCTTACGGTATGCGGATTACCCGTGAGTTACTACGGCAGGTGGATGCTGCTGAGCAATTTCTTTACGATTTAGGGATTCGGCAATTCCGGGTCCGGCACCACGGCGAGCTCGCTCGGATTGAGTTGGAGGCACAGGAAATTTCGAGATTGCTTTCTAAATCTGTGCGAAACGACATCAGTACACACTTTAAAACACTCGGATATATGCACGTCACACTTGACCTGCAGGGGTATCGTTCTGGGAGCCTAAATGAGGGGGTTATGGTTTCCTGATATGGGTAACCTGTGAACTTTGAATAGGAGGTGCAGAGATGTTTGATCTAAAAGGTGTTATAGAAGTCATCGCGGCATACCCAGTCCATATAATGAGTTTTGTCGGGTGTATTTTACTTCTTGGACTTGTCCTGCCGAGACGTAAAAAACGATACAATCAGTCTTTGATTTCAAATGAGCCTCTTGTTGAAAAAAGAGTGTTAACACAAGACGAAAAGGAACATCTTACTGGAAAAATTCAGAGTGCTGGAATTGCTAACCTCAAGAAAAGTTTTGCAGGCAAAGCGAATCCAGTCTACACAACCTTAGCCATGATCGGTATGGTTCTACTCTTTTTCCTATGGGTTATTTGGGTATTACCTGGATTGTAAAAGAATCATCATAGCGGCATAGCGTAATGAAAACTATTTGTGAGATTTTTATCAGCAGCGATGCTTCATACGCCAGACCGAGTCGCCTCGATCCACCGTCCCTCCCTTATACAGATATACTCATTGGCGTACTTGTTTTGATAGGAGCTGTCGGTTTTGTCGTTCTATTTCGGTTTTTGTACAGGAAATGGAAAAGCCAACGTTATAATCATATACCTTCAGGATCAACAGCTTCTCTGAAGAAGAACTTGACACAACATGAAAAACGAGCACTTGCGCAAAAGATTCAGGAGACCCGAACGGGTAATCTCAAGAAAAGTTTCGCAGGCGCAGATAGTTCCAAGGGTATGATATTTGCTACAATTGGATTGATTCTGATAGTTTTACTCTGGCTTCTGCATGCTATATCGCAAAGATTTGATCCATACTAAAGTGCCCGTAAAATAAAGTTAACTATGTCCAACCAACAAACACAACAACTTATTGGCGTAGACTCCTTCAGTTGGAAGAAGTGGGACGCTTGTACGCACTGCGGACTTTGCTTACCCACCTGTCCGACGTATCGAGAATTAGGTTTAGAAACGGATTCACCACGCGGTAGGCTCTACCTCATGGGGAGTGCCTTCAAAGCGGAGGATGCCATCCCACTCAGTGAGGAATGGTCAGAATACATCTACCGGTGTTTAGACTGTCGTGCATGCGAAACTGCTTGTCCTTCCGGTGTCCATTTCGGAGAGCTGCTTGAACAGGCGCGTGCTATCTACGAACAGAATGCACCGCGTTCCGCTGCTTATCGATTCTGGACGAACCTCGTCTTCAAACAAATTCTGCCTAATAAAGAACGGTTGGACCTGATTTTTGAGTTGATGTGGCTCTATCAACGACTCGGTATCCGATGGCTTGTCCAGAAAGTGGGTATCCTTAAACTAATGGGGCAGCTCGGACAGATGGAATCGTTGCTCCCGAAGATCCCACCGCCGCAATTAAAATATACAATACGGGACATTACACCCGCTGTCGGTGAAACCCGGTATCGCGTCGGATTCATACCGGGGTGCATCATGAACCAAGTCTTCACGGAGACGAATGTTGCGACGATCCGGGTCTTAGCAGAGAACGGTTGCGAAGTCGTTACACCTCGAAAGCAGACCTGTTGTGGCGCGTTACACCTTCATAACGGTGTACGAGATATTGCCTCAGCACTTGCCAAGCAGAACATTGATGCGTTTGAAGCGGAGGATTTAGACGCTGTTATCATCAATTCTGCTGGCTGTGGTGCAACGCTCAAAGAATATGAGGCACTCCTCGAAAACGATGCCGCGTACGCAGAGAAGGCGGAACGTTTCAGTCATAAAATGCGCGACATCAGCGAATTCTTAGCCGAAATTGAGATGATACCGCCGACCGGGGAAATCGAAAAGCGTGTTACATACGATGAACCGTGTCATCTCCTTCACGGGCAAAGTGTAAAGGAACAGCCGCGCAAAGTCCTCCAGTCGATACCCGGGCTTGAGTTGATTGAATTAACTGAATCCGAATGGTGCTGTGGGAGCGCGGGTATCTATAACATCACACAACCAGAACTTTCGCAAGAGATTCTGGAACGTAAAATGGCGCATATCGCTGAAACGGACGCAGACATCGTTGCGACGGGAAATCCGGGTTGCCTGCTCCAGATTCAACTCGGCATCCAGAAACACGGTTTGCCTATGAAAGCAATGCATCCTGTTAATCTCTTAGACTATGCCTATCGCGGCATCGCCCCGGAGGCGTTTATGCCTGAGCAGTAGTTCAAAAAGTATTCTATGTGAAAGAACGCCAATATAAGTTGTTTTGTGTTAAAATTAGCCGCGAAAACGTAGCCTGCAACAACGGCGCGGGCGGATATACGGAAGAGACGCTTCAAACTTCAAATTTACCTGACCGAACTGCAAAGTAATTTAACAAAGAATGTTTTTATCAGATAGAGATATTATCGAGTACATAAACAAGGGGAAAATTAGAATTTCGCCCACGCCCGACTTGGAAACACAACTGGGTAGTTGCTCCATTGACTTCAGGTTGAGCAATACCTTTCGTGTGTTTGAGCATAGCAAGTATCCGTATATTGATTTGGCGGCAGAGATTGATACCGATGACTTGATGCGGCGGGTTGATGTCCCTGATGGTGATGCCTTCACGATGCAACCGGGTGAGTTTGTCTTAGCAGCAACACAGGAAAAGCTTGAGCTGGCGGACAATGTGATGGCACGACTTGAAGGCAGAAGTAGTTTGGGGAGACTCGGCATTATTGTTCACAGTACTGCCGGACTCTTTGATCCGGGTTGGATCGGTATCCCGACCTTGGAGTTAGGAAATCTTGGTCGTATGCCGGTCAAATTATATCCCGGTATGCGAATTTGTGCGTTTACCTTTGCGCGGCTCTCTTCGCCAGCACGTGTGCCGTATCAACTCAAACCGGCGAACAAATATGCGGGGCAGGATGGTCCTGAGACGAGTCGGTTTGCCAAAGACGTTGAGTTTTCAGAGGAGTGATCTCAAGTCGCGATTTTCAGTAGGTATGCGGTGCTATGCGCAAAAAATGTGCAATGCTATGCCTAATAATTTGGCAAAATCTCGCGGTTTTTAATATCGGGCGTGGAGAAAATATCGGAACAGCGGACCCTTTCACGCCGACTTTCCATCTTTGGTCGCTGTAATTCGTGATTTTACACGAGAATTTACCTTTTTTCGTCGACGCATGCGTTCCTGTTTCCAATCACCGTTGATTGGCATAAATTTTGCTTACCTATTGGGTAAGACACTCGTCAAGTGGTATGAGTTGCGCATTCAATTGACGAATCAAGGACATTTTTCTGAGTTATTGAAACGGGGTTTTAGGGAAATCATCAGGCTTTCCTGATGCGTTTCCTTGTGCCGTTTTATCAGATTATAATCTCGATCTCTGGATCGAGGAAGTTTTGTGTTTTGATAGCAAGTTTCGGCTGACAAGTTACGCCGAAAAAGTTCGGCTTAGCCAGCTACGCCGAAATAGGAGGATATGTGAATGACACCAAGTGAGGTGGTTGCACTTGCAAAAGAGAATGATGTAAAGATCGTCGACCTCAAATTCATGGATCTGCCGGGTATGTGGCAACACTTTTCTATTATGGCAGAGGAGTTGACCGAAGACCTCTTTGAAGAAGGGGCAGGTTTTGATGGCTCAAGTATCCGTGGTTTTCAGGCGATTAACGAGAGCGATATGTTGCTCTTTCCCGATCCAACAACGGCTCTCATTGACCCGGTCTGCAAGGTGCCGACACTGAGTATTACGTGTAACATCAAAGATCCGATCACGTTGGAAAATTATACGCGCGATGTCCGGCATATCGCACAGAAGGCAGAAGCGTATTTACAGTCCACAGGCATCGCAGATATAAGTTACTGGGGACCTGAGGCGGAATTCTATCTTCTCAACGATATCCGCTACGGTCAGAACCAGCATTCCGGTTTCTATTCTGTTGACTCCGTTGAGGGCAGTTGGAATTCAGGACGTGATGAGAATCCGAACCTCGGTTACAAACCGCGTTACAAAGAAGGGTACTTCCCAGTCCCACCTTCGGATACGCTTCAAGATCTGCGTTCTGAGATCTGCCTTAAGCTCATGGAAGCGGGTGTTGATGTGGAAGTTCACCATCACGAGGTCGGTACTGCGGGGCAAGGCGAGATTGACATCCGCTATGGTGAGTTGACCACGACTGGTGATAAGATTGCGTTGTATAAGTACATCATCAAAAATATGGCGCGCGCGAACAACCTTGTCGCGACCTTCATGCCGAAACCGCTCTTCCAAGATAACGGTTCCGGGATGCATGTCCACCAGAGTCTCTGGAAAGACGGCAAGAATATCTTCTACGATCCACAGGGATATTCGCTGCTCAGTGAGGACGCGCTCTATTACATTGGTGGTTTGCTGGCGCATGCACGTTCGCTCTGTGCAATCATCGCCCCAACAACCAATTCTTACAAACGTTTGGTCCCAGGCTATGAAGCACCTGTGAACATCGCCTACTCGCAACGGAACCGTAGTGCGTGTGTCCGTATTCCTGTCTACTCAAAGAGTGAGAAGGCAAAACGGGTTGAATTCCGGACACCGGATCCGTCCTGTAATCCTTACCTCGCCTTCAGCGCGCTGCTCATGGCAGGGCTTGACGGAATACAGAACCGTATCCACCCGGGTGACCCGCTCGATAAAGACCTTTACGATCTCGAGCCGGAAGAACTTGCGGACATCGAATCCACGCCAGTATCCCTCGGTGATTCCCTTGATGCCTTAGAGGAAGACCACGAATATCTCCTTAAAGGCGATGTTTTTACCCAAGATGTTTTAGATGTCTGGATTGACTATAAACGTGAAAATGAGGTCGATGCGATCAACATGCGGCCGCATCCCTATGAATTTTTCCTCTATCACGATATTTAGATCGCGTGAACGAGGTTCTGAAAACGGTCTGTAGGGCGGATTCTTGCATCCGCCCTTGTAAACCTTGAGGGCAAAGATTGTAAGCCCTGATTGAACGGCAGAAGCTGCCATACAACTGTATTCACTTTTTTAGCAAGGAGAATCGCATGAAAAAGTTAGAATGTATTATCCGCCCCTTCAAATTGGAGGAGGTCAAAGAGGCACTCAGCAGTGTCGGTGTTCGGGGCATGACAGTCAGCGAAGTTCGTGGATTCGGGCGTAGCCGTGGACATACCGAATTGTACCGCGGAAGCGAATACACCATCGAATTTGTCCCGAAATTAAAAATTGAGATTGTTGTCGCGGAAGAAAATGTTGACAAAGTCGTCGAAGCCGTGCAACAGGCTGCCGCTACCGGCAAAATCGGCGATGGTAAAATCTTTGTGTTACCCATCGACGAAACGATCCGCATCCGTACAGGCGAAAGAGGGCCTGCCGCTGTCTAATTTTCTATTCTATTTCCCCGGAGAGGCGGGTTTCTGTACCTGCCTCTTTATTTTTTTACAGTTAGGACTTACGTATCTCCTCTTAAAGTCCCCCTGATAAGGGGGATTTAGGGGGTTTAAAATATAGAAATTATTGCTTTTGGGGTAAGTCCCAACTGTAATATTCTTGCCTTACACCCGCACTAACTCAATAACGAAGCGACGAGTGTTTCCATTGTTGGCACCGTCCCGACAGCCGGTAGAGATGACATCGCTGCCCAGGTTTCGTAACCACCCTCTTCTGTCAACGCCTTGTCCGTGCAAATATAACCGATATACCCATTCGCTAAACTGACAAGGAATGTCGGGTTCGCGTTGGATGCAGCCTTGATGTTCATTCCCGTTTCAACAAAAACCTCTCCGGGGAGTGCCACGATCGCTGCCTCACCAAGCCGTATCACCTGAACAGGAGCAGTCATCTGCGCTGGGAGTTTTGCCAAGCGTTGGCATTCATGCGCGTAAACGTCAACCAGTGCGTGTGGTATCGGCTGCCCGACGACCCAACTAAACGGACCTATTTCGTAAGCATCGTAAGTTCCTTGTGGCACAGACAGCACCTGTTCAGCAACTTTAAGGTCTTCGTCGGTAATTCGTTTGCGTTGGAACGTCAGTGTAGCAAGGGATCCGTTGAGATCAAGTGTGTCGTGCATCTCCATGAACTGCATCTCGGTGATAAAATGTCCCGCGAGAACGTTCGCCATTTTCACCGCCTGTTGATGTCCGCTCGCCGTCCATTTCGTCTGTCCGCTGAAATCGGTATTATTGATCTGTCCTGATGCGGCGTTCCAGAGGAGCGAAATACACGTATCTCCCAGATAGTGTCGCATAAGTTTATCAAAGTGCCCAAAATAGTCTGCGGAGAGGGCGCTGCCGTTGTCTGTGCCGATGTAGTGGAGCGAAAAATTGGCAACAGCCGAAAGCGGGGTGCCATCATCGGCTTCAACGAACATCATCGCCACCTCTGGATCAATCGTGCCAGTCGGTTTCACAAGATCTGGATTATTGACACCGGGATTAAAACGGACGGTACCGTCTTTCATGTGCCACCGTCGATTGAAGGTGATACGGTCTTCATTAACACTGGCAAATCCTACGCGTGCTGGCTGGAGCCGCCATACGGCGAGTTCAACTGCATCGGCGATTTTCAGTGGCACCCACTCGGTATAATCGGTATCCTCGTCCACACCGAGTAGGTCGGCGACTGCGACAGCGGTGTGTGTATGTGTCGCGTTCACCATAACGTGTGCTGCAGGGATACCACACCTATCCGCAATGCGTGCTTTAGCTGCGTCTGCTACCTTCTCTGGTATAGCGATGAGATCGCACGTGACGATTGCGATGCGTGTGGTGCCGTTATCAATGACGACGGCTTTTGCAAAAAGTTCGTCGTCAACATTTTCAGCGTATCTGGGTCGGAACCCACCTGGGATTCTTGTGTTGAGGGGTGGTGTTATGTTCGCGGTTGCGCTGCCTGCTTTAAGGGTTGTTTGCATTATCAGTCTCCTTATAGCAAATTCAATTTGAATAGACGCGCTCACTTCTTAAGCAAGTTAGTGAATGGAACTGTGAAAATTCTATGCGTATAACTGTCGGAGGCAGACTCATACCGTCGGGCTTAATCGGACGGCAGCAGGACGAATAGTCCTTGATTTGAATCTTTTGCAAAAGCTGTGAGATTTGAGTAGTGGTTTCTTAATATGTTTTCGACGATGTGTGTGGCACAATTCCCTAACCTGATCCAAATTACTTTTGGGGGATGTCCATGAACGGCACTTCTTTTACTGAAATCTGTGTCTTTTGACACGATAAGGTAATCATTATCGCGGGCATAATCCCATAATTCGGTATCAGTTGCCGTGTTTAACCCAATAGTTTTGACATGTATAGAATTAGGGAACAGATCCGCCAGTAGCGTTACCAGTTGGTCCGATAGGTTCTGGTCGAATAGAAGTTTCCATCTGTGATTTTTCCTTGTCCGCAGCATACGCGAAACAGGCGCGAAGGTCTATCTCAGTTAACTCTGGGAAATCATCAAGGACTTCTGCTACCGTCATGCCGGATGCAAGATATTCGAAAATATCGTAAACGGTGATCCGCATTCCTCGAATACAAGGTTGTCCGCTGCGTTTATCTGGTTCAATGGTAATAATCTCTCTATAGTGGTTCATTTCCTTACCTCCAAATCCGAAAAAATTGCGATAGAATTGTAAATAACACTGCGCGTTGTTGCCTCTTAAGTATGCCCGAAATTTTTCTGAATGTCAAGAAAAAGGGCGGAAACTGCGCTGATGAATATTTTCTGTGTTTTATCATGACTGTAACCTTGGGATGCCGCTTGAGATTTTATGTTCTCGGTCAATACGGAATGGATGAATGTCGAAATCGGTTTTGCCGTTTCGTGCGAGTTCGCTCATGATACGTCCGACGAGGGCACAAAATTTAAAGCCGTGTCCTGAGAAACCTGCAGCGATCAACACATCCGAGCAGTGTGGGTGTGCGTCAATAATGAAGTCTTCGTCTGGCGTTTCAGTGTAGAGGCAGACTTCGGCATGCATGGCTTTTCCAAGTTCTGGGAGACGTTCTTGCACGTAAGCATCTATATGCGCGATGTAATCGGTATCCGGTGTGCGTTGGGGTGTATCGGGGGCGATGACTTGTCCTCTTCCGTGGCGTGCAATTTTTAAACCATTTTTACCGAAAGCGGGGATGCCATAGATGAATTCGCCATCAGGCGTTGATTCCATGAAGACGGGGAACCGGTCTGGCTGGAAACGTTTGCTATCTGTAGGCTGATAGTAGCACACCTGTTGTTTTGTAACTGTGAGCGGAAGATTCAGTTCTGCGAGGAGTTTTCCTGTCCATGCCCCTGCGGTCACAACGACCTTTCTACCGTGAAACTTTTCATTTTCGGTGTGGACGGTTGGGACATCTGCCTGCCAATCGATGTCGGTTACAGGGGTTTCCTCTCGGACTGTTGCGCCGTGTTGTTCTGCCAATTGCAAGTGGGTAGAGACGCACTCGGCGGCGCGGAGAAAGCCGGTATCTTTCTGCCAGAGGATCTCCATACCGTCCGTTGCTCGGAATTGCGGAAAACGTTCTGCTAACTGTGTTGCCTCCCACCACTCGGATTCAACACCTGCGGCATCTAAACTTTGCCGTGCAGCGCGTCCGTATGGGTTTCCCGTTGCACCGATACCGACACTGCCTGTGATAAACAGCAGTGATTTTCCGGATACCGATTCAAGGTCGCGCCATTCGGTGTAGGCGGTTTTCATCAGTTCGGTGTAGAACGGTTTATCATAGAAGAAACGGATGATGCGAGTCTCTCCGTGTGAACTGCCGAGGATATGCCCGCGCTCGAACTGTTCTAAAACGAGCACATGAGCACCCGATTTAGTGAGGTGGTATGCGGTCGCACTCCCCATCCCGCCAGCACCGATGACGATTACATCGTAGATATTTTTAATTGTTCCTTGCGGTTCGGTAAGGTGGATTTGTGCATTCACGTGC
The DNA here is from genome assembly GCA_022827185.1 of Candidatus Poribacteria bacterium. Classification (GTDB taxonomy): domain Bacteria; phylum Poribacteria; class WGA-4E; order WGA-4E; family WGA-3G; genus WGA-3G. The sequence continues at coordinate 53,026 of JAJDTM010000017.1, forward strand.
CTTCCCGTATATCCGCCCTCCACTACGTTACGGGCTACTTCATCGTTTAAAACCTTCGTGATATGGGAATGGATTCGGCACGGTGGTAAAATTTTGGTGCCGGTCTTCGCCGCGCAGTAGAATCGGTTTCCACGGACGTTTCAGTGAATTATCCTCTGCCTGCCTCACTGTTGGCGGAATATATCGAATTGTCAATCCGCATCGCCTACGCGTAGAGTGATTCGGTAGACTTCCATGGATTATCTGACCGTGATGGATAGACATCTCACCCGCCTTCAGGACAAGATCGACGACAGTCTCTGCTTCCGCTTCGGTGACTCGAACTTCCTGATTGATGCTTAACAGATTGCCTTCCTGTTCAGATGTTCCGTGCTCTTGTATGCCGCGCTGATGGCTTCCGGGGATCACCTGCATACAGCCGTTGCCTGTGTCGCTATCATCTATAGCGTACCAAGCGGTAACTGCATCTGGTGGCTCAAGTCCCCAGTAGGTCACGTCTTGGTGCCATGCGACGAATTTTTCACGGGGTCCGTACTTACAGAAGAAGTGCGTGGCTAACAGCATCACATCCGGTCCGATGAGTGCTTCAATGACATCAACGATTTTGGGGTGGGTTGCGAGGTCCCAAATAAATTGATAGTCAAAGTGCCAATCAATGAGACCGATTTCACATTTCTCTGCACCGACTTCGGCTTCTAATGCATCATATTCTTTACGGAAGTGTAAAGCTTCGGCACTTTCAGAAATGTGGATGCCGGTCAGGAATCCGTCTTTTCGGTAATTTTCAAGGAGTCGTCCATTTATTGTGTCCATGTGATGTCCTCCCTTACGGAAGTTCCGGAAGTTTGCACTGTCGAAACCATTGTGAATCTTCCGGTGGTGATTCGTTTGGATCTTTCATCGTCTCAAAGGTCTTCAAGGCAGGGGATACGGTTTCTGTCCATATCTGTTCGACTTCCTCGAAAGTTACAGGTTGGCGTTCAGTAATGTTTTGCTGTGCGTAAGCCTCCAATAATTCCTGCATCTTTTTTCCGAGCCATTCGATTTCGTCGTTCACCATACGCTCGCCGATGCGCCGGTCGGAGTCGGGAGCGTTTGACCCCATAGCGAAGTGTGGTCCTTCTGCGTCTGCTGCGGGCATCCGCGACATATCAACACACTCCGGCTCTAATGCCCAGAGGAGTGAAGTTTCGACTCTGCCGGCATGGTCGCCCCCGTTGCCCTGATGATCGAATCCTGGCGTATTTGCTTCAAAGTCGGGAAGTCCGTAGAGTTGCATGGCGAAATGCGGTTGGATTAGCGATAGAAGTGTCTTGAGGTCTTGCCAATTGGGTCCATAGTGTCCTGTGAGGAAAATAGCGGCGTGAAATCCGAGCGCATCGGCAGCACGGACGTGATAGCAGACGTTTTTGAAATGTTGCCATGCCGGCATTGCTGTGAGCCAGCTGCGCGCTTCGCCGACATTCCGATATGCCCAATTCGCATACATGCCGTGCTCATGGATATGCCAGTAATCGGGCGGCGCGACGATGCCGCCGTGCGTATGTGCGGCACGACAAGCAATGCCGTGTGCTTTGAGTGCGTCGAGTCCTACCGTATTTTGGGGACCATGTGGTTCACAGAGTCCGTAGGTAAAATAGACGGCGGGACATTCGTTGAATGCTGTTTCTAATTCGTCAGGGAACATCCGTTCCCAGCGTACCTCTTTTCGCATTGGGATTTCCTTTTCGATGGTTTTGACCAAACAACTCGTGCCTTAACATTTATAACGGAGTCGAGTTGTTTGGCCAAAGTTTAGTGGTGGTTGGTTAATGGTTAATGGTGGTTGGTCAAGAAACCTCTTACCATTAACCAATAACTATTAACCATTAACTAATAACCATGTTCAGTCGTTGGCAAATCTTTTTGGCACCGGTGAGACGGGGTTGCAGTTCAAATGCCATTTTCAGAACGATGCGTGCTTCTGGAAGTTGATCGATTTCAACATAAAATTCAGCGATTTTTTTGTACATCCATGCCGTCTCTCGTTTCGGGAGTTTTAACGCTTGGATTTTCGTCAACGGAATGTAACACCTTTGGTCATAACCTTCAACGCTAAAGTGGTAGAGGTAGATGCGTTTGAGGCGTTCTTTAACTTCTCGAATAAAGTGTTTGAAACAGGGACGTTTTGATTCAGCGGACAGTAAGGATTCATAAAGCAGCATCGCTTGTTCGATTTTTCGGTGTCGCTCAAGTGCGGAAGACGCGTCTCCATTAGAAAATCCGAGTTTCTGGTATGCTTCGGCGATGAGGAATTCGCAGTCTCGACTCTCTTCGTAACTCAGGAAATCATCAATGCACCACTCTTCTCCTGCCGCTTCGGAATGGTGGCACAACTGTTCATACATAGAAACGCCGGTTTCGTAATTTTGACGGAGTAGTGCGTGCAACAGCAATTCTAACTTAGCGTAGTTCTGGTCAAGTCTATTGAGTCTGTCGAAGTACGCTTCTTGTGATTTCTGCTGTCGTTCAATCGTCTGTAATGTCCGATCGTAATCAGATTTCTGTTTTTTGTCATAGAGTGTGTTATAGGCATTACAGATTTCGCGGAACATCTTTTCTGCAAAAGCGGTCTGCTCCGGATTTTTATCGGGATGGTAGCGTTTAGCGAGTTTCCGAAATGCGCCCTGTATCTCGCGAGCGGTAGCATCCCGCTCGATTTCTAAGATTTGATAGTAATCTGGAATTTGCATTGTAAATACGACGTTTTTGATAGATACAGTATTATAATTCCACAGATTCCAGAATTTGTCAAGCAGAAATTCGGGGAGTGAAGTTCGGAGGTATTGAAGTAAATGTGGGTTGGATTGGGCGGTAGAGGACCAAAACCCATAAACGGGTGGGATCCGGGTTTATAGAGCTTCGCGTAGGAAGCGTGCGGTGTGCGATTCTTGAACCTTTGCGACCTTTTCTGGTGTGCCCATCGCAACGACATTTCCGCCACCTTTGCTGCCCTCCGGTCCCAAGTCGATGATCCAGTCTGCGGATTTGATGACATCGATGTTGTGTTCAACGGCGATGATTGTATTCCCTGCATCGACGAGTCGGTTCAGGACTTTGAGAAGTTTTTGGATGTCGTCAAAGTGGAGGCCTGTCGTCGGTTCGTCCATGATATAAAGCGTTGAACCGGTTTGGCGACGCGCTAACTCTTTCGCGAGTTTGACGCGCTGTGCCTCACCACCGGAGAGGGTCGTCGCTGATTGCCCTAATTGGATGTAGCCCAACCCGACATCCGCTAACATCTGGAGGGTTCGGCAGATACGTGAACTTTCACTGAAGAATGTGAGTGCCTCATCTACCGTCATATCTAAGACTTCGGCGATATTTTTCCCATTATAACGGATTTCAAGCGTATCTATATTGTAACCGGTGCTATTACACGCTTCACACGGCATCCAGACATCCGGCAGAAAATGCATCTCGACGCGATTGAAGCGGTGCCCTTCGCAGACGTGGCACTGCCCAGCAGCGAGGTTGAAACTGAACATACCGATACCAAATCCGCGTATCTTTGCATCGTGTTGCTCGGCGAAGAGTTCACGAATTTTCGTAAACAGGTCAGTATAAGTAGCAGGATTAGAGCGCGGTGTTTCACCGATCGCCTTCTGGTCTACGTTGATGAGCCGCTTGATATGGCTAACACCGCGGATGCTTTCATACTCCGGTAACCCGTAGTCGTTATATATGGGTTCCCACTGGCTGTCGCTGATATGGTGAGTATAACGATGATCTTCGGCATCGCCGGTTTTGATAGAACTACGACTTTCAAGTGCTGGTTTTAATGTGCCTTCAACGAGTGAGCTTTTTCCGCATCCGGAAACGCCGGTTACGCAGGTGAGGGTGCCGAGCGGAATCTTAACATCAATGTCTTTGAGGTTGTTCGTTTTCGCACCGGATATTGCCAACTGTTTGCCTGTCCCTTTACGTCGCGTTTTTGGAACAGGGATTTCTACTTCATTGGAGAGGTAGGCTTGCGTCAATGATTTATGGCTCTCGACGCTCGGTGCTCGGCTCTCGGAAACCTCTTTGCCTTCTATAGCGAAGGTGTCCGGTGTACCCGTAGCGACAATCTCACCACCTGCTTTGCCTGCCTTAGGTCCGAAGTCAATCACATGGTCGGAGGCTAATATTGTATCGCGATCGTGTTCAACGACGAGGACGCTGTTGCCGATATCACGGAGTTCCTTGAGCGCGTTGATGAGACGTTCTTGATCGCGCGGGTGTAGCCCGATGCTCGGTTCGTCGAGGATATAGGTTACGCCGGTGAGACCGCTGCCGAGTTGACTTGCGAGTTGGATTCTACGCATTTCGCCGCCCGAAAGCGTCGGTGCGCCACGGTCTAATGCGAGGTAACCGAGCCCGATATCTTCTAAGAACTGAAGGCGTATCTGAATTTGATGGAGGACTTCGGCTTCAAATTCAGGCGAGGTATGTACATGAAGTGCAGGATGTGTGGCTCTGGAGGTTGACACCCCTTTCGCGACAGAAGGATCCGCTTTACCGTTTTGTGTGTCATTGCCGACTTGCGCTTCAGGACAATCCAATGGCTTCGCCATCTGATTTTCCGCAATCTGTTTCAGCCGGACATTGAAGAACGCAATGATTTCGGTAATTGACATTTCCATCAATTCGGCGATGGTTGTATCTTCAAACATGACACAGCTCGGAAAGGGTTTCAGACGTGTACCTTGACATTGGTTGCATGCGTTGTGGGGTGGGTGTAAATTCCTACCGCGTCCGTCGCAGAAGTCGCACGCGCCGACTTTGTTGTTAAAGGAGAAGTGGCGCGGTGTCAACTGTGCGAAGTTATTGCCGCAGGAGGCACACATCGCGTGTTCACTGAAGAATTTTTTATCTGTCGTCTCCGCCTCTGGTTTTTCCGTGGTTTTCTGTTTGGATCGGTTGTTTCTCGTGGATGCACGAGCGGTGGCGCGCGTTTTTTGAATGAGTACGAACCCACCGCTTTGGAGGAGTGCTAACTCGACGGCTTCCGTAAATCGCGCCTTTTCTTCGTCAACGAGTTCGACGCGATCAATGACGATAAAAATTTCATGGCGAATACCTCTGCTGAGTTTAGGAACTTCATCAAGTCTGTGAATTTCGCCATCAATTTGGACGCGTGCAAAACCTGCGCGTTGCAATCGACTGAATACATCTGCGTAATCCTCGTTTCCCTTCAGCCCATAAGCGGATTCATTGGCGTTGATGTCAATGATTTTACCCCTTGTTATGCCTTCGTCAGTTTCTGGGAAAAGCATAAAGTTTGTGAGAGGGGCGAGAACATCTACCCGCTCTTGAGGGAGCATTTCAAAAACCTGTTGTGTTATTTGTTCGGCACTCTGCGGTTGGACCTCTTCATAGCAATCGGGACAGTAGGGTTTACCCCATCTGGCGTAAAGCGTTCGGAGTCCGTCATGTATTTCGGTGATTGTTGCGACCGTTGAGCGTGGGTTTTGACCTGCGTTTGCATGCGAAATTGCGATAGCAGGTGAAAGTCCTTCGATTTTTGAGACTTTCGGTTTCTCCATCTGTCCTATAAACTGACGCGCATAGGTGCTGAGTGTCTCGATATAGCGCCGCTGTCCTTCGGCGTAGATGGTATCAAGTGCGAGCGAGGTTTTTCCAGAGCCGCTGACACCTGTCAACGCCGTCATTTTCCGATGCGGGATATCGATGTCAACATTTTTGAGGTTATTTTCGGTAGCACCTTGCACAGCGATTGCTGTTCGTTCTTCGTGTGTTTGTCCGAGTGCGTAAGCAAGTTCAGGTTCCTTGAGTCGTTGCTTGGCATCACGCCAGATATCGAAATCACCGCGGAGTGCTTGTCCGGTGTAAGATTCGGGCATCTCAGCGATCTGTTCAGGTGTGCCTTCAGCGACGATAGTCCCACCGCCGACACCGCCCTCCGGTCCTAAGTCGATGAGATAGTCTGCGGAATTGATGACCTCAAGGTTATGCTCTACGACAACGACGGTATTACCGTCGTCTACGAGTCGATGAAGAATCGTTAGTAGTTTATTTACATCGTCGAAATGCAACCCTGTTGTGGGTTCATCAAGGATATAAAGGGTTTTACCGGTCCCTCGTTTCGAGAGTTCCTTTGAAAGTTTGATGCGTTGCGCCTCGCCGCCGGAAAGTGTCGGTGCGGGTTGTCCGAGTTTAATGTAATCCAGCCCGACATCGTGGAGTAGTTTTAAGCCTCTTGCGATTCTTGGAATATCGGCGAAGTGGACGAGTGCGGTATCAATATCCATTTCGAGGACTTCAGCGATGTTTTTCTCTTTATATTTTATTGCGAGGGTCTCGTTGTTAAAGCGTTTCCCATTGCACACTTCACACTCCACCCAGACATCAGAGAGGAGTCCCATATCCACTTTTTTGGCACCGTTGCCGCTACATGCCTCACATCTGCCGCCGGTAACATTGAAACTGAACCGTCCGGGTTTATAGCCTCGTAATTTTGCATCGGGCAAGCCGGCGTAGAGTGCGCGAATCGCATCAAACACCTTTGTATAGGTCGCAGCGTTGGAGCGTGGTGTGCGTCCGATGGGTGCCATGTTAATGTTGATAATCTTGTCAATAACATCGGCGATAGGCACGTCTTTTTCTTTGATGATCCCGCGGATATCGTCGTAGTCACCCGGTACGGTTTTTGCCTTCATGAGGTCGCGAGCGAGTGCGTTGTAGAGGATATCGTGGATTAAAGAACTCTTTCCTGAACCGCTGACACCTGTTACACAGCAGAGCGTGCCGATCGGTATTTTAGGGCTGATCGCTTTCAGATTATTTTGACGTGCGTTCTGTATCTGTATCCATTTGTTTCCTGTTGGGCGGCGGGATTCGGGTTGGATAATCACCTTGTCACCACGAAGATATTGGGCGGTAAGGGTCCTACTCTCCTTAATGAATTGTGCGGGTGTCCCAATATCGGTTATCTTTCCACCTTTGATACCCGCGCCAGGACCGAAATCGACGATCCAGTCGGCGACTAACATCGTTGCCTCATCGTGTTCAACAACAATAACGGTGTTCCCCTGATTCCGCAGATTTAGGAGGGTGGTAAGCAGCCCCGCGTGGTCGCGTGGGTGTAACCCGATGCTCGGTTCATCAAGCACATAAGTAACATCGCGTAACCCTGCGCCTACTTGGCTGGCGAGACGGATGCGTTGCGCTTCACCGCCGGAAAGCGTCGGTGCGGGACGTGAGAGCGTCAGGTATCCCAATCCGACATCCATGAGGAATCCGAGTCGTCCGCGGATTTCCTTTAGGAGTTCTTGCGCGATGAACGCCTCGCGTTCTGGAAGTTCAAGATCATTGAAGAATTCGGTCGCGTCCTGAATAGACTTTTCAAGGATGTTGGTTATTGGGGTATCGTCTATCGTTATGGCTTTTGTCCAAGAGTTAAGACGGGTGCCCTCACATTCTCGACAGGTCATTTTGACGAAGTAGTCAGGGAAGTTGTCTTCATCGGCTTCGTCGTCATCATCGAAGTAGTACTTCTGTTCTTCAGCGGGGATGATACCGTGAAAGTGGACGCGGTGTCGTCGGCGTTGTTTTCGTTTTTTTTGTGTATTTTTCGCAGGGGTCGTGATCGTGAGGATGGCATCGCCGGTACCGTAAAGAACAGCGTTTTGTTGTTCCGGCGTGAGTTCCTTCCAAGGGGTCTTGAGATCAAATCCGAGGTGTTTTGCGAGTGCTTCGGCAATGGCTTTTTCTGTGGCGCGCTTTTGCGTGTTAAGGGGTCCCCACAGACTGATAGCACCTTTCATGATAGAGAGGGTATCATCAAGGATAATTAACTGCGGTAAGATCCCCATTTGTACACCCAAACCCCTGCAGTTTTCGCACATTCCGTCCGGGTTATTGAAAGAGAAGTGGCGGGGTTCCGGTTTCACGAAACTTATCCGACAGTGCGAACAGGTATAATCTCTACTAAAGAGTAGATCGTCTTCTTCTGATAGAAATGGGGACGCCTCGCCTTCAGTCGGAACAACTTGGACAAGCATGCTGCCCTCTCCGCGCAAAAGTGCTGTATCTACTGCTTGCGTGATACGCGGTTCGATGCCGTCTTTGATGATAATCCTGTCGATGACGAGATCAATGTCGTGGCGTTGGTTGCGACTGAGGGCAAAGCCTGGACGGATTTCGTGTATTTCGCCGTCAACGCGTAATCGGGCGAAACCGGCATTTCGTAGGTCCTCGATCTCCTTTTCATGTGCGCCGCGGGAACCTCTGGCAATCGGTGCTAAGATGATGAGCCGTGTGCGTTCAGGGTAGTTGAGCAAAGTATTGACGATGTCCGCGGGGGTTTGTGAACCGACTTCGCGACCGCATTCGGGACAGTGGAATTGCCCGACACGGGCATAAAGCACACGCAGATAGTCGTAGATCTCGGTTACAGTGGCGACCGTGGAGCGCGGGTTATGTCCGGTTGATCCTTGACTGATGGCGATAGACGGAGATAACCCGACGATCTCATCTACGTCTGGTTTTCCGAGCTGCCCCAAGAATTGTCGCGCGTACGCCGATAAAGATTCGATGTATCGTCGCTGTCCTTCGGCATAGACAGTATCAATTGCCAGTGAAGATTTACCAGAGCCGCTAACGCCGGTGAAGACGATAAGTTTATCTTTTGGCAGTTGGATGTCAATGTTGCGTAGGTTGTGTTCTCGCGCACCTTGGACGTGGATTGACTCTTCTGTCATTTTTTTAACTATTGGCTCCCGGTCTGCCTTCTACTTCGTTTCAGGCAGATTTTTGATTAATTCTTGACTGGGTTGGAGGTGATTAAGTTTTTGATTCAGGAGAACGTGGTTAAATATCTATGAAGCCGCCTAATTCCTTGAGTTTGCGTGCGTCTCTGCGCCAATCGGCTTTGACTGTTACGTAGAGTTCTAAGAAGACGCGTTCATCTAAGAATTTTTCGATATCGATGCGTGCGAGTTCACCCACCCGTTTGACTAACTTACCACCTTTGCCGATGATAATTTGCTTCTGTGTCTGTCGTTCTGCGTAGATGATGGCACGGATATAAAGGATTTCACCTGATTTGTTTGTCTGGCGTTTTTCAAACTCTTCAACAACAACAGCGGAGGCGTAGGGTATCTCGCGTTGCGTCAAGAGCATAATTTTCTCGCGGACGGTTTCGGCGATGAAGAACCGTTCGGGGAGATCACTGAGTTGATCCTCTGGGAAATAGTGGGGACCAACGGGCAGATAGTCTTCAATCTGCTCAAGAAGCACTGGCACACCATCGGCGGTTAAGGCGGAGATGGGGATTATATGCGCAAATTCAAACTTTTGGCTGTAGTCTTCAAAGATAGGGAGCAGGGTCCGTTTTTCGACGAGATCTACTTTATTCGGAACGAGGATTGTTGTCGATTTAATACGTTTGAGGCGTTTTAGGATTGTATCTTCGATATCTGGGTCTCGGCGCGTGACATCAATCACGAAAAGTACGACATCAGCGTCTGCTAAAGCACCATAGGCGGTTTTGACCATTTCGCTCTGTAAGCGGTACTTTGGGTTCATCAACCCTGGGGTATCGACAAAGATAATTTGATGGGTGTCCGTGGTGAGGATTCCACGAATCTGGTTACGCGTTGTCTGTGGTTTCGGGGTGACGATCGCTAATTTCTGCCCTAAGATCGCATTAAGCAGCGTCGATTTCCCGACGTTAGGTGCACCGATAATACTAACGTAACCAGATTTGAAGTCTTGAATTTCGTCCATAGTTATTGTAGGTGGTACGCTTGTAGTCGCGCGTGCTAATGTGGACTCTTAATTTGTGTGAGTGGAACCATTTCAGATGCTGTGAAAATTAACAATTATTATACCAGATTTGGTTGTAAAAATCAAGAAAAATGGAGAATTCATTCAACACGCGCATCTCCGAATTCCAAGCTCATTTCTAAATAAGCAACTGCTTGTTCACGCGATACTGTAGGGAAATGATCAAGGAACTTGTTGAGTGAATCTCCTGCAACAAGGTGCTGGATCAGGATTTCAACGGGAACGCGGGTGCCAGCAAACCAATCTGCCGTTCATGACGCGTGGGTCCTGGGAAATAATTTGTTCTTTCTTCATAGTGCATTTCCCCTAACCTATATTGTTATGCGTTCTGTTCTTCAATTTGATGCAGTGCTTCACTGATATAGCGGCGGATCCATTCGCTGTCGGTGGTTTCGGCGAGTGCGTTGAGTGCAGAGATGGCTTGCGGGTTGCCGATTCTACCTAAAGCGACAATCGCAGCGGAGCAGACGGCTCTATCGCTGTCTGTTATACTGTTTATCAGTGCCTCTATTACTTGTACAGGTGGTGTTGAGAACCGATCCTCGGTGAGTCCCAATTCTCCGAGCGCGACGGCGGCGGCACAGCGCATATCCGGTTCTTCGTCTTGTAGGAATGGGATCAAGACATCAATGGCGCGGGCATCACGGATTTTTCCGAGGGAGGAGATGGCGAAACGACGGACGGTTGAGTTGTTATCGGTTAAGGCATCAATGAGCGGCGCGACCGCATGGACATCACCAACACCGCCTAAGCCTTCGGCGGCGTAGGCGCGCATCTCAGCAGACTCCGATCGTAGTTTTCGCAGCAACACATGCGTCGGGATGTATCGCCAATTCCGAACGGGACCGTCTCGGTGTAGAAGCCAACCGATGAACTTTCGGGCTTTTTGTTGTAGCGACAGACTTGAACCAGCACCTATGGTTTCGCGGGTCATCGTGCCACCTCGCTTATTATCACATATCCGAAGCAATTTGTTGACTTAAAATTCTCCGCGGTGTCGTTCTGTGCACCTAAAGATCCTCAAGATTCTTAAGTGTTCCTTTTTCCTTCGCTTCAAGAGCCTCGGCAATTAAGAAATCCAGTTTGCCGGCGTTTGAATCCTCCTCAATCTGCCGATCCCATTTTTCCCACGCTAACTCATCAAACCATTGTTTTAATTGTAGGTAATCGGTTTCAGAGAGTGCCAGGATTTCTTCTTGGATTTTTGCAATGTTTGTCACTGTGTTTCTCCCTTGCCGTGATGCTGCCGTGCTGACATGAATTAAAGGACTAAAGCAATTATACCATAGAGTGTATCTAAATGGCAATTTTTCTCTGAATCGGACATGCACCAAGAGTACTGTAGGACTTACGCACAAAACAATAAGTGCGAAATTTTTAACCCCCTAAATCCCGCTTATCAGGGGGACTTTAAGACGGAAATGCGTTAGAGGCTGATGCCTAATTCCTTTGCGATGGTGTAGACATCTTTATCGCCTCTGCCTGAAAGACAGACGACGATGACTTTCTCTTTACCGAGTTTAGGCGCGAGTTCGCGTAGATGGGCAATGGCGTGTGCGGATTCTAATGCGGGGATGATACCCTCTGTTTCTGATAACAACTGGAACCCTTCCACGGCTTCGGTATCGGTAACAGGGACGTATTCGGCTCTACCGGTTTCACGGTAATAACTGTGTTCGGGTCCGACACCCGGATAATCTAACCCCGCAGAGATGGAGTGTGCTGGCGTTATCTGTCCATCGTCTTCTTGCAATAGATAGCACTTGGCACCGTGAAAGACACCGACGCTGCCTGCGGTGAGTGGTGCTGCGTGTCGTCCGCTACGGATGCTCTCACCGGCGGCTTCTACGCCGATCATCCGGACGGATTCATCGGCATAAAAGGGGTAGAACATACCGAGCGAGTTACTACCGCCACCGACACAGGCGACGACACAATCCGGTAAGGCCCCTTCTTGTTCTAAGATCTGTGCGCGTGCCTCATCACCGATGACGGCTTGAAAGTCTCGGACGATCATCGGATAAGGGTGCGCGCCGACAACTGAACCGAGCAGTAGGTAGGTGGTACGGACATTCGTGACCCAGTCGCGAAAACAGGCGTTGATCGCATCTTTGAGGGTACGGGAGCCGGAGTTAACCGGCACGACTTTCGTTCCCATCAACTGCATTCGGAAAACATTGAGTGCCTGCCGTTCTATGTCTTCCTCTCCCATATAGACTTCGCATTCCATGTCGAACTTTGCGGCGACGGTGGCGGTTGCAACACCGTGTTGCCCTGCACCTGTCTCGGCGATGATGCGTTTTTTGCCCATCCAACGTGCGAGGAGGATTTGACCAATTGCGCTATTGATTTTATGGGCACCCGTATGGTTGAGATCTTCCCGTTTGAGGTATATCTTCGCGCCGCCGAGGGTTTCCGTCAGACGCTCGGCGTAATAGAGCGGGTTGGGTCGTCCGACGTATTCGCGGAGGTAGTACTGGAATTCTTCTTGGAAATCGGCGTTGTCTTTGAGTGCGTTGTATGCGTCTTCGAGTTCTAATAGCGCAGGCATCAGGGTTTCGGGGACGTATCTGCCTCCGAATTGTCCAAAATGCCCAGTTGCGTCAGGGAGTTTTTTAATTATACCTTGCGGTTCGTTTGAGTGGATCTGGGATTTCATATTCATCTCCGTATATCCGCCTGCGCCGTTGTTGCAGGCTACGTTTTGGGTTTAACGGTTTTTTGATTATCAAATTCATGCAGGAGTCCATCATCAGAAATTTGCTCGGAGGTTTGGTTGTTCTAAGACCGATGGGTTCACAACGGATTCCGGCAGTTGTCCTGTGAGCACTTGTGCTACACATCTGGCAGCAGTGACTTCCAGTTCAAGGATTGCGTCTTCTGAGACGAATGCGGCGTGCGGTGTAACGACAACATTATCAAACGTTAGGAGTTCAGTATCTGGTTCAGGAGGCTCGGTTTCCAAGACATCCAGTCCCACACCGGCGATGTCTCCGTTTCGGAGTGCGGTTGTGAGTGCGGTGGTGTCTACGATACCACCACGTGCCGTATTGATTAAGAACGCTGTCGGTTTCATCGCACGGAATTCGGCATCGCTGAACAGATGTTCTGTCTCTTGTGTCAACGGCGCGTGGATTGTGATAAAGTCGGACGTTGTAAGGAGTTCTTGGAATGTGACCTTTTGTGCGCCCTGTTGCTGGATTCGTTTGGGATCCGTACGCGGGGAGCAGACGTTGATTGTAAATCCGAACGCTTTCGCTTTTGGGATAATCGTCTGTCCGATCCGTCCGAACCCGACGATGCCGAGCGTTTTACCACGGATTCTGTGCATCTCCGGTCCGATGTTCTGATCCCATACGCCGTTTTTGACAGCCCGATCGAAACGTGGAATTTTTCTGGCACACGCCAATAGGAGTCCCATCGCGTGGTCAGAAACCTCGTCCATACAGTAGGCAGGGACGTTGGTGACAACGATGCCTTGTTCGGTGGCAGCTTCTACATCAATGTTATCAATTCCGATGCCGTAGCGCGCGATAACCTGACACTTCTTCGCGGCGGTGATGACTGACTCGCGAACAGGGTTCCAACAGGTGAGAATACCGTCTATCATCGGTGCGAAGGTTTGCAGTTCCGGTTCGTCGCCAGTTTCCGCTGCGATGAGTTCTGCGCCGATTTCGGCAAGGACCTGTCGTTCAGGTTCAATGGAGGACCAGGCATAATCGGTGATGAGGATTTTCCAGTTGTTTGCCATATCTATTATAAACAGGGCTTACGCAAATTTAGCACGCGATATTAACCCCCTAAATCCCCCTTATCAGGGGACTTTGAGAGCAAATGCGTAAGTCCTAATAAATGTACTTTATCCTTACAAAAATACTTTGCCGGGGTTCATTAAATTTTGTGGATCTAAGGCGTGTTTGATTGCACGCATCAGGTCTACTGCCTCTCCGTGTTCCTTCGCTAACGCGTTCCGTTTACCGACACCGACCCCGTGTTCACCTGTGCAAGTGCCGTCCATCTCTAAGGCGATGTCTACAATCTGATCGCTGAGTCGCTGCGCCTCTGCTAATTCGTCCTTGTTGTTGGGTTCAAGTGGAAAAACGACGTGGAAATTTCCGTCGCCGACGTGTCCGAGAATTGAGGGAACAAGATCCGATGTGGCGAGGCGTGCTTTCGTTTTTGCGATACACTCGGCGAGTCGAGAGATCGGGACACACACATCGGTTACGTAGCCGACAGAACCCGGACGGCGGTTGAGTGCGGCGTAGTAGCTATCGTATCGGGCTTGCCAGAGCCGTTTGCGTTCGTTGTCGTCTGTTGCCCATCGGAAATCGCCGCTGCCGTGTGCTGCTGCGATTTTACCCGCGATCTCAGAACTTTCAGCAACCGCGTGTTCAGACCCGTGGAACTCAAAGAAGAGCGTCGGAGCGACTTCGTAATCTAATCCCGCATATTTGTTGACGGCATCCATCTGCTGTTCGTCCAGTAGCTCGATACGGGCAATGCTGACCCCTGCATCCATCAGTTTGATAACGGTGTCTATCGCTGCGGCTATTGTTGGGAAAGCACAGACCGCAGCGGCAACGGCTTCCGGCAACCTTGTCAATTTAAGTGTGATTTCGGTGATAATCCCGAGTGTGCCTTCTGAACCGATAAAGAGACGGGTAAGATCATAGCCTGCGGCGGATTTTCTGGCTCTGCTTCCGGTATGGACGATGGTGCCGTCAGCGGTAATAGCAGTTAAGCCGAGGACGTTATCGAGCATTGTGCCGTATCGGACAGCACTCGTGCCGGATGCGCGGGTTGCGACCATCCCGCCTAACGAGGCATCTGCCCCCGGATCGACGGAGAAGTGGAGTTGTGTGCCGATGTCAGCGAGGTGCGTGTTCAATTGGAGACGGGTTACGCCTGCTTCGACGGTGGCATCTCTGTCGTCTGGACTGATGCGGAGGATGCGGTTCATTTCGTTGAGTGATATGCAAAGCGCGCCTTCGGTTGCGACGACTGCGCCTTCAACGCCGGTGCCGGTACCGTAAGGGATGATCGGTCTCTTATGTTTTGCACAGATTTTGACAATATCTGCGACTTCGGTGTTGGTTTTCGGGAAGACAACTGCCTCTGGGAGTGCGCCTTGATGGTATGAGGCATCGCGTGCGTGCGCGTCCCGGATAGCATCGTCCGTGCTGAAACGTGTTCCGAGGAGGGCGCGGAGTTCTTGATGTGGGTGTTTTAGGTCGTGTTGGTTCATGCTGTGTGTATTTTAGCATAATTTGTTGGCGGGTGGCAAGGGAAATACTGTCGTTTATCAGGGAATTCAGTTTTTCCATTTCTGTGGGTTGACAATGCCGTGAAGTGGTGTAAAATTTCATAGTTTTCATAGCAAATCGGAAAAACTATGAAATTTATGAAGCTCCGCGAACCCAATCCACAACTGTGTTTTCGATGGTTTTAGTGGGCCGGTTGTTGAAAGTTGCTATGAAATTTTGTCGTAATTGTCTGAATCAGGATTTTAGGGTTTTCAGGGTTGTAGCCGCTATTGGATTTCCAGTTGTTCTTTATGGAATGACTCAACTGTTTTAAGCCGCATATAGAAGAACTAAATGACTCAGGGCTGTTATAAATCAGGACTTACGCAAATTGGACAAATATCGGATATTTAGACGGAAAAAACGGTAATTTCCGTCCTTTAAACCCCCTAAATCCATCTTATCAGGGGATTTATGAACGCGCTACATAAGTCCTATTGTGTTTTTTGAAAGAGACACAATTTAGTCGTCATTCTCTATATCTTCACTTCTGTTAGAAGGGACAGGTACCCATTTAAGCAAAAACTCCACGGGCAGTTCATCTGGTTTCATAGCCGTTTCCTCTAACATCTCCATGATATTTGACACTGTATTTACTGCCAAAATTTCACCATCTGTAAAATGCACATATAAAACTTCAGTTTGTTGAACATCCTCAATTTTTTTACGCATACCAAAAGATACTTTTTCAATTGTTTTACCTACCATTCTCGTTGCCTTACGAATTTCAGAAAATTGATGAACATCTCCATCAATTTTTGGTAGACCCTCCATGATTTCATGCCTTTTTAGTTCATGTTCAGCTGAAACATTAAATTCTGATTCTATTAACACAAGCAGTTCTTCATAGGCCTCAACAGCGATTTCTAAGTCGCTCCAGAGATTTTCAAACGCATTGAACTCTTCTGCTGGATCCCTGACACCATGACTGGGTTTGGCACGTTCTTCACTGACTTTTGCAAGTAAAGTATGAAGTTTGGATTGTTTATTAAACTCGCTGAACACATGCTGTAGTAGGGTTGGAAGTCTCATCTTCTTGGCATCAGCGATTGTCTTGTTTCTCAGACTTGCGAACTCCAAAAGGCATTCTCTTGAAAGAGAATCAACTAAGAAACCGTATAGTATTTGATGTGCGTTTTCATAAGCATAGGTATTTTGTGAGTTGGGATATATAATGGCATTATCAGGGACTGCTGTATAAAGAGGTAGCTCCACAAGTGTTTTACAGCATGCATTAATTTTTTTAATAATATAACTTAACCTTTTCCTTGGCCCACTCTCTACATTAAAACTACCTTTAATATATCTGTCGTGCCACATTTTAAACCGTTTATCTTCTTGTACTAATAAAGACTTATCAACCAAGAACGGAACCCACTTTTTTTTCTTCTTCAGGAGCTTCCTTCAGATCCCGGAGGTAAACTCCAATGCATAGTGTCCCATCTTTTTTATTGTGGTATCCAAAACGAATTTTATTGAGGCATTCGTTTAGTCTATTGGAAGATTCAAGTTTATAAAAATATGCCTCTTTCGTTTTAAGTTCGCCCTCAAAATAGTCTGTATCTAATTCATACCTGTTTGGATGGCTGGTGTAGAGATTTAACACATCTGCTTCAAAGAAGCCAATGAACTTATCTAATGCTGGATTGTTTGGCATGGTGTTCTCCTTTTAAAAACAACAAATTGTAATTGATGGAAAGTCAACTCTGTTGTAATGCCGAAATAATTTTGTCTTATTCTGTAACAACCGTTTCCTCTCCAAGCATATCATTGGCATACTCTCCCCGCTGAAGTGTGGGAGCGTATGTCAATTCGTAAGTCAAATCTCAGAGTTCACCAAGCAACTTCTCATATTCCGCATGTGGACCGATCCAGAACCAGACGATTTCTCCATTCTTGACAATTCCAACGGCTCTATAGTTGATGTTGATGCGAACAGCGTAAATTGGCTCAGTGTCGTGTACTTTCTTAAATCGTAAACTTGGATGGTGTAAATTTTCCCTGAACAGTCTGTAGGCTTCTTTAGCCTGTTGTTGAACGTTACTTGGTAATTTCGCGAGCATCTGACGGAAGCGTTTTGTCGTTCTTGAATTCATAGTTGGTCTGGATTGAGTTCCTGCGTTTGTCCGCTATGATATTCGGCAAGTGCTTCAGAAGCCAATTTGGATAATACTTCTTGAGAATTGGCGAATAATTTATCCCATTTTTTTTCTGAGCGGAGTTCAGCAATTACCCAATCTGCTAGTGCATCTTGTTCTTTCGGTGAGAGCTTTGATGCTTCTGTAAAAGCTTGTTCAAGTCGCGTTGTCATTGAGATACCTCCATACAAAAAGTGATTAGCGATGCCGATGCTGTGGTAAAGTGCAAGCATCTGATTGCAAGCCTGATTAAGTATAAGGCATTTTTAGCAAATTTTTCAACCTATTTCCCTCACTCATCAGAGCCATTCAATTTTATAGTGAATTCCCTAATTTCTTATACATCTTCCGAACACCGAAACCCTTACGGCACAGGCTAACAGCCTATGCTACATGTGTAAACTTATTTTTCGGATTTTACTATAAGAAGTTGTTGAATTTCACGTCTTTTTTTTAAGGATCCGGTGCGGTTCCAAACCGCACCTGCGGGGCCTGAGGGTGAAAATTTGAACGAAAAATGGACAGTTGAATGGCTCTGAGAGGTTGATTTATTCGTGTATTTTGAGTTGTCGTTTTCGGGTGTTTTTGATAATGATGAAAGGACAGAAACTATGATGTTGGGGTTATGGTGTTGCGGACTTCGTTGACGATGGTGTCGGGTTCTATGCCTTCGCCTTGTCCCTCGAAGTTGAGGAGGATGCGGTGGCGGAGTGCAGGGAGCAACACGGTGTCAATATCCGAAAAGGCGACGTTGTAGCGTTCGTTGAGGAGAGCGTTGATTTTGGCGGTGAGTGCGATGGCTTGGACGCTTCGGATACCTGCGCCGAGATGGACGTATTGTTTCACAATCTCCGGCGCGTCTTCGGAATCTGGGTGTGTCGCTCGGACGAGTCGGATGATCTGGCGTTCGACATGTTCGGCGATGGGGACTTGTGGGACAAGGCGGCGCATCTCGTTGAGTGTTTCGGCATCCGTAACCTTGCCGATGGTAATATCGGCACCGGATGTGGTGCGGCGTAGGATTTCGACGATTTCGTCTTCGTTGGGGAAGTCAATGAGGAGTTTGAAAAGGAACCGATCGAGTTGTGCCTCTGGGAGTGGATAGGTGCCTTCCATCTCGAGCGAATTTTGTGTTGCTAAGACACAGAACGGTTCTTCTAATTGATGGCTGGTACGTCCGACGGTGACGGTACGTTCTTGCATTGCCTCAAGGAGCGCGGATTGGGTGCGCGGTGTGGCGCGGTTAATCTCGTCTGCGAGGATGAGTTGTGCGAAGATGGGCCCCTGTTGGAATTCGAGCTGCCTTCCACCGTGTTCGTCTTCTACAAGGAGCGTTGTGCCTGTGATGTCCGAAGGCATCATGTCCGGTGTGAATTGGATACGCTTGTAAGCGAGATCAAGTGCTTCGCTGAGGGTGTGAATGAGTTGCGTTTTGCCTAAGCCGGGGATCCCTTCGAGGAGTGCGTGTCCGTTGGCGAGCAGGCAAAAAAGCACGCCTTCGATAATCGCGTCTTGACCGACGATACGTTTTTGGACTTCGGATTTGACGTTGTAGAAGGTTTCACGGAATTGTTGGATTTGGGTTTCTAAGTTCATGTTTTGTTGGGCGCGGTTACAAACCGCGCCTGCGGTAGGGGATGGCGGATGCGAGAGATTTTACCAACTTTTTCCTGCGACGTAGAGACCCCGATTTTCCATCGGGAGTGAGACGCGTTTACCGTCGAGTCGGTGCGATTCGATGATACCCATGAGTGTCTCTTGGCTCCGGCGTGCGAGCTGGATGGGGCCCTTTGTTTCGCGGTCTTCATCAATTGCTTCAGCAACATCTGTGATACCCATCACGGTGCCTGTGGCACGTGAGGTCTCTGGGAACGGGACTTCTTCATAGAAGGTGCCATCCTTTTTTCGGAATTGGATTTCTCTGCTGTTGTTTTGTACACGGATTTTGCCGCCCGTGCCGCAGACCTCATATTCGGGTCCAGTCCCCGCCGTATTATAGCCGTGGACACCGTTGGCGTAACGAATATAACCGCTGGTGATGGCCGGATCGGTGTTAAGACGGTTCCCGTCCCAATCTGAATCGTTACAAACAACCGTGCCTTGCACGAAATCGACCTCTGGGTCGCCTGCGAGGAAGAGGAGCATATCAGCGGCGTGGGTGAGTCCCCAGAGCGCGGAGCTGGCGCCGTATTGCGCGATGGTACACTGGACATTCCCGATTTCGCCAGCATCGACGAGTTCTCGTATTTTGCGGTAGATCGGCATATAGCGGCGTTGTGTGCCGTAGTTGAATTTGACACCGTGCTTTTCGACAGCATCTACCATGATGTCTGCTTCTTCCATAGAGCAGCAGAGCGGTTTTTCGCAGTAGATGCCTTTAACACCGTTCTCGGCGGCGAAGACGGTAATATCGGCGTGTGGGCCGGGACGCGTGGCGAGGCAGATGATGTCGGGTTTCTCTTTTTCAATCATCTCTTGGTAATCTGTGTAGGCGCGTTCGGCTCCGTAACGTTTTCTGATGGTTTCGGCTTTTTCCTCGAAGACATCGGAGACAGCGACGAGATCGGTTCTTTCACAGGCGACTGCTGCAGCGGCGTGTGAGAAGGGTTGCCAGATAAAGCTATCGGGTCGTCCTGCGACTTCGTCGTCAATGGTTGCGCCCATCCGTCCGCATCCGATGAGACAGGCTTTGTATGTCTGTGGCATGGTTTTCTCCTATAGCATTAGAGGTCAGATTCAGTATTTCAGGTGAATTGCACTTCAAACGTCACGTCTAACATCGTCCCAACTTTTGAGTCTGCTGGCTTTTTCATCGGCTTCTGCACGTTCTAAGCTTTTCACGATTTCCGCGTTACTTGTCAGTTCATGTGTCGCATCCCATGCTTCCTTGTCATAGAGATAAGTCATATAATCTATAGCAGCTTTGAGTTTTTTCTTTGGGAGTCGCTCGATTAACATCATAGCTTGCTTTTGCAGTTTTGCATTCTTCATCACAGAACTCCTTAAAAGGGTTATCTTTCTTGGGTTGCACACCTTGTTCAATGTTAATATGTTATCAAAACCTAAAGTCCTTGTCAAGTCTGTATCTTTTGGAAATATAAAGATGTGGCGAGGTTGGAAACCTCGCCTGCAAAGGGATTGCGTAAGTGCTGAAAATTACTCACCAGTGTAGAGTTTACCGAAATAGGGGCGGTAACCTTCGGGACCGGGGAAGCCGTCCCAGTAGTGGGCATTCTCTGGAAATGCGGCTTCGCCACCGCTTCGGAGCCATGCCATCAGTGCGGGATCGGTGCCGCGGCGTTCGATTTCGTCAATAGCGGCGGCGTGGAGTTTTGCAACGATGTCTGGGTGCTGGTCTTGGACGTATTCTAAATCGTCGAGTCGGACGAGTTTTGAATTTTCGGGTTTTGCGGCGACCTCTAAACTCCACTCTTGGCTGAATGCGGTGAAGAGGATGGCATTTTCGTTTTGTGATGCTTGCTGCCAGCGTTCAATACTTCCACCTGAGAGTGCAAGTTCTCTTTCACCGGAGTTTCCAGCACGGGCAGGCGTTAGAATGTCGTGTCCTTCAATGCCTTCGGGGCGCGCTTCTCCGAGGATATTGAGAATCGTTGGGAAGAAATCCTGCGGTTGGACGATGACGTTGCTCCGTCCGGTATCGCCTTCGGGGAGACGGATGAAAAGCGGGACGTGTGCTTCTTGTTCACGCACAGGTTGTCCCTTGCCAAACCGACCTCTTTCACCGACATTTGTGCCGTGGTCAGCGGTAAAGATGACAGCGGTGTTTTTGTCGAGTCCAGTGGATTCGAGTGCATCGAGGAACTGTCCGAAGCAGTGATCCATCCATGTCGTTTTCGCGGCGTATTGGTCTTTAATGTGTTGTTTCGCTTCGTCTGAGAGTTCCGCATTGCCGCGTGCACCGAGGCTCCGTGGATCGACGCGCCCGTCATAACCGGGTCGCTTGTCGTATTTTTTCATGAACTCCGGGGGCGAGTCCCACGGTTCGTGTGGATCGAAGCAGTCTATCCAGAGAAAGAAGTTATCGCGTTTGGTGTTATCTTTGAGGAATTGGGCGGCGGTATTAAAAAGTTTTGCGCAGTTCCAATCTTCCGGTTTTTTGCGGTTGCGGTTTGCGCGTGCGTAGCTGCGGAGCATGCCTGATTCGGCGGCTTTGTCATCAATACCATTGAAAAGTGGTTGGCGTGTCCAGTTATCGGGCCACGGGTCGGTATCCATAATCCAGTCTCGATCGACCTCTGCGCCACGGACGAATGTCCATGCGTGGAAGGGCCAGTCGAAGTTATGTCCGCCGTTGACAAGGTGCGGCGTATCGTGGATGAGTTGTGTTGCGTAGCCGTTTTGTGCGAGCGTCCACGGTAAGGTTTGGCGTTCGTGTCGGAGCGGTTTCCATGCGTGGAAGGGTGCGCCGTATTGTCCGGTGATGACATCGGTACGGTAGGGGATGGTTGGGAAACTGGCGCAGAAGGCGCGGTCATAAGCCCAAGCCTTGGCAGCGAATCGATCGATATTCGGTGTTTCTATCCAGTCGTTACCGTTCGCGCCGATGTAGTCGTAGCGGAGTGTGTCGATGACGATGTAAACGAGGTTCATATAGATTCCTTTCATTGGCTGTCGGCTTTCAGGTCGCTTCGCTTTCGGCTGTCGGTAGCAGGTACCGAAGTTTTGTATGCCGATTGCTGATTGCTGACTGCTGATAGCCACACCCTTTACCATTTTGGGATTGCGCCGAGCAAGAGTTGCTGCTGCGGTGTGCCTTCTTCTCGGAGTTTTGTGACGCGGGGTCCGTCGAAGGGTTCTCTGGATTTCATCCATGCGTTTTGGTAGCACATCAGACAGACGCGGCGACGCTGTGAGGAATTGTTAGCGGCACCTCGGTGCCACGTCCATCCGTCGAACATCACCGCTTGTCCGGGGGAGACGAGTACCCGTTTTTCATCGGGTAGTTCTACTGGTGTTGGCGGTGGACGGAAGGGCGCTCTGTGGCTACCGGGTTGGATAACCGTGGGACCGTTGTCGTCAGTAACTTCGTCGAGATAATAGCCACAATTAATCTGTGCCGGTAGACTCCCGTACGGTGTTCCGTTCGGTGCGACGGGCCAGGGGCCGTCACGGTGCCAATGCTGGTCGGGTGTTCCGGGTTCGGTGATGCGTGCTGTTGCGCTGTGGAGTTGGACACAGGTGCCTAATATGGCTTCCATCCGTTTCATGACCGGTGGATTGTCTAACAGAAACGCGAACCGGTCGTCCTCTTCAAGGAGTTCCCCGATGAATTGGCTTTTGTCTCTGCGTTCGTAGCTTTCATCGAGTGCCTCTCGTAACGACTCAATCTGTTCCGGTGTCGCGGCGTTGTCAACGATGAGATAGCCCCAGTTAACAAAGAAGTTAACTTCTTGTTGCAATTGGTGATCCAGTTCGACGTTGAGTGTTGGTGGCACTACAGGATTTGCCATAAGTTATGCCTCCTTAATTGCGTCGCGGTCGGCGGTTGCCCATTCTTCCCAGCGTTCTTCGTCCGATTGGAGGAAGCCGGAGTTGCAGCGCGGTTGCAGTTGTTCATCGACACCGAGGAGTCGCATGTGTTGATGATTATTGGCGGCTCTTGCGGTTTCCAACAATTTTTGGGTGTGCGGACCCGTGTGGTGATCGGTATGTTTCAGCCATGTCAAGTTATAGTAGATGCTGAAGAAATAGCGTAGCTTGTCAGAAGTATTCGGTGTGCCGGAGTGGATGAGTCCGTTATGCGTGATGACGACATCACCGGCGCCCATGTGGATGAGTGTTTCGTCGGGGTGTGGGGTGCCACGCTGCGAGTCTTCCAAGGTGATTGGCTTTCGATGTGAACCGACAATGACGCGAAGCGGTCCGAATTCGTGTGTTAAATCTTGAAGATAGGAGATGGCGTTGATGGCGTTCGGACGGTGATACGCGTCGGTGAAAGGGACGTGTGCCCATCGGTCGCGGTGCCACCCGGAGACCCTACCCTCCGCTTTTTCTTTTTCCATGGGTGGGAACGCGGCGAGTGTGAGGTTGTCTAATTGCACAAAGGGACCCATCACCTTTTCTATAAATTCAAGGATTGTTGGGTGTGAGACGGCGGGCCACATGAGTTCAGGTGCCAGTTCGAGGGTGTTTCCGAACCACGTTTGTCCATCGTTGGCTGCGGAGAGTTCTGCGTGTTTCTCGCGCCAACTTTGCATTTGGGGTTCGTCAAAGACCTTTTCAAAGATTGCAAAGCCGTCGGTTTTATAGGCTTCAAAGCGTTCGTCAAGTGTTGGCATTTTTGCATTCCTATTGCTGTTTACGGCACGCGGCGCGTGCCTACTACCTTGCTTACGGCACGCGGCGCGTGCCTACTACTTTAGCGCAGTCCGTTTAGAATATCTTCAGCGAGTTGCATCGTTTTAACGGCTTCGTCAAGATTCGCGGCGGGCAAGGAAACAGGTGTATCGGATTTGACGCAATCTAAAAAATATCTGTTCTGTTCAACGGTGCCGCCGGTGCCTGCCTCAGTGAGTTTGTGCTGCGTTCCATCACAGAAAACGGTGCCTTGAGAGACACCTTCAAGGTAAGCGGAAATGTCTCTCCCGTGAATCTCGTAGCGTTCGAGGCGTGCATCTGTGGTGTAGTTGGCGATGTGTTGTGCGACGCAGCCGTTGTCAAACAAGATGAGTGCGGCGTGGACATCCTTGTAATCTGAAATCGCCCGTTGGACGACGCTATGTACTTCTTGGACGTCGGCTTCGGCTACGGCACGGATCGTATCAAGGGCGTGGATCGGTGTCTCCAAGAACATGTTGTCCATCAGGTGTTCTGGGAATCTGCCTGTCAGTCGGGTAATACTCTTGTGAAATTCCCCAACGATTTGTGTGACGGGACCGCGTGCAGTAACTTGGCGTTTTGCTTCAACGATGATCGGATGGAAGCGACGGTTCCAGCCTACCATCCCTTTTGCACCTGTCCGTTCTGCTGCAGTACGCAAAGCGACTGTTTCTGCGACGCTCATACCGGGTGGTTTCTCTAAAAGCGTGTGGACACCGCGTTCAAAGCAGGGGAGTGCTGCCTCACCGTTGAGATGCGCTGGTGTAGCGACGAAAATAGCGTCTAAGGTTTCACTGTCCAATAACTCGTCAATGCTCGCATAGCGGTTTGAAACGTTGAACGTATCCGCGGCGTTGTTTCGTGCCGCTTCAACAGGGTCGCAGACAGCGACGAGGGTAGTATCGTCAAATTCGGAGAGGATTTTCATGTGGCCGCGGCCTCTGCCGCCGCAACCGATGACAGCAACGCGTAGATTTGACACGGGTTTCTCCTTATTTCTAACCCCCTAAATCCCCCTTATTAGGGGGACTTTAAGAGGTGCCGAGATTTCTAACCCCCTAAATCCCCCTTATCAGGGGGACTTTAAGAGAAAATGCGTGAGTCCTGAATAGGTTTAGTGACGGATGTGGGGTGCCTCCATAACTTCTCGCTGTTCAGGGGACATATCCTCAATGTAATCGGGATACGTAACCTGGTGTGCCCCGACCCCATAAGACTGGAATCCAGGACTGAACTTGTAGAGAAGTGCACGCCGTTGATGGCTGCCTTTCCACGGAAGCGTGCCGTGTGTCAAGGTTTCAGTGAAAATCACGGCATCGCCAGCCTTAGCATTGACTTCAAGCACCAGATTCTGATATTGTTCGTATCGCTTCATGCTGCTGGGACAGGGGAGGTTTGCCTTGTGGCTTCCGGGTATGATGGCTAAGCCTCCATCGCCGGGACCTTCATCGGCAAGCATGTATTCGACGACAGTCAAACCTGTGTATATCCGTCCATATTTGAAGAAATAGGCTTCGGAGAAATTGGGGCGTTCAATCCCGCCACCGTGTAAAGTGCCGCCTTCCGTCCCTTTTTCCATGGCGATTAAACCGGGACCGTGGTCGAGTCGATACTGTTTGCCCAATGCTTCTTCAAGGTGCGGTTTAACATTGGGATGCACGAGGAGATTGCGAAACGGTTCACACCAAGGTTTCTCCCATGCGAGCATGCCGCCCATGTCCATTCGGTGTGCTGTGCCGACAAGCGCGGGTGAACCGCCAGCGAGTGAGCTATCACGTTCTCTGAGTGCCTCAATGTGATGGTCAATGGCTGCGTTGCATTGTGCGACTTCTTCGGCTGTCAGCGCGTTTTCGACGATGAGGAATCCGGTTAAATCGAATAGATATTTTTGATCTTCGTTCATCGTTGGTTTCTCCTGTTACGGCACACGGCGTGTCCCTACTACTTTTTGCTTACGACTTTGCTTCTTTGATACTTTGGGGTTTACCGGTTGCGTCGCCACCGAGCCATCGGTAGGGACGTGGGTAGAGTGCTAAGGATCTGTCCTCCAGAGGTAATTTGACGGGAACACTGTTTCGGGTTGCGGAGAGTTTCGCGGCGATTGCCACCTCTAACGCTTGTCGGAGATCCGCGCCAGTGATCCAGGGGTGTCCGTTGCCATCAACCGCTGCCAAGAAGGAGCGGATTGAACCAGTGAGATAGCTGAATTCGTTCCACGGATACGAATTGTAATTGGGTTCGAGGCGGATACGATTGCCGTTTTGGTCATAACCTTTAAAAATCTCTGGGGGGTTCCAGTCCCAGCGAACGAGGTATTCGTCTGTCCAGACATCTACGCCGCGGCAGGGTGTCTGTGTCCCGAAGACGCTGCATTCCAGTCCGTTCGTGAGTCGGAAGCACCCATTGATGATTAAGCCTTCATCTGTTTCTGCGCTTAACGCTTCAGGGGGTGTTCCCCATGCGACGATCTCCTCAACTTCGGCGTTTGCCAAAAGCCGTAGGATCGAGATGTGTTGACATCCGCCACCAGAGATTTCACCACCGAATCCGTGAACACTCGCGCCCTTGATGTCGCCAAATTCGCCGTTATGGAGTCGAGATGCGGCTTCTTGGACTTCGTTCATTGCGCGTTGCAGATTGCCGCCAGCGAACACGATGCCGCGTTCTGCACACGCGTCAACCATTGCATCGGCATCTTCGAGACGCGCGGCGATCGGTTTCTCGGTGGAGATGCCTTTGACACCGGCTTCTGCGCAGGCGATTACGGCATCTTTCATGTACTTGGTAGGCGTGACAACGACAGCGATGTCTGGGACGCTATCCCGTAATAGGGATTCTACATCTGGGTAGAGTGCGGTAACGTTAAAGCGCGTACCGAGGACCTCCCGCCGTTCCGCATTGGCATCAACGATCGCAGCAATCTCTGTGTCGGGATAGGTGGTATACGCTTCTGCATAGTTCTGCCCCATCCGTCCACACCCGATGATGGCTACGCTATGTTTGGTGTTGTTCATTTCAGATTCCCCTGATTTTGCATATTAACAAGGTTAGAAAAGCGTGTCAAGGAAAAAGTAGCGTTCTATAGGAAGCGCGATTGAAACGACAGTTGTTTTTTTTCCGTATTTGATGTATAATGCGTTTAAGTGAACACTTAGTCATTTCGTTATTCGGAGGTACTACGCTACAATTGGACTACGCTAATAATATATTAGGGGTGAGGGGAAATGGATAGCACACAGATCGGAAAACGACTCAATACATACGTCCCAGACTTGGATGTATCTTTCGAGGCGTTGCAAAAACAACTTGCGGCTTTCATTCAATCCGAACGGGAGCAGTTAAAAGCCCGTATCTTGGCGGGCGAAAGCGGTTTTGGTGCTTGTGAGATACATGCACAGGTCTGGGATGTCGTGATTCAGAAGGTTTATGAGGTTGCCGCCTTCCAGATTCGGGATGAATACCAGAAGCAGATTGACGTGCTGAAGGAACTTCCAGACGTTGATACCGCCGATTTAGAGGCGGAATTGGAGCAATGGATGCCGGATGTCGCGCTTTATGGTGTCGGCAGTTACGGTAGAAATGAGCTGTGCTATTTTTCGGATGTGGATGTCGTTTATACTTCCGCTGTGGATTTAGAGGATATTTACGATGAAAGTACGCTCGAACTGATCCGATGGTTCTATGACTTTTTTGATAGCCTCCACTCGGTGATTCCGGGATTTGAGTTCAGTTTTATCTATCGACCGCTTGCAGATATAGCACAATGGAACTATCAAGATATGACGGCACTGATTGATATGCGGTTTATTGTGGGTGACGCGGCACTGACGGAGCGTTTCCGAAAGGCGGTGCACTCCGAAAAATCGGATATCTCACTTGTGCTGGATCTGCTGAAATCTAAGGCGGATGCTTTCAAGGCTTCTGAGGATACCATCTATCTCAACCAACCGAATGTGAAAACCGGACGCGGTGGGCTTCGGACGCTTCAATACGCGCTCTGGATATGCGGACTGCCAGATTTTACGCCCATACCTGAACTCTATGAACGCTACGACGATGTGCAGCTGATGCCGTCTCTTGATTTCATGTTCAAGGTGCGCAATTTGCTCCATGTGCTTGCCGATGCGCCGCACGATGATCTCACCTATCATCCTGAGAAGGAGGATATGCTGCAGGCGCAGATCGCTCGCGTGCTTGGACTCACAGATGAAACCGACGAGGGACGTTACGCGTTCATGGCAGAATATTACGCGAGGGCAAAATATTTGCATTTCAAAGCAGAGCTGTTAACCCGGAAAATGCTGGCAAACGGGATTCCTATCTCGGATGTGCTTGCAGTGCGGACGGATTTGCTATACTGTATTGATAATAACTTCGGTGAACTTGATGCAGGCGAACTCTTTACGCTGTTCACCTATTTCCAACAGTACGATTTTGAGATTGATGCCTCGCTTTCCACATTCATTTCCCGCTATGTTCATGCGTTTGATTGGGGTATTTTCCAGAAGCGGATGGCAGAGTTGTTAAATGTGCCGGGCGATCTCGCAAAGACCTTAACACGTTTGCATAGACTCAATATTTTGTCGCATTTAGGGGAAGGTGGAGAACTGTTCGAGAGAGCGATGATGACACGGAGCGAACGGAGTCTTGATCCGTATACGGTTGGGAAACATACGCTCGTTGCGATTGGGCATCTTGATGAAATCCGCCAAACGGAGTCGAGTAGCCCATTTGGTGCAGCAGGCGGTTTTGGTTCGCCGATAGCACCATCTCCGGCTTCCGAATTGGAAGAACTCAATACGGCGTTTCGCTCGCTTTCAGATCCGAGTCCGCTCTATATGGCACTCTTCCTTCACGATATAGACAAGCCGGATCCGACCCATCCGATGACTGGCGCGGAAAAAGCAGCGCGCATCGCCCCGGAATTTGGGTTCAACTCACAACAGACGGATGAGATTTGCTTTCTGATTCGGGAACACCTTGCAATGATAGATTTGGCACGCTATCACCATTGGGATGAAAGCACGATCGCCGAATTCTGTAAGAAGGTTAACTCGTTGGAGCGTTTAACTGCATTGTATCTGCTCACCTATTGCGATTCTAAAGCCAACGGTTCACAGAACTTCAGCCATGTGGTTAAACATAATCTGAAGAGTTTGTATGAAGTCGCTCGTACTCGCTTTGTTGGTCAAGAGGAGACGCAGTGGGGTGCCTTTGCACCTGTTGAAGAATTTCAGCAATTCCTTCACCACATGCCGGTTTCCTACCGTATTAGTGTTTCTCCTGAGGAGATCGCTATGCATATAAAGATGACGACCCAGGCTGAAGCCACCGTTACGGAAGTGGAAGCGACATCCATCACAGGGATCGTCCAATTTGTTGACCGTCCCGGATTTACAGAACTACATCTCTGTAGTCCGAGCCGGATTGGGAAGTTACACACGGTAAGCGGTCTCTTTTTTGCGAACGGCATAGATGTCCGGGACGCGCGCGTCTATACGAAACAGGATACGAATATTGAACTTGAGATCTATCGACTTGTCCATCAACCGCTCCATCATCAAGGGGAGCCGATGCCGCTTGATGAGGAACTCAAGCGGGACCTTGATTTTGACATCCGGAGCCTCCTCGCAGCGGAGGTTACACTTGCGGAGGTTTTTGAGAGGCACTATGTGAATCTGAATGATACATGGCAGGTTGATGATGTCACTGTTGAGACGGCACGGAGTTACTCAGAGATTGTCGTCGTCGGTGAGGAGAAGATGGGATTTCTCCACTACTTCAGCGGTATCTTGGCGAAACTCGGATTGAACGTCGAGATGTGCAAATGTTCTGGGTTAGGTGGACAGGCGATTGATCGGTTCTATGTCCAACCCGTGGCTGATCCGAAATCAGTGCACGCGGATATTATGGCGGCGTTGGAATTCGAGAATGGAGAACCGTAAAAATTCTAATTCTCACGTAGGGGCTGGGTTACCCAGCCCCTACGCATCTTTTCGGTGGAAAAAACAAACGGGATTGACCGCGAGGAAGATAAAAAAATGAAGCAGCGTGTATTGATGACAGGTGCGGCTGGTACAGTCGGCACCGCGCTTTGGAAGGCGTGGGAAGAACAGGATATTTATACACTAACGTTGATGGATATTAACCCGATTGCAGATGCAAACTCCCGCGTGGTGCAGGCAGATATTCGAGACTACGCCGCGATGCAGGAATTATGCTGTGATCAGGATGTGTTGGTGCATCTGGCTTATATCCGTCAAGATTCACTTGCGAAGGTGCCGGGTGAAGTTAGCGACATCGGGGCATCTATGAATATATTTGAAGCGGCACGTGAGGGCGGGATTAAGAAAATTATATACGCCAGCACGAATCATGTTTCGGGTTGGAATGAGCGGTTGAATTCGCCGCCTCGGTTTTCGACAGGCGATCAGTTTCGTCCTGATGGCTGGTATGGGGCGATGAAAGGGATGGCAGAGATTGCGGGACGGTATCTCGTTGATGCACACGATATGCGGTTCGTTAGCATCCGTATCGGGAGTTTCAACGGGACTTATGAACCGAGTGGGATTCGGCACTGTAGCACACTGCTCACGCCACGAGATTGCGTCCAACTTTTTGGGTTGGCTGTTGATTATGATGGACCTGTTAAATACCTGATTACTTATGGACGGTCTGCGAACTCTGACGGGTATCAGCAGAGCTACCTTGATATAAGCGGTGCTGTTGAGGTGTTGGGGTATCAACCCGAAGACAATTTGGTTAAAACGCATCTCCACCTTTTTTTATAATACCTTGCGGATCGGTTAGGGGTGTTTGATGCTTTGGCGTTTTATTCCGTATATCTAGAAGAAACACCCAAGCAAAAACACCTCCATTACATTACGAACTACGTTTTTGGTACTAAGAATAGAAGAAGAAACTGATAAAAAATGCGTGAAAATCCTGACTACAACGATCTCTACTATCAGAATACGACTTCGCATTCTCAGATCATTGATATTATCGCAGAACACACTGTTCCGCTCAGTGAAGTGGCTGCGCCGATTGATTGGGAAGTGTTCTTCGGGAATACGCACCCGGTGGAAATAGAGATTGGATTCGGTAAGGGGCGTTTTCTGCTTGAAGCGTCGGAACGGCATCCGAAGGTTAACTATATCGGAATAGAGCGTGCGCAGAAGTACGTTGAATTGACGCGGGAGCGGTTTGAGAAGTACATCCGGCATTTTGGTGTTGATAGGGCATCTGGGACGTTTTCAAATGTTCGGCTGGCGTGGACGGATGCCAACTACTTTTTGACCCGATATGTGCCTGCGGCATCCGTGCAAGCATATCATATCTATTTCCCGGATCCGTGGCCCAAGAAGCGGCAGCAGAAACGCCGGATTTTTCGGAATCAAGACTTTTTGGAAGCCTTGACGCGTACACTCAATTCAGATGACGGTCGGTTGTATATTGTGACGGATTATAAGGAATACTTTTGGGAGATTCAGGAGCGGCTTTCCGATTTGCCCTTGCTCCGTCCTGTTGATGCAGAGTTCAGACCGGATCAAGATATTGCCACGAACTTTGAGATGAAGTATGTCTTGGAGGGTAGATCTATCTATCGGGCGGTGTATGAGAAAGTTTTGTCTTGTTTCGATAGGGTGTGAATTGTCTTTACAGGCGATCTATGCGAAGGTGCAGTTTTCGTAGGAGTCGCGCGACCCCCAGAACGTGCCACAAACCGATACAGGAGCATAAAGATGAACACAGAACGACGGGACAATGCGACCCCTGAATTGTGGCAATCGCTGCCGAATGCGCCGGGGGTTTATCTGATGAAAGCCTCCGATGGCAGTGTCATCTATGTCGGGAAAGCGATCCGTTTGCGGACTCGCGTGCGCTCCTATTTTCGCGAAAAGTCTGCACATGCACTCACCTCGCAGATGATACGGTATGTGACTGAGGTCGATTATATTGTTACAGAGACAGAAGTAGAGGCATTGATTTTAGAGAATAATCTGATTAAGGCGCATCAACCTCGCTACAACGTTAAGTTAAAGGATGATAAACGCTACCCGTATCTACGTGTAACCACTAATGAACCTTTTCCGCGTATCCATATTACCCGTAAAGCCGAGAACGATGGGACACGGTATTTTGGTCCGTTTGTCCATGTACGTTCAACACGTCAGGTGCTCAAGGAGTTGACGAAGTTTTTTCCGATCCGTACCTGTACCTTGCCGCTCACGGAGACAGGTAACACGTATCGGGTCTGTCTTGATTACCACATCGGACGGTGTCCGGGACCTTGTGCGGATAAGATGGATGTCACAGATTACGATGAGATCGTTCAAAAGGTATGTCAATTCTTGAGTGGGAATACGGACGCTGTTGTTAAAGAATTGACAGCGCAGATGGAAGCTGCGGCGGAGGCACTCGATTTTGAGACAGCCGCGAAGTATCGGGACACGCTTAAGGACGTTCAACAGGCGATTACAACACAGCACATGGATAGCGTTTCCGCAGCAGATGAGGATGTCATCGGCATTGCCGCACGGACTGATATTGCGTGCGTACAGCTGCTACGGGTGCGAGATGGTAAGCTGCTTGAGCGTGAGCATTACTACCTCAACGATGCGGATCCAGGGTCGCTCGCGACGGCGTTAAATGCGTTTATTTCGCAGTATTATCAAAACGCGGTTTTCGTTCCGAAGACGGTTGTCTTGCCGATGCAGATTGAATCGGTAGAAGTAATTGAGAATTGGCTTAGTGACAAACGTGGGAGTCGTGTCGGGTTGCATGTGCCGAGAGCGGGTCGGCTCAGGAAGTTACAAACTTTAGCATCAAAAAACGCTGAGATTCTGTTGACGCAGCGTGAACAGAACGTGGTTTATAGTAGTGGTGTGGAGCCTGCGCTCGTTGAATTACAGGAACTCCTTGAACTGAAACATCCACTCAGACGGATTGAAGCCTACGATATTTCTAATCTCGGTGATCGATTTGCGGTTGGATCGATGGTGGTCTTGGAAGATGGGAAACCGGCTTCAAGTGCGTACCGCCGGTTCAAGATTCGCTCGGTTGAAGGACAGAACGATTTTGCGATGATGCAAGAGGTTATTACGCGCCGCTTCCGGCGTGCCATCGCAGACGATGAGAAATTTAATAAACTGCCGGATCTAATGTTGATTGATGGTGGGAAAGGTCAATTGCGCGCGGCACAGGCGGCTATGAAGGCTTTCGCGGCATCGCATCTTCCCGATATTCCGATGATCGCGCTTGCGAAGCGGATTGAAGAGATTTTCGTGCCGGGTAAATCGGAACCGATTGTGTTGCGAGAAGATAATCCGACTCTCCACATGATCCAACGCTTGCGCGATGAGGCGCATCGGTTTGCGATTACGTATCATCGACGGCTCCGGCAGAAGTCGCTAAGTGCTTCTGTGCTTGACGAGATTCCGAACCTCGGTCCGAGACGAAAACAGGCACTGCTCCAGCATTTCGGTTCAATTGAAGCGATCCAAGAGGCGAGTCTGGATACATTGCTCTCTGTGAAAGGGATTCCGCGCAGCGTCGCTGAGAATATACGGAAGCATCTCTAAGACCCGATTCGGTGATCTACTTACTATCTGCACGAATTTGGGCAGTGTCCCTGCGGGTACTGCACCTATTTGTGCAGTTGTAACGTCCAGAACGTTGGACTGTAGCGTAAATGTATCGTTTCTGAATTGGCATGTTATTTGCAACCAATTATTTAACGAATGGTTGTCAGCAATTGGCAGTCGGTTAAGAGGTTTTGGGGCGAAACATTCTGACACACTACGTATAAATTTCGGTCAATTGGTGGTTTCCGACGGCTGACAGCTCTCACTGCGAGGCAAGCGAAATAAAAAATATGCGAGAAAGAAACATCAAAATCGTCGCGATCTTACTCATCCTGCTGAGCGTCGCTGTGTTACACGTGAAACTTTATCGGTTTGCGGAGGTAACGCACGATGGGGCGTTACAGGTGCTGGTCTGCTTGGGACGTGTTATTAAAATAGACACGAGTGACGAGGCGGATCAGGTGTTGTCCTTCCGTATCCTCTCTGGGCAATTTCGTGGCGAGATCGTCAAGGTCAACAACGTTTGGACGGGACGTGCCTTCGGGGACAGGGTGGTGCACAAAGGGGATGTGCTGTTCCTTGATATTCCGCTCCGGGACCCGATGAACCCGAAAATTGAGCGGGTATCGATGCGAGAGTATTTCCGTACGCCGTTCCTGTTATATCTGGCAGGTACGTTGGGTGTGCTGATGATCCTTGTCGCTGGGATGAAAGGTGTCCGGGCGATTCTGACCTTGTTTGTCACTGCGCTTGCTGTGTTGTATCTGCTGGTGCCCCTGACGATTAGCGGTTATAACCCGATTGGCGTCGCGCTCTTAATTGCTGCCCTTCTCACGTTAGCGACCTTCCTTCTCATTACAGGGTTTAGTTTCAAAGTCATCTCCGGTGTGCTTGGCACGCTCGGCGGCTTAGCTGCGGTTGGTGTTTTGTCGGTCATCAGTCAACATGCGCTGGCACTCACAGGATTGGCGCAAGAGTTCGGGTTCCTTGAACTCGGTATTGCGCTGTGGCGGACACCCGCTTCACACGGTTGGAACTTCACAGGCATTCTGTCGGCAGGCATCATCTTAGGGGCTGTCGGTGCGATGATGGATGTGAGTATGTCCATCTCCTCAAGTGTCCATGAAGTCAAGCAGGTGAACCCGAATATCACCGTGCGACAGGCGATTCGTGCTGGGCTGAATGTCGGACGCGACATTATGGGGACAATGGCGGACACGCTCATCTTCGCTTACCTTGGTGCGCACATGATGACGATGCTGCTCCCGCGCATCGAATTCCCAGAAGTCGGTTACCTCTATCCGTTTCTCCGTCTCGTCAACGATGAAGCAACGGCTGTTGCGATTATTCAAGCGATCGTAGGTACCATCGGATTGGTGTTGACAGTCCCGATTGCGGCATCCGTTGCGGGGTTTCTCACACAATACGCGAAGGTAGATAGGTCCGAAATTCATGAAGACTTGCCTTCAGAGGAGGAGTTAGAGGAGTTGTTCCGTGCCGATCCACCACGCAGCGCGGCGCGCATCGCTGTGCCTATTGCGATGGGGATTGTCCTAATCGGTACAATCTTTGTGTACCATCGAACGCACGGGCTCTCCGCTGCAATCTCGGAACAGTCGGAGTACGCGAAAGGTAGAGTCGTCCAACTGCTTGAGTCGAACGGCAATTTCCTTTTTGATATTGACAGCAGTGCTATAAGTGCGCTGAACAAACAGGTTGTTCCTTCGGCTTTGCGTGAAGCGTTCAACACGGAGAACATTCCGTTATCTGACGAGGTCACTGTATCCGTGAAACCGTGGAAAGACAGTCGCTGGCTCCTTTCGGATGTTAAATATGAGCAGACCTATAGTATTCGTGAGACGGATCATGGAGAGAGAACCGTTCTCGGTGTCTATGAATCGAAAAGCGAGCATCATATTCTTGAGGTGGAGATGCTGAGCGGGATGTATAAAGGCAGACGCTTGGTGTTACGGAATATCGTGAATCACAATATGCCGTTGCTGAGTATTCCTGCGGAGCCGGGTGACGTTATCCTGTGCCGTGTCGCGGGAGATCCTGAACAGGTGAGTCTCGTTAACATCGTCCAAGATTACGGTAGAGACCGGTTCCTGATTTGGATGGTCGGCGGGATGCTGCTGCTGATTATCCTCGTGGGTCGGATTGAAGGCATCCGTACGGCGTGTGCGATGCTGATCTCTGCTGCTGTCATCTATTTCTTCATGCTACCGTTGATTTCGGGCGGCGCGAATGCGGTGTTTATCGTGACGCTAACATCAGGCGCGGTGGCGTTTGTGTCGCTGGTGTTCGTCATCGGTCCGAGTCGGAAGACGTTTTCAGCCGTGTTGGGGACGATGGGTGGTATCTTGGTTGCGGGTCTGATTGTCCTGTTTGCACAGCAGCATCTCCATTTTTCTGGGTTAGAGAATGCGATTTCAGCGGATATTATAGAGGCGACACGCACGCCACCCTTCGATTTCGTGCAGATTCTCTTGGCAGGGATGTTGATGGGGGTGTTAGGTGTCGCGGTTGATGGTGCGATTGAGGTGGCATCGAGTATGGAAGAGATTCGTAAGGCGAACCCGAATATGCCGACATGGCGACTCATCGCCTCCGGTCTCAACGTCGGTACGGACATCCTCGGAACGATGGTGAATACGCTGGTCTTTGCCTATCTCGGTGTGGAGTTGCTGCTTGTTGTCACGGTTGTAGCACCGGATCTGAACTTCTTCAAATCGCCGCCTGCGCAGTTATTAAGCATCGGTGTTGTCTCCGCGGAGATTGTGCGGTTGTTGGCTGGTACGCTCGGCTTGGTCCTCGCGATCCCGATTACAGCGGTGATTTGTGCGTTCTGGAACCCGAAGCAGAAAATGTAATGGCTGTCAGCCATCAGCCATCAGCAGTCAGCTCTTCGTCGAACACACTATATTTTGTGCTTTTCGCTGGCGAGGTTTGATGAAGTTTCAGTTAGGAAAATGCAACCGATCACGCCCAGAAGACACGCCAATAAAAGCCTGCTTCATCGAATCGCGATTGAGAAATCGTGCCCCCCAATTCATATTTTCCTCTCGAAAAAGCGTTGACATTCTCCGAATGTTTAAGGTATCTTTAACTTATAATATAGGGAATTATATTGGTAAAAATGTAGATCAATTTTGAACTACGCTTTATGATTGGGACATGTCAGCAGTAGAAAAGGAGATAAAATTGAATGGGACTGATTAAGAAACAACACATTTTTATTTACATACTCGTCTTTGGTGCGTGTGCAACACTGTTCCTTGTGTTTCCACTGACGACGGTGGCACAGACCGTTAACATTCCCGATACAAATCTTCGTGAAGCGATTAATGAGGCACTCGGTAAAGCACCGGATGCGCGGGTTACCGTGGATGAAATGGAGACGTTGACCCGCCTTGATGCGAATAACAGAGGCATTAGCAATTTGATGGGGCTTGAAACTGCAACAAATCTTGAGGTCCTGAGACTTAACCACAATTTGATATCCGACATATCGCCGCTTGCGGAATTGATTAGGTTGCATCGCATAGAATTACACGATAATACCATATCTGATATATCGCCACTTGAAGGGTTAATCAACTTAGGTGAGTTACATATTTCGCATAACTTGATATCTGATATATCACCGGTTGCTGGGTTAATCAACTTGCGGGGTGTAAATCTTGGACATAACGTTGTAGACGACTGGTCTCCACTTGCAGGTTTAGTAAAACTTAATGGGATAGCGATGAGCCACAATCCTGTGGCTGATCTGTCGCCGCTTACAGGACTCATCAGTCTGAGGCACTTTCATTCTTGGGGCACGCCGATATTAGACCTCGCTCCTTTGGCGGAATCACCAAAGCTGCGGGAAATCAGCATTTGTGGTGGAGAAATATCGGATCTCTCGTCGTTGGAGGGGTTAACGAGTCTGAAAGAACTCTATCTCCCTGGCAATGAAGTTGCCGATATCTCTGCCTTGGCGAGTTTAACGGGGTTGACCCGCCTCAGTCTTGAGGGTAATGAAATATCGGATATATCGCCCCTTGCGGAATTAGACGGGTTGACTTGGATTGACCTGCACCGCAACGCTATATCGGATGTCTCTCCGCTTTCGGCGTTATCTAACCTGACTTGGTTAGATCTGAGTCAGAATCGGGTAACAGATGTCTCTTCGCTTGCATCCTTGCACAGTTTGACATGGATGGGACTTACTGAAAATCCAATAGCGGATGTATCGAGTTTAGAAAGATTCGCTGAGAGCACATCAATCTCGCACTCAGACTTCGTTAACTCTGCTTTCCCGGAAGCCGGTCCAAAAATAGTGGGACCCTGGTTGTGGGTGATCGTGCCGGGAGTCCGTCTTGACCAGACAGATCTGCTGGCTAAGGCGACGAAAGGGGCAGCCACTGAGGTGAAAGTGGCTACCTTTGGTGCAACTGAAGGGAAGTCTGTGGGAGGCAGTGTCTGGGAGGCGCACACCATCTCCGCCACGGGTGGGGATAACCTCAATGAGATGACAGATGCGCTTGGTTGGGGATCGGGTTCTGCGATCTATGACCATGTTGTTTACGGTTCTGTCACGTTGGAGTCACCGCGTGAACAGGAAACAACGATGCTCGCCGGGAGCGATGATGAGGTGAAGGTCTGGCTTAACGGTGAATTGGTTCACTATAATCCGGTGGAACGGGGTGCGGGGGACTTCCAAGATGCGTTCCCTGTCACGCTGAAAGAGGGGGCAAATGTTTTGTTGGTTGCTGTTTGCAATCGGGGACATGGGGCTTTTAGTGGTTTTTTTGGGTTTGCCAAAGATGCAGACTATACGGTGAACCACCCTGATAAAAAGATCACGATTGAAGTACCGGCTTATGATGTGAATAAAGATGGCGTAACAAACATTCTGGATCTGATTCTGGTAGGACAGGACCTCGGAAAAGCCAATCCTACCAACGCGCGGGCGGACGTAAATGGCGATAGGACTGTCAATATCTCTGACCTCATCCTTGTGGCGCAACACCTTGGTGACCTCAGCGGAATTGCGGCTGCACCTTCTGTTCTTGCACTCCGCAGCATTGGGTTAGATGTAGCGACGATTCAGGCTTGGATTGCACAAGCGCAGGTTGAAAACGACGGTTCGGTTGTTTTCCAACAAGGTATCGCGAATCTCCAACGGCTTTTAGCGATGTTGATTCCACAGGAGACAGCGTTGCTTGCGAATTACCCGAATCCGTTTAATCCAGAGACGTGGATACCGTATCAACTCGCGGAACCCGCCAAAGTCACTTTGCATATCTATGCGGTGAACGGGGCATTGGTTCGGACGTTGGACTTAGGACACCAACCCGCGGGCGTGTATCAACAACGGACGCGGGCGGCGTATTGGAACGGTCGCAATCAACTCGGTGAATCTGTTGCGAGTGGCGTGTATTTCTATAGGCTTACCGCGGGCGATTTTACTGCCACGCGCAAAATGCTGATAAGAAAATAAATTGCTGTTCGTCGCAAAAAGGTAGATGCGGTTTCCTAACCGCATCGGACCGAACTAAAAAACGATAGGTATGTTTCAAAGGAGATTGGTGATGAAAACAAGTAAATACATATTTCTCGTTATCTTAACATTTGTCATGCTGGGATTTGGATCTGCCCAGGCGCAAGATAACCTTGCGCAAGAGGCGTATGCTATTTTTCAACAAAGCTGCCTCGGCTGCCATGGCGAACATGGATCTTTTACAGAAGACCTTATCATTGAATCCGCACCAGCGCTGGTTGCCGATGGGGCAGTTGTCCCGGGTGATCCTGATGTTTCCGAACTCTATAAGCGTCTACTTGGACCTACCGGAAATGGATTTCAAATGCCGTTCAACCAACCTCCGCTGTCAGATGCAGCTATTGAAACGATTCGTCGCTGGATTCAAGCCGGGGCACCGGATTGGGAGGTACAGTATGATGTCAACTTCATAACGCCCGATGCGATGCTTGATACCATCCAAAGGCATCTTGAGACGCTCTCTGCGTTTGATCGTCCGTTTGCCCGTTATTTTACCCTGACGCATCTCTATAACGCTGGCGAAAGTCCAGAGGCACTTAAAGCCTATAAGATCGCGCTCTCGAAACTGGTGAATAGCCTATCTTGGGGGGTTGAGGTGATCAATCCGAGACCGATTGACCTGCAAGAGACAATCTTTTACATTGATCTACGTCGCTACCAATGGGATATCAGAAACGAGGCATGGACCCAGATTGAACGGGAATATCCCTATAGCATCGAATTTGATCCTGAGACGCAAGCAGGTCTGCACGAAAAGTTGGCGCATTTACGTACAGAAATGGACTGCGAAGTGCCGTTTGTCCATGTGGATTGGTTTCTTGCGAATGCGTCTTTGCCACCGCTTTACCACGATATTCTGGACCTGCCAGAAACGGATCAGGAGTTAGAGGCGCAGCTGGGAGTTAATGTGACGCGAAATATCAACACTGCCCCCGGGGTTCGCGTCTGGCGTGCGGGTTTCCTCAAGTCGGGTGTGTCAGGGTACAACCGTGTTGTGGAACGGCACACCTCCGACCATGGTGCGTATTGGAAAAGCTACGACTTTGCGGGGGATTCGGACGTTCAGAATATTTTTATACATCCGCTGACTTTTAGACACGACGGTGGGGAGGTCGTGTTCCATCTGCCGAACGGTTTGCAAGGGTATTATATCTCCGATGCGTCAGGGAATCGGATAAATGAGGCACCGACGACGATCGTATCCAATCCAGCGGCGAGCAATCCTGCTGTGCGGAATGGTCTCTCGTGTATTGGTTGCCACACGGAGGGGATGAAAAAGTTTAAAGACGAGGTGCGTGCGGAGATTATGCTGCGGCTCCCTGAGGGACCGGTGAAGGATCAGGGGTTGCGTCTGTATGTGGAACAATCAAAGATGGATGTTCTTGTGGCGGACGACACGGACCGTTACAGGGAAGCACTTGAAAAGACGGGGGGTGTGTTTGGTGGTACGGTTGAACCGGTACATCGGTTCTATGAAGAATTTCAACGTCCTGTTGAGGCTGCACACGCTGCGGCTGCTGTCGGTTTAGAGACGGAGATGTTCCGTCAAGAGATTCGAGATAAACAGCGTTTACGGGACTTAGGTTTGGCAGGGCTATTGGAGGATAGGGGGGTGAGTCGGAATACATGGACCTCCAACTTTCCCGAAGTGATTTCTGCGCTGAATTCTCCGGATGACACGGTAACTCCGCCAGTTGATCCGGGGACGGACCTACGTCCTGGGGATCTGGTTTCTATTCCTGACCCGAACCTTCGATCTGTGATAGAAGGGTTGCTTGGCAAAACCTCAGGGGCTTTGATTACAGCGGCAGAGATGGCACGGTTGACGCGAATTGAGGCGGATGAAGCGGGGATTAGCAATTTGACAGGGCTTGAGGCTGCGACGCAGTTAGAACGGATAGAGTTTCGCCATAATTCTATATCCGACTTATCTCCTCTGAGAGGCTTAACCCGACTGAATAACATCAAGCTGCGCGGAAATCGGATAACCGATGTATCCCCGCTTGCTGGATTAGTCAATGTAGACTGGTTGGGACTTGAGGAGAACGAGATAAGGGACCTATCTCCGCTGAAAGACTTAATCAAATTAAATGGGATAGGGATTTCACGCAATCCGGTGGCGGATGTTTTGCCTCTTGCAAGTTTAATCAGTTTAGAACGGATAGATGCGTGGCGCACGCCTATCTTGGACTTCTCCGCTTTGGCGAAATTACCGAGACTCAGATGGATAGAATTTGGCGATGACAGATCAATAGAGGTGCTGCCATCTCTAAAGGGGTTAAAAAGTTTGAGACGACTGGAAATTAACGACTGTAATATCTCAGACCTCTCTGGGTTATCCGAATTAACCCAGTTGGAATGGTTAACGTTGGTTAATAACCAGATATCCGATATAACGCCGTTGGCGAATCTAAAAGGTTTGGAGCATCTGAATCTTGATGCTAACGTTATCAAAGATGTATCTTCGCTTGCGAAGTTAACACAGTTGAAAGTGTTGTATCTTGAGAATAACATCATCTCGGATGTATCGCTGCTTGCGGGATTAACCAATTTGGAGCGGTTAGACCTTCGTAACAATGCAATATCAGACTTCTCACCTTTAGAAGGGCTGTTTGGGAAGACGACTGTTAGGGCGGAAGGCAACCCAGGTGTTTTCCTAAAAGGGGGTCCAAAAATAACGGGACCTTGGTTGTGGCTACTGTTACCAGGGGCTCAGTTTGATAGCTTCCGTAGCACCGATTTACTTGCTAGAGCAAGTGGTGGCGCGGTAACTGAACTGGACATTGCTACCAATGGTTCAGTAGAAGGTGAATCTGTTGGTGATAGCATCTGGACATCCCACAAAATCTCTCCGACAGGTGGGAATAATGTTAATGATCTGTTGAAGGCTCTCGGTATGTCAAAAGGTGATAATCAAGATAATGTGATCTATGGTTCGGTTACCTTGGATTCTCCTCGGGAACAGGAAACAAAAATATTTGCGGGCAGTGATAATAATCACAAGGTCTGGTTGAATGGGCAGTTGGTTGGAGAGAAACTCAATTGGGAGTGGTCTACCAATTACCAGGAATCCTTCCCTGTTACGCTGAAACAAGGAAGAAATGTATTACTGGTTGCTATTCACGATGGGGGCGGTGGATGGTGTGGTCATTTTGGGTTTGCACCTGATGCAGAATATACAGTATTGCCGCCCGGTGCCCGATTCGCCTTTTCCACAGCAACGACACAGGTTAAGGTTGGTGATAGGTTCACGCTTCAACTCAAGGCGGAAAATATCTCCGACTTAGCAGGTTGGCAAGGTGATATAGTATTTGATCCTGCGGTGCTAAAAGTTAACAATGTGAGCGATGGCAATTTTTTGAAGCAGGGTGGGGGACGCACCCACTTTTTGAAAGGTACGATTGATAATACAACGGGTAGAATTGACGGTATAGGTTCTGCGCGGATTTCCGAAGGTGGGGTTAGCGGTGAAGGCACGCTGTTGTCTATTACATTCACAGCGAAAGCGAATGGCGAGAGTCGGCTGTCACTACGGAAGTTTCAAGCGGGTTCGGGTCTTGGTGAGACAATTTTTTCTCGTCCACCTGATATTATTATGACTGTGGGTGATCCGTCCACCTTAGATGTGAGTGTGAGTGATGGCCCCTTCTCTCTTTCTACGGATGTAACACCTGTTCACCTTGATGATACCTTCAGCCTCCTTTTCAATGCGAATGATGTTGCTGACTTAGCGGGATGGCAGGCTGATATTTCGTTTGATCCTGCTGTACTTGAAGCGATTGAGGTAAGCCAAGGCGATTTTCTGAATGTGAAAATTGGAGATACCTTCTTTCTGCAAGGCACGATTGATAACGCAGCGGGTAAAATCGCAGATATTAGCACGGCGAAGCTTAAGGGCAGTGGTAGTGGTACAGGCACGCTGCTGTTGGTAACGTTCAAGGCGAAGACTGTCGGAGAAACTCGTGTAACGTTTAGCAATTTCTTTGCTGGCTCCAGTAGCGGTGAAGCAATCTTATCAGATGTTCCTGAAATTGTTATCACCATAGAAGACCGCAAATATCTGGCTTGGGATGTCAATCAGGATGGTTTGGTAAATGTTCTGGATCTGATTCTGGTGGCACAACACTTGGGTTCTGATGCATCTGTCAACCGCCAATCGGACGTGAACGGTGATGGCACTATTAATATCTTAGATCTGATCGTTGTGTCACAAAATTTCGGGGCATCAACTGTGGGAGTCGCGCCTTTCAATGTTACTGCTATAGACAGTTTAGAATTAGATTCAACAATGGTTCAGGCGTGGATCGCACAGGCGGAGGTTGAAAATGACGGGTCGCTTGCTTTCCGACAAGGCATCGAAAACCTCCAACGACTTTTAGCATCGTTACTTCCAGAAAAGACGGTGTTGCTTGCGAACTATCCAAATCCGTTCAATCCGGAGACGTGGATACCGTATCACCTTGCTGAAGCTGCGGATGTCACGGTGCATATTTATGCTGCGGATGGTAGCTTGGTTCGGACGTTGGCGTTAGGGCATCAGGTCGCTGGCATCTATGAGAGTCGCGTCCGTGCAGCGTATTGGGATGGCAACAATGAGGTTGGTGAACCTGTTGCGAGTGGTGTCTATTTCTATACGCTGACTGCGGATGATTTCACTGCTACGCGGAAAATGTTAATTAGAAAATAGTATCAAATGACCATAGGATAGCTGGAAGGCTGATGTTTATTAGCTTCCCAGTCATCCCTAATGAGGGGATTAAGTTGAATTCGCTGACATCTTCTTTGAGAAATGATGTGCTCAGCGATCAACATGTCTGAAAGTATAGCAAAACCGGTAGCCGACTGTCAAGGATATTTTCAACGGAACTGCGCCGGTTTTGCCAAATCAAGTGTGTCTGGAACAACGGATTAGGGTATCATTAGGTTTCTCCTTGCTGATTTGGAGTTGAGTTGGCAAGGTTGGCATCCATAGTTTGGAGTTGCTGCTTGGGAATCAGGTCGATATATTGAGAGATGACGCGTCTTGAAAGCCGTGTGATCTGCGAGATTTTATCAATATCAGCGATAGCGGTGCGCACGACTTTCACGGACTCATAATCTCGGATGTATCGGTCAACCGCCTCCTTAGAGTGCTTGGTTTTCGCAGCAATAGTGGGTGTCAGATGTCCTTGAAGATAGAGGGCTATGATCTCTTTCTTATGGGTAATCGCCCCGGATAAGTCATGGATATTGCCTCGAGTGGGTAAGATGTCTCCAGTGGTTTTTTGCCATTCATTGACATAATCACAGACGACGGCATCACAGACGTTGAGCAAGACTGCCAAGTCGAGTTGTGTCAATAAGGCCCCTTGGTCATAAGCTTGATGACACCAGCGGACCAAGCGATTGATCCGCAGTTGCCGGGAGGTGAAACCGTTGCGGAAGGATTCAATGTCCTCTGTGGCGAGATAGGTCAGGATGATGGGTTTCATGCGAGTTTTGATGATGGACTTTCCCCTTTCTGGATGTTCTTCAATCGGGACTGCCATCCAAACGAGGTGTCCATAACTCAGGTATAGCTCCTCGGGGAGTGCGTCGCCGGTGGCGAGTTTTTCCAAAGGGAGGGTAATGACGAAATAGTCTTCAACAGTCTTGAGAATATCATCAACAATAGCCGTGGCAGTGACTTCGCCTTTGTCATAGCCGTAGTCATTGAGAAAGCGATGGATCAGCAA
This sequence comes from Candidatus Poribacteria bacterium, assembly GCA_022827185.1. GTDB lineage: Bacteria > Poribacteria > WGA-4E > WGA-4E > WGA-3G > WGA-3G. The sequence continues at coordinate 97,489 of JAJDTM010000017.1, forward strand.
CTGTCGTAGAGATTTATCGTTGATACGTCTGAACTTCTTCTCGTTGATTTGTGTGCGCGTCAGAGATTTGCTCATCGGAGAGCCTCCTTTTTTTCATCGACTGGCTCTGGGTGAAGGAGCTGGGTCATGCGGTCGGTGTGTTGGTATTGCTCATAGAGTGCGAGATACTCGCGGATCAGCCGGTCTGAGAAGTGAGAAATCAGGCGTATCTGTGCGTCAGGAAAGCCTTGATGATGGAGTGTGGCAACTTGTGTGAAGTCTCTGAGGTAGCGGTAGACGGCTCTTTCGGAGTGGTTGGTCTTTTTCTCAATCTCGGTGAAGGTGTATGCCTTGAAATACAACTCAAGAATCTGCGTCTTATGAGACAGACCGGGGCCCATATCGTGTTTCGCGCCGCGCGTCATGACGAAATATCCTTCCTGCTTCAAGGCGCGAATATCGCGTTTGACGGTGGCAGGAGAGGTGGTTAATAAGACGGCTAAATCTTCATAACTCAGCAATGCGTCTTGGTCATAAGTTTCTTGGGTCAATCGGAGGATACGGTGGCGCCTGAGTCCTGCGAGTCCATAATCAGCTAAAACTTGCAAATCATTTTGGACATCATTGAGGGTAAGCCGACAAGAGACTTTTTTTGCTAAAGCGATATGTTTGCCAGCGGGTTGGTCTGCGGCAACGGCTTCATAACAGATTTGCCCGGATGTCAGTTGCACATCGGCATGTTGAGCAAAATAGTCAGAAATTTGGTTATAGTAGGCTTCAGCAATGAGTGGCATGAGATTAAAGTCTGCTGAAATCTTCTGAATAATGGCAGCTCTGGCATTCTTGGATTCGAGACGGTTGATACCGTAAGCGGTATCCTTCTCGCGTTTCATAGTGACCTCCATGAGGAGAGTGTCGGTGATGCAAATACATCTACCTGTTAGGTTAACTCATACTATAAGTATAACTCATGGGGTCATTTGATACAAACTATAAGTAAGTTCTGAAGAAGGGACTTCATCGTAGATCCAGACGACATGTACTCTCACATCGCAGGGTCTTCTGACGCTGATTTCGGCATCGCGGGGTACTTTCCTTCGGCGATCAGTTTTTGTCGGGCTGCTTCTAAGCGTTCTTCCCAATTAATCAGAGTAGGGGTTCTGCCATACGCTTCTATGAGTTTCCCAGCTTCTTCATCCATGAGCCTCTCACGTTCAAGGTAGACCTCTACTTCCTCCTTGTTGGCGAGATAATAGAGGATGGTGGCGTAGATCTCCTCCATGGATAAAGTCGGGAAGCGGCTGTGAAGTTCATCAACTTTTTTGCCTTGTCGATACTTATTTAATACGTGTTGAATAGCAATTCGATGTCCTTTGATGCGTATGTCGATTTCGCTGTTGAAGTCGAAGTAGTCTTGCAGTTCCATTCTTTACCTCTTTTTTTCTGGAAGATATAGTATAACATCTTGATGTCGTTCAGGTGTGAAAGCGTTCCAAATCCTACGCAACTCTTTGACGTAAGTCCCGATTGAGGTCCGCTGTGGGAAACAAAGAATTCCGGGGACATGCCCGCCAACCTGCAAATGCTCGGTAAGGTGACTTGGTATGGTCGTCCGGTTGTTGGTAATTAGGATGTAGTTATTGTGCTCAATCCACACCAGAATGTCTGGATCAGGTGTTCCTAACGGTGGCGCGTCCTCGTCTCCAATAAGTCGAACATGCATTTCAGGGAGTTGTTCCTGAATTGCATGCTTGAGGTGTTCATCAAGAAGAAATCGGGGTCTCATGCCGGTTCATCCCAAAGCGGGTTGAACTTTCCTGAAGCAATCTGTTTTTCCCGCTCTTTTCGCAGATGTTCTCGCTCTTCAACGAATAGGAGTGTGGGGCCCTGGGTTCGCTGCCATTCTTTTTCTGATTTTCTTTTTTGTTGCCTTACCCGTTCTAAGTAAGCCTCCACCTCGGTTTTGTTCGCCTCATAGTAGAGGAGTGTAGCGTAGATTTTCTCTAAGGGCAGTTTTGGAAAGCAGTGCAGAATTTCCTCAGGTTCTTTGCCTTGTAAATGTTTTTTTAACACCTCATCAATATAAACGCGATGCCCTTTGATGCGGATGCTGGTTTCATCAATAAATTCGAAATAGTCTTGCACATCCATCGTCTATCTCCTTTTGCGTGATGTTTTAAAATTTTAAATGAAGATAGGCAGAAAGTCAAGGAATAATTGCAAGTTTTCAGACTGTAGGTATTGGCTACAAGTTTGACACACGCCTATTGCGGGGACCACGCCATGACGGTGCCGAAACTGGCGAATATGCTATTTTCACCACTTGTCAGGATGCGTGAGCCTTGCACGACGACCCGTGCATCGCGGCTCGTGATTTTATAACTGACAGGGGCATCTTTGGCAATTAGCGGTTCACCGTTTTCGGCTTTGAGTTTATCGAGTCGGTAATGCACCGATCGATGCGCTGGCACATCAAATTCACAGGAGACGTTCTCCAGCGCAGTATCCTCATAAAGTACCTCAAGGAGACAACGGGTGTCTATATCGGCGGTGTTGGAGATACAGATGGATTCGTGTGAGAAATAGCCACCGCCGTGTTGTTCCCATTCCTGCTCTGCTGGGGTTAATGCTGCCATGTAACCGTCTGGGATAACCCAGACATAAGCCCCGTCACCCTCTGAAGTGTAGCATTTGAGTGCCTCTGCTATTGTTTCTGGTGCTTCTGCCACGTCGTCTAAAAAAATGACGAGAAACCGGGAGTGGAATCCGATTCCCTTCGCAGAATTGGTATGTTTTAACTCGCCTGTTACGTTTAGGCATAATTTTTTTGCTGATAGCATCGTGAGGCGACTAATCCCTTGTGAGGCGAACCAATCGCCAAACATGTCATTCAGGAGTGTTGTTAAGATTTCAGGATTTGAGATACCTGCCTGTTTATAATCTTGGATTGTTGCCAGTAGTGTTCCAAATGTCATAGTATTCCTCTTTGTTACGGCACATCGGCGTGTGCCTACTACCCTATACCATCCATCGTTCGCTGATGCCGAGCAGTGCCATCAACGCCTGCAAAAGCACACTTTCAGCATGGGTTCCAACGAATTGGCGGTGTGTATCAATATAGGTGCCGTAATCGGCAGCCCACTCTCGAAAATAGGTCTGGTATTCCCAACCGTCTGCGGTGCGTTGGAAGACTGACCGATCTGGGTAGGGTAGTTTCTGTGTTAGGAGTTGTTGTAGTTGTTCGGATGTCGGTATCCATACGTCTTCGGTATCTGCTGTTTCGGGACGGAGTGCTTGGATTTCAGGGTGCCGACATTGCTCTAAGTATTCTTGCGGGTATTTCTGTTGCTCGGATTGATCCATGTAGTGCGATATGCTTTTATCAAACTCACGTTAAAGTGTAGTGGTGATAGCCTTACTAATGCTTATGCTTCTTCGGTTTCTGTTGTTTCTGTGGTGGCGATCGGGATATCTGGGTTTAGGCGTGAGTGATGCATCGCCCAATAGATAGCTGCTGTGATTACACCGCCAATGAGGGTCGCTATACACCATATCGCAGGACCTGCTATAATCAAAGTTCGTACGCGATCTAAGTCAGTTGCGTCTCGGTAGACGGCTATCGCAAAGACGATATGTACCAGAACTGTTAGGATTACAGCACTCATTCCCAAAAATCCGCCTAAAGCACCAAATAGAGCCGTGAATTCCAAGTCTATGAAATTAAGATCCATTTCTGCATCCTCCGTGTTGATTTCAACGGATATTATACAGTGTGGATGCTTAATTGTCAACGTTTCTTGGTAAGGGTTTCGGAGGTATTCAGTTTTCAGCAATTAGCAATCACAGCGGGTCGCGAGCGCAGCTCGCTCCTACAAGGTTCTGCTATACAACAAAATTTTCCTTGCAGTTTCGCCCTAATCTATGTATAATTTGACATTGTTTCGTTCACCTACAGCATATAGGGAAAGGACATGCCAGATTTCAATATCAAACCGACACACAAGCCCATCAAAAACTACTATGCTGAACTCGAAAAATATGCGCAGTACGGCGTAGAAAATGAAGGCACTGTCCGCACCGCATTCCAAAACTTGCTCCAGCATTACTGCCATCGCTCTGACCTCACACTCCTCTGTGAAAAAGCACATTACACCCCAGAAAACAGACGTATCCAACCGGATGGTGAAGTCGTCGATACTTACGGTCTACCACACGGCTACTGGGAAGCGAAAGATACCCAAGACGACCTTCACACTGAAGCAGATAAGAAGTTTGCGGCAGGTTACCCCTCGAAAAATATCGTCATCCAATCTCCGACCCATGCCCTTCTCTATCAACACGGACGACTCCAACTTGACCTTGACATCACCGAGCCGAGAAACCTCATCCAAGTGCTCCAGACCTTCTTCACCTATCAAGCGGAGAATATCTCAGCATGGCATACCGCCGTCGCTGAATTCAAAGACACGGTGCCGGAACTCGGGGACAAATTGGCGGCATTAATCGAAACGGAACGCCAAAACAATCCGCATTTTCAGGAAGCGTTTACCCGTTTTCATCAACAGTGTCAAGCCTCAATGAATCCGAACCTCTCCGTCGCTGCTGTGGAGGAGATGCTCATCCAGCATCTGTTGACAGAACGTATCTTCCGCACGGTCTTTGATAATCCCGACTTTACGCGCCGAAATATTATCGCTCGTGAAATTGAGACTGTCATTGATGTGCTCACAGAACGGACACTGAATCGTTCCGAGTTTCTCCGCCCTCTGGAGCCGTTCTACGCTGCGATCGAGCAGACTGCCGGTACGATTACCGATTTCTCCCAAAAACAGGGTTTTCTCAACACCGTCTACGAGCAGTTTTTTCAAGGATTTTCCGTCAAAGTCGCCGATACGCACGGCATCGTCTACACACCACAGCCGATCGTCGATTTCATGGTGAAAAGCGTTGCGCATCTTTTACAGACCGAGTTTGATCGTTCACTTTCGGATAGTGGCGTGCATATCATCGACCCGTTCGTCGGCACTGGCAACTTCATCGTCCGCATTATGCAGGCGTTGGATCCCATCTCACTGGAACGCAAATATACGGCGGATCCGCCGGAACTCCAGTGCAATGAGGTAATGCTCCTGCCCTACTACATCGCCAGTATGAACATCGAGCAAGAATACTACACGGCAACGCACCGGTATCTACCCTACGAAGGTATCTGTCTCGTGGATACGTTTGAGATGATAGAGGACCAGCAGATGCAGCTCCTCACGCCTGCGAACACGGCACGCGTCGAAAAGCAGAAAGAGACTGATATGTTCGTCGTCATCGGCAATCCACCTTACAATATGGGGCAGGTTAACGAGAACGATAACAACAAAAACCGGAAGTATGAGACCATGGACCAGCGCGTTGCGGATACTTATGTAAAAGACTCCAAAGCAACGCTTAGAACTGCGCTCTACGATCCATACATAAAAGCAATTCGATGGGGGTTGGACAGGATTGATGACGAAGGCGTTGTCGCTTTCGTCACAAACAACAGTTTTCTCAGCGGCGTGGCGTTTGACGGCATGCGGAAACACCTCGCCGAAGATTGCGATGCAATCTATATCCTCGATTTAGGTGGAAATGCGCGGAAAGGGTTAAAAGTCTCTGACGCGAATGTGTTCGGGATTCGCGTCGGCGTGAGCATCAACCTATTTGTAAAGAAAAAGGAAAACCGGTCGGAATTACCGCGTATTTTCTACCATCGTACCCATGACTTGTGGGACAAGCAACAGAAATTCGACTTTCTGGATGAATGCCAACATACAGGCAATGTCCCGTGGCAACCGATCCAACCCGACACGCGGCACACATGGCTGACTGAAGGACTCCACACCGAATTTGAGACCTTTATGCCAATGGGGACAAAAGAAGCGAAAGCATCAAAGGATGCAGCAAAAAATGTGATTTTTCAAACTTACAGTACCGGTATCCTCACTGGTCGTGATGCATGGATTTACAATTTTAATCGAAACGTGCTAACTGAAAACATAAGTAAAATGATCCAAACTTATAATACTGAAGTGACTCAATGGGGCCAAAGAACAGATCGAAATGTTAACCTTGATGATTTTGTGATACCTGATGATAAAGAAATCAAATGGAGTCGGAACTTAAAACGCGAATTGAAACAAAACAAAATTGCCGAATCCGCTGAACATAAGGTAAGAAATTCACTCTATCGTCCTTTCACGAAATCTAATCTGTTTTTTGATTCCATTATGAACGATGAAGTTTCCCTCTTCCCGTTCATCTTTCCCACGCCAGAAACCGAAATGGAAAATCGGGTGATATGGCTTAAGGTCGGAAGAGACTGGCCGATGTTTGGATTAATGGTCAATCAACTTGCTGATCAATTGCCTCAAGGTGGTTCTCAATGCTTCCCCTTCTACATCTACGACGCAGACGGCACCAACCGACGCGAAAACATCACCGATTGGGCATTGACAGAATTCCGTACCCATTACAACGACGACACCATCACCAAATGGGACATCTTCCACTACAATTACGGACTCCTGCATCACCCTGACTATCGCCAGAAATACGAAGCGAACCTCAAACGCGACCTGCCACACATCCCTTTCGCCGCGGATTTCCGAGAATTCGCAGCAGCAGGTGCACGCTTAGCGGATCTCCACATCAACTACGAATCTCAACCTGAATACGATAAACTCAAGTTCGTCCAAACTCCGGATGTGCCGCTCAATTGGCGTGTCGAGAAGATGAAATTCTCCAAAGATAAAACCTCGCTCATCTACAACGATTTCCTGACACTATCGGGTATTCCTCCAAAGGTTTTTGATTATCGACTCGGCACGCGTTCGGCTTTGGAATGGGTGGTAGATCAGTATCGTGTGAAGACAGACAAGCGGAGCGGTATTGTTAACGACCCAAACCGTACGGACGATCCGCAGTATATTGTTAAGTTGATTGGGAAGATGATTATGGTGAGTTTGGAGACGGTGGATATTGTTGATGGGTTGCCTGCTTTAGAGATAAAGTAGTAGACATACGCCGGGTGCCGTAACCTTATAACTACAAATCCTATTTTTCTTGATTCTTTTCGTTAAATGTGCTACTATTTTGTTAACCGTTGATTGTGAGGAGGTAAGGTCAAGGGGCCTGCATATCACTTGCAATGTCATTTCACAATAATATTGGAGAACGTTTAGTATAGCATTTCATGAGTTTTGGCAAGGTCCTAATCCGTAGGAGTATGGAGGATTTTACGCTATATACTTTCGCTATCATTCTCGCTTTTTACATGAACAATCCAGAAACTAAACCCGAAATTTTTACACCTGAAGAACGAGATGAAAACGAAGAACGAAAGCGTGAGTTGATTAAACTTGTTGCTTCAGGCGAGGCAGTATTGCTTGTTGGTGCTGGAAGCAGCAAGCGTGTGGGTTACCCAGATTGGCGTGGTCTTCTAAAGAATTTAGAGGATTTAACTAATGAATTTGGCTATGGTTTTAAGCCGGACAAAAAAAAGCGTGAAGATTTTCCCTTGACATACGCACAAGAAATCAAATTACATGTTTGCCAAAATGGTGATTTAAAAAAGTACTATACTTTACTTGCGCGATTATTGGAGCTTGACCTTGATATTGAAAATCCTCCGGTTGAAAAGTTGCATAAAACTCTGGTTTCACTACCGTTCAGAGGTATCCTGACAACAAATTACGATATAGTCCTTGAAGCAGCGTTAGCGGATATTACACAATCGCCAGTAGGCCTCAATTCATTGATTGTTCATGAGGACTTTGAGATAGAGGTTAATAGATTTATTCGAGCGGTTAGTGATCAAAGCAGACCACGACGTATTGCCCACTTACACGGAAGATATGACTTACCAAAGAGCATCATTTTGACTAGTAAGGACTATGAAAAAGCTTACGGTTTTGTTGTTCCAGAAGAAACTTCGGAATTAAAGAACTACCAAGGAATTTCTCGCTTAAATCTTTTTAATCCCGACTCAGAGCAGAAGAATTCTCAACCAACTCTTCATCGGAGATTGTTGTCAGTTATTTTACCTACACGTCGTTTGGTTTTTGTAGGTTTCAGTATGGATGATCCTTACTTCGAGAAAATGTTAAAAACTGTTAGTATGGAAATGACAGAATCGGGAACATCTACTCATTTCGCTATTATGGATATCTGCCCCAAATGTGCCCAGACCTTGAAAGCCAAAGCTAAAAAGCGCAAAAGGGATTATGGTGTTGATACTGTATTCTACAAGGTATGCTATGGTTCTGCCAATCCACATCAAGGTTTAGATTGTATACTTGATGAAATTGGTAAAGAGTGCAAAATTGGAAATCAACCTGAGATTGATGATGCGGAGTAGTTGGTAGTCTGTCAACTTTCAAATCATCTGCTTTAGCCCTGTAAGGGCGGTATGTTTAGAATCTTGGTTTGCTTGATTCTTTTTGTCAAATGTGCTATTATTTTCTCAAGGTTATCATGAAACACTGTTAGAAGAATTTTTTGTGACTCCGTAATATTGCTGCATGCCAAGGTCCTTGAATTTATTATACATGAGGTGTTATTTCAATGAATTTGAAAAAAACTCAAGATAGAATCAATGAATTGATGTCAAGGTTTGTAGCCCAGATTAAAGGGGCGACAGCAATGAATAGAACAGACATCAATCGTATATCTGAGGATGTGCTAATTCGATTGTTTTCAGAAATCTATGGACATACAGAATTGAAAAATTTAAATGTGGAAGATACTAATACACCAGCGATAGATTTAGGAGATAAGGAAACAAGAACTGCCTACCAAATTACGTCAACGCCCAGTTCTCAAAAAGTAAAGCGGACTTTAGAAAAATTTGTTGCTCATAAACTCTACGAAGATTACGACCACCTCGTTATCTATATTCTGACAGAAAAACAAAGCAGATATCAAGGACGAGGATTTGACGAAATAATACAAGGCAAATTCTGTTTTGATAAGAAAAATGATATACGCGATTATCGCGACTTACTCAGAGAAATTTCTGGGTTTCCTTTGGACAAGGTCCATAGGATAGAAAGTATACTTGAGCAACATTTTGGAGAAAAACAAGAAAATGATGAGCCACAAGATATATTGGATTGGTTAGAACAGACTAATGGTTTGTGGGGAGAGGAGTCTGGAACTATAAAAATTAATCGGAAGAAATTACGCAGTGATTTGTTGGACTTTGCCTCGCGAGGAAGCGGAGTCGTTATTGGAAGTCCAGGGGTTGGGAAAACATATTTACTCAAAGAACTCCATCAACACTTAAAGTCATCCGAAGTACCGTATCTACTTTTACCCCTTGATCAACTGGGAAATGGGACCAACGAAACCTTACGACAAGAGTTATCTTACAAAGGGGACCTGATTGAAAAGTTGAAGTCCGTTCCGGTATCAGATGATAAAGCAATTTTGCTGTTTGATGCCTTTGATGCCGCTCGAGATGAAGAAACACGCAATCGCTTCCTAAAGTTAATACGGAGTGCAGTCTATAAACTCAAAGAATCGTGGAATATTATCGTTACAGTCCGGACTTATGATGCAACAAAATCTCAAGAACTCTTAGACTTGTTTGGCAATCGTGACGATACCGCTCTAACTCAAGATGCTAACGACAAAATTTTATGCCGCCATTTCACAATTCCCCCCTTCGATGAGAATGAGGTTCTACAAGCCTTGGAACAGATTGATTGTCCCAGAAAAATCTACGACGAAAGTACTTCAGACTTTAAGAGGATCCTTGCCAAGCCTTTTAATCTTTGGCTATTGGAAAAAATTCTGAAATCTGTGCCGAAGGCTCCTGATTTTAGTCAGATTCGTTCTGAAGTCCAATTACTCGGTCTGTTTTGGCGACGGCGAATTGAGAATGAAAGTAAAGAGCTCATTTTGCGACGAATCTCATACCGAATGGTTAAGGAACGTTTATTAACCATCAAGGTGGATGATATTTATGATGATGTGGACCTTGATAAGCTGGTGAGAAAGACAGCTTGGGATAAACTCCAAAGTGATGAGATCTTGACAAAAATATCTTCAAGTGGACAACGGATTGCATTTTTTCACAACATTCTCTTTGACTATGCAGTTAGCGTTCTGCTCATTGATGATGAACCTCAACACCTTGAGAATTTTATTCTTGAGGATCTGTCGCGTCCGCTTTTTCTTCGACCGAGTCTCACCTACTTTTTCACGCGCCTCTGGTACTATGATGACTCCGCGAGTTTCTGGGAAGCTTTTTGGCATATTTTACAAAACGATCAATCTGTTCCTCTGCGTCTTGTCGCGCGCTTGGTACCAACAAGCGTTATTGCAAATGAAGCACGCAAGATTAACCAATTAACACTACTTTCAGAGAAACTGCAGAACGTTGAAAAGAAAGAAATCGCAAACGAAGCAGTAACATGCCTATTGCAGGCACTTCAAACTCTACAAATTAAACGTGACACTCTCTGGATCAATTTTTTCGACAAGATTTCGGTGTACTTGAACGAAAAGTTTGCTTGGGATTTGGCAAATCTTACTTCGGCTATTCTTGAACGAACGAGTGAATCCGAAAATTCAGGGGTCGTGCATGCTTGTGGACGGGTTGGACGACGGTTGCTTGAATGGGTATGGCAGAAAAGAGAAGCAGGTAAAAATACTTGGTATGATCGGTTTGGTGGCCGCTCGGCAGTGCCACTTGTTGCCCAAACATATCACACGAAACCTGAGAAGTCTCGGATGCTCCTTGAAAAGATTCTGGAGTTGCCGCAGGAGGATAATTTCCCGATAACCTTCTTGTCATGGTTGACCAGATATGTGGACAAAATTTGGGACAATGATCCTGAATTTGTCACCTTAATTTATCACACCGCATTCCATCACAATGAATCCAGCGATGCAAAAACAAGTCTTAGTAGCGGCGTTTTAGCTATGACAAGTACCCGCCGACAGGATTACAGCATGTGCCGATATCGGTTGATAAAACATTTTTCTGGTTTTCTTCAAGCGGCCCCATTATCTGCAACACAAGCGGTAATCCGAAGTTTAAATGTCTTCATTGTTGGAGAACATGTTGTCCGATACCTTAGAGCAGGTGTAGAACTTGAGGATATGATAGAGATATTCAATTTTCGTGGAAAACCCGCTTACTTTATGGAAGATGGTAGTTATATATGGGATGAACAAGAATATACTGATGAACCGATTGAAATGGCGGACGCTCTGTTTGAATATATCGGAGAATTAGCGATGTCGGAAGACGCGTGTCTTGATTCACTACTTGACGTTTTCCGTAATGAAGTTATAATAGCGTTCTTTTGGAAACGACTTTTAGGGACTGCGTCCCAGTTTCCAAGGGTTTTCGCTCCGCGCTTGTTTGAATTATGTATTGCGAAACCCATTCTGAGAGGTAATGATACCCGTTATGAACTCGGCATGTTTTTAGAAACCGCTGCGCCTGAGTTTGGATCAGACCAACGTCGTCAGATTGAAAAAAATATCTTGGCACTTCCAGAAGAAGCGACAGATGAGGATTCCCACAATGCCCTTGCCTATCGAAGAAATCGGCTCCTTGAACGAATTCCTGAGAATTTGTTAGTTACGGATGAAGCAAAGCAAATCCGGGGAAAAATGGTGCGTGAGAATGATATTCAGGAAAATCGACCATTAGTTAGTTTCAGTACCCAGACGGAGGCTGTTACTGAGGAGAAATGGTTTCAAACACAGGGTGTTGACATAACTAAGTCTGAAAATCAAGGATTGCAACGCTTTTCCGCCCCTCTCAATAAATTTAGTTCAGATTGGATGAACGGTGTACCAACTATGGAAGCCTCTAAGTTGGTTTTACCGCAATTACGGAAGGCACACACTGCTGTAAAGGATAATACAGAAGCCGATAAAGAGGTAATGAATTCGCTTTGGCATAAATTAACTGCCTGCGTGGCAATTCTCGGTCGGGTTGCTAATAAACTTGAGAACAGCGAGTTTTGTTTTTGTCGAGAAGCACTTCTGGAGGCAGCGAAACATGAAGAACCTAAACTAAATCCTCAATATGATGACCATTTTGATTCCCCAGGGTATTCACCGTGTGCCAGACACGAAGCTGCCAGTGGACTCCTTAGGTTTGCTTCTTACCAACCTGATATGGAAATATTAGACGCCCTTGAGACGCTCGCGAGTGATTGTGTGCCCTCTGTTCGGATGGTAACAGCAATGGAGTTGTTCCGAGTTTACAACAAAGCACCAGAAAGATTCTGGCATATCATGGACAAAAGGGCAGCACATGAGCGAAATCGCGTCGTGCAAAAGTTCCTCTACTATACATTAACTCGGGTAGTTGCAAGGGAAAAAGAAAATGAAGGCAAGACAACCCGCGTCATGGCGAAACTATTGGAACATACACCTCCACTTACAGAAGGTTTAGAGCCATCGGATTCGTTCATCGTTTTGTTGATGTGGTTAAGAATTGATCGCCAAAATTCATGGGCATTCAAAACAATTAAGGATACGTATTTCAAAGACCCGATCCGATTTGCTAAGCCGCTGAGTCGTGCGGTATCTGAGGTCGTGAGAGATTACGTCCAGCCGAAGTCCCTTGAAACCGAAGATGGACGCAGGAGAGCGAAACGAGCAATTGAGTGGTTAGGAGATGTGATTGGTCTGGTTTCTGATAGAATTAAGGAATTGTATTGTATCGTCAAGGAAGATGAGACTGAGGAAAGTGTGGAAAGGTTACATGATACGTACAAAGTGGTTGATGAAGTTATTACACGTCTTTACTTTGCTGTTGCCTATAAAAGAGATAAGTCTGAAGAACCTGTTGAGGAAATCTCTGACAATTTACGCTGTGATTACTACAATGAAGTCAAACCTTTGATGCAACAGGTCATTACTTTTGCACAAGACCCGGCAAGCGGTATTATGTTTGCACCGACAGCGCACTATTTCATGCAACTTTTAAGGAGCTTCCTCGACTGTAATCCGAAAGAGGTTTTGCATTTAGCAACAGAGGTTGTAAAGTCAAGTGAAAAGTTCGGATATACGCTTGATACGCTTGCGGTTAGGGAGGTTGTAGAATTCGTTGAAATTGTACTTGCTGACTACCGGCACGAAGTGCGTGACGGCGAAGCCTTGAAAGACTTGCTGGATCTGTTAGATCTTTTTGCCAAAATAGGCTGGTCTGATGCGCTTAAACTCGTCTGGCGGCTTGATGAGGTTTTTCGGTAAGTTGGCTTTACGCCCTCTTATAGTAAAGTCCGTAATTACTTTTATAGTGTCGGGGTTAATGAAGATTAATTTTTTAATTCGGTAATTTCATAAAATATCCAGTGAGATTACCACAGCGTTTGTGCCTAAGACCCGGTGCGGTTCCAAACCACACCTACCGGGTCTGGGGATTACCGATTTATCTTCTTAAACTTCATCAAACCCTGCCTGCAGTTGGGATAGTAAGACATTATTACAGTGCATCTCATAGATGTTTGCGTGTATTATTGGGTGAGGATTTTCGATGGAAGCAACCCCCTAAATCCCCCTTATCAGGGGGACTTGAAGACGGAATGCGTAAGTCTTATAGGTTTTGGGTTTATTGTCTGTCAATTGGTGTTATACAAACATTTATGGGAGAAATTCTAACTGATACCGAATCTGAAAAATAAACTCACATTTCAGAGATTTTGAAACTCATTGAATGTTTACGCACGTAAGAGCGCAATAAATTGCGCAACTACGAACCGGTTTTTCGTTAATGAGAATCGTTTATTTTGAAATGGTATGAGGATTAATCAAATGACTGCAGTAATTATCACCATAGGTTCAATCGCTGCGATAGTGGGTGTTAGCGTTGCCACTTGGTCTATCGTCACCACGAGAAAAAATTACTATGATGAGTATATGAAGCGGAAACGCAGGGCAGACGATTAAAGGTTTTAGGAAAAAAGTACACTTTGAGTAGCATGAAGATAACAGAGATTCAGAATGAATTGGCTGAATTAGAATTAGATGCGTGGCTTTTATACGATTTTCGTGGGATAAACCCGATTGCGCAGAATGTGGCGGGTTTGGCAGGGGCACATATCACGCGCCGATGGTTCTGTCTTATCCCTGCGTCTGGTGCGCCGCGGTGGCTTGTCCATCGGATTGAGACATCGAATTTTACGGATGTGCAAGGACAGGTTGCACTCTATGCGGGATGGGAAGAACTTAATGAAGTGATACAGACCCTACTCGCCGGTATCAAAACGGTTGCGATGGAGTATTCACCAAACGCCGAGATTCCTTATATTTCACGGGTGGATGCTGGCACGCTGGAGTGGATTCGTTCGTTCGGGATTGAAGTACGTACGTCTGCGGAACTGGCACAGCGTGTGGAAGCACGGCTCAGTGACGCGCAAGCTGCAGGACATCAAACCTCTGCACGCTTGGTGTTGCAAGCGAAAGATTACGCCTTCGCGTGGATCGGTTCGCAGCTGCGGGATGGGAAAAGTATTACAGAATATGACGTTCAGCAGGAAATTCTCGGTCAGTTTGATGCGATGGATTTGGTCACAGACCACCCGCCTATTGTTGCTGTGAATGCAAAAAGTAGCGACCCGCACTATGCACCCTCCGCAACGGATACCCAAGAGATTCAAGCAGACGATTTCATTCTGATTGATTTATGGGCAAAGCAGAAAGAGCCAGACGCGGTTTTTGCGGACACGACGTGGGTGGCTTATGCGGGGGAAACTGTCCCGGCGCGGTATACTGAGATTTTTGATATTGTCAAGACGGCGCGAGACAAGGCAATACGGTTTATCCGAGAAAAATGGGCTGTCGATGAACCGATTCACGGTTATGAAGTGGATGACTGTGTCCGCGGATATATCACTGAAAAGGGGTATGGGGATTACTTTATTCACCGCACGGGACATAACATCGGGACTGTTATCCATGGGAACGGCGTGAATTTAGACAACTTAGAGACGCGTGATGCACGGGTCTTGATTTCGGGTGTTTGTTTCTCAATTGAGCCGGGGATCTATCTTACCGATTTCGGCGTTCGGACAGAAGTCGACGTTTTCTTAGCCGGTCCAGGGAGAGACGGCGTAAAAGTGACAACCGCTCCCGTTCAAAATCAGATATTACCATTGCTGTAACCTTGTAATTCCGCTTTTTCAGATCTGTGAAAATGTGCGAAAGATAGAGACGTGCGTTGAGTATCCACTGCTCGGCATACGTTGCTGCCAGCAGGGGGAGGGCTATCGTCAAACGTGGCGATTCGAGTAGCCACTGCTCGGCGTATTCGGCAAAGTCTGTATCTACAAGTTTATTACTTCCGAGTTGATAAACCACATAGCGTTTGTCCTCACGCGCTTCCATTCTTGGATTGAGCGGTGTGTTGAGTGAGAGACGTTTTGTGCCGTCAATCTCAAGCGTCCAGAAGAAGTAGTCTTCGTTGTGTCCGAGGTACCCGATTTCTACGTCAAGCCGATGCGGGGTTTCAGTGCTGATTGGACTTGCGACCATATCGCGTTTGAGTATGACTGGATAGATTGCTGCGAAAAAGATTTGTTCAAATCCGAGCGGTTGATGGGCGTGTACGAGAATGTCTAAGAGCGTCTGTTCTTGTTCCGAACGTTTGAGTTCTAAGCAGCTTTTTGCGAAGACTTCATCTCTGAGTGCCCGCATTTCAGGAGGTGCGTCTGCGTGAAGCGGTTGGAGTTCTTGTATCAACTTAAGAATGCGGCGGCGTTTGGGCATGACACGCCAGAGTACCCAATGCCACAAGGTTTGCCACGTCTCCTTTTCACGCAGTTGGCTGAGAAGTGCGATCGCGCTTATAAGGATGCGTTGGAATATGTTTTCGGATACTGGGTTTCGCTGTTGGTTTGCCATGGTTTTATAGTTGTCAGTTTCCAGTTTTCAGTTACGAGTTACCAGTTAAAAGAAAGACTTGATGCATCAAACTCTCACTGCGAGGCACTCTTAACTGGTTACTGATTACTGCCTCTTAAAGGTTTTTCGCAGAAAAACCGTCCTGAAAACTGAAAGATTTTTTGAAAAAAACGCATTGATGGTTGATGGCTAATTAGAAATTTGACTTTTTGCTGAGAGTGTGCTATAATATATGTTGCTAAACAGAGCCGGAGTGGTGAAATTGGTAGACGCACGGGACTCAAAATCCCGCGGGCCCTAGGTCCATGTCGGTTCGAGTCCGACCTCCGGCATCAGGCGATGGCTTTTCGTAGAGCCATCGCTTTCTCTTTTGCGTAGGACTTACGCAAATTGAGCGATATTTTAAACCCCCTAAATCCCCCTTATCAGGGGGACTTTGAAACTATGGAAGAACCCCCTAAATCCCCCTTATCAGGGGGACTTTAAGAGGGAATGCGTAGGTCCTATTGCGATTACATTGAAACGATGGTACGCATCCGTTGCGCGAGGTCAATTTGGGCTTCCCTGTCGCCACCGACTTCATGAATGACGTAACCGTCGTAGCCGATTGCTCGGAACGCTTCCATCACTGCCTGCCAGTCTGTGTCTCCATCTAATAAGTTAACGAACTGGTGTGCCCCGCGTGCGAAATCTTTGAAATGTACCCGTTTGATGCGGTGCGCGAGTTCACGGATCCAGTGTTCGGGATAGCCGTAAGCCATCATATTTGCTGTGTCAAGATAAGTGCCGACCCATTCGCTGTCTATTTCGTCCACGATATCGCGCATCTCTTTAGGGCTGAGCAGGAATTTGTTCCAGACGTTTTCAAGCCCAATTGCGACACGGTGTGCTTCGGCAGAGGGTGCTAAGTCTTTCAGGATACCGACAAGGTTATCCCAGACTTCTTGGTATGTCCCTTCGGCGGTGAGTTGACCGGGGTGCAATAAGATGCCGCCGACACCGAGTGCTCCGGCGACTTCTAAGCCACGGGCGAGGGAGACCGCGCCTTTTTCGCGCTGCGTTGCATCTGTACTGAGGAGGTTACCCCGGTCGGCATAACCTGCTGTGATGCTGCCAATTTCAATACCTGCTGCCTTGCATTTCGCGGCGATGCCTTGAAGTTCCGCGTCGCTCATATTGATGTCGGTGTCTTTGCCTTCACCGAAAGTGAGTTCAACGGCATCGTATCCTGCATCTTGGCAGAGGGCGAGCGTATCGTCTAACGACATGTTTCCGAGTATGATTTGGGTAACACCTATCTTCATTTTTTTTCCTTTTCACTGTGAAACTGTGTAGCGGTTAGAGATTGTATACAGAGGTACCGGATTTCGAGGCATTGCGGACACCGGATCGCAACATAGTAAGCGTCGTTGAATACGGCATCTATCCAGTTGTGTGATTGATCTTCCGATGGGCTTCCGAGGAACTGGTCAAGTACCTCGTATGGCCTGTCACAGTCTGGACAGATTTGTAGGTCGTGTCCGATGTCAGTCTGGTCGAGCCATCGCATGATTACCGCCTCTCCTTAGGAAGATACCAAAAATTCGGAGACCGATTTGAGATAGCGGTTCGGTAGGCGTGCCTTGACGTGAATGGCTTCCTCTGTGTATTCAGTGTTAAGCACAGCACCGTATTTGTAGAGTAAATCGAGTGTTTTTCCTTCTGTGTACGGAATAGTGAGATCAAGGTTCGTACCGAGATCGGCGAAACGGTTTGCTAATGCTTCCATTAATGCCTCAACGCCATCGCCGTGTTGTGCTGAGATTGGGAATGCATCTGGGTACTGGCACTGTAGGATGTGCAGGTCCTCCTCTGTTTTGAGTCTATCAATTTTATTGAGAACCATAAACGTCGGGATGTCAGTCGCATCCAATTCGTCGAGAACTACGTTCACAGCGGCTATCTGTGCTTCTGCCTCTGGGTGGCTCACATCAACGACGTGAAGCAGAAAGTCTGCTGCTGCGACCTCTTCGAGCGTTGCCTTAAATGCGGCGACTAATTGATGTGGCAGTTTCTTGATAAATCCGACGGTGTCGCTCAAGAGAATCTGTTGCTTTTGCGGCAAATTCACCTTTCGTGTGGTTGAATCTAAAGTCGCGAACAGTTTATCTTCAGCCAAGACACTTTCACCTGTCAATCGGTTGAAAAGTGTTGATTTTCCGGCGTTGGTATATCCAACAAAGGACACCTTAATTTTTTCGGATCGGTTTCTTCGCTGCACATGACGTTGCTTTTCGACGGATTCGAGTGCTTTTCGGACGTGTGCGATGTTCCTACGGACCCAACGTCTATCCATTTCGAGCTGTGTTTCACCCGGACCCCGGAGGTGTCTACCGCCGCCACCGCCAGTGGCGAGTCGTGAAAGGTGTGTCCACATCCGTGTGAGACGTGGCAGCGCGTATTCGAGTTGTGCTAAGGCGACTTGTAACCGTGCCTCTTTCGTGAGTGCGCGTTGGGCGAAAACCTGAAGGATGAGTCCTGTCCGGTCAATTGTGGCGACATCAAGTTTCTGTTCAAGGTTCCGATCCTGTGCGGGTGACAGTTCTTCGTCAAAGATGATTGCGTCCGCATCAAGTTCTTCGATAAGAGGTTTGAGTTCTTCAACCTTCCCTTCGCCAATAAAATAGGTCGGATTTGGCATGTTACGGGGTTGAATTGTTTCACAGACAACTTCAATACCGGCAGTCTCTGCGAGTTGCCGGAGTTCTTGTAGCGATTCTTCTGTTTCTTGCATCGAGGTATGTCGTAGTTTTACGCCTACCAAAATCGCGCGTGAAGGTGGATTCGGTGAACGTGTATCGTAAAGTTCTGGCATCAAGGTACCCCTTTCTCTGTTTTAGCGTGCAATCGAAGCACTGTGCTTTGATGCTTCCATCGCGCGGAACTTAGTATAAATTTTATCAGATATACTTTCAGTTTTCAACTAAAATCCGGTTTTAAGAAAAAACTTCAAATTTTCGGCAAGTACATGGCTTGAGTCAACCGCATTGGATTAATTGTCGTTAGTTAAGAAAACGCGAATCGGTGTTCAAACAACCGACAACTTTTCTGTCATTTTTTCTTGCATACAAGTTGTTTGTATGTTATACTTAACGACACTATGAAAGGTGCTAAAGATTCTGCAACCCCAACGATTACCGTTAATCGCAAAGCGCGGTATGACTATCACTTACGTGACCGATATGAAGCAGGCGTTGTCTTGCAAGGCACTGAAGTGAAGGCGATTCGCGCAGGGCGGTTTAACCTAACAGATAGTTACGCACAAGTAGCAGACGGAGAGGTATTCCTGATTGATGCGCACATCGGTCCGTATGAACACGGGAATATCGCCAATCACGAACCTAAACGGAAACGCAAACTGCTACTCAATCGTCGAGAGATCATGAAACTTGAACGTTCAATCCGTTCAAAAGGGATGACGATTGTTCCGACGCGCGCGTATTTTAGCAACGGCAGGGTGAAGTTGGAGTTGGCGGTTGCGATGGGTAAGCAACTTTATGATAAACGCGATAAGATAGAGCGTGAAGCGACTGCGAATGAGATACGAGCGTATAACTAACAGCACTGTGGATGAATGTGTTAGTGCGGTTTCTCATCGTGTATTTACAATTTGGGGGTGTCAAGGTTTCGACGAAGGTAAATGAGATATAGGTTGCATGCCGAGGTCTCCGCAGGCCTCGTTAAATAGGCGGAACATTTATAAATGCTGATGAAGAATTAGCATTAGCCGCTTAATAGCGCGGCTACGCTTGACCGACCTGTTGCCCGTCAGGGAAGTTAAAGCGTTGCAATACGGGCTAGCCGCTCGCTCATTCTCAAGGGGCGTGCCGCGAACTACTTTTGAGATAGTCTATTCTGAATCCTGCACAGGGGAGTCTGATAGGCGAATTTTAAAACCTGTGATAAGCATGTAGTAGCCTCTATTGAACTGCCTTCGGACGCGGGTTCGATTCCCGCCACCTCCATTTCCGCGTGGTGATCCTGTTCTGGTTGCGCGTCTATTTGGTTGTGTAATGACATGGCTGAATTTGTCAACATGCCGCCTCGTATTCAGAAGACTGTGCGAGCGCATATAGGCGAGGATGAGGAAGTCTGTTTGTGTATCCTTGGTCGCTCAAGTTTGCTGCGCCCGGATTTCGTTTTTATCACGACGCGACGGGTGCTGGTCTTGGACGAACGATATATAGGCAGCCTCGCTGTCTCTTATGCGAATATCCGATGTAACCTATTATTCACCGAGATCCGTGATGTGAAGTTGGTCCGGCAGCTCAAGCATCGGCTTCTTAGTCAGGCAAGGCTTGAAATTAGCGTTGTACGTAACGTCCATTGGATTGATAATATCAACTTCCGTTCAGCCCGGTGTGCCTACGCCTGCATCACTGAGCAGCTCACAAAGTAGAAGGTAGCCATGAGAGCGTTCCTGATGTATTTTTTCCTTTCGTATAACGTCTACTTTACGATTCCATTAGCGATTGTATTCTTATTGGTACTCTTTCGACTTGTTAAAGGTATAAGGGGTTCCGATGGTACGGATGCGGGCGAGGATATAGGTCCAGCTGCTGAAGGACAACACGCTCCTTTTGTTAGTATACTTGGATTTCTAAATGTTGGCAAAGTACCGTTGGTGGTTGTGCTGATATTGCTATTTGCGACGTGGGGGATTGTTGGACTTGTTGCGAATTCGGCACTTGATGTTGCTGAAGTGCCGCAGCGGGTGTGGCTATCGTGTATCATTGCGCTTTTCTTTTCTTTTCTAAGTGCTCGTTATATCTCTATCACGTTTTTGAAATTCTTTCCACAGCGCGAGAGAGATGTCAGCGATGACCAGCTGCTCGGTTTGAGTGGACGCGTCATCAGTGGACAGATTACGACTACTTTTGGTACGGCTCGGCTGCGAGTGCCAGATGGACCGGAGTTAACCGTCAGTTGCCGCGCCAAATCTGATGAAACCCCTCCTGTCAAGGGAGATACTGTGATCCTTGTAGACTATGACGACACAAAGCGGATTTTTGATGTGAGAAAAGCAGAATTGATGGATGCTGATTAAAGGAAATATAGAAAAACATGAAAGGATGCACAAATGGATACTGAGAAACAGGCGAAGACTGAAGTTAAAATTCACTTTCTCTCGATTGATCGGAGGACGGGAGCACCGATAGTTGTCCTGAAAGAGGAAGCGGAAGATTCAAATCGGATACTCCTGATTTGGATCGGTGAATCGGAGGCGGCGGCTATTCAAATGCATTTAGAAAATGTCGAGCTCCCACGCCCTATGACACACGATTTGCTGAAAATTATGATTGAAACGCTTGATGCAAAGGTGGCAGATGTGTGTGTACGCGATGTCGAAGAAAGAACTTTTTTTGCGCATGTCACTTTGCAAGTAGGCGACAACGAGATTGAGGTGGATTGCCGTCCGAGTGATGCAATCGCGCTTGCACTGCGCTGCGAAGTACCTATCTTTGTTGCCGAAGACGTGATTGCCGATCACGGGTTCTCTGAACAGGAACTCAGCGAAGGGGAGCAACACGATCCGAAAGATGCTTTAGAGAACTTAGATGACGATACGCTGAAGCAGTATACGGTCTAATGTGAAATTGCAAATATCCAGACTGTGCCTCTACCTCGCAAAGGAAAAAAATAGTGCATGATCTCATCATTCGCAACGGAACAGTTATTGATGGCACAGGGAACCCGGGTTTCAAAGCCGATATTGCCATCAACGGTGATCGGATTGCAGCTGTTGGTAATATATCTGAAGCTGCTTACCAGACGATTGATGCCGCAGGCAGATTAGTCACGCCGGGGTTCATAGATACGCATACACACATGGATGCGCAGTTTATGTGGGACCCGCTCGGCACGCCTGCGTGTTGGCACGGTATCACGACGCTTGTCCTTGGCAGTTGTGGTGTGAGTTTTGCACCTGTCAAGCAGAGCGACCATACGGTTTTGGCGAAGGTCCTTGAGAGCGTTGAAGGGATTCCTGCGGAAAGTATCATGTCGAGTCTCCGTTGGAATTGGGAGACCTTCGGGGAATACTATGACGCTTTGGACGCTTGCCCGAAAGGTGTGAATGTCTGCGGTATGATCGGGCATGCAGCGACCCGTTACCATGCGATGGGCGAAGAGAGCCTGAAAAGAGACCGGAACCCAACCCCCGATGAGATGAAGACGATGCAGGCTGCGATTGATGAGGCAATGGAAGCAGGCGCACTCGGATTCTCCACTTCTCGAACCCTTACCCACAAAACCTCTGAAGGCATTCCTATCCCTGGTACTTTCGCACATCTTGATGAACTCGTCTCACTCGCACAAGCGGTAGGCAGGCACAATAAAGGTGTTTTCCAATGGGCACCGGGTTTCGGTGAATATGAAAACTATCCGACGACGGAGTATCCAGAGACCCGAAAAGAGATTCACCGCATCGCTGAGGTCAACCGGCAGAGCGGCTGTCCTGTAATCTTCAGCGCGTTCACACATGAAGCCGTGCCGACGATTCAGACGCTTTATTTAGGGTGGCTTGATGAAGAGCGTGCTAACGGTGCACAGGCGCGTCCGATGGTATCTTCCCGCGTCAACACAGTAATGGTTGGGCTTTGTAATTGGATGCCGATTCGCGATGCGAGCGCGTGGCGGGAGTTATACAGCCTCCCCTACGCTGAACGATTGACAGCGATCCAAGATGAAAAGACGCGTGCGCAGCTGCTTGACATTCCGCCAGAGAGCGATGAACGCCTCGGTAAAATGTTATACCGCTTCGGACCGACGGCGTGTGAATATGTCCGTAAACCGGAGAATCTATTGCGCAATATTGCCAAGGAAAACAACGAACGTCCCATAGAAACAATTGTTCGGTTATTCTGCGAAACCGGTGGACGGCAACTCTTCGCCTTTGCGACAAACAATCATAACCTTGCACATGTTGAGGAAGTTGTACGCTATCGGGATACCCTCCTGGGTCTCGGTGATGCCGGCGCGCATGTCAATGCTATCTGCGATGCGTCCCTCTCAACGCATGCTTTGACGTATTGGCACGGTGAACGGCGGGTATTCTCGCTTGAAGAGACAATTCGTCGGTTGACTTCCGACGGGGCAGAAGCCTTCGGGATTCCTGAACGTGGACTCCTACAGCCGGGCTACTATGCCGATGTCAATGTGATTGACGCGGATAACCTCTGCATGGAAATCCCTGAATTTGTTTATGACTTACCTGTTGGTGCCGGACGCTGGACGCAGCGGGCACAAGGGTACGATTACACGCTGGTGAACGGGAAAGTTGTCGTTGAGAACGACAATCATACAGGTCGCCTTGTTGGGAAGTTAATCAGGATTTAAAACTTGCAGGTGTAGCGAAATGCATCTTTTGTGAAGGGATACATATTATGGCAAAACAGACACAAATTCCCGAATCAGACGATCCTAAGAGTGAGCAGTTCCGGGACTATATCCGGCATCGGCAACTTGAGATGCTTTCTGAGGATTTGTGGGACGAGTATCTCTGGGGTGAATTGGGTGCTGCAGTCCGGGATTTCGAGAACGAACCGTGGGGAAAACCTTCGGAGGAAGATAACCCGGAATCACCCTAATTGTGAGAACGCGTAAACACTATGGGCAATTCATCTAAAAAGAACTACATCATCCTCCATGAAAATTGCACCACTGCCTTAGATAGCAGCGACTTTACCGCAAAAATAGACCTCTCCTTTCTCGATCCTCCCTTTAATCAAGATAAGGCTTACAACGCTTGGGATGATAATATACCACCGGAGCGATATTGGGAGTGGATGCGCGATGTCTGTGCGAAGGTGTATGCCTTGACTTCCGATGGTGGCGCGATTTATTTTATGCAACGCGAGAAGAATACCGAATTCGTTTTGCAATGCTTACGCGATACTGGGTGGACTTTCCAAAATCTGATTATCTGGAAAAAGAAGACCTCGGCAGTACCGGGAACAAAGCGTTTCGGCAAGCATTATCAGGTTATTGCGTTTGCAACGAAAGGCAAAACGCCGCGCGTTTTCCATCGTCTGCGGATTGACCCACCGCTGCCAGCAGGCTACAAACACGCGCGCGAGAACGGTATGTTCGTTACCGATGTATGGGATGATATTCGTGAGTTGACCTCCGGCTATTTCGCAGGCGATGAGGCGTTGAGAGATGCGGATGGAAATCGTCTACATAAGCAACAAGCACCTATCCAACTTCTCCTTCGGATTATCCTATCTTCAACAAGCCCTGGTGATATCGTTTTGGATCCGTTCGCGGGTTCAGGGACAACGTTGGTTGTGGCAGAGCAATTAGGACGAAGGTCTATCGGAATTGAGCTTGACTTGCAGAATGTTGCGCTCATTGAAAACAGACTTGCCGAGCAGCGAGAATCGGATGATGTCTCCCGCTTTTTTAAGGATTACGCATGCACGCCGGATTTGGAAACGATTTGGGGAGAAGGTGGGCTGAACAGGAAATTCACTTCCTCTAATTCAGCATTCATAAGTCTACGATAATACATTGAACTTGCTGTGCCGTGTCATGGTGAAACTGAGCAGGATCAGCAACACCATAGGATGAAGATCGCCTTTCAGGAAATAGAATGTGAAAAGTTATTTGCGCAAATAGAAGTTTTTAGTCTTCAGCATCATTTTATAGTAAAGTTTAGAATTAAAGAAACATTTCAAGTCCTAAAACAGACTGTAACACGAGTCCCGTTTGGTGTTTTCTTTGTAGCATAGGCTGTTAGCCTGTGCAGAGAATGTCTCATTAATTATGGTATCCACTATAATAGGAAATTTCTTATCTTCCGGATGAATCTATCGTAGGAGAGTTGCGTTTTGAATAAATATCGATGCCAGATACAGTTTCTCATCTTTTGTATTACAGTATGTTTTGTTATAAGTGTTGACGGATTTGCTAAGGATATATCGTTTGATGAAGTTCCTGAGGCTATCCAGAAGATCGCGCTCCGCGAAATTGGAGATGTACCGATTCATGATGTTGACAGGGAGCGAGAGGATGGCGAAACTGTCTATGATATAGAGGCGAAGGACGATAGTATTGACATCGAACTTGAAATCGCCGCTGATGGCACATTTAGAGAGCGGGATATTACGGAGAAGATCGATTATTCAGAACTACCAATACCTGTACAGGATACGGTTCGCCAGCAGGTCGGGACGCTGAAAATTAACGACGTGGAGCGGAGAACCGAGCTCGGGATGAGTATTGTAGGAAGTCGTTTACAAACCGAGACGATTTATTACAACGTTGAAGCCGAAGAGTTCGGCGTAGAAATCGACTTGGAAATCGCGCCTGATGGTAGATTGTTGGATATAGACATGAGCGATCCTATCCGACTTAAGGTAAAACTCCTCGCGAAATCCAAGATCCCGACACTCTCCAATATTGCCCCTTATCGGGAGGCACTCGTTTTTTATGAGTACAGCGTCAAAAAACGTCTTGAAGGCGAATTCAAGGGTAAAAAACTTCGCGTTGCGCATTGGGCAATCTACGACAACCAACCGCAGAAAATCGGAAAAGCAAAGGTAGGCAGTTCACACACGCTTGACCTTTATCCGTACCAGCAATTTGGTGAGTTTGAGAGCCTTTATACCAGTGATACACTTGCGTTAGACGGTGAAATCCCGCTCTATCACGATGTTGGTCAGAAGATTCTCGAAAACCGAACTGTTGAGGAACGGTATGACTACGACAGCATTTTTTCTGAGAAGATGCCGATTTTTTGGCGGATAAAGGATCAACTTAAACTCGTTTCCTTAGGTGACTCACGCGGTGAGGCAGGCGTTCGAGCGGAGTGGTTTTATGGTGAGGAGAACCGCAAAACCCCAGTGGCGTATAACCTTGCGATTTCGGGGGGACCGTTGGAGTTTCAAGAGATTGTCGTTGAAAAATATCTCGTGAAAATGCCCAGCTTGGCGTGGGTGGTTTATCAGATGTCGCCTCGCGCAGTGAACCGACATTTTGAGCATTCAGCGGATCGGGAATTGTTAAAAAGTCGCGGTTTTGCCTTTGATCGGAAGCATGCTGAAACCCTCTGGCAGAGGTCCGATGGTGAAAAAACGGCTGCTGAAATCGCTGCAATACCTTACGTCTCAGAGTATTGGAATGAGCGTCCGTGGGGTTGGAAGTTCAATGATGAGGTATGGGATAGACCGAGAACAAAAAGATTTGAACGGGAGTGGGAAATTTCTGAAAAACGGTGGGACCGTCTTACATCTATGATCGCCGCGTTGAATAAGCGAGATGTTAAGATGTTGCTATATTTGTCACCGCTTCATCCGATCATGCGGGGTCAACCTGTCGTAGATGATGATGGGACGACCCAGAAGGGGTATCGGGAATTGGTGGATCGTTTAAAACAACTGGAGGCGGGGTTTCCGAACTTTGTCTTTGTTGATTTGATGCAGGGTGGAAATCACGACTTCGCCCCGGAGATGTTCAAAGACCTCGACCATCTGAATGCACTTGGAGCAACGAAGTTAACGCAGGCGTTAGAAGAAGTTCGCCACTACCATGACAAGAGGTGAACAGAAGCCAAAAAACCCCCTAAATCCCCCTTATCAGGGGGACTTTGAAGTGAACAGAAGCAAGAAACCCCCTAAAGAATCAGAATCAACGGTATGAATGCCTTATGGGCATTCACCGGGTATGAATGCGAATCAACGGTATGAATGCCTTATGGGCATTCCCCGTATGGGCATTCCCCGCCCCTTATCAGGGGACTTTGAAAGGAAATGCGTAAGTCCTACAGATGTTACAAAGAGATAGGATTTATACAATTTACACGTTTTTTTGGGTAGTTGTGTGAGTCTTGGAGATTTGGCGTGGTTTTCAGTTCGCATATCTTTGTCTACTACTTTCTTCCCATTGCACTATTCAGTTATTATCTGCTCCCGCACCGGGCGAAACATTTTGGGTTGACGCTTTTCAGTTATATCTTTTACGGCTGGGCAAACCCCTTATTTGCTCCGCTCATGTTTGCCTCGACGCTAATTGATTATATGTGTGGACGCATCATCTCAGGCAGTGAACGTCAGCACATTCGACCTGCAATACGCGCTTGCAAGCTGCGCCGCCAAGTGGCATTAACAGTTTCGATCTGCTCAAATCTGTCCCTTTTGGGCTTTTTCAAATACTTTAACTTCGGTATCGCGAACATAAACGCTGTTATGGGGTGGCTGGGTCTGCCGATATGGGAGAATATTCTTCACGTAACGCTTCCGCTTGGCATCAGTTTTTATACCTTCCAGTCGATGAGTTATACGATTGATGTCTATCGCGGCGATGCGAAAGCGATTCGGAATTTTATTGACTTCGCTTGTTATGTATCAATGTTTCCGCAACTCGTCGCGGGTCCCATCGTTCGGTTTTCAGAGGTTGCCGATCAACTTCGGCATCGCGCCCATACATTGCAAAAGTTTGCGCGTGGCATTGCGTTTTTTTCGCTCGGAATGGCGAAGAAGGTTTTGATAGCGAATCCATGTGGCAAATGTGCGGACACAGTCTTTGGGGCTGGTGTCGTTGGGACGCTTGATGCGTGGTATGGCGTAATCGCTTATGCGTTTCAGATCTATTTCGACTTTAGCGGTTATTCCGATATGGCGATCGGTTTGGGGTTGATGCTCGGATTCACTTTTGCTAAGAATTTTGATTCACCCTACCGTGCTGAATCTATTACGGAGTTCTGGCGGCGATGGCATATCTCACTTTCGAGTTGGCTACGGAATTATCTCTATATTCCGCTGGGTGGGAATCGTCGAGGGACTGCTCGAACCTACATCAACTTGACTCTTGTGATGCTGCTGGGGGGTTTATGGCATGGCGCGTCTTGGAATTTTGTTATCTGGGGTGGGATTCATGGTGGCATGCTTGCACTTGAGAGACGACAAGGCAAAACGAGTTTTTATACATTGCTCCCGAAACCGTTACGGATTATAACGACATTCCTGCTTGTGCTGATAGCGTGGGTTTTCTTTAGAATCAGTGAACTACCGGATGCAGTCGTCTATCTGCAGTGTATGTTCAGCAAAGTCCATGTTCAACCCAGCACCGATTTGATTGCTGGTATCCTCTATCAGCCTTACTATCTATGGGTTATGTGCGTCGCAGGTGTCGTCATCTGGTGTTTTCCACAGACGTGGGACTGGACACAACGGTTGACCCCTCTCAAAGTGGGAATATGCATAACTCTATTCGGGTTATCGCTCGCTGTATTGGCAACGCAGGCTTATAATCCGTTCATCTATTTTATTTTTTAATAGTTTTTAGTTATCAGTACGATTTTTTTCTCCGAAAAAAATCTTTCAGTTTTTCAGTTATCAGTTATCAGTAACCAGTGGCCAGTAAGAGGTTTCTGATCATCCGAAAGTCTCTTTAACTGGAAACTGGTAACTCGTAACTGGTAACTATTCCCCTGATAACCATTCACATGCGAAACTTAGCTGAACATCGCCGAGAGGTGGCACTAAAAGAACTCGGCACCACGCATATTAAGCGAAACGTGGGCATCGTCAGTATTGTTATCTTTAGCGTGACGCTACTGTCCGTGCCAATCTGCCAGCTGATCTCCGACATCCAGCGTGGGGAATCTCTTCACGTTTTTCGAGCGATTGATTTGCTGCCTATCCCTAACCTTGAAGAGATTGCGCAATACGAGGACACGCTGGAGGAAGCGTCTGTGCTTACCAATTGGCTGTTGCCGGGTGTACAGACAATCCTGACAGGTGTGTTCCGTACTGGTAACGAGCAAGCCTATCTCGGTCGCGATGGCTGGCTGTTCTATCGTGCTGATATAGATTCGCTCATCGGTGTCGATTCAGAAAAGACAGCAAGTGCTGCACTCGCAGCCATTGTCGATTTCAATCGTCAGTTAGCGGCACTGGATATCACGCTTATCGTTGTGCCGACACCTGTTAAACCGACAATCCACCCTGAAAAGTTTTCAAAGCGTTACCGAACTCCTGATGCACCGGTACATAATCCCGATTATGCGGCGTTTGTTGGGGCACTTGCGTCAGAAGGCGTTCTGGTATACGATCCATCACCGCTTCTCTTTGAAGCTGCCCATCAAGAGACACAGTATCTCAGTACGGATACACATTGGAAGCCGGAAGCGATGGAACGGGTCGCGAATCATTTGGCTGCATTCATTGAAGAACAGGTTGAATTGTCCTCTGGTCAATCACGCATCTATACCAAAACTGCTGATGCTATTGCTAACATTGGAGACATCGCGAAGATGCTGAAATTGCCGGAAGATCAGATGCTGTTTCCTTCGGAGCGCGTCACACGCCGTGTTATACAGACCACTTCAGGTGAATTATGGCTGCCCGATCAGGCATCAGAAGTGCTGTTTTTAGGAGATAGTTTCAGTAATATCTACTCACTTGCTGGCATGGGATGGGGGGATTCAGCCGGTTTTGTTGAACACCTCAGTGCGGAACTTGCACAACCGATTGATAAGATTGTCATCAACGCTGGCGGTGCGGATGCGACGCGTCAGGCACTTGTGCAGGAAATCAACCGTGGGAATGATCGCCTCGCTGGTAAACGCGTGCTGGTCTATCAGTTCGCAACGCGGGAATTCTTCTCTGGGGACTGGAAACTGTTATCGATACCATCCGATAAAGCACTCCAGCGGAGTGCCATATCTATAGCGGAAGGTGTAACCGTCACGGCAACTATCAAGGCAAAAACGGAGCCGCCGGTGCCGAGGACAGTCCCGTATTCCGAATGTATCATCGCGCTACATCTCGAAAACACGGATACATCTGATCTGCCAGGAGAGTTTGTCGTATTTCTGTGGGGTATGCGTGGAAACCGGTGGACAGATGCTGCTACTTTCAAAGTCGGGCAGAAGGTTAAGTTGTGGCTCCGTCCGTGGTCAGCGGTTGAAACTGAATACGGCAGTTACAACCGCAAAGAATTGGAAAATGAAGAGACCTGGCTGCTTGATGTTTATTGGGGAGAGATACCGTGATGACTTTGCGAAATCTGAATCTTTTGAAGGTGGGTTTGCGTGCCGTGTTCTATCTATTGTTATCTATTCTACTACTTGTGGGGTTTCTGGGTTTCGCCACTGCTGAAACGGAACTTTTCGGACAGTCATTGGCTGAAAAGGCTGCTGAGGCAGAGACACAAAAGACGACAGTCGTTTCTGGAAAAGAGGGATGGCTGTTCTTTGCTCCTGAACTGCGGCATCTGAGCGTTGGACAGTTTTGGGGCGATGCAGCAAAGCGCGTGAGTCGGGCATCAAGCCCTGAATTCGCCGACCCACTTCCTGCTATTCTCGACTTCAAGGCACAATTGGACAAGGCAGGTATCGAGTTAATCTTTGTTCCAATACCAGCAAAAGCCGCGATTTATCCTGAGATGATTTCTGAACATCGGAACTCAACGATACGCAGTGATACATATCATCAAAAATTCTACGATATTTTGCGGGACCATGGTGTGAATGTGCTTGACTTAACGCCACTTTTTCTCAAAAATCAGTTCACCGATGCCGGTCCTGTTTATTGTAAACAGGATACACATTGGTCTGGACAGGGGTGTGTTTTGGCAGCGGAGGCGATTGCTAAAGCCCTCGGTACGCCGCCGTGGTTGAAGGAAATTCCTAAGAGAAATATTGAGACGGAAACGCGGACGGCTGAAATTACGGGTGATCTTTGGCGGGAACTCGGTGATCAGAATCTACAGAAAGAACAGTTACGCCTTACTTATATTAAGGAAGGTGTCGGAACGTCGTGGCGGGCGAGTCCGGTTCTCCTTTTAGGAGACAGCCACAGTCTCGTTTTTCACGCGGGTACGGGTATGCATGCACAGGGGGCGGGTTTACCCGACCATCTCGCGCATCAGCTCGGGTTTCCTGTGGACGTGGTGGCAGTACGTGGTTCCGGTGCGACACCCTCGCGGCTGAATCTTTATCGAAGGCGTGATAATATGAAAGGGAAGCGGGTGGTTGTTTGGTGTCTCAGTGTCCGAGAATTCACAGAAGGACAGGGATGGCGTCTGGTGCCTATAATCCGAATAAAAAAGTAGGAAGGATCTTAAGACCTATCGTGGACGGCACGACGGAGCGTGCCTACTACTTTTAAAAAGTAGAAACAGGTTTAGTGCCTGTTCCTACAGTGTTAAGGAAACCCTACTCAATCTCGTAAACAATGGTGATGTTTATGGTGACGGTGAGTTCTCCGGATTCAATAGGGGTTAAGCTGCGGGTGCCATCATCGGCAGCGAATTCAGCACTCTCGGCATAAGCAATCGGCGGTCCCACGGTCCGCGTTGTTTCTGTAATCGTGATCGGTTTTCCGAGCGTAACATCACTCGCTTCAGCTAAGGTTTGCGCCTTTGCTTTGGCATTTTCTACTGCCAAGGTACGCGCCTGTGCTTGCAATGGTGTAGGATCCTCAATCATAAATTGGATTGAGTTCACAACGACAATGTCGCCACCGGCACCGATAGCATCATCGATGATGTCGCTGAGACTTTCGAGTTTTCGCACCGTGGCATTGACGGTGTTATTGACCCTGTAACCACGGAGTACACGTCCTTCATCGGTATAGTCGTACTGGGGATAGATGCTGAAATTCTCGGTTTGAATGTCGTTTTCGGCGATGTCGTTGGCTTTCAGGGATTCTATCACCGCTGTCATCGCGCTCGCGGCTGCTTCGCGTGCCGCCTCTACCGATTCTTTCTCGACGGACACGCCTAAATAGAGCGTTGCGATGTCTGGTTCACCTGTGACTGAACCGCTTCCTGTGACGTGGATACTCCTACTTGTTGGTGATGACAACAGTGGGGACACAATTTGTTGTTCACACCCGGTGAGAATTATAGCGAGCAGCGAACTAAAACTTAAACATAAAAATTTAAATCTATTCATGATAAATCTCCTCTGATGCGGCATCTGTGCCGCGATTTCCATATCTGATAAGTTCACTACTCGGTTTCGACTGCTGGTGGGGCATTCTCTGCTTTGAGCGTTTCAGATTTTTTTATGAGTCTGTCTACATTCGATTTGAAAAGCCTGAAGACAGTTTCCTTATCGTCGCGTTTGACGTAAAGTTTCCCTTCCTCTTCTTTACCGATGTACAGGGTTGCCGTTGTGCCGTCATTCAACGCGGCGGATATAACAGATTGCGGCGTATCTAAACCGTATTCGGCGAGGTTGTCTTTTGCTTCCGCGAAATCGTCTGTATCCAATTCGCTGAAAGTTGTGAGAAGCGTATCAACTTCGGTAGTATTGACAGCCGAGGCTTCAGGCTTAAGCATCTGCCATGTCCCATTCGCATCAAGACGCAGTTCGACCGTCTCTTCTGGTGAAGAGATGTTAAGTTCAGTGACAGTGCCCTTATTAAAATCAAAAATAGTGCGATCTTTCCAAGTGCGCGTGCCTTTGTTAAAAACGGATTGGAGGTAGCCTTGTGCCACGTAGACATCATTGGCATCCGCTGGCCGGACGTAACTACTTAAGAAGCCGGGCGTTGTTTTGCCGACGAATAGATGCGCCAACAGTTTATCGTTTGCGTCCATCAGTTTCGCTTCGACACCGGTGCTGTCCACTTGGAATTCCGCCTGTTTTTCTGGGTTAGTGGAGACGCGCTGCGTATTCTTGAATTCTCCCACTTTGGTCAGTAGTTCTGCGACCCCTTCGCTATCGGCGGGGTAATTGTCCATTGAGGCGACCACCCAGTTACTGTCCTGTTTAACAAGCGTTGCTGTTCCATCGGTGGCGATGATTTCTATTTTCGTGACTTGTTCTTTGTCGAAGTCTGGGAACAGAGGCATAGCTGCCTCAACCTTCTTTTCGTACTCGGTTTTCCCAAAGGGATTCTCAAAAACAATGACAACGATTGCCAAAACGACAAAAACAGCACCTAAAATAAGAAGTTGTTTCGTTTTCATTTTTTCTATTGGAATCTCCGCACGGATTGACTGTACAAATCAATCTGGTTTTGTTTAGGTTTATACGTTCTGTAGATGATTAAAGTTTTAAACCTTTAAACGGGAGAACTGGTATACCGTTATACCTACGCTTAGTCCGAAGTCATATTTCGGGTACTGAAGGCTTCTATCATCCTTTTGGCTCGACGTTTTAAGAAATACCGAACAAGCCCGAAGATAACGACGAGCAGTGGAATGCCTACGGTACATAGGTATTTAATAAAGTTTTTCTCAATTTCTGAGACTGCACGAAACTCGCCACTACGTGTCTTTATTTGAAGCGGACGATCTGTGATCGTCTGTGAGCGGATACCGATGAGTGCGTCGCCTAATGTTAGCCAGTCTACGGTATTTAAGAAAAAATTAACACTGTTAGGGTTCGGCTGAGTTAGCAAGTATGCCGTGCCTACGACGACGATTTGTGTCTGTGTACTTTCAATTATAGTTGTTCGTTCCTCAGTATCCTGTGTTGGCGCGGGTGTCTCGTTGTCCTCAACACTCGCGGCATCGTCGGCTGCTACTGATGGCATCTCTTTATCGGCATAGAAACTTTTGAATTTACCTTCTAAAGCGACGGCAACAGGGTAGGCTTGTGTTTCAGCATTGGGGAGCGGGGCATCCGGTCTAAGATTATAGTATCCTTGCAGGGATTGTCCAAATTCGCTTGTTTTTGCTAATACTGTTCCGGTAATGTTTTCTTTCTGTATTACTTCCAAGGAACTTGTCCAAGGCAGCGTTAACGCTTCCAGTTGATTCGTGATTGCGTGTTCTGCCGAGAAATTCGGTTTAATAATTTTCACAAAATAGGGATAGGGTTGAAAAATGGTCATAAATCCTTGTCGGAACTGCGCATTTTCGTGGAATCTGCGGTCAACAAGGAGATTATTGCCGAGTTTGGCACCGTAATGCGCCAACAAATCGTTCAGTCCGGTGCTCAGGGGTGTCCCTTGCATTGTGCCGGGTTGCATTTGAATGGGATCGACTAAGAAGATCGCTCTGCCACCGCGCATGATAAACTGATCGAGTTCATATTTCTCGCGTTCTGTCAAGGGTTGCTTGACGCCAGCGACGACGAGTGTTGTCACGGTAGGATCAACGGCTTTTCCGTCTTGTAGGCTCACAGAGGAGAGATTGTATTGTCCTTGTCCATTTTTATCCAACAGTTGGCGGAACTGCTGATACTCTTGCGCGTTGATATCAAATTCGCCGTGTCCCGTCAAGAATCCCACTGTTTTTGCCTCTTTGGTGATAACTTTAAGAATAGTGGAGGTGAGTTCATACTCCAGATTCGCCGTTGAGCGCACTAAGGGCAAGGTTTCCTCTTTACCGCTGTAACCGATAGAGATACCCATATAGACGTTTGCTATTTCCGCTTTATCTTGTTTGTAGACATTAATTTGGACTTCACGAATCCCCTTGAATTGGAGTTCCTGTTTCTGTGCGTCGTCGAAGTTTGCCGGGTTCACAAAATCGATCTGTAGGTTCTTGGAAAATGCCTTGTATTCGTCAAGTATATCCCTGATGTTACGTCGGATTTGTGCGACTTCCGCTGGGGCTGTGGAGAAATAGGCGGTGATCGTAACAATATCATCTAATGAATCGAGTACATTTCTCGTAGCTTTTGAAATCGTATAGCGTTTGTCCTCGGTTAAGTCTGTACGAATAAAGCGGCGCGTGGACAGAAAATTAATGAGCGCGAGGATACCGAGGATTATGACTACAAAAGCGAGGGTGTTCCCACCGAATGTGATGCGTTTATTCTTCAAAACAGTATACCTCCTTACCTAACGCCATTTGCGGCTTTCAACTGCCAGTGTACTGAGGTAAAGGAAAAATCCTATCACCGACAGATAATAAATGATGTCGCGAGAGTCAAGTACGCCTCGGAGAATGCTACTGTAATGTGCACCAAGCCCAAGGTAGCTAAAAATTGGGAACAACCAGTTCGGTGTATTGAAAAGCACAAAGTCTTCACCAATGATGAGTAACACAAAACAGGTGCTAATTCCTAATATGAAGGCGACAATCTGATTTTCGGTTAGCGTTGAAGCGAAGAGTCCGATTGCAAGATATGCCGCACCCATCAGCAGGAGTCCGATGTATCCGGCAATGAGCGTGCCGCCATCAGGATCCCCAAGGTAGATGACTGAAAAGGTGAGGACGAGTGAGAGGAGTACGGTTACAGCAAGGAGCGCGAAACTTGCCAAGAATTTACCGAGGACTACCTCAGCATCTCGGATGGGTAGGGTCATCAGGATCTCTACTGTACCAATTTTCTTTTCTTCAGCCCAGAGTTTCATCGTGACAGCCGGGATGAAAAATAGAAAGATCCACGGCATTAACCCGAAAAAGCTGCGCATTTCAGCTTGATTTTGTATAAAGAAGCCCCGGAAAAAGAGCCATGATGAGATGCCGAGGAAAAAAGTAATGAAAATATACGCGATCGGTGAGTTGAAATAACTTCTAAATTCCTTTTTGAAAATGGCTGTAATGTTCGTCATAATTTTTTGTATCGGTTATCAGTTACCAGTGGCCAGTTACCAGTGGCCAGTTAAAGAGCGATAGGATTCAATCATCGGGAAACACCCAAGCAAAACACCCTCTTTTCTGGTAACTCGTAACTGGTTACTTCTTCTCTGGAAACTGGAAACTATTAAAAACCGTATTCTCACTGCGAAGCGAACTGATCACTGTTCTGCTATGTTTGTTCTTTGTCTGTTAAATTAAGGAAGACATCTTCTAAATCTACGGATTCTTGACGAAGTTCTGTTAGACTCCACCCGTTCTTTACAACAACGTGAAAAAGTGCCTCTGCGGCATCGCTATCTTGCGCAGCGTTGATCTGATAGGTGACTATATCGTCAGTCGTTTCGACATGCGTCCACTGCGAGACAAATTCCAACGCGTTCAGTTCCGCTTCAATGGCTTCTTGTGAACCTCGGATGGCGATATGGACGATATCCTCGCCCTTTGCCTGACTGGCGAGTTCCTCCGGTGAACCGTTAGCGACGATCTCTCCATTATTGATAATCAGGATTCGACTGCAGGTGGCGGAGACTTCAGACAAAATATGTGTACTGAAGAGTACCAGTTTCTCTTGTCCGATGTCTCTAATCAAGTTGCGGATTTCGATGATCTGGCTTGGGTCTAACCCGGAAGTAGGTTCATCTAAAATCAAGATAGGTGGGTCGTGGATAAGGCTTTGTGCCAACCCTAAACGTTGGCGGTAACCTTTTGAAAGTTCGCCGATGTCTTTTTGGATAACATCTTCAAGTCCACAGATGTCAATTACCGCGCGGATCCGTTCTTTCCGTTCGCTTCTGGGGAGGTGTCGGACCTGCGTCATGAAATTGAGATATTCAATGACC
Source organism: Candidatus Poribacteria bacterium (assembly GCA_022827185.1). Lineage (GTDB taxonomy): Bacteria > Poribacteria > WGA-4E > WGA-4E > WGA-3G > WGA-3G. Next base: position 133,740 of record JAJDTM010000017.1, read on the forward strand.
CCCATATCGGTGTAAAGCGGTGCGCTTTCGGGGAGGTAACCGATCCGTTTGCGGACTTCAATTGATTCCTCGAATATATTATATCCTGCGACCGTAGCACTGCCTGCATCTGCGGAGAGATAACAGGTGAGGATACGCATTGTGGTCGTCTTTCCTGCACCGTTGGGACCGAGGAAGCCCAATACTTCACCGGCATGTGCATCAAACGAGACCTTGTTGACAGCGACCGTCGGACCATAAGATTTTGTGAGTTCTCTGACTTCAATCATATTTCTTTTTTAGTCGTCAGTTGTCGGTTGTCAGTTAATGCTGGGTGGCAGTCCACCTTATTGTAGATTAACTGATAACTGTAGATTCTAAACTGACGAGTCTTAAGATAAAATATTTATTAAAATATTAGCATAGAATTTGCCGAATGTCAAGGAAAAAATTGATCGGTAATTTAATAAAATATCCAATGAGGTTACCACAGCGTTTATGCCTAAGACCCGGTGCGGTTCCAAACCGTACCTACCGGTCCTGGGGATTACCGATTTATTTTCTTAAACTTCATATAGGCATTCACCGCCCCTTATCAGGGGACTTTGAAAGGAAATGCGTAAGTCCTGTTGATATATAAAATCACAATCATTGGTTAACCAAAACGCTACTAAATCCAACTGTATACTGCTGACCTTAGTATAAGACTCAGCAGTGGCCAGAAACATCCCATCAGTGCCTCACCTAACACCAGACCGATGAAGAAGGGGACCGCTTTCCGATAGGCGTTGATCCCCCCATGTTTTAAGATGAGCCATTTTGCCACCATCGCAAGGAGCAGCGGAAACCAGATGACGTCCGTTGTCCCGGGGGCAACGCCGATAACGTATCCTGCCGGGTGTAACGGACACCATACAAAACGCGAGCGCAGAAACATGATACCCAAGTTTGCTGCGAACGCTAAGCCTAACACCGATGTAGCGAGCCAATCCGTCGGTTTCGGGTTCACTAACCACGACGAAAGGAAGTTATATGTATCTGCGCCGCCGGCATGAATCTGTTCGGAACCTGCGGCTACACCTTCACTATAGATCGCATACGGGTAGAGAATCAGACTTGATAGGATACCGACGAGGCTTGCAATGACTAATACGCCGAACATCGTTCGGTTTCGGATACCGGTACGTTCGGCAAGTTTGAACGCCTCTAACTGGTCTGGCATCGGGTGTGTCCGGAAGGAGGCATAACTGGCACCGCTGAGCCAGTTCATGAGCGAGAGCATTGTTAGGTTGCCCGGTCGCAAACGCCGTGTACCGAGTAGTGAGATCATCATGTATTGTGGTGTGAGGTAGCCGATGGCGTGTATCGGTGGTCCCAGTTCCGCTCGCATTCGGGTTAATCCGACAACGATCATCAGGTAGATGCTGATGAAAATTGCGAATGCCCAGAGCGACATCCCACCACGGATACAGAAAACAGCGAGGAGTAAGAGGCAGATCCCAAGCGTTATCACCGCGCTCCGATATGAGAGTGCTTCAGTTTGGGATTCCGTGCGATTCGGACGGATGACTTGTCTCAACACGGATGCGAAGTGATTTCGTGCATACCAACACGCAATCGCGAGCAGTGCCAACAGTGCCCCGGCACCCTGTTCGCCTAAAAATGGGTAACCCGGTAACGTAGCGATTCCCATTGTGCTTCCTATTAGCAGCTGCACCTTCTTCATCACGTAGAAGAAGGCACACGAAAACGCTAAATCCAACGGCAGAATGAACGAGAAGCCGATCAGATATGGATGGAATCGAAGGGGCATACTACCTATGGCGTTCCACGGTTTCTGTGTGAAGTAGATATTAAGATTATATTTTCGGACTGGGATCTCTGGTAGCACCGGGAAAAAGAACTGCAGCCCGTTGAGCAGGTTGATCCCCATGGCTATCCCGAAACCGATCCAGAGCAGTCGATTCCTGAAGATGCGGCGGTTGGTAGTAATTTCTAACGGAATTTGAATGATCGGATAGGCGAGTTTTTCATTTTCGATCCACTGTTTGCGAAGGAGCGCAGTCAAGCAGAGAAAAATGAGCATCAATAGGAAGATCACCGCGGACCAAGAGAGGATCGGGACAATCCAGTACTGCACATAGCCTTCCGTAAAGAAATTCACCTCGCCTTCGTAGAAGTCGGTAACTGTTTTCGGGTGTTTCACGACAAGCCATTCGGGGAGATGGTGAAAGAGGAGTGCTTCCCAGTCGTTTTCGGGTGTAGCGAAGCGGAAGGCATAAGGAATAAGACCCATCAGGCGTGGGATACAGTCGTGTCCTGAGAACGCACTCCCGACGGCGAGCATGCTGTAGACAATGAGGAGGTCGCGCGGCTGCAAGGCGATGCGTGGAGAGATACGCCGGACACCCATGTTCAACAGCGTTATCGCCAAAATGCCGAACATGACATTGACAGACATCGCGACTGTTGTCAGGTGCGCGGTGTGCCAAATCATCTCCACATAGGCTATCCAGTAACTATTCGCGATAATAAGGACGGTGCCGAGCAGCACTGCACGTTTCGCAATTGTCTGCGAGCCACCTGGGTCCGTAGTGTGCATATCTTTGGAGAAAAACGGTACCGATTAGTTTTCTTAGGACTTACGCAAAAAGCATTAATTTTGTTGTATTTAACCCCCTAAAGAATCAACGGTATGAATGCCTTATGGGCATTCCCCGCCCCTTATCAGGGGGACTTTAAGAGGAATGCGTAAGTCCTATTTCTGTTATTTTGATGGCGACCTATAAAGATTGATGGCTCTGGCGTATATCTTGGTTGGGCAATTTGATTTGTAGAATAGACGCGGTGTTGTAGAGCGTATCTTGGAAGTCGGTTGAAATTGCCGAAAATTTTTCTTTACTATATTCACTAAATATAGTATACTAAATAGAGACGCTTGTCAAGATTTTCGTTCAAACTTACTGGATTCGGCAGATACCACGGGCAATATTCTTTACTTGGTGCTGCCACGGTATTCTTTTAGAGCGTGGAAACACAGTTTTACAACTACAGAACGCATTGTACATGTAAGCAATAGACAAAAAATCAGCATAAATTTTGTTATTAATTTTTCATACGGAGATTTTGGAATGGAATTAACTTTTGAAAGAGATGCCCTTTTAGATGCCCTACAAGTACTGCAGGGTGTCGCGAGTGGACGGACGGCTTTACCGATTCTCTCTAACGTGCTTATCCGCGCGGAGGGGGACACAATTGAGTGTATGGCAACAGATCTGGAAGTCGGCATCAGAATGAAGGTTGAAGGGGCAGTTAAAGAGGAAGGGGCAATCACTGTTTCTGCCAAGAAATTGGGGGATATTGTTAAAGAGTTGCCTGCGGACAAACCGATAGATTTGGTGACGACAGCGAACGACCGCGTTGAGATTGCGTGCGGTGATGGTGTTTACAAAATCATTGGGTTGCCTGATGAAGAGTTCCCACAACTGCCTTCTATTGAGGGTGAAGCGATGTCGATTGGCGGCGAAACGTTGCGGGATGTCATCCAGAAAACGGAGTTTGCTGCTTCTACGGAGGAGGTTCGCTACTTTCTAAACGGTCTCTATTTTAGTCTGCTTGAGGAGCGGACGGAAGTCGTTGCTACCGATGGGAAACGCCTCGCGCTCGCACACTGTGAACCGCTCAAGGCACAGACGGAAGCCGGTGGGTTCATCGTTCCGCTCAAGGCGGTTCGGGAGATTGTGAGGACCTTCGCCGATGCTGGCGAAGTGGAAGTTTCGGTTTTTGAAAATCAGATTCTCTTTACCGATGGGGATGCGACCTTGACGACCCGACTCGTGGAGGGTGAGTATCCGAGATATAGGCAGATCATTCCTGAATCGACTGAGGGTAAAACAGTGGTTTCAAGGGACCAGATTTTGAGTGCGGCGCGGCGCGTGGCACTGCTGTCGAACCCGAAGAACTATTCGATCTGTTTAGATATTGACCCTGAGCAGGTTCAGGTTTCGGCAAGGACTCCCGAATTAGGCGAGGCACACGAAACGGTGCCTGTGGTGTCTGGCACGGGGAGTGTGAGGATCGGTTTTGATGCCCGTTTGTTGGTAGAGGCACTGTCCCATATTGAAACCGAGTCTTTATCCATTGAGTTTTCAGGTGAGTTGGACCCTGTGCTTATTAAGCCGGTCAGTGATGATGAATATATTTCGCTCATCATGCCGATGCGTCTGGAAGCCCCTGCAGCATAAAAGATGATTTTTCAGGACTCTATGTAACCAGCGTGCCGTTGGCGCGAAAAATAAGTGTTTATACTTGCTGGCGAGGTTTGCAACCTTGCCAGTTTTTAGTGTACATACTCCCGCATTATCCTTCCTTATTATTAGATATCTTTATCCGTTCTCTCATATAAAGGAGTGCGAATATGATTATCGGGGCTATAGAGATGATCCCCAATGACATATGTATACGCGTGAATGGAGACGTTAATATATGTAAGTATTTTGCCGTGTCGAAAAAAAGCATGTCCATAAGCAAATGTATTGTCAGACCTAACGCCATCCCTCCAAACCAGTACGTCTTCGGCATTTTGGAAAGATCGCTTCTGATTTTATTGCTGAAGCGGTTGTTGAAAAGGTATTTGAACATCGTTTCTTCTCCTTATTTATGTCGGCTACTTTCAATTTGAAATCGGTGCGTTAGGGTGTGTTTGAAGGGGCGGCTTGTATAACAGGAATGACATAACTCCGAATATGCACGCCAGCGAGGGTTTCTGTTTCTACGCGAGGTTCCAGTTTTTGTCGGTGATCGAATACAATGTAATAGCCTTCTGTTACACCTTCCAACTTGAGATAGGTCGCCAGTTGCTGCTTGCCTGCTTGATAAGACCTATCGCCTTCCCAAATCTTTGTTTCAACGATGTATTTTCGCTGATTGTGTAGGAGGAGAAGATCCATCCTACCGCGGCCCGTTTGGACTTCAAGGAACATGTCGCCACCTACAATCCGGGCAAAGGTGTCCAAATAGGCGTAAAGCAGATGCTGTCCAACGTATTCTTGCGGCGTGTCTGGGACTTGGAGGATCCTGAATCCTGCGCGTGCGATGAAATCCTGAAAGTTATCTAAGAGTTGTGCTATCTCCAACTGCCCGGTAGTGGAAAGGTAATCCGTAAAGTCTATATCTTCGGGAAGATATACCGATTCAAGTCCGTTAATTGTAGGTTTGAACGTCTGAAGGATCCGGTGTTGATAGATAGGATTAACGATCTCACACATTCGATCATTGCCCTTCTTAATGACACCATAGGTGACAAGTGCATTGATATGTGGATCGTCTGGGTTGAAAACTAAACCACTATCATAAGCGGTAATTCTCATGAGAATTTTTTCAAAGCGTTGATCCTTACGCACATTAGTTAGGAGATGATCGATGTTGGTGTTACCTTCCTCAAGAAGCTGCCGATGCGCTGCTGTGAAATGATCTATGGTAATCGGTTCGGTTTTCGGAATATCGAGTTCTGTTGTCAGAATTTGCGCGGCTCGGTTGATAAGAAATGGTTGTCCGGCGGTCTGTTTGTGGAGCATCTGAATGACTTCAGGCGCGATAGGTTGTCCAACTTCATCCGTGTACTGGGCAAAGAGTTCAGCAACCTGTTCGAGCGTAAAGTTTGGCACGATGAACTCATCTTGGATATTAAACGGTGAGATAGTGTCGTCATAGTTTAGCTGCCTGATGTTTTTAACGCCGACGATGCCGACGCTGTATGGACAGTGAAATTCTTCCGAGAGATAGATATAACGGAGTGCGTACAGAAAATCGCTCACAATCGCTTGTGGGATACCATCAAACTCGTCAATGAAGAGGATAACCCTATGCGTCCCTAATAGTTTACCCAATTGTTCAAAGAACGTTGTCATTGAAAAGTGATCGGTCAGGTGTGTGTTTTCCAAGAATTGTGTGAGTACTTCAGGCAGTATAGTGCCGCGTTTTTGAAAAACGAATTGGATTTGCCTGCGAATCATATAGGCAAGCTGCGTGTAAAAAGCGGTAGGTGCGGCGTTGCGCTGGATCTGGAAATCGAGTTGAATAGGAAAATAAGATGGGTCTTCAGTTGTCAGCGTGGTGAGTGCAGCACGAAGGAAAGTCGTCTTGCCGGTTTGTCGGGGTGCGAAGATGACGATGTATTTTCCATCTTTGATGCGTTCGATGAAATCAGCGGTCTCCTGAGCACGCGTAACGACGTAGTTATCGCGAGGATTGACAGGTCCCTGTGTCCCGAAAGTTCTCATGATTTCTCGTCCTTGTAGAAGCATTTGTCTCTTTATATAAGGCCCCAAACGTCCTTTGAAATTTGGAGAACAACAACCCCTTTCAATGCTGGCGAGGAATGTTAAAATGGAGAGGGCAATTACGGGTCTATTGTGTTGCTGGTGCAGTTTAAAGCCGCACCAGCAGTGGGCATTGGTACGAAGTATGGAAAATTAATCCATTTCCACGCCGGACATCTGCTCTAACGCTAACATCAGTGCCTGTGTACCTAACCTGCCGTGTCCTTGTGCTTGCACCGCCGTATAGAGTTGATGCACTAACGCTAGTCCCGGTAGGCTCAGGTTCATCTTGCGTGCCTCATCTAAAGCGATGCTCATGTCTTTGATGAAATGCTCTACGAAGAAGCCGGGATCGAAGTTCCGTTGTAGCAACCGCGGTGCGAGGTTATCCAGGGACCAACAGGCGGCTGCGCCACCACTAATTGATGATAGCATCGTCTCCAAATCCAAACCGGCTTTGTGCCCGTAGATTAACCCTTCGCAGACCCCGATCATTGTGCCAGAGATCGTAATCTGGTTACACATTTTAGTGTGTTGTCCTGCGCCTGCGCCGCCTTGGTGGACGATATTTTTCCCCATTGCTTCAAAGAGCGGCATCACTGCTTGCACGGCATCTTCGTCGCCACCTACCATGATAGAGAGCCGTGCTTCTTTTGCCCCGACATCGCCGCCTGAGACGGGTGCGTCCACCGATGCGACATCTTGTGCCTGCGCAGCGGCGTAGATTTCTTGTGCGAGGGAGGGTTCTGTTGTCGTCATATCGACGCTGATGCTTCCGGGTTTCGCGCCCTTTAAGATGCCGTTATCGCCGAGATAGACCTCGCGTACATCGGGTGGAAATCCGACGATCGTGAAGACGACATCAGAAGCCGCTGCGACTGCGCTGGGTGAGTCTGCCCATGTCGCGCCTGCTTCCAAAAGTGGATCTGCCTTCGCTTTTGTGCGGTTATAAACCGTCATCTCATATCCCAAATCCATCAGGTGTTGACACATCCAGCGTCCCATCACGCCTGTGCCGATCCACCCGAGTTTCGTCGTTGTAGGTTCAATTTTCATAATATTCCTTTCTTGTCCCCATTTGATCCGTTAAATTTCGGATGAAACGGGATAGATTTTACGACATAGTATCTTTAGCCACGTCCTTTTTGTTGCTTCTAAAATCTTTAGCGACTTGTAAACTGCTTATAATACCGCCAACAACAACGGCACAATAGATACTAAAGAATCGCGTCAGTAGTACGAAGAGCGGTATCAATTCTTTGGCAATCAAATTCTCCATCAGTCCCACGGTTACAACCTCTGCGACCCCGCTTGCCCCCGGGCTTGGTGCGAACAGGACGACAAAATTTAGCACCAACCCTGTAACGCAGAGTTCCCAGAGTGTTGTGTCGCCATTGAGTGCTTGTACGACTATGTAGCTGCCGACGATTCGTGCCCCGAGGAAACCGCAAGTTAAAAGTATACTCAGCGCGCACGTCCATTTGTGATCTCGGAAGAACATCGTCGCAAACGTCTTATGTTCGGTCGTCAGTTGTTCCACTTTTGATGTGACACGTTCTAAAACAGGTGCGAGGCGTTTGAACCTTCGCTGTGCAGCATCGCAGAGCCAATGAAAGAGACGGAAAACGATTTCTGGCTTGAAAATCAGCAAAAGAAATGATACGAACACCAGACCGAATATCAAAAAACTAAATAGATTTACCCATGTAACCCCTTTCGGTAGAAAAGGCGGATCCAACCAGAGGATCGCGCCTGCGCAGAGGATAAGCGTGATGAGTGTTGAGAAGAAGCAGAGAATGCCTGACGTTATTGCTCCTGATAGTGGGACACCTGCCCGTGCGTAGATATAGAGATAACCGACGCCGCCTGTCTGGAAGGGGGTGATTGCTGAAACACAGAGGGTCGATAAATTCGCTCGAAGACTGTCTCGGAACCGAATTGTTGGTGTCACTTTCCGAACAAAGACATGGAACCGAAGTGCTCCGAACACCCAATCTACGAACATACAGAGGCAAGCACCGAGAAGCATCTCAATCCGCATCTCCCGAAAAACTTGCTTTATATCTTGACTACCACTCCATAAAAAGCTGAGAAATAACCCAGCGAATGTACACAGTATAAAAAGAAGAATGCCACGAACCACGTTTTCGCGGTTCAAGAATTCCTGCATTGCCCGTGAAATCTCCTTTGTTGGGAATTAACGCGTTCCCTACTCGGCAACGAGTGTCAATGTTAAATTAATATCCATTGGCATTGCCGAGTGCGTCAATGCCCCAACAGAGATGAGATCTACACCGGTTGCTGCCACAGTTTTTACTTTATCAAGTGTAATCCCACCGGACGCTTCGGTTACGGCTCGGTCTTCCACCTCTTGAACAACACGCTGCATGATGCCAGGGGGCATATTGTCAAGGAGTAAGATGTCCGCTCCCGCTTCTAATGCTTCGTCAACCTGTTCAACGGTTTCGACTTCGACCTCAATCTTTGCTGTGTGCGGAACGATTTGCCGTGCCTGTTGCACAGCGTTACCAATGCCACCAGCAGCGACGATGTGGTTGTCTTTGATGAGTACACCGTCGTAAAGTCCGAAGCGGTGGTTTTGCGCGCCCCCGACGCGTACAGCGTATTTCTGAACTGCCCGCCATCCGGCTGCAGTTTTCCGAGTGTCCACGATTTTGGTATCGTAGTCAGCGACGGCTTCCACAAATTGCGCGGTGAGCGTAGCGATTCCAGAGAGTCGTTGCAAAAAGTTTAGTGCCGTCCGCTCGCCGATTAGGATGCTTTTGGCACTGCCTTGAACCTCAGCGATGGGTGTGCCTACGACGACTGCATCACCATCATTGACAAGTGTACGGAACGTCAATGTCGGATCCAGTTTCTCAAACACTCGCTCGGCTACTGGCAATCCTGCGACAATCCCGTCACTCTTGGCAAGAAATGTTCCAATTCCTTTTCGTGTGGACGGCACTGTTGCATCTGTTGTTATATCGCCGATGCCGATGTCCTCTTCAAAGGCGAGTTCGATTAAGGGATCTAATGCGCGCGGATTGAGCATATTTTATAAGTTATAAGTTATAAGTTATAAGTTGTAAGTTATAAGTTAAGAGGCGTGCTGTGGCAAAAGGTTATAAATTAAGAAGTTATAGGTTAAGAGATTTTTTCTTAACTTACCACTTATAACTCTCCTGCCACAAGGGGTTAACTCTCACTGTAAGGATAACCAACTGACAACTGATAACTGACAACTATAGCACTAATACCGTTCCAGATAGGGTGTTAGGAACTTCTTCGCGTCCTCTGTGACATCCCATGCGTTGGGCCAGAAACAGAGATCGATAGAGAACCACTCGCCATCGTAACCGGTTTCGTCCATGATGACAGGGATAATTGCGTCGAAGTCCAGCACGCCGTCTCCGAAAGGTGCGTGGGTGCTTGTTTCATCGCCGTGGAGCGTGTTATCGGAATCGATGAGGTGAAAGTGCCCGATTTGCCCTTTGAGCTGCCGTGCGAGATCAATAACACCGTTATCACCGAGTGTCTCCTGTTCACCGACCTGCCGGGCGCCGACAACTGCGCACATCTGCGCGTGGCATGTATCGAACATCACTTTGAAATTCGGATGATCGACAGCCTTTGGCATATTAATGATGTCGCTGGGTTTGTTGAACATGAATCCGGGTTCAAATTCCCAGAGCATGAGCACGCCGTGGTCTTCTGCGACTTGAGCGCAGCGTTTCCAGACGGAGACGATCCGATCCCATGCTTCCTCTCGACTCACGCCTGGAATTTCTTCTTCAGCATCGGTAACGGTATCTACCCGTATCGCAGGCGATCCGAGATCCAAAGCGAGTTGGAGATTCTCTTTGAATAGTTTGAAGTATTTATCGTCCTCTTGCGCCTCGTCTGTGGCTGGACCTGGATGGGACCAGAAGTCTGCGGCTAAGCCAGAGACTTCTAAGCCGTAATAGGAGATTAGACCTTTAACGGCATCCCGATCACTTTTCATCGGATAGTCGTTAATATCAATATGCGGTTTGAATGCCCCGATTTCAACGCCATCAAATTCCAGTTCGCTGAGACGTTTGACGACATCATCAAACGGGACCGGATTATCTTCATAGGGACCAAATGCGTAAGCCCAACTTCCAATTGACAATTTTTTTGCCATGTTTTCTCCTTTTTAATTTTACCTTGCGGAGCAACGACGTAGGTTAGAGATTTGATGTGCTACTCTCTAAAGCCGCCCTCCATTTTGCGGCGTACTCGCCCATAAGCGATCTGCTTCATTACGGGCTACGGGTTTTGTGTTATAGCGTAATTACGATACACCCTTAACCAAGGTCTGAACTGCTGTTTCGAGTTCAAGGGTTATCTGCTCTACCGTTTCTCTTTTCTGTGCTTTGTAGGTATCGTAGCATTCTCGGAGATTTTTGGGTTCACCGACGCGAATTGATGCGACCCGCGGTCCCCGCATTTTTGCTGTACCAAACACTTCCCTTTCGAGACGGATGATTACTTCAAGAAACCGTTCGGGTGAAGGTTCTTCGGCGACGTATCCGTCTGAAATTGATATAAAGTTGATTAACCGCTCCAGGTCCGGATAAAATCGCTGGAATTTCTGGAGTAGTTCCTCATGTATTTTCTGTTCGTATTCTGTCATCTGCTCAATATCTCTATAGACTTCAGCATCGACTAAGTTTTTCAACGTACGCACTCTTGTGAGTACATCGGCTTCGGAGCGGATGCCCATAATCTTTTCAGCGTGGGACAAGGTTTGCTCTTTTAATTTTTCGATGTGCACATCAAGTGGCACGGTTTCGTCTACCTTGTACTGATACTCTGCTGCGAGCGTTTTGAATATTGCGACACCGATACGTCGCAACCGTTCGTAGCGTTCAATCGGCGTTCTATCAGCAGGCGGAAGAATGTGTTTCTCTAATTCTGTGAGGGCAGCATCAATGTCGTCCCACATGTCTTGTGGATAATGGTATTTAATCCCGATAGGGACGACATAAAGCGGTTTGTTGATCTCTGCTTTTGCCATGTCGTCCAAAGCCCAGAAACAGAGTTGTATAATACCTCTCTCAAAGCGCATGACGGTATCATTTTGCCGTGAGATTTCGCCCTCAGCGAAGATAACAAGCGGCGAGTTGCCTTCACATAGGAGTTCCCGCGTCGTACGGAAAGCGTTTCGGTCTGCGGTGCCGCGGACAATTGAGTACGCGCCGAACCGCTGCAGCAGGAAACTGCGTAAGCCGCCGAATTTCCCTTTGTCAAAGCTTTCCCGTGCAGTCATGTAGTAATACTGTTGGGAGAGCTGCTTGGACAAGAGGAACGTAACGGCGGGGTCCGTGCGTGCGGCGTGGTTCGGTGCCAGCACAGTCGGGTGTCCGGCCGTCATTTTTAAGCGGGCGATGGACTCTGTATCGACATCTAAGGTTAACCCCTTCAAAAACAAGCGATTAATGAGTGGTATGAAGGCTTGCGCAGCTCGAATCGCAGTGGTATTCAGTTTGGGGGGTTTAAAGTCTAACATTGCGTACTACCGTTTGCGTCGCACCGCAAGTTGTTTCGTCATACGGCGTATGCCTACTACTTTTGTCACGGCATACGGTTTATACCTATTACTTTTGTCACGGCATACGGCGTATGCCTACTACTTTAGATGCTTGGTGGATAGCAACAGATGATTTCCATCGGTGCCTCGCCAGTGCTAACAATGTCGTAGCTGGATAGGCATCGTGGAATGAAGACGGATTTGCCGCGTTTGAGCGGAATATCATCAAAATTGCCACGCAGTACGCCTTCACCGCCTAAAGTTACAAGGGCATAAAAGCCTTGATCTGCGGGCATGTTTAGCGTTGAAGCCACTGTCAGCCGCGAGCATCCGAAGAATTTCGAGGCTTCCTCTGGCACGATTCGGTCTTCACGGTTATCGCCTTCTCCGCGGACGAGTTCAGGTGTGCGGCGGATGTAGTTGTTGAGGTAATCCAGTTCGAGTTTGTCGAATTCAGCGGCATCTACAGCGAGATCCCATCCGAGACCGAGGTGTCCGTCGTCTCTTTCAAACGGGAAACCTTCCCATTCGGCGAGGATGTTCCAGTCGGTCGGTTCCTGCGGTTCGAGGACACAAAGCCCTGTACCGAGCGAATGGACGATGGGTGTACGTAAAAAATAAACTTCTCCGACCTTTGGTTCAACGACGTGCATGAGGCTCCGCAGCGTTGGTACATCTTGCGCTTCCATCAGGCGGCGAAATTCTGCTTTGTCGATTGCTTCTTTCCAACCTATCCACGCTTTCGCGCCCGGACGCGTGCCGATTAAGATCCACGCCTCGTTTTTGCCGAAGGGTGAGTTGAGGTGTTTTTGTGAGAAATCGGGGTTCGGATGCCAATGGATCGGGATATGCGCGCCTTCGCCGACATCAAAAATCTTGAGAAGTACGCCTAATTCGGTGCCGTATTTATCAACGTGTGCACTACCGAGTGTCTCTTCGGGGAATGCGTCGAGCAGTGCTTTCAGGAGTACAACCTCACCGCTTGGGAGTTCGATGCGGCTTAAGCCTTTGTCGGGTGGATTGTCTCTGCCGGGTGTGATTGCACGGTTCGTGGAGAAGATCCATTCTTCGGAGTAATAATCATCTTTGGGATCATCTTCACCCATAAACTCGGCGCGGAGTTTCCCACCGTTGTAGAAGTGTAGGTAGGTGTTCGGTGCTAAGCCGATGGGTGCGTTTAGCATTGACTGTAGTTCGGTTTGTGATGCCATGTTGCTGTCCTTTCTCTGTCTTTAGGAACTAAGGGTATTATTTTCGGATTCCCTTGTTTGCAGTAAGTTTATCATTTTGCGGGGAATTTTGTCAAGTCAATTTTTGGAGTGTCTTAGGGCATTTATGGTTACACCTATTGGTAGGCGCGGTTTGGAACTGCGCCGAATCTTAGTCTCAAACCTCGCCTATCCTAAAACTGCTCTTGAGTTCCGTAGGAACGGCATATTTATAGAAAGCGTTGAAAAGAAAAATTTAGCCCTATAAGGGCGGCATGTTTATAGTTTTGGAGGTAGTTTAGAAGGATAAATTTGGTGCCGCGTTAGCATTCGTTTTTTACAAAATCCACGACTCTATGTGATCGGCAATAATCTCAATATCTGTTATAGTACCATCCGCGATCTTAAATAATGTTGAACGAGGGATCGTTCGCTGGTTCGTCTATACCTTGTCACGGGCATTAAGTAGGGTACAACGCAAGGTGCGTTGCAATGATAACCCTACTAACGAACTTGCTATAATTATATAAAAATAGACAACAAATGTCAAGAAATGTCAAGCAAAAACCCGCGATACTCTAACAGGTGTCGCGAGTTTTTGTTTCTTAGCGATGAATACTATCTTAACACTTTCACTTAGAAATCATCCGGCAAGATGTCCCTATTCAACATGAAGATAGCATCTTCAGGCGCGTGTTCATGCCTGTGATTTAGCACCGCTCGGATTGTGCGTGCAGCTTTCTGCCATTTCGGGTCGTCTTTCGTTTCGAGTTTATCTACCATTGATAATGCTTCCCGTAATGAGACCTGCCGCATATCCGCGCCAGCCATCAATCTTTGATGTAACTCTTCCGGGTCGATGGAAGGACGCTCCCCTGGAGCGATAATTTCAACGGTAGCACCCTCTGGTATCAACCCCTGAGATTTTAGAGCGTCTATCTGTTCTTGAACACTCAATGCGTGAGTTTCGTTGTCGTTTCGCGTTTCATCCGCAGAAAGCGCATTCGGATCCGGTACCATTGTTGCGGATTTTTCACGGCTACGGGGGCTCTCAACAACAGATTGCTTTTGGATGACAGATTTTTCTGTATCAACCGTATCGTTGGGGTCAGACGGATGTGTTGTCCTATCTGATGAGAAAACAGATGGGGTCTCAGTGCCGTTGGAGCGTTCAACGGATACATCCTTGATCGGTTCTGTCACGATATATTTTTTCACAGGGGGGACAGGCGTAAACGCGTTATGTCTCACAGAGAGATATGCCGCAAAGACACCAAGAATAACGATGACAAATACGACGAAGTATTTGATAGGTATGGCTTGCTTATACATTATACATCTCCTATATTCGCAGGGGCATTTGTTATATACAGACGCACCTTGGAGACCGAAATGTTGCATAAAAAGTAATTCTTCGGGAATGTTGTTCGGGTGTGTCAATTAAGGTATAGAATGAGGGAACCGACTCAACAGTGCTGTCTTGTTGAGACGTTGCGCAAGGAGTATTCAGTGCAGCAGATTTGTGAGACCTTGGGTTTCAACAAGAGCACCTTCTATTATCAACCGAGAATCGACGCTTCTGAAGATGTTCTGCGATCCGAAATACAGCGGTTAGCGGCAGCGTATCCGACTTACGGGTATAGACGTATCACGAAGGTGTTGGTCGCCGAAGGACACACCGTTGGGTATAAACGCGTCGCCTGCTTGATGAAGCTGAGAACTTGTCGGTTTCCGTCAAACGTGCGTGTCAAACGACCCACTCCATTGACGGTCCGCAGCCGTGGCGGAATCGCCTGAAGACGCTTGACATCTGTCGATGCGATCAGGTCTGGGTGGGCGATATCACCTACGTCCGCCTCAAGCACCGCTTCATCTATGTCGCTCTGCTCATGGATGTCTTCACACGCATGATTAGAGGCTGG
>JAJDTM010000030.1 GCA_022827185.1 Candidatus Poribacteria bacterium
CATCGGTGATTTTATCACAAACGTCTATCATCTCAAACGCCCCCATTCGGCGTTAGGGTATTTGACACCTATGGAATTTCAGAAACAAAACTTGTCTTAACTTTGCGAAATTGTGGCCTAAATAAGCGTATGCACTTCACACGGCACAAGATCCAAGTGAAAGTCACCGGCATAATCAATATAGACACACCGAGTTTTTCTATGAACCTTATCCTTATAGTTGTCGTTTCCTCTCAAACAATTATAAACCTCATTGATGTAATCCTTCGGTTCCTTGTCTTCATTGTGTGTCATGAACAAGAGCATGTCAGCGTCATACTCGCGCGTGCCAACCGGTTTAATAATTGTTTTCAAACCGTAGGATCCCTGGCGTTCAGTCTTTTCGTAGGCATCCAGGTTTGAGCTCAGAAACGTGTTTACAGCCGAAGAGCTGTCGTTTAACCTATCAAGGCGCGTTTTATTCAAATCGACTTCGTTAGAGAGGAAATCCTGGAAATAGGGTACATGCTTCATTGGTCTGTCTCCTTCTATACTGTATTAAATTCAAAAACTTAAAATTCATAAAAATCGACATGCTGTCCGATCTTAGAAAGTTTGTGGAAAGAACCACTATTTCTACAATGTGTGGAAAGGAACAAATTGTTCCGCGTGATTACCGAGAAAAATCTCACGGAATTTAGGCAATGCCTCTCTCGCTTGAGATTCTCCAAGACCTTTTAAAGATGGAATTTCGCTTGCCTTGTCTAAACCAAACTTCCCTCTGGCTACGGGTGGATCAATCCTAATGACGTTCTCATGTCCTGCAAGGAGTTTGGATGTCCCAAGGGAAGCATGAGATTGAGCGTGCATAAACACATCAACAAACTTGGTTGCCCAATATAGTCCGCCAAGGGAAACATTTCGTCCCAACTTGACGTTCAAGGGTTCAGTCGTACAACCCAAACTCAAAACTTTCAACGAATCTCTTGGCCAATCAAGAAGTGTGATTGCCTCAACAACAGACATTCCTACCGGATTGTTCGCCCACGTGCCACCATCTATCAATGGAGTCCCCGCAGACGAGCGACGAGTCGGAAAGTAAGTTGGAGCAGCAGCTGTTTTAAGGGCTACCTCAACTGCTTTTTCCTTATAATCTCTTTCCAATCGCGGATGATGGGCAGTTTTGTAGACGTAGACTTCGCCATTCTCAAGATTCAATGACGGAATGACGAGCCGCTTTTTGCTATCGCCCAATCTCTTGTCGCCGAAACAATTCCTCAGTGCATTTTCAAGCGGCGTACTGCTATACTTTGAAGTCCCAAGCCATCTCAGCCATCGTAACCCGCGATTGCCTTTGAAGATAGTAGGCCCACGTTCTTCGTAAAACGCTAAGAGTTCTTTCGCTGAGAGTCCGAGCCCCAGGCCCAGAGCAATAATTCCACCTGTTGAAGTACCCACGATTAAGTCAAAATAGTTTGCTATATTGTCTTCAATTGTGTCTTCAACAGTGGCAAGAAAAGCAGCTGGGAATACCCCCTTGATTCCACCACCATCAATTGTCAGGATTCGCTTCACTATTAACCTCCTTTTTCTTTCAAGAATAGGCTATTTTTTTACACTCATAATTACAATTATACCAAAATAATTGATGGGATGCAAATTAATTTCATAAAATTTGGTAAAAATCTCTATTTTTTTTCTGCTTTGCTTAAAAAGTCGTGCTGTGATATAATAAATACAATGTGTAAATGAATACTATAAAGAGGGAAATTTGCCATGAAATTAGGTCAACGGCTCCGTTTCATTCGTAGGGAAAATCAGTTGACGTTAAAGGAACTAAGTCAACGTTCAGAGCTGTCTATACCCTATCTTTCGGATATAGAACGCGGTGTTGTAAACCCATCTGTTGATACACTCCGGAAGGTTGCTGAGGCATATAACATCTCCGTTAAAGACCTGATTAGTGGTGTCGAGGGGCTTGGCGAATCGTCAAAGACTGACTATCCAGAAGGGTTTCAATCGTTTTTAGAAGAGTATGAGACTCAGTATGAAATAGATGATGACTGGAAAGAGTCATTGCTGAAAGTCAACTTTCGCGGTAGGCAACCTACCTCTTCGACGGAATGGCTTGAGTTGTATCTTTACCTCAGGCGTATTCTTTCTCCTAAGGAGAAGCCCAGATAATGGATAGGATGAAAAGACGTGTTATTGAGGTAGTGCGGAATGTTGTCAACGAATATGCTTCGGCAACGATACCGACCTTTGATGAAATATGCTCCGGTCTGGGATTAAGTGTGATCGAAGACGACTTGCCGATTGGAACAGAAGGAATGTATATCGAAAAAACGATTTTTCTTAATTCGCGAATACGAAATGAGGAACGTAAACGGTTTACCCAATTCCATGAAATTACACATTATTTATTGGAGGAAAACGAGGATTTAATTTGCGAACTTGACGAATATACTTATGGTCAAGGAGACAGACATCATCCACAAATAGAATACCTTTGCAACATCGGTGCTGCTGAGTTTTTGATGCCGAGCAAACAATTTGTCAGACTTTATGAGCAAAGAGGGTTTAATGCCCAACTGATTCTATTTGCGGCAAATTACTTTAAAAGTTCAACAATTGCTGCAACAATCCAACTTGCACAAGTTGCACCAAATAAATGTATTGCAGTTGTTTGCGAAAATGGGTTAGTACCTAATGCCTCAGCACCATCACAAGCATCATTTTTCACTACTGGAAATCAATACCACAATAAATCAAAGTTGCATGTAATTTACTCGGCCTCTTCACCTGCTGCTTCGGACCGTTGGTTGGCAAAATATACAGTTATCCCAGATGATCATATAATAAAACAAGCGTTCCGGCAGTCCAAAATGCTTGAGGATGACAGTGAAATTCCCTTTCCTGGTTGGCAAGAGCCCTGTACCTGTGAAGCGTTACCACATAAAAATAGAGTTTATGCCTTATTCCATTTATCTGCTCTACCAGATCCAAACCAAATGACATTTTTTTAGCGGAGTTACCCTATGCCCACACTCAAATTCAAAGGAAAACAACACATCTACGCCCATCACCTCACCGTCCTCTACCGCCCACTTGAACCTGACGAAACCGGCTCCTGCAACCCAACCAATACCCCGGCAACGAAGGATGGGAATACAACGACAACGTAAATAGCCCGCTGATGCAGCAATGGCTTACCGAGAATACACCCATTGATAACGCAGACTTGAGCGACACGATAAATGGCTTTGCATGATGTGGCCGAGCCTGCACCTACTGAAGGAACTGCTTGCTGATGATGGCATTATTTTCATCTCTATTGATGACAATGAAGTGCACCATCTAGGGATGCTAATGGAAAAAGATGCCCCAACAACAGCCGAGATATGAGACTTCCATCGAAATATAACTCAACAACTTACCGAGCGAACCACTTAGACTTGACGTGAATTGACCTTAAGCACTGCCCTTAATCCATTTTTATCATCATATTCACAGGCAACAATCTCAGGATCTGATTTTGGCAAAAGAGCACGACCGCATTCAACTGCAATTGGAGCTGGAACTGCTGGAATAACAAACACTTTGCACGAATCTCCGTGGACTGTTTGAATGTTGTTTAACAACTTTCTATATTCTCGACTGAATACCTCAATTTGTTTACGAGATTTCAAAAAATGCGGAGAAGGGTTTTCAATGGTTATCTCATAAACGCTAAAATTTTCCGAAACGAATTTCTCATATCGCTCGCTACGAATTTTGCCGCTTAGAGACAGTACAATTGCAATGTTCGTATGATTTTCGTCAACCCAGACGGAATTCGTGGTGTATAGAGTTTCTGTCTCCTGTTCCTCTTTCGACCATGACCAAGTTTGATTTGTATCATCAATATTTCTGTGTGCCTGGTATAAATCCGTTGGGACAGTATCACCGATACACTTCCCTAAGAACATTAGTAGTGGCATGGGACCAATAGCAAATACAGAGAGATGTTTAATTTTTTCCTCATCTATCCCTTCGTCAAAGGACCTGTTGATTTTTCGTTGAACCTCGTTAGCAAAAGCCTGCCAGGACTCTGAATCGCTATGACCGTCAAAACTGTTCTTAGCGATATTAATTCCTTTTTCATCAACAGGATATTTGGGAAACATCGCATTACGATATGCTTCGGGATTAATCGGAACAATTCTATCGCCTATATTCACAGAGAACAACAGCACAGTAGATTTGTGTATATCTTCTGGATAGCTTGTTTGAATCTGGATCCTATCTTCATGTTTATACTTCCACTCGCGTAATAGCTGTTCCGAATACTTATCGGGATTATCATCAATCTCTGTATGGCATTTCTTACACACTAACATAAGGTTAGAATATTCAATTTGCAGATTTGCAGATTCTTTGCTCCCTCTTGGTCCGTCTTTGCTTGCTGCAATAATATGAGCTACATCCGAGAAGTTTCCCTCAGTCAGGGTTAGATCATTACGCCAAACGAGCTTGTTACAGCCACTAAATTGGCAACGCCCTGCTGACTTGGCGAACAATTTTAGCCGAGTACGTATTGGTACATTTTTCCGGGTAATCTTGGGTTCTGATCTACTATTATTAGTCATACATTTGACCTCCTATTTCAAGACCTGATTGGGTTAGTTTATACTACATATTTCTTTACCAAATTCTAATGATTTGGTGAAAAGAAGACCTGGAGACTCCTCTTCAACACCAAACCTGTTACAAATCGCATTGCGCAATACAAAAAGGTTCTTTTTTCAAGTAAATACGTATAGCGCACTAAACAAGTGGGACATCAGATGTGGCATTTTTGGCACGATTTAGAAAATCAACCGCATCTATGTGACATTTTTTATATTTCTTGCCGCTTCCACAAGGACACAAACTGTTCCTACTGGGCCGGCACTTGGCGATTTTCATAATATCGTCAAGGTACTCAATGTGTCCTTGCTCGCCGTGGGAATATGCTCCCCAAAGATCCTTGCTACTGGCTTCAATACCAAATTTTGCTGTATAGGAGAGCTGATAAAAAAACGGAATTACCAATTCAATAAGAAACCCTTTAATACGAAGATTCCTGTTCCCTCCATATTTTAGACCTAAGCAACAACTGTCATCGTCGGGGTAAAAGTGCAAATCAATGATTGGGACATTGTATTTTCTTGAGATTCGGTAATGTTTTCCACTGATCTCATAAACTTTTGGCCATCCGTTCCTATCAAGATTATTTAAGCATATTTCAATCTCAAAAGTGTCCCTAACGAAGTGATTCATATCTCTGGCATGTTCACCGATTTCTAAATTTCCTGCTTCGTTATCATACGCCGCGCAAAAGCGAAGTTCCCCCGTTATTTTTGATAAACTTAGTTCGTATTGTAAAGTCGGAAAATTCAATTTTAACCATTTGACTTCATCGTCCGTTATCTTCATTGCTGAAGTCACTGTACCTAAGATTTTCTCGTCTGCATACTGTTTTTTCGGCTTTACTGATGCTGACAGAGTAGACACATAAACGGTTTCTGACCCGGAAAGCTTCTTTAGTGCATCGTTGGTAACGCGTTCACCCAAGCAGGGATTTAATGATTCTCCAACACTTTGAATATCACTTAGTTCAAAAGCTTTCTTAAGATCATCTTTCACCTGCTCAAGCCAGTCCCTAAAGCAAGCTTCCCGGACAGGATACTCTTGCCATTTATCGGCAAAATTCTCAAACGGGTTCACCGGATTGGGTATGCAGGCTGCACCTCTGATATCACGTTCAATGTGCTTATGCATGTTACTTACAATATTCCACAACGCTTGTTGAAGATCGGCTTCATTGTTGTAAGCAAGAGCCGAGAGCGTAGTTATGATGATAGAGATCGGTTTAGCTTTTTCATCATAGCGCGATTTATTCTTCTCAAACCATACATCTCGATGCCGTTTCAAAATCTGGTTACTTTGCTGAAGTGGAGTTTTGATTTTATATTCCGGCACCTCATCAACCTGTCTTTCCATTAGAGATTTTCGGATTGCGTCAAACCGCGTTTGCATACGGCTTCTGAACCACTCCGCATATCCTTTCGGATTACTACGAGGCCATTCAGAATCTATCTGGCCGTAATTCGGGAGAGTATTATCAGTAATGGCAATAGCCAAATCTGACCAACTAGAAGACGGGATCCCTCTTGATTCAATAAACTGTTTAAACTTTTCAGCATCTGGAATCGCTGGTAAGATATCTATGTGGAATTGAACACCATCGGCATAATGTAGCGTCCAGCAACGACGACCTTCTTCCACTGGAGATTTCATGTTTTTAGCGTCGGCGTAAGACTTGATTTCGTGCCCTACTAAATTTTTTAGGGTTTCTTGGGTGATAAAGTCCTTTTCAAGGCTTAACTCACTGACAAGGTCTAGATCATATTCTTGTTTATCGGAAATTGGTTTTGTAACCGTCCCGAGTAGAAATGAGCCTTGAGGATAAATCAAAGGGCTGTACTGAGCAACAATAGATCCATCACGCTCAAGCCATTCGCCAATAGACTCGTAGCGTTTTACCGCTATTTCAAAGTAACTTTCAGGTATGTCCAACGCCGCGGCTATTGCTTCAAGCATTGGACTGAATTGTTTTGAATAAACGTTCATTTGAAATTCCTCCATTATTTGCGGAAAGCACTATTCCGCGTGATTACCGATAAAACTTTGCGAAGTTTTGTTTCTTATAACGAATATAATTATACACTATAGCGAACACAAAAGTCAAGTTTTTTACTTTTACAAACAAAATTATACGCGATTACGAACAGAATGTCAAAAAAAATTGTAGTAACGAACAATTTAGTGTATAATTGTAAAATGACCCACTATTAAAAGGAGGAAATTGACATGAACCTGAGTCAAAAGATCAGACAACTCAGGGAAGAAAAGGAGTGGTCCCTAAACAAACTGGCTGAAATGGCAGGAGTTTCCAAAGCCTATTTGTCGCAACTCGAAAACAATGTGAGTAAGCAGCCTTCGGCCGAAGTTTTACTTAAGATCGCCTCGGCACTTGGCACGACTATCGCTGATCTTCTTGACAAACCTGTGCGCGTTCATGCAAAAGACTTCGGAGAAATGCCAGATGGGTTACGTGAATTGATTGATAAGCAAGGAGAAATACTTGATATTCGAGAGGAAGATGTAAAGATGTTAATGCGCATTCGATATCGCGGCAACCAACCTGAGACTCCTGAAGATTGGGAGCACATTCTACGAACTATCCGAATTGTGATGAGATAATAATGAAACAAAGATCCTTCAAAGTTGGCAAACGAGTCTATTCCAATCCCGCTGTTGTAGACCTAGTGGAACTTCACGGTGAAGTTTCTCAAGATCCAGAAGAAATTATCCGACATTTAGCGCGTAATGAGATTGCTGATGCTAGAAACTATGGGTTGAGTGGTCCACCTTTCGATCCACGAATTCTCGCTTCTATAATGGGAATTCAGCCTAAAGAATCAAAACAATTAATTCATAGCAAAGACGCAGAACTCCAACCAATAGGGAAAGATAATAGAAATTTAATAATCAAATACAATCCGGATAAACCTAAGACCCGGCAAAACTTCTCAATTGCCCATGAGATCGCCCATACCCTTTTTCCGGAATATAGAGATCAGTACAAGGCTCACCACAAAATTGGTAAATTCAATCCTGATAGTGAGGTAGAGTTTTTGTGCGATTTAGGAGCCGGTGAGATTATCATGCCTGCTCCTGAATTTAATCGAGATATTGAGAAAATGGGGATCTCTCTGAAATCTCTAGAGAGGCTTTCCAAACGCTACAATGCCTCGTTGGAGGCAACTGCTAACCGAATGATTACAACCAATCTTGATTATTGTGCTCTGATGGTATTGGGTTACAGTTACAAACCTTCTGAGCTGCGTCAAATTGAAAACGCCAAGAACCAACCCAAAATGAAGTTAAGAGTTCAGTATTCCATTCCATCGAAATATTTCTTTACCTATATCCCAAAGCACAAATCAATTGAAGAATCTTCGCCTCTGTACGAAGTATCTGTAACTCGGAACCCGTTTCAAGGGAACATTATTTTTAATTTTACGAATCCTGCCCTTGATACGTATGCTGAAGCAATAGCCTTACCTGGAACTCATAATGCTGATTTTGATTCTCGTGTCTTAGTTTTCCTATTCTAGCGGTGATATGATACATAAACATTGAAAAACACGAAAATTGCCTGACATCCGATGCAAATTTGTACTAAACTTTAAGAACTTATGGCACAACGGAGTGTGCCTACTACTTCTGCAGAGTTCCTTTATGCCCACACTCGAATTCAACGGAAAACATCATATCTGTACCCACCACCTCACCGTCCCCTACCGACCACTTGAAACTGACGAAAACCGCTCCTGCAACCCAACCGGTGAAGACGATAATCTCATTATCCACGGCGACAACCTACATGCCCTCAAAGCATTACTCCCCCGTTACCATAGGTGTCAATTTAGCGATTTTCGATAACATTTTTCGCGTAGATTCGTGTAGATGCCGCTCCTACGGGGCTTAGATTTGTGAAGCAACGTTTTTCTACAGAGATACCATCCCTACGGGATTCAAGAGGTTTTTGAAGTCTTCAGGATTTCCGCGTAGAATCCGGTTCGGTTAGGAAACCGAACCTACCGGACCTGGGGCGAAGGAAAATAAACTCTACGGGATTCAAGAGGTTTTTGAAGGCGTCAAGGTTTCCGCGTCGTATCCGGTTCGGTTGATGACGTTTAATAAAATATTTCGGTAATTGACGGGCAATAATGCACGTCGCATTTGGGCGAGTACGCCGCAGAATTGCCCTACTACAAACGGGCAGGTTCGTAGTAGTGCGATTTATCGCACGTTCCAACATTACCGAATTAAATTGTTAATCTTCATCAAACCGAACCTGCTGGACCTGGGGCGAAGGCGGTTATTTTTTCTTAAATTGACACTTATGGGGCTGGGTGACCCAGCCCCTACGAGCCTACTGTGTGTGGAAATAATTATGGGATTTTAGGGATTACTGAGAGAAAAGGGAACCCCAAAGTTTTGGCTTTGAGGTTCCCGGTCTCTTGTCGGTTAAGAGGGAAATGTGACTGATAAATTCCCCTCTTAACTGATAACTGGTAACTGGTAACTGACAACTATTAAACTATTTCCGTATCAACAGCTTGCGGGTTGCCATGTAATCACCGGCTTTGAGGGTGTAGAAATATATGCCTGTGGCGACCTTCTCACCGAGATAATTCCGTCCATCCCAATGCGCGGCCTTGCTCCGATTCCGGTAGAAACCGGCAGGTTGGTGCCCCAATCGCAACGTCCGCACGACTCGTCCCCGGATATCGTAGATCGTTAGCGTAACTTCTGCCGGTTCGGCGAGCTGATACGGGATCCACGTCTCAGGGTTGAACGGGTTCGGGTAGTTTGACAGCAACTCGGTTGTCTCCGGCAGCACCAGTGTTTCAATAGACGGTGCAGCCCCAGCGACATCCGTGACATTGACGGTGACGAGGACACTACCGACCCGCCCCGCGCCATCGGTGGCGCGCACGGCGAGATCGGTGTAAGAATTTTTCGTTTCATAGTCAAGTGCCGCGCTGGTTTTCATCTGTCCCGTATTCGCGTCAATACTGAACGATCCCGCATCGCCTCGCTGCAGCGAATAGGTCACTGTTTGCCCACTCTCGGGTATTGCTTGAAAGGGATCGCCGATGTTTGTGTTGGTTGCGGTGTTCTCTGCGACGGTGAGCGTGACCCTCCCCGAAGTGCTGAATTTTGGTGCCTCCCCAGCGACATTCGTGACATTGATGGTAACAGTGATTCTGTCTAATCCCTTGCCCTTTTCACGATAGGCATAGTCTCTAAAGATGTCTCGGTATTCATTGTCTGCAGCGTTGCCAGAGGCGTCAACCGTCACGGTGTAGGAACTCTTGGTTTCAAAATCCAAGGCTGCCTTGGTTTGGAGCTGCCCGGTAGTGCTGTCAATGCTAAACGATGCCGCATCCGTGCCACCGAGACTATAATAGATCGTATCACCCTCGGTATCCGTCGCAGCAAGCACAGCCCCGATGTTTGTGCCAGCTGCCGTGTTCTCCGCAACAGTGCGCGTGGCGGTGGCACCCGCTGTGAATACCGGTGGACGGTTATTAAGATCCATATCCTCTGGTGAGAATGTGAAGGTCCGGAGCGTGGCGTACGCTGAAAACGGAATCGGATTACCTCTGAGTTCAAAAATCTCTACCTTTTCTGATAAGCCAGACAGCGCGGATACATCACTGATGTTATTGTGCGTCAGAGAGATCTGTAGCAGTTTGGGGAGCAAGGTCGTCAGCGGAGATAGATCACTGAGGCTCTTATTGTCCGTCAGTGTGAGGACTATCAGCTTGGTCATGCTACTCAGGGCAGATATATCAGTGACGGAAGTGCCATACAGATAGAATGATCTTAGGCTGGTCAAGCTGCTCAGGGCAGATATATCAGTGACGGAAGTGCCACCCACTGAGAGCGCCTGCAGATCGGTCATGCTACTCAGGGTAGATAGATCACTTATGGGATTGTCATGGAGATAGAGATCTGCCAGCTTGGTCAAACTACTCAGCGAAGATAGATCACTGATGTTATTCTCACTGAGATAGAGATATGACAGACCGGCGAATCCACTACTCAGGGGAGTTAGATCACTGATGTCATTGTCACTGAGATCGAGATACCACAATTTGGTCAATCCCCTCAGATGCGATATATCACTTATGGAATTTGTAAATATATCGAGATATTTCAGCTTGGTCAAGCTGCTCAGGGGAGATATATCACTTATGGAATTTTTCCACAGATAGAGCTCTTCCAGATTGGTCAAACCACTCAGCGCGGATATATCACTGATCTTATTGTTACTCAGATAGAGTACTTTCAGATTGGTCATGCCGCTCAGGGGAGATAGATCAGTGAGGTCTTCGTTGTTCTGATTGAGCTGTCCACGCAGGACAGAAGGGGCAGGAGGGGCAGCAGCGGCGTTATTGTTGCCCCCAAAAGATGCACCACCGATGTTATTGCCATTCAGATTTAGATATGTCAGCTTGGTCAAGCCACTCAACTCAGATATATCACTGATGTTATTGCTGGACAGATTGAGCCATGTCAGGTTGGTGAGCCCGCTGAGATCTCCAGGTTGCAAACTGATTGACTTGTTTACAATACTCAATTCTGTAACCCGCGCGAGATTCTCTTCGCGTATATTGGCAGGATTAGTTATACCCAGTGCTTTAGCAATCGCAGAACGTACCGCTGGTGTGCGGTCCGGAAGAGGTGCTACTTCGGCGACGACATCCGTAACATTAATAGTAACAGCGATGCTATCATTCCCACCATGCCCATCTTGAACGATCGCAGTGACCGAGTAAGAGTTCTTCGTTTCATAATCCAGGGCAGTACGAGTTAAGAGATTCCCCAAGACCGGATTAATGAAAAACGAGGCTGCATCCGTGCCACCGAGACTATAGGAGAGTCTATCATTATCGGCATCCGTCGCAGCAAGCACCGCACCGATGCTCCGAGGTGAATCTCTCCCCTCCGCAATAGAGCGCGTGGTGCTGGCACCTTCGGTGAAGGTCGGCGCGTTGTTTCCAGCTCTCTCATTGGCATCCGTGATATTGATCGTGACGCTGATATTGGCACTCCCACCGTTGCCATCAGAAACAGAAACTGACACAGAATAAACGTTCTTCGTTTCATAATCTAACAACGCATTCGTCTGCAACATCCCGGAGGTGGAAACAATGCGAAACGAGGCTGCGTCCGTGCCACCGAGGGTATAGGTTAAGGTATCGCCGGTGTCTGGGTCTGTCGCAGCAACCGCAGCACCGAGCTCTTCACCGAAGTCGGCGTTCTCCCA
The DNA here is from genome assembly GCA_022827185.1 of Candidatus Poribacteria bacterium. Classification (GTDB taxonomy): domain Bacteria; phylum Poribacteria; class WGA-4E; order WGA-4E; family WGA-3G; genus WGA-3G. The sequence continues at coordinate 11,912 of JAJDTM010000030.1, forward strand.
GATAGAACGTGTCGCGGTGGTCGTTGCGAAGCTCGGTGCTTCGTTGACATCTGTGACACTGATCGTGACGGCGATGCTATCACTCCCACCATTGCCATCAGAAACAGACACTGACACCGAGTAGGACGACTTGCTTTCATAGTTTAGAGCAGCACTGGTTCGGATTTGCCCTGATGTGCCGACAATGCTAAACGAGGCGGCATCCGTTCCACCCAAAGTATAGGTGAGTGTATCGCCGGTATCCGTATCTGTCGCGCCAATCGCAGTGCCGATGTTTGTGCCGGAAGCCGTATTTTCGGCAATAGACCGGATCGTGCTGGTGCCATCTGTGAACATGGGGGGCTCATTTACGACATCTGTAACGTTGATGGTGACAGCGATACTATCACTCCCGCCATTGCCATCATCGACAGAGACTGTCACCGAGTAGGACGACTGGGTGTCATAGTTTAGGGCGGCACTGGTTCGGAGCTGCCCGGAGGTGGACACAATGCTGAACGAGTACGCATCCGGGCTACCGACAAGACTATAGGTTAAGGTGTCGTTATCCTCATCCGTCGCAGCAATAGGACTCCCGATGTTTGTATCGGCACTGGTATATTCCGCAACAGACCGTGTGGTGCTGGTGCCTTCGGTAAATACAGGGGTGGTCGTGACATTGATCGTGACGCTGATCGTATCACTCTTACCGTTGCCATCAGAGACAGAGACGGTCACAGCATAAGACGACTTGGTTTCATAATCCAGTGCAGCTTTGGTTTGGAGCTGCCCGGATGTGGAAACAATAGTAAATGAACTGGCATCTGTGCCACTCAGCGTATACGTGAGTGTGTCCTTGGGCGTATACGTGAGTGTGTTGATATCTGGGTCTGTCGCAGCAACCGCAGCGCCGATGTTTGTGCCAGAAGTCGCGGTCTGATCTATGGAACGGGTCGCAGTGGTGCTTGCGAAACTCGGTGCTTCATTGACATCCGTGACACTGATCGTAACGGTGATCTGGGTAAGAAACACATCATCTGAGACCATAAGATAAAGCAGATAGGAGGACCGCGTTTCAAAGTCTAATGCTGCTTTTGTTTTTATCTGTCCCGATGTGCTGTCTATAGTGAAGGCAGCATGATCTGGGTTGTTGGAGAAGTCGGGAGCGAAGCCGTACGTATACTGGAGCGTGTCCCCATCCTGATCGGTTGCCGCGACAGGTGTGCCGATGTTTGTGTCGGCTGCGGTGTTCTCCGCGACCGAGCGCGTCGTTCGATCTCCATCCGTGAACACAGGCGAATCGTTAGCATCCGTGACGTTAATCGTGACGGCGATGCTATCACTGCCGCCCCTGCCATCGGAAACAGAAACCGACACTGCGTAGGATGACTTGGTTTCATAGTCTAAGGCGGCACTGGTTTGCAGTTGCCCAGATGTGCTGACGATACTGAACGAACTTGCATCGGTGCCACCGAGCGTATACGTGAGTGTGTCGTTGGTATCCGTATCCGTCGCAGCCACGGCAGTGCCAATATTGACATCGGCTGCCGCCCATTCAGCAACCGAGCGTGTGGTACTGGCACCATCTGTGAAGGTCGGCGCGCTGTTTCCAGCACTCACTTGAATTGTGAACGTCAAGGTGGCTGAAAGGTTGCTATCACTCGCCGTATAGGTATAAGTCGTTAAAGCCGAAACAGCCGTGGGTGTGCCTGAGAGGACGCGCGTTGAAGGCGTGAATGTCAACCCAGCAGGGAGTGCCGGTGTCACCGTGTATGTGAGCGTCGTGTTCGCATCAGGATCCGTTGCTGCTGGCAAGGTCACGGATGTGATTGCCGTGCCGTTGGTGGCAGAAATACTACTGATGGTTGTTCCCGCACTGAACGCTGGTGCTTCGTTTGCATTCGTGACATTGACGGTGACGAGGACGCTATTGACGAGACCCTCGCTATCCGTCGCGCGGACGGCGAGATTGCTGTAAGCGTTTTTCGTTTCATAGTCAAGTGCCGCGCGGGTTTTCAGCTGCCCCGTGTTTGCATTAATACTAAACGAATCCTTATCACCCCGCTGGAGTGAATAGGTCACTGTATCCCCACTATCGGGGTCTGTTGCCTGGAAGGCATCGCCGATGTTGGTGTTGGCGGCGGTGTTCTCTGCGACGGAGAGCGTGACCCGCCCAGAAATGTCGAAACTCGGTTTCTCATTGACGTTTGTGACACTGATCGTGACGGCGATGCTATCTGTGTTATTTGCCGTATTGCCATCGTCAGCAGTAATCGTCACCGAATAAGACGCTTTTGTCTCGCGGTCCAGTGCTGCGCTGGTTTGGAGTTGCCCTGTATTGCTGACGATGCTGAACGAGGACGCATCTGTGCCACCGAGCGTATAGGTGAGCGTGTCGTTATCCGTATCTGTTGCAGCGACGGCACTGCCGATGTTTTGCCCTGAAGCTGTGTTCTCTGCGACCGAGCGCGTGGTGCTACTGCCATCCGTGAAGGTCGGTGGGTTATTAGCAGGCGCGCTCACTTGAATTGTGAACGTCAAGGTCGCTGAAAGGGTGCTATCACTTGCCGTATAGGTATAAGTCGTTGAAGCCGACACAGCCGTAGGGGTTCCAGCGAGGATGCGCGTTGAAGCCGTAAAGGTCAACCCGGCAGGGAGTGTCGGTGTCACCGTGTATGTGAGGGTAGTGTTCGCGTCAGGGTCGGTTGCTGCTGGCAAGGTCACGGAGGTGATTGCCGTTCCGTTGGTGGCAGAAATATCACTGATGGTTGTTTCGGTAGCGAATGCCGGTGCCTCATTGACGTTTGTGACACTGATCGTGACGGTGATCGTATCGGTCAAAGTTCCGTCGGAAGCCGTCACAACGACCGTATAGGAATTGTCGTTTTCATAGTTCAGGGCATTCTTTGTTTTCAGTTGCCCTGTATTGCTGTCAATGCTGAAGGCTGCGGCATCCCCTGCTGTCGGGATCGAATAGGTAATCGTATCCTTAGCGATGAGCTGACCTATGTTCACCGGGTCCGGCTTCTTATCCTGATCGGTGGCGGTGACTGTTGTGCCGATGTTTGTGTTCGCAACCGAGTTCTCTGCGATCGTGCGCGTGGTGCTATCGCCATCTGTGAACACCGGTGCATCGTTGGCATCCGTGAGGTTGATGGTGACGGGAATGCTGGTGCTGAGGCTACTATCACCAGTGCCATCGGCGGCAGTGACCGTAACGGAATAGGAGTTCTTTGTTTCATAATCTAACGCCGCGCTGGTTTGGAGTTGTCCCGATGTGCTGACGATGCTGAACGAACTCGCATCCGTACCACCGAGTGTATAGGTGAGGGTGTCGCCATCGACATCTGTCGCCACCACGGCAGCCCCGATGTCTTCACCGGAGACGGTGTTCTCTGCGATGGAACGCGTCGCGGTGCTGCTTGCGAAACTTGGTGCTTCATTGACATCTGTGACACTGATCGTGACATCGATGCTATCACTCCCGCCGTTGTTATCTGAAACAGATACCGACACCGAATAAGACGACTTGCTTTCATAGTTTAGGGCAGCGTTCGTTTGGAGTTGTCCGGAGGTCGAAACAATGCTGAACGAGGCCGCATCCGTGCCACCCAAAGTATAGGCGAGGGTATTATTATCGGCATCTGTCGCAGCAACTGCACTCCCGATATTTTCACCCGAAGCCGTATTTTCAGCGATGGAGCGTGTCGTGCTGGTGCCAGCGGTGAAGGTCGGTGCGCGGTTAGCAGGCGCATTCACTTGAATTTTGAACGTCAATGTGTCTGAAAGGGTGCTATCACTCACCGTATAGGTATAAGTCGTTGAAGCCGACACAGCCGTAGGGGTTCCTGAGAGGACGCGCGTTGAAGCCGTGAATGTCAACCCGGCAGGGAGTGCGGGTGTCACCGTGTATGTGAGGGTAGTGTTCGCATCAGGATCACTTGCTTCTGGCAAGGTCACGGAGGTGATTGCGGTTCCGTTGGTGACAGAAATGTTGCTGATGGTTGTTCCGGTAGCGAACGCCGGTGCCTCATTGACGTTTGTGACACTGATCGTGACGGTGATGGTATCGGTCAAACTTCCGTCGGAAGCCGTCACAACAACCGTATAAGAGTTTTTGTCTTCATAGTTCAGGGCATTCTTTGTTTTCAGTTGCCCTGTATTGCTGACGATGCTAAAGGCTGCGGCATCCCCTGTTGTCGGGATCGAATAGGTGAGCGTAGTGCCACTATCGACATCCGTTGCGGTGAAAACTGCACCGATGTTTTGATTGGTTGCCGTGTTCTCTGCGATAGCGCGCGTCGCGGTGGTAGTTGCGAAAGTGGGTGCCTCGTTGACATTCGTCACATTGATCGTGACGGCGATCGTATCGGACAGACTCCCATCAGAGGCAGTGACCGTCACGGAATAGGAGGCTTTTGTTTCACGGTCCAGGGCAGCGCTGGTTTGGAGTTGACCGGTGGTGGAGACAATACCGAACGATGAAGCATCCGTGCCACCGAGCGTATAGGCGAATGTGGTGTTCGCATCCACATCTGTCGCAGTGAGAGCAGCTCCGATATTTGTGTTGGCTGCAGTGTTCTCTGCGATGGAACGGGTTGCGGTGTTGGTTGCGAAACTCGGTGCCTCGTTGACATTGGTCACATTGATTGTGACGGCGATGCTATCGCTGCCGCCGTTGTTATCAGAGACAGAAACCGACACAGAATAAGACGACTTGCTTTCGTAGTTTAGGGCAGTGTTGGTTTGAAGTTGTCCCGATGTGCCGACAATGCTAAATGAGGCCGCATCCGTGCCACCTAAGGTATAGGTTAAGGTGTCGTTATCCGCATCCGTCGCAGAAACTGCACTCCCGATGTCTGTGCCTGAATTGGAGTTCTCCGCAATAGACCGTGTTGTGCTGGTGCCAGCGGTGAATGCGGGTGCGCGGTTCTCATTGACATCTGTAACGTTGATCGTGACGGCGATACTGTCACTCCCACCGTTGCCATCAGAGACAGAAACCGATACAGAATAAGAGGTCTTCGTTTCATAATCTAAGGCAGCATTGGTGTGGAGCTGCCCGGAGGTCGAAACAATGCTAAATGAGGCCGCATCCGTGCCACCTAAAGTATAGGTTAAGGTGTCGCCAGTATCCGCATCCGTCGCAGCAATCGGACTCCCGATGTTTGTGCCGGAAGCGGTGTTCTCTGCAACAGAGCGTGTCGTGCTGGTGCCAGCGGTGAATACAGGCGCGTTATTATTATTCTCATCAATATCAATATCAATGGTTATATCCGGATTGGCGGCTTTGAGTCTACGGAGGGGACCGAGATCTGAAATCGGATTGCCACTGAGATTTAAACTTATTAACGAGATCAGACCTTCAAGTGCAGATACATTGCTGATCGAATTGCCATCTAACCAGAGTGCTGTCAGTGGTGTCAATTTCGCAAGCACAGATATATCGCTGATGGTATTGCGAGACAGCCAGAGTTTTTTCAGTTTCGTCAATTTCGCAAGCGCGGATATATCGCTGATCGAATTGCCACCCAACCAGAGATGTTTCAGCGCGGTCAAGTTCGTAAGCGCAGATATATCGCTGATGGTATTGTGAGATAGAAAGAGCCATCTGAGTTTCGTCAATTTCTCAAGCACGGATATATCCGTGATGGCATTGTGAGACAGTTCGAGTGTTGTCAGCTTAGCCAAGCTCCCAAGCACAGATATATCGCTGATCGAATTGCGAGACAGATCGAGCGTTGTCAGCGCGGTGAGGCCACTGAAATCTCCAGCTTTCAAGGCACTGATGGACTTCTTGGAAGCCTCCAAGGTTGTAATCGCTGCGAGGTGTGCTGCGGTGACATCGTCGGCACTGTTAACACCTGGCACTGCGGCGATAATCGCGTCCCGGATCTGTGGTGTGCGATCCTGGACAGGCGTTATATCCGCATACCCGGATGTATGTGTGCAAAAAACCATCAAAGCGGTCAGGAAAATGGATAGAATATATCTTTTATTTTTGAATAGCAGTTTCATCATAAGTTCCTTTATCGGTATTCAATACGACCTACGCAGCCTCCCTGCAGGCGGGGTTTCAAACCCCGCCTGCAATGGAAAGTGGGAGGATAAGACGCATTGAGAAAAGTTGAATGCAACAAAAACAGCCCGCGACGCACCGTTCCGGGCAAGACGGAAGGCGCGCGGGCATGACAAAGAGAGAACGACCCTGAAGGCTATACTATCTCGTGAAATGTAATACTTTTTAAATATTAAGTGGGGGGGGGGGTGTTAACCATGCAGATGGCACAGTTAACGCAGAGTTAATAATACACAGCATCAACGAACATCCTGAGCAGCAGCGCACACTCTCACCGCGCGCATCCTCAATGTGAGGCGCAGCGAAAGTCGATTTGGCAATGTTAGTATTGAGGCATCTGCTTTGCATTTTTATCCTCGGACATTCGGTTTTGGGTTCAAGAAACTGACGGTGTAACATTTTTAGTTACAATAAGTCAATTTCTGTTTTAATTTCGATTATTAAATTATAAAGACTCTGACTAACTAATTTATATTATACGGTGTTTTGAGGAAAAAAGCAAATAATTTAATAAAAATTGCGAATGTGGCTTGAAAAGTGTGTAATACTTTTTCCTAACCGCACCATAGGTGTCAATTTAGCGATTTTCATGGTATTTCGGGGGAGCGTCTCTATAGATGCCGCCCCTACGGGGCTTAGGTCTGTGAGGTTGCGTTTCTCTACAGAGATACTGAAGAAATACCCAAGCAAATAAACCCTACGGGATTCAAGAGGTTTTTGGAGTCTTCAAGGGTTCCGCGTAGGATCCGGTTCGGTTGGGAATGCACGTCGCATTTGGGTGAGTACACCGCAAAACCGAACCTACCGGGCCTGGGGAAAATTGGGATTACCGATTTATTTTCTTATACTTCATAAAGTTTGTGCTACAAATATGTAGGATTAATTCTGAGTTCCACTATAAAACTAAATAGTCCTGACCAAAATCTCTATTTTCCTTGATTTATTGGGGATAGATTTGGTATAATTAAGGACAAAGCAGATTGAAATTTTTCGGCAGGCGAGCGATCGCAGTCTATAACTCCAAAAGTATACACGTTTAACCAGAGCCATTCAGTTTTCGGTTTTTCGGACATTTTCGCGGACGGATCGCGAGCACAGCTCGCTCCTACAGTGAAGAGCATCAAGCAGAAAATTGAAATTATTGGACAATTGAATGCCTCTGCACGTTTAACCAGAAACTGATAGGACACAACCACAGCATGGCGGCACAACAAGGAACTTCAGAGAGATTCTGGTGTGTTAAACAGATAGACATCTTTCAAGATCTCTCCGAGTCAGACACAAACGCGCTCGAACGGATAACGACCTTCAAACAACTAAAATACGGAGATACTATTTCTATCGAAGGCGTTTATCTGCTGAAGGAGGGACGCGTTAAAATCTATGAGACACCGCCTGAAGGAGAAGAGGTCACTTTAGAGGTGCTGGAATCGGGTGAAATGTTTGGGGCAGTCGAATGGAACGAAAACGAAGCGAGTCGGAAAATTACCGCTGAAACGCTTACGGAAGTCGTTATCGGTATCGTTAGCGCGAAGAATTTCCAATTCTTCTTGAAGCGAAAAATGCATTTGGCAGCACCCTTCAAACGTCCGCTGCGTCAGCGTATCCGATGTGCTATAAATGCTGTCCTCTGTAGGCTAAAGGTATCCGAAACCTTAAAATCCGAATCGGCATCTAATAAAACGACAGAAGTTACTAACCTATTACACACAGATCCGAAATCACGGATGGAAATGACGAACCCATTTACAAATATAGCGTTTCGGAGTCCCGCATCACGGCTCGCGTTGCTGTTGCAAAACTACGCCGACGCGCCGAAGCAGACTTCCATAACGACTGGACGCGGTTCGCAATGCACGCTACGTCCACTTTCGACCAAAAAAATAGCACAATTAATCGGCTGCGCTGTCGAAAGTACAGAAACACTCTTAAATCAGTTTAAAGCGTCCAACGTCCTTGAGAAACGGTATCGACGCATTCGGATATTAAATCCGTGGCAACTCAAAAAGATTGCCAGCGCAAGAATGGTATCGTTACCACCTAAAACCGACAAGAATCAAGAGAACACCGAAACTTATGAGCAAAACGAACCCTTACTTGCAGTTCGACCAACAGATGGTCGGTGATATCTACACTTCGCAAGAGGTGATGGACAACCTGACCGTCCTATGCGATGAATACGGTGCCAGATTCGCCGGAACACCGGAGGAGTACCAAGCCGCCAACTACATCGCAGACTGCTTCAAACGATACGGACTCCAGAACATTCGACTTGAAGATTACCCTTATGCCGGTTGGACACGTGGCACGGCGACGCTTGAGGTGCTGGAACCCATCCGCCGAACACTGCACTGCATCTCGCTCCCGTATTGTCCCGCTGACGATATCACGACCGAATTAATCTCCGCCGGACACGGAAGTCCTCCGGAATATGAGGCACTCGGTGATACCGCTACGAATAACCTTGTCATGGCGAAGAGTTCTTCACCGCCTGACCTTGGGAGATGGGTACACCGGAAGGAAAAGTTTGAACGCGCCGTCCTCGCTGGCGCGAGCGGGTTCATTTTCGTCAGTGAACACCCCGGCGTCGGTCCCGAAACAGGGAGCCTTCAAAACGATAGACCGGCACCGATCCCGGGTATATCGGTCTGCAAAGAAGACGGCGAATTCTTGACGCGGTTATTGGAACGGAAACAAGGAAAAGTAACACTGAAACTCCAGACCACGGACATCAACGAACCTCGGACATCATGGAACGTCGTCGCGGATCTGCCGGGCAGCGAAAACGGTGAGGAGATGGTGATTGTCGGTTGTCATTACGACGGACACGATATTTCGCAAGGCGCGCACGACCCTGCCTCTGGTATGGTCTCTGTCATAGAAGCCGCCCGCGTCCTATCCACATACGCTGGTGATTCGCTTAAACGCACCGTTCGGTTCATCGCCTTCGGAACAGAGGAAATCGGACTCACAGGCGCGTTTCGTTATGTTGATGCCCACGACTCGGAGTTGGATAACATCCGGTTCATGCTGAATATGGATGCAGCGGGTGGCACCAGTCGCAAAGGTATAGTGCTACACCGTTGGGACGCGCTGGGACCGTTCTTTAACACCGCACGTGAGCAGATGCATGCCGAAATGCCTGTCGGACAGAAAGTGCATTCCTATTCCGATCACTTTCCATTTTTCCTGAAGGGTGTCCCTTCAAGCCACGTAGGCGACCCGGATGCGCTTCCCGCGGGTAGGGGTTTCGGTCATACGGCTTATGACACACTGGAAAAGGTAAAATTGGAAAACCTACGTGCCGCCAGTGCAGTCGGGGCAAGGATCGCACTCCGATGCGCGAATGCCGACGATTTTCCCGCAAAACGGCGGACACCCGAAGCCGTCCAAGAAATCGTTGACACCGATCCGGGGTTAGAGGGATATCGTATTTCTCTGAAGTTGACACGCTAAGTTTTGTAGGACTTACGCAGCCCCACTGCAGGTGGGGTTTTAAACCCCGCCTGCAGGGTGCTTATGGCACAGGAAACCAACAGCCTATGCTACATGTGTAAACTTATTTTCGGATTTTACTATAATAAAAAGCGGATTATGATACTTTTACGTCGTTACTATAGTTATATTATCCTGTTGTGCCTGTGCCTGTCTGCTATATTCGTAGCCACGCTTCGTAACAGTGCTGACAGTACAGAATTCAGCAAAGAGACCGCACAAAACGCAGTAACTGCATCACGGCGGACTGCGATTGTTACGGCAGTCGCGAAAGCCAGTCCCGCAGTCGTCAACATCAGTGCAGTCCGGAACGTTGAGACACAGCCTGCCTTTGAAGACTGGTTTTGGGGTGAAATCCCCTATTCTCGCAGGCGTTCGTTCCAAACAGTCGGTTCAGGTGTCATTATCGACAAAAAGGGACATATCCTGACGAACCGCCATGTCATTGAAGGCGCAGACGATATTACTGTTATTGCATCCGATGGACGGGAGTTTACAGCACAAGTCGTTGGATACGACTATTTTTCAGACCTTGCCCTTTTGGAGGTGGATACAGACACAACCTTACCGGAGATTCAGTGGGGAGACTCGGACTCCCTCTTGATAGGAGAATGGGTTGTCGCGATCGGAAATCCATTCGGTTTATCAATCGGGAACGCGCAACCGACCGTTACGGCTGGCATCGTGAGCGCAACGCAACGTTCCCTGATCGTCAACAATCTCTATCACGAAAACCTGATTCAGACAGATGCCTCCATCAATCGAGGTAACAGTGGTGGTGCCTTGGTAAACATATACGGTGAACTCATCGGCATAAACACCTTTATCCGTTCAACCAGTGGCGGTTCGCAAGGTGTCGGTTTCGCCATCCCTGTCAACAAGGCGAGAAAAGTCCTTCAACAGATTACCGAATACGGCAGCGTTATTCCGCCTTATCTTGCTGTAGAGGTGCAAACCATAACCGAGGAACTGGCAGAAAAATTATCAATACCGCTGAATACCGGGATTCTGGTGTCAGAAATAGAGAAACGGAGTCCTATCGCTAAGGCGGGTATTAAAAGGGGTGATGTCATTCTCCGCATTTTAGGGCATCAGATAAGAGGGGAAGAGGATTTTCACGCGCTTACACGCCTGCTGCCCCTCAATCAACCTATAAAATGTGAGTTCAGCCGTCGCGGTAAAAAACGGCAGACGGAATTCAAACTAAAAACCCGACAATGGGATTATACACCGCCCGGATGGGGTATAACCTTCGCACAACCTGATAAGGATATGGCGCGCAAATATCAGACCCCCGGTGTTATCATCACGCGCGTTGACAAAGAAAGCAGATTGCGGGACGCACTTAAGCGTGGAGACTTCGTCTATCAAATTGACAATACGCAAATTCATTCGCTCGAAATTTTTAAATTCGTTGATAAAAACATCCGTTCCCAATATAAGGCTTTACTCTATTTTGAACGAGACGGTGTTCAAGAAGCCATTCCTGTTCTTTTTAATAGAAACAATCGGCGGAGATAAGTGTTTTTAATAGTTGTCAGTTGTCAGTTAACAGTTTTCAGTTAATAGGTTTTGATGTAACAATATATCCGTTCTTGGGGTACACCAAGTTAGGGTAGATGTTACAGCGTAATTATCAAATGATTATCAGTTATCGGTTAAAGAAGCGTTTTGTTTAACCAAGGTCTGTAGCCTGTAATGTAATGGAGGGGTTTTTGCTGGGGTGTTTCTTCAGATATACGGAAAAGATGTTTAAACATCTAATCTACCTCGCCAAACCGCAAGGAAAATTAAAAACATGAAATTGCAACTACCAACACTCATCGCCGTCTGCCTTGCTATTCTGTTGGTCGGCAGTATCTACTTTTTCGTCGGAGACAAGTCGGAGTTGGGGATCGCTGTCAATTTGGAAAGTGAAGAGTTCAAGCAGCTTCGCACCCATGCTACAGATGCCTTCAACGCTGGACAACTTCAACAAGCCATTGAACTGTACAGCGAAGCATTAAAGATGCGTCCCGAAAACGCCGAAATCTATAACGACCTCGGAAGTGTGTATTATGAACAAGGTCTCAAATACGCTGGACCCAGTTGGCCCTCATGGGAACAGGAATTGAGAGATGAATCCCGTGATGAAGCAATAGCAGAACTCAAGATTGCTATTAATAAAACAACCTCCGGTGCCATCACCTTCAAAACGCGCCATGAAGCAGTCGCTGACGCGATTGAGGTAGAGGCGAAACAACTCGGCGGTGAGGTGTACAGGCAACGCTGGGAGAATGAAATCACGCTTACCGTTCTCATCGGAGAAACAAAAGTCTACCTGTTGCGAGCAAGGGACCACTACATGCGTGCCTTAGATTTGAAAACCACACATAGTGTCGCCTATCGCAACCTCGGCTCGTTCTATATGAAGGTCGGTAGAACTGATATAGCACTTGATCATTACGAAGAAGCATACAAGTTAGATCCACGCGATGCCGAGTTAGAAGAATATCTGAACCAATTCAGGAAGTAGAGCCTCCCATCAGCGGAGGAACCGCTTATGCAGCATAAACTCTGCGCAAATTGTGGGTTTTCAAATCCGCCGTTTAAATTTTGCGGTGAATGTGGTATGCCGCTTGATGGCACCTCGCGCGCGCGTGAATTCCCAGCAGCAGATACAGTTGCCATTGAACAGGCACTGCCACACGGCGCGGAACGTCGCCAACTCACTGTCCTCTTCTGCGATATTGTGGATTCCACCGCTTTCACCGAAAAACTCGACCCTGAAGAACTCCGAAATCTGTTAGAGGTGTACCGGACATGTATTATGGAAGTGGTGTTAGCACAAAGTGGACACGTCGCACGCTACTTCGGTGACGGTATCCTTGTTTATTTCGGTTACCCGATCGCACACGAAGATACAGCCCACCGTGCCGTCCGAGCCGCGTTAGGCATTGTTGCCGCGCTGGAAACTTTGAACCCTTATCTCCACGATTCCTTCGGTGTAGACATTAACGTTCGGATTAGTATTGATACAGGACGCGTCGTCATCTGGAATATCTCAGCGCAGGAATCTCCTGAAGCCATTGACATCGTTGGTAAAACACCGAATCTCGCCGCGAGGATGCAAAAACTGGCAGCCCCGAACAACATCGTCATTGGCGACACAACCCATCAACTGGTTGAAGGCTTTTTTAAGTGCGACGCGCTCGGTGCCGCCGAACTTCGCGGTATCTCGCAGCCTGTGAATATCTATCAAGTGTCCGGTGAAATTCCCGCACAAAGTCGATTAGATATCGCCAGTATGAGCGGATTAACACCGCTTATCGGACGCGAACGAGAAGTTGAGATACTCAAACAAGGTTGGACGCACACACTCGCAGCGAAGGGACAAGCACTCCTGATTGAAGGTGAAGCGGGTATCGGAAAATCAAGATGTGTCCAACTGATTCAGGAACACGTTGCGAGGCATTCAGAAGTGGTTACCTTAGAAGGAAGATGTTCGTCTTATTACCAGAACAGCCCACTATACCCTATTCTTTCGCTGTTCCAAGAACACATTGTGCAGTTTACAAGCACTGATACCGCACAGATAAGACTTGAAAAACTTGAAAATCTGTTGCGTGATTACAACATTTCAACTGCCGAACAAGATACAAATTCAGATGACGAAACGCAAGCGGATCCCCCAGAAACATTGCCACTCCTCGCTGAATTATTGGATATACCTTTTGAGGTCCAACGCCAAACGGAAACCGGCATCGGGGCGCGTCCATACGGTAGACCGGTTGAACAAGACATATACCCATCCGGATGGAGAGGCAGACAACGCCGACAACAGACGCTGGAAGTACTTGTTCAAGTGCTGCTGAAAATGTCAGAACAGAGACCGATACTCTTTGTTGTGGAGGACCTCCACTGGATCGATCCATCCAGTATAGAATTTCTTACACTTTTAATCGCACGCATCGAAAACGCTCGAATCTTCACGGTCCTGTCCCGGCGTTCTGACGCACAACATTTTCGGCACAGTGCACAGCCTAATGAAGACGAAAATCTACAGACGGCTTCTGAAAATAACCTAACGAATTCCGCACTCGATAGAGAAATTCTGGAGAAACTCTTGCAACCGACCTGGGCGAACACGCTCCCGTTGGCGACACTCACACCGCCACAAGTGAAAACGATGATTCAGCACGTTGCAGGCGACACACAACTGCCATCAAACCTATTAACCCAGATCGTCGAAAGGACTGAGGGAGTCCCTCTGTTCGTTGAGGAACTCACCCAAATGATGCTTGAAGATGATACCGTGGCACTCTCTTCTGATACATCGGACATAACGCGACCACAACCACAAACGATGGAGGTGCCTATATCCCTACAAGATTTGCTAACAGCACGACTCGACGAACTCGGCACTGCGAAGGAGATCATCCAACTCAGTGCAACCCTCGACAGAGAATGGACAGCGGAACTCCTTCATCAGATCGCATCGGGTGTCAATCTGGAAAATCATATCTTCACTGATCTCACATCTCTGAAAGATGAATTGGACACATTAGTAAACGCTTACATTCTCAACCGAGACGAAATACCCGATAATCAATTCCGTTATACTTTCAGGCATCCACTGCTACGTGAAACCGCTTACCAATCTCTGCTAAAAAGCAGACGCCAACAGTACCATCAACAGATCGCAGCGGTACTGCAGCGCACCGACAGTTTCCAACCGGAACTCGTCGCTTATCATTACACCGAAGCCGGACTCCCTGAAAAAGCAGTTGATTATTGGCACCGTGCGGCACATCGCGCCTTAGAACACTCCGCAAATGTGGAGGGTGTCCGCCATATCATGCAAGGACTTGCGGCACTTGAAACACTCTCAACGAATGTCAACACACCGGCGCAGCAGGTCGCCGCTGAGCAGCGTGAATTGGAATTACAGACGACACTCGGTACAGCACTGATCGCGACCAAAGGATATGCCTCCCCGGAGGTGGAAGCCGCCTATACACGGGCACGGGAACTTCTTGAAACACTCGAAAAAAGGGAAGAAACTTATGTAGCAGACGAATCCGATACTTTGTTTGATCGGATAAAAGACCTCCGATTTCCAGTGCTATTTGGATTATGGCTCTCGCATCTGGTACGCGGACGGCTCCTTTCGGCCCGCGAACTCGGTGAAGCTTGCCTTGCCATCGCCAAACAAACAGAAAATCAAGCATTTGAAGTCGAGGCACATCGCGCACTCGGCGCGACCCTTTACTATTTAAGTGAATTTAAAAACGCGCTGGCACACTTGGAGGCAGGAATTGAACGTTATCAACCGCAGCACCACCCGGTCCCAGCGTTTCTTCACTACGTCGCAGAACCCGGAATGACGCTCCTCGCCTATTCCGCACCACTCTTATGGGGTCTCGGTTATCCTGTCCAATCGGAAGAGCGGATTCATAAGGCTGTGAGCATCGGGAAGAACACGAACCATCCTTTTAGTGACGCTGTGTTGCTCCATTTTAAAACCGTGCTTTATCAATACCGAGGCGAAGTGGAGCAAGTAGATGTCTCAGCAACGCAAATGCTACAGATATGCAAGGAACACGGGTTCTCCGTCTGGGAAGCCGCAGCAACGGTGATGAAAGGTTGGGTACTCGCAGAGCAGAATCGTCCTGAAGAAGCAATCACGATGATTCGTGAAGGTATCGCTACGTGGGAAAAAACGAGAGCAGAAATGCTGCTACCCTTCTTCCTGGCACTACTCGCACACGCCTATCAACGCGCGGGACAATATAACTTAGCCTTACAGACCCTTGACTCAGCGTTATGCGTCATCACACGCACCGGAGAACGCAACTATGCATCAGAACTTACGCGACGGAAAGGCGAACTTTGTCTGATCCTCGCCGAGAAAGCAGTAGGGGTTGGGGATGTAATACAAGGAATGGATTTAGTCTATCCCCAGACTAAATCCCCCACCCGCTACGATAAAGAAAATACCGAGTCAACCATCGCACAAGCTGAATCTTATTTTCAGGAAGCGTTGGTAATAGCACGACAACAAGACGCAAAATCATGGGAACTTCGGGCTGCACTCAGCTTAAGCGAATTATGGCGCATCCAAAATCGGGGTAAAGACGCATACGATCTACTAAAACCGATATATGCCTGGTTCACAGAAGGGCTCGATACAAATGACCTTCTGCGTGCCAAAAATCTCCTAAAGGAATTGGAGGTTTTCGCATCTACTGCTAAACCAAATGAAGAAATTTGCGTTTAAAAAGAAAGAGAATTTACGCAGCCCCTTGCAGGCGGGGTTTAAAACCCCGCCTGCAGTGCATCGGACGTTCGTTATCATGGAAAAATGCGTCCGTCCGAAAGAAAAAGGAAAAAATATGAGACTTGGCGTTGTTGGACTCTGCGGTGACTTCCGCACCCTTACATCAGATGAAATCGCAAACATCAAAGCACTGGAATTTACAGGCTTGAGTTTCCATTTCCGTAGCGCGGAGATTCCGTCTGTACCCCCAGACGCTTGCACACGCTGTGTGCAAATGTTAGAAGCAGCGAAACTTGACCTTGTGCAATTCGGCATAACTTACGACGAGTGTCTTTTTCATCCAGATGCCGCCGTTCGAGAAGCCGCGATTGTAAGCGTCCAACGCGGTATGGCAACCGCTGTCTCTCTCGGTGCGCACCACTATCTGTTTCGCCCGGGGAGCCTCAATCCCGATGGTGCCTGGACATCTCATCGGGATAACTATCTTCCAGAATCGATGGAACGGTTGATTGAGACGCTGAAACCGATTGCGGAACACGCTGAAAAACACGAACTCACACTCGTTATGGAAACACATGCCGTCTCTATCATGGGATCACCGGAAACCTGCCGAGAAGTTGTAGAACAGGTCGGTTCCGATAGACTTCGCATCGTCATGGATTTCGTCAACCACTTTCAAACCCTCCGACAGGTCTATGATAGCGAAGACCGCCTGAACCACATTTTTGACGTGATGGGTCCCGTCGCACCGATGGCGCATATTAAAGACATCAGTGTTCAGAACGGTTTAGTCCTCCACCTCGATGAAGAAGTTCCCGGCGCGGGTGAACTTGCACTCGGTGTAGCACTCAAACGTTTCGATGCACTCTATCCGGACGGTTACGGATTGATAGAACATTTACCGGCGGAGAAAATTCCGCTCGCGAACGCCAATGTCCGGCGAATCGCTGCCGAAAATGGAGTTAACATCTACTAATCTTACTTCGGAATGGCGAGAAAAGGTATCCGGTAAACCAACATCTCTACGGAAAACCGACGGCTAACCGCTGATTGATAGCCAACACGAAAAGGAGGATTGACACATGCTTAAAAACGTAAGGATAGCACATTTTTTAGCGTACCGCTTTCCATTGTATATGCTAACGGCTGTTTTGTTGTCGCTTCTGCTCTTGCCCGCAGCGTTTGGTCAAGACGATGCAATTACCGACGCAGTGAACGAAGGCACAAGCGGTATTTGGGCAAGGGTAAAACTGTACGCCGGGGTCATCGCAATCATCTTTCTTTTCAGTGCTTTCTTTTATGTGTTAAGACTCTTTCAGAAAGACAAACTCCTGAAGACCCTCCTGGACAAATATGTCGTTTTTCAGATGAAAGACGGTAGACGCTATCGAGGCACAATGCGGCTTGAGATCTCTGGTATGGAAATTATCTCCGAGGAATCCCGACAACGTGGGCACGCGCCGAGTTATATCTTCACGAGCGAGGAACGCGAAAAACAAATTGTTGCATACATCCGCTATCATGATGCAATGAACGAGCGTGAACTACGGGAACGCGCCTGGGAACTTGAGCGGGTCTATCACCCACCATTTATCTTCAAAATAAGACGGAAAATCCGAAATATGTTCGTCGCTCTCAGAGAAGCCACATCAAATGCGATCAGTATGGTTTTCCATAGTGTTAAACGCAGTGTAGGTGGGCAGTTTTCACGGTACAACGTCGCATATCAAGACGCAACAGAAGGAAAAGGAGACATAACAGGGATCGATAGACTCCAAGAATCCACTGAGCATGTGAAGGCGCAGGAAACCTATGAACGTTTAATTGAACGCTTGGTTGGCACCCGCATCAAAGTCCGAGTCCGCGTCGGTGAACATACGGCAGAATACACGGCTATCCTCAAAGACTATAATGAGAAACATATAGCATTGATGGATGTAAAAGACAAAGACAACAACGGTTACAGAGACCAGTGGAATTATGATCACGAGTTTGCCCACGATATAAACAAACTTAACCGGCGTGATGACCGAGGTTTACGGGTTCGAGCAGAAGGCAACGATGAAGATGGCTATTCACTCATCTTTGAAAACAATACGCCTTATCAAATCCGGCTCGGACATGTCACCCTGTTTGAAGACGCCCCCCAATGGGGACATAACTTTGAGTTTAAATACCATATCAATGCCTTCAGTGTTCAGAAACTCCCAATTCGCCCCGTCGCAAGACATAAGGTAGGTCCATTTGAACGTATTACCTCACATCAGCCACTTACAATCAGAAATTATAAAAAGATTAGGCTCGATTTCCTCTCTTTTCGCGATGCTGATATCGTTTTTCCGCGCGAATGTTGCACTATTGTCGAGAGTGCTGAGAAATATCAGCCGGAAATCTTCAGTTTAACCGGCTTAACGGATACAGTTTTAGACATGCGCGAGACCGAGGACATCGCTATCGCAGACAAGGATGGCAATCCGATCCACGGTATCAATGTCGTTCATGGATACGTGACGAACGTCAACGAAGAACGCATTGATTTGAAGACAATCGACACCAGTTATGGTCGGCGGTGGGACATTGAAAACGCATTCCGTCGTTTTGATAATAAATTCCGCCGTGGGTTTCCTATCTTTAAACGGCTCCTACCGATAAATCGTGCCAAGATTACAGCACACGCCTCTATCGTTGAACAGATACACAGTAACGCCGTTCGGCACGAGGCATTGGCACCGCTGGTCTATCCAGCACGAAGTTTAAACACATCGGAACAGCGCGCACGCCGCCGAAAACTGATACGTAACCGAATTGTAGGGAACATAAACGCTACCTTTAACACCAAATTTTGGAAACCGAATGACGGCGTTCCCAAGACACCCGGTGTCACGCGTTCAGAAGTGCAAATGGCGATGCCGATCAGACTCATGGCATTTACCGGCAATACATCTTCGGTCGAATATCCTGTCCTGGAACGTTTTGAATATATTCAAGAACATCACATGATTTATAAGGAAACTCAAGATTTACGAACCGACCGACTCCCGAAAACCGATATCCTCTGGATCGGCAACGGCGAAATTTACAAATCCGGCTATCGTCTGAATATCGACGCCGAACACCGGATCAAAAACTTCGTCAGTCAAGGAGGGGTCGCTATCGTTTCAGGGCAAGATATTAAAGCCAGTGCCAAACAGCGCCGTGGTGCCGGATGGATCCCAGAACCGCTCACCGGCATCGAATGCGATGAAACTTACGAATTATTCCCTACATCGCAAGGGAAACGGTCGCGTATCTTCCAATACCCAAACCCACTGAATGGAAACCATCACGAGGATCCTGACGCGATGGAGCAACCCACCGTTCGATTGGATGACATGTGGCTCGACCCGCTCGGAAAATGGACATCTCTCGCTAAAATCAATACCGCCGCGGCGGGATTGCCGAGAGATGGGTTTGAAAAGGCATCCGCGCTACTACTCCTGCCTTTTCAGAAAGGGTTATACATCGTTACGAGTTTAAAGAATGAGACAGAGAGGGATGTAAAGATCAACGATAAGATTATGGAAAACCTGCTCCACTTTTCCGTCAAATGGATCGACAAGCAACGTTACCCGCGTAAGTTACAGAGCACCAGAACGTAATAACTATAGGACTCACGCATTTCCTCTTAAAGTCCCCCTGATAAGGGGGATTTAGGGGGTTTAAAACTAAAAATCTACTATCGCGTGCTAAATTTGCGTCCGTCCTGAACTAATGCGCAGGCAATAACACCTTAGTGAATTTTTCAATCGCTTCTGTGATAACCAACGCGATCTCCAGTACAACTATCGGGAGCTCTTGTTGTGCCACGAGGTCCGCCAGTTTTTGCTCGTCTTTCTGTGTTGTCACAATCAAATCCGCTTCCGCAGCCCGAAATGTAGTGCCGATCTGCCGCATATCCGCCTCAGTATAATCGTGATGATCGGGGTACGCCAATAATTCCACCCCTTCTGGAGAGCATCGCATAAGTGTTGCGACAAATGCCTCTGGCTGCCCTATCCCACAGACCGCAAGAATCCGCTTCCCCTCAAGCACTTTCACAGCAGGACGAAAATCTGTTTCTGCTTCGTCTGCCTTCGGTCCCAAAGGATACACACGCACCGGTTGGTGGATACTCTCCAGAACCAGAGCGTTCGGTGCTAACTCCGTCAACGCTTCTTTGGCGGGCGGCGATACATGCGTTGTATCTGTATGTGTCAATAGGATAACGTCTGCGCGTCGGAGGGCAATAGGTGGCTCGCGCAAGGTACCCGCGGGTAGCAATTTCTGTGGCGATCCGAAAGGATGTTTCGCAGAAAGCGTGAGAATATCAACATCACGGGCAAGCTGCCGGTGTTGGAATCCGTCATCCAGAAGCAGGACATCTATATTAAAACGTTCAAGCACAATCTGCCCTGCCCGATAGCGTTGTCCACCGACAACAATCGGAATACCGTCGAGATGCCTTGCCATCATGTTCGCTTCATCGCCGCTCTCTCTCAGGGAAGCACACACTTTTTCACCGTCAGAGACGATTGTCATCTTTTCACGAGACACGCGTTTATACCCGCGCAGCAGAATACCGACGCGCATATTTTTCTCTTGAAGGTGTTTCGCAATAGCGATAACAGCAGGTGTTTTCCCTGTTCCACCAACAACAATATTACCCACACTGATGACGCGACACGGCAGCGTACGTGCTTTAAATACACCAAGTGTATAAAGTCGGTTTCGTATTGAGATAACCGCGGCATAGAGCCAACTCAGCGGAATTAATAAGAAACGTATGGGGGTGGCAAGAAGTCTTTTCTGGAACGAAGCAAGGTCGGGAGAATGTGTGCGTTTCATAGTGAATAAAGTTTGCAAGTGTACTAAAGTGTTTTTGCTTGGGTGTTTCCCCTACGAAGTCTTTAAAGTTGAAAGAAGGTTTCCTAACAACTTTAGGCACTTTAGAGCACTTTATAGACTTTCTGCAGCATCTAATATCAATTCAGCAGTCCGTTCCGCAGCACCAGCAGTACCGAGTTGCGCATAAACTGCTTGAAGTGCCTCCCGTTGCTCTTCCCGTTTCTGCGGATTCTGTAGAAAATCGAGTGCCAATGCCGTCAAAGCAGTTGGTGTCAGTTCCGTCTGTAGTAATTCTGGAACAATGTCACGCCCAGCAATAAGGTTAGGAAGTCCGCTCCGGTTCAGCGGTGTCAACGCTTTAATGATGTGCCAATTGAGTGCTACCGTGCGAAAGAGGATAATCATTGGTGTACCGATACACGTTGCTTCAAGCGTCGCTGTACCGGAAGTAACCAACAACAGGGTTGATGCGCGCATCGCTGTGTAGGTCATCTCTTCCACGATTTCAATCGGCGGGATCTCAACATTTGACAATTCCTGCTGGCATTCCGCAATACGTTCACGAGAAATTCCCGGGGCTAACGGAAGAACCCACTGTGCATTCGGATAGACCTGCGCAACATTTGCAGCAGCTTCTAACATGACCGGCAAGATATGTCGGATTTCGGAACGGCGACTCCCCGGCATCAGTCCGATAACAGGAGCCTCCTGATCATCTTCCGTTTCACATAAATTGAGATGTTCCCGTGCCTCGTGCTTCGTTAGAGGGGTCCGTGCAAAATCGACAAGTGGATGCCCAACGAATTCAGCGTTCGCACCGGCATTTCGGTAAAATTCAGCCTCAAAGGGAAAGATTGCAGCAACAACGTCCGCCCATTTTGCTAACTTCCGCGCACGCTTTGCACGCCATGCCCACGCTTTCGGAGGAATGTAATAGACAACCGAAACATCCTGTCTCCGAGCAAATTTGGCTAACGGCATATTAAACTCGGCAAAATCTACGAGGAGAAGTACATCAGGGTGTTCCTCACGGATACGTTGTTTCAGATACGCCTGTTTCCGCAGGAACATGGGTAGGACCGTGACGACATCCGCAAACCCCATAACAGCGGAATCTCGGATGTGAAGATCAAGTTTCACCGATGCCGCTGCCATCTGATCGCCACCCATACCGAAGAGTGTTATATCGGGACACAGTGCCTTGAGTTGCCGAGCAACATGAGAAGCGTGCAGATCACCAGATGGCTCACCAGCAACGATCATAATTTTTGGCTTTTGGCTTTCGGCTTTCGGCTTTCGGGAAAAAGATGTTTGTTGCATCAGCAAATATTGTAACTCCCACAAGAATCTACTGACTGTTCTCACTGCGAAGCATGCTGATAGCCGACAGCCATCCTACGGCATCATCCCCGGCACTTTCAGCCCATCGGTTTCATCAAAACCGAACATCAGATTGAGATTCTGCACAACAGCACCAGCAGCACCTTTACCAAGATTATCAATCGCTGCCATCGCGACGACACGACGGGTCCGTGTATCGACTTCAAGTCCAACATCGCAATAATTACTGCCGAGCACTGCCTTCGTCTCCGGGTATGCACCCGACGGAAGCACCCGAACAAACGGCTCGTGCTCGTAAAAGTTTGAATAGATGCCGAGGGCTTCTTGAGTGGACATCTCTTCGGTGAGACGCATATAGACGGTGCTAAGAATACCCCGCGTCATCGGGACAAGGTGCGGCGTGAACGTTACCTGAACGGGTGCAGAGGCAACAGCACTCAACTCCTGTTCAATCTCCGGCGTATGTCGATGTGAACCGATATTGTAGGCGACAACGTTAGCCTCTCGATTCGGATAGTGTGTATTTTCGCGAGGTTTCGGACCAGCACCCGAAATTCCAGATTTCGAGTCAACAATGATGGAATCCAATTCCACGACACCTTGCGCGACCAACGGCATCGCTGCAAGTGTCGCACTCGTCGGATAACATCCTGGATTCGCCACAAGTTGGGCATCCCGAATTTTGGCACGATACCGTTCCGGCAACCCGTATATCGCCTGTGGTATGAGTCCCGCGCTGGTATGTTCGGTGTGATACCACGCTTGGTATGTTTCGGCATCCTCAAGCCGATAGTCCGCGCTAAAATCCACGACGCGTAAACCTTGCGCCAGAATTTGTGGTGCGAACGACATCGCGACTTTGTGCGGAACAGCGAGGACAACGGCATCGACCCGCGCTTTAAGGGAGTCAAGGTCTAAGGGTTCAAATGCCGACGACAGAAACCCGCGGAGGTTCGGGAGGACACTCTCAATACACTGCCCCGCGTAGGTTTCAGAAGTGCAGAGCGCGACCTGTAACCCGCCAGAGTGGTTAGCGAGAAAACGTAACAACTCACTGCCGCTATATCCTGATGCACCAACGATTCCAATTTTTATCATTTACATCTCACTGTGTGTTTCTTATTCGGAACTTTTGATAAATTATGTAGGAATTTTAGCACATTTTGAGGGCAATGTCAAATTACGATGAAAGATAAAATTCAAAATGTAACCATACCGATATTGCTGGCTGGTAATAGAAATTAACATCTGACAACCAGTTACTGAAAACTGATAACCGATAACTGACAACCATTCCCCTGACAACCGACAGCCATCCCAAAGAAATCAATTGACAGCCCCTCGTATGCACGGTAAAATATAACATACCTCGGCTCGTAAATTACGCCGGAAAAAATCCAAAAGGAGACTACTATGAAGTTAGCACGCTATGAATTAAATGGCACAATCGGTTACGGCATTGTCTCAGGAGAAAATCTGAACGTACTATCGGGATGCCCGTTTGGTGAATACAGTGAAACAGGTGAGAGCGTTGCATTAGCGGATGTTCAACTCCTCGCACCAACAACACCGACAAAGGTGTTGGCTGTCGGTCTGAATTATCGGAGTCATTTAGACGGGGCACCGGAACCACAAAACCCTGAAATCTTCATCAAAACGCCTTCATGTATCAACGATCCGGGCGGCAATATTGAACTACCTGATGGCGATGATGACGTACACGCCGAAGGCGAACTCGTCGTTATCATGAAGAAACAGACTCGGAAAGCGACACCCGAAGAGGCAGCCGCCAACATCTTAGGCGTAACCTGTGGTAACGATGTCAGCGCACGCACCTGGCAGAGCGATGATATGCAGTGGTGGCGCGCCAAAGCATCAGATACCTTCGGACCCATCGGTCCCGTCATTGCCACTGACGTTGATTACACCGACGCGCAATTGGAGACCCGTATCAACGGCGAAGTCGTTCAGAAGCAGACGACCGCAGACCTTATTTTTCCTGTAACGACGATTGTCAGTTTCATTTCACAGGCGATAACCCTTGAACCCGGAGATGCAATCTTTACGGGTACACCCGGCACGACGACTGCGTTGAAAGCCGGTGATGTCGTTGAAATTGAGATTGAAGGCATTGGCGTTCTGAAAAACAGTGTCGTGGCACAGTAACTTTTTCGTAGGCACTTTCTAATGACAAAATTGTTTAGAAACTTCGTATTATTACTGGCAGGCTTGCTCGCCATTTCAATGCTCGTCGGCTGCGGTGGTGACGAGAACCCAGTTGCAGCCGAACCTGTTCCGGTTAACTTCGTAAGGGCAACTCCGGCGGGTGGCGAGATTGCCGCGAATGGAACTATTACGGTTACCTTCGACAACATACCGAGTGATGTCGCGGTAAGTGCTGGTACCATCAAGGTTAGCGGCAAAACTGCGGCTATCACAGGTCCCTTCACCCTTGGTAAACTCACATTGACGATCACTTGGGCTGATGGCACCAAGGTACTGAACTATAAAGTTACCGCGCCGGACTGACCCGACGATCTGCGTGTCACGGGTGGCACTATTATAGACGGTGACAAGGATGTCAACCCCGAATTCATCAACAGCGACGGATGGATCGAGATTACCTTCAGTGAGGAGGTAACTGGAAACATCGCCCTCCAAACTGAGGGCGGGGACGATGTCGGTTGGATCGCAAAAGTTGATGGTACCAAAGGCAGTCTTGAACTTGTCAAAGGTAGAGAACTCGTTAACGATACCAGTTATGTCATCGTTGGTAAAGTCTCCACTGCTGACGGTGTTGAGACTGACATTAAAATCACCTTTGCAACCAAGGGTAAAGCATAAATTCAAATCTTGCTTTAACTTGCATTGGCGAAGTTTTTAACCTTGCGTTGTTCCAATAAGGAGAAAAAAATGCGCTTTAGATATCCATCTCTTTTTCGATGTAGCCAAGTTTCTGAAAAAACAAAACTTGGGCTTAAAATTACCGTCCTTTTGCTGTGTCTCAGTATAACAGGACAAGCATCGGCAGTGCTACTGTTTCACGACGATTTTGAGAAAGATAAGGTCGGAGCGGAACCCAGCAAATGGGAAGTCGGACACGACGGCAAAACAACCGCTAAAGTCGTCGCTGATCCGAAAAAAGCGAGTAATAAGGTCTTGTTGACTGCTGACAACCCCTCTAACGACTCACGGCACGATGTCGGCGGCTCCATCTATGTTGTCGGCGACGCGGGTTGGAACGATTACGTCGCTGAATGGGACATGATGTTCCCCGATGACTTCTACATGGGTGTCGTCTTCCGTTTTCAGGATGGCGAAAAATTCTATCTCAGCGACCGACGGCAAGGGGGTAGAGAATACCATTTTTACAAACGCCAAGGGAATTGGGCAAAGGTCAAAGATGGAATGGTGGAAAACGAACCCGAAGTCTGGTACCGCGCTCAACTGATCCTCAAGGGTGATAAGTTCACTTTCAAATTGAAAGAGCGGAAAGACAACAGGTCGTTTGATAAAATCGATCCAGCGACTGAAGGTGAAGACGGCACCTTTAAAACCGGTAAATTCGGCAACTACGGACTCGTTTATATTGACAATATCTTTATCGGCGATTCCGTCGAAGACCTCGTTCTACCCGTCGAACCCCAAGATAAACTCAGCACGACTTGGGGCGCGATCAAGGCTGCCTACTAAAAGAAAGCATCGAAAGCTGGAAGGTTGGAAGGAAATCGCTTCTCGTAAGATAGTTCCTCTACCCTTCCCGACTTCCACTTTTCCACTACGATTTGGGAAGCGCAACCAACGGGCGCGCTGGATATACGGAGAGGGACGTTATCACTACTGCTCACCTAACCGAACCGCAAGGAAATATAAAAAGATGTCGACTTATGTTGCTCATGGCGGAAAAGACACCGTCATCACATCCGAAGAAAAACGTGCCCTGCTACACGAGGCACTCCTCAAGTTGGGCGGTATCCCGAAAAAGATTCTGGTCATTCCGCCGGATATAACACGCCTCCACTCCAACGCTGGTGAGTTGACCCAACTGCTCTATGAATTGTGGGACACTGCAAACGGCACCACCTTTGACATATTGCCTGCCATCGGCACACACGCCCCAATGACCGAAGCACAGATCGCCGAGATGTACGGTGATTTACCCAAGGCGACATACCGTGTTCACAACTGGCGGACGGGCCTCCACCATTTTGGAGACGTACCCTCTGAATTTGTACAGGAAGTATCGGGCGGCAAACTTGATTATAGCATTCCTGTTGCCGTAAATCGTCATCTCGTCGAAGGCAACTACGAACTCATCATCTCTGTTGGACAGGTGATTCCGCATGAAGTTATCGGTATCGCCAACGGGTTTAAAAACATCCTCGTCGGTGCAGGTGGCGTTGAGATGATTAATAAATCGCATTTCCTCGGTGCTGTAGACGGCATGGAACGCCTCATGGGTCGCACGGATACCTCTGTTAGGAGAGTGTTAAATTACGCGCATGCAAACTACCTAAAACAACTCGGTATCCTGTATGTCATGAGCGTCATGGATGCGGATACGACTGGAGAACGGGTGATGCGTGGACTTTACATCGGCGACGATGCACAGACCTTTGAAACCGCTGCCGAATTGAGCAGAGCCGTTAATATGACTTTCTTAGATGAACCGCTATCGAAAGTGGTCGTCTACTTGGATCCGAGGGAGTTTAAAAGCACATGGCTCGGGAACAAGGCGATCTATCGGACACGGATGGCGATGGCAGATGATGGCGAGTTGATTATCATCGCGCCTGGACTCCGTGAATTCGGTGAGGACGCTGAAATCGACCGACTCATCCGAAAGTATGGCTATCGCGGCACGCCCGCGACGCTCAACGCTGTCTCGGAAAACCCGGAGTTGCAAGAGAATCTATCTGCCGCTGCGCATCTGATTCACGGGAGCACCGAAGGACGTTTCAAAGTCACTTATGCGACGGAACATCTCACGCAAGCCGAAATTGAATCGGTTGGCTACCAATGGGCACCCCTCAACGAAGTGCTTGCCAAATACAACCCCGAAACGCTTGTTGATGGGTTTAATGAGGGTGGTTTTTTCTATATCAGCGAACCCGGACAAGGGTTATGGGCACTACGCTCTCGGTTTAGTGAGTAGATTTGCTAAAGCCTCTATTTTATGGTACAATATACAACAGGAAAACCGAAAGTTTACATTGAAACCACCGTGGTCAGCTACTTGATAGCACGTCCCAGTAACAATGTAACAGTATCTGATCGACAACGATTAACTCGACAGTTGTGGGAAGAATACGCCGATGCTTTTGAGTTTGTCACTTCGGAGATAGTTCTCGGCGAAGCTGAACGTGGCGATCCAAGAGAAGCCCAACGCCGGACTACACTGTTAGACGACCTAAGGGAATTACGTCTGTCACCAGAGGCTACCGCACTTGCACATAAATTGATAGATGCCGGGGCGGTGCCATTGCAATTTCTACCGGACGCGCAGCATATTGCCATTGCTGTAGTCCACAGCATTGAGTATCTCGTTTCTTGGAACTATAAGCATATTGTTAATGAAACCAAGCGGCAGCATATCACTGACGTTTGTCTATCCGCTGAATATCAACCAACAACCCTCTGTACACCTGAGGCGTTAATGGAGGAAATACAGATGAAAGAGCAACTTGAACCACAGACAGATCCTATCCTTGAAGAATGCTATCGAATAAAAGCCGAGTTTGCTGCCCAATTTAATTCTATAGAAGAACTCTACGATTATTTAAAGGCAAGAGAGAAAGAGGGGGAAGCCCAAGGTAGGGTATATATAGATCCCCCTCCACCGCCCGCGGAGCAGAGCGAGTAGTCTTCTAATGCAACTCTTTAAAATTATCGTCAACTGGACACCTAAAATATGGTTACCGTTGGCAATTGTTCTATCGAACGGTGTAATTAACCTTTGGGCAAGGCTACATCTTTTTGCATATTTGGATTTAGATTTATTCACAATCTCTCCTAATTTTCAGGTTATCGGTGGATTTTTTGCTGTCGTTGGCGCATTGATTGATTGGATCCTGATCAGTACTCTCCTCTTTTGGGGGTGTCGGCTACTTTATAAGTACAAAGGAGAAGGGGTCTTCCGAAATTTCTTTAAGGTTATAGGTCTGTGCCATCTCGTTCTGTTGGCAGCTACATTGGGTCATTTCATTTTCATTTCAATCAGTTTGCCTCCTGATCTCACGACACTCAAATATAACAACACAACAAGTTCACAAGCGTCATCAGAAGCGGTTACTGCGGTGTTGGCTTCACTCGAACTGCCAATTCAAGTGATTGACATTGCAGGTCACATTTGTTTCGTACTTATCCTCGTACCAGTGGTTCAAACTTTCTTCCAAATTAGGTGGGTCCAGGCACTTTGTAACGTATGTATCTCTTATGCTATTTACTGGGTTTTGAACAAAGCTTTGTGGTACGTTTTTCCGCATATTTTTTTCTTTTTCTTCGCAGAATCCTTGGTTCCGAGTTGGCAGCCAGGCGATCCGATTTCACCGTAACCTAATACGGTATCAGTATGTGAAGTTTTGACATTCATCGCCCCGAGCCCATAGGTTGGGTTGAATGGAACTGCAAAATCAACGCATCTTCCCAAGAAAACACAGACATCCCACATGTCCTGAAAATATCAAAAAATCAGTGAAACCCAACATCTTAGTTTTTGACAAAATATTTATACACTCTCAACGAAGAAAGCATCGGGGACGTAACTTCTGCACTTCGGTTTTATATTGAGACTTTTGGGAAAGAAGAACTTGAAATTGAGGAACCCGCCTTGGATGTTTTCATAACCGAAGTGAGTATCTGATTAATGCCGCGTTTTCCAACAGATGCCCTAAAAATATAGTTATCCATGCGTTAGAGCGATTGGGATACCGTATCATTCGTGAACGGAACCATATCTGTATGGCACGTGAAAAATTCAGAGGACATAGAAAGCCTCTATTTAATTTGTAAAAACAGGATGGATATGTTATAATTAACTTTTAAGAATGTGTCACCATTAACACTTAGCAGGAGAATAATGATATGGCTCGAATGTTTCCCACGACAGAACCGACAAACCGGGCAGAACGCTGGGTATTTGAGGCACTTAGGGGTGGATATCGCACAAGCGGTTGGGAAGTTTTTCATTCAATCCACGTACCTGATCCTGATCGTCCTGGAGTTCTACGTGAAATTGATTTTGTCGTCACTATCCCGGACCCCGACTATTGTGTCATCTGCCTTGAAGTGAAAGGAGGTTCCTTTGGCATCGACGAAAGGACTGGAATGTGGTATACGGCGGGAGGTGCTACGTTACAGTCCCCTCGTGAGAAGGTCAGAAAAGATATGTTTGCTTTGAAAAATAACTTTAGTTATTTAAATTGTTTTTATGATAAAAATCAACAACGCCTGCCGTCTGGTGATAGAGGTCAACTTGCGCTCGAATGTGCGGTTGCGTTTAGAGATATGGATGAACCTACGCCTCCTCTGCTGTCACATTTAGCTGAAAGTATATGGGCTTCTGATGTTCGGGATCAGAAGAAATTAGTTGAAAAATTAAGGGATATTGCAGAAAAAACCTCCTGCTCATTCACCAGAAATCAGACACAAAAGAGAAAGGCAGAAGAGGATTTGGTAAATCTGAGACAAGAATTGGAGCCGAAACCTGTGCCACCACCAAAAAATAGAATATTTAGTCCGGATTTGGACACACTACGAGAAGAATTATTAGTCCTAACAAACGACCAACTTCATAACTTGCAACTGGTAGAAAGAAACCCTAAGAAGTGTTTTGTGATTGATGGGGCAGCAGGCACGGGCAAGACTGTACTTGCCCTGGAGCTTGCCAGGCAGCATTATGAGGAAAAGGGAGAAAAAGTTGCTCTGATTTGCAGTAACCCTTATCTAAGCAGCCGTTTTGAAAGATGGGCGAAGACACTTCCCGATCAAAAAGACGGCACCGTTGTGACAGGCACGCTTGCGGATTTCTCAACGTTCGATAGTAAGAAACAGGAAAAATTTGACTATCTGATTGTCGACGAAGCTCAGAATCTGTGTAATGAGAAATCTCTAAGTTCTATGGGTCAGATTTTAAAAGGTGGTTTAACGGATGGGTGTTGGACAATGTTCGGTGATTTCTCCAACCAACAGATCGCTTCCCCGGATCTTACCGAGACCGGAGAAGAAGTTTTGGAACGCCTCAAAAATGAATATCCTCGTTTAATTCACGACGAATTGGAAACTAACTGCCGGAACACGTGTGAAATAGCCGCGGCTGTTTCAATGTTCGTGGGTATTGAATCACCACCCAGATCTGGTGTACACGGGCCAGAAATTGAAATTGAATACTTTGATTCGCCAGAAGGTTTAGATAATCGGCTGGATACCTTAGTCACCGAGTTAAAAGACAACAAAATCGACTCTCGGCAAATAATCTTGCTATCAAGCAGCAGTGATGATTCTGATGTCTTGTCATCGCGCGAATATGGTGGATGGAAACTGTTAAACGTAATAGAAGCAGAACCAGAGGAAAGCTTAGACAAAGAAGAAGTCCTGAGTGTCAGTGGTGATGATTTATCGTCAACAACACTTAGGTACAGCAATATCTATGATTTCCAGGGATTGGAAAGTGAAGTTGTCATCTTAGTTCTCCCTTTAGCTGGGTCGCTATTAGACGGTACAACCACTTTACCTAAGGCTGACCATCTGTTTAAGTTGCTTTATACAGGCATGAGCCGCGCCAAGGCAGCACTCATTATTGTTGCTCATAAAAGTTATGAGGAGCACTTGGAGTTGGAACCGCGTTTTGAACCTAATTATGAAAGCCACATAGAATCTATGGAGCAACTGGCCAAGGATCGCGACTCGGTATCGTAAAATCAAGATTTTAAGTTTTCAAGGTGCATATCAATTTTAGTATTGTCCTCAAAACCCTCGGCACGTGCGGTTTCAAAACACCGTTGAGCCTTGACTTTATTAGGTAAAAATAGAAGTGATACTCCTTTGTAGTAGGCAGCCGCAGCTTTATCCCCGGAATTCCAACAAGCATCAGATACGCTTTCCAATAGTTCTCGAGCCTCATGAACCGCGACCTTTCCGCCCAACCTAAAGTTATCATCAACGATATCAGTCGCATAATTAGGGCAGAGCCGTACAGCGTTATCATAGTCCTTGATAGCTAGATTATAATCATCTATTTCCTTGTATAGATCACCTCTATTGACGTAGTAGATAGCATCCTTAGGATTAGTTTTGACAGCTTGATTGTAATCTGCAATTGCCTCATTATACTCACCTTTTTCACCGTAGACATTACCTCTATTGCAGTATGCTTTAGCATCTTTGGGGTCAAGTTCAATGACTTTACTATAGTCTTCGATAGCTTTGTCATACTCACCTTTTTCACTGTAGGCATATCCCCTATTGTTGTATGTTTTAGCATCTTTGGGGTCAAGTTGTATGGCTTTATCGTAGTCTGTTATCGCTTTATCATACTCACCTTTTTTATCGTAGACATTACCTCTATTGTAGTATGCTTTAGCATCTTTGGGGTCAAGTTCAATGACTTTACTACAGTCTTCGATAGCTTTGTCATACTCACCTTTTTCATTGTAGGCATATCCTCTATAGTGGTATGCCTTAGTATCATTAGGGTCAAGTTCAATGACTTTACTATAGTCTGCGATAGCCTTATCATACTCACCTTTTTCACTGTAGGCATCACTTCTGCTTTTGTATGCATTAGCATCTTCAGGGTCAAGTTCAATGGCTTTACTATAGTCTGCGATAGCTCGGTCATATTCCCCTTTTTCATTGTAGGCAATGCCTCTGATATGGTAGGCTAAGTTATCATTAGGGTCAAGTTCAATAGCTTTTTTAGAGTCTTCGATAGCCTTATCATACTCACCTTTTTCATTGTAGGCATATCCTCTATTGTAGTAGGCTTCGGCATCTTCAGGGGCAAGGCGTATGACTTCATCAAAGCCCGCGATAGCCTTGTCATACTCACCTTTTTTTCTATAGGCATCACTTCTGCTTTTGTATGCATTAGCATCATTAGGGGCAAGTTCAATGACTTTACTATAGTCTTCAATAGACTTATCATACTCACCTTTTTCACTGTAGACATATCCTCTGTTGCGGTAGGTTTGGGCATCTTCAGGGTCAAGTTGTATGAGTTCATCAAAGTCTTCGATAGCCTTATCATACTCACCTTTGCGGCCATAGGCAATGCCTCTGATACGGTAGGCTAAGTCATCATTAGGGTCAAGTTCAATAGATTTTTTAGAGTCTTCGATAGCCTTATCATACTCACCTTTTTCACTGTAGACATATCCTCTGTTGCGGTAGGTTTGGGCATCTTCAGGGTCAAGTTCTATGGCTTTATCGTAGTCTTCGATAGCCTTATCATACTCACCTTTTTCATTGTAGGCAATGCCTCTATTGTAGTATGCTGTAGCATTATTCGGGTCAAGTTCTATAACTTTATTGCAGTCTGCGATAGCCTTGTCATACTCACCTTTGCGGAGATACGCATATCCTCTATTGTAGTATGCTTCAGCCTCGTTAGGGTCAAGTTCAATAGCTTTGTCGTAGTCTGTGATCTCCCGATCATATTCCCCTTTTACTCCATAGGCGATACCTCTGTGGCAATAGGCTTCAGCATTTTCAGGGTCAAGTTCTATGGTTTTATCATAGTCTGCTATCGCTTTATCATAATCACCTTTTTCCAGGCATGCATCACCTCTGTTTAGGTATGCTGTGGTATCTTTAGGGTTAAGTCGGATCGCTTCGTCCAACTCATGGATAGTTTGGTTGCTCATGTAGTTATCTCCTATTTCTGATTCACTCCAAAACTGTTATATTCGATTCTCCAAGTTCTCAAGATGCCTTTTAACCTTGGTTAAGTCTTCATAACCTAACTCCAAAGCTATCTCAAACGTCCTTTGGGCTCGATGTCTATTGTTAACCAATAATAATTTTATGCCGGTGTAGTAGAAATCGGCAGCACCTTCAGGTGGAGAACTAATCACGCTGTTCAACAGTTCGACACCAGCTTCGACCGCTTCCCGTCCTCCGTGTGCAAAGTTGGAATCAATAAAATCAGTTTCATAATTGGAGCAGAGCTGGACAGCACTATCATAATCCTCGATTGCCTGTTCAGAGTTGCCTTTTTTGTAGTAGGCGTATCCTCTATTGATGTAGTTTGTAGCATCTTTAGGATTGAGTTGGAGGGCTTCGTCCAACTCACGAATAGTTTGGTCATTCATGTAGCTATCTCCTCTTGTGGAGTTTCTTAAATTTTCATATAACTGATGTGTCAGAAACAATTCCCAACGCAGCTATTTCTGCCTCTGCAAGTTCTCAAGGTGTTCAGCAATTTTGTTGTCCTCTTTAAAACCTAATTCGCGCGCTCTCTCAAAGCACCGCCGTGCCTTCGGTAGTATCACCTTTTATGTAATGAGTAGTAATGAATCGTCTTTTATGTTTGGTAGCGTCTCTATAGATATTGGGATAGATATCTATCATTTGTTGATAGGGATGATCCATTTCATTCTCTCCATCAAAAATCTGCTGGGTACACTGAAGTAGAGTCCCTCGGAAACCTTCGTATTTTTTTCCTCTATCAAAAGGACTGGAAAGTGACCAATCTCCATCATCAATATGGGTTGCTACCAAATAGTTATGATACGTCCCTTTACCAAAAATTGCTGATGACAAATCCATTGTGATACGCGGACTGCCATTTGGAAGAAAATGAAAACCATAAATAAGATCATTTGAAAGCAAGACGAGCTCAATTCTGTCTGATTCAGATTTTCCATGAATAAACTTTTTTACGTCAGTAAGTTTGGCACTGACATGAAAGGTATGTTGTTCATGCCATCGCGCTTGATCGTAAAGATTCCAATCAACATCTCCAAATAGGTAATGATCTGTAAGTAACCTGTCTCCCGCATTTTTTTGATAATGAGTATGTTCTACGTGAAGCAGATAATCATCGGACAATGCTACATTCCACAAGTCGATCAGTTGAATAATTGAGTCTTTAAGGATTTTTTGTGGGTTGGCCATAGTACGCTCCCAATTGTGGCTTGAAATGCTTGGCGTATTGAAAAAATCGGAAATCGGACGATCATAATTGCCTTTAAAGCGATAGGCGATACCTCTGCCACGATAGGTTGTGGCATTTTCAGAATCAAGTTTGATAGCTTAATCGTAATCTGATATTGCCTGATCATAATCGCCTTTTTCATAGTAAGCATATCCGCGGTTAATATATGCTTTAGCATCTTCAGGGTTGAGCCTGATGATTTCGTCCAATTCACGAATAGTTTGGCCATTCATGTGGTAACCTCTAATTGACGATCGTTGAAATCTCCTTATAGTGGGTGTGTCCGAAACAATTCCCAAAGTAACGTGAGTTTGATAATTAAACGTGGGTTGGGAATAAAATACAAATATAGATGTAGGTTGGGTTGAGCGGTAAGACCACAGATGCATTTTCGCTATACACTGCCTTCTGTTCCTCAATCAACCGTTCGGGTAGATAAGTTTAGCGAAACCCAACATCCCAAAACGCGTTCGTATCATAATCCGTTGGGTTTCACTCTGTTTTTGGTCATTTCAGGTGTCTCTGTTCCCTTGAAAACTCTCTGCTATGTGCGATTTTTAGTACGTCGCCGTTCAACCCAACCTACAAGACGCTTCATTTTTTATTTTCAAACTCACGTAAAGTAACTATTTCCCCTATTTTAGATTTTCAAGGTGCATATCAATTTTAGTGTTGTCCTCAAAACCCTCGTCACGTGCTTTTTCAAAACACCTCTGAGCCTTGATTTTATTAGGCAAGAATAGAAGTGATACTCCCCTATAGTAGGCAGCCGCAGCCAAGTTTCCAGACTTATAGTAATCATCAGATACGCTTTTTAATAGTTCAATAGCCTCTTCCACTGCGTCTTTTCCTTCTAAAAATTTGTGGAAGCTGTGGTTAAGGAAATCGGTCACATAGTTTGGACAGAGCCGAACAGCGTTATCGTAGTCTTTAATAGCTTTATCCTGGTTATTGCTTTTGTTATATGAATTACCTCTGTTGAGATATATTTTGGCATGATCAGGCGCGAACTTAATGGCAATGCTATAGTTTGCAATAGCTTGGTCATATTCGTCTTTGGCAGTATAGAAGTTTCCTTTAGCATTGTAGGCTGTGGCATAGTCGGGCCTCAGTTTAATAGCTTTGTTGCAGTCAGCGATAGCTTGGTCATATTCGCCTTTGGCAGCATAGGCAAACGCCCTATAGGTGTAGGATCTAGCATAGGATCTGGCATTGTTGGATTCCGATTCAATAGATCTGTTATAGTCAACAATAGCTTGGTCATATTCGCCTTTTTTCTGGTAGGCATAACCTCTATTGGTGTAGGCTCTGGCATTGTTGGGTTTCAGTTCAATAGATTTGTCATGGTCAGTGATAGCTTGGTCATAGTCACCTTTGGCAGCGTAGACAAATCCTCTATTGGTGTAGGCTCTGGCATTGTTGGGTTTCAATTCAATAGCTCTGCTATAGTTAGCGATAGCTTGGTCATATTTGCCTTTGGCAGCATAGGTATCTCCTCTATTGATATAGTTTGTGGAATTTTTCGGGTTGATCTGAATCGCTTCGTCCAAGTCACGTATATCTTGGTTATTCATGTAGTAATCTCCTCTTTATAAGCAGCCTTAATATACCTGACAGTGTCTTTGGCATTTCTGGGCATAGCAAGTGGGCAAAAATATTGTGTTTATACAACTGTCACCAAAGGTGTAAAGATCAAATTCTATTACCGCTCCTTCAGGTTTTCAAGATGCCTTTCAACCTGTTCCCTGTCTTTATACCCCAAGTTTAAAGCTATCTCAAACGCCATTTGAGCTTGAAGTCTATCGTTAATCAGTAATAATTTCACGCCGGTGTAGTAGAAATCGGCAGCACTTTCAGGTGGAGAACCAATCACGCTGTTTAACAGTTCAATGCCTGCTTCAATCGCTTCCTGCCCCCCGTGGGCAAAGCGAGAATCGATGAAGTCAGTCTCGTAGTTAGAACAGAGCCGGACAGCACCGTTGTAATCTTCAATTGCCTGCTCAGAGTTGCCTTTTTTGTAGTAGGCATACCCTCTATTGATGTAGTTTGTAGCATCTTCGGGGTTGAGCTGAATCGCTTCGTCCAAGTCACGAATAGTTTAGTCATTCATATGGTAACCTCCAATTGACGATCATTGAAATCTCCTTATAGTGGATGCGTCCGAAACAATTCCCAAAGTAACTATTTCCCCTATTTTAGATTTTTAAGGTGCTCCACAATCTTGGTCCAGTCGTCAAAACCGAGTTCACGGGCCCGCTCAAAACACCGTTGAGCCTTGATTTTATTAGGCAAGAATAGAAGTGATACTCCGTTGTAGTAAGCGGCAGCAACTTTATCTCCGGAATTCCAACAATCATCAGATACGCTTTTCAATAGTTCTCGAGCCTGATTAACTATACCCTCTCCCCCTAACCTAAATTTAGCATCAACGAAATCAGTCACATAATTAGGGCAGAGCCGGACAGCGTTGTCATAATCCTTGATAGCTAGATTATAATCACCTCTTTCCTGGTATTGTCTGCCGCGATTGAGGTAGTATCTGGCATGGTTTGGGTTGATTCTGATAGCTTTATTGTAGTCTGCTATTTCCTTATCATACTCACCTTTTCTCCCATAGGCAACACCCCTATTATTATAGGATCCGGCGTATTCAGGATCAAGTTTGATGGCCGCATTGAAGTTTGCAATTGCTCCGTCATACTCACCTTCTTCAAAGCAGAAATTGCCGCTGATGAAGGCGGCTACAGCAAGTGTACCACCTTTTTTAGGGTCAAGTTTGATGACTTTTTCGTAGTCCGCGATTGCCTTATTATCCTCGCCTTTTTTTCCATAGGTGATGCCTCTGTGAAAGTATGGTCCAGCTTTTTCAGGGTCAAGTCTGATGGCTTTATCGTAGTCTGTGATTGCTTTGTCATATTCACCTTTGCGGGCGTAAGCCCTACCTCTGCCAGTGTATGCATCGGTATATTTGGGGTCAAGTTCAATAACTTTGTCATAATCTGCTATTGCTTTATCATATTCCTCTATATCACGATAAGCATCTCCTCTATTGTAGTATGCTGTGGTATCTTCAGGATCAAGTCGGATCGCTTCATCATAGTCTGCTATCGCTTTATAATGTTCAAATTCTTCAAGATAAGCATCTCCTCTGTTGATGTATGCTGTAGCATCTTCGGGGTTAAGTCGGATGACTTCACTATAGTCTGCTATCGCTTTATCATAGTAGTCTGTTATCCTTTTATCAGATTCCTTCCATTTTTGCCAGTATGCATCCGCTCTATTATGGTATGCTGTAGCATCTTCAGGGTTGAGTCTTATGGCTTCATCATAATCTGCTATTGCTTTATCATATTTCCCTTTTTCATGATAAGCATCTCCTCTGTTGTTGTATGCTGTAGCATCTTTACGGTTAAGTCGGATGACTTCGCCCAACTCATAGATAGTTTGATCATTCATGTAGTTATCTCCACTATACTTTATGATTTAACCTTCAATTTCATTATCCGAAATTACTCGAAAAAGGTCAAATTATTTTCAATGTTTCTGTCGCTTAAGCAATTCCGGTAATTCAGACAAACTCCGAATCGTCTCATCCCATCTACTGGCTTGTGTACTGTCCCGGTCAAGCAATATCGGACGAATGCCTACATCTCTTGCGCCGACGATGTCCGCTGCGTATGTATCCCCTACATGCACAACCTCTTCGGCTGAAACACCAACCGCTGCGAGTGTATAGTTGAAGATATGCGGATCCGGCTTCTCGGATCGGACGCGCCTGTCGTGTGAGGCGGTGATTGTATCAAAATAGTCAGCAATGCCGAGTCGCTCGGTAAGCGGATCCAACGGCGTATCCCAATTGGAAACAATCGCTAACTTGTAGCCCGCGTCCCGCAGATGCTGAAGTGTGGGAACGACATCATCGTAGAGCGTCGCACTGTTCGCTGCAAAGAGGTAGTGCCCAGATTGCAACAACTCCCACGCTATCTGCTCCACGTGCTCCTCAATGCCAACTTCTCTTATAAATTCACATTCTCGCTGCATCACCGTTATCAACACTTCCAGCAAAGAATAATCGGTAGTCGGGTCGGGTACCGATGTGCCGGCAAAGAGGCTTTCCATTGCCGTTTCACAGCGTTCCCAATTGACCTCAACACCATACCTTTTAGCGATTCTTTCAAGGTTTTCTCCAAGTGAATGCTTGTGAAAACACAATGTTTCGTAAAAATCAAAGAAAACAGCCCTTACCATAATTCCCCTAAAGCAGCTTCGGCAACTCAGACAAACTCCGAATTGTCTCCTTCCATCTGCCAACCTGTGTCCCGTCCCGGTCAATCAGTATTGGACGAATGCCGACATCTCGTGCCCCAACAATATCTGCTTCGTAAGTATCCCCAACATGCACGGCTTCTTCTGCCGAAACGCCGACTGCTGTGAGTGTGTAGTTAAAGATATGCGGATCTGGTTTTGCAGAACGGACACGAGCATCGTGTGAGGCGACAATTATATCAAAGTAGTGGGCAATACCAAGTCGCTCAGTGAGTGGGTCCAACGGGGTATCCCAATTGGAAACAATCGCTAACTTGAAACCGGCATCTCGTAAATGCTGAAGGGTCGGGACAGTATCATCGTAGAGCGTAGCAGCGTTGGCAGCAAAAAGGGAGTGCTCAGATTGTAGCAACTCCCATGTCATTTGGTCCAAGTAGTCCTGAACCCCGAGTGCCGCCAGAAAATCTCGGTAACTCTCAATGATCTGCTGCATCGTCTCCAGAAGATCGTGGGTCCCCGGATCGGATCCTGACGCATCCGCATAGAGATTCCCGCGCGCCGTGTCATAGCGTTCCCACTCAATTTCACAGGCATACCGATCTGCGATTTTTTGAACTCTCGGTCTAAGTGATTGCCCCCAAACCCCCAACGTCTGGTAAAAATCAAAGAAAACGGCTTTTATCATAATTTTTAGGTCAAACGTCCTGTGCCCTTCAAATATTGGATCTCTGCAGAAGGCCTGAATCCCCTCTGTAAGAATAATTCCCTACCTCTATTCAAAGAGTGCTTCTGTGAAGGTATCAACGGTTTTCGCATTTACGGCAGTGAGAAGGAGCTGTTCAAGGCGTTGCAAATCGTCTATATTTTGAAGTGCCGGGGTGAGGGCACGCACTGCCTCTACGTGAAACTTCGCGTTGAGTACTGTCAGGAGACTTTTGAGGGTGGCATCTTTGGTCCCTTGTGCGATCCCTTGCTCAATCCCTTGCTCAATACCTTGCTCAATACCTTGCTCAATAAATTTTTCGCGTTGGCGTTGGAAAACAGCAGATTCTTGCATAAGTTCCTCCGGTATTTGTTCAAATAAGCCTTGATCATAGATGAGACTCCCGAAGAGGGAGAGTCCGTAAAGCAATGTGCCTTTCATCGGTGGGTCAACAGGTGTGGCTATTGTTGCATCAATACACTGCTGCACCCATTGATCAAGAGGCATCTCCTCAGGTGGTTTCATGAGCGGTGTGAACGGCAACAGTCCTGGCATCTGCGCCTCTAAAATCGATTGTCCCTCTATCTCAATGAGTCGTATCACCTTATAGTTGAGTTGATAATCGTAGCCATTCCAACTATACGCATAGTACCCTGGGTCGTTTTTGCCAGCGTCTGGATGAAAGTAGATAACGTTGGAATAGACAGGCATCTGGTGTTCGCCGACGAGATAGCCATGATAATGTGCGTTCCGGGCCCACATCGGTTTTTCCGTGCTGTCGCGGAGCTGTAATTCAATATGTAGAACAGCTTCGTGGGTATTCAAGCGGACGCGCTTTGTAATATCTGTGCGAAACGCACGGACCAGTTGTTGCTCGGTGTCAAGGTCTGCAAGCACCTCAACATCCGGTACATTCAGAACAAACCGTGCAATTTCGTTGATTTGTTCATTCAGGATGTCTTTCCCGGTCGTATCGTATTCTTGTGCCATAGAGATATTATAGGATAGATCATTGACAAATATCAAGGAGAAAAAAATTACCAAACATCAGAAGTGGTCTACAAGCAAACGGTGATGGCATGTTTAACGATAGCGGGTCGGATCGGGAATCCCCGCCTCCCTAAAGCCTTTCTTTCGGTGCGTGCAGCTATCACATCCACCACATGCCCTGCCTTCAGCGTCAGGATCATAGCAACTCAAAGTAAGACTATAATCTACACCGAGTGCCACACCGATTTCGATGATTTCTGCCTTCGTTTTATCCATTAGCGGGGTTTGGATTTTTAATTGGGTTTTACCCTCAACACCGGCTTGTGTCGCAAGGTTCGCCATCGTCTGATACGCCTCTATATACTCTGGACGACAATCCGGATAGCCGCTGTAATCAACAGCAGTCGCTCCAATAAAAATAGTATCAGCAACGAGGACTTCAGCATAAGCGAGCGCGTAGGAGAGAAAAATCGTATTTCGGGCGGGGACATAGGTTACCGGTATGCCAGTGTCAGAACGGTTTTTGGGAACAGCGATGTCTGCTGTCAATGCCGATGCACCGAAGGCACGCAGATCAATGTCAATAATCGTGTGTTGTTTCACACCTAACGCCTTCGCGACATTCTCTGCACACTGGAGCTCTACTGTGTGCCGTTGGCCGTAGCGAAAACTCATCGCATAGGTTTCATAATCCTCATCGCACGCGATAGCAAGTGTTGTTGTTGAATCTAAGCCACCACTCAGTAAGACGACCGCTTTTTTTAACACTGATTTCCTTCCAAAAAGAAGCGAAAAGTTGACCAGTTTGCAAGTGTTCTAAAGTTCTACAAGTTATGTTCGATGTCACAATCCAACTTTAGTTCACTTTGGCTACACCTTACAACTTTCCGCTTTTTTAATCTTCTCTACTCCTGTTCAAATTCTAATTTCGCGAAACGGAGGAAGATACCCCCACCCGGTCTGGCAAGCGGACCATTGATCGCCAAGCATGCGATGACATGTTTCGCACCGGGTTCCGCACTTTCGGTAACTACGACGCGTTGCGGTGTATTGAAACCAGAGGCAGCACCACGTCCCGACTCTCCGAAAGCCAGGTCAATTTCACCATCAACCCAGACTTCACCGTAATCGTCAATACACGTGTGGAACCAGACCTGTGAACCCGCAACCGAAGTTCCATCAACCTCTTCAGGAATCGTAACGGTGATCCGATACCAACCGAAGCAGAGTCCCTCGGAGATAACGGCTTGGATGTCCTCACAAATTTCCCAACCTGAATCGTCATAATCAGCATGGCGAGCGGGGGACTCTTTCATCAGATTAACCAAACCGCCATTGGGTTCACCGGGAACGAGTCCATCGCCATAACGCCATTCGGAATTGGTGAGTTCACGATGTTCAGCATTTTCTAAATCAAGTTCTGCAATAATCATGTGCGATCCTTCATTTTGTAGTCGCGGTTTTGACCGCGGTTTTTGTGGTACGGTGCGAACGTATAAAGCACACCTGCCAATTGATAAAATTAAGCACTAATCTTCGTTAATAGGGAACAAATTAAACGAAAACGAACAAAGACCCAATAGACAATAAAGTGTATTGATGTATCAGTACCCTCTTAACTGATAACTGACAACCCTTAGGAAGAAGACCAGAGTTTGTAAGCAATACCTGTCGAAAAAATCAGTGAAATCCCTGCCACAATAAACGGAACCTGAACAGAGAAGTTAACCAAAAAACCACTTGCCACATAGCCGAGAAGGAATCCAGTACTCCACGCCAAATGTGTGAGTCCGACACCGTGTCCCTTCTCATCAGGCTCAGTAAATTCATTAATAAATCTCGGAATCGTCGTCGAAAGGGACCACGCTGCCCCTGCACCGAGGATCCCGAAAACTTCCAGCGCGATTAATGAATCATGAAAGAACGCCACACCAAAAGCGAGGAGTGTAACGATCGCGTTCGCCACGAGCGCAGGCGTGCGATGTCCAATTCTATCGCATATTCTTCCAACAACTAATTGGCACCCGAAAGCGAATAGCAAGCTGACTGCGCCGTAATACCCTGTCGCTTTCACGCCAGCAATCCGCGCAATCAAGATCGGCATGAGTAGATTCACAGACCCCCAATAGTAAGTCGGGAAAACTCGTAAACCGATCAGCATCTGTATGTTCCGCCGCCGACTCAGGTTTAGGTATGCCTCAATATTAAGAGCTGATTTCCATATCCCACCTTGCTCCTGTTGCTTATTGGCAGCTCCCTGCTGCATCAACCGCGGTAAAAAGAAGCATGCTCCCACGAATAACAAACCGGATAGAATGATCGCACCGATTCCAAAAACACTATAGTCAATACGGTCGATGACTTCGCCTGCAATGGCACTCCCAATGGCACTCCCAACAGTCATGTTGATAAAATACAAACCCGTCGCCAACCCCAATCGGTTTGATGGCACAACACTAATGAGGTAGGTTTGTCCACCCGCAGTTTTGAACCCGGATGCGATACCTTCATAGCAGAGGATGCCCCAGATGAACAGCGGCGTTTCTGTTGTGAAAAGCGCGCCGACTACCACTGCGCCTGTCATCCCGATAAGTATCGTCGGCTTCCGTCCGAACCGATCGCAGAGCGTCCCACCGATCAGTGCCGAGATACCACCAAGTCCGATGGGCAATGCACGCAATAACGCTGCGAATAGCGC
The DNA here is from genome assembly GCA_022827185.1 of Candidatus Poribacteria bacterium. Lineage (GTDB taxonomy): Bacteria > Poribacteria > WGA-4E > WGA-4E > WGA-3G > WGA-3G. The sequence continues at coordinate 54,739 of JAJDTM010000030.1, forward strand.
GGTCTCTTCCAAAACCGATTCCGCATAGACCGGAAACAGCATCTGCACCGGTCCTGTTACTAAACCGACAACAAATATAATAGCGCAAAGGAGAATAAACCCGCGACTCCACATTTTTAAGCCGTCAGCAATCAGCCATCAGCAGTCAGTAAACAAACTCTGGTTTATCAGGATCCCTCTTTACCGATAGCCGAAAGCAAAGCGACCTGATAGCGGATAGCCATTAACAAAAATAGCGTATCAGACTGTCTGTAATGTTTGGTGCGGCGGTACCGAGTCCACACGCGCTCGTTGCCTTCATAACCGCTCCGATTTCCGAGATAAGTGCTTCCGAATTCGGGTCCAACGGCGCGGACAAAAGTTCTGTCAGTCGATGTGTACCGATACGACACGGAAAACATTTTCCGCAAGATTCTTCAGCAAAAAATTCCATGGCATTGCGGGCAACATCGAGCATATCTCGCGTGTCGTCGAAAACCATGATGCCTGCGGCACCCAGCATCGCACCCACCTTTTGGAAACTCGGTTCATCAATAGTAATATCTAAGTCATCTCCAGCGATAAACCCACCAGATAACCCTGCCGTCGTAATTGCTTGAATCTCGCGTCCTTCTGGCGCGCCACCTGCCCATTCGTAGAGAAGCGTCTTCAATGGCAGTCCGAACGGCACCTCGTAATTCCCCGGTCGCTGGATGTCACCAGAGAGACTAATAATCTTCGTGCCTGCTAAGTTTTCGTCATAACTGAGGTTTTTATACCATTCCGCACCGTGTCGTAAGATTTGAACAGCAGCAGCGAGTGTCTCCACATTGTTCACAGCGGTGGGCAAGTTCTCAAACCCATGTGTTACTGGATAAGGCGGACGATTCCTCGGAAACGGATGCTTCCCCTCAAGGCTGTTCAATAATGACCCCTCCTCACCGCAGACGTAAGCACCCGCCCCACGTCGGATATAGATATGAAAATTAAAGTCTGCACCGAGAATGCCATCACCAAGCAATCCTGCTGCCTCTGCCTCCGCAAGTGCCTGCTCAAGTATTTTTAAGGTCTCTGGGTACTCATATCGGAGATAGATAAAGCCGCGTGTTGCCCCCGTCGCGTAGGCGGCGAGTGTCATCCCTTCAATCGCAGCGTGTGGCGCGTAATCGAGAATAACCCGATCTTTGAAACAACCCGGTTCGCCTTCATCGGCGTTGCAGACGATCGTTTTCGGTTCACCCGGAGCATTCAAAACCGATTCCCACTTCATACCTGTCGGAAATCCCGCACCCCCTCTGCCAGCGAGTTGGCTCTCCTTGAGTGTTTCAATTATATCTGTTTGTGTGAGCGTTGTTACTGCGCGTCTTAACGCTTCATAGCCACCGGTGCGCTCATAACCTGTTAGCGTTCTGCGTTCTGGTTCGCGAATCTCGGCGAAGATACATTCTTCACCATCGCCCGGATATGGTGGGGGTAAAGGGGAGGATTGGACAGAGAGTTCATCGACGTGTTTCCCGACGAATACCTGATGCCCGCTTAGCACCGGCACACAATCATCACATCTCCCAGCACAAGGCATCGGGATCGCGCCTTCATCTTTGAGTGCCTCAAGGATCTCTAAGCCGCCTTGCAACCGGCAGACGGGTCCCGTACAGACGCGCGGTGCGCTTTGTCCTGGTGCTTCACGCGCAAAATGGTGGTAAAACGTTACGGTGCCAAAGAGTTCAGCAAGCGGGATCCGAATTCCGACAGCGATGTCGCGAAGGACCGCCTCCGAGATAAACCCGTCTCGGTCATGGAAGGCGTGCAATAATGACAGCAATGGTGCGGGTTCATCGCGCCACTGGGCAATCAGTTCTCGGTTCGTCGGGGCTGCCATCTAATTCTCCAATACTGTAACACAAAAGTGGTATCTTTGTGTATCTTACCAATTCTCTAAGTTCACGTCAACGCTTTTTTCACTTCATTCGGGAACATCCACTTTAAACCGATCTATAAGTTCGTTCAACGCTTCCCGCTGCCCGTGGTCGCGGCTCTCAAGTTCGTGAAGTGCCTCTGGAATTTCGTCCTTATGCGCTTCAAACGGAAACCACCGTGAGGGATCGGCGTGGTGAAACTGTTTCGCGTAGACCCACCGTAAGAACACCGTCATTCGCGGATAGGCTTCGTGGGTCCAGCGTCGGCCGGCGTGCCGCGTGTTTGGCAGAAACACGATGAAGTCGCCAGCGTTCACGGGAATATTGTGAACTGTCGGCGGCGGATCGTCCATCGTGATGTGTTCTGGATATTGGAAGTTAGATTTGTGGCTTCCGGGAATGCAAGCAAATCCGTTGCCGGGTGGGACATCCACCAATGAAACGGAGAGATTGAAGAAACTCGCGAAGACCTCATCGTTGGCAACTTGGTACTGGTGGTGTGGACTTCTAAACCAACCTTTATGTCCGCCGTGCAGTTCCAAACCGTCTGCATTGGGATAGCAGATATTCGCTACAACATCAAAGACTCGCGGATAGTTCCAAGTCAACGCAGTCGCTACACGCAGGATTTCTGGATTCAAGATGAGCCTCTGGAATGCTTCATGCCCGTAATGCATGTTATAGACCCACCACGGTTTTCCCTCCGGTGTATTGATTCGCATAGGTGGCTTGAAATCTGCCTCGTCCCATTCATACCATGCAAACATCTGCGCCTTCATCAATTCGACATCCGCCTTCGGGACGGCGTTTCGGACCACAAAATAGCCGAGTAGATCAAGGTACCATTTTTCTTCCTGTGTTAGCATAGTGCTTCTCCCTTATCAATTTTTTTGAGGATCCGTTCAGCGAATCCTTTTTCGCTGCGTTGGACGGATTCCAATTCGTATTGATCGTCAGAAATGCAGTGGCGGTGTGCTTCTATAGGGAGGTTATAGTTCTCATTGAAGTAGAAACTGAATTGGTAGCGATTGAAAACGACGCGACGCGGATAATCTTCTTTCCAAAACTTCGCGCCGTGCATCAATCGCGATGAGAAAATGAGGCAATCCCCTGCCTTTAACTCAAAAGTAATTGCAGGCGCTAACGCGTTATCAATATCAAGCGTCGGCGGTAGTTTGATCTGCGATTTATGTGTGCCGGGGATGCACATGAAACCGTTATCCTGTGGCACATCAACGAGCGTTATAGCGGTGTTGACATAATTGCTATAGATTTGTCCGTTTCCTGCTTGGTAGTCGTTATGCGGATTATGAAATCCATCGGGGAAGTCAAAACCGCTCGTGTCGCGGTGAAGTCTCTCCTTCTCACCTTTAGGAATAGGACGCTGCTTCTGCAAGACAAGCGCGCAATTGAAGAGTCTCGGACGGTTCCACATCAATCCCATCACAATCCGCATCACCTTTTCATTCAGTGATAACCGCTCAAAAATCCGGTCACCGTACTGAACATTATTCAGCACGCCACTATATTCATCTTGGGTGACATTCACTGGTTCAGGTGCTGCCTCAGGATTCGCAAACCATCTATTTGCGATCTCAAGCATGTGTTCTACTTCTGTTGGTGAAACTACTTGCTGAAGCACTAAATAGCCAAACAGATCGTAATGCCATTTCTCCTCCTCCGTTAGCGTAGAGGGAAGATCAATAGCACTGTCTGCACCGCGAATTAGCATACTGTCTCCTATTCCGTATTAAATAAAATCTACCACAAACTGCCTAAGTGCTGTCTTCACTTCATTAGGCTTTTCTATCCAAGGATAGTGTCCTGATTCGGGAATCGATGCAAACGTGCTACGCCGTAGTTGAGCGGCAAGCGTCTCTATAAAGTGAACTGGACGAGGATCACAGGCACCATGAAGAAAAAGCACAGGCATAGATAGATTGTAAACGGATTGCTGAAATTTTGAATCTGTGGTGTAATGCTTCCAGTCCGCGCCGACTTTTTCGTTCGCTTCATTGCTCACAAAATAGTCATCAAAACTTGGGAGATTGTCAACTTGATTTGGATCAAAAACATCTGTCATGCGACTTAAAGCACGAAGCCTGTTCAATATCCGTTCCCCATCAGCATCTTCAGCCAGTTCTCTTTGTGCACGCAGACGTTCATATTCTTCACGCTCCGACTCACTGAGCATATTTAGCCTATTTCCCCGATATTCGTCGTGCCACCGATCATCAATACCTGTGCCTGCAATGTGAAGAACAGCTATCGTCCGAGCTGGAAATTTAACAGCGTAAGCCAAAGCAAGTCCAGCACCCCACGAATGACCGCCAACAATCCAACGTTCAAAGTTGAAATGTTTTCTCAATCCCTCCAAATCCTCAACAAATGTGGACACATCGTAGGGACCCACCGGTTGTGAACGTCCACTCCCACGTTGGTCATATCGGATAACTTGACATAAATCAGCAGTCATGTCAGCAATAGGAGCAAGATAATCATAACTACCGGGACCTCCGTGGCAAAGTACCATCGGTTGTCCCGCGCCTTGTATAGCGGTCCAAAGCCGAACCCCATTAATCTGAAGCATCTCTTCTTGGTACATCCGTTACGTTGTCCAACACTTAATCGTAGGGAAACTGGTTTTTAAGGTTCAACATCACTCCAAGTTTTGAATCTATAATTCTATTCGGATAGACAGATCGAACTTGGTATAACTATACTACTCAATTGAACTGTTGTCAACTGGAATTTATGGTATCAGCAAGGTCATTTAGTTTCAAGAAATTCGCGGGTTTTATGCTTTCTGTTACAGATCCGGTGCGGTTAGAATGCAGATCGCAAATGTAAAATTAAGACAAATTTTGCCGCGTATGGGAAACCAAATTTAGGTAAGTACACCGCAAAACACGCACCATAGGTGTCAATTTAGCGATTTTCATGATATTTCGGGGGACAGCTTCTACACAGATACCGTCCCCTACGGGACTCAAGAGGTTTTTGGAGTCTTCAAGGTTTCCGCGTAGGATCCGGTTCGGTTAGGAAACCTCTCCTACCGGGTGACGAAAGGGTCTATTTATCTTTTAAAATTCACCATAAATAACGCTATCAGTTTGATTCTTCTATTGATAATCTTCCTCAAATTTGCTATTATAGCAACAATTGAAATGTGGTAAGCAGGATTCAGAGGGTATCTGCTAATTTTTCACATCACTACTTAGCTAGAACCTCGGATTCTAAACCGAAACTAAAAAATGGAGGTAATCATGAAACCAAAACGTTTAAATTGGCAAGCCATTCAAACAGGTTTTATCCTCCTCTGCACTTTCATCTTAAGCATCGGGGTGAAAGCTCAAGTCGTCACAGACGGCTTAGTGAGCTATTACACGCTTGATAAAAACGACATCGCTGGTGATACGGTTAAAGATATCGTTGGCGGCAAAGACGGAACAATTGTCGGTCAACCGAAATCCATCGAAGGCCATCTCAGGGACGCACTCGATTTTGGTGGACAACCGGATTGTGTGGAGCTGCCAAGCATTTTCAAAATCGGGGAGAATCCAGCGTCGTATGAAGCCTGGTTTTTGAAAACGCCTGACAGTCGCGTCGGTTGGCAATATATCTTGACAAATAAAACGAATTTCTTCGATCATTTCTTTCGACTCGGTTTTAATCAAAACACCGGACAACTTCGATACTATACCGAACAAGCCAACAACGTCAGAAAAGCATGGATAACTGATGAGGATTACGCCGATGGCAAATGGCACCATGTGGTGGCGACACGCGAAGGCGATCAGGCAAAGGTGTATGTCAATGGTGTCCTCGTCAAAGCGGATGAGGCAATGTCAGGCGATATAGGCGGCGGGGAAACAAACTGGTACATCGCTCAAGATGGCAACACCGATGGATACTTGATAGGTGCAGTAGACGAAGTGCGCATCTATAAGAAAGTGCTGACACTGGAAGAAATCAAGCAGAACTTTGCATCACAGGGCTTATCAGTCGAACCCACTGGAAAGTTAAGTCTCACCTGGGGACAGATTAAAGCCGCACAATCTCATTGGTAATGATTATGAAAGTAGATCCACAACAACTCATTGACGATGGCTACATCGTGCTGCGACAGGTTGTTCCGCCTGATCAGTTGGAAGGGCTGAGAACGAGTTTTGAAACCCTCGTTGAGAAGCAAAAAGTCGTCTGGGAAAGAGAACGGAAACCCAATGAAAAACCGGGAGGCGTTTGGACAACGAGCGCGCAACCGAGGGTGTTTTTTGATGAGGTTGTTGACGCTGCGACGGCTAACACCATTGAATTTTGTTTGCACGAAAACACACTTGGTGTGAGTCAGCAACTCATGAGAGCACCTGACGCGGCGATAACGCTGATGGCACTGATGTGTAATCCGGTGCAAGATCACGGTCCCGCGAGTTGGCATCGTGATATTGATCCAACCGTACAGGCACCGCTCAAGGGGATGCAGATGGATTATGTTAAAAACGGACCAGGCTATGTCCAATGGAACATCCCGCTTTACGACGATAGTGTGTTCTGGCTCGTGCCGAGAAGTTATTGTCGTCCCAATACACCAGAGGAGCACGAACACCTATTGACCCGCGCACAGGAACCGATGCCGAACGGGATTCCGATTGAACTTTCAGCAGGTGATGGTGTTGTCTATAGCCACATGGGTTTGCACTGGGGCAGCAACTATAGCACAAAATTGAGACGGACTGTTCATCTCGGATATCGCGCTTTCGGAGGGAACTCGTATCCAATTGTTGACCATTTTTATTGGAATCTGGAATTCACCCAACATCTTTCCGCTGAGGCGCGCGCCCAATTTGAACATTTCTCTCGACTCCACCAGCAGCAGTGCAATGCGATTGAATCAACCTTCCACGCCATCCGTAACAAGGATGCAGAAGGTTTTCGAGATGGATTGGTGAAGCTGCACCCCGGTGAAGAAGAGCGTATGGTTGCAGTCGTATTCCTCTCAAAACTTGCGGACAAAATCCGCACACTCAAAGACCCGGAAGTTAGCAAACTCCCAATTGAAGAACGCATCGGGGCAATTTCTGCTCACCGACTCAACTTTCATCTTTATGAAGATTTCGCAAATCGTTTTTCCGCCGAAGATGCCGAAAGCATCTGGAAACGGTTTTCAGTATTATATAAAAAAATTGAGGCAGAAATCGCCCAATCTGTTTCCGATAGAACATCTCGCGTGATGCGCTATCAACTAACCGACATGCCAGCAAATTTCGAGGTAGAGGACTTTATTCAGAGTTGGTAGAAATGTAGCGAACAACTTTCAAACGAATTGCGTCAATCAGATGTGTCCGTCGTGCAAGAGGTGTGCGACGTGCACTGGAAGATTGAACAATTTCACCGTGAAGTGAATAGGAGTTAATCATTGACACAAAATCGAAGTGTAATCATTAAAATTGAGGCGGGTTCGGTCAAGCGGCACAATGACCTTGTCCGCCTGCCTTTCAAGCCGAAACGTTACTTTCCGGATTGGCAAGAAGGGGTTTCAGGACTTGAGATGGCCATAGTTGATACAGACGGTCATATCTCCGACGAGGATGTTCCATGTCAATTCGAGCCGACGCTGCGTGAACTTGCATGGCAGACAGGCGAGCTTTCGGCAGGGACATCGGCACATTACGCGGTCCGACAGACCAATAAGCTGCCCATAACCCGTTATCAAATCGAACAGAAACCCGCGCATCTGCTCATTTCCGCCGATAACGCGTTATTCGCACGATACAACTTCCTCGGCGTCTGGAAGCCTTACTTTTGGCCCCTCAACGGGAATTATGGGACTGTGGTTCGCGGGGCTGGCGGCGGCGACCATCCGCATCATACAGGACTTTACCTCGCCTACGGAGGGCACGGTGAAGGTGGGTCTGCGAACATCTGGTCTGATTGGGATGAGCCGCCTTATGGTCCCTGCGGGAAGATGTTGCATCAACGCTTCGTCCGAATCACTGAAGGAAACGTCTACGCTGAATTTGTCGAAGACCTGATCCATGTCAAAGGAGATGGTGAAGTTATCATGACAGAAACGCGGACGGCTCGAGTATGGTATGCGGACGATACGCGACGGTTTCTGGAAATTACGCACGAAACGACCCCACCACTGGACATCGGTGATCGGCAATTCCTCTGTGTTGCGCGTTTGAATCCGTCAATGGGTATCCCAGAGAAAGGGCACGTTGAAAATTCTGAGGGCCAGATTGGCAGGACAGCGGTGCATCATCAACGCGCCCGGTGGTGCGATTTAGGCGGCACAGTCGGAGATGGTGTATCCGGTATCGCGCTGTTTGACCACCCAGAAAATGCTGAACATCCAGGCTTCTTCGGCGAAATCGCTGTACCAGAACAGATGAGTATCCTCCACCATCCACCCGATGAGCTGGAAAATGACCGTTTCCGCTTGCGATTCGGGGTCTATGTCCACGAAGGTGTTACGCCAGGGGCAGATGTCGAACGGCATTATCAGTGCTATGTAAATCCGGTGCAGGCAGAGGTTTTGAAGGACTGAGAACTTTACCCTCGCCAATTCACTCCCGGCGTTTGCGGTGCTTGACATCCAGTTCGCGAAGGAGTGCCAAAGTGTCCTCAAACGACAGTTCACCTGTTGAAGCCGTGTGTTCGAGATAGTCGCGCGTCTTGTTGTTAAATACACTATAAAAGGCACGCGCCTCAGGATCGGGATGATCTCGCCAAAGTTCGACAGGTATGATCGAATCCTCGCTCAAGTACCGACGGTTCGGATGCCCGTAATAGACTTGTACCGTTTTACGTTCTGCCTGCGTCGGACGGGTCGTAGCGGTGTGCAAAACGCCGATGTTGAATAGTATGGCTGTCCCAGCGGGACCGTACAAATCGACAATTCCGCCACGCTCTAACTGCGCATCTGTTTCGAGAATCTCAGCGTCCACTGATTCCGGTGATAAGGAGAAACAGTGCGTTGTTTCATCAACATCGGTTAGATACAGCATCAACTGTACGAACCCAATGCGCAATGGGTGTTCGAGCCAGTGCCTCGGACCATCTCGATGCCAGCCGCGATTCAGTTCCCCATCGTACGGTGCCATATGTCGGATACAGACTTCTGAAAAGCAAGGTGCATTACCCATCAGTGTGTGTAGGCAATCCATAACGATCGGATGCCGAATCACATTGTCGAATTCAGGTGCGGTCAGAAGCGCGTCGCAATTCACGGTCTGGTAATGTCCGATACGATACCAGTGATCTTGAACTTCAGTGCGGTCCTGGTCAAAGACATGAACAAAATGCTTAACCTCGGCATCGCTCAGAATCTTACCGAGTGAAACGTAGCCATTTTCTTTAAAAAACGCATAATCTGCTGACTTCATGTTTTTAATTATACCTTGCGGAAGAACGACGCGAGTTTAGATTTCGATGTGCTTTCCTAAGGACCCGCCTGCGCCGTTGTTGCAGGCTACGGGTCCGATTTTAAGAAAAACTCACAGAATGACCGATTTTTAATTATACCTTGCGGAAGAACGACGCGAGTTTAGATTTGCTATGCCTTCCTAAATATCCACCTGCGCCTACTTCGCAGTGAGAATGCAGGCTACATTTTTGATTTTTTATGTAAACCTGACAAACAAATAGACCTCTTCTATCAACTCGCTTGTAAGCGGCGAACTCGAGCGGGTGTGTCGTCGCCTTGGATCTCCGAGGAGAGAATCTGAAGGCTTCGGTCTTCGACCGGTAACTCAACTTTCACACCACCACGCCGATGCGATTCTCGGAGTGCGACTGCCACTTCTAACGCTTCGCGCCCGTCTTCCCCTGAACACTTCGGAGAAGTCCCGTTCTCAATGGCGTTAATGAGATCTGCAACGATTGTCAACCCCATACCTTGCATCCGCACGGGCCACGGGAATGGACACTGTGCAGGCACGCCGCGTCCGCGCCGTCCACCCGGAATCATACGAATCAACTCAAACGTTTCGGCGTTATTGACAGAACGGATACGTCCGGTTGTGCCGATGACATCAACTTCCCACGGTGCTGCGCCACACGACGTGCTTCGGAGATACGCACGCACTCCGTTATCAAAAACGAGATAGCCGTTTCCCTGCAGATCGCCCTCACCTGCTGCGGCTTCATCGGATTGCATCTCGCCGAAAACCCATTCAACGTTTCCGCCTGCCATGTAGCGCAGAATATCGATGGCATGGCTGCCGTTATGGGAGAGTCCGCACTGTGCATAGACCGTCACCTGAAGCACATCACCGATTTCGCCTTCGTCGATGAGTTTTCGGGCTTCGCTAAAGAACGGATTCCAGCGTCGCGCACAGTTGATTGCCAGCGCGACACCTTCTGCTCGGCAGGTCTCCACCATCTCGTCCGCCTCGGCAAGACTCAACGAAATCGGCTTTTCTGCCCAGATCGCCTTAACACCAGCACGCGCCACATCCTGAACGATAGTTGATCGGATCCGTGCCGTCGTGCAGACACTGACAATATCCAGATTTTCCTTTTCCAGCATCTCACGATAATCGCTGTAGATATGCTCAGAACCCAGTTCCCACCGTTCGCCGAAGATTGCGCCCTGTTCAGCGTGCAGATCCGCGCCTGCAACCAATTCCACATTCGGAGCATGATAGTAACTTGGACCGTGGCAATAGGGCAAAAAGAGCGAACCGCCTTGCGTGATTTCGTCGTCAAAAGTGCTGCCCATACGTCCCAAACCGATTACGCCTGCTCGATAAGTTGTCATCTTGTTTCCTCCAAGAAAGTTGTCCTAAATGAAACAATAAGTGTTGGTATGTCTATGGTACACTATCAGCGTTCAATACAGAATCCGGACCAAAGATGCCCTTTTGGTATAACAGTCTACGATATCTATTATTCTTAGCAAATGCTGTATCAATGCGCCCAGTGGAAATCCAATGATATGTACTCTGACTTTCTAAACCCTCAAAACTCTTTGCAGAACGTCTACGCCACTGTCTTAACCAATCTAATTTCGCAATAACGTTTTCCGTTTCACCCGCCCGACCTTGATGAACTTCAACATAGTAAATCCGGCCTTTATAGCCAAACACGTAGTCCCAACGCTGGGCATTCGGATAACGTCTTGCCAAACACGTGTCTATATCAACACTTCCTGTCAAGCTACGGGTTGCGTTCACTTTAACTTTCTGGCGATGTGAACCCAATGCCTGTATCCCTGCTTTTAAACACCCCGCAATTTCCGGAGTGCCACGAACTGCATCGGCAAAATTCACAGATTTGCTCCCCACATAGCTTCAGAGATGACTTCGGCCACATTCGTGCTGAATAGTGTGAGTCCACCCCAATCTGAAATTGCTTTGTCCGGGTCCTCGGCATCCAAGGTTGAAATATCTTTGACAGCATTATGCGGAGACATATAATAAGTTTTGAAAGTCTTCTCCTCAAACACTGTTTTTGCTAATTTCGTGGAAAAGCGAGTGGCGTTTAAATCTAACAACTTCAATAGTAGCGACGAACTGGCATTCCATTTGATAAGTAATTGTATCGCCCATATCAGTTCGGGTATTTGTGATGAATGGGTAGAGACAAGGATTTTATAATCACGCCGCAATAACTCGAAAAGAATAATGAGTAAAACTGAAAAAGATTGCGGATGTAACCCCATTTCAGGTTCCTCAATAACAATCCAGTTGATATTATTTTTTTTTCGAGCACCGCCTGAAGGCATTAACTGGTCCAGCCCCAGCAAAAGCGGTACAAATTCTCTCTGACCAGTAGACCATACCATAAACGGCAATCGGTTTCCATCAATATCCAATATAATGCGTTTCCGTAAGCCTGAACGATCAAGTTTGACCTGTGCTCCAGCAAAAATACTCCCATCAATCGCATCTCGTATTGTTTTATTCATGCGATGTACCTTCGGAAAAATGACATCCTCACTAATGCCCAAACTAGTTTCCAAAAATAAACGTAAATGTTCACTAAATTGCTTAACGACGTACGGATCACCAATAGCATAGTCCGTAAAAGCACGCGACCATCCATCTTTGAGCGTCATAGCCCGTTGGGCTGGAATCAGGAAGAGTGACTCTGCTTTTTTCTTCCCTTTTCGAGATAATACTTTGTCAAGCTCAAACCTTTCATCGTCAACCATTATTTTTGTCGAGTCACTGTCCCAAATACCGTCCATTCCCTCACCGAAATAGAGCGATAAAAAATTCTTGAGCTCTCCATGCCAATCAAAACCGTGTTTTTTCAGCGTTTGCGTAATATCGCCTGCGTCTAAAACGAGTTTCATAAGTTGGAGCAGTATGCTTTTCCCACTCGCTTGTTCCCCGACAAACACTGTTAGGTCGCCAAAGGTGATGTCGGCTTCCGGAATTTGTCCGAGTGAAGTCAGTTTAAGATTTTTCATGATTCTTCTACTCCGTTTTTCAATACGCTAACTGAAAAGTTAGAATCACAATCTATTCTAATGTTCATTTTACCACAATTCAGATTCTCTCGTAGACAAAATCCAACCACTTGTCTTGTGGAGGTATAATTTGAGGTTTCGGCGAAAGTGGTGTCCAGTACGGCTTGAAAATGTGTCCTTGATCGCTCTTTAATTCCCAGGCATCCGGTGTCTCTTCTGGCGTGGATAAATGGAAAAAATGTCTTTTCTTCTGGGCACTTATGTTTTCGTTCGGCACCCAGCCTGTGATATTAGTGTCAATACATATAGGCTCGTAAAACTGGTCATATTCATACTCAATGTACGAAATGTGTGTGAAATCCGCTTGTTTAGAAAGGTAATCAACAGTAAGCCCTTTGGGCAGCTTTCGCTTGTAGGGGATTGCGGTTAAGCTGGGTTCGATATAAACTTGCGTCGTTTCTGCTATGATCCTTTGGTTATTTTCCAATTCATTTTCAAAACAGCCGAGATAGTTTTCAATTTCTACAAACTGCAAACCTGTTTCTTCATAAGCCTCTCTCTGGACGGCGGTTTCAATGTCTTCACCCTCTTCAACAGTACCTGCAGGGATCTGAATCCCCGCAGTCGGATGTTTAAAGACAAGTAACTCTTTGACCCCATCTCTTTCTCGTACGATAAATGCAGTTACCTTCTGGACAAGCTTATTCACTTAGATTTTTCCTCAGTCGGTGACTCCGGATCAACAAGGGCACGCCCCGTTTTTTCATCGGCTCGGAACACGGCGATGTTACCTTCATTAGCATCTTTGACCAACCAAATATGTCCAGCGTATGTGTGCTGATTGACAAAATCACCAGCAGCTATTTTGCCATAGTACTTTGCTTCACCCTCACCATCCACCCAATAATAGGCAATCTCGGCTTTAGTGCCATTCACGAAGATAATTGCAGTTTCGGTGTCACTGGCACCCGATCTTAGATTTGGAAGCAAACTTGGATTATGTGCCTTCAAGTCTATCCACTTATCACCCCCATCGCTATCGGGATTCTTCAACTGCTGGTGGAATTCGTGCAACTCTATCAATTCGGCGGGCCATTCAAACTTCGGAGATGTTTCAGGATTGAACCCTTGAAGATGTGAGAGACGTAAACGGGTTACCGCCTGCGTGTATCGCCAATCCTCATCACCATAAACCTCAGTGAGCAAAGATGCAAGTGCCGGGTCATAATCTTTCAACTTGTCGCGGGTGTCAACGTGGTTGTGTTGGTCGTCATTTGCTCGGTTGGTGTCGAACCAAGACTGCGTGCCTTCAGCCCAGTACTCTGCCTTATTCGTAATAGCATAGGTATTTTCCCACAACCCTTTTTCGACTGCCGCATCATATAGTGTTTTTAGCCGATCATCAAAACTGGGGTCCACCGTATTCAAGCCCATCTGGTGAATCGCATGTGCGAATTCGTGTACCAGAATGTTCTCAGTAAAATAAGGGTCGCCTTGATAATTAAGCAGGTTTTCTTCACCACAACTTACAGCCGGTCTCGCTGGCGTGGAACCCAAACCGCGTGCGCGTCGATCCCAATAGTAGTCGGGTTGTAGATCGCTGTGTTCGGGAACCTGTGTCGTCAGTTCGTTATGTGCCATCACAGCAAAACGCACATTATTTTCTGCGAGTGCTTGCAATATATCCTGACGATGCCCAATCATCTGCTGAATGAGCCATACCGCTTCTTTTAGGGCATAAGGATCCACCTTTGATGATGCGACAACAGGCAATCCTTCCACATCAATCCACTGCTCGTAAAATGGGTCTAAGTTAAAAGCTTTGCGGACAGCAGCCGGTGGAGGGATAGGTTCAGAGATGTTGACGCTTTGCGCTGTTGCAGCCAATTGGATTGAGAAGAATAGGATATAGACCGTGAAAATAACAGTTAGATAAAACATAGATTAGTTTCCATTTTGCATCAGAAGTTGTGTTAGAATTGTAAAGAAATTCAGAAACTGTTCCATCTTAATTTTGAAAAAGAAATCCACATCCTCCCAGATCAATTTGTCCAATCTTCCAGTTGTAATCCGAATCCAGCAACCCTTTGAAAATCTGAGTCAGCAGTGACAAGAATCGCGTCAAGGGTCATAGCAGTCGCAGCTATCCAAAGATCGTTTTCTGACAAGGGAGTTCCTTGTTGTTCGGCGTAGCTCTTCATCGGTGCATAGTAATCAGCGGCTTCCTTCGGGATTGCTAAACAGGGCAGTTCTTCAAACAAATTGATGGCTTGATTCTCTAAAACTTGCCGCCTGCGACCTATGGGAAGTCTCTGAATTCCGAAAAGGATTTCGCCTCTAACAATCGTACAGGTAAAGAGGTAGTCATTGAGGTCGGACAGAGAATCGAAGTGAGCGGTAACGTAAGGAACACGTGCCATTAGGAAGCTGCACGTAGAGGTATCTAAGAGATAGTCCATCAACTATTCACTTTCCGACTCGTCGAAGACGGAATCAAAACGCATTGGAATTTCTCCCTCTTTAATTGAGTCCAGCAATGCTTTAGCATCTTCCAGTGTCACATGATGTGATTTGTTAATAGCTTCTAAAATTCGCTTGGGTTGGCCTTTTCGCTTAAGTTTGGATGAATCTTGCGAGTTTCCTAAACTTTCTGTTGGAATTTCTGATTTCCAAACGAGGTATTCCAAGTAACGCTTCAATTCTTCGATCTCAGAAGCGGATAATTTCTCGACGGTATTAAAGACCCATTCTTTTGTTGTAACTGACACGGTTTTCCTCCTTCTTCACAATGCGGGGATGCTGCTAATAAAGGGATCGCGCACCTCTCTCGGCAAATCTACCATAAGAGTTTATCAGAATTTACAACCCGCGTCAAAGGTTTCTGGCGGGGCTATTTCCTATCCTATAAGCACTACTCACCTTCACGATACTTTAACTCTGGCCAGATGGAACGCATCTGCCACACATCCATCGAAACGACCTTTGCCTCGCCACCGATGGTGAAAAGTGAGATACCGTTGCTCTCTTCTTGCAGTGGATAGACGCGGGCAACCGCGCACTGCCGTGAGAACAACGGAAATAACTTGTCGATACCTTTTCTTGGAAACGCCCATTCTGGCAGGCATTCCCCGTTATCAGCGAAGACCTCAATGAGACTGCGGTCAAGGAAGATACGGAGGTGCGCTTTACCATCACTGCTCAGACGGAACGGTGCGCTCTCAGGTGGTTTGCCGACGAGGTCTGTACGCAACGAGGAATAGGATGTGTCAATCTGCAGACTATCGTTCGTTTTGCCGTGCCTATGGTTGTAGATAGAGATTTTCGTCCGTTCATCTCCGCTCGGTGAGCGGAATACGTACAAACCGACTTCCCGTGCTGTTCCCATCTCTACGGTCAGTTCTATCTCAATCGCCTTGCCCGCTACGTTGTCAAGAACACGTTCTTCATTTGCTGAGAGGGTAATATCGGCGAGTCGAGTGTGCGTGTTCCGTAGACTTTCCACTTCCTCAACCGGTTCTATCGCCAAGGCATTGTCCTCTTTCAACGTGAGATGCCACGGGAGCGTCATGCACAGCCCTGATGCTGCGTCCTCACTCTGTCTACCATCTGAGCAGTTTAAGATCGTAATGAATCGACCGCGGGAATCTATTGTTGCTGAAGGACAGGAGACCATCCCACCACCGAAAGTGCCGTGGTTGATCCTGCCGTGATATTCAGGGGTAAACTTGTGGGTTCCGCAATCATATTCGCCAATGTAGTAGCGCGCTGAACGCTTATGACTGAAAAGGAGTAAGATATGCTTGCCGTTCCCGATTGGCAAGAAATTTGGCACTGCCCCATCTTCACCGAGATCACAAAAAACATCGTCAATCAGCAGCGGATGGAGATATTCCCAATGTGTCAGGTCCTTTGAATAAAAAAGATGTGAGGCAGATCTACGTCGCTCTCGAATCCAACCGTTCGCCGATGTTCCTGAAATCGAATAATATCCGTCCTCTTCTTTCCAGATACACGGATCAAAGACGTTATAGGGCTGCTCGTATTCATTGGTCTCAACATTCGGAATGACAGGATTGTTCGGATGCTTCTTCCAGTTGAGTAGGAGTGGATCGCTCGCAGTTGCAATGCTATTTCCTGACATTTTGCCGTGATAGATCGCAATAACCCTATCATCCTCTACGAGACACTGACCGCTGAAGCAGTGCAGCTCGGTATCAGGATACAAAGCAGGTGGGAGATCGTGCCAATGTACCAAGTCCTCGCTATAGCAGTGTCCCCAATGAACCCGATCAACATTCGGAGGACCGAATTGATAAAACAGATGATACCTACCCTGCCATTCACAAAGTCCGTTCGCATCACCCATGCCGTAGAGAGATGACATGTGATAGATGGGACGGTAGGGGTCCGATGCCCACGCCTCTCTCCGTTCCTTGTAGCCGCGGAGCGTCTCATCCGTTTCAAGCGCAGTGAACTGTTCCGCGGCTGTATCGGGATAGGTTTTGCCTTCCAGTTTTGCCCAAGTATCTGCCATATCAGATTTTACTCATAGATGTTCTTCATTTGCCAAGCATCCAAGGATTTGAGTTCACAGGCTTGCCCTTGCGAACGCAACGACACACCGACACTCTCTTCCTTGTCCGGATAGACGCGCATTGCGACACACTGCTTTCCGTTAGCGAATACCTCTACCACACTCTTGTCAACGAACACCCGCAATTTGAGGGTTTCGTCTTGTGCGATAGAGATTGCTCCGGTTTCAGGTGCGCGTGAAAGGACATCTGATGCCACTGACGAATAAGATGAATCAATCGTTAACAGGCTATCACGCACGTTAACATCGGAATTCAGGTTACGCATGCCGCGTTCTCTAAAGAATGCGATGCGGGTGAACTCCTCTTTCTGCGGTGAACGGAGCACATTTAGTTCAACCATCGGTGCCGATTTCGTGTCAATTTCGAGTTCAAGTTCCATCGCATTGCCATTTATACCATCAAGCACAACCTCTTCGTTGGCGGGGAGTGTCATCGCATCGACATGCCGATGCTCATACCGCAATGATTCAATATCACCGGCAGGCTCAATCCCGATTTCATCTCTGGAGAGGAGTGTCAGGCGGCGCGGCAGGGTCATAATCTGGTTCCAACCTTTGGTAGGCTTCGCCGGGTTCATATTATAGATAACGATAAGTCCACCGTTACCATCAGGCGTTGCGGACGGAGCGTGGACACCCGCAGGCGATGCTGCCCCGAAATTGTTCTTCGCACCTGCTGTCACGACAAACTTGTCGCGTTCAGTGTCATAATCGCCGAGTAGATATTGTCCGCCGCTCATGTGACTGAAGAAAAGAAGCATGTGTCGGTCGCCGATGGGCCAAAAATACGGACACGCACCGTCATCACCGACCAACGTGAACATATCATCTTCAACGAAGGGGTGCAGATAGACCCAGTTTGCTAAGTCTGCTGAACGGAGCAAAAAATTAGCACGAATCGGTTTGCCACCGGGCCCGTGCGGGAGCGTGCCACCGGAAAGCGAATAATACATGCCGTCTTTTTCCCAGATACACGGATCAAAAACGCGATAGACGGGTGTCGTGCCGTCCGCATGCTGCGCCGGGATCACCGCTTTGCCAGATACCTTCTCCCAATTCAAAAGCAACGGGTCGCTTGATACCGCTACCATGTTGCCGACAACCGTGCCGTGATACATTGCTATCACGCGGTCTTCTTCTACGAGCGTCGCACCGGAAAAACAGCATCTTTCTGGGTTCGGGTAAATTGCATAGGGCAGGTCGCGCCAATGGATGAGATCATCACTAATCGCATGTCCCCAATGCTGCCGTGTATCTTCGGGTGGATACGCCTGATAGAAGAGATGCCATCGTCCCTGCCAGAAGCAGAGACCGTTCGGGTCATTCAGCATCGCTTCCGGGTTGATGTAGTGATAGATCGGTCGGTGCGGATCACCTTGATATGTTTTCCGATAATCGTTAAGCCGTTGCATCAGCGGATTCGTTTCCAACTGCGCTTCCTGCTCTTCCAATGTGTCTGCGAACGTATAATGCGGTACGCGCGAGGTATAGTCTTCGTTAGCCATCGTTTCTCCTCTGTTGTGTAATGTTTATGAAATTCTGCGGATTTAGCATAGCATAGAATTGATCGCGCGTCCAGAAAATTTATTGACACAATTTTTGAGGCATGCTATAATGCACCAATCCTTTCTGATGCATCAAAAGTCGATATGTGACATTTAATCGTTGAAGGAGCACAGAACCATGGATAAAGTCGAGAAACAACCTCGCAAAAAAGCGGAGATGCACGTCGGTGTTCAAGGCATCGGGACATCTCAGAAAGAGTTAACATTCCTCGCTCGGCACGGTGTAACACACATGGATACCACCCCCGAGGATACTGAAACTGAAATGCTGATTCGACATAAGGAAGAAGCAGCGGAAGCCGGTGTCAGCCTTGAGATGATTCATATCGGAATGCCAAGGAGCATTACGCTTGCGCAAGATCCGCAGCGTGACGCAGACATTGATGCGGTTTGTAAGATAATTGAGAATGCTGCGGCGGCAGGTCTACGAGGTTTAAACTATAACTTTTGCATCCTGCAAAATCAGCGAACCGAGAGCACATTCGGACGCGGCGGCTCAAGCTACAGCACTTTCGATTTTTCTAAGTACGATAACGAAGTGCTTTCAGAAGCAGGTGAGGTCAGCCGTGAAGAGGCGTTTGATCGAATCGCGTACTTTCTCGAACGTGTGATCCCCGTTGCTGAAGAAAATAAAATCCAAATGGCATGCCACCCCAACGATCCACCCGCTCCAATCTTAAGAGGCGTTGAACGTTGGAATTATCCCGTATTTGATGGCATGAAACGTTACGCTGAGATTGCGGAGAGTCCGTATCACGGCTTTAACTTCTGCTGTGGCACAGTGTCGGAGGGTTTAGATGATCCCGGCACCGAGTTCTACGAGATTATCCAATATTTCGGCGATCGGAAGAAACTTTTTAACATTCATTTTCGTAACATTCGCGGTGGATTGCACAATTTCCAAGAGGTCTGGCCCGATGAGGGACACCTCGACATGCACAGAGTTGCGCAGATCCTCCGAGACGTGGAATATCCGTATATGTTAATGCCTGACCACGCACCGGGACATCCGGATGACCCAGCACCGCCGGGTGTTTCGGGTAGAGTTCGACAGGCATGGGCATTCCAGTTCGGATACATCATCGCCCTAATTCAGGCGGTAAATTCAGAACAATAGGTTGTTAGTTTTAAACAGCGGCTTGGTTTATAACAAACCGGTCTTTAAGGAGAAAAAATGAAATCCATTATAACTTGTTTAGCGATCATTACCATCAGTCTGACCCTCACAGTACATACTTATGCCGAAATTGACCTTGAAACCGCACGCGGCATCTGGTTACTTGACGAAGGTAACGGTACTGCTATCAACGATATGTCTGGAAACGAGAATCACGGTGAACTTCAAGGCGGAGAATGGATCAAAGCACCTGGCGGTGGTTCTGCCCTCAGTCTCAACGGACAAAATGATCGGGTTATTATCCAAGACTCCGATAGCCTGTATCTACAGAACGCGTGGACGATCACTTCATGGGTGTTTGTCAACACAACCGAGAACGGTTTCGGACATATTCTCGGCAAAAGACCCGCATCTGGAACGGTGGCTAATTACGCATTCAGGACAAGCGGAAACGGCCAGGGCTGGGAAGCATACTATGCACGAGACGGTTGGAAAGGGGCTTGGAATCAAGGAAGCGTAAAGAAAGGCGAATGGTTGTACATGACAGCAACCTATGATGGAGAAGACACCATCAAGATCTATGAAAATGGATCTGAAATCGGTTCTGTTGGTGGGATGGGTGGCCCGGCACCTCGGAATGACACTGAGGTTAACATCGGCGGATGGACCAACAACACCTCAGAGACACTTGACGGCATGCTCTATGAGGTCGCACTGTTTAGTGTCGCGCTGGAAGAAGCAGACATAAACTTTCTCATGGACCATGGGCTATCGTCTGTACTCACTGCTGTTGAACCGTCCGACAAACTCGCAACTACATGGGCAAGTCTCAAATCACAATAGTAGATACAGCCAATTAGGTGCAGTCGGTGTATCACCTGAATACCTAACTGCACCTGTTTGGCAACTCTTTAAGGATACAAAAATGAAATCCATTCTAACATGCTTGGCGATTGTCACCATCAGTCTGACCTTTGCGGTACATACTTACGCGGAGGTCGACTTTGAAACCGCACGCGGCATTTGGCTGCTCGACGAAGGTAAAGGCGATAAAATCGAGGATATTTCTGGAAACGACAATCACGGTGAACTTCAGGGCGGAAAATGGATCAAAGGGCCTGATGGGCCTGCCCTGAGTTTAGACGGAGTAAATGATCGGGTCATTATCCAAGATTCCAAGAGTATGCATCTCGAAGAAGCCTGGTCAATTACTTCATGGGTGTATGTCAATAAAACCGAAAACGGTTTTGGACATATCCTCGGCAAAAGACCCGCAAATGGTACGGTAGCCAATTACGCATTCAGGACAAGCGGTAACGGCACCGGTTGGGAAGCGTACTTTGCACGAGACGGTTGGAAAGGGGCTTGGGGTCAAGGACAAGTAAAGAAAGATGTCTGGTTGTATATGACAGCAACCTATGACGCAAAGGATACCATTAAAATCTACGAAAATGGTGTCGAAATCGGTTCTGTTGGCGGGATGGGTAAACCAGGTCCCAAAAACGACACTGAGGTCAACATTGGGGGTTGGACCAACAACACCTCAGAGACACTTGACGGTATGCTCTATGAGGTCGCAATCTTCGCTTCCGTACTGGAAGAAGACGATATAAACGATCTGATGGAGAAGGGATTAGTGACACTAATGCCTGTTGAACCCGCTGGCAAACTCGCAACCACATGGGGAAATCTCAAATCCCAATGATTAAGTAAACCGGGCGCAGCTGGTATGCCAATTAAGGGACTGGCTGCGCCGGTTTCGCAGATGAAATAGCATGACTGAAAACATCGAACGCGCACGAGCACTGAATCGTCAGGCATGTGATGACATTGACCACGGACAACTTGATGCAGCGAAAGATACCTTAAGTGAAGCAATTCGTCTCGCACCCGATCTCGCAGCACCCTATACCAATTTGGGGGCTTTGCACTGTTGGGAAGGTGAATTGGACGAGGCTATCGCTTTACATCTTAAAGCACGTCGTCTCGACCCGAATCTCTCAGCACCGCATACCAATCTCGGTGTCGCTTATGCCTGGCAAGGGAAACTCGACGCAGCTCTCCAATCGCTTAAGACCGCACTCCAGTGCAATCCCGACTCCGCTGAGGCACATACGAACTTAGGGTTCGTCTACATCTGCCAAGGGAAACTTGAGGCGGCTATAACCGCATCAGAAAAGGCGATTCAACTCGGCGATGGTGGAGAAGCGAAACTGAATCTCGGGTTGATTTACAGCTGGCAAGGACGGTTTGACGCAGCGATTGAACTTTATCGAAACGCACTTAAAACCGACCCAACCCTCGCGGAACCGCACAACAACCTCGGATTCGTCTATCTGTTGCAAGGTGAACTTGCGCGTGCTATCGAAGCATTCAAGACTTCAATTGAACTTGACGGTGGCGAAGAACCACACACGAACCTTGGACTCGTGTACAGTTGGCAAGGGCAATATGATGAGGCGATTGCATTGCACAAGGAAGCACTGGAGATGGCACCAGACGCAACGGAAGTGCAAACCAATCTCGGTTTCGTCTATATTTGCCAAAACAGACTCGACGAAGCAAAGGTTTTCTTAGAAGGCGCGCTCCGTAGTGACCCAAACGCTGTAGAAGCGAACACTAACCTCGGAATTATCCACCTCTACCAAGGCAGCATCGAAGCAGCGATTGCATTACACAAAAAGGCTGGATCAATTGCTGAAGCACACAACAATTTGGGAATCGCCTACTATCAACAAGGCAAACGTGATGCCGCAATCGCAGAATTCAAAGCGGCGATCGAAGCCGAAGATTTGCAGGAAGCCCATACCAATCTTTCGATAGTAACCGGTAGTTTGAAAACTATAGCAGCATCAGAACTCCACGTTTCGCCAATTGGCGTGCCAGTCGGTGTCCCTGCTGTCTGGTGTGAATTTGTGAATTAAATGGTTAACACCGAATCACACGCACTCACGCCACAATATTTACAGAGAAAACTATGACAAAATTGCCTAATGTCCTCCTCATCCTTGCCGACGACCACGGTTACGGTGATATTTCCGCACACAACGGTCCCTCAATTCAGACACCTAATATCGATCGGATCGCCGCAGATGGAACGCGATTTACCAGATTTTACGCCAACTCTTCCGTCTGTTCCCCAAGTCGCGCATCGCTTTTGACCGGACGCTACCCCGATAGAGTCGGGGTACCCGGCGTAATCCGCACCCACCCAGAAAACAGTTGGGGGTACTTTCGACAGGATACCACCACTCTCCCTTCAGCGTTGAAACAGCAGGATTACCGTACCGCACTGATCGGCAAATGGCACCTCGGACTCGAACCAGAGAACCATCCGTGTAAACGTGGATTCGATCATTTTCACGGATTTCTCGGCGATATGATGGACGACTACTACACGCATCTCCGACACAATATAAATTACATGCGGCACGGTTTTGACACCATTGACCCGAGAGGACACGCCACAGATCTTTTTACAGAATGGAGTATAGACTTCATCCGTGCGCAAGCGCAATCATCCGATCCCTTTTTCCTTTACCTCGCCTACAACGCACCGCACACGCCGATCCAACCGCCAGATGAATGGATAACGCGGGTGCAGGAACGCGAACCGGATATTTCACCACAACGCGCAAAATACATCGCCCTCGTTGAACACATGGATGCAGGCATCGGACGCGTACTTGATACACTTGAGGCTACCGATCAACTGTCCAATACGCTCGTTATCTACACATCCGACAACGGTGGGGCAATGAATGTCGGGGCACACAACGGTCCCCTGCGCGGACAAAAAGGAGAAATGTACGAAGGGGGTATCCGAGTCCCCACGTGTGCGATGTGGCCCGGATACATCCCGGAGGAACACGTCACGGAGCAGGTTGCGTTACTTATGGACCTCTTTCCGACAATATGCGAGGCAGCTGGCGCACCAATCCCACAAGGCATCGAAGGACGTTCAATCTGGCAGACACTCCAAGGCGAACAACAGGACTTCTCGGAGCGTATACTTTACTGGTTACGAAGAGAAGGAGGACAACAGTTTCTCGGACAGTGCCAACATGCCGTCCGGCGTGGCGACATCAAATTGTTGCACAACAGCCCGTTTGAACCGTTGGAGCTTTACAACCTATCAAACGACCCACTGGAAACGACCGACAACGCGCAAGCAGAGACAGCACTTTTCAGAGAAATGAGTCAACTCTTTCAAGCAGAAACGCAGAAAGCTGGGAGTGTACCGTGGCAACAGTAATCGTTCTATTCTATTGAGCAAGTTTACATTAGCAAGGTTTCGATTTCGTCTCGTTCTTGAAGATGTATGGATTGCAAACCGCTTGAGTGATTGCATCAAAATATGCTATACTTAAGCGAAATATTCAACATTAAGAAGGAGGACACTGTTTTGAAGCAGCAACAAAACGTACCTGATGTATCAGAACCTGATGACGCTTTTGACACACCCATCAATTACTCTCAAAGAGAAGACATCAACAATAAGGTCAAGCAGATGGAAAAACTTGGTTATACCTCCCTGCATGATGCCGCACGCGACAACGCTTATGAAGCAGTAACAGCGTTGTTAGAAAATGGAGCCGATGCCAACGCAAAAGACCAATATGGCTATCCACCTCTGCACTGGGCAGCGTGGCATAACTCTCATGAAGCAGCGGTAGTATTGTTAGAGAATGGAGCTGATGTCAACGCTAAAAACGATAAGGACTTTAATCCCTTGCACTGGGCAGCATGGAACAATGGACACGAGACAGCAGCAGTGTTGATAGAAAATGGCGCAAATGTCAACGCGAGGAATGAAGATGGTGATACACCTCTGCACTGGGCAGCGTGGCGTAATGTTTACGAAGCAAAGGGCGTATCACTGGAAGGCTACATAAATAGCAATCCGACAGATAAATCTGGTTATACCCTCCTACACTGGGCAGCATGGCGTAATGCCTATAAAACAGCGGTAATGCTCTTAGAAAATGGGGCTGACACTAACGCAGCGAATCATAAAGGGCATACCCCTCTGCACATCGCAGCGGAGGACGACACCGCCGAAGTCGCAGCAGCGTTGTTAGAAAATGGCGCGAATGTCAATGCAAAGGATAAAAACGGTGAGACGCCCCTACACATCGCAGCAGCCCACAACGCATACGAAACAGCAACAGTACTTTTAAAAAATAGGGCTGATACGAGGGTAACGAACGACAATCGTCATACACCTTTGCACATTGCAGCAGAAAAGAAAGCACATGAAACGGTCAAGGTACTCTGCGATCATCGAGAGCGAAAAGGGTGGTCATGGTAACCGCCCTTCTGCTATCCAGCAAAAGTGCCACCCCTTAAAGATGGAAAAAACGAACCTAAATGTTGTCAGCAAAAACAGGACCAATAGGTTAAAACCACAGCAGACTCACCTAACAGGACCCACTACACCTCTGCAATCTCTTACCACGCGCAGTTTGCTGTGGTGCCCCGCGCCCGTTAAACCAAAATTCTATACTTTTACATGGAGCTGCGATTTTGTGTAGCCAATACACTGTATCTGACGCGTTAAAAACGAAAGACACCCTGAACACATTCAGAAAAAAATAATAAAGGCATACAAATATACACCCGTTGGGACTGAAGAAGGAGAAAATGATGGGTAAAGTTGTTGGTATTGATTTGGGGACAACGTTCTCAGCTATCGCGCACGTTGACGAATATGGACAGCCGGAGATTATCCCTAACGCCGAAAGCGACCGAATTACGCCATCGGTGACGCTGTTTGAGGAAGATCTCGTCACCGTCGGGAAAATCGCCAAACAGAACGCCAGAGCCGTTCCAGAACAGATCGTCGAATTTGCTAAACGCGAGATGGGAAAATCAAAAGAGACGTTTTTCCGCACTTTCAATGACAAGCACTATTCACCCGAAGAACTCTCCGCACTGATCTTAACGAAACTCAAACAGGATGCAGAAGCCTATCTCAATACCGAAGTCACCGATGCGGTTATCACTGTCCCCGCCTATTTTCGCGACGCAGAACGTGAAGCCACGCGCAATGCCGGTAAAATCGCTGGGTTGAACGTCTTGCAGGTTTTGAACGAACCGACTGCAGCCGCGCTCGCTTATGGAATTGATCAAATCGGAACCGACCAGAATGTATTTGTATTTGATCTTGGTGGAGGCACATTCGATGTAACTATCATGAACGTCTCCGAATCCAATATACAGATGCTCGCCACGAACGGTGATCACAGACTCGGTGGTAAAGACTGGGACGATAAAATTATCACCTATGTTGCCGAGATGTTTGAGGTTGAACACGGTGAAAACCCATTGCAAGACCTCCACGCGTATCAAGACCTTCAACTTGATGCAATCGGTGCGAAAGAGTCTCTATCCCGACGCGAAATAGCACGCATCGTTTGCGGATACAACGGTAAGACCACACACGTGGAATTGACACGTGAAAAATTCGAGGAACTCACCACTGAACTCCTTGAGAGATGCCGAGCCTTATGCGATGTCGTCCTCTCCGAAGGAAACATGACCTGGGCAGACATTGACACGGTCCTATTAGTAGGAGGCCCAACCCGAATGCCAATGGTACGAGAAATGATCGCAAACATCAGTGGTAAAGAGATCGATCCTAATGAAATTAACCCAGACGAAGCCGTCGCGCTCGGTGCAGCGATCCAAGGAACACTCCATCAGATTTCTGAAAGTGACACCGCAACAGCAGATGTATCTGACGCGGTTATTGAACGGTTCATCGGACCAGATGGCATTCCTAAAGTGACTGTGACTGACGGTGCCACACATAACCTCGGACTTGTTGTTCTTAACGCAGCACGCGAATCTATTATCCATGTAATGATTCCGAAAATGACCGCTATTCCTTGTGAGATGGAGGATCGGTTTGGAACGGTGGACAACAATCAACGTTCGGTCTTGATTGAGGTTGTCCAGAGCCTTGAACAGGATCAACGCAAGGATGAAATAGACCTGTTTGACAAATACAAATTGGGTGAATGTACCCTCAAACTACCGCCAGGACTACCAGAAGGATCCCCAATTCATGTTACCTACAAATACAATTTAGACCAAGTACTTGAAGTGACCGCTAAATCCGTGAGCAACGGCGGAGCAACCGCAGTTTATGATGTCTTTTCCATCATTAGGCGACCCACACTTGATGATAACGCAGTCGCAAAAGCGCGAACAGACTTACAAGATTTGATAATCGAGTAAATTGGGGTCCTAAATATAGCGTCGTATTTTCGGATAGTCGCAATCTATAATCTTAATCCCTACGCTCTTGAATACACATAAAGACTACAGTATGTCCAAACGCGATGAATTCATTACAATTATCCGCACGCTCAGAGCAGCCTCGCCGACCATTACTAATAAACAACGTATCGGACTTCTCCAACAAGCTGCTCAGAATTACGGACTCTCTACTGAGGAAGCTTCCGAAATTCTGAAAGACCTTAACTTGGTTGCCGGAGAGGATGTAAACTACTTTGACGTTTTGGGCTTTTCGATTGAAGATATCGAAAGCCTAAATGAGGATGCTATCGTCAATCTCGTTGAAGCTGCCCACAAGAAACGCTATAGTGCATCACTGCGTGCAGGTGCGCGTATCCGACCAGATGGTAGAACAGAAGAGCAGTGGCGGCATATTCTGAATCAAGCACGCGATACCTTGAAAGATTCCCATAGACGAAACGAACACATAGCGACGCTCCATCATAATGAGAACGGCACACCTTTAGAAGCAAATGTGGACCTTATCTCCAAACCGCCTGACAACCTTGAAACCACGATTCAGGAATCGAGTCATCAAAGCATTACAAGTGATGTTGGTACACTTGTTGATATGGTGCTGATCCCCGCGGGCGAATTTCAGATGGGCAGCAGTGCCGAGAAGGCAAACGATAGTGAAAAGCCCGTGCATGTCGTCTATGTTGATGCGTTCTATATGGATAAATATCCGGTGACCAACGAGCAATACAAGGCTTTTTTGGACGAAAACCCGCAATGGCGCAAGCCGCAACTGTTCAAAAACTATATTCCCGCAGATTACCACGACGGTGCTTACTTGAGGGATTGGTATAGAACCAACTATCCAACAGGGAAAGCCGATCATCCTGTCACTAAAGTAGGTTGGTATGCAGCGATGGCGTATGCACAATGGGTAGGCAAACGGCTGCCAACGGAAGCAGAGTGGGAGAAAGCAGCCCGCGGCGGATTGGAGCGGAGAACATACCCCTGGGGTAATTCAGTAGATCTGAGTCAGGCAAATTATCTTCACAATGTCGGTGGGACCACGCCAGTAGGTCGTTATCCGGCGAACGGGTACGGTCTCCATGACGTGAGCGGCAACGTGTGGGAATGGTGCCTTGATGCATATGATGCGAATTTTTATCTGAATTCGCCAGGTCGGAACCCGTTTTCCGATGTGAACACGCTGGAATGGGTAACAAAAAACTTTAGAAGTATCCAATCTCCTCGCGTGTTGCGCGGCGGCTCTTGGCTGATGGACCCCCAAGGCGTGCGAGTGGCTTACCGGTTCATGGGTAATCCATTGGACACACACTCTGCCTTTGGATTCCGTTGTGTGAAGCTTGCACTCCCTTAAATTTCTATGCCTTCGGGCCTGCTTGCAAAGTTAGCATATAACTAATAGGTAAACAGACACATGTCCAGACGCGATGAATTCATCACAGTTATAAATACATTTAAAACCGTCTCCCCGACTATTACCGATGAACAACGTATCGGACTTCTACGCCAAGCAGTTCAGAATTATGGGCTTTCTACTGAGGAGGCTTCTGAAGTGCTAAATGCTTTAGGTCTGATTGTCGGAGAAGCGGTAAACTATTTTGAGGTTTTGGGTTTTTCAATTGAAGAAATTCAAAACCTCGATGAAGATGCTATCACGAATGTAGTTGAGACTGCCCATAAGAATTCCTATAGCGCATCGTTGCGTGCAGGCGCCCGTCTCCGTCCAGACGGTAAAACAGAAGAACAGTGGCGGGCACTTTTAAATCAAGCGCGGGACACTTTGAAAGACGCGCAAAAACGACAAGAGCATCTCACGACGTTACTTTCTCAGGAAGATCCGCACGAGCGCGAATTTTTGGCACCAGAATTCATACCTATAGAGCCCCCTGAGACCGCCTCAGAATCCATATCTTCAGTAAACGAATTGCAAAACTCGGAATCGCTGTCTTCAGCTATGTCAGAGATTCCCTCAGCACCAACGATTTCAAGTTTTGATGTGCCTGCTGAAATGGTGGTCATCCTCGCTGGTGAGTTTCTCATGGGCAGCAGCGACGCAGACGCAAACGATAGTGAAAAACCCGTGCATCCTGTCTACCTTGACGCGTTCTATATGGATAAATACCCAGTGACCAACGAGCAATACAAGGTATTCTTGGATGCGTGCCCGCAGTGGCAGAAAGATAGCATACTGATAGACTATCATAATGGAAATTATCTCAGAACTTGGCATCGAAATAATTACCCGAAAGGTGCAGCGAACCATCCTGTTGTGAATGTGAGTTGGTACGCAGCGATGGCGTACGCACAATGGGCAGAAAAACGTTTACCAACGGAGGCAGAGTGGGAAAAAGCAGCACGCGGCGGTTTAATCGGGAAAAAATACCCGTGGGGCGATCAAATTGATACAACAAAAGCGAACTACGGTGAGCATATCGGACAGATAACATCTATCGGTGAGTATCCGCCTAACGATTACGGTGTGTATGACATCGTGGGGAATGTCTGGGAATGGTGCCTTGATGAGCATATTTTGGATTTTTATGCCGCTTCACCACGTCGGAACCCAGTTGCGGGTGGCGAGCTAACCTACGTGCTTAATAATTTTACATCTCTTAAAACATACCGTGTATTACGCGGTGGTTCTTGGATGAGTATACCACGTTACGTGCGTGTGGCTCCTCGTTTCAGGTTCACACCTTCGCATTCGATTAACAACGTCGGTTTTCGTTGTGTCAGGTCCGCGTCCCTGTAAAAAATCAAAACTAAATAGCCATAATTTTGACAGCGTACTTCATATCTGATAGAATAGTCGGGAATATAATATCTAATACGTATCATTTTTACGACTTACGCAGCCCCTTTGCAGTCGGGGTTTAAAACCCCGACTGCAGGGTGTCATACGTCCGTTATCACGGAAAAATGCGTCAGTCCTGATTTTGAGAAACGATGTGAGAAGACTAACATTCTGCATAGACGTCTCAACCAGAATAGCAAAACTATTAAAGGGTATCATTTATAATGACAAACACAGATAATCTTACACTTTGGTATCAAAAACCCGCCGAAGCATGGACAGACGCGCTACCCATCGGAAATGGGAGACTCGGTGCGATGGTGTTCGGTGCAGTAGAACGGGAACGTATCCAACTCAACGAAGAAACCCTTTGGGACGGAGGGCCCCGCGATACCAACAATCCAAAGGCTTTGGAAGCACTGCCGAAGGTGCAACAACTCCTCTTTGATGACAAAAACGAAGAAGCCACTCAACTGGCTGGCGAAACGATGCTCGGCGTGCCAGAACGGATTAAATCCTATCAGTCCTTAGGCGATCTGTTTCTGGAGTTTACACATAAGGAGGCGACACAATACCGTCGGGAACTTGATCTAAACACCGGTATCGCAAAAACGACCTATCGCTGCGGTGATGTCAACTTTACAAGAGAAGTCTTTGTGACAGCAGTGGACGACCTTATCGTTATCAGAATTGAATCTGACGCGACCGAACACATCGCTTTTGATATAACGATGACACGCGAACAGGATGCCAGCGTCGAAGCAATTGCCGCCAATATCCTCCGGCTCGATGGACAGTGCGGCGATGACGGGGTACGGTTTTCAGCCTATCTACAAGTGCACACTGAAGGCGGAAAAGTCGAGTCAACAGGAGATAGCCTGTCTGTCGATGGAGCCGATGCTGTTACGCTCTTTCTCTCCGCTGCAACCAGCTACGTCCATCAGACGGATACAAGCGGAAATCCACACGCGCTTTGCGAAAATTATCTGACAAATATTGATACAAGACCTTATGCAGATATTCGGGACGATCACGTCGCTGAGCATCAATATTTCTTTCAACGGGTTGACTTAAACCTCGGTTCTACGGACACCGAAAATCTTCCGACCAATGAACGTTTAGAAGCAGTAAAAACGGGGGCATCAGATCCCGGACTCGTTGCACTCTATTTTCAATATGGACGCTATCTCCTGATGGGAAGCTCACGACCCGGGTGCCTGCCCGCAAATTTGCAAGGCATCTGGAACGAGCACATGAACGCACCTTGGAACAGCGATTTCCATACCAATATCAACCTCCAAATGAACTATTGGATCCCCGAAATTTGTAACCTCCCGGAGTGTCATCTCCCGTTGTTTGACTACATGGACACACTCGTTGAACCGGGGAACCGGACAGCAAAAATCCATTATGGTGCTGATGGCTGGGTCGTTCATCATCTCTCTGATATTTGGGGTTTCACGACCCCTGCTGATGGGATTTGGGGTATTTCGCCTATCGGTGCCGCATGGTTATGTGAACATGTGTGGGAACACTACCTTTTCGGGGGTGATAAAGATTTTCTGATTGAACAAGGTTACCCTTTGATGAAAGGTGCTGCCCGCTTTATGCTCGACTTCCTCGTTGAAGCACCGGAAAACACACCTTTTGCTGGGAACCTCGTCACCAATCCGTCGCACTCACCGGAAAATAGCTTTCTGAAACCAGACGGCACACGCTCCCTCTTCACCTATGCCGCAACAATCGATCTGGAAATTATACATGAACTCTTCACCAACTGCATCGCTTGTATTGATGTCGTCAGAGAAGATGCAGAATTCCGCGCCGAGTTGGTATCTGCATTAGAACGGCTTGCACCGCTCCAAATTAGCGAAAAAACAGGACGACTGCAGGAATGGGTGTTCGATTATGACGAACCCGAGCCAGGGCATCGTCACATGTCGCACATGTATGGACTCCATCCGAGTTGCCAGATTACGTTACGCGGCACACCAGAGTTAGCAGCGGCGGCAAAGAAATCGTTGGAATATCGGCTGGCACACGGCGGCGGACACACAGGCTGGAGCCGCGCATGGCTCGTCAACTTTTGGGCGCGACTTGAAGATGCTGAAGAGGCATACACCCATCTCCAAGCACTCCTGGCGAAATGTACCCTGACGAACCTGTTCGATACACATCCGCCCTTCCAAATTGACGGCAATTTCGGAGGAGTCTCCGGCATCGCAGAGATGTTACTACAGAGCCATGCTGGCGAGATTCATCTGTTACCTGCACTCCCAAAAGCGTGGGACACTGGACACGTCAAAGGCTTGCGTGCTCGCGGCGGATTTGAGGTGGACATGGCATGGGAAGATGGGCAGCTTACCGAGGCGAGACTTCATTCCACACTCGGACAAGACTGCACTATCCGCACAACAGCAGCCGTCGCAGTAACATGCAACGGGCAGACAGTTGACACAGCGCAATCAGACTCGGTTATAACGTTTGGAACCGAGGCTGAGAACACATATATCTTGGTGTGAGTCTGTTTATATGGATAAACGCGGTTGATCGCTATACTGTTTAATCCGTTCCTCCGCCAATTCAATATACTTTTCCTCAATATCGTAACCGATATAATGTCGTCCTGATTTCAACGCACTCAAGCATGTCGTGCCGCTTCCACAAAACGGATCCAAAACGACATCGCCGACGAAGGTATAGAGTTGGATTAAGCGATGGGGCAGTTCTTCGGGAAAAGGCGCGGGATGTCCGACGCGTTTCGCTGAGACAGACGGAAATGTCCAGACGCTTTTTGTCCATTCTAAGAAATCCTCTTTACGAATAGAATTTTCTTTTCCGTTGTGTTTCCGAGAAAAGGAGCCTTTGGAGAAAACGAGGATATACTCATGAACGTCTCTCAGCACCGGATTCGCAGCGGATTTCCAACTGCCCCACGCCGTTGAACTCCCTGCACTTGAGGCTTTATCCCAGATGATCTCGCCCCGCATGTGATAGCCTATCGCTAACATGTCCTCTATGATGTAGCTATGCAATGGAATATAGGGTTTCCGACCTAAGTTGGCGATATTAATGCAGGCCCTGCCACCAGTGACCAGTTTCTCATAGGTCTCAGCGAAGACAGCGTATAGGAGCTCTCTATATTCCGCGAGCGACAGATCGTCGTCGTATTCCTTTTTCGCATTGTAAGGCGGAGATGTAACCATCAGATGGACACTGGCATCGGGAATTACTGACATGTCTGTACTGGACGCACAATAGAGTCGATTCAGGTTTTCAGCGGGGATAGGGTTTTCTATCCAGTTGTCAGGCTCTGGAGGCTCCTGATCGGCGTAGAGCTTGCTCCCATAAAATTCACTCGCATCGTGATTGATTCGTCCAGCGGTTCCAAACGCACTGGTTTGAGTTCCACCCTTTCGAGATTGGGAAAGGCTTTTACTATTATGTTCCATACGCTTTTACCCGTGCCTGTATATTCTCAATACTGATCTGGAGACCAGAAAATGACATCACGTTTCGGGAATAGCATCGCCAAAAACGCCGAAATTTCTGGGGATACTGAAGCATCTGAACTTATCTGTTCCCACCCTACTTCACCGAAGAGGAGTTGCCAGAAATCTGCTTCGGTTAGGTTCACTCCGCAGTCAACCGCGTTAGCATCTTCAGGAACGATTTGCAGCGTGCCATCGGCATTGTGTCGTAGTACGATCTGCTGATTGTTGGGCGTAGGCAGTTTAACAGCAAGTGACCCAAACGTTTCTTCGGCATCCGCAATTCGCGATTCCCACCCAACCACAAGGCGACGCAAAAGCACTGATAAATCTACAGCATAGCACATCATTCCGGTGTATTCTGTTTGGGTCACCGGATTGTCGCAAGTCGCTATCAGTCGGTCCGCAAATGGATGTTGAGATGGGAATCTGCCACCTATTTCTTCTACGCCTTGTGCCTCACACGCCTGGAAAAAATGGGATACAAGCGCATCTAAAACCGACGGGTCATCGGGGACATATCCCACTTCACGCACCTCCACAAACTTTCCATCTATCTCATAGTTAAGATACCCACCGATATGTCCGTTTTGACGCGCGACGACGGTTGGTAAGACCCCGCGGATGCGTGAGGGTGCCATATCCCAATAAGCACGGGTCCGGGCAATAGTTCCGCTCTGTTGAACATTGGCGAGGTCGTAAAGTGCTGCAACTGCGTCCAAATCCGTTTCTGGGTTGAAATCGGTTACCTGCCACGCCGACGCGGCTGCGGCCCGTGCTGCTGAGTTGTACGCCACACTGAAACCGTGTAGCGGCAAAGATGTCCATCCGAGTTGCCGATAAAACGCCTCTGGAATAATCGTAAACAACACACCGAGATCACATCCGATCAGTCGTAGATAATCAATAGTGTCTCGCATGAGGGCAGACGCATATCCGACACCCCGGTAATTCGGATGTGTGCAGACGCCACCGATGCCACCCATTGTTACGAGGGATGCACCGACCCGCATTCTCCGTTCCCAGACGCGTAAGGTCGACACAACCGTGTCGTTCACTACGACAACACGGGTCTGCGGAAGTCTGTAGCTGCTATCGCCTTGGACGTATTGCCAATAGCGTTCATGACCGTCGGGGTTAAATGCTACACAACACAGTTCAACGACCTGTTCTAATTCTGATTCACGTGCTGCTCTAATTTCCATATCTTTAAAGATTACTAAACTCTGGGCAATTTTTAGGATTCTTACATGATAGTGTGGGTAAATCCGAACACCTCAACCGTCAATATAACATTTTATTGATACACATTTCGCCCCGCTGGGGCTAAGAAGGGTGGAGGGTCTGGTTTTCTATAGACATTCCGCCCCGCTGGGGCTGCGTTCATTAGCAATAACCCAAGTTGCCACCTATTTATACACATAGCACTCCGCTGGAGTGCGGGCACTTGAATATACCATTTTCTATAGACATAGCACCCCTCCGGGGTGAAGAAAATGCCTAAAAACCGTGTTAAAATGCCCAAAAATCTGTTGGTAGCAACTTGAGTTAGCAATAACTTATTGCATTGAGAAGACGACACCCAATGCCTCGTTCGGCGTTTGGATTAATTTCTCGCACCCTTCAGATGCTTGATCAATCGGGATAACATCCGTAATCAACGGATTCACCTGAATTTTGCCTTCGGACATGAGTCGTAGCGATAATTCTAAGTTGCGTTGTGTGGGCCACGGCACAAAGACTGGCGGATAATCCGCGCCGTGTTCATAGTCTTCGTCGTGATAGCCGGGTCCGGTGCGTGCCGCACTGATAACATCCACATTACCGAGTCCAGCTGCGAAACCGTGTGTAATGCTTGCACCACCGACAATAACAATCCGTCCCATCTTATGCGTATCAGGTGCGGTTTTGAGCATTGCTCGAATCTGCTGAAACGCGCTCGTCGCATCGCCGCCGAAAGCGATAATCCCGCAATCCATGCCATAACCGTTAGTGAATTCCTCTGCAATGGGAATCGGATCCGCTTCGGAGACGTTTATGGCTTGATGTACGCCAGCATTTTGGGCAATACCTATCCGTAATGGCAACTGGTCTAAACCGATAACGTAGGCACCTGCTGTTTTGGCGATCTGGCATGCAAATTGCCCGACAATGCCCAATCCAGCGACAACAACATTTTCGCCAATACGGATACGCCCGCGTTGCACGGCGTGTAATGCCGTTGCTGCGAGATGAATAGACGCGGCTTCTTCGTAGGTAACATCGCTCGGAATCCTTGCGCACATGTTATGGGGCACACAAGCGGACGTGGCGTGGAGTGCATAGCCACCGCCCATACCCGCCACCCGATCACCGATCTCAAATTCGTCGCAATCGCCTTCCATGCCGATAACGACACCGGCGTTCGTATATCCAAATGGACGTTGCCGTGCTTCGGAACCTGGATTCTCGCGTCTCCGTTTGACACCACCGAGTTCGGTACCGGGACTCACCATTGAGGCACGAACTTCAACCAACAATTGACCGGGCTTCGGCGCAGGTGTCTCCTGTTCCTCCGTCCAGATACGTCCTGCCTCATTCATCATGACAACTTTTCTCATTTCACTCATAAATAGTCCTTTCTGATTTTACGTTCGGTAAGGCTCCAAATCAATCCCCGGATACGCCACTTCAAGACGTGCAAGGGCTTCTGGCGTATAGTAAGCATCCCCAGGCGCGGGCCACCCTAAAACACGTCGCACATCAGGCGTCGTTCGCGCGACAAATTCCATGTACTGTGGCGTGCCCCAACCCGGGACAGGACGCGTTGTTTTGCACCAATCGTCATTGTCTGCCCGATGGAAGTGATATCCCATCCATCCACGCTGTCTGCTCTTGTTCTCAAACGGTTGCGCCGCGTGAACCAAGTAACTGGAACGAAATGAAACACTCCCCGCTTTCGCCGTAAGCGGAACCGGATCCGCGAGTTCTCCTTTAAACTCACGCAGATCAGGGATACCCATTCCGCCCGCTCTACCCGGGTACTTCGCCCATATTTTATCCAACTGGTTCTGTGAACCTGGGCAGACAAGCATCGGCGCACCATCTATTTCGATGTCGTGTACGAAGATGGCGGTTAAAACATAGCCGTAGCGTTGCCAATTCGGATGTGGGGGTAAGGGTGAGTTCGTCGCGTTATCAATATGGTATCCTTGCCACGGATGCTCACTATGGCGACTATCAGTGAGACCTTCTCGAAAGAAGATTTGTCCATAACCGAGCCGAATTTCTTCCGTATCTAAGAGCTGCTTTGCAATCGCCAGATATGCCTCATTTTCAATCAGTGTATCCACCGCTTCCAACCCTGTCGGGAAATGCACCGCTTTTCCAAAGGGCCCCGCGAGTCGTTGCATATCGCTGTGTTTCTCATAGGCACTTTTTAACGCTTCGGGTTGCGGCCCCCATTTCGCGTGATATTCGGCATAAGTCAACCCATCGTAGGCATTCCGCTCAATCTCTTCAAGGGCAGGCGCGATTACTTCCTGTGGAAACACGTTGGGCACCACAATGATTCCATCCCGTTCCCATGTTGCCAATTGTTCCGTTGTCAGTTGCATGAGGTTACCTCCGTGTGAACGTTTCCCATTTATCCTCTTGAACCACTTCACTATCTGCTTTCTGTTGAATCGTCTGCCACCATTCCTGATTTTCGACGTACCACTGAATCGTCTCGCGCATGCCGTCTTCAAATTCAATAGCCGGTTCCCATCCGACATCACGGGCGATTTTTTTTGAATCTAACAAATACCGACAATCGTGTCCGGGGCGGTCAGGAACGTAAGTTTTCAACGTTTGCGGTTTGTTGAGCACATCCAAGATAAAATCGCTAATCTCCTCGATGCTCTTCTCCACACCGCTTCCGACATTATAAGTCTCGCCAACCTTGCCGCGCTTGATAACTGCTGCGACGGCTCGACAGTGGTCTTCAACGTGCAACCATTCGCGTCGGTTATGGCTGCTTCGGTAGAGCGTTAAGGGTAAATTCTGGATCGCATGCGTTGTGAAGAGCGGAATCAGTTTTTCTGGATGCTGGTAGGGACCGTAGTTGTTCGCACAATTGGAAATCGTTATCGGCATGCTGAAACTATGAAAATAAGCATTTACGAGATGATCGGCTGCGGCTTTAGAGGCATTATAGGGCGTTTGCGGACGATACGGTGAACGCTCATCAAATGCGTCAGGTGAATCCAGCGGGAGTTCACCGTAAACCTCACACGTAGAGATATGATGAAACCGTTGGAGCTCATACTTCCGAGCTGTGTCCAACAAAATCTGCGTGCCTATCACATTCGTTTCAAAGAAACGCCGCGGATGTAGAATTGCACGACTATTGTGCGACTCCGCAGCGAAGTTCACGACGACATCCGGTTTCTCTTTTTTACAGACGTTTTCCACAAATACCGAGTCCAGAATATCGCCATGGGCAAACGCGTAACGTTTCGGGTAACGCGCCGCTATATCCGTTAAATTGGCAATATTTCCAGCGTATGTTAGTAAATCAAGGTTAACAACGGCATCGTCCGGGTGTTGCCGTAGCCAGTATCGGATAAAGTTAGTACCGATAAATCCAGCACCACCAGTGACAAGTAACTTCATTATTTAAGAATTTCCTTCTGCAAAGTCAAATATTGTCCGTTGAGTAAATAACTATATCTTACCAGAAATAGACGAAGCCTGTCAATCCAAATTCGCTTTCAGACCAGAGCCATTCAGTTTTCCACTTTGTCTGTCAGATTTGAAACTTTGCCTACTGACGACTGCTAACTAACAGAGCCATTCAGTTTTCGGTTTTTTCAGACATTTTCGCGGACGGATCGCGAGCGACAAGAAACACCCAAGCAAAAACACTCGCTCCTACTAAAAAGAAAGAGATTTGTATCAAAAACCGAAATTATGTGACAATTGAATGACCCTGGCTAAGAAAAAAATATGCTTGACAAATAATTGCAAATATTGTAAGATAAATTTGATCGTAGTACTTTCTAAGTGTAGGGACCGCGTCTCATGGTCTTGCAAAGGAACAATAATGCGCCAACGTAAATTAGGTAACACAGGACTAACCGTCTCCGAAATTGGCATGGGAACATGGGAACTCGGAGGACGTGAATGGGGAGACATCAGTGAAACCGACGCTGTGGATCTCCTCCGATACGCTTTTGAAAGCGGTGTCACCTATTACGACACAGCAGACCAGTACGGCGGTGGACGCGCAGAACGGCTGCTCGGCGAGGCGTTCTCAGCACTCGGTAACAGGGTCGTCATCGCCACGAAACTCGGCTATGAATTGGACTCTGATGGCTGGATTAGCCACGGGTGGGAACATCCATCGTTTAATGTTTCACCCGAATATATCCGATCAGCGGTTGAAGGGAGCCTCACGCGATTGAAGCGGGATGTCATAGACATCTACCAATTCCACTCGCCACCACCCGCGTCCGAGTGGGATGCTGCATTCGGCACAATGGAAGACCTCAAAACCGAAGGCAAAATCCGATTTTACGGGATGGGCCTCGGTAGCGAGGCAGACGCACTGAAAGCGATAGAAGAAACCGGTATCTCCTCACTGATGCTGACTTACAACATCCTCACGCAAGGAATGGCAACACCTGTGATGGAGACCGCAGCGAAAAAAGGTATCGCTGTTGTTGTTCGGCAGCCGTTATCGTCAGGCCTGCTCTCCGGTCAACTCGGACCGGATACTGAGTTTGCGGAAAACGATTATCGGAAAACCTGGGCCCGCGAGAAATTCCTCGCTGATCTGGAACGTGTGAAACAGGTGAAGTCTATCGTTGGAGATAAGGCGCGGAGTCTCCCGCAAGCCGCCCTCAAATTTATCTTGGCACACCCAACTGTCTCCTGCGTGGTCCCGGGAATGATGACACCGGCGCAAGTTGACGATGGTGTAGCAACTTCAGGTGCAGCACCTTTGCCGGTTGCAGTCCTGGACGAATTACGAGACAGTTAAGGAAGGATACATGAAGGTCATTGCGGATCTCTGCGTTGTGCCTATAGGTGTCGGCGTTTCGGTCTCGAAATATGTCACTGCGTGTGAGAAGGTACTAAAAGAGGCAGGCTTGGAAACAAAATTGCACGCTTACGGCACGAATATCGAAGGCGATTGGGATGCTGTGTTTGCGGCAATTCGACGGTGTCATGAGGTCGTTCATGAGATGGGTGCACCCCGAATTACAACGACGCTTAAGTTTGGCACCCGGATTGATAGAAAACAAACAATGAATGATAAGGTTAGCAGCGTCCAAAATCAGTTACACACAGAATAACTGATAGATGTTTTCAAATTTAATTGAAAATAAACTTGACTTTTTTTGGTAACTTGTGCTAATCTATCACGTTAGTTGAATATAAGGAGGATAATTAAGAATGAAAAGCAGATTTATGATTTTGGCAGTGTGTGCTATCGCATTTTTGCTCACAGTACAATTTGCTACTGCCATAGATAAGATTGAAGGTCCTTGGATGTGGATGATCACCGAGAGTCCCGTTGGTGGCGGTGGTGCTGCCGTAACAGATGTTGACGGTATCAAGGACGCAACAAAAGGTAAGTTGACAGAGAAAACGGTTGCCGAACAAGGAATTACCGATAAAATCCTGAAGGTCAAATTTGCCGAAAATTATAAGTGGACCGAGGGAGAAATCGCCCCAGCCGGCGGGAACAACATCAACGATACGCTCCTAAAGATTAAGTTGGGACCCGGGGGTGATATCAATGATCACTGCTCCTATGCCGTAATCAACGTCGTATCAAAGACTACCAAGAAAGGGACTACAGCCCGCGTCGGCAGCGATGATTCCGTTAAGGTGTGGTTTGGCGGCAAAGAGGTTTGGAAAAACGCTGTTAACCGCGGTGCCGGTGATTTTCAGGACACATTTGAGGTGGATCTGAAAAAAGGCGATAACGTTCTAATGGTTAAAGTGTGCGAACGCGGCGGCGGTTGGAGCATGTTCATGGGTATCGACGCGAATTTGGACTATAACCTGAAGTTCAAAGGCCTTCCCGTTGAACCCGCTGGAAAATTGGCAACGCAGTGGGCGGAAGTCAAACGTTCTTACTAAAGATCGTTTTATGGATTAAATCAAGCACAAAAAATTTTGTGCTTGATTCAATTATCGTATATTTGATATACTACCTAAAGTGGTTGCCCTATCTTTGATAAACATCGGCGTAATATTGCAGTCACGATCTCTCAGTCGAAGCGCGACTGGATTCGCAAGAATGGGCAACACTGATTTCACTTTGATTGATAAAGTAGAAAATTAATTGGAGGATTTTCATGTATAGGAAACTACTTACAATAGGGTTAGCATGTCTCATAGCACTTTTTGCCATGACAATGACGGCTAATGCCCAAGACAAAATTACTGGTCCATGGCTCTGGATGATCGCACCAACGGAAGCCAACCAAGGCGGCGCGGCTTCCACTGATGTGGATTCACTCTCTGAAGCCAGCGGTGGTGAGGTTACCGAAGCCGGGGTCGCAGCGAACGGTGCCAATGAAGGCGATGCTGTCGGTGATTTGGTATGGACGCTCGGCGAGATTACCGATACCGGCGGTAACAATGTCAATGACACCGTCGTTGAAATCGGCTTGGGTGAAGGCGATGTTAACGACCATTCGTCTTATGCACTCATCACGCTGGAATCCGATTCTGATCAGAGCGGCGTGGATATGAAAGTCGGTAGTGATGATTCCATCAAAGTCTGGCTGAATGGCGAAGTGGTTCACACGAACGCAGTGAACCGTGGTGCTGGCAATTTTCAGGACACATTTCAAGTTGACATTAAAACAGGGGACAACACCCTACTCGTCAAGGTCAGTGAGCGTGGTGGCGGTTGGAGCATGTTCGTCGGTGTTGATGCCGATGTCAATGCTGTCTATAAGCCATTTCCAGCCCCTGTAGCCGGAAAAATTACCGGTCCATGGCTCTGGATGATCGCACCTACCGAAACCGGTCAAGGCGGCGCAGCTTCCACTGATGTGGATTCACTCGCTGAAGCCAGTGGTGGTGACGTTACTGAAGAGATGGTCTCAATACACGGTGCCAACGCAGGTGACAAAGTCGGTGATCTGGAATGGACGATCGGTGAAATTTCCGATTCCGGCGGTAACAACGTCAACGATCTCGTCAATGAGATTGGCTTGGGTGAAGGCGA
Organism: Candidatus Poribacteria bacterium; assembly: GCA_022827185.1. Lineage (GTDB taxonomy): Bacteria > Poribacteria > WGA-4E > WGA-4E > WGA-3G > WGA-3G. The sequence goes on from JAJDTM010000030.1 coordinate 96,108, forward strand.
TGTCAACGACCATTCGTCTTATGCGCTGATTATCCTTGAGGCTCCCGAAGACCAGATGAACGTTCCGGCGAAAGTCGGTAGTGATGACTCCGTCAAAGTCTGGCTCAACGGTGAAGTTGTCCATAACAACGCTGTCAACCGTGGTGCTGGCAACTTCCAAGATGATTTCAAAGTTAACCTCGTCGCAGGGCCTAATGTCCTATTGGTGAAGGTCAGTGAACGCGGTGGTGGTTGGAGCATGTTCGCCGGTGTCGGCGGCACGTGGGAGATCTCACAGGAAGTCTACACTTCCGTCGAACCTGCCGGTAAACTCTTCACAACTTGGGGAAGTTTGAAAACCAAGTAAGGTCTAAATTCTACACGAGGATTTGTACCTCGAAAAGGAAAGGACGCAGCTAAAATATATTGGCTGCGTCCTTTCTTTTTTTCAGGTATCTATTATCTATCGTCCCATAAGTTCCATAAAGACTGGCAGAGATTCCCGAAATCCGTCCTCGCGTGTCCCGCCTACCGGAGTATAGACGCTCTCTAAAGAGATTGTTCCTTCGTATCCATCCTGTTTCAAAGCGTCCACAATGTCGTTGTAGTAAGGATCCATCTGTCCTTGACGCATCGCGCAGAAATCAAATGTTGCCGCTGGAAGATTTACAACGCCATCCTTGAGATGAATATGTACAATATGCTCGCGAATCACCTCATAGCCATCAGGATACGGGACCTCTGTACAATAAAGCGAACTGCACGGATCCCAGAGGACTTTCAGATGTGGCGCACCTATCTCATCGATTAATTTTCTTGCGAGAAATGCCGATGTCACGTTCCCAGAGATCGCAGTCTCCATAACCAGCGTGATCCCCGCATCGTCAGCGATTTGCAACGGTTCTTCCAATCGGTTCATGAGTGTCGTCCACGCCCCTTCAGAGATAACCGGTTCCGCGCCGAAAAGCACCATCTCCTTTCGGAAACTGAAAATCCGGACGAGGTTGGTCTCAAGTGCCTGCGCAACACCAATACATCGTTCCAACGTCGTGATATGCTCACGATACGCAGGCGCGACCACCGCTGTATCAACCGGAAGTGCCGACAAATTGTGGTGCGAGATACACGATACCTTTAAATTTCGAGCGTCAATCAACCCTTTAACCCGTTCAACATCGGCACTCGTCAAGTCTCCAACCTGTTTTTCCCAAAGATACTGCAGCTCAACGTATTCCAAGCCCGTCTCTACCATAGTGTCTAACGCATATTCAAAATCCCGACTGATTCCATCTGTGATAATTCCCAGTTTGAACATTCAACATCCCCTCAATTTTATGACTTACGCAGCCCCTTGTAGGCGGGGTTTCAAACCCTGAAGAAATACCCAAGCAAAAACCCTGCTGTGCGTAATACCGATACAACGCTATCCTCAATTATTCCGTTTTTTTAACTTCAACACCAGCGATATTTTCCAAGATTTTGATAATTGTCCAGTTATCTTCTTCGGGATTTACCGCTTTTCCTGCTTGAAACAATTCAAAGGCAGCACTTGCCGCGAAGAGTGGCACACCACAATCGTTTGCCATACTTTTTGCTAAGCTGAGGTCTTTATACATTGTTCCGATATTGCTCTGCCCCTTGAAATTCCGTGCTAAGATGTTTTCCGTTGTATCTCTGAAGAGGAAATTTCCGACGACGCTTGTGCTAACAACGTCGCGAAGCGTTTCCGGTGCCACACCCGCCTTCACTGCGAGTGTCAACGCCTCAAAAATACCCGCATAAGTGGTGCCTATTAATACCGCGAGTGCAGACTTGACAGTTTGACCCATACCGATCTCTTCTCCAACGTGATAGATGTCCTTGCCGACTGCTTCAAGTACCGGTTTCGATGCCTCAAACGTCTCACTTTCTGCCGCTACCATCATCGTAAGCGTTCCCGCAGCCGCACCCGGCGCACCGCCACTCACAGGTGCGTCAACGATGTTAACCCCTTTCGCCGTCACAAGTTCGGCAACTTCCATCACCTGTGAACGTCCGATAGTCGCCGTACAGATGACTGTAGAATTCGGGTTAAGCCCCGCCAGCAGCCCATCTTCACCCAAGAGTGATGCCTTAACCTGTTCGACATTCAGCACCATGATAAAAACCGTATCTGCGGCGGCACCGAGTTCTCGAGGCGATGCAGCAGCGTGTGCCCCCTCTGCTACCAACGTTTCCATCGCTTCAGGGCGGACATCATACACCGTCAATTCGTGTCCGGCTTTCAAGATATTTCTTGACATGCCCCTACCCATATTCCCAACTCCAATGAGTCCAACTCTTGCCATAAATTACCTCTAAAGAATATTGTCTAAAATTGATGCACACTGCACTTCTACGAACGCGCCTAAGGCGCGCACTTTTTCACTGGTACACCCTGCAAATGTCCGCGGGAATAAACTATCCTAACAGAAATCGGTAGAGTTTACCACAAATTTTGAGAAACGTCAATCTATTTTCTGCACACAGAATTTTTACACAATTTTTTCGATTCTATGCTATAATAACGCATTCATACACGAAAAAGAAGGAGCCACAATAAATGGCAGATACCATCAAAGGTGCCGTCCTCGGATATGGCGCAGCATTTAATATGGGCAGAGCCCACGCAAATATGATGCAGAACACCGACGGGATTGAATGCGTCGCTGTCTGTGACATAGATCCCGAACGAACAGATGCCGCGAAAGAGGATTTTCCCGGCATTCGCACCTATAATTCAGTTGAAGCCCTTAACGCAGACGACGGTGTCGATCTTGTTGCGAACGTCTTACCGCACAGTTTGCACTGCGGGCCATCGGTGGCAAGCCTCAAAGCCGGCAAGCACGTTGTTGTTGAAAAACCGATGTGTGTCACAATCGCAGAAGCCACAGAGATGATTACAACCGCCAAAGAGAACGACGTTATGTTGTCCGTTCACCACAACAGACGGTGGGATGCTGATTTCTGGACGCTTCGTGAACTCGTCCAATCCGGTATTATTGGCAAAGTTTTTAGCGTTGAGATGTGGGGCGGCGGTTATGGAAGACCGAATCCAGATTGGTGGCGCAGCGTCAAAGCCATCTCCGGCGGGCAATTCTATGATTGGGGCGCTCACTACCTCGATTGGCTACTCAATGTCCTTGAAGCCCCCATGATTAACGTCACCGGTTTCTATCAACCGAACCTCGTCTGGGACGATATTACCAACGAAGATCACGTCCAAGCAATTATTCGCTTCGCAGGCGGAGAATTCGTCGCAGATGGCGCATCGGCAAACATTCAGATGTCTAACATCGCCAAAATCGGTGGAGATCGATGGAAACTGCTCGGCTCACACGGCGCAATTACTTCCGAAGGCGGCGGGTTTAAGGTCCTATCCGAAGTCGAAGGACAGCCCAAAGAACAAGAAGTCGGTCATCACGGTAGACCCGGACCCAGCTACTATCAAAATATCGTCGCTCATTTAAACGACGGTACACCCTTACTCGTGACACCAGAGTCCGCTCGCCGCGTCATTGCCATCATGGATTTAGCGGAAAAGTCGGCTAAGACCCATCAGTCTGAAACGGTGCCTTACGAGTTTGAATAGCTTTGAGGAATAGCCATCAGCCGTCGGCAGTCGGCTATCGGTAAAGAGGGTTACTGACAACCGATAGCCGATAGCCGATAGCGAATAAAAACATGAAAGCTATCGTTTTTGAGAAAATTCAGCAATTAAGCGTCCAAGAAAAGCCTATCCCCGCGCTCACTGACGGGGACGTACTCATCCAGATGGAACTCTGTGGAATTTGTGCTTCTGACCTCGCCGCATTACGCGGAGATGTATCAGATTACGCACCCCCCGTCGTGATGGGACACGAACTCGCAGGCGTGATCGTAGAAAGCCGACACCCAGATGTGAAAGTCGGTGAACGGGTGACAGTCAATCCTATGCTCTCTTGCGGCGCATGTGTCCAATGCGAGAACGATCTGGATAAATACTGCACTACCATTGAAGGTATCGGGCACGATATTGATGGCGGTCACGCTGAATATATGCGGATGCCGAAGCACGGTGTGGATACCGGTAAACTCATCCGAGTGCCGGACAGTATACCCCCTGAAGAGCTGCTATTTCTCGAACCGCTGGGCTGCTGCCTCAACGCGATGCGAGAGACGTTTTTCAAAGATGCTGTTGCTATCCTCGGTGCGGGTCCCATTGGTTTGATGCTCACCCAATTGGTGAAACGGGCAGGCTTAGCCACCTATGTTGTCGAACCGCAAGCACACCGAAGGGCTATCGCAGAAACGCTCGGTGCCGATCTCACATTTGACATCTCATCTGAATCAGTAGCGCACCTCCGAGACATCACCAACGGCGGTGTTGACACCGTCATCTCCGCGACGACAAACAACGCTTCGGCAATCGCACTCGCTTTTGAGATTGTCCGTAGAGGCGGATGCCTCAACTTCTTTGGACTCGCGCCGGAAGGCGAAGAACTTCGTATCAATCTTGAAGAATTTCACTATGCGGGTCACAAACTGATGGCTTCATGGGCATTCTCCCGCGCCAGTCTTGAAGCCTCTAAGCAGCTCCTCATAGAAAAAGCACTCAATTTTAAACCCTTGCTAACTGATAGGTTTCCGATTGCACAAGGTTTAGCAGCGTTTGATAACGCCGCTGCGCAGCGCGGTATCAAGACCGCCGTGCAGCCCGAATAATTACAACACAAGGAGAGACCAATTTCGGCGTAACTTCAACACCGAAACTTGCTAAAAAATATGGTTCTTGGTGCACACGTCTCTACCGCAGGCGGCTTACACAACGCCATCAAAAATGGCACCGATCTTGAGTGCGACACGATACAAATTTTCTTGCGAAATCCAAACCAGTGGCAAGGAAAACCTCCGACCTCAGAGATAGTCGAAAAATTTATCACAGCATGGTCAGAAGTCGGACTCGGTGAGGTCATCGTTCACGACATCCACTTGAGCAACCTCGCTTCCCCGAAACCAGAGGTGCTGGAGAAATCACGTCAAGCGTTCCGCGAACAGATGGAACTTGCACAATTGCTCGGTATCCGCTACCTCGTTACGCATCTCGGCTCGCACCTCGGTGAAGGTGAAACAGTCGGCTTAAAGCAGCTAAGCGACAGTTTTGACTGCCTGTTTGAAAATACCGAAGCACCCGATGTCATGCCCCTCCTTGAAACCACTGCTGGACAAGGTACAAATCTCGGCTACCGTTTTGAACACCTCCGAGATGTGATTGGCATGTCAAAATATCCAGATCGGTTTGGGGTCTGCTTGGATACGTGCCACGTCTTTGCCGCTGGCTACGACATGCGAACCGAATCGGACTGCGAAGCGACATTTAACCAATTCGATGAGGTTATCGGACTTGAGCGACTAAAAGCCTTCCATCTCAATGACGCAAAATCAGAATATCAGAGCCGCGTTGACAGACACGAACACATTGGGGAGGGCAATATCGGCACAACCGCATTTACATATATCCTCAACGACTCCCGATTTACTGAAATTCCACTTATTATTGAAACACCAGAGATGAAAACAAAGCACGAGGTAAATCTCGCGACCTTGCGAGATTTGAAGGTATAACTTGCGGATGCTCCATTCCCCTGATAAGGGCGATGTTTTTGCTTGGGGTGTTTTGCGTATTTCCGCGGATTTCTTCATAGGGGGTTAGATACTTATTTCAAGGGGTCCAATTAATGCTAAACTTTACTATAACATATAGAAACTGCGGGGCCTAAAGTGTGTCTATCGGTTTTTGGGAAGTCACCTTTCTTATTATCCTTTTTTTAGGTATTGTTGTGGCATCACGCCTTGCTGAACGCTTTCGGACGAAACGCATCTGTCCGAAGTGTGGCTTGGCAATCCGGACACACCTACCCACTTGTCCATCCTGCCATTTCAATTTTCCGACAAAGGACAAAGGAGATAAAGGGACTCAATCATAAAACTCTTGATAAAGGAATAACAACATGCAAAAAACGAAACTAAAAATCAGCGGCATGTCGTGTCAACATTGCGTCAAAACGGTGAAAGATGCGTTGACAGGACTTGAGGGCGTTCAAAGCGCGAAAGTCAACCTGCGCAAAGGCGAGGCGGTTGTCCGTTTCAATGAACTGTCTATCACGCCTACCCATCTTAAGGACGCGATAACGGAAGTAGGGTTTGAGGCGTTGTAGCCCCCTGCACAATTCAGGCAAAGTATAAGCACATGGACACTGCAAGAATTCAGGTCAAAGCAGGCAATGGTGGGAACGGATGCATCAGTTTCCGGCGAGAGAAATTTGTCCCGCGTGGCGGTCCCGATGGCGGAGACGGTGGGAATGGTGGAAACGTCATCCTTACCGCTACCCTTGGGATGAGTACACTGATTGACCTGCATCATAACCCACGCCAAGTCGCTGAAAACGGCGGACATGGCACCGGTAAGCAGCGCGACGGTGCTGACGGCACGGATTGCGTCGTTAAGGTCCCTGCTGGCACCATTGTTAGAGACTATGACACAACCGAGACACTTGCGGATCTGACGGAACCTGACCAAAGCGTCGTTGTCGCACGCGGTGGTATCGGCGGTAAGGGGAATGCCCGTTTTAAAAGCAGCACCTTCCAAGCACCGCGCGTCGCGGAGAAGGGTGAACCCGGAAAAGAACGCGAAATCAGCCTCGAAATCAAACTCATCGCTGATATCGGGTTGGTCGGTTATCCCAACGCCGGTAAATCAACACTGCTGGCACGAACTTCTGCCGCAACACCCAAAATCGCCGCATATCCCTTCACGACACTCCGTCCGAATCTCGGCGTTGTCCGCATCAACCGAGAACAGAATTTCGTTCTTGCAGACATCCCCGGACTCATAGAAGGCGCGCACAAGGGAGCAGGCTTAGGACACCAATTCCTGCGGCATATCGAGCGTACCAAAATGCTCATTCATGTCATCGATCTCAGTGCCACAGATGGACGGGACCCGATTAAAGACTATGAACAACTTAACCTCGAATTGGGGCATTATAACGAATTGTTAACGAAACTTCCACAAATTGTCGCACTAAACAAGATTGACATGCCCGAAGCCGAGGCGAATTTGGCGCGTGTGCAGGCATATTTCGGCAAACGGAAAGTTTTCCCTATCTCTGCAATTACCGGCACCGGTGTAAACCAACTGATGCAGCAAGCCTACCGCTCTTTGCAATACTTGGAAACACGCGCTCAAAAAGAAGCAGAAACGACGATTGTCTTAGAACCAGAGCTACCACCGGAACCGTCAGCGCGGTTTGAACTCATCGAAACTGAGGAAGGGTTCGCTGTCACTGGTGCTGAACCGCGCCGTGCTGTCCTCATGACCGATATGGAAAACGAACAGGCATTGATTCTGTTGTATCGGAAACTGAAAAACATGGGAGTGATGAATGCACTCGCCCGCGCAGGTGCGGTGGAAGGAGACACAGTCCAGATTGATGAATTCGAGTTCAACTATAGCCCAAAAGCGATGCAATCCAACTGAACAGCGTACCTGTTTATCGGATGTGCAACGTATCGTTGTGAAGGTCGGCAGTAGTACCATTTCAGAAGGGGCACACCTCAACGAAGCTGCCCTTGATGGCTTAGTCCACGATTTAGCACTTGTCAAACAGGAAAGCGTGGAAGTCATCCTTGTCACATCCGGTGCTATCGCTGCCGGGTGGCCCCAACTCGGTCTGAAACAGCGTCCGCACACGCTACCACATCTACAAGCTGCCGCTGCCGTAGGACAAATACGATTGATGGCGGCTTACAAGGATCGGTTTTCAAACTACGGACAACGCGCAGCGAGCCTGCTGCTCACACGCGACGATTTCTCCAATCGGGAACGCTACACCCGCATGAATGACACGATGCGTGCCCTCCTTAATTTCGGCGTGATCCCTATCATCAACGAAAACGACACCGTCGCTGTCGACGAAATCAAGGTCGGCGATAATGATACCCTCTCTGCCTACGTGACAAACCTCGCTCAAGCACAACTCCTCATCATCCTCTCCGATCAGGCAGGATTCTACACCGCAGACCCAAGGCACAATCCTGACTCAGAACTGATTCACACTGTTACCACGATTTCAGATGAGATCTGGCAAGCCGCTGGCACAGCTGGCACAACGGATGGCACTGGGGGGATGGTAACAAAGTTGCGTGCAGCGGAAATCGTCACCAGTTCTGGAGAGATGATGGTCATGGCGCACGGACGAGAACCACTTGTCGTCACAAGGCTCTTGAAAGGCGAATTGCTTGGCACTCTCTTCCTACCCCAATCTCGTATCTCTGGACGCAAACGATGGATCGCCTATTCCCGTCCGCCGAAAGGTAGACTCATTGTAGATAACGGCGCACGCGACGCACTCGTACAAGGCGGTAAAAGCTTACTCCCGGCCGGTATCCGACGCGTTGAAGGCAATTTCGACTATAGCGATACCGTTTCATGCCTCACCGAAAACGGCGCAGAGTTCGCACGCGGCTTGGTGAATTACAACGCCGTAGACACTGCTAAACTCGCCGGAAAACACACGAAAGACATTGAAAACATCCTCGGCTACCGCGATTACGACGAAATCATACATCGCGATAATCTCGTCCTGCTCGACTGATGCCGCTCCATCCACTACTCTGCTGACCACTGGCAACAGAGCCATTCAATTGTCGGTTTTTCTGATCATTTTCGCGGAAGCATCGCGAGCACAGCTCGCTCCTACAGCGAAGAGCCTTTAGGTAGAAAATCAAAATTATTGGAGAATTGAATGCCTCTGCCACTGGCAATATTCCTCTTGAAAATTTCCCAAACAACATGTTATAATACCAACGCTATTTCCACTTACAATTTACCAATTACCTAAACACGAAAGGAAAATTATGAACGAAAACATCCAAGAAATGATCCAATCACAAGCGAAAAAGGCAAAATCGGCGATGCGTGTCTTATCACGAAGCTCCGCTGATGTGCGAAATCATGCCCTTTTAGCAATGGCTGAGAGCCTACAGAATTCAAAAGATAAAATTCAGGAAGCAAATCGTATCGACCTTGACAACGGCGAAAAAACCGGAGTTCCTGCTCCTCTTATGCAACGTCTCCTGCTGGACGATAAAAAAATCGAGCGAATGGTAGACAATCTCCGCCAAGTTGCTGCACTCCCTGATCCAATCGGTGCGGTCATTAGTATGGGTGAACGTCCGAACGGTCTTAAGATTGGCACCGTCCGCGTGCCTATCGGTGTCGTCGCTGTCGTATATGAATCTCGACCGGACGTGACCGTTGAAGTCTCGGCACTCTGTATCAAATCTGGGAACGGCGTTATCCTGCGCGGCGGTTCCGAGGCAATCCACTCCAACGCAACGCTTGCCCGTATCCTCAGTGATACCGCAGCAGCAGAAGGCGTACCCGACGCTATCCAATTCGTTGACACCACTGACCGACAAGCCGTCTATGAACTTATCCGCCTGCCAGATTACGTTGATCTCGTCATTCCACGCGGCAGTAACGAATTCGTCCAATTCTTGATGAAAAAATCCGATGTCCCGGTACTCGGACATGCCGACGGAATTTGTCATATCTATGTCGACAAAGCCGCCGACCTCGAAATGGCAAATAATATCTGTATGAATGCAAAGGTTGGGTACAAAGTCGCCGTCTGCAACGCATTGGAAACACTGCTTGTCCACGCCGATACCGCCGAGAAATTCCTTCCCGCTTTCTGTGAGACGCTACAGGACTCGGATGTTGAAATTCGCGGATGTGAACGGACACAGCAGCTTTATCCTGCCACCAAACCCGCCACTGAAGAAGATTGGCGCACTGAATACCTTGATTATATCCTATCCATCCGCGTCGTGGACGATATTGACACAGCTATTGACCACATAGAAACCTATGGTTCACACCACTCCGACGCGATTATCACCGAAAGTTATAGTGCATCGCAGCGATTCCTCAAAGAAGTAGATTCTGCTGCGGTCTATGTTAATGCCAGCACTGTCTTCACCGACGGCTACGAATTCGGCTTGGGTGCCGAAGTCGGCATCAGCACACAGAAACTTCACTCCCGCGGTCCGATGGGGCTTGAGGGGTTAACGACTTACAAATATATCGTCTACGGAAACGGTCAAGTGCGTGAATAGGAGTGCCCTACGCGTTCCTAACCCAGTCCATTACCGGAGGAAAATCATGGCAACCTCTGCAGCACAAACACGCCTTACACCCGAGGAATACATTGCTTTTGAACGCAAAGCACCTCCAGACTCAGAGATAAGTAGGTATGAGTACTTAAACGGTGAATTGATCGCGATGTCCGGCGCGAGTCGAGCGCATAATCTGATTACAGGTAATATCGTTGGTGTGCTCCACAACCTATTAAAAAGCAGCGGATGTGAAACCTACGCGAACGCAATGCGGGTGAGTGCTCCCGTCACTTCGTCCTACTTCTACCCAGATGTCGTTGTTTGTGAAGAACCCCGTTTTGAAGATGATGTTTTTGATATACTCCTCAACCCCATTATCCTCGTAGAAGTCCTCTCTCCTTCAACCGAGGCTTATGATCGCGGCGAAAAATTCAGTCATTACCGACACCTCGCGTCATTGCAGGAATACATCCTCGTTTCCCAAGATAAGGTACTTGTTGAACGTTACCGTCGTCCCCAAAAACATGAGACCGCACCCGTTACTGCGAAAGACTGGATTTTCACCGCTTTCCAAGCACTTGAGGATATTTTGCCACTCACCGCCATCCAATGCGAACTACCTTTGCAGGAAATCTACGAACGCGTCACATTCCCTGATTAGAGTTATGAAAATCCTTTCTGGGATGCCCTCAGTGCCGCATTAACGCCCATGCCTCCGACACGGGATGAGCTGTAAATAACATGCCCCACAATTTCGTAAAATAAATTTGACTTTTTTTCCACTAAATGTGATATAATCACAACAATATAGAAAATCTTCGGCTTCAATCCGTCGAGGACATCCCTATTACAAAACCTTTAACCTATCAATTTCAGGAGGAGCACATGAAAACGAAACACCTCTCAACCATAGTTTTCGGATTCACAATGAGCCTACTTTTAACGTTTGTATGGGTGATTCAAGCACCAGCAGCGCACCGAGGCTCTGAGTTGGAAGGCGGCTTGCAGATCTGGATTGACGCAGGTACAGAACCGAGTAATCGCGAGGGTGAAGACACCTTCAAACTCGGTAAAGATGAATCCTTGGCACAAGACTTTTTGGCTGGTACGGCAAAAGCAGAACGCGACGGTTCAGATATTGGCGGTCCCGCCATAGGGGACGACGTAGTCATCGCACTCGCCGGCAGCGTCGGTAGCGCATTCATCGAATATACTTTCGAGAGTCCTATCGCTGGGGACGCGTTTATCTATTGCCGTGTCGGAGATACCCGCGGCGGCGGGCAGTCCATGTTTGTCGTTCTCAACAGCGAAGACCACGAAGGAGACGGGTTAATTATTGATACACCCGGCAATTGGGCGTGGGCTTCTGGTAGAGATAATACAACTAAGTCCCCAACGCAAGCGGTTGTAGGCGAGAACACCATTCGTATTGTTCCACGGGAAGCTGACACCAACAAAGAAACACTGATGGATATTATCATGATTTCTTCAACGGATTTTGAGCCGAACGATGATATGTTCAAAAACGCTTCACCGTTAGGGGGCGACCCGACACCGGTGAAACCAGCGGGTAAGTTGGCGACAACATGGGGTACCATCAAAAATAGTTTTTAAACTGACCTTGTCATCCTACGAGTTAACCAGACTTACATTCTCAATTTCCCGTAGGTGTGTTTTAGAAGTGCTATGTATCAAGACTGCGCGATCGGAAAACGCACCTACTTATTAACGACATTTGTTTAAATCTAATGAATGTCTCACTGTTTGCATGTAGTGGCAGGATTGAGCAGCTTGATGAATCGCGCCACTACACGTAGACATCAAGGAGGGAAACCGTGAGACCCGTAAACCTATCAACGAAACTTTCTATAGCCGTAATCAGCCTACTTTTGACAACATTATTCGTGCTGCCGGTCTCAGCTGTGAAGGAATGGCGTGAATCAAAACTCGAAAGAGGTTGGCAAATCTGGATTTCGGCGGCACTTTTTGATAAAGCTGAAGGACTCAAACCCGGCAAGAGTGAACAGAAATTGGCAAATAAAACACAGAAACCGTGGTTAGCTGAAGACATCCTGATTGCTAAAGCGGTCGGTGGGTTCGCAGACTACAAGTTTGAGAGTCCTGTAGCAGGAAAGGCATACATCTGGGGCAGAGTCGCAGACTTTCGAGGCGGTGGACAGTCCTGGTTTATTGTCCTTAATAGTGACAACATCGCTGACGCTGGTGACAGTCTAATAATTGATACACACGGACCGGTATGGGCATGGAGCGGCGGCAGAGATAAACCCGAATCACAGTCCCCAACAGATTTGAAAAAGGGGACCAACACCGTCCGTATTCAACCGCGAGAAGCTGATGCCGCTAAAGAGGCGTTGTTTGATATCTTCATGATCTCAACCGAACCGTTTAGACCGACAGACGAGGATTACGAGAAAGCCAAAGAAGGACTATCGGTCGCACCAGCGGGCAAACTCACAACCACATGGGGTGCTATCAAGCGCCGCTTTTAGAGCGTTGACAAACCGACAGAGTTGGGACTCCTCGGCAAACCGTGTCTACAACTCTGTCTATACCAAACAGACCTTTCAACCATTGCATGCCGAATAATGCTTCCCAAACCCAAGCCTCCCTTCTCAAGAACGTCCTCATTGTTACACCGCTCAGTCTGATCGGACGTGCCGGTACATTTCTTATCTATGTTGTCCTCGCCAATTGGTTCGGTGATCCGGTGGAGATGGATTTCATCTACTACTATTGGGGTATCGCTATATTCCTGATTGAGTTACTCAGTGCAGCCTCCGCTTACTCTGTCCTCGTTCCCCTATTAGCCGAAGCCCGCGCAAAAGGTGAAACTGAAGCACAACGTTGTGTACAATCCATTCTTTCCCGCTATATTATAGTGATGCCGTGGCTCTGTTGTCTCCTCGTCGCGATTTCGTGGACAATCTCCCAACGTTTTTTACCGAATACCGAATTCTCGTTTGCTGCCACAATCGGCATCGTGTGTGGATTCCTCTGCTTCACTATTATCGCATCAGTGCGCTGGATGCTCAAGGCGATATTGGACACCTATCAAGCATTTCAACTCCCAGTCATTATACAAGGCATCCGTGCCGCCCTTGTCATCGGAACTATCTACTTTTGCAAGCCATCGCTAACGTGGTTCAGTATACCACTGGCACTGATTCTCGGCGAACTTTTCCAAGTGATTGTGCTGTTTCCGAGATGCTGCGCTGTCTTGAATCTGCGAGTGCGTTCCCTGAAACCGGATTTACAAGAAACACCATATACCAAACAGTTCCGGCATCAATGTCTATTAATGATGGGTGCTGCGATTGCCGATGGGTTAAATCCAGTCGTTGACAGAGGGATGGGTAGCACATTAGGGGCAAGTTCCGTCTCGAAACTTGATTATGCCCTTCGCTTGTGCGCAATCCCCGAAACGCTCACAGGTGTAACACTTCCTGTTCTGCTGTCGCATTGGGCAAAGCTCTCTTCATCCGAGCCGCAATCAAAAAACGGTTCGACGACTAACGGAACGCAGTTACAGCAAAGTGTCTGGCAAGGTGTGGTTACGCTACTGGTGATGATGGTGCCGTTCTTGGTAGGTTTTTATTTTCTTCGAGAAAACATCGTCTCAATTTTATATGGACACGGCGAATTGTCAGAGGCAGGGCAATCCCATATTGCCTCGTTGCTGGGCATCTATCTGTTGGGAATGCTTCCGCGTTTAATTAGCAGATTGCTAATTCGAGCGCATTTGGCGCGTCAAGCACACCGGACTGTTGTCACAGCAACCCTCATCCGGCTTGTCCTCAATCCGTTTCTCAATTGGTTATTCATGCAGTATTGGGGATTAGAGGGGATCGCTTGGTCAACAACCTTATTGTCTTATCCGATCCTCGCCTATATAGCGATTGCGTTTTGGCGACAGAAATAGATAGAACTTACACATTTCCTATTAAAGTCCGCCTGATAAGGGGCGGGGAATGCCCATAAGGCATTCATACCGTTGATTCTGATTCTTTAGGGGGTTAAAAGTATCGAAATTACTGCGTTTTGCGTAAGTCCTAATAGATAAGAACAAGGTTTGAAGAAGACCTAAACTTCGGCGAAACGTTCAGGGTAGTTTGACGTGATGCCTTGCACACCGCGTGCTTTCATCTCACGCATACGGGCAATATCATCCACCGTCCAACACCACAATGCGATACCACGCCTGCGGATTTCATAAGCAAATTCCGCTGTGATTAACGCGTGATTGACATTCAGCAGACTGCTACCGAGTTCTCCTAATTGCTGGCACAACGCGACAGGAGATACGTGCTTGCTGGAACCCCCGATGAGCCATCCTGTGGCAATACGAGGCTCCAATGTGCGGATGGTCTGTAAGACTTCGGTATGAAAGGAAATAATAACGGTAGTATCTAACGACTCTGTCTCATGAATTTTTGCGACAACTGCCTCAGCTATCAGTGGATCTTTGATCTCCAGAACAGCAATCGTCTCTTTGCCGATGCATGCTAATGCCTCTGCAAGCGTCGGTACCAGTTCACCGGAAAATTCGGTATCAAACCACTCACCAGCATCGGCACCTCGAATTGCTTCTAAAGGAGTTTCATTGATATGCCCTTGGAGATCCGTCGTCCGATCCAAGGTGGCATCGTGTATCACGACAATCTCACCATCAACCGTTCCGTGCAGATCAAGTTCAACGGCATCCACACCCATTTCGAGTGCTTTTTTGAATGCTGTGCGCGTATTTTCGGGGGCGATTCCCGATGCACCACGGTGTGCAATCCGTATCCAAGAACCCATGATGTCTGGTCTCCCGTCGTGCCTATTCGACATCAATTAGGACTTACGTATTTTTCCATGATAACGGACGTCCGACGCACTCTGCAGTCGGGGTTTAAAACCCTGACTGCAATGGGGCTGCGTACTATTCGACATCAGCATCATTACTCTGTTTGATTTTTTTTAAAAGAGTCGTTCGACTCATACCGAGCAATTCGGCTGTTTTGCTATGGTTGCCCGAAAATTCATCTAACACCAGTTCAATCAGTGTCTTATCTAACAGTGCGACGACCTCTTCGTAAAGTCCGTTTTTTCCTTCGGCGATAGCCGCTTTCGTAGTGTCTTGTAAAACGGATCTGAGAGTCGTTTCCAATTGCGAGGCATCAGTAGAACCTACCTTGTCGCCCATCCGGATTTCAGATGGCAAGTCGTCCGGAAGAATCACATCCGCGCGGGAGAGTGCTGCTGCGCTTCTGAGACAGTTCTCTAACTCCCGAACATTGCCAGGCCACGGATAGTCTTGTAGCAACTGCATCCCTTCTGTAGAGATACCGCGAATCGGTTTGCCAAGTTCCTCTTGAATAAGTTGCAGAAAGTGTGTAACGAGCAATGAAATGTCCTCTTGGCGTTCCCGCAACGGTGGAAGATGGAGTGCGATACGTCTGAAACGGTAGTAGAGATCCTCACGGAATTGCCCCTGTTTTACCATTTCGCTAAGTTCTTGGTTCGTAGCAGCGATAACGCGGACATCCACTTTAAGCGTACGCGTCCCACCTAATCGTTCAATCTCTTGCGTCTGCAAAGCACGGAGCAGCTTCACCTGTAGTGCCGGGGTCATGTTGCCGACTTCATCAAGGAAAAGGGTGCCACCATCTGCGAGTTCAAACCGTCCAGGCTTCCCCTCCGCTTTTGCCCCTGTGAACGCCCCCGCTTCATAACCGAAGAGTTCACTTTCTAAAAGTTCATCAGGGAGGGCACCACAATCAACTGGAATGAATGGCTTCTCCTTCCGTTCACTCCCGGCATGAATTGCGCGGGCGACAAGATCTTTGCCTGTCCCTGTCTCACCCTCAATCAAAACTGTGACGGTATTGCTTGCCATAACCCCGATGAGCTTGTAAATCTCACGCATCTGACTGCTTTTCCCGACCAGACGGTGCCCACCGATTTGTGCCACTGGCGACGCGTCCATCGTCTCCACAGGCAAGGTACTACGGACAGATTGCGTTCGGAACGCGCGCTCCAGTACACCCTTGACGATATCCAGATCAATCGGTTTCGGGACAAAATCGAACGCCTGTAAGCGCATCGCTTCTATTGTTGTCTCTACATCATCATAAGCCGTGATAATAATCACAATTACCCACGGGTGACTCGCTTTTATCTCACCTAACGCCTCTAAACCACTCATACCTGGTAGGTTCACATCAAGCAAAACGACATCCGGCTTGTCAGATGCAATGCGGCGCAAGCCTTCCTCAGCGCTGTTCGCGATACTCGGCGCGTACCCCTCGCTTTCTAAGAACTGCTCAAACGCCCAACAAATTTTCTCATCGTCGTCAACTACTAATACGTTCTTCATCTTGAACCCCATCTAAGCACAGTCAGCAAGCACGCCGATGTTTAAGCATTCTCTCCAGTGCGCTTCCCACCCTCTATTGACAGTAGAAACTTTTCGCCATCTTCGCTCATTTCAGTCGGCTCGGCTGCCTCCGCTTTCTCTTCCAGCTTCCGTTTGAGAACCGGATAGGCATCTACAACCGGAACCTCACTGAGAGCAGTCAAAACCGGCTTTCGCGCCTCCGCCCTCTCAATCGCCTTAGCAAACCGTCCCTTTTTTGCCTCAACCTGTAATGCGTCCCGCGCCTTGAAGTCTGGAAGGACCCGTTCCGCAAACAGTTCCAACGATTCACATATATCTTCATGTAGGTTCGCGCCTGCCTGCTGAATGAAAACAACCTGATCCACCCCAGCATCCTCCATCACCTCAAGATGCTCGCGTACCTGATCGGGTGTTCCGATGCCCGCTCTACCTTCAGCCGGCTCCTGTGTTGATTGTCTATATAGCTGCCAAATATCCGTCTGTCCCGGTATTTGTGAACCCCCGTGGTAGTAGTGCGCGAGCGCGAATCGGAAGAAACGCAACCCATCTAACCCGCGAGCGACAGCGGTTTCCTCATTATTATGGCATGAGAATCCGGACACCATAGCGATATTCGGGTTTACCCGCTGCGTTAGTGGTTCACACTCTTTCTCAAAAATCTCGTAATACTCTTCTACCCAAAATTTAGCTTCGCTTGCATCGACAAAAGCGAAGGTTAACGCGCCGAGTCCATATCTGGCAGCGTACCGAAGGCTATCGCGGCTGGAACAAGCCACCCACGGCGGTGGGTGCGGGGTCTGCAACGGTTTCGGAACGACATTGCGCGTCGGCATGGAAAAATACTGTCCCTCATACCCAGCATAAGGCGATTGCGTCATCATTTTCGCTGTCTCGCGGGTACACTCCGCCCACATCTCGCGTTTATGTTTCGGATCAACGTTGAACCCACCGAGCTCTATATGCGATGCTGACTCCCCTGTTCCCCATTCGACACGTCCGTTCGATACAAGGTCAAGTGTAGCAATGCGTTCAGCGACGCGTGCGGGATGGTTGTACGCTGGGGGCATCAGTACAATCCCGTGTCCCAACCGAATCTGTGTCGTTCGCTGGCTACACGCCGCGAGGAAAACTTCCGGTGCAGAAGAGTGTGAATACTCCTCAAGGAAATGGTGTTCAACCTCCCAAATATAGTCAAATCCAAGTCTGTCAGCGAGTTCCACCTGCGCCAACGCGTCTTGAAAAAGTTTATGTTCCGCGCCCTCAAGCCACGGGCGCGGAATCTGATGTTCATAAAACAGTCCAAATTTCATTTTTTAATTATACCTTGCGGTTAAATAATGCGGACCGGACTTCACCAAGAAATCACTGCTTTTCGCGTAAGTTATGTTAACCCAACCTGCTACTAACAAGATTTTAGACCAGTAGACCCTGTGTTCACTGAAAAATGTTGATTAGCCAAGCATTTTGTAGCGCAAACTTTTAGTTTGCGGCACTTTCGGGCACAAACTGGAAAGTTTGTGCTACAAGTGGCAACTTGGGTTATGTTGCAGTATCAAGGGTTCGCATCTCTTCGTCGGTTAACTCCCATTCAAAGACATCCAGATTCTCTTGTATTTGTAGCGCAAACTTTTAGTTTGCGGCACTTTCGGGCACAAACTGGAAAGTTTGTGCTACAGGTGGTAACTTGGGTTATGTTGCAGTATCAAGGGTTCGCATCTCTTCGTCGGTTAACTCCCATTCAAAGACATCCAGATTTTCTTGTAAATGTGGTACGGAACCCGATTTCGGAATTGTGATGATCCCTTGCTGTATCAACCACTTTAAGGCAACTTGTGCTGCAGTCTTTCTATGCTTCTCACCAATTTCACTCAACATCGTATCACTGGCAAGATTCCCAACAGCCAGGGGCCTGTGCGCTGTCATTATGATGTCGCGTGCATGGCAATAATCCCGTAATTCTGCCCGGTTTCTACGGACATGATATTCTACCTGATTTGTGCAAATCGGAAGTTCTGAGACTTCACACGCCTCTTCAACCTGAGCGATGCTAAAGTTACTGATACCGATGCTTTTCACCTGACCCGCGTCGTAAAGCTTCTGAAAAGCCTCAAAAGTTTCAGCAACCGGGACAGAATTACTTGGATGGTGAATCAACAACAGATCAACATAATCCATTTGCAAATCGCTGAGGCACTCTTCAAACTGAGAGAGAACTTCATCATACTTGAGATGGCTATGCCAAATTTTAGTGGTAAGAAAAATATCTTCACGATCAATCTGAATCTCGCGAAGTGCTTTCCCAATCTCACGCTGATTTTGGTACATCCACGCTGTGTCAATATGGGTATAGCCCAAATTGATGGCTTCTTTGACGATGCGTTCGCACTGCCTGCCTTTCAGCTGCCAGGTTCCCAGACCCAATATCGGTGTTTCGTGTCCTGATGCAAGTTTAATGTTTTTCATAATGCCTTCATGATATGCGATTCCGAAAAAAATGTCAAGTGCTAAGAAAAACCCTTTCAGAAATCTTTTTAAATTATTTGCTTTTTTTCTAAAAATATTCTATAATTTAAGTTAGATACAGTCTTTATAGTTTAATAATCTAAATTAAAACATAAATTGACTTACTGTAACCCAAGATGTTACACGGTCAGTTTCTTGAACCCAACACCGAATGTCCGATGACAAAAATGCAAAGTAGATGCCTCAATACTAACACTGCAAAATCGGCTTTCGCTGTGCCTCATATTGAGGATGCACGCAGTGAGAGTGTGCGCTGCGGCTCAGGATGTTCGTTGCTTCTGTGTATTATTAACACAGAGTTAACTGTGCTATCTGCATGGTTAACACCCCCCCCCCCGCTTAATATTTAACAAGTATCACATTTCACGAGATAGTATAGCCTTCAGGGTTATTTTCTTTTTGTCGTGCCCGCGCGTTCCGTCTCGCACGGAACGTTTCGTCGCGGGCTGTTTTTGTTGCATTCGGCTTTGCTGAATGCGTCTTATCTCTACCACTTTCTATTGAATACCGATAAAGGAGTTTATCATGAAACTGCTATTTGAAAAGAAAAGATATATTCTATCAATTTTCCTGACGATTTTGATGGTTTTTTGCACACATATATCCGGCTATGCGGATGAGAACAGTGCCCCCGTATTCACCGACGGCGACAGCACAACACGGTCTATTGCTGAAAACACCGCTTCCGGTGTCAATATTGGCAGTGTGATCGCTGCGACGGATGCGGATAACGATGTCTTAACCTATACTTTAGGTGGCACGGATGCGTCCGCGTTTCGTATTGTTTCCACATCTGGGCAGCTTCAAACTAACGTTGCCTTAAATTATGAAACGAAGTCGTCTTATTCTGTGTCGGTTTCTGTCTCTGATGGCAATGGTGGGAGTGATAGCATCGCTGTCACGATCAATGTTACCGATGTCAATGAGAAACCGAGTTTCAACATCTTTGGTAGGGTCACACTTTCCGTCGCAGAAAACACGGCTTCTGGCACCAACATCGGCACTCCCTTCCAGGCTACAGATCCTGATAGTGGGGATACACTGACCTATTCGCTTCAGCGCGGTGATAAGGATTCGTTTCGTATTAACGCAAACACAGGGCAGCTGCGAACCCACGCGGCACTTGACTATGAAACGAAGCACTCTTACAGCAATCTGGCGGTCCGCGCGACTGATAGCCAGGGTCTCGTCAATAGCGTCCTCGTCACTATCAACGTTACAGAGGTCAATGAGAACCGCGCCCCCGCGTTCAGTGAAGGAAATAGCACGACTCGGTCTATTGCTAAAAATGCCAGTTCCAATACAAACATCGGCACTGCGATTACTGCGACGGATGCGGATAACGATGTGCTTACGTATACTTTGGGTGGCACGGATGCGTCCTCATTTAGCATCGTTTCCACATCTGGGCAGCTCCGAACCAACGCTGCCTTGGATCGTGAAACGAAGACCTCTTATTCTGTGTCGATTTCTGTCTCTGATGGGAATGGCGGGAGTGATAGTATCAGCGTCACGATCAATGTCAGGGATGTTGATGAAACGCCTGCAAACAACGCGCCGAGCTTCACGGATGGCATCAGTACCACACGGTCTGTTGCGGAGAACACCCGTTCAGGCAGAAACATCGGAAGTCCGGTCACTGCGACGGATGCGGATACTGGTGACGCACTCACCTATACTTTGAGTGGCACGGATGCATCTTCATTTAGCATTGTTTCTACATCAGGACAACTCCAAACTAACGCTGCCCTAAACTATGAAAGCAAGTCGTCCTATTCGGTGTCGATCTCTGTCTCCGACAGCAACGGCGGTAGCGATAGCATCGCCGTCACGATCAATGTTACCGATGTCAATGAGAAACCGAGTTTCAGCATTTCTGGTAGGGTCACACTTTCCGTCGCAGAGAACACGACTTCCGGCACCAACATCGGCACTCCCTTCCAAGCCACGGATCCCGATAGTGGGGATACACTGACCTATTCGCTTCAGCGCGGTGATAAGGACGCGTTTCGTATTGACGCAACGACAGGGCAGCTGCAAACTCGCGCGGCTCTTGACTATGAAACGAAGCGCACTTATAACGATCTGGCGGTCCGCGCGACAGATAGCCAAGGTCTCATCAATAGCGTCCTCGTCACCATCAACGTTACAAATGTCAATGAGAACCGCGCGCCTGCATTCAGTGATGGCACCAGCACCACACGGTCTATCGCCGAAAATACCGTTTCCGGCACAAATATCGGTTCTGCGATTGCTGCGACGGATGCGGATAATGATACCTTAACCTATACGCTGGGTGGCACGGATGCGAGTTCATTTAGCATTGTTTCCACATCCGGACAACTCCAAACCAACGCTGCACTAAACTATGAAAGCACGTCGTCCTACTCGGTGTCTGTGTCTGTTTCTGATGGCAATGGCGGCAGCGATAGCATTCCCGTCACGATCAATGTGACGAACGTCAACGAGGCACCCACTTTCGCAACTACCACCACGACGCGCGCTATCGCAGAGAACACGGCAACCAATCAAAACATCGGCGCAGCTCTCACCGCAACGGATGTCGATAGTGGGAGTACACTCACCTATTCGATCCCGACAACAAGGGATGCCGCCGCCTTCAGCATTGACAGCAATACAGGGCAACTGAAAACAAAGGATGCCCTGAACTATGAAAACGACACCTCCTATACGGTCGTTGTGACGGCTTCCGACGGCAGTTTGACCGATACGATCACCGTCACGATCAGTGTCACAAACGTCAATGAGGCACCGGCGTTCGCTACCGGAACAAGCATCAGTAATATTTCTGCCACCAAAGGCACGGCAATCACCTCCGTGACCTTGCCAGAAGCAACGGATCCTGATGCGAACACTACTATCACATACACGGTGACACCGACACTCCCTGCCGGGTTGACCTTTACGGCTTCAACGCGCGTCCTCTCAGGAACGCCTACGGCTGTTTCGGCTTCAACGACTTATACCTATACGGCAAGTGATAGCACCCTTTCAGACACCTTGACGTTCACAATTCAAGTGAGCGCGCCTGCTAATAACCCACCGACGTTCACCGATGGCACCAGCACCACACGGTCTGTTGTGGAGAACACCCGTTCAGGCAGAAACATCGGAAGTCCGGTCGCTGCGACGGATACGGATACCGGCGACACTTTAACCTATACCCTCGGTGGCGCGGATGCGTCCTCATTTAGCATTGTTTCTACATCAGGACAGATCCGAACCAAGGCTGCCCTAAACTATGAAAGCACGTCGTCCTACTCGGTGTCTGTTTCTGTTTCAGATGGCAATGGCGGCAGCGATAGCATTCCCGTCACAATCAATGTTACCGATGTCAATGAGAAACCGAGTTTCAACATTTTTGGTAGGGTCACACTTTCCGTCGCAGAGAACACGGCTTCTGGCACCAACATCGGCACTCCCTTCCAAGCCACGGATCCCGATAGTGGAGATACACTGACCTATTCGCTTCAGCGCGGTGATAAGGACGCGTTTCGTATTGACGCAACGACAGGGCAGCTGCAAACTCGCGCGGCTCTTGACTATGAAACGAAGAGTTCTTACAGCAATCTGGCGGTCCGAGCGACCGATAGCAAGGGTCTCGTCAATAGCGTCCTCGTCACCATCAACGTTACAGATATAAATGAGAATATAAATGGGAACCGTGCACCCGCGTTCGATGATGGCAGTAGCACGACCCGTTCTGTTGCAGAGAATACAGTATCTGGCACAAATATTGGGGATCCGGTCGCTGCGACAGATGCGGATACCAGCGACACCTTATCCTACACGCTTAGTGGCACGGATGCGTCCTCATTTAGCATTGTTTCCACATCAGGGCAACTCCAAACCAGCACAGCACTGGATTATGAAACCAAGATATCCTATTCGGTCACCGTCTCTGTCTCCGATGGCAATGGTGGGAGCGATAGTATAGCCGTCACGATCAATGTTACCGATGTCAATGAGAAACCGAGTTTTAGCCCTTCGGGTAGGGTCACACTTTCCGTCGCAGAGAACACGGCTTCCGGCACCAACATCGGCGATCCCTTCCAAGCCACAGACCCTGATAGTGGGGATACACTGACCTATTCGCTTCAGCGTGCCGATAAGGATTCGTTTCGTATTAACGCAAATACGGGGCAGCTGCAAACCCACGCGGCGCTTGACTATGAAACGAAGAGTTCCTACAGCAAACTGGCTGTCCGCGCGACTGATAGCGCGGGTCTCGTCAGTAGAGTCCTCGTCACGATCAATGTAACGAATGTCAATGAAACGCCTGGAAACAACACGCCGAGTTTCACGGATGGCACCAGTACCACGCGTACTGTTGCGGAAAACACGGCTTCCGGCACCAACATAGGCACTGCTGTCGCTGCGACCGATTCGGATAGCAGTGATACCTTGACTTATAGTCTCGGCGGCACCGATGCATCCTCATTCAGTATTGTCAGCACGAGCGGGCAGCTCCAAACCAGTGCAGCACTGGATTATGAAACCAAGACATCTTATTCGGTCACTATCTCTGTCTCTGATGGCAACGGTGGGAGCGACTCTATTGATGTCACCATCAACGTCACAGATGTCAATGAGACTGGAGCCACCGTAAGCACTAATATTACAACTTGTTCTGTTAGCCATAAAAGTGGCAATGTATATGATGTAACAATTGAGGGCACTGTAACTGGCAACCGAAACGTAAGATTTCTTACAGTTCATGGATATGTAAATGATGATCCAAATGAAATAGGTAGAGACAGTGTTGGATTTCTTGATGCAGGAGAGACCAAGAACTTCAGTATTACTGGCACTTGGACCCATGATGGTAGCACAAGCCAGGAGTGTTCTGTGGTCCTGACTTATCAGATTTTAAGAGGAGGAAACAATGCACCTGTCGCCCAATTAGTCCCATCGGAAACGGCCCTGCTCCCCAACTTCCCGAACCCGTTCAACCCAGAGACGTGGATACCGTATCAGCTCGCCAAACCCGCCGAGGTTACGCTAACGATCTACGATATCCGCGGTCGTATCGTGCGGACGTTGCGATTGGGGCACCAACCTGCAGGTATGTACCGGAGTCGGAGCAAAGCGGCGCATTGGGATGGACGGAATCAGCTCGGTGAACAGGTTGCGACAGGCATATATTTCTATACCCTCAAAGCCGGCGATTACATAGCAACCCGCAAACTGTTGATACGGAAGTAGTTTATGAGTTGTCAGTTTGCCTCGCAGTGAGAGTTATCAGTTCTCAGTTAAGAGGGGAACTTATCAGTCACATTTCCCTCTTAACCGACAAGAGACCGGGAACTTCAAAGCCAAAACTTTGGGGTTCCCTTTCTCTGAGTAATCCCTAAAATCCCATAAATCACATCTCTACAGAGATACCATCCCCACGGGATTCAGGAGGTTTTTGGAGTCTCCAAGGTTTCCGCGTAGGATCCGGTTCGGTTGGAATGCAGATCGCAAATGTAAAGCTAAGACAAATTTTGCCGCGTGTGGGCAAAATTTGGGTGAGTACACCGCAAAACCGAACCTACCAGTCTGAGGTCTGGGACGGTTATTTTTTTTAAATTGACACTTATGGTGCGGTTCCAAACCGCACCTACTGGGCCTGGGGACTACCGAGTTATTTTCTTAAATTTCATGCAACCGCATCGGATACTCCGCGAAAACCTTCAGCTCCGGCATCCCCTAAATAGTGCTGTTAAACAAGAAGCCGACGACTGAGATGGGATAAATCCGGTTCGGTTAGGAAACCGAACCTACCGGTCCTTGGAACCGAGACGGGATTCAAGAGGTTTTTTTGAAGTCTTCAAAGTTTCCGCGTCGTATCCGGTTCGGTTGCAAACCGAACCTACCGGTCCTGGGTCTGAGACGGTTGTTGTTTCTAAAATTGACACTTATGGTGCGGTTTGCCACCTCACCGGAACTGAGCCACAAACTTTTCATATCCCAAAAGTCCTCTTGAGTTCCGCAGGAACGGTATGTTTATAGAATTTTTGGAAAATAAAGTCAAAAAAAGTTGACAAACACCTACAGATGGTATATACTATTAACACTCTTTGCGGTCGAGTGGTGGAATCGGTAGACACAACGGACTTAAAATCCGTCGCCCGTAAAAAGGTGTGAGGGTTCAAGTCCCTCCTCGACCATGATTTAGGATCATAATTCTTGCCGCAGGGTAGAGCAGCCAGGTAGCTCGTCGGGCTCATAACCCGGAGGACGGGGGTTCAAATCCCCCCCCTGCAATCCTTTTTCAACCCTTCCCTACAATCTCCTTGAACTTTTTCCACTCTTTTGGTAAGATGAAAACCGATATTCAGAATATATAACACAGGATATCTGTTTGCCAACGAACACTTTCCAAACACACTTTTAGCAGTTGATCCTGTCGGTAAATTGGTAATGACATCTGTAGACATCAAAGCGTCTGCATCAATAAATCAATAGATTGGAGGAACCTATGCGTTATTCCAATGTAGCAGCTGTTATATTTATAGTCGCCATATTAACTCCGATTGCATCAGCAGGGATATGGCAAGAAAACTTTGATAAAGGGCTTCCTGACGGATGGAACGAAGTCAAAGGGGAATGGAAGATCGTAAAGGGTGCCTATGCCGAAACCTCGGGGGCAGAGTACGCCAAGACAATGTTCGGTGATGAAGATTGGACGGATTACACCCTTGAGGTAGATTTAACGTTGGTGAAAAATGTGAACGTGAATGCAGCGGGGGTGTTAATCCGTGCCGATACAGACGGAGATAACGGCATGCGATTCTGGATTCGCACAGACCAGCATAAATGCCAATTCTCCCGATGGAGAGAGAATCAATGGGACCACATCAAAACCCCTTTACCCGTTGAACCGGAAGTCGGCGAAACCTATCGTCTTAAGATCGTTGCAGAGGGACAGAATTACCAATGCTTTGTCGATGATGAACTCCTGTTCGACGGAAAAGATGATATGAAATTCCGGGACAGTGGACGTATCGGATTTATTACGCACACGGCAAACGTCCATTTTGATAATCTGAGCATTGACGGAGAAGATATCCCTGCCTTTGCCGTTGAACCAAATGGCAAACTCACAACTCGCTGGGGACAGTTGAAAGCAGTTGCTCAGATTCAGTAACAGATAGGAGATAACGATGGTAAGTGTTGAACGCCCATCTGAAATAGGCACACCCCGATGGAACGGTCCACAACAACGGCAACTCCCTTTCGCACTTAATACTGCTGAAATTAAGGAATATCGTGAGAACGGATTCCTCATTCTCCGTAATGTATTCCAACCTGAAGAGATTGAGACCTACCGCCAAGAGGCAGAACAGATTGTTGCGCGTGCATTTGCATTGAGCCGTGAATTTCAACTCGAACCGAAATACAACCTTCGCTTCGAGATGCTGGCGGACGGTCAACCGTGGAAAATTGACCCGTTTGTGAGCATTTCGCCGCTATTTTCTGCACTCGCTCGTGATAGGCGGATTATGGATCGGTTGGCATCCCTATATGATGGCTATGAAGCAGTGCTGTTCAAAGATAAACTCATCTTCAAACCACCGGACAGCCACGGTAACGGACTGCACCAAGATTACAATTGGTGGCAAGGTTTTCCGCAGAGTCTCCTTACGGTTTCAGTCGCCCTTGATGCAAGCACGAAAGAAAACGGGTGCACAGAACTATGGACGGGGCATCACCAAGGATTTCTGCATGAACCCGGTTCGCTTGATAAAGGTTCGATAGCTCCAGAACGCCTCGCCAACGAGGAACACGTCTACGTGGATTTAGCCCCTGGAGACATAGCGATCTTTACGTGTTTTACGCCACATGCCGCGGCATCCAACAAATCAAACAGTCCTCGGCGCATGTTGTTCCTCAGCTACAACGACAGCCGAGATGGCGAGCACTACACCGCTCACTACGAACATTTCCGCTGGTATCGGACACGTCCAGATCGTACACCAGAAGCGGAACGGTCGAAGTATTACTTTCTTTAACGCAATTTGACACACCCCACATACCTGATTTCTCTCATCCTTAAGGAGAAATTTGATGCGCACCTCCGATCAGATCCTTAAAGTCTTTGATAACTATCCGCGAGAGAATACCGTCTGCTTACCCTCTGGAGCAGTTGCCCGATTTGAAAAAGGCGGTATCTCTGATGTCGCTATATCACCGGACGAAAATCTGATTGCCATAGCGTCTCGCCTTGGTGTATGGCTCTATGATGCCCACACCAAAGATTTCGTGTCGTTAATGGCTGTTGAAGATACTGGGCTCCTTTCAAAGATCGTTTTTTCGCCTGACGGTACCCGAATCGTTACTGGCGATTGGAACGGAAAAATAACCTTATGGGACCTCAAGACTGCAACAGCACTTGCTACCTATACCCATAAAGGTTATATCACTTCAATTACATTTTCACCCAACGGTAAATTTATCGCTACCGGTAGTAGGGACGCGACTGCGACACTGTGGGATGTTGAGACGGAAACTGCTTGTTTTACTATTACGCATCAAGATTCTGTGACTTCAACAGCTTTCTCGCCAGATGGCACGCTTTTAGCAGCCAGTAGTAGGGATTCAACTGCGACACTGTGGCAGATTGACACAGAAGAAATCCGCTGGACTTTTACGCACGAAAGCCGAGAGATAACATTCGATATAGGTCATGTCGAAACTGTCAACACAGGTGGAATAGGGTACATCGCTTTTTCCCCGGATGGAAAGTATTTTGCGACCGCCGGTCAGCGTACGGATTTGTGTACAACACTCTGGGACGTTGAGACTGGAGAACAACTTTGGTGTGTTACCCATGAAAAACCGATTGACGCCGTTGCGTTTTCGCCCGATGGGATGTCTATGGCAACGTACTATGAGGACGATACTGTCAGCGTCCTGCGTGTTGCAGATGGCATCCTGATACCGCGGACTATTCACGCAGAGAAGTGGCATAAAATTAAAAAAAATCTATCTATAGATCATGATGAGGATGGCTGGGGCCGGAGGGTTCGATTTTCACCGGATGGAAAACACCTCGCGGAATTTAAAATGGGGAGCAATTCACTTACATTGTGGGATATTAACACTGGCAAAAAAACCGAGGCGTTTGACGGAGTTAGTGGATCGGCACTGACCCTTGCATTTTCCGCAGAGGGGCATTGCTTCGGGTTGAGTCGTACCCCTGATCCAGAATATGATACCGTTGAATTGTGGGATGCGGAAAAGCGCGCCAGTTTCACACATAGCGAGTTTGTTACTACCGTAGCGATGTCACCGAATGGGACGTTCTTAGCGACAGGTGGCATAGATAAAAGGGTCAAACTTTGGCATGTAGAGACACAGCAATGCTTTCAAACTCTATTGGGGCACATAGGGTTCATCGTATCCGTTGCGTTCTCACCTGATGAAACCCTCTTGGCCAGTGGTAGTGGTGAAAACTGGGAACAGCAAACGCATGCAGATGGCACAACTTTATCTTACTCTGCTGACGATAGTCCTGTTGACAAAACCGCCAAGGTGTGGGAAGTTGCTACCGGGAAAAATATTGCCACACTTGAAAACCCTTGGCGGGTCAGTGGAATCGCGTTTTCGCCCGATGGAAAGTGCCTCGCGACAGGTACAAGCAAAATTGTTACCTTGTGGGATACAAAGACGTGGCAACCCATTGCTACATTTGATACGGTGGATTTTGAATCCCTTGCGTTTTCACCTGACGGCAGCCGACTCGTTATCGGCGGAACGTGGCCCGAGCAGCGGATTCAGATTTGGAATGTAGAAACTCGGGAACTTATCGTCGAATTGTCGGGACATAAAAGCGATGTCGAATCTTTTGCCTTTTCACCAGATAGTTGCCTGCTTGCGAGCGGTGGATTTGATGGTGTTATCTATTTGTGGGACATGACCCCTTACCTATAGAATGCTTAAGAATCGCCTCAGAGATGGGTAATGATATAGAAGCAGGGAGCCATATTTCAACAAATGGAAACTTACACCCAAACCTCCAAAGTGGAAAGAGCACTGATGCTCCTGACAGTTAAAAACATTTGACTTTTTTTTCGATGTGTGTTATACTTAAAAAATAGAAATGCTGGGTAGACTTCATAAGCCCTACCAGACACATGCCGGTGTAGCTCAGTGGTTTAGAGCACACGACTCATAATCGTGCTGTCCGGAGTTCGACTCTCCGCACCGGCATCGCTTCTTTTGACACGGTTAGCAGCCGAGTTAATATTTAAACGGCAAAACTTGCTGTCAAGAATAGGCACACCTCATGACAGTCGATTTTGTGCAACAGATGCACCGTTTCATCGCGCAGCATAAGATGATCGAAGACGGCGAGACAGTGCTCGTTGCGGTCTCAGGCGGCGCGGATTCGCTCGCACTTCTGCACGGTCTGAGCACCTTACGATCGCAGCTGAAGTGCCAACTCCACGTCGCTCATCTAAACCATTGTCTCCGCCCGGATGCAGATGCGGATGCAGATTTTGTCCGTCAGCACGCAGTGGATTTAAGATTACCTTGTACGATCCAACGTATGGAAATACTGCATTTGGCTCAGCAATGGAAACTCTCTGTAGAGGCAGCAGGACGTAGCGCGCGCTATCAGTTTTACGAATCGGTCATAACGGAAATCGATGCCACTAAGGTAGCCTTAGGACACCATCAGGACGATATTGCTGAGACGGTTTTGATGAACCTCATCCGAGGCAGCGGAGCCACCGGATTGAAAGGCATTGCACCTGTCAGGGACGCAAAATTTATTCGACCTCTCGCGGGCTTCACACGCCAACAGATTGAGGCGTTCCTTACATCTATAGGCGTTGTGCCGAGACATGATACAACAAACACAGATACACGCTATCTTCGCAACCGTATCCGCCACGAGTTGATACCGCGGCTTGAAAACGCGTATAATCCGAATATTAAAACTGGATTAACCCGTACCGCCGATGTGTTGCGTGCTGAATCAGAATACCTTGACACAGCCGCGCGGGAGGCATTTGAGGCGTGTCGAGTACAAGGTCCGCACAAGAATGTTGTGCTTGACCGAGTGGCGTTTCGTAAGCATCACATCGCGTTACAGAGACGGATGTTGAGGCAAAGCGTCTCTGAAATGTCAGGGGATATGAGCGATCTCTATTTTACACACTGTGAAAAAATGCTACACCTAATTGAAGCGGAAGCGTCTAACGCCGTATTAGTCCTTCCGAACGGTTTGCAATTTCGACGCGCATATCAGCAACTCATTATTGAGAGAAAGCCGGTTGAAACGGGAAATTTCGCTTATCCAGTCGTTCCTGTCGGTAAAACATCTATAGAAGTTTTAAACACAGAAATTACCGCAGAACTGGGTAATATTGCGTCCTGTCCAACACTGGCATTACCGGACGGTAAATTTGAAGCTATATTTGATTATGAAAAGATAAGGCAGGTGTTTGCAGAACCATCTTTAGAAGCATTTCCGCTCACGGTGCGTAATCGACGGCAAGGCGACCGGTTTCAGCCTTATGGTATGCGGGGAACGAAAAAGATTAAGGATTTCCTGATTGATGCCAAGGTGCCTCGCTACGAACGCGATAGTATTCCACTCCTTGTTTGTGGCGATCAGATTTTGTGGATCATCGGTTATACAACCAGCGAAGTTTTTAAAATCGAATCTGACACCCGGCAATACCTTTACCTACGTTATGCCAGCAACGAAACCACCTCCTGAATCCGTTCTCATCTCCGAATCCCGTCTTCAGCACCGAATTCGTGAACTTGGGGCACAGATTTCTACCGATTACGAAAACCAAGAATTAGTCCTACTCGGTGTACTCAGGGGGAGTGTACTATTTTTCGCAGACCTTGCACGCGCAATATCTGCGACGGGTCCCCCGAATCCCGATTGCGGTGTCCGGGTCCGATTTGAATTCGTGCAACTCAGGAGTTACCACGAAAGCACAAAGCCCTCAAAAGTGCAACTCATTCACGGTGGCAGTGATTATCTTGAACATCGGCACGTCCTCATCGTTGAAGATATTGTTGACACCGGATATACTTTGAAGTTTCTCCGTGAACACCTCGGAACGCTGAACCCTAAAACAGTTAAGGTATGCACGCTGCTTGACAAACCTGCTCAACGTCAAGTCCCCGTTGCTATCGACTATATAGGTTTTGAGATCCCTGACACCTTTGTCGTCGGATATGGGCTTGATTATGCCCAGCAGTATCGGAATTTGCCCTATATCGCGCTGTTAGAATCCATTTAATTGCCTTAATATTGAATAAAAACGCTTTTATATAAATAATTAATTGACAAAAAATCATATATTTGCTATAATTTTTAGATAATATATTATTCGTAAGGAGATTTATGATGCGTAAATTCGTTTCGTTTGCCCTATGTGGCGTTTTGATCGCGGCATTCATTTTTTTCACACATGCCCAAATGTCAGACAAAGCGCAACTGGGGCGCGAACTTTTTCACGATCCAACTTTTAAAGGGACGATCAAACCCGGTAAAGTAAAAGGTTTCGCGACTGGCCTGAGTTGCGCAAACTGCCACGCAGATTTTGATGACACGGCCAATCCAGATGGTGTCATTCGCGCCGGGCATAGCGTGATTGGTGTTCCACACCGCGGAGAAGCAAAAGGCGGGATGATTAAAGCCGCAGATTTTGCGCGCGCCGCGGGTGGTGGCGGTTTCTGTTATCAACATTTTTTACAGCGAATCCCTGGTCCTGAAGTTAACCCGACTGCGATCCCAGCTGAACATGCCGAAGCCCTCATGGCTTATTTTGAAGCAATCTCCGGTGACAACAAAGGTCCTGAGTTTGAAATGGCAATGTTAGATGACGATGCCAAAAAGGCAGCCGGTGAAAAACTGACTGCAATGAGCGGTGATGCCGAGAAGGGATGGCAACTTTTCGGACGCGCCTGTGTCGTTTGCCATCCAAGTCCTTACAAAGCGGGTATTGGGCCACGGCTTGTCGGAACCAGAGCACCTCGCAATATTGATGCAGCAGTGTTGCGTTGGGCTACTAAAATCCGCGGCGGTGGCACGCTTATGCCGTTCTACGCCCCTGACATTCTCAGCGACCAAGACATCGCTGACATTCTCGCGTTTGCGCGTCAAGAATTAGAAAACGCAGGAAAATAACCAGAATTTTGGCTGGGACAAAGCTTCCCAGCCAAACTTTTTATTTTTTTTGAGCCTATTGATTTCTGTAACCAACTCTTTTCACTATTCGTTATTTTTACTAACAAATAGTCTCGATTTGATTGAGCGTTTAGGGTGCAATTTGCCAACTCATTTCGTTCAGTTTTTGGCTTATTCAAAGACTTTGAAACAGGTCCTTTAATGATTCTTCGTCTCAATTCAAAGTCTATATGTGAATAAAAATAAGAAGCCTATGAACACAGAACGTATCAGTATTTCACCCGATCCGAATATGAAGAGAGGATGGTATCATGAGAGCATCTCGAATCAATATATTTTTCTATTCGTCCTTGGTAGGTATTTACATTCTCCTGGCAGGCCTTGTACTCAGTTTAGCGGGCTGCGGTGGTAGCAACCTAAAAAATCCTGTATCAGAAGAGGTTACAACAGAAGAAGGTAGTGAAGCCACAGATGATGTTGTTGTTTCAAATGCGGAGGTGCC
The DNA here is from genome assembly GCA_022827185.1 of Candidatus Poribacteria bacterium. Lineage (GTDB taxonomy): Bacteria > Poribacteria > WGA-4E > WGA-4E > WGA-3G > WGA-3G. The sequence goes on from JAJDTM010000030.1 coordinate 128,856, forward strand.
GGAGCAGGTTACCGACCTTGACGTAAAAATTACCGTTACGAAAAAAACGGTGCAACCTGGTGAAGACGTAGAACTCACCGCTTTGCTGAAAGGGGTTAGAGGCACCAGTGTCACGCTGAACTGGCTGAATATCACCCAGTTCGGAGAACTTTCCGCCTCCAGCGAAAACCCTGTCACTTGGACTGCCCCTCAGACGCTAAATGGGGAAAATGTTCGAGTCGAAGTTATTCAACTTGTTGTGACTGTGATTAGTGAGGTTGTTTCCGTCGGATCCTCTGGAATTGAAACCGATACACAAATTTTTACAGACACGAAGAATGTCTTGCTGACCGTTAGAAATTAGTTAGTAGCGGCAAATTCTGTCTAAGTGAGCACCTGCTCGGACTTCCACAGAGTTGTTTCTGTTTTGCATTATTAGGGTACCAAATGTATAGAAGGTTAATTCACATTTTTATAGCTGTCTTGTTTGTAGTGACGCTTTTTGGAACGCCTCTCACTGCTGGTGTTCAGCAACACCTCGTTCAGAAAGGTGAAACATTATCGGAGATCGCACAGAAGTACAAAGTACCCCTCAAATCGATTATCCAAGCGAACAGTATTAAGTCAGCACACCGCATACAGACTGGGAAGACGCTGCGTATCCCTGGAAACGCCTTCGCTCTTAATGAGATCCTTTATCAGGTTAAGCCGGGAGACACCTTGATCGGTATTGCCCGTCTCCACAACGTTGAATGGAAGGTTCTACAGAGAATCAATGGCATATCTTCGCCTCGGAGTCTACAGATTGGCGCAGAAATTCGGATTCCACACGATGGTAGCCTCGGTTTTATAAGCCCGCTCCGGATCCCTTTAGTTGTTACATCAGAGTACGGCTATCGCCCCCATCCCGTAACGGGCCGTTACCAGTTTCATAAAGGCATAGATTTCCGTGCCTTTACTGGTACACGCGTCTACGCCTCCAAAGGCGGTAGAGTTATCTTCGCCGGACGAAAAAACGGCTACGGGAAAATCGTTGGGATAGAACACGAGGGCAATTTCACTACATGGTATGGACATTTATCGCGCATCAGCGTAAAAAGGGGACAAACCGTAAGCCAAGGAAAAGTTATCGGGCTATCCGGAAACACCGGCATATCAACCGGTCCCCATTTACATTTTGAAATCAGGTACAAAGGTAGAAGTGAAAAACCAACCAAGCACCTTCCCATACCGTAAACGCGGGCTGCTACTCATAGCAACTGTCTTTCTCTTATTGGCGTACTTTCTCGGTCAAAAAAGCACACTATCAGAGCCACTCAACCTGAGACCTGAAGTCGGCACACGTGGGATCGGGTTGGGCGGTGCTTTTATTAGCAGCGCAGATGACGCAACGAGCCCTCTCTGGAATCCTGCAGGACTTGCTACATTGCAACATGGAAACCTCGTCTACGATTTATCCCAAGGCGCAGTTTCTCTCGCTTATCCTATCAAACCTATCGGTACATTCGGTGTAAATTTCCTCGATTTAAATAGGAGCGATCGCTTTCTATTAGATCACGCCGCAAATCCGATTGGCAGCTTTGAACTCGGCAACAATCAGGCACTCCTCTCTTATGGAAGGCAATTGGGCCCTTTGCAACTCGGTGTCAGCACCGGGTATAGTCGTGCACCTTACTACGGTAGCCTTTGGGCACAAAATTATGATGTCGGTGTCCTGACAGAACTTAACTCTCACTTTGCCCTGGGCATGCGGTTACGCGATATCTCCGGTGTAACCATCCGACATAAAGATGGACAGGTTTTACAGACCTTCGACCAGCAGTTTGCCGTCGGTGCTGTCCTCACACCGCATCCAATGATTCGATGGCACAATCGGTTAGACATTACATCCCCCCACTTTGGTACGAGTGTAGAAATAGGAAACGAAACAATCACTGCTCGCGTCGGATCGACCTTTACCTTTAGCGATGAACTCCCGTCTCAATCGTGGAGCATAGGATTCTCACTCAACCAATTGGGTAAGCAACTTCATTACACCTGGCTTAATCAAGAAAATCATGCGTATAAACATCTCGTCTCAATAGGCATGTCTTTCGGCGGAAAAGAACCCACTTCACAAAAGCCTGCGCCCAACACACAAGCCACTCATACACCACAAGCACCTACTGCTAAATCGGAAACTGAAACACAACAAGAACAGACGGACCCAGGATACCAGAGCATCCAAATCGCAAAACAACATAACATTGAAGGACCACTCATGCTTGCTATCATTCACGCTGAATCCAACTTTAATCCGATCGCCGTATCAAGGAACGGTGCCGGTGGATTGATGCAGATGATGCCCGAAACTGCCCGTGAGCTTGGACTTACAGTACCGAAGTATCAGGACAAACGGAAGCCGAAACTTGATTCACACATAGACGAACGATTTGATCCACACAAAAATTTGCACGCCGGTTTGACTTATTTCAATATGCTTGTAGAGAAATATGAAGGTAATCTGACCTTAGCCCTCGGTGCTTACAACGTCGGACCCGGCAAGGTGAAGGTGGGCGGTCCTCTTACCAGCAGAGGTAAAAAGTATGCCGATAAGGTACTTAACCGTTACCAACTCTACCGTGACAATATACGGCAAATGGAAACTGACCGCAAGCGGTTAGAAGCGGTATTAAATTAACGAGAAACGTGCTTACAAAACGCACTACGACTGCGAGAAACTGATATGGATAAAATTAGATTGGCAATCGTTGGATGTGGTGGGATGGGACACCGGCACATGTATGGGTTAGCGGAACTCCATCGGACAGGATGGGAACGTTTTAGCCTTGTCGGTGCATGTGACCCCGTACTTGCTAACGCCGAGTCACTCGCTACACAAGCAGAGGAACGCTTCGGCGAAAAACCTGCCGTTGTTGGCAGTCTGGAAGAACTTGCTGAAGTCGGTGTTGATGCTGTGGATGTGACAACTACACCCCCGTATCACCACACCGTCGCCATTGAAACCCTTGAACGTGGATGGCATACCATGGTAGAAAAACCGATGGGGTTAACTGTCCGCGCGTGTAATCTCATTCGTCGGGCAGCTGATGCATCTGACGCAATCTTAAGCGTTGCAGAGAACTATCGCCGCGATCCAATGAACCGGCTTGCAAAAGCACTGCTTGAAGCAGAAGTTATCGGCACACCGCGTTTTCTCATCCACCACGCAATCGGCGGAACAAACCGCATGCTTATCTCTGTCTGGCGACATCAGAAAGACCAGAGCGGCGTGTTGCTTGATGTCGGTGTTCACTATGCTGACATGATGGAGTATTTACTCGGCGAAGTTGATACTGTTTATGCGCAAACCCGGCTTCATGAACCTATCCGGCATAATTCTGCCGCAGTGACCGGTGAATCCGGATCTAACCCCGCCGGTGTTTATACCAAATGGCAGCGCGAGATGCCTGCTGAATTTGAGGCAACAGCGGAAGACGCGGCTTATGCAACGCTAACTTTCAGAAGCGGCGTTGTCGGGCAGTATATTGAGGATCACGGGGCATGGGGACAAGGCAGCTGGCTTCGCAAAATTCACGGCTCCCGAGGTTCTATGACGCTCCCCGGCGACCGAGGTGGAGGCATTATTACCCTCAATATTGATGGACAGGAAACGATTAACGACCAACGGATTTTGGACCTCGTCCCAGACTTTCGCTTAGATGCTTTCACAGCAGACCTTTTCGGCGGCGACCGATTGTGGAACTACTCATTTACACAAGGGGACGCGAAAAATATCGCTATGGAATACGGTGAATTTGCTGAAGTCATTGCTGGAAACAGGGAAGTTGAAGTCGATGGTTATCAAGGCACACGTTCCGTCGCACTCTCCTACGCAATCCTTGAGTCCGGTGCAACGGGGCAAATCGTTCAGATGGATCGGATGCTCGATGAATCCATTAACACCTATCAACGCGAGATTGACGAAGGTTTGGGTATCTGAATTCATAAGGAACAAGCGATGGCAGGCACGCAAGAATTCGGGATCGGTTTAATTGGGTTAGGTATCGGGCAGCAGCATCTGCTCGGCTACCAACGCCGAGGGTTGCGCGTCGCTGCAATCTGCGATAAAGATACAACACGCCTTAACGAAGTCGGCAACACGTTTGGTATTGATAAAAGATACACCCGCATCGCTGACCTGATTGCCGATACCGACGTTGATGTCGTGGACATGGCGGTGCAACCGTGGATTCGTTCCCCTATCGTTAAAGCCGCCGCCGCAGCTGGTAAGCACATCCTCTGCCAAAAACCGTTCTCAATGTCAATGAAACAAGCCGTTGAAATGGTCGATATCTGTGAGCAGCACAACGTGCGACTCATGGTGAACCAAAACTCCTGCTTTGTTCCGGGTTTCCTCGCTATTGAACCTTACATCAACGCTGAACACCTCGGCGAGATTTACCACGTCTCCATAACCTGCAACGGATTTTACACCGAGTTCCCTGAACGCCACTTGATTCCAGCGATGCAAGTGCATCACGTCGGGCTTGTCCATAAATGGTTCGGCGAATATGAAAGCGTATACTGTCAAGCACACGGACACAATCGGTCTATTGAAGAAGGCGAAACTGTTTCTGTCGCGATCTTCAAAAGTCGGAGCGGTGTAGAAGGGTTGCTTTCGTGCAATTGGGCATTCCTTGCCAATCCGGGACGCAACTTACAGCATCCACACGAGGAGATCCGAATTCAAGGCACTAAAGGCGCGATCTACGGAAACAGTGATGATATGACGGTTCACCTCACGGAACCGGAAACCCGCGAGATTAAACCGTCAATAGAGGGGACATGGTTTCCTGATGCATTTGGTAACGTGATGGCGCACTTTTTGGAATGCTTGCAAACTGGTGAGAAACCGATTACAGATGGTCGGGGGAACCTACACGTTGTCCAGACGATATTTGCCATGCACCAGTCTGCCACATCCGGGGAAGTGGTTATGCTTAATAATATTTCGTTGGATAGTGACTACAATTTGAACCCACATCCCGTCCATAGCGCGGATGACCCCACTGTTTTGCGATGACATCACGATAGACAGACGTAGCCGTTCTATTTTTACCTATTGTCTACCAATCGCCTCTCCGATTATCCCATAGATGTGCCTTGACGACCTCTTCATTCAGTTCGGTTCCCCACCCCGGACGCGTCGGGGTTTTCATGTAGCCATCCACAATATCTGGAACATGCGTTGTCAAGTCGTCCTTCCACGGAACGTCATCTATATCAATCTCCATGATCCGCACGTTAGGGAGAACAGCACAGAGGCTCGCACTCATATAGGTAGCAAGGTGACTATAGTAATTATGCGGGGCGACGTTGAGCTGGAACACATCCGCCAAGTCCCCAATCTTCTTTGAGGGCGCGAACCCGTTCCACGGCACATCTATCATGAAAACGTCAGCAGCACGACATTCAAAATAGGGCAGATATTCACGCATATAATAGAGATTTTCACCGGTGCATATCTTCGTCGTCGTGGAATCCTTGATCTGACGGATAGCCTCATGATCGTACATATCAATCTCCAACCATAGCATGTCGAACGGCTCAAGCACTTTAGCAATACGCATGCACGCCTCTGGTTTAAAATTGAAGTTCAAATCAAGATTGATACCGACATCAGGTCCGACAGCCTCTCTAAAGGTGCCGATTAAGGTTTCAATGTGCCGTAGGAGTTGCGGCGTTACGTTTCCGTCAGTAGTGCCAGATCTACCGCCAAAGCCTGGAAAATAGACAGAAGCCGGGTCGCCGGGAAAAACAATGTTGGTTTTGAGAGCGGTGAATCCCTTCTCAACAACCTCACGCCCCAACGCTGCGATGTCATCCATTGTCCTTAAAGGCGGGACACCTATAAGTTCAAAGTTGCGTGCCCGAGAACTCCCGCAGTGGGACCAATAGACACGCACGTCGTCGCGCGTCGGTCCACCGAATAACTCCACAACGGAAATCCCTAACGCCTTTGCCTTAATATCTACCAGTGCACACTCAATGCCAGCAATCGCTTTCGCAGCGATACCGCTTGGACTTTGTCGAGAGCCGCGAATCATGTCCCAGAACCGCATCTCGTAAGCGCGCGGATCTTTCCCAATCAACAGAGGCGTAAGGTCTTTGATAGTACCCACTACGCCATTCGGGTTTCTACCATCGCTACATTCGCCGTAGCCAGTGATACCTGCATCGGTTTCCACCTTCGTAAAAATCCAAGGCCGCCACCCCGCGTCCACAACAAAAGTCTCAATGTTTGTAATCTTCATGCAAGCCTCCTACAACTTAACAACTTCTTTTCGCCGATCTGATTCCAGAAGCGCGTCACAGACGCGCATTGTGTTGACAGCGACATCGGACCACTGTGCCTCAAGGTTCTCAGATTGCACAATCCGAGAGAAACGCTCTATCATCGCTACCTCTTGGATACATCCCTCAACGGTGTTTCGCTCGTTTCCATCTGGTCCGTGAACCCAGAATCGGGCAGTGTCTTCGGAGGTCGGGACAGTGAAGTCGTCACAGACGATTGAAGCGCGCGTGCCTGCTACCTCAAACCACTTCCGAAGTCCAGTGTCAAATCCACAATCTAAAGTGGCGATGCGTTCATCGTCAAACCAGAGGATGCCAGCAAGATTGAAATCGACACCTACCTTGTAGCGTGCCGTCGCGAAAACCTGTGTCGGCATCTGTTCAAATGCCCAGAGGATCGCTCGGACACAATAGTATCCTAAATCGCCGAGGCTCCCACCCGCGAATTCTTTCATTGCACGGATATTACCGACAGGAATCGTATCCCAATTGAAAGTGAACGCTGCTGTCACTCGGCGAATTTTTCCGAGCGTGCTGTCTGTTATTTTCTGCTTCATTGCCGCTGTACGATCATGGTGCACCCACATAACACCATCCATTAGTTGCACACCGTTTTGACGACACGCATCTGCCATATCGATCGCCTCAGCAGCATTCGCAGCAAGCGGTTTTTCACAAAGGACGTGCTTACCGAGTTCTGCTGCTTTGATTGTCCATTCAGCGTGAAGCGAGGGGGGTAAAGGGATGTAGATGGCATCCAGTGAATCATCTGCGAGAAGTGCATCGTAGGTGCCGTAAGCCTTCGGAACATTGTGGTCTTCTGCCCATGTTGCAGCGCGCTCTTCTGTCCGACTCGCGACCGCAATTAAATCGGCGTTCTCAGCGAGATGGATCGCACGAGCGACCTTTGTGGCAATATTTGCTGTGCTGAGAATTCCCCAGCGGACAGGTTGTTTTGTTTCAATTTTCATATTGCTCCGTCTAATGTGAGATGTTTGTTCTTGCCCGTTAGGTTTATCATAATATACCGTGTAACAGAAAATAGGTCAAGTATATTAGGTGTCCGGATCGAATCGGTTTTAACTTGATTTTCGGTGCGAAAATGATATAATTAGAATAGAAAAATAATAAGCACTTCGGGTGCTGTCAATAGACGAAAGCATACATTTCGTATACCATCAAAGGAGTTTTATGAATACTAAAAAATTCACGTTATTCACATCTCTATTTGCGATTATCGCACTAGCTATCGGATTTTCCGCTTGTGATCGAGTTTCCCAAATTATCGATCCTGCCGCACCGCAGATGACGGAGACCAGTAAAGAAATTTCTGTCGGTGTCGTTTTATCACTGACAGGACGGCTCACTGACTCGTTTGGTAGACCGGTCCAGCAAGGTTTGGAATTAGCACTCGACGAAATCAACAATGCAAAATCCGACGGTCCGAAGTTCAAACTCATCGTTAAGGACGAGCAGGGCACCGTAGAAGGGGCGGTTGAAGCCTTCAATCAGCTGATTCACCAAGAAAACGCTTCTATCATTCTCGGACCTCCTACCTCAAGTCAAACTGAGATGGCTTTTCCGGTAGCGCAAGAAAATCAGGTTGTGGCAATTAGCCCGACATCCTCTGCCCGCGGTCTCAGTGCGATCGGAGATTACGTTTTTCGCGTCGCGCTCACTACAGATATACTTATCCCCAGAGGCATTGAAGTCACACAAACAAAGCTCGGTTATCAACGCGTCGCTACAATGTATGATGAAACCGATCTCTTCTCCACCGATGGAGACGCGTCCGTGCAAGAAGTCCTCGCTGGGAAGGGGATTGAGGTGATAGCAACTGAAACCTTCAAAGGTGGGGATACCGACTTTTCTGAACAATTAACCCGAATCCAGGCTCTAAATCCCGATGTTATTTTTGTTTCATGTTTATCGCCGGAAAAGCCTGGGATCCTCAGGCAAGGGCATGAACTCGATATATCCGCACCCTTTATCATGCGGACATTGACTGCAGCAGACGTGCAGGCCGCAGGTGCAGCTGCTGAGGGTGCAATAACTTTTGTCGGGTGGGGGACTGCAGTCGATACACCGGGGAATAAAGCCTTCGTGGAAAATTACAGTGCCAAATTCGGCATAGAACCCATCAACTACGCCGCGCGTTCGTATGCGACACTTCATATTTTAGCGGAGGCAATTGCGAATGCACAATCAACCGATGCTGCAGCGATTCGAGACGCGCTTGCAAGTATCAGAGATTTAGACACAATTCTCGGTAAATTCTCTTTTGATGCGAATGGAGACGCCATTTACGACACGAAGGTCCTGATTGTCAAAGATGACGAACTCGTACACTTTGAGTAATCCAAATACATCGAACCAGAAAATACCGCCAAAGTTGAAATCAACACTTACGCCGCGTGTGCGGATAATTACAGGCTCTACTATAAGGAGCTTTATGAATACTAAAAAATTTACGTTATTGGCATCTCTATTCGCGATTGTTGTGTTAATTGTTGCATTTTCCGCTTGTGATCGAGTTTCCCAGATTATCGAGCCTGCCGCACCACAGATGACGGAGACCAGCGAAGAAATTTCTGTCGGTGTCGTTTTATCACTGACAGGACGGCTCACTGATTCGTTTGGCATCCCAACCTCCCAAGGCTTTGAGTTAGCACTCAGCGAGATTAACGCTGCGCATCCGAGTGGAACAAAACTCAAGTTTATTATTGAAGATGATCAGAGCACTGTAGAAGGCGCAATCGCGGCATTCAATAAACTCATCCATCAAGAGGGTACATCTATTATTCTGGGACCTGCCACTTCCAGTCAGAGTAGGGAGACTTTTCCAATAGCGCAAGAAAGTCAGGTTGTCGTGATGAATTCAACATCCGCTGCCCGCGGTCTCAGTGCGCTTGGAGATTACATTTTTCGTGTCTCACTGACGACAGATATACTTATTCCGAGTGGCGTTGAAGTCACGCAGACAAAACTCGGTTATCAACGGGCTGCTACGATATATGATAAAGCCGATTTTTTCTCCACCGATGGGGACGCGTCCGTGCGGGAAGTCCTCGCTGCGAGGGGGGTTGAGGTGATAGCGACTGAAACCTTCAAAGGTGGGGATACTGACTTTTCTGAACAATTGACCCGAATCCATGCCCTGAATCCCGATGTTATTTTTGTTTCATGTTTATCGCCGGAAAAGCCTGGGATCCTCAGGCAAGGGCATGAACTCGGTATATCCGCACCCTTTATCGTGCGGACATTGACCGCAGCAGATGTGCGGGCCGCAGGTGCAGCTGCTGAGGGTGCAATAACTTTTGTCGGGTGGGGTGCTGCCCTTGAGACACCAGGAAATCAGACCTTCGTGCAGAACTATAGTGCCAAATACGGCATGGAACCGATTAATTCTGTTGCGCGTTCGTATGCTGCCCTCCATATTTTAGCAGAGGCCATCGCAAATGCACAATCAACCGACGCTGCTTCAATCCGAGACACTCTGGCAAACATCAAGGATTTTGACACAATTTTCGGTAAGTTCTCTTTTGATGCCAACGGGGACGCGGTTTACGACCCGAAGGTTTTGATTGTCAAGGATGGCGAGTTGGTAGGCTTTGAGTAATCCTTGGCTGAATGTGTTGAGACGGGCTGCCTTGGTAGGTATCGAGATTCTAAAAGGTGGAAGGTTTGAAGAATCTATTAGATCAGTTTTACACTAAATCAGAGGTCGCGGAAGCATGTTGGGAGCACTTCATACACACGCTCTCAACGCTAAACCGGAATTTCAGCGACCTCTTTTTCGTGGAACCTGCTGCTGGCACCGGTGCGTTTTACAAACGCTTACCATCACAGAGACGATTCGGCATCGACCTCGTGCCGAAATGTGACGAGGTGAAACGCCAAGACTTTTTTAAAGTCACCGATTTACCATCCACCCGGCAAGATACTGTGGTCATCGGGAATCCACCGTTCGGTAAACGCGGAAAATTAGCGATCGCCTTTTTCAACCATGCTGCCGATTTAGCAGACATTGTCGCGTTTATTGTGCCTGTGAACTTCAGGAAGTTTACAACTCACAAACAACTTGAGCCAAGCATGCGTTTGATCAGCAAATTGACGCTCCCAAGGGATGCATTCTACCTCCACACGGGCAAGTCGTACTCGGTAAATACAGAATTTCAGATATGGACTCGCTTGGCAAGCCCCCATCAAGATATGCGGCAATATAAACCCCTACCGATACGCCACCAAGATTTTCAGATGTGGCAATATAACAACACCCGTGAGGCTTTGAAAGTCTTCCAAAACCCTTTTGATTTCGCTGTACCTTGCCAAGGCTGGCAAGACTATTCGCGTAGAGAGACAGATAAAAAGCAGTGTGAAAAGAGTAAACAGTGGATACTTTTAAAAGCGAAAAATTCTACTGTCTTAGCACGTTTGATGAAGATTGATTACGAGCACCTGGCACAGGAGTGTGCTACGGCGGTCCCCGGTTTTCGGAAGGGGGACCTTGTGAAGGTGTATACGGAACACTATGGAAAATAGACGCTAAAACGACGACTTTATCTGCCCCCACGTTATCGTCAATTTATCTTGTGCTGTGACAGCACTCGCATTTAAGTTTGGAATGCCGGGACCTGTGATACGAACATTATCGTAATCCACAATTTTGTCCTGATTACCCAGTGCCACTGTTCCGCTTTTGTACTGATTATCTTTTGCTTCAATCATCATCTCCCCATCATAGAAGACCTTGATGGTGGTCCCTGAAAAGCTCAATTTGACCGTGTGCCATTTATCCACCTCTGGCTTATAAGGAGCCTCACCGTGATTTTGCAGGCCGGTATTAATGTCCCAGCCCGGATTGCTAAACAGATTCATTTTTGCTGACCCGGGATATAACCAGACAACATAATGTGAACCTGTCTCAAGGTCAACGCGCCCACGGATACCTCCTGGAAAGTTGGCGATCTCTTTATGTCGCAAATCGACCTCCACGTCATAGTCTGTCCATTTGTCGAAGTCACCAATACCCAAACCTTCGCCGGTAAAATTGAGCTGGGAGATCGCCTCGCTCCACACGAGACCCTTCGGATCAAAGGTGACGAAAGTGTTCCCTTTCTCTATACCCCAAAAGGATTTGCTATCCCGATTCTGTGGGGAGCGTTCCCAGCCTTCTATATCACCATCATCAAAGTCATCAAGGATTTCCCCGCCAAAGCTAAGGAGAACCGAGGCAAAAATCAAGATGGAAACAGAAACAGCAATTCGCGTAAAGCGTTGAATCGATGAAAATTTTCTTGCGCTTAACATCTTTATCTCCTTCCTTGTTTTAATCTCAGAGGCCTTGTCTAAATTACGGCATTGCAGTCGTGCCCCTCAACTGGGTACTTGGGAGCAGTAGAAACCTCGCCTTACAGCGAGGGCGTATTTTCTACCAACAATGTTAAGAAGAGTATACCACAACGGACAAAAAATGCTACATTTATTTTCACGCCCTGACCTGATATACAAGAACTTCGACTATATCCCGGATCTCCACTTGCTACTGGAAATAGGGAAAGAGGGAAACTAAAGAATTGGGTTTTGGCGGATAAATCTGATAAGTTTAGGTATTCTGAGTACGTTCAAACCAACAACCTACCCAAATCGCTCTGAACGATAAGGGTCAAACCAATCTACCCGTACATCATCCACGATTTCCAACATCGCCATTTCACCGACCAAGGGGGCCAGCGTCACACCGCTGTGCATGAGCGCAATATAAAGATTCGGAACAGAAGCTGTAAATCCGAGGACTGGGAATCCATCAAGTGGCATCGGACGATAACCGACAAGCGTTGGAATCGCTTTCGCGTCCGCTATTGCTGGTAGGTAGGTTTTAGCACGGGCGAGGAGCGCGTCGGCGTGTTGCTGTGAGTCATCACGGTTGATTCCCTCTTGAGTTCCCTGCCCAATTCTGAGGCTTCCGTCAGATAGTTGTCGGAGGTGGAGGTGTTGATGCTTCTCATCCTTTGATGGTGCATGAATGACCGCTACATTATGTAATACCTCAGCGCACGGTGTTGTCTTAATAACAACGCCAGGACTCCGCTGTTGCGGAATATGGACTTGCACCAGAGAAGCCAATTCGGTCGTCTGAACACCGCTCGCCAAGACAACGACATCACACGGAAACTCGTCATTGGTTGTTTTCACAGCGGCGATATTGCTATCACGAACGACAAAACCTGTGACACTGGTTTGCGCATATACAATCGCCTCTGCTTCGCGTGCACGCCGGAGACAAACATTAATAAATGTATCAGTTTCAATGTGGATATCCGCTTCGGAGAGGGACGCAGCTAATACGGTGCCGGGATGTAGGTGTGGTTCAAGGAACGACATCTCGTCACGGGTGATGAGGCGACACGGATACCCCCACGTCTGGATTTGACGCACACGTTCACGGAGCTGCGTTGCGCGTTGTGGGTTGTTTTCCCACCGCATTTCACCACCATAGTGGATACCGATATCTGTATCAAGTTGATGTGCCAACCGATACCACATATCAAGCGAACGCCGATTGAGCGTGTGATACTCGCGCGGATCTTTCCCGAACGCGTTTGCCCATGCGAAAGAGTGTCCAGACGCACCTGAACCGGGGATATCGCGCTCGAGAAGCGTAACGTCAATACCCTCTCGCTGGGACAGATGGTAAGCGAGCGTGGCACCAATGATACCTGCACCCACTATTACAACTTTTTTCGTCTTAGAATTAGGAGATATGTTTGACATTTAGTTTTCAGAGGGAATAGTTATCAGTGAGACAGTAACCAGTAACCAGTTGCCAGTTAAGAGGTCTCTTTAACTGGCAACTGTTAACTGTTAACTGAAAGATTTTTCGCAGAAAAACCGAACTGATAACTATTAACGATGTGCCGCGACAATAAATCCTGTTAAGCCCGTAAGCAACAACTGAAAACCGGTTTGATAAAACAGCATGAAAAACGGTTGGCAGAGTGCAATCATACCCAACGCGATTAAGCCGATAGAAATCTGTTCACACAAGGTTTTCTGTGAAAAGACAATCGAAAAAATGATGATACCGGGTAGGAGTAGGTGTAGGGCGGTGCTACCGAGCACTGGAAAGAAAGGTTGGTAAAGGAAAACGATGCCGACACACGCTAAGAGTGCTGAACCAATAGTCGAGATCCGCTTCGTAGTTGTCGTCATACCGAAAGCAATAGCACAAGCAAACAAAATGTGAAATGCTGAACCGCGCAAAATCGATGGAATCGGCAGATAGAGAAACGCCAGTCCAATCACCAAACCGATGCCTGATATAATGACGATTCGCTGTTTGTTCTCAAAGGCGATTCCACCAAGAATCGCAGCGATACTCAACAACACCAGCGAGATGCCCTTAAGCAAAACACTATTTTGTGTCATAATCGCCGGTAGTAGTGAGATACCCTCTATATAGAGAAAAATAGTGCCAACTACGAAAAATCCGATTGCAATTAATTGATTTCGTTTTTCTTTCGTCATAGCGTTTCAGGGAACTGTAGTCTCATTCGCCACCTATAATTTTTTAATCTTTCCGTTTCAACAAACGACTTACCCAACCTTTAGATTGCTCCTGCGTCAACTGATTTGTTAAATCATCAACTTGTGCGGACCAATCCCCTCTTTCGGCTTGGAAAGATTCAACAGTCTCTCGAAGCTGCGTGTTTTCAGCGATAAGTGCTTTATTTTCCGCTTCTAATCTATCACAAGTTTCCCGTAGGTATGTAATATCAATAATTTGGCAGCTGAGATTCTCAATGATGTCATCTGTTGGGATATTATAGGTGAGTTTCTTTATTAGCGGCGCGAGGCCATCAACCCGTAGTTGCATTTGCGGCTTCGTGGCCCTCCCCGGTTCTTCAGCCCGAGCAGAGACGACGCGTAGATACGGCTCAATCTCTACATCTTGCCGCTCTAATGCTCGAATAATAATTCCCTCTTCCACACCTATTATTTCTGAGACTTCAGAAGGGTTCATATAGAGGTCCATTCCCAAATTCCCTAATCCAATTGTGACGAAGTGTAGTAAATCTAAATAACTCCAACGTCGTTTTTATTAAAAAAACAGACTAATAATAGGATACTACATATTACTTTGTTTGACAAATTAATATTCGGATGTCCTCGCGGTAGGAGTGATTTTGCGGGTCTTCCACTTGATTGATGCGGTTTGAACCTTGCCAGTTTTCAAGATAGATGCCAGTCCTACGAAATTCCGTCCCAATATTTCCACATATCGTCAGGGGTTTCAAACTTAATCTCGTCAAGATCTTTTCGACGGTACCTACTGATGAGGGCAATTCTGACGTTGCGACCACAGTTTGAACCAGCGGTATGGCTCATTTGATGATGCCAGAAACAGACATCCCCGCCGTCCCCTGTGAACTCATAACTCGGTCCCAAATCAAACGGAGCGACACCACCGGGGAGACTATCCAAGTCGTGGTGTCTGAAATACTCTGCCCAAATCCGATGGCTCCCCGGCCAGACGGTAAATCCGCCCCCCTGTTTTTCAACTGTGTCAAGATAGACGGTCGCGCCGAGTGTGAACGAACCGACAACCCCTTTTGGTACACCGTTTGTAGGGGTGTGGTAACCGTCAAGGTGTCCGCCCCCGGGTTCGCGCCATTCTCTGTCTGGATCTGGGAAATTGATATGCGGTCCTGCGCCACCACTCGCATTCAATTTATCCTTGCCGACGAGTTCTTCCGCCATCGCGAAAACTCGGTTATTGTATGTCGTACCAGCGATAGCGTCTTCACCACCGATAGGCACCGTACGATAACCTTGACGAATCCAAGACTCCGGGTCGTTCCGATCTTCGTCAAGTGCTTCCCAGAGCCTGTCAAGTGCAGCATCGATCGCTTCTTGTTCCAGCGCGCCGCGCACAACCAGATAGCCATTTTCTTTAAAGAACGCTTTGTCTGCTTCTGTTAAATACGCCATAATTTTGTTTCCCTTGCAGTTTTTGGAATCTACCACGTTTAGAGAAAATTTATCCAATCAGAACTAACACTGCTTAATCAGAACCACCACTGCCACTGCACCAATATAGAATATAAGGGATTCCACCGGGAACTCCGAAAATATCGACAAGTTGCGCCAACTAAACATCGCTTTAAAAAATGCCTTCCAGCGCATCAATTGACCTCCAGCTGCCGAAACCCACTCCGACTTGACCCTGTGAAAAGCGATCTGCCCGTACGACGCGGCGGTATCAATTATCGCACTACACACGAACCTCGAACCCATTCTCTTCACGTGCTTTTTGGTAAGGTCCTTCCTCTATATTTAATCCGAAACCAGGACTTTGTGGTACATTTACATAACCGTTGGATACAGAATAGGCAGAATCATCTATCCCAGGTGTCGTCGCATGATCCCACTCGGTGAACTCAAATCGCTCTACCTTCGCTGCAAGATGACAGGTGACGAAATTACCGTAGTAGCCGCCATAGTGATGTGGTGCGGTGCCAACGCCAGCTGCATCCAATTCGGGTCCCAACTCAAGCCAGCGTGAGAAGCCAGGGTGAAAAATATCGTATTGGACGATGTCAATGAGTCCGTCTTTTGCCCAATCCACGAGGTGCGGTGATGCACCACCCTCACCATCAGCAATGCGGGTCTCTAAACCTTCGGCATTTAACCACTCTTTCAAGAGACTATAGACGCGGGCATCCTCGTGGAACGCCTCTTCCATCCAATAGACCTTTGCATCGGCAGCCCCACCCAATACCTGCTTGGTAAGGTTGAGATTATAACCGTTGTTGGCATCTATCAAAATCGTAGCATCGGGTCCAGCAGCCTCGCGCACGGCACGGATAACATCAATATCCCGCTGCGTCCCTTTATCAAGAGGCATGTGCATCGCGCCACGACCTACTTTGATCTTATAGGCGTTATGGCCGCGTGCCTTTCCCTCCAATGCCTCGGAAGCGATAAGTGCCGCGGCTTCAGCGTTGTCATCAAGGTGTAAGTCATCAATATAGAGTGAGGTATCGTAACACGGTGCGCGAAACTCGCCGTTCTGTCCCGAAAGCATCGCATACACAGGTTTTTCTGCTAACTGTCCGACCAAATCCCAGAGCGGGTATTCCAATATTCTAAATTCTTCGGTGACACCACTCTCGGCATCAAACGCATCGCTGAGCTGGAATCCGACAATAGCCTCTGCTTTCTCACGTGAAATCGACGAGAAGCCAAATCCGCTAACGCCCTCTGTCGTCGTTAGGCGAGCAATAGGGGGCCGGACATGCAGCCCGTGTTCACCCAACCGTGAGTTGCAACCGGCTTTGCGTGGACGCTCACCTGTTAAGCGTGCCCATTCAATACGTTCAATTCTTACGTTCTCCATCTTTTATATTTCCTTGCGGTTTTTTTAACTTTCCTTGCGGTTCGGTTCGGTGGATTTGAAGTTTGAAAGTCTCTCTCCGTAGATACCGCTCTCCATTTCATTACGAGCTACAGTTCTGACGGTGCAAGCGGCGCAGAAACTCGATATTTGAGAATTTATAATTGTGTTTCAAGTAGCGCGAGACTCTTCGGGTCCAACTTATGGTAGTTCTCAATTTCATACCGATTACCGTCGGCATCCTTAATTAGGACGCGTCCATTCTCAAGCGTAACAATATCATATCGGGTTCGTAAACCGAACTCTACGTCTCCTTGTGAAGTTTCAACTACCCACTGCGTAATCCCGAATTGTCCATCCAATTCGTGGATTTTGGTAATCTTTGGCATAAAGTACCGTTTCTGTAATTCCTCAACAAGTACCTCGCGGGAGCCGCGTGGCAGCTGCTTTATATCCTCAATAATACCGATCTCATTCCCCTCTTCATCCATGAGGGAAATGTATCGGTTTGTCTCGCTGACAGGAAAAGCACAGATCGGTTCAACCTTCGTATGTGTTGTTCCATCAGGAAGCTGGACGACCAGTTCTTCAAACGCGTTCCGCTCTATTCTAACGTGATTCG
The DNA here is from genome assembly GCA_022827185.1 of Candidatus Poribacteria bacterium. Lineage (GTDB taxonomy): Bacteria > Poribacteria > WGA-4E > WGA-4E > WGA-3G > WGA-3G. Next base: position 146,189 of record JAJDTM010000030.1, read on the forward strand.
CATCAAGAAACTCTAATTCATCAACAACACTAACCGCTTCCTTCATCAGCGTGCCTCCTTCTAAGGTCAGATTACCATGCGCGAATTTTTGACAATTCAGTCTGCTTCTCACACAGCCCGGCGTAAGTCCCTTCTCTGGCAAGCAGCTCCTCATGCGTCCCGATCTCGTCTACCTCTCCCTCTTTCAGCACAATAAGCCGGTCAGCATACTTAAGGGTTGACAGTCTGTGTGCAATGGCAAATACTGTTCTCCCTTGAACGAGTCGTTCCAAAGCCTCTTGGATTTTGGACTCCGTTTCGGTATCAACAGAAGATGTCGCTTCATCCAAGATAAGGACACGCGGGTTTTTCAAAATTGCGCGTGCGATAGAGATACGTTGGCGTTCACCACCGGAAACTCTCGCGCCTCTTTCACCTACCATTGTGTCGTAACCATCAGGGAACTTAACAATAAAATCGTGTGCATTTGCGGCTCTGGCAGCCGCAATAATCTCCTTCCGAGATGCTCCCGGTTTTGAGTAACCGATATTCTCGGCTATCGTGCCTTGGAACAAAAACGGATCCTGCAATACGACACCGACCTGTTGCCGTAAAGCCTTCACCTGAATGTCGCGACTGTCGTGGCCATCAATCATTATCGCGCCATCGTTCGGGTCGTAGAAGCGGGTGATCAAATTGATGAGCGTGCTTTTCCCTGCACCGCTGTGCCCAACTAATCCTATCATTTCACCGGGTTGCACCTGAAAATTAACACCGTTGAGCGCATTTTTCTCGTCATCGTATGAGAAATAGACATCCCGAAATTCGACAGCGCCGCGGATATGCCCAAGAGCTATCGCGCCCTCTTTATCAGCAACGCTCGGCGGTGTGTCCATAACTTCAAACACACGCTCGGCGGAGGTACCTGCTCGGATGAATCGCTCGTTCATCTGACAGAGTGTATACACAGGTCTAAAAAACCGCATCATATAACCTTGGAACATCCATAGCATACCGAGCTTTATATCGCCTTGGAAAATCAGCCACCCGCCTACCAACCAGAGGATGATACGGCCCGTAAAAACGATAAACTCCATAATCGGGCGGTAAAGCGTTCCAAGTTTCGCAGCGTTCAATTCACCGCTAAATACCTGATACGTCAAATCACTAAACCGGTTTATCTCGTAGCGTTCGCGAGCGAACGCCTTAACAACACGGACCCCTGGAATCGTGCTTGCGAGAATCGTACTAATGTTCGCATACCGTTTCCATAAAACGTGGTACACCTTGCTCATTTTTTTCCCAAAAAAGATTGTGAAGAAGATAAGACAGGGAATAGGTATCAACGTCCAGAGCGAAAGTTGCCAGTTGTACCCGAACATGATTACACAAATATAGATAATAGTGAGAGAATCACCGACGATATCCTGTAACCCATTCGCGATAAAATCTCGGAGTCTTGATACATCGTGCGTGATCCTTGACATCAAGTTTCCCGTATCCCGCTCGTGAAAAAAATCAATGGAGAGCGCGTTCAGATGTTCATAGGTTTCATTCTGAAGCCGCCGAGTGATATTCTGTCCCACCCATGCCATCATATATCCGCGTACAGCCCCAGCTGCCATTGTGAATACGTTAACACCAACCATCAGGAGCACAATTCCTATCAGATGTCCGAAACTCCCACCGACGGGTATGTTGTCAAACCATTCGCCTAAAAAGTTTACAGTTCCTTGAAGGTGTCCCCAATCTGTTTCGGGAATTGGCAATCCTGTAGCAACAGCATGCCCGGCAGGGTTTATAATCCTGTCAATCAGATCCATCATGAGTATCTCCGGGTAGAGCCCGACGAGACGGATGACCATCATGATGAGGAATGCCGGCACAACGACGTGCCAAAGCGGAACAGCGTATTTGATGAGTCGAAAGATGAGCTTTCCTTTTTGGACGCAATTGACACACACCCCCGACCAACTTGGGATAGGCTGGTCACACTTTTCACACCGACCTTTATCCTTGCCAGAGGGCATCCCATTTGGACCAAAGCCACGCCTACCGCGTCGCCGACCATCTGCGTCTCTTTCCTTTTGCGGAATTAATTCTTCCAATTCCGAGACAGCAAGATTGAACTTCGGGGTTAACCGTTTTGAGTATCGCGATACTTCAAATGCATTATCCGCTGTACTCACCTTGAGAATGTTATTCCCGTACATCTCAAGGATTTCGATATCTTCAACGGACGTGAGCGGTACTTCTCGTATATGATGCCCGATAGCACCATTCTGATTAAAAGTGATGAGCCGCTTATTTGTGACTAATAGCCAATCTTTGCCGTAGGTACCGTCAAAGCGCAAATCTGTTGAAACAGCAACCTTGATTTCTTCGCCTGTTTCAAGGTGTGCTTCTGCCTGTTCTTTTAGCCGTTCAGGCACCTCCTCCATTGTTGAAAGTGGTTCATGATCCCGCTTCCGAAATTTCGATTTTCCGAAAGAGGCCATCCTCCGAGATCTCCGCTCGCGACCTGAACCTGACATCGATCCGTGCATAAATTAACCCCCACAGATTAAAGGTGTGGTTTCTAAACAGTTAACATATTTTATTTAACGAAAATGTGGGAAAAAAGTTGAATTAAAAATGCAAACGCCTATGACAAGGCATAAATAGGTGCCAAACCAAGGCGTTAGACGCTTAGAGCAGAGTTTCTCGCGTAATTTATGGGTTTGGTGGAGAAGTACAGATTAAGACCTCCATCGACTCATCGCCTGTGTTTTCAATCCCGTGTTCACACCACGGCGGGAGGTGGATGAACGTTCCCGCTTCAACAGGCACCTTTTCACCCGCGAGCGTCATCACGCCTTTACCCTTTAGGATGACGTAGCATTCCTCAGTGTGATGACTTCCCGGTTCAAGAACGACGTGCGGTGGCACAAAAAACACGACAAGTCCCAAGTTTTGCGCAGGCGCGTTCGAGTTCGCCGGATGTACGACACGCACACCGATGCCATCACAACCCGGATACCTTACCGGCACTCCGTCTTGAACCGTGACAACATTCGCTTGTACCTGATGCGCCGGTTTCGGAATAGGTGGTTCGCCTTGATACCCTTTAAACGTAGTAATCTTCGCCATTTTTATCTCCTTGAAATAGTTGTTAGTTATCAGTTATAAGTTGTTAGTTCAAGAGGTGTAGGTGCATCTACCAATCCCGTGTATAGCCTGCAGTCCATCCACCGTCCACTGCAAGCACACTACCGTTGATATAACTCGCATCCGGCGAGACAAGGAAAAGCACCGCAGCTGCGATTTCTGTTGTTTTTCCGGGTCTCCCAAGCGGAATGTGCGATAACAGACTCGCGGCATTCTCTGTATACGCACCATCATCTCCATAAAAAAGAGCCTTCGTGCCGCGCGTCAAGGTCGAACCGGGTGCGATAGCGTTCACCAAAATCCCTTCTGGTCCGAGTTCCAACGCCATTGAACGCGTCAGATTGGCAACCCCTGCCTTCGCCGCGACGTAAGCACTCTGCAGGCGCAACGGCACCAACCCTGCGATAGAACTGATATTAACAATCCGTCCCGTCGCATTTTCGGAGCCAGATCTGCTATGAGATTTAAGGATATATGGAATAACCGCACGACTCGTTGTGAAAACACCCGTGAGATCAATCTCCAAAATACGGTGCCAATCCTCTATAGTGTATTGATGAATCGGTACCCTATCGCTCTTGGTGTTTATTCCAGCATTGTTCACCAGAATTTCTATTTTGCCAAAGTGTCCGGCAATCTGGTCTGCAACAACCTCCATCTGCGCCGCATCTGACACATCACCTTCTATAAACAGACATGTTCCACCCTGTTGCTGAATTTCTTGGGCGGTTTCCTTACCTGCCTGCACATCAATATCGACAATTGCCACGTATGCACCGTTCTCAATTAGTGCGTCCACGATAGCACGGCCGATGCCTTGCGCACCACCTGTAACAATCGCTACCTGTTCTCCAAGGGCAACCTTCATACATTTCTCCTTTCTTGAACTTTGCGGAAACTGGCAATACCGTAAAATATCAAGATAATTAAGGCGGTTCCACACGCAATCCCGATCGCTGAAGAGATACCGAGCGCGGCGGGGAGATAGCCACAAAATAGCGCGATACCCGCAACAGTGAGGCTATAAGGTAGTTGCGTTCGGACATGGTGCAGCGGGTCGCAACTACTGGCGATAGAACTCAAAATTGTTGTATCCGAAAGCGGCGAGCAGTGGTCTCCAAAGATGGCACCATCAAGCACTGCACCGAGGCAGATGATCGTCGTGAGTCCGTAATTATCACCATCAAGCGAAAACGCCACTGGAATCGCAGTCGGAATCAAGATCGCCATTGTGCCCCAACTCGTGCCGGTTGCAAAAGAGGTCACGGCCCCACAGATAAACACAAGCATCGGGAACCAGAGTGGTGATACAACATCACTGAGCATCGTAGCAAGAAAATCACCCGTCATTAGCCTATCACAACTCGCCTTGAGTCCCCATGCTAATAATAGAATGCTCAACGGCGTGAGGCTCCCTTTTATACCGTTCCAAACAACCGGAGCAATCTCTGAGAATCGTAGTTTTGAGAGCCAGCGTGCGCAGATAATTGCGATGACAAATGCACTCGCCGCTGCACAGGCAAGCACCATCACGTTATTCGCCTCAGAAAGCGCGTTCCGCCAAGATGTTAGCGACAGAATAGACCCGGTCCCATTGCCATCTATCCAAAACCCACCCAATAGCAATCCGAAAAGGGTTAAGAGCGGTAGAACCGCCGAAAGGGGCTGGACAACGGCGTTTGGTAAACTGGTAAAAGAAGCAGCGTGCCCGAGTGCCTGTGCATCTGGAGCGGCAATGTCGCCCGTCTCTCGTGCCCGTGTTTCAGCTTGGTGCATCGCACCATAATCCCTGCCACTGAGCGCATTGACGAGAACAAAAATGATGGTCAGCACACAGTAAAACCGAAAACTAAGTGCATCGAAAAACATGGAATACCCATCAAGTCCAAGACCAAGCGTCTTTCCTATATCCTCAAAGAGTCCGACTTCATAACCGATCCAAGTGCTAACAAACGCGAGCCCCGCAATCGGCGCGCTCGTAGAGTCCACAAGAAACGCCAACTTTTCACGGCTGACCCGATGGTGATCAGTGAGCGGACGCATCGTTGGTCCAACAAGCATCGCATTGGAATAATCGCCAATAAAGATGACGATCCCCATCAACCCCGTGATAAATTGAGCAGACCGAGGTCCCTTCGCAAACTGAGACAGCCAAACAACCACACCACCAATGCCACCGGAGGCCACCACCACAGAGATCGTCGCCATAATCAGAAAAACAAACAGAACTACCCAGAAATTGAAGAGATCTATCCCATCATTTCCGACACTCACGGCACGGACGAACCAAACGGCTTCTGCGAAGAAACCGCTCGGCGTAGCACCTTTCTGATACCATGAGAGCACAAGCCCGACACCGACTGCTATACCGAGACTCGGAAACAGTCGGGTTGTCACGATTGCTAACGTAACAGCAAGCAGCGGTGGGATGATGCTGTACCACAAAAGTGTTTCAGTATCACTAACCTGTCCGGCACGCCACTGGAAAATGAAGCAAAGTCCTAAAAAGATTAAAAATCCAATTACATATTTTAATTTAGAATTCATCAGCGTCCTCGGCACATCCCTTCCGGTTTATAAGACTTACCTATTGTCGCTTACGGGTATAATAGCAACTTTTGACGCAGCTTGCAAGCCAAAACTGCTATGTCACCAATTGAATGGCTCTGTACTCACAGCACTTTCGGTTTGACTCTTTTCAGGTGTTTTGATAGAATAACTTGGGGATACGAACGAACAGTAAGAACAACCTAAAGCGAAAAACGATGACTGAGGATATAAGGAGATAGGCAATCTTCCCGGGGTCTTGCCTAATTTTTTGATGAAAATTACCGAGATTGAAGCAATTCCGTTGCGTGTGCCTTACGAGGAACGGATTCGTAAACAATACTACCATTTTGCGATGACTGAGTTGGTCACGGTCTATAAATTCCATACCGATACGGGTCTCATCGGTCTCGGAGAAAATCCAGGACCGCCGTTCGATCAGGACGTGTTGGACCTCTATCTCGGCACAAATCCATTTGATCATGTTATGGGTGAAGGACGTTTTAACCTTGATATGGCGTGCTATGATTTGATGGGGAAACACCTCGGATTGCCAGCGTGGAAACTGATGGGGCAGCAGGTTCGGCAATGGGTCGCGATGGGGTGGTGGATGCCGTGTATGTCGCCCGAAGATACCGCTGCTGAGATTCAGGTTGCTGCTGAACGCGGATACCGCGGTCTCAAATGCAAAGCACGCGCTTTTTACGATGTCGTCGAGCAGTCGAACGCAATTCAGGAGGTCGCGCCTCCCGACTTTCGGGTGGAATATGATTTTAACGGCTCGTTAATCAACGTTGAGAAGGCATTGCCTATCTTGCGGGAACTGGAGAAGATTCCCGTTGTTAAAGGTCTTGAGGAACCGATTTTTGCATACGATGTAGGGGGTTGGCGCAGACTGCATCAAGAGATTCGGATTCCGTTCTATCTGCACGGTGTCGGCGTTATCCGGGAAGGTGCATCGCGTCAACCCTCTGGTCCTTGGATCGGACTCCGTGCTGGAGATTTTGACGGTGCGTTGTGTAGTCATGAGACTATCAAAAGTGCGCTGGCATCGGGTTGGACTTTTGCCGCCGCGAACACGCCGATCTTGTTACAGTATGTCGGTACGGGTATTACGGCAGCGTTTGCTTGTCATCTGGGAGCTGTGATGCCGACTGCCACACTGCCGGGTGTTACTGCCAGTCACGCTTATGAGGACGATCTAATTATTACGTCCCACAAAGTCCAGCGTGGGTTTATGCAGGTGCCAGAAGGTGATGGTCTCGGTGTCGTGTTAGATGAAGATGCTGTGAAACGCTATTCCGAGACACCTGCGCCGAAATGGGAACGGCATATCTCTGTTGTCACCTTACCGGGTGGCGTAAAGCACTACTACCGAAACTTACAACAAGCGGAACGTCTCATGAAACAAGGTGTTGACGAATCTTATGCGCCGGGTGTACGTCTGGATGAATGGGAGGATGACGGTAGCGAAGCGTTTGATAAGTTATTCCAGCAGCTACAGGAGAATGACTGGCCCGTGTGGGAGACTCCAGCATCTTAGAAATCAGCACTTGGTGTTGAATAGTTGGAGATGGTTTATAATTTTAGTTTGTAGTAGCGCAATTCTGCGGCGTACTCGCCCAAATGCGATCTGCATTATTGCGCGTTTGAGAGGTAAGAACGGGCGATGAATCGCCCTACTACGAACCTGATTTTTATCCTGAATATTTTTGAATAATTCCCGATTGGCACGAATGAGGAGCAAACTGCGATGATGACACCTGAACAACGGTATCTGTTTGATGTTACCGGATACCTTCACCTAAAAAATGTGCTTAGTGCCGAAGAACTGAAAGCGGCACAAGCAGCAGCAAATGAATATATCAATACACCTACCGAGGAACTCCCACCCGGATTTGACTCCAGCAATAAAAATCTCCCAAATGGATTTGCCTTTGCGAAACCTTTAGAAGCCCTCACACTGCACCGAGCGACATGGCCCATCATCAAGGAGTTGACGCGGGATAAACCGCAACTGTTCCGCGGGACGATGATTGCGGATCGGGCGGGTGTGTCGGAGTCGGCGGAAGGACTGCGCTTGCATTGCGCACGCGAAGATTTTGGGTGGCACTGCAACCGCTATGAGGTCCGGGATGGGCGCATTTTTTGCGATGATTTTGTCGTTTTTCCGTACCTGTACGATGTGCATCCGGGAGATGGTGGGTTGCTTGTCGTTCCCGGTACACACAAGACTCTTTTCGATCGACCGGAACATCTCTTCAACAACGGGAAGATTGAAGATGCCGATGACATTCCGCCGGGGGTCCTTAACATCACACCCAAAGCAGGGGATGTGGTGATTATCTCTGAACTCCTGACGCACGGTGCGCTGCCTTGGAAACCGAAGGATCGGTATCGTTGCATCCTGACCTTACGTTATAGACCGCAACACCGTGGTGAGAGTCGCGTGTCTGAGGAGGTGAGGGGACGGCTCTCGCCGGAGACGTTGGAACTGATTTCTCGTGCAGACCACTATCACACGAAAGAGATTGTCAAACAGGATGTCGTCACGTTGACTTAAATAAGTTAAGAGACCCGTCTCACTGCTGGTGCGCCGTGCTGCTCACACCATGCTGCGAGGGGACTTTCGCTGCCGCTGGGAATAAATTCTTTTGTTTTCGTGAAGGGTTCACCCACCAGATACTGCTCAAGTGGCGTGAGTTTATCTAACAACGTCTGTTCCTGTGTCCGATAGTCCATCGGCATCAACCATCGGTAACCGTAGCCGATCATTATACCTTTACGGATCTGGTCGGTTAAGTTTGCAGCTCCTGCATGAAAGGTACGGTTTTCAAACAGTAGGCAATCCCCGGGTTGTAAACTCGCTTCGAGTGCGCCTTCGGGATCCACCTGTCCTTTTGGAATGGGAACCCGCTCGAGGAGGTGGTTGCTGCCGGGTGCGACAAGTGTTACGCCGGAATTGGGTTCACTCAGGTCGGTGAAGTAGTATGCACATTTTAGCAAGATGCGTGGTACCTTGTTGCCGTGTGTTGTCGTTGCCATGGCGTAGTCGCGATGCCAACCGGGTCTGCGAGTGGTGTCGGGTGTACCGGGCGGATCTGGGTGTTTGTATATTAGGTGTGAGGTCATGAGTTGCAAGTGCGCGCCGAGTAGCTGGACAACAACGGGGAGGATGGTCTTCTGCGTGAGTAGCGGGATGAAGGCATCGTCAATAGAGATAGAATTTCGGAAACTGTCGTATAATTTGTCGAAATTTTGTTGACGGTTCTCGCGTCGGTCGCTTGCTATGAGCCGGTCGCTTGCCTCAATGAGTTCACCTATGGTATCTGAGTCCAGTACATTCCGGACGATGAGATAGCCGTTGTCGTCAAAGTGGCGGATTTCTTCTTCTGAGAGTGGGTGCCAGTCGAGGTCAATTGTTGTTTCGTTTGTGTGTTCCATTGCTTTTTCTCCGGTGTTTTCGTAAAGACGATGTACAGCTCTTCAGGACTGTGGGTCGATTAACTTACTGAAATGGATAGAAAACATTCGTGAAATTTTCAGAAAAACCTCAGGTCTGTCATGCAATTGCTCCGTGTAATAAAAGGTTTCTGTGCTTCGCTTGCTGGGGTCGTTAAGACGGACAACGCTTACAAATCGGTACTGATACCCATCAAGGAATTCTTCAGATTCCCAAAACGACTTTCCTATACACCTACAGTAGTTGACAAAGCAGTATGCTCCTTTTAATTGTTGGACAACTTCTGTTCTTGTTTTATTTCCACCCTTAGTTTCGAGGCAGATAATCCACTTTCTTTCACTTTCATCATTGGCTACAATCACGAAATCAGCCCGCTTGCGTTCGCCCTTTGAGCCGTTAAAGATAGTAAGAGGGTTCTTGAAATCTTCCGCTCTGATAACAATAGAGTCAGGAGGTAAGCCTTTTATCTCTACAGTTGTGTCGGCTTGCAAATCGGTTAATTCAACGGAAAGTCTATTGTGTCTTTGTTGTAACCTAACTTGCGCGCGACCGACGAGCATTTCCCGTAATATCTGTATATCGTTCACAAAACTATTCTGCCCCCCAGACAATATCGTCCTGAATCCTGTTCATATCATCAATTGTTTTGTCAAAACTGGAAACGCCAATACCGAGTTCGGGATGGATTTTAGCTGGCACGAGTGTATGTCCTCTTCTTCGTCTCTTTTGACCTTCCTCTAACGGCATTAGTGCTTCTTCCGCCACATATACTTTAACTTGGTCTGCCTTGATTAACTCACTGTCCTGATAGCCGTTTTCTTCGGCAACTCTTTTCAGATGCGGCTTATCGTGGTTGAGCATGATGAGTGTATTGAGTTCCTTGACGATGTAATCGCTGTGGGTGGTTATGAAGACTTTAATACCCAAATTTGCGAGCCTTGCAAAAAGTCTGGCGATGCGACGCTGGTTTTCTGGATGCAGGCTTAACTCCGGTTCGTCTACCATCAACAAGTCGCCCTTTTCAGCAACACAGTTGAGATAAAAACTGAGGTCTAAGAGGGCGCGCGCAGCACTGGAGCTTTCAACCATCGTCAATTTAAGTCGCGTGCCTTTGGGGATATAATAGAGTTGGTCGTTTTGCGTGATAACATACGTGCCCCCAACAATGTCTGCAAAGTCGTCCAAGATTTCAGGATGCTCTTTGGCGATAAAACTTTTGTTTTTCGTGACATCTTGAAGTTGCCCCATAAAATCAACATCGGCTTCTATTGGTGACGGATATCTCTGGTAGCCTTTAGACAACAGTTGACGCGGATCAATATCCCTGTCTGCCCCTGCCATTTCTTTAAGCAGTTGGCTTCGGGCAAAGTTGAGTTCTTTGCGAAAAGTTGAGATACCGGTGCGCTCAGCTGAAACAATAAAGGGCCTAGGGAAGGAGCCAGAAAAAATATCGTCAACAATAATAAAATCAATGGCACTTTTTACACTGTCAATATCAATTTCCTTTTGTTCTTTTTGTTTTATCCGCGAAGTAAGTATCGCCTCTTTACTCCCTTTACTCTTTGCAAATATAAAAGCCGGATTTTGAAGGCTTGTGAGTATGCTGTTGAATTTTTTATCTTGTATGTTAATCTCATCTGTCATGAGGTGAAATTCGCTATTCTGAAACGCACCTTCAGATACTGCAAAAATTTTATCCAGTTGTTCAGTATATTTTTTACATGCTTCTACAAGCATGTCATCGGTGGCTTGTGCTAAGTCAATCTTAACCTGTTCTGTAAGTGCCTGTTGGATTTGTGAGTCACTAATTGGGAAACGGATAAATTGATGCCAAGAGTGTAAGAAGCCGTACAGTGCACAAGCAGCATAAGTCTTGCCAGTGTTATTTTCGCCGCAGATAATCGTCAAATCACCCAGCGAAAATTCTGTCTGTTTTAAGATTCCAATGTTTTTCAGCCGTACTGTCAGGCTCATACTGATACCTCGACCATAATCATTATATCATTGCCAAAGTGGAAACCGGAGAAATCGACTCTATTTTTTGTGGCTATATTATACCGAAGGCGTGCTGGAATTGCAATCCAAATTTGTAAAAGGAAGTACTTAAGGCGAGGTTGGGAACGCAGATCGCATGAATCAACACCAAGTGCGCGTGTTGCCCCGCAGTGAGAGTTGTCGGGGCGTGTACGCCGCAAAACCTCGCTAGCAGAAAAAAAGGGAAAGAAGCGTTATTGCAGCAGTTCCACGAACGCTTCAATATCCGTTGTGGGGGCTTGGCAGACGTAATTTTCGCAGACGTATGCTGTTGCGATGTTGTCAATTTGGGGTTTGCCTGCGAGGAGTGGTAACGTCTGTTCGTCTGCGGATTCGCTTAAGGCGACGATTTTGTTGGGCTGATAGATGCCGTGTAATGCTGCTAACATCGCTCCTGTTTTGGTATCGCCTTTCTTACCGACGATGGCGATCTCTTTGGGGGTTGATAGCAAGAACGCTAACTCACAGAGCAGCTGTCCGGAACCTGTCGGCATCCCTTCCATCTGACGGAAATAGAGCTTCAAGGTTTCTACGGCTTTGTCGTGGAATTCGGGGGTGTCGAGGTGTTTGGCGAGCCGTAAGAGACTGTGAATCGCCATGGAGGCACCGGAGGGTGTGGCACCGTCGTAAGCGGATTTGGATTGGACGATGAGTGTCTCGTGTGCTTTGCCGGTGAAGAAGAATCCGTCACCTGCGTCGTCTCCGAATTGGTCAATCATGATCTGTGCGAGACGCTCGGCTTCGGTGAGCCATCGCGGTTCAAAACTGGCTTCGTAGAGTGCGATCAACCCAGCGATAAAGTAGGCGTAGTCCTCAAGATAGGCGTTGAGATGGCTTTTGCCAGCGCGGTAGGTGCGTAGGAGAAGTCCGTTGTCTTGGGATAGCGTCGTCAAGACGAATTCGGCGGATTTTTCGCATGCTTCAAGGTATTCAGATTTCCCAGTGAGTTGATACCCCATCGCCATGCCGCGGATCATGATACCGTTCCAACTGGTCAGGATTTTGTCGTCGAGTCCGGGTTTAATCCGGTTCTCTCTCGCTTCAAAGAGTTTCTGTCTTCCGTCTGCGAGGAGTGCCTCAAGGTCTCCGACATCCATTTGTAACTTTCGGGCAAAGATGTCGGGTGGCGTTTGAACGTGGAGAATGTTTTCACCCTCAAAGTTACCGTGTGGCGTGATGTCGTAATACTCACAGAAGATTTTGGCGTTCTCTTCACCGATGACATCTTCGACATCGTTCGGTTCCCAGACGAAGAATTTACCTTCTACGCCTTCACTATCTGCGTCCTGTGTGGAATAGAAACCGCCGTTTTCTGCGTCGTACATCTCGCGGAGGACGTAATCAAGGGTTTCGGTGGCGATGTGGCGATAGAACGGTTTTTGCGTGGCTTGGTACGCCTCGAAATAGGCGACGACGAGTTGCGCGTTGTCATACAACATCTTCTCGAAATGCGGGACGAGCCAGTGTGCATCGGTGGAATATCGGTGGAAACCGCCACCGAGTTGGTCGTACATACCGCCGCGTGCCATCTTCTCGAGAGTGAGTTCGACCATCTCTAAGGCGTTGGCGTTGCCGCTGTGATGCCAATAGCGTAGAAGAAAAGGTAATCCCATGCTGGGTGGAAATTTGGGGGCATTACCGAATCCGCCGTGTTGCGAATCGAATTGCGATCGGTATTGTTGGAACGCGTGGGTCATCAACTCTTCCGTGAGTTCATGCTCATGCGGATCGACGACATTGCTTATCTGGTTGAGCTGCGCTGTGAGTTGGTCCGCCTGTTGTAGGACTTGGACCTTCTTATCGTTGAATGCCTCTGCTACGGCGTCCATCACCTTCGGGAATCCGGGTCTACCGTACCGATCGGTGGGTGGATAGTAGGTGCCACCGTAGAAGGGTTTGAGATCCGGTGTGAGAAAAACGGTCATGGGCCATCCGCCTTGACGGGTCATGACCTGGACGGCGTTCATGTAGATTTCGTCTAAATCGGGACGCTCTTCTCTGTCAACCTTAATGTTGATGAAAAGTTCGTTCATGACGGCGGCGATTTCCTCATTTTCAAAGGATTCACGTTCCATGACGTGGCACCAGTGGCATGCGGAGTAGCCGATACTGAGGAGGATCGGCTTCTGTTCCTGTTTGGCGCGCGCGATCGCTTCTTCGCCCCATGGATACCAATCAACGGGGTTGTGTGCGTGCTGGAGTAGATACGGACTTGTTTCATGGATGAGGCGGTTGGTGTGTTTGGGTGTATCGTGCATTCGTTTTCTCCAATGTGTGGGATTCTAACTTAGAATAGGACTTACGCAATTTTGGCTGTAGGCGGTTTTGTTAGATGAAATTTTTCTGACAACACAGCGTTTCTGGTAGCACAAACTGGAAGTTTTGCGGCGTACTCGCCCAGATGCGAAGTGCATCGTGGTACAAAAGAGCATCATGCGTAAGTCCTATTAGAAGACATTCGCGCACTTAAAGCAATGGGCGGGTAGTATGCACGCCCGCCCTTACAGATGAAGAGATACCGCTACGGGGATTCGAACCCCGGTTTGGTGGCTGAGAACCACCCGTCCTAACCCCTAGACGATAGCGGCATATTATTCAAATTTCTTATAGTAGCACTTCTGCCATCTGATGTTCACGATTCGGTTTCATCTGTTATTCTTCCGGCGTGTTCGATCATCTCACTTAATACATCAAGATTCACATCTGACAGATTGCGAAAACTGATGCTACTTTTTCCTGTTTTGACTTTGCCAAGTCGGGGTCCGTAAATCTCAGCGAGATAAGCTTTGCCCTCGACTGCATTAACGTACACACTGAAGTAATTTTTCTGCCGTGCTAACCCAACGAGAAACCATTCGACTCGCTTTTTATCGGAACGTTGGTAAGAATAATTGCCGTAGCCGATAATTTGCTGTTCGCTGCCACCCCAGAAGGTGCCTTCCCACATATAGGAATCACGACCCAGTAACGCTGCCTTGATCAGTGTGTGAAGTTCCTCTAAAACTGCCCGAATATCTGAATCTTGGCTTGCGATGTAATCATCAGGTGAAGATTCTACTCGTTCCATGTTATCTCTTTTCGGTTGCAACACAACCTCATGACAAGATGACTGCCCGGGAAGGACTCGAACCTTCACTACATGGTCCAGAGCCATGCGTCCTACCATTAGACGACCGGGCATTGACACGCATTTACAGCGTGCTACTTTTTAAGTATACCTTAAATGAATCGCGTTTGTCAATTTTTTCAATAACCTACTGCATCGGGATCACGGAGACTGAGATATTGGAGAAGGTATAGAAAATATTGATGAATCCGATGAAGATTGTCGGGATTACAAATACACTCAACAGCGCGAAAGTGCCGGTAGAAAAGGAGACATTTGTGGTTTCCTCGCCAGCATCTTCAAAGAACATCGCTTTGACAATGCGCGCATAGTAATAGAGAGAGACCACACTATTTAGTAAGCCGACTAACGCGAGCCAGTAATATCCTTGTTCAAGCACAGCAGTAAAGAGGATCCATTTCCCGAAGAAACCGGCGAATGGCGGGATCCCAGCGAGAGAAACGAGGAAAATAACCATTGCCCAAGCAACTAAGGGGGCGCGTGAGGAGAGTCCACGGTAACCTTCAACCATTTCACTACCTACCTCATTCGCGATGAGGACAACAACATAAAATGCCCCCAAGTTCATGAAGAGGTAGACGACAAGATAGAAGAGAATAGCACCGACACCTTCGGAGGTGAGGAGGACACCGCCCATCAGCAGATACCCACCGTGTGCGATGCTTGAATACGCTAATAGACGTTTCACATTCTGTTGCGGGAGTGCTGCAAGATTTCCGACAGTCATCGTCAATGCGGAGACGATCGCCAACATAAAGGGCCAATCAACTGCTTGCATCAGTTCGGTGCTGCCAAACCCGGCGTAGAAGAACCTAATGAATAGGGCAAACCCTGCGGATTTTGAAGCGACAGATAAAAAGGCGGTTATCGGAATAGGTGCGCCTTCGTAAACATCGGGGGACCACATGTGAAACGGCACAGAGGCTATTTTGTAGCCGACACCTGCAAGGACGAAAGTTATTGCGATCAGCACAGCAAGGGGAGCCACTTCTCCCGATGCGAGAAGTTCTGTAAGGCGGCCACTGATTTGCGTCAAATCACCTGTACCTGCCATTCCGAATAGGAGTGAAAGTCCAAAGAGCATTGTTCCAGATGCAACTGCGCCATAGGTGATGTATTTGAACGCGGCTTCACTTGAACGGGGGCTGTGTGTCAGGAACCCAGCGAGAATATAGGAGGTAAGGCTTACCGTCTCCAGTGAGATGAATATCATCAGGAGGTTCGTTGACGATGCCATGAGGAACATTCCGAGCGTAATCGCTAACAAAAGTGCGTAGTATTCGCCTTTCAGACGTGCGTCAAGTTCCTCGGAACGGAGTGAAAAGAGGATCGTAGCGGCAGTTGCGAGCAGCAGTAGCACCTTGAAGAAACTGGAAAATGCGTCGAGATGGATCATCCCGAGAAAGAGGGAGACAGGTCCTTCATCGCCGAAAGAGAAGTGGGTGAAAAGGACGGCGGCAAATGTGCAGAGACATCCTACGAGAGAAAGATATGCGACTGCGACACTCTCTCTATCTTTCACCACGAGATCAAGAATAATAACGGCAACGGCAAAAATTACGAGTAGAATTTCAGGGCTGAAATAGAGGAGGCTTTCGATGTTTTTTAAAGATTCCATGCGTTCCTCCCGTCAACTGAAATTGTAGCCCCACATAGCGTGTCAAGCGATCGTGAGTGAGACCTTTGAATAACTAAACCTGTATGGCTACAGCCCATACAAAAACCTCCTATATCGCCTACAATAGATTTATAAGGTTGGTAACGGATTCCCTGAACATATCAATAGCGAAGTTGGGCCAGACACCGAGTACGATAGTTAGGATACCGAGTGGCACGAGTGTCAGGATTTCACGTCCGTTGATTTCCGGGAGTGCTTCATATTTCGGGTTAAGTGTCCCTAAGAAGACCCTTTGCAGCGTCCAGAGGAAGTATGCGGCACCGACGACAATGCCGATTGTAGACAGGATGGTCAGCATTTTGAATTTGTCATAAGCCCCAAGCAAGGAGAGTGCTTCACCGACGAATCCACTCAAGCCGGGTAGTCCGAGAGAAGCCATGAAAGCGAGCGTCGTGATGCCTGTATAGACGGGCATCCTGCTTCCCAATCCACCAAAACCGTTGATTTCACGGTGGTGTGCCCTGTCGTAGAGAACGCCGACGAGTAGGAAGAGCATCGCGCTGATGACACCGTGGTTGAACATCTGGAGGATTGCGCCAGTGATGCCCTCTGAATTTCGAGCGGCAAGCCCTAAGATAACGAAACCCATGTGTCCGATACTCGAATACGCCACCAGTTTCTTAAAGTCGGTTTGTGCCAGTGCACAGAAGGAACCGTAGACGATATTGATAAACCCGAGCAGCGCGAGACTATTGCCCCAGAAACCTATCCCGTTCGTAAAATGGTCTAAACCTTGTGGGAACATTGCCATGTTTATCCGCACCAGTCCGTAAGTTCCCATCTTTAGGAGGATACCTGCAAGGATAACGCTGATGGCAGTCGGTGCTTCGACGTGTGCATCGGGGAGCCAGGTGTGGAAGGGGAAAATCGGGACTTTAACGGCAAATCCGATAAAGAAACCGAGGAATACCCATATCTGGAAGTTTAGATCGTTAAGGGCGTGTCCTTCTGTTGAGGCTAATGCAATGAGTGTCGGAATATCGAATATCCGCGCCCCCGGCTCGCCGCTGTTGAGATAGACAGCTATCATTGCGACGAGCATCAGCACACTGCCGAAGAGGGTATAGAGGAAGAACTTAATGGCAGCGTATTCACGCCGCGGGCCTCCCCAGACCCCGATGAGGAAATACATCGGTAGCAGTGTCAGTTCAAAGAAGACATAGAACAAGAACAGATCTAACGCAGCGAAGAAGCCGAGCATGCCTGTCTCAAGCAGCAGGAACAGCGCCATATACGCCTTGATCCCCTTTTCAATGTTTCGCCACGAAGCGATAACACAGATTGGGCCTAAGAGTGCTGTGAGAAGCAGGAGTGTTACGCTGAGTCCATCAATCCCAATGTGATATTGGATGTTGAATGCCTCAATCCAAGGAACAGGACCGTGAACGTACTGCGTTCCCCCATTTGATCGGTCGTAGGATATGAATAAGTACACTGCGAGCGCGAGTGGAATAAGCGTAAAGAGGAGCGTAACGCGTTTGATGAGTTCCTCCGATTCGCGCGGTAGCAGTAAAACAGCAACCATCCCGATCAACGGGATAAAAATCATTAGCGACAGTAACATCTCGTGGGGATCCTCCTTGTCCCGTTATCGGGAAATCAAATGGACTATAAGCAAAAATACTGGAAGCACAAATGGTGTAAGGATAAGCAACATCTCTGCTCTTTTACGCCGCGTTTCAAAGTTCCGATGGCCACCGAAACCCCAAACGATAACAAAACCCAGTAGTGCTCCAAAAAGCGGGAGAAGTTTAAACAATACCATAACAAGTCCATCCTTATAAAGCCCGGAAAATTAAGATTAGCAACACAATCCCAGCCAGCACGACGAAAAGATACGTCTGAATTGCCCCTGTCTGAATACGGCGTATTCTACCCCCAACTGCCCAGGTGACCTGAGCGACGCGGTTGACGAGACCATCAACGACGTGGTTATCAAAAAGCCCTACAAAGGCGGCGAGAATATCTCGCGTTACGACCCCGACACCGTTGACGATGCCATCAACGACACTCCCATCAAATTGCGCAAAGAGTCGTGCCTTCCACACTGTCAGCGCAACCAGTACACCGTCATAAAACTCGTCAAAATAGTATTTGTGCCAGAACAGGTTGTAGACCGGTCGGAAAGTCGTTGCGACGGATTCAGCAGATAAAGTTCGTCTATGGTAGAACAGCCATGAGAAGAATATACCTAACCCTGCAACGCAGATAGATAGTACCATTGCAATCATGTGTGCGGGACCGTGCCCGTGGTGTCCATCGTCTCCGTGTGCGCCGTGTGTATCGTGTCCACCGTTTTCTTCAGCTGCGGCTGCTTCAGACACGCCGAAGAGCGATACAGTGTACCCCTTTCCGCCTGTGTTACTATCGGGGGAAACATAAGCGTGTTGTGGTGCATGCAGATGTGGTTGCGGTGGCGGTTTAACGTAGGTTTCGTTAAACCAGAGTATATTGACGACGGGCAGACTCAGCGCAGCCAGAATTAGAAGTGGCACGGTCATTGACTTCGGAGATTCGTGTGCCATGTCGTGCATCTCTTGATTGCGCGGTTCACCGAAAAAGGTCATGAAGATCAGACGGAACATATAGAACGCCGTAATCCCCGCAGCGGACAGTGCCATTATGAACAGGATATAGTGATGGACAGAGTTCCATTCCATCGCCCGTCCCAACACCCCCCCTAAAATGGCATCTTTGCTCCAGAACCCGGAGAAGATAAACGGCACACCGGAGATAGACAGCGTTGCGATCAGCATCGTGACAAAAGTAATCGGCATTTTGTGGCGGAGTCCGCCCATGTTTCGCATATCTTGGTCTGGCGGGATCTCAGGAATAGCTGTCGGCTGTCGGCTTTCAGTCGTCAGCAAAGAGGTATCTGGTGAAGTGCCACTCTCTTGCTGACTGCTGATGGCTGATGGCTGATGGCTGTCTTGTGAGTGTGCATGTGCGTGTTCATCATCATGTCCGTGTGCGTGCATAGCGTGGAAGGCGTGAATGACGCTGCCAGAACCGAGGAAAAGCAGTGCCTTGAAAAAGGCGTGCGTCGTGAGGTGAAAGAGTCCGGCGACATAGCTGCCTGCCCCAATCGCAAGCATCATATATCCCAATTGACTGATTGTAGAGTATGCCAAAACTCGCTTAATATCAAACCGAACGATAGCGATCGTCGCTGCGACAAGTGCGGTGATACCCCCAACATAGGCGATGACCAGAGACGAAGTTTCTGTCAAAATCGGGAACATCCGAGCCGTGAGATAGACGCCAGCGGCGACCATTGTCGCTGCGTGAATCAACGCACTAACGGGTGTGGGACCTTCCATCGCATCGGGCAGCCATGTGTGGAGCGGCATTTGCGCGGATTTACCGATAGCACCGCAAAAGATGAGGACCCCCGCGATAGAGAGCCAAACCATATCGGCTGTGCTTAATTGCGCAGCGGCTTGGGCAAAGATACCGCCTTCACCGTAGAGCGCGAGCGTGTCAAATTTGGTGAAGAGCATCATCATACCGATGAACATGCCGACATCACCGACGCGTGTTGTCAAAAACGCTTTTTTACATGCATTCGCAGCGGAGTCCTTTTCAAACCAGAAGCCGATGAGCAGATAGGAACAGAGTCCAACGAGCTCCCAACCGATATAGATACCGAGCAGGTTATCCGACACAACCAGAAATAGCATTGAGAAGGAAAAGAGCGATAGATAAGCAAAAAACCGTGGGTACCTCGGATCACCGTGCATGTAGCCCATAGAAAAGATATGGACGAGGCTGCTGACGAGTGTGACAACAATCAGCATGATTACAGTGACGCTGTCCAAGTAGAATCCCATAGAGAAGGTAACACCCCCGAGTGAGATCCAGTTAACAGTGTGTGGTTCTGGAGTGGGGACCACCTCTCGCAAGAGCAAGAACGAACAGACGAGTGCGACCAGCATTGCCACAGTGGATAGATAGTCCTGTCGGGGGAAACGCCGATTCGCCAAGCCTAAAAGTCCGAAAATCGCAAACGCGGCAAGCGGACAGAGTAAAATGAGACTTATTAAAGGAACAATCATATTTTTTTAGTAGTTATCAGTTGTCAATTGTCAGTTGTCAGTTAAAGAGGGTTAAGATAGTCCTAAGGTCTCTTTCTGAAAACTGAAAGGTTTTTCGCAGAAAAACCGAACTGATAACTGAATACTGACAACTATTTTATCCTTTCAAGGTATCCACTTCGTCTGGACGTATGCTACCGAATTCGCGGTAGATCGCGAGAATAATCGCTAAAAAGACAGCGGCTTCTGCTGCAGCGAGCACAATTCCGAAGATAGCGATAATCTGTCCGCTGATGTCCTCTGGCGGTGTCATAAAACGCGAGAACGCGGCGAAGTTTAGATTACACGAATTGAGAATAAGTTCAATACCCATCAGAATGCTAATGGCGTTTCGACGCGTCAAGACAGCGAAGATGCCGAGCGTGAACAGGATTGCGCTGATAACGAGATAGTGTTGTAAGGTCATTTTTTAGTGGCTATCGGGAACCATCGGCTTTCAGTAAAGAGGTTTTCGTTTAACAAAAGCCTCTTGTGACTGATGCCTAACGGCTGACGGCTATCTTAGTCCCTAACCTCCTTTCGGGAAATCAAGGCGGCTCCGATTAACGCGACTAATAGCAGTACGGAGACGACCTCAAACGGAAGGAGGAACGGTCCATTGAGGATCAGTTCACCGATACGCTCGGTTGTAGGTGGAAGTTCTGTGCCATCATCGGTGAGGTTTTTCCACGCCGGTGTATTGGCAATAACGGTCAAGAGCAGCATAAGAAGTGCCAAAGAAACAATACCACCGAGTAGCAGCTGCCCGCGCTCGATATGGATACGCATCTCTAAGCGTCCGCTTGTCATCATGACGCCGAATAGGATGAGGACAAGGATACCGCCGACATAGACGATCACCTGTGTTGCGGCAAGAAAATCAGCCTGTAAGAAGACGTAAAGTCCAGCGACCCCGAAGAGCGTCACCATCAACGAAAACGCTGCGTGGACGATGTTTCGCACCGTGACGACAAGGAGTGCCGAGCCGACTGTCATAAGTGCGAATCCATAAAAAATAAAGTTTTTAAGCGTAAATTCCATTCTTTTAACTTACCTTGCGGTTAAAACAAGGTGGTTTGGTTTATGACGTTCCTTTTTCTATAGACATATCACCCCTCTGGGGTGAGGAAAGTGTCTGAAGAACTGTGCTGAAACGCTCAAAATCCGTTAGTAGCAACTTGGGTTATTTCTAATCTGCGGCTTCTACGTCTGCTACACCATCTTTACCGTACATTTCCTGTTTGTCAAAACTGAAGATGAGGTCTGACCGGTCAAATTTGGAGTACTCGATGCCTTCAAGGGTATCTTTCATTGTTAGGCATTCTGTCGGGCAGACTTCGGTGCAGAGTCCACAATACATACAGAGAGACATGTCGATATCGAACTTGTCAAGGTAAAAGACGACAGGGTTTCGTGTAACAATCCGGGATATTTCGTCGCCTGAAAGCGTCTGCGTTCGACTCTCATCTGCCGATGGTTCAAGGCGATCTATAACTTCCTGCGGCCCTTGGCGAGAGGTGATGTTCGTGAGGGTTATTGAATCTCCCGATTTTACCTTTTTGTCATCACCTTCAATGATGCCGATGATTTCCTGTCCGTCTTTGAGATGGACGACATTCATGCTATCCCAGAGTTGTTCGCCTTTCGGGAGTTTGGTAGCATCAATCATGATGCAATCAACTGGACAGATCATTTCGCACTTTTTGCATCCGATACAGTCTTCAGTACGGTTGTAAAGCTGCCCGCGATACCCTTTCGGAATTTCTCGGACGTTCTGTTTCTTTTCATAGTCGTGTTCATACGGATATTGATGCGTGACATTCGGTTCAAAGAACTGCTTGATTGTCACCCGCATTCCGACAAGCACGGTGTAAACGCCTCTGTAGATGTTTCGTATGTATTTTTCCATTTAGATACTTCCTCCAACAGTTAGTCCTAACTCGGCTGTGGTTCAGGATTTTGCGCGAGTGTTCGTCCAGCAATCGTATACGCGACAATAAGTCCAATATAGATAATTGCACAACTGATAATAATGCTAACGAGCGTATCCTCTGGGAAAATCAGACCCCAGATGCCGGTGCCTAAGATGTTAAAGAAAGCGATCGGGATGAAGTATTTCCAGCAGAGATTCATCAATTGATCTACGCGTAAGCGTGGCAGTGTCCATCTCAACCACATCATCAAAAAGACGAGTGCGAGAGTTTTGATAACGAAACCGGGAAAACCTCCGAGAATATCATAACCCGGTAAAGCCCCTTCCCACCCGCCGAGGAAGAGTGTCACGGCGATTGCACTGACGGCGAACATATTCGCGTATTCAGCGATGAAGAAGAGTGCGAACCGCATTCCGCTGTACTCGGTATGAAATCCTGCGACGATTTCAGATTCGGCTTCGGGTAAATCAAACGGTGTCCTGTTGACCTCAGCAATGGAAGAAATAAAAAAGATAAAGAATGCGATAAAGGTAAAAGGTGTCCGAAAGATGAGCCAACTGAAAACACCGTTGGACTGACTCGCCACAATCTCCTGCATGTTCAAACTTTCCACGAGCATAACAATCGTTAGGACAGAGAGACCGAGCGGGATTTCGTAGCTAACGATTTGCGCGGCGGAGCGTAAAGACCCCAACAGCGACCACTTGCTGTTTGATGACCAACCCGCCATAATCACACCCATGACAATTACAGAGGAGATCGCCATGATATAGAAGATCCCGATATTAAAGGGACTGACCAAGATATTTTGACCGAACGGGATGGCGGCGAAAACAGCGAAAGAGCAGGCAAAAATAATATAAGGGGCAAGGAGGAAAAGGAGTTTATCGCCTTGTGGTGGGATAAAGTCCTCTTTGAAGATAAGTTTTATGCCGTCGGCTAAGGTTTGGAGTGTCCCCCAAGGGCCAACACGCATGGGACCTGTTCGATTTTGAAAACGGGCGGCGACTTTTCTTTCTGCGAGCACCAGAAATAGGGGAAGTAGCGGGACAACTCCAACGAAAATACCTGCACATGCGAACATAACAAGCACTGTGCCTAACTCTACAGGAAAGTGTGCAGCGACCGCTTCCGGCAGTCGTGGAATTAAAACATTCTGTATAAATTCCTCTGCCCAATTGAGTTTCTCTTGTAGGTTTATGTTGGGAAAGAAATTCTCAGATACATTGAAATCTGGGAAGCCTACGAACATCGCCCTAAAATCCGACATCTAATCTCTAATCTCCTTCTTATTTGAAGTACGCGAGGAGCGCGATAATTGCAGACCCGACTGCCGCTAAAACAGCGATCTTACCCCAGAGTGCAGCATCCGACTCCGACTTTCCTTCCAGTTTGCCGCGAATCCAACTCACACCTTCCTGAAGCGTGCCCATCCGTTCTTCAAGGTTACCCATCCGCCCTTCAAGGTTATCTATGCGATTATCTGTTCGAGTCTTCCAATCTTCCGTACGTTCTATCCACGCTAAAACACGTTCTTGGAATTCTTGATCAGTCATGATTGGTCTCCTATATTTATTCAGCAATGGTGCCGGAAAAATTTACCGAAGTCGCCAATCTCCTTATCCGGTAAGCAAAAATTTGCCAATCTTCAAAACGTAATCTACAGTTACTACACCCCCTGCTAACAGGAAGGTCCATCGCAAAAATTTGTTTTCGGGCAGCAATTTCTGAAACACTTGTTGCCCCGGTTCAGACCGACACACTACATAGAATAAACACAAGGAACCGATGAAGACTAAGCCAGTTATTGCAGATATTATTTCGACCTCAGTCAAGAAGTTTATCGACATGCAGACGAAAAGTATTAAAGCAATGGTCCATACTAAAACGTTTACCTGCTTCTGGGTTGTAATTTTCATCGTTCAACTCCATATCACAAGTGTATTTATCGATCAACTTCTCCCATTACAATATCAATACTTCCGATAATCGCGATAATATCCGCTACCATCAAACCTTGACTGAGTTCTTGTAGCGCGCTCAATGCACTGAAGCAGGGGGAGCGTCCTTTGAGCCGCACTGGCTTTGGCGTGCCGTCACTGACGATATAGAATCCGAGTTCACCGCGCGGTGCTTCACTACGGAAATAGATCTCGCCTTTTGGAGGACGAACGGCTTTCAAATCCGCCATGACGGGACCATCGGGCAGCCCTTCCGCTAAAATCTGTCGTACGATCCGGACGGACTGTTTCATCTCATCCATGCGGATTTTATATCGACTCCAACAATCACCGACAACTGCTCCCATCTCTGGAATGTCCACGGCAACAGGGACATCAAAATCAAATCTGTCGTAGATGGAGTAGGGTTCATCTCGTCGGAGGTCCCAATCCACGCCGGAACCGCGAAGGTTAGGACCGGTCGCGCCGTAACTTAGTGCCATCTCTGCTGACATGACAGCGACCCCCATCGTACGCTCCGAGAAAATGCTGTTTTTTGTGAGGAGTTCGTTATACTCGTCAATCATCGGTTCAAAATAGTCAAGGAACTCCTCTATTTCGTCTAAAAAATTCTGTTCTGCGATGGAGCCGGGTTCCAAGGGGATGATTTCAGATACGCCGCCGATACGGATATAGTTATAGGTGAGGCGGGCGCCGCAGACCTTCTCAAAAAGGAGGAGCAGCCGTTCTCGGTCTCGGAAGGCGTAGAGGAACGGGGTAAATGCGCCGATGTCCATCCCGTAGGTCCCAAAGGAGAGCAGGTGGCTGGCGATGCGATTTAGTTCACAGATAAGTACCCGCAGGTATTCTGCTCGTTCCGGCACCTCAAATTCCTTGCTTTCATCCGCTGCCAACAATTTCTCAACAGCGAGACAAAATCCCCAATTCTGGTTCATCGCCGCCACGTAATCCATCCGATCGGTAAACGGGATGATTTGGGGATAAGAGAGGTTTTCGGAATGCTTCTCAAAACAGCGATGCAGATAACCGATGTGCGGAATTGCTTCCCGGACGATTTCACCATCCAATTTCAGTTCCAAGCGTAACACACCGTGTGTGCTTGGATGTTGAGGTCCCATGTTCACGACCATCTCATCGGCGAACGGTTTTAATTCTATAATTTTGCTTTCGGTCTGTTGTGTGCTTTCCATTTTCTAACTTACCTTGCGGTTAAACAACGGGATCCAAACTTTCACGGTCATCTCTTAAATCCGCTTTCCACTTCGTTCCAAGCTGCGTTTCTTTTTAGATAGAACTTACGCGTTTCCCTCTATTTTTCGACTTTGCCACTATATATGATACCATTTTTGCGGTGTAATGTCAAATGTTAGCTCTGTTTTCTCAGCGAAAGACGGTGTCGTATTTTTATAGGAAAAATGTTACACCAGCGTAACATTGCATGCTCAGTCTTTAGGTCTACAAACCAGCGTCCTGCCTAAGTTTAGAGGTGTTTTCATTCCGATGCTCGGCTGCGAGAAAAAGTCAAAAGTGTAACGTTTTCGTTTTTTTTCGTGACACCACATCAGGCAAAAATCCAATATTCCTGTACCTAATATGGCACGCGCATACCGCGATAAGTTTCAGGCTCCTTGTAATCTTTGCGAAGTGGGTATCCCTCCCAATCATCGGGGAGTAAAATACGGCGGAGGTCAGTGTGTCCTTCAAAGAAAATTCCGTAGAGGTCATAAGCCTCACGTTCATGCCAATCTGCGGTTTTCCAGATGTGCGAAACGCTTGGGAGGTGTGGGTCGGTTTTGGGAACTGCCGTTTTCAGCACCACACTATGCCGATGTTGCATGGCGTAGAGATGGTAGACGATAGCAAGTTCTTCATCCTTGGCATTTAAATCGACGCCACTGAGACACATCAAGGAATCAAACGCCAATGTGTCGGTTTCGGCGAGATATTGACAGACATCAGCGATTGATGCGGGAGCAACGCTGATGCTTGGGTCACCAGCAAGTTCGGTGTCGAGACCGAGGATGATTTCGCCGAACTGCGCGGTTAGTGCTTCATAGATTTCTTCGGGTTTCACGTAATTCCTACTCCATGGTCGCGATTACAAATCGCTCCTACCACAGTTGCGATTACAAATCGCTCCCACCGTTAGACGAGTTGATGTCTTAGGCAGTGGTTTGTGGGTTATCATTTTCCTCAGTTTCAGCTTCGGTGCCTTCAAGTTCGTACCATTCTGTTTTGGTAAAAAGTCTTTTCAGGAACGGAACATGGTCCCGTTTGGCGACGGTCTGTGTTTTAATCTTCTCTTGTAGTTTGAGCAACCCTTCAATGAGAGCCTCCGGTCGCGGTGGACATCCGGGTACGTAAACGTCAACAGGGATAATCCGATCAACGCCTTTGAGGACATGGTATCCGTGTTGCCAATAAGGTCCGCCGCTGGTCGCGCAGCTGCCCATGGAAATGACGTATTTCGGTTCTGGCATCTGCTCGTAAAGCCGCCGGATCCGTGTCGCCATTTTAAGTGTGACTGTACCAGAGATGACCATGAGGTCGGACTGACGCGGTGTCGCGCGTGGCACGCCTGCCCCGAACCGGTCTAAGTCGTAGTTAGAAGCGGCGGTCGCCATGAACTCGATGGCGCAGCAAGCGAGTCCGAACGTCATGGGCCAGAGTGCTGAGGAACGTGCCCAGTTAGCGACAGCATCGACCGAAGTGACAATAACGTTTTTGTCGAGTTTCTCATCAATTATCATAATTTTCCTCCGTTCGGACAGATTGTACTTCAAGCTGCGTAGAGCGGATCCATTCCAGATCGCCTTTTGCCCAGACGTAGGCGAGTCCGACTAAAAGAATAAGGATGAAGACGAGCATCTCCAAAAACGCAAAAAGCCCGAAGTCCCGGAAGACAACTGCCCACGGAAAAAGGAACACAGTTTCTACGTCAAAAATCAAGAAGATGAGCGCGATGACGTAAAAACGGGTGTTAAACTTGATCCGCGTATCACCGATCGGATCTTCGCCACATTCATAGGGAATATACTTTTCGCCTGAGAACAGCTTGGTGTGCAGGAGGCGAGAGACGGTGAGATTAAGGACGACGAATAGACAGCCAACAATCAAGAAGATTAGAACGTTTGCGAAGTTAAAAAGCATTCTGGGTTATCCTTGAGAACCGTGATGTTGCGAAAATTTTCTTGGATATACGATTTCGTTCTTAAAATTATATATCATTTTGCGCTGATTTGCAAGTGAAATTTTTGACCTCTGTGAACGATTTGTTGAAACCCATTTGTGAGAACACTTTTTAGGTTACTCCCTCAATTGGTTGTTTTGACTTTTGCCCAGGCCGTGGTGAGTAAGTGTGGTTTGGGGGATACCGGCAAAGCGAACGTTGGATCAAACCAATCGGGGTAAACGTTTATGCCGCGACTTGTAAGTTTCTGGCTTTGCTGGCTTACCAAATCAATTTTAAAAATTTGTCGGTTTTCACCGACCTGTTTGTGATAAGCAAGTTTGTCCATGGCTGGTGCCCAAGTTGGGTGCTCGGCTATCGGTTCCTTCTCGGGGACAAGTTCGTTCAGGCTGTTGTCGTCGCGATTGACCCCGTAGAGGGTTCCTTTAACTGGACCACGACCACCCAATTTCTCAACATGCGAAAAAGCGATGGTGTCATCGGGTGCCCAAGAAGGGTAGAACATCCGTAGCTGCGGTTGTGGATGAAAGGTTTCCTTTTTTCGTGTCTGTGGGTTGTAGATAACGAGCGGCGAGGCGGGGTGTCCCATCGCATGTGTAGCAGCAAAGATTATTTCCGTTCCATCAGGGGACCACGTCGGAAACCCGCCACTTCTGCCGCACCATGTTAGACGCTCTTCTTTTCCGTCGAGTGTCGCGAGGTAGATTGCCCAGTCGCCGTCTTCGCCGCCTTTATTTCCGAGATAAGCGATCTGCTTACCGTCAGGCGACCACGCGGGTTGTTGTCTTGTGGCTATCTCTTTAAAGACGCGCTTCACATTTTCTCCATTGCTATCCATCAGGTATAAGTCGCGCACGCCGTCCCGATTGGATACAAAGAGTATCTGTTCGCCTGTTGGTGACCAGACAGGTTGAAAATCAGCATCGGGGTGCCGGGTTAATCTGACCTGTTGGCGACCATCGGTATCCATTATATAGATTTCAGCGTTGCCGTCTCGGTTAGAATTAAACACGATCTTGGGATGCGTCGGAATTTGTGCAAAAATATGGCAAACACTCAAGCAAAAGATGGTGAAGCCAGCACAACACAAAAGGTAGGCATGTGAACGTTTCATAATAAACTCCGTCAGTGTTAATATTTAGTCTTGGATTTTCATTTGGCCCCAGACCGTCGTGAGCAACTGTGGTTTGGGAGAAACTGGTAAGACTTTAGGATCGAACCAATCCCAACCTACATTTTTTCCATGACTATTGAGTGGACCTGATCGGGCGAGCGGCGTCTCAGTGCGAGACTCTAAGTCTATTTTCAGCAACAGTCTTTGGTCCGCAACTATTTTTTCATAAAGGAGTGCTTTCGCATCCGGCGACCACACTGGTGCTTTGAATGCGTTTTCAACTATCTTATCAAGTTTCTCACTATGGCGATCGAAAATGTAGATACCGGGTTCCTGATCGCGTTCCCATAGGGCAAAGGCGAGTTTCTTCCCATCCGGTGACCATGCGGAATAGCGCATGGTCCTTCCTTGAATATTCGGAAGCAGGGTCTCTTGCTGACGCGTTTGTAGATTGATAATCCGAATACGCCATTCTGCTGGCTTACTGCTGGTGAAAGCGACTTCGGTTCCATCAGGTGACCAAGCGGGGAAACCGCCAGGGTACATTCCTGATTCAGCAATCCGTTCTGCCTCACCGCCACCGAGTGGCTTGGCGTACACTGCCCAATCCGGCACGGGCGAGTGCGTGTGGTAAGCGATGTATTTTCCGTCAGGCGACCAAGCGGGTGCGGTTCTATACTCCAAGTCATCAAACGCGCGTCGGATATTTTTTCCATTAGGATCCATAAGATAGATGTCATAAAGTCCTTCATGGTCTCGTTCTGAGACAAAGGCGATGTGTTCGCCGTTTGGTGACCATGTGGGATCGAAATCCTCTCCAGGGTGGTGGGTTAATCTTATTTGTTGGCTGCCATCAGCGTTCATTATATAGATTTCAGCATTGCTGTTCCGGGCGGAGGTAAACACAATTTTAGCGCGCTTCGGTGCTTGCGCCGAGATGGGACAAACGCTGAGGCATAATAGCGTAAAACCGATGTAACACGAAAGATAGAAATATGAGCGTTTCATAACGGATTCCGTTGAAATTAGGGTTTAATCTTGAATTTTCATTTGTCCCCAGACCGTGGTAAGCAGCTGCGGCTGCGGGGAAACCGGTAAGACTTTAGGATCGAACCAGTCCCAACCTGTATTTTGACCGTGACGTATGGTTGGGCCCAGGGGTGCGAGCGGTGTTGCAGTGTGAGAGGTAAGGTCTATTTTAAGCAACTGTTTTTGACCGCCAATCGTCTGTTGATAAAGGAGTTCTTTCCCGTCGGGTGACCATGCCACCATTCTGGACACATTTTCAACTATCTTCTCAAGATTTCTACCATCACGATTGACAATGTAGATATAAGGTTTATTTTCGTTGCGTTTCCACCAATAAAAAGCGAGTTTTTGTCCGTCAGGCGACCAAGCAGGATTCCGAAGGTCCCCGCCCTCAATCTTTGGAAGGAGTAGTTTTTTATCGCCAGTTTGTAGATTCCTAATCCAAATGCGCCATTTTATCCGAGTGCCTCCAGTGAAGGCGATCTCGGCTCCATCGGGCGACCAGTCTGGGAAGCCGCCGGGGTGTATGCCTGCTGCGGAAACACGCTCTGGTGTTCCTCCACCTATTGTATTGAAATATACTGCCCAATCCGGTATAGGTGAGTATGTATGGTAAGAGATTTTTTTTCCATCGGGCGACCAAGCGGGTGCGGTTCTATAGTCCAATTCGTCAAACGCGGGGCGGATATTTTTTCCATTAGGATCCATGAGGTAGATGTCGTAAAGTCCTGCGTGATCGCGCTCTGAGACGAAAGCGATGTGTTCGCCGTTTGGTGACCAAGTGGGGTCGAAATCGTCTCCGGGATGATCGGTTAATCGGACCCGTTCACTTCCATCGGTATTCATCACATAGATTTCAGCATTGCCGTCGCTGGTGTCGGTAAACACAATTTTGGCGCGCGTTGGTGCTTGTGCCGAAATGGGACAGACGCTACAGCAAAGCAGGATGAAACCAATGCAACACAGAACGTAGAAGTATAGGCATTTCATAACAAACTCCGTTGGTGTTGAGATTTAGTCTTGTGTTTTCATTTTGCCCCAGACCGTGGTAAGCAATTGGGGTTGTGCGGAAACAGGTAGCGTGTTCGGGTCAAACCAGTCCCAACCTATGTTGCCATTACGATGTTTGCTTGGACCGATGCGCGCGAGCAGTGTCTCGGTGCGAGAGGCAAGGTCTATTTTAAATAACAGGTCTGAGCCGTCAACTGTCTTTGGATAAAGCAGTTTTTTTCCATCGGGCGACCATGCGAGTGTTCCGAAGGCGTTTTTAACAATCTCTTCACATGCTTTACCATCGCGTTGAATGATGTAGATACCCGGTTCTGCATTCCATCTCCATATGGAAAAGGCGAGTTGTTTCCCGTCAGGGGACCAAGCCGGATAGAGCATACTATCGCCTTGGACTTTTGGAAGGATTCTATCTTCCTCACGCGTTTTTAGGTTGATAATCCGAATATGCCATTCGGGCGATTTACCACTCACGAAGGCGATCTCGGTTCCGTCGGGCGACCAAGCAGGAAAACCGCTCCACCCCCTTCCAGATTCGGCGATTCGTTCTGCCTCACCGCCACCGAGTGGCTTGGTGTAGACTGCCCAATCCGGCACGGGTGAATACGTAAGGTAGGCGATGTGTTTTCCATCGGGCGACCAAGTCGGATCGGTTCTAACCTCCAAATCATCAAACGCGCGTCGGATACTTTCCCCGTCGGCATCCATGAGATAGATGTCGGAAAGCCCTTTATGATCTCGATCTGAGACGAAAGCGATGTGTTTTCCATCGGGCGACCAAGTCGGATCGGTATCGTCTCTGGGATAGTGTGTCAATCTTATCTGTTGGCTTCCGTCAGCATTCATCACATAGATTTCAGCATTGCCATGATTACCGTTCCGAGTGGATGCGAACACAATTTTAGCGCGTGTTGGGGCTTGTGCCGAAACAGGGAAAACACTGAGGCAGAACAGCGTAACGGCAATACAACAGAAAAAGTAGAAGTGTAAAGGTTTCATGACGAACTCCGTCGGTGTTAATATTTAGTCTTGTGTTTTCATTTGCCCCCAGACTGTGGTAAGCAACTGCGGTTGTGGGGCAACAGGTAAAACTTTTGGGTCAAACCAATCCCACCCTATATTCTGTCCGTGACGTATGGTTGGACCCAAGCGCGCGAGTTCTGTCTTGATGTGAGAGTTGAGATTTATTTTAAACAGTAGTTTCGCGTCTCCGACTGTTTTTCGATAAAGGAGTTCTTTCCCATCGGGCGACCATGCCGGTATTCCAAATGCATTTTCAACGATTTCTTCACATTTTTTGCCATCACGCCGAATAATGTAGATACCGGACTTCGCCCCCCATTTCCGCAATGCGAAGGCGATGTGTTTTCCATCGGGCGACCAAGCAGGATAGTGGATGTGGCTTCCCAGGGTCTTTGGAAGAAATGTCTCTTGCTCACGCGTTTTTAGGTTAATAATCCGAATACGCCATTCTGTCGGATTGCCACTCACAAAAGCGATCTCGGTGCCATCAGGTGACCAAGCGGGAAACCCACCGGGATATATTCCAGATTCGGCAACTCGTTCCGCCTCACCGCCACCGAGTGTATTGGTATATACGGCCCAATCGGGTTCGGGTGAATATGTATGGTAAGCGATGTGTTTTCCATCGGGCGACCAAGCGGGCGCGGTTCTGTAGTCCAAGTCATTGAACGCGCGTCGGATATTTTTTCCATTAGCATCCATGAGATAGATGTCGTAAAGTCCTTTGTGGTCTCGTTCTGAGACGAAAGCGATGTGTTCGCCGTTTGGAGACCATGTGGGGTCGAAATCATCTCCGGGGTGATGGGTTAATCTGATCTCTTCACTCCCGTCAGCGTTCATTATATAGATTTCGGCATTGCCATTCCGAGTGGAGGTGAACACAATTTTAGCGCGCTTCGGGGCTTGCGCGCAGACATGAAAAATGCTTGATAACGCGAACAGCAAGCTGGTAATCAGTAAAATGGAAAGTTTCATAGTTTTAAGGTTAGCAATAGATAAGGCAGTATAAAGCTTTTGAGCGTTTTCATCAATGGTTGTATCCTGTGGTCAGTTAGCATTCGTAATTGCGAAACTAAAGGGTATTTTAACCTGGGTACTGATAGGTTTACCTCCCTTCATCGCAGGGTGAAAAGTGCTTTTCTTCAACGCCTTAATCGCTGCCTCTTCGAGTCCAAATCCGAGTTTCGTCAGTGCTACAATGTCTTGAGGGATGCCGTTTTCATCAATGGTTACCTGTAAAGTAACCTTGCCTCCCTTTTCTGCCTCTTTGGCACTCTTCGGATATTTTGCGTCCACTTTAGTCTTGTACTTGGGGGCAACCCATTCGTCTGCGCGCCGCGCAACAAGGTCTTTGAGCTCAAGCGGTTTCTTCGGTGATGCAGTATCAGATTTATGAATCTCTGATGGCTTCCGCTGTATTTGCCCGGTTGGTGCCTTCGTTTCCGGTTCCACTGTTACAGTAATACCGTTCGATACAAGCGATGCCTTTCCACGCAGCGATTTGACGGGTAGGTAAATATCTTTCACCGCATCCTTTTGTCTTTCCTGAATAAACTTAATTTGTTCTTGGTAGTAACTAAGGGCATCCTGCTTTGCGGCACCTTGAAGGTTCGGATCTTTCTGGAGGCGCGCCATATCTTGTCTTAGTTCGCGTATTTCAGGGTGTTCCTCGGTTATAGATTCTTTGTAAACCTCCAATTCAATTGCAAGCGTCAAGGTGTATGTTCCCGGTTGTAGCTGGTAGTACTTCTGAATATCTTTCAATTTTAATTCTTGATTTGCGGATGCTTTGAGTTCAAATCCCTGAATGCATCGGGTCGATTTTCCATCGCTCCCTTTAACATATTTCTGTGGGTTCTCTTGCGTAATCAGATGCTTCGGTTTAATGGTCTGTCCATTCGCGTCTGTCACAGTTATTTGCGTAAATGCGCCCCTCGTTGCGAGGCTGAAAAAGGGCACGAGGAGATCAAATTTCCCGTTCTGAATGTTAAGTTCAAGCGGAATGGCTTCATTCGCGGCATAGTTCGTTTTAGGCGTTGAAATCTGGAGTTCAGCGAGGGCAGTTGGGGTTTCCGTTTCTGCATTTGATGCGGTTTCGCCGGTCTCTGTTTGCGTTTGGGATGTCGTTGTCTGTAAGTTTCCGAGGCATCCAGCAAGGTTAACAACACTGAGAACAAGACAGATAGCGATAAATTTGGGTGTAATTTTCAGGTTTCCAATGTTGAGAAATATCATCGTTATTCCTCCTAATATGTTATGGTTTTTGTAGATAGTGAGCAAGGTTGACGGCATTAGAAACTTGCCAGCAGCACTGGTCCCTTCTATAGCGTAATACCTAACCCCGCTCGGTCAGGCACTTCAATAACCCCATTGACAATTTTTTCTGGTGGTTCAGTAAGAGATGCCCGCCACTCTACTTCTCCCCATGCGTATTCAAGGATTGCGAAATTAGGCACGCTCGCCATGCATTGTACACTGGCAGCGGTTGCGACGGGACCGCTCGGATTGTGCGGTGTTACCATAACGTTTCGTGAAGCGGCGAGTGTCGCAATTTTTTTGAGTCCTGATATTCCGCCGACATGTTTGACATCTGGTAGGATGTAATCGACGTGTGTTTCGGTTAGTAACCTATCAAAATCTGTGAGGGTCCGTAGGCGTTCGCCGGTAGCAATGGGGATACCGATGGAACGGCTCATGTGTGCGAAGGCATCCAAATTGTCCAAGGATACCGCGTCCTCAATCCAGAAGAGGTGTAAATCCTCCAGTTCTTTTGCGACTTGGATGATAATGCCGGGATTAAAACGGCTATGGCAATCCACCATCAGATCAATATCTCCGCCGATTGCAGCGCGAATTGTGCGGATGCGATCAATGCCTAAACAAATAGCGGGCGTTAAACTTCCACGCGAAATATTAGCGACTGAAACATCGTCAAAGGGTGCGCATTTTATGGCGGTAAAACCTTCGGCAACGGCGCGTTCAGCATTGTCAGCGAACCCTGAAGGGCTGCGATCCACAGTTGCCCGATTTATATTTGCATAGAGACGAATATTTTTTCGACACTTACCACCTAATAATTGATAGCTCGGTGTGCCTAACGTCTTACCTATGAGATCCGACATTGCTTGTTCAATACCGCTGAGTGCGGTGTGATAGGTATGGCTTTCGGTATCGCGATAGAACCGTTGCCGAAATGCTTCTAATTGAAACGGATTCCATCCGCTAAGTGCGGGTTTAAGGGAATTGATGACGTGTTGAACGCGATCATCTCTACCGTGGGAAGCCTCGCCGATCCCGATTGTACCGTTGTCAGCATGTACTTTGACAAAGAGCCAATTGCCGCGGTGGTTTACTTGAACAAGTTCTGTCTCTATATCTGTGATTTTCAGCGTGTACATTTGGACTTGGATTGGTGGCGAGGCATAAGTGCCTCGCCTGATAAAACCTTACGATGCTGCTGCCCACTTTACGCCTTGCGTAAGGAATTTCTGCATGCCTTCGCGCTCGAATGTCCCGGGCCCGTGTCCTAAAGTGGTGTAAAAGACGCGTCCTGAACCGTAGGGCTTTACCCATGCCATAGGGTGTGCTTTGCCGAACCACTCAGCGGATGCCAAGACATGAATGTGTGGATCGTGTGCGGAGATATAGATTTCATCTTCTACATCGAAATCTTCAACGCCTTGGGTCGTTGGATGCGCGTCATCCTCAATATGGACGGTAAAGGTTGACCCCGGTGGATGCCAATTGGCAGCCCCCCCGATAAGGTCCATGGCGCGACCGCCGATCCACCACGCGGTGCCGTGAATCCCGACTAACCCTTTGCCTTCGCTGACAAATCGGAATAAACCGTCTTCTTCAGTTTGGGTTAAATCGGATACACGTGCGACAGATCCGTCCGCTTGGCGTTCCGTGCGCGTGAAGCCGGTGCCAAAAACACATGCATCATAGGCATTTAACTCAGATGATGCTAAGATCCCTTTATCATCGGTTAGCGTTGCTGAGATGTCAGCATCTTCGGCAAGAAAATCGTGAATGACGCTGGCACTTGCATTAAAACGGTGGTTTTCACCTGACAGTACAAGGATTTTCGACATGAGAATCTCCTTTAGGAACGGCACTAAAGCCGCCGCTCACGGTAAGAAATTGAACGTCCGAACTGCACTTTGTGGCAACAGTTTAATGCAAAATCTAAATTGTGTCAAACCAATTCTGAAAAAAGATAATTTTGACAATAATGTTGCAACGTGATACAATAGAGTTAATATATTTAAGAGAGAAAGTCGGTCAGAAGGTATGAAAAAAAATAGTATCACATTAACCCTTGAGCAAATTGCTGCAGGCGGTATCATCGGATTGGTAGGCGGTTGGGTCTGTCTGTTTATCTTTGAGAATTTTATTTGGCAGGTGCTGCTCGGGGATCGGGTCACTCACGGTTTCTGGGTAGGTTTATTTCTGCTCATTTCGTTGGGTGTCACGTATGGTGTCGTGATTATGGGAGCAGGCATAGCGATACGCTTTGTGAGTCAGAAGTTCGGTATTGATATTCCGTTAAAATCGCTCTGTTCGGGTGCATTTTTGGGGCCGCCGGCTGTCGTTGGCTTGCTTGCCCTGCTTAACGTGCCGTGGGAGATATTTGGTAAACCGAACCTGATTCTGGCGTTGCTAATCCCTGTGCTTAAGACGCTCGCGTATATTATTTCGTTACCGATGCGCGGCTGGGTGTCTCTCAGTTTGCCGGTTGAAATTTGGTATATCCTTTCTGTCCCGATCGGGGCGATATTGGGGTATAGGTTAAAGCTGTCCGTATCGGCGAACGATGTTGCCCTTATGGTTTAGCAGGTGTGGAAAAGACTGAAGCGAGCGCAGCGTAGGCGTAAATTTGCGAAAGGCTTCCTTCAATGAAGAATTGCGAAAATTTAAGAGCGCGTGCTGGGGGTTTAACCATCAAAATGCAGTATGATGATAAACCGAAGGACGAATGTGGTGTGTTCGGTGTCTTCGGTCATCCAAGAGCAGTAGAATTAACCTATTTAGGGTTGCGTGCCCTTCAACATCGAGGGCAAGAGAGCAGCGGCATTGTCGCATCAGATGGCGAGAGATTTACGTATCACCACGGCATGGGTCTGGTTCACTCTGTGTTTAGTGCTGAGGTTTTAGCGAAATTGAATGGGCATATTGCTATTGGGCATAACCGGTACTCAACGGCGGGTGCGAGCACGCTTGAGAATGCTCAGCCTCTGGTTCGGAATTATAAACAGGGTCCCCTCGCGCTCGGTCACAACGGCAACCTTGTCAATGCTGTGCAAATTCGGAATCATTTGGAAAATGCCGGTTCAATTTTCAGTACAAGTTTAGACACAGAAGTCATTTTCCACTTGATAGCACATTCGCGGAAGCAGGCTTTAGAGCATAGGATCGTTGATGCGCTGCGGAGTGTTGCGGGTGCGTACTCATTTGTATGCATGGATAAAACCACGCTGATGGGTGCCCGCGATGCACATGGGTTTCGCCCCTTGTGGATCGGTAAGTTAGGGGACGCGTATGTATTCGCCTCTGAGACGTGTGCATTCGATGTCGTTGAAGCAGAGCCGATCCGTGAAGTGGAACCCGGGGAATTGGTATTTACGCGTTCTGCGCAGCGTGGTTTGGAGTCGTTGCGTTTTCATAAGAGACAGTCAGAGTTATCACAGTGTATCTTTGAGTATATCTATCTGGCGCGGCCGGATAGCATGATGTTCGGACACAGTGTGAATAACACACGCCGAGAGTTCGGTAGACAACTGGCTCGCGAACACCCCGTTAAAGCGGATGTTGTTATCCCGGTGCCTGATTCCGCGACGATTGCTGCACTCGGATACGCTGAGGAATCTGGTATCCCATTTGATTTAGGGCTGTCTCGGAACACTTTCGTCGGTCGCTCTTTCATGAACCCCACACAGGATATCCGAGAACTCATGGTGAAGGTGAAGTTGAACCCGGTGCGCGATGTGTTACGCGGCAAACGGGTTGTGCTCGTAGATGATTCGATTATGCGTGGGACAAATAGCAGGAAACTTATCAAAATCGTTCGGCAGGGCGGCGCGACAGCTGTACATCTTCGGATTGCATCGCCTCCGAATAAGTTTCCTTGTTTCTATGGTGTAGACACACCGACACGTGGTGAATTGATTGCCAGTTCACATACAATTGATGAAATACGTAAGTATATCCGTGCTGACAGCCTCGGTTATCTAAGCATTGACGGGTTACTGAAATCAGTGGAGGCACCTCAAGATTTTTGCACCACCTGTTTTGACGGTGAATATCCGATTCCGCTTGTGGAAGAATCTTCGGAACAGCTGCCTTTGATTGTGTAGATTAACTGAATGTTTTATAGTAAAGCCCACAATTATTTTTACACATGGTAGGGGTCGTAGGGGCTGGGTAACCCAGCCCCTACGACTACAAGGAAAATTCCTATGCTGATTTTTAGGCAGAATAAAAAAGGTGGTACCCAGAAACCGAATCCGATAGGCACCCCACAAGGGCGTAATACGCTTATCTCCCTGCTTATTTGTGCCATCATTGGCATGGTTTTGAGTCGGGTGCTTCCGGTCGTTATTGAGAAGTTACAGCCGAATATGAAACCGGAAGATGCGGAAGAGATCGGTGTGCTCCTTGCGTTGGGTATTAGTGGTGTTGTGTTGGTTGTCAGTCTCTTAAGACCGAGGAAGAGTGTTTCCCCTCTTCGTAAGCAGTTATTGAAGGAACAAGAAAAATCAGATGGAAACCGATAAAAAGCAGTTGACGTACGCCGATGCGGGGGTCTCATTTGAAGCGGAGTCCGAAGCAATAACACGGCTTAAAAGACTTGTCCAAACCACCCACCGTCCTGAGGTACTCAGCGATATTGGAAGTTTCGGTGGACTTTTTGCTCTCAAAACGTATCAAGAACCGGTTCTGGTTTCGAGTACGGATAGTGTTGGTACAAAACTAAAGGTCGCGTTTAAAGCGGGACGACACGACACCGTTGGCTACGATATTGTTGCCCATTGCGGTAACGATATTGTTGTGCAGGGTGCGGAACCGCTTTTCTTTTTAGATTACATCGGTATCAGCAAAGTAGAGCCAGCGGTGATTGAAGGTATCGTGTCAGGTCTCGCAGCAGGGTGCCGAGAGATCGGTTGTGCCTTAATCGGCGGTGAAATTGCGGAGTTGTCAGATATTTATACGCTGGGTGAGTACGACTTGGTCGGGACTGTTGTCGGCGCGGTTGAGAAAACCAATGTGATTACTGGAGAGCGCATAGCATCTGGAGATCAACTCATTGGATTAGGTGCGACAGGTTTGCATACCAACGGTTTTTCACTCGTCCGCCGCATTGTATTTGACAGATGCGGCTATGATGTTGATACTTACTTGCCTGAACTCTCTGCGACAGTCGGGGATGCCCTGCTCGCAACTCACAAAAGTTACGTGAAATCCATTCTGGAACTTCGCGAGGTATGTCAGATTAAAGGGATTGCCCATATCACCGGTGGCGGGTTGCCTGCGAATGTGCTGCGAATCTTACCAGATGGATGTGTCGCCGATATTCGGAAAGGGACATGGGAGATTCCACCGATTTTCCCATTTTTACAAGAGAAGGGACATGTTGAAGAAGCGGAGATGTACAGGGTTTTTAATATGGGAATCGGGATGGTAGTGATCCTCGCGCCTGATGCCGTTGATGCTGCCTTAGCGTCGCTCAACGCATCTGGAGAATCGACTTACTTGATCGGCGAAGTGGTCGCGGGCGAGAAAGGGGTGCAAGGTGTCGGTTTCTAATGCAGACGTACAGACTACGCCTCCATTTTTAGATGAGGCTGCGCTACAAGCGTTGACGGTTTTACTTGATGAGACACACCCACAAGTTGTTTTAGCAGCGTTCCAAGGTATAGATGATAGCGACGCTGCTCTATTTTTTGTCATGTGTGGGCAGTTGAAAGATGAATCCGCTGGAAGCACGCTCGCCTCGCACACGGGAAAAATTTTTGCGATGCTGCCTTTTAACAAACAGATAAGCATTGCTGAGAAGGTGACGACAACAGAGATCGTTGATGCCGAACGCGCAACACAAGTCTGGGACGAACTGGTCGCTAAGATTAAGGCGACGCTCCAAAAGACGACTTTCTTAGGTGCGGGTACAGCGAACCTTGCCCGATTGTTATCCCACATGGATATAGCGGATCAGAACCAACTGTTGGAAGCGTTGGGTGAGAGACGACCAGAGGTGGCGGATAGCGTTTCTGAGAAGTTGTTTACCTTTGAAGACCTGCGTAATTTGGGAGATGAAGCGATCAAGACTATTCTGCAAGTATTAGACAAACCGACCTTAGCCCTTGCCTTGCACAATGCGCCTTCTGCGGTTCATGATCGATTCTTTGAAAATATGTCGGCATCGCAGGCGGAGGCTATCGAATCGGAAATTGCGCAATTGACATTTGAACAGACGCAAATCGCCGATACGGCTCGGCAATCCGTTGTCAGTTTGGTGCGCAACTTCGCAGCTAAAGGTTTGCTGCAAATTGGGTGAACTCTGGTATAGGGAACCGATGCGGCAACATCTGTTGATGCTTGCAAGCAGTGTACTTATTCATCTGCAAGTTTAAAGTCAATAGGTATTTCGATCAGAAGACTTATCGGCTTTCCTCCCTTCGTAGCAGGTCGAAAAGTGCTCTTCTTCAACAACTCGATCGCTGCCTCCTCAAGCCCAAACCCGAGGTTTGTCAATGGGACAATGTCTTTAGGAATCCCCTTTTCATCAATGGTTAGTTGCAAAATAACCTCGCCTTCCTTTCCGGCCTTTTTCGCTCTCTCTGGATACTTTTTTTCTGCGAGGATAATTTTCGGTGGGACGACTCCAGGTTCGGGAGTAAAGTTAATGTTATCCAATCCAAGGGCTGCATTGGCATCAGGGGTGTCGAGTTTATCTATCAGTGTTGGCGCGTCGCGTTCGAGTTCAAAACCTTGTGCTTTTGTTTCAGGTTCGATCGTTGTTGTAGGTTGTACAAAACTCGGGACAACATCTATGAGCGGGGGACCTTCATTGGTGTCTGGCGTTTCAAGGTCAAGTGCTGTTTCTGGCCCTTCAGGGATTGTGAACCCATCCTTTGAAGGCAATTGGGCGGTATCTGTCCTTACAGGTTGCTTGAAAACGGGTTTTTGCTGTTGCGTTTTCGAGTCAAACCGCGTTGTTTTCCTACGTATGAGTTGGCGTTTCGTTTTTGATTCTTCTACGACCATACTCACATCAAATCCTGCATCTTCCTGTTCAATCCGGTCAACGATAACGTAAGTCGTAATGAATATAGCGATGAGGACATGAAACAACATTGCGACTGTAAACGCGGTGGAACTTTGTTTAATGTGTTTTTGCGTGATGGGGTGTTTCGGCAGATTTGCTTGTGCCTCGGAAATGTGGCTCTGCTGACTGGGATCCAGCGAAACCTTCTTCAATGCGACAAAACGCTTCGGTTTTTTACGTTCTGCGCGACGTTCTTGCATTTGACTGAGCAAGCCGGAAGTTCTGCT
Source organism: Candidatus Poribacteria bacterium (assembly GCA_022827185.1). Lineage (GTDB taxonomy): Bacteria > Poribacteria > WGA-4E > WGA-4E > WGA-3G > WGA-3G. The sequence continues at coordinate 187,048 of JAJDTM010000030.1, forward strand.
ATTCATTCGCTTTTTCTCCTATAAGCACACAGGATAACAAGCGGTGTGTTTAGTCCTCTTCAATCTTAAACTCGTAGGGTATTTGAACCTTCTCAAGAGCGATAGGCTTACCCGCCTTCGTCGCTGGACGGAAAGTCGCTTTTTTCAGTGCCTCAATTGCTGCTGCCTCAAACCCAAATCCGAGGTTAGTTAACGCCACAATATCTTTTGGAACACCATTTTCGTCAATGGTTGCTTGCAAAAGAACAGTGCCTTCCTTCCCGGCTTTCTTAGCACTTTCTGGATACTTCGGCTTCACTTTAACTTTATACGTGGGCAGGACAGTCCCTGATTCGGGGGTAATGTCAATGTCCCCCACCTTAAGTGCTGCATCGGGTGCAGACGTCTCGAGTTTATTCATCAGCGTTGGTGCGTCGCGCTCGAGTTCAAAGCCTGGTGCCTTTGTTTCAGGTTCGATTGTTGTCGTCGGTTGTACAAAATTCCGGTCAACATTTATGAGCGCAGGACCTTGACTGGTGTCTGGCGTTTCAAGGTCAAATGCTGTTCCTGGACCTTCAGGGATTGTGAACCCATCCTTTGAAGGTAATTGGGCAGTATCGGTCCTTACAGGTTGCTTGAAAACGGGTTTTTGCTGTTGCGTTTTCGAGTCAAACTGCGTTGTTTTCCTACGTATGAGTTGGCGTTTCGTTTTTGACTCTTCTCGGACCATACTCACATCAAAGACTTCCTCCTCCTGTTCAATCCGGTCGACGATAACGTAAGTCGTAATGAATATAGCGATGAGGACATGAAACAACATTGCGACTGTAAACGCGGTGGAACTCTTTTTAATATGTTTTTGCGTGATGGGGTGTTTCGGCAAATTTGCTTGTGCCTCGGAAATGTGGCTCTGCTGACTGGGATCCAGCGAAACCTTCTTCAATGCGACAAAACGCTTCGGCTTTTTACGTTCTGCTCGGCGTTCTTGCATTTGACTAAGCAAGCCGGAAGTTCTGCTATTCATTCGCTTTTCCTCCTAAACAAACAGAAGAGGGATCGTTCCGGTCTTAAGACCCTATTATTATGTGAGACCTAACCAAAACTGGCGTTGGAAAAAAAATGATTAACTGCTTGCGATTCGCGCGTACTTATTCTTAACGTCACGTACCACCGAAATGTTTAATATGACTCACAAAATGTAGCAAAATTTCACAATTTTAGCGCAAATGTATTCTAATTATAACATATTTTCATTATTGTGTCAATTTTTTATCAGATATTTATTTTTTGGTTTTCTGACTGCATTCTCGCGGATAGATACGTGCTGCTATCCGCGAGAATCGGGGTTACAAACCTCTCCGACAAGAGTGATTCGTGACAATTGAATGGCTCTGAATTTTTTACTGTGAGAGGATCAGGGACATTCAGTTTAATTAAAACGACTCTGTTTTTGGCGTTAGGGGTTCCACCAATATGTCATCTTCGCGACGACGGTTGAATCTAACAGGCGAGATTTAGTGGTCCCATTTGTATCATACGTCTGATTAAAAACGAAATAGAAATCGCTGCCTGGGCGATAGATATAGTTGATGAGGAAATTGGTGGATACAACGTTCGTATCAGCGTTCCATTGTGCAAACAGTTTCGCAAAGAGCCCTGTAGTGAAAGAATAGTCGAATCTGCCTCTGAAAAGATTAACGTAAACAGGACGAGGTTGCCCGTCAGTAAAATACGCTTCTGGTAGATCTACCACCTGATTAAATTGGTACTGTGCGCTCACGCTTATATGTCCATTCGGCTTAAGCGTGGTTTGTATGTATCCTCTACGGACTTCACCTTTGTAGAAGTCCTCAACACCACCGCCGATCGTCGTACTAATTGGACGGCTATCACTACTGGAAAGACGGACGTGATATGAAGTGGATTGATAGTCCCCTACCGGAATCTCTATGCCATCCCTAAAATCGAAGATCTCGTCCAGACGCTCAAAGCTGCGTCTACCGTTGAGCAGGATATAATCTCCAGTGCTGAATTCAAACCAGTTGGTATAGGAAACATCCCATTCTTGTAATTCGTTGTCGTGGCTAAGGATATAGTTCATTTCTGGCCCGGTCCAGATTTGTCGAATCCCGAATTTTTGGGGCATGGGTACCCATCGCATTTCACCGCGGAATTGTCGGATGCCGGGCCGTCTGACATATCCGACGGCGGGGTTGAAATCCTCATCAATATCGGTATACGAACCCTCTACGCGGAAATGCTTGCTCCGCCAGTTGGAACCGAGATACCACGCATTATTTTTCCCAGACGCATCCGGTTCAAATGTTCGTGACCACAGACCGCGTACATCCAGACTGTCATTGGGACGGTACTCAAAATCGAAACCGCCTGCGCGGTTGTAATCTCCAATTTCGTCCTTATTCACAGCAATCATACCGATGCGTGAACCTGCGGCGATGTCCTTCGTAATTCGCATCACGGAAAAATTGGTGTGCGGAATATCAATAGGATCATCTTCGGTATCATCATGGAATTTATCCGTTAGGACGTTGAGAAAGCCTACGCCGTAAGAACCGACCTTGCCACTCGTTTTTCCGCCGAAGATAATTGGAATCGCATTCCCTTCTGCGAGTCCGATCCGTCGGCTATAGAAAAGGAGCATCGGTGGCGGGCGACGGAAACTGGTTCGTGGTATCCCAAAATCGAAAAGTCCGGCACCCTCTAAAAAGAAGGGACGCTTTTCAGGGAAAAAGAGGCTAAATCGGGTAAGATTCACCTGTTCCTCATCGGCTTCAACCTGGGCGAAGTCGGTATTAACGGTGACATCTGCGGTGAGGTTTGATGTAATACCGTATTTTGCATCAATGCCTATCTTGAATTTTCCATCGGTTTCGAGTCCTGTGTCATTTTCATTAATTTGGGTTACGCCGGGAAGAATATATGGCAGCACCTCTAAGTTCCGAGAAGGGGTGATGCCTGAGAGGCCAACAACATTTCCCAAGGTAGCGGTTCGGTACTTCGCTCTGCCACCGTATGATGCCGAGACGGGGACCCATATCATCTCTTCTTTATTTCGCGCCAGCCCGCGACCGGTGTTCATGCCCCATGCCATTGAATCGCTCTTTTTGAAACGCAGCTGACTAAAGGGAATGCTTAGTTCGGCAGTCCAAGAAGTATCGTTGATTTTGGATTTGGATTCCACCACGGCATCCCAGTCCGAATTAAAGGTATCGCCGCTGTTAGTTACGGCTCTATCCTGTATCGCGCCGAGAGCATTCATCCGAAAGAAAAAGCCGCTGCGTCGATCATTATACGTATCGAGTAGCAAGAACACATTATCATTTTCGTGTAGGTCGCGAGAATCGCGGCGCATCTCATTCGCGACAAGTTTCGATATATCTGAATCGTAACAGGTAAAGCCGAAGTAGATATTCTCGTTATCGTAGAGGATACGGACTTCCATGGATTCTGAACCGATTTCACCTTCATACGGTTCAATTTGTACAAACTGACTGATGGGTTCCGCGTGCTGCCAATCGGCTTCTGTTAAATCGCCGTCAATCTCGACGCTTTCATAGGTCCGATATGCTTTAATCTCGTGATTGGAGGATTCGGCATGTACACTGGCGACAACGGTGTATAACAGCGTAATGACGATCAGGGAAATTGTGATCTTTTGGAATTTGGGTGAAGTAGATAGATACTCGTCCAAGAATGTTGCCTCCTTAGGGTGAGAGTTGGTTACTATAAAAGACGAAAAAGGAGGCAAATTGGACTATATAAATTTGCGTTAAACTGGATTGTCAAAACTCCGCCGTCACTGCAATGAAGGGGATTAGCGGTAATTGGGCAATCCGTACCTCTTTTGTATAATTCTTGTCATAGCGGACTTGAAGGATATTCGTGCGGTTATAAACGTTCCATAGTTCTAAAGTAAATCCCCACTTCCAATTATCAAGATTAAAAACAGACTTGAATGACTTGTGCAGCCGTAAATCCAAACGGTGATATGCTGCTTCGCGCGCCATTTCACCGTAAATCGGTAGCCATGTTTCGTTTTTCGTAAAGGGATTGGTGTAGGGTTCCCTATCTACTAACGGCGAATATAGCACGCCGCTTTTGTATTGCCAATTTGCGCTGCATTCCCAGGATGCTGCTTGGTAATTCATGCCGATCGTTACAACATGAGGTGTGTTATACATATAAAAACGCTCGTCATCTCTTGGGGAATCTTGGCGTTTAGAGAGCGTGTAAGCATAAGAGAGCCAACTGCGAAACGTGTTGCCTATTTCATGATCCAATGAGACTTCAATCCCTTTCACATGTCCTATCCGTTGGTTGCGATAGCGTCTTTCGGATGCATTGTAAGTAATCATGTCGCGAAGGTCTTTGTAGTAACCAGCGATTTCAATCGTTGTCCGTGTGGGTAAGGGTTTCTGGGTTGATTCTAAAACTTTTTCCAGTGCGACAACATAGTGCTTTGCAAGGCTCGGCGCGATTTCGGGATTCTCCTTCCCAAGCACGATTTGATAAAACTGAGGGTTTTGAACGTAACTACCGGACATGAGACGGAGGTCTATTGGAAAAAAAGAGAACTGATCGGTGTTAGCGTCACCTGGTCCAAGGGTCACACCGAGAAGCCCACGCGGTTGAAGAGAAAAGTTGTCTATGAGATTGAAGTAATTTGCGCGCACCCCGATGGTGGTATAAAAGTCGGCATAGCGAGGCGAGGGTAGGTCTTGTGTTGCTTGCAAGTACCCCTCCAACCGATGTAAGCTCTCGGATTTGTTGGTAAAGATTTTCGCACCATCTTGTTTAAGCCTGAAGTCATAATCTGGATCGCCTTCTTCAAACGGACGTGCGCCGACGCTGATAAGGGATGTGGGGAGACTCGAAAGTGCGAAACCAGATTCCAGCAGTGTTTTCGGGTGTCTAACCCAGTACTCAAGATCACCTCGCAGCGCGTAGATACTTCGTGCGCTCCGATAAAAGTACCCGTCACCGAAATTAAGCACTGTGCGAGAAAACGAACGCGTGAGTGATACAATTGATTTGAAGGTGTCCTGTTTCTCGGAATAGAGATGAATCCCTTGTGAATCGAACGGGTTATCCGAACTCAGGGGACCGCGCAGGTCGCTTTCAGAGACTTCATCTGCTGTGAAGTTCAATTCACCGGCATCGTCCGCTGCGATGGCATTGACAACCACCCTATGCGTAGGACTGAGTTGATAGACCGCTTTTCCCTGATAACTCCAGAAACTTGGCACCTCAGTCACTAAATCGCTCTCTATTGCGAACAGTCTTGGCAGCAATTCAAAAAGGGGTCCCATATTGCTTCGTCGCCAAAAAGCGTACCAGTATCCGCGTTCACCTAAATTCCCTTCAAGAAAGGTTTGCCAATACACGAAATTGAGGTTGACCGTTCCACCTAACCGAGTATCGGTCTTCGTGCGGGAGTGGATGTCAATCACAGCTTGTGCGTCAGCACCGAACTCTGCGCCGTATCCCCCCGGATACACATCGATATTTTCAATAACTTCGGGATTGACTGTTGAGATGATTCCGTGGAGCTGGTACGGGTATCCTAACGGCAGTCGATCGAAATAGTAGAGGTTATCTTCAGGGCCGCCGCCGCGTACAGAGAGGACTCCGACGAAATCGTTGAGGACACCGATACTTGGGAGGTGATTTAGAACTCGCAGTGGGTCTCCTGCGCTTCCCGTGGCACTTCTAATGAATGCGCCATCAAAAGTGTGTTTTGGTTTTCTTTCGATCCGCTCGCCTTCAACTGTTATTGGGTCTAACTTAACAACAGGACGTGATGCTTCATCCTTTTCTGGATCTGATTGGTTGGTATCGTCGGTTTGTGCGAAGGCACTGAACGGGACTATGCAAATTAGAAGGATCAGTATCTTTTTCAACACTTCGTCTCCTGAGTATTTTGATCAGAACTTACGCAAATTGGGCAAATATCGGACATTGAGACGCAAAAAGTGATAATTTCCATATTTTCAACCCCCTAAATCCCCCCTATCAGGGGGACTTTAAGAGAAAGGTAATCGGGTTAAAATTCGGCTGTAATTCCGAAATAAGGCAGGATAGGCAGCTGGTTGATATCGTCGCGTGTTTTGTAATCGTCACTATACCTGTAATCAAGGAGATTTTTTCGGTTATAAGTATTTAGGAGTTCCAGAAATGCCCCGAGCTTCCATCCGTTGAATTGGAAGATTTTACTGACGCGCAGGTCCAATCTGTGGTAAGGCGGTAAACGGCCAGAATTCGTTTCAGCATAAATAGGGATATAGATAGGTTTTCCGTTCCTTGGATCGAACTGGATTTTAGCGTCATCAACAGGGGTATATGGATTCCCTGTGCGATATTGCCATTTCGCGCCAAATTCCAATGTAGGGGTAAGGTTGTAGCTGGCGGCGAGAGTTGCGACGTGTGTTTGGTCAAAGGAGTAGAAACGATATGGTTCGCCGATGCGGTCGCGGCGTTTGGATAGGGCATACGCGTAAGAAATCCATCCAAAAAATCGATCGCCGCGCTGATGCCTGAGAAAAATTTCGGTGCCTTGTGCGTAGCCGACCCCTTGATTGAGGTAAGCGGCTTCTTCATCGCTTGTCGCGATGCCTTCAAGGTCTTTATAATAGGCTGCCATTTTGATTTCTGTATCTTGTGAAATCTGGCGTTCGAGTTCAAGGATATAATGACTTGCGCGACTTGACTTTAAGGACGGGTTACCAATAGTAGGAGAAAGCAGTGCTGGTATTGGTGCCTGGTTGTAAATCCCGTAAGCAAATTGGATTTCAGATTGATTAGGGAGTTCCACGAGCAGACTGCCACGCGGTTGGATGGAGAGTTCATCGGTGCGATTGAAATAGTCGAAACGGAGTCCAAAGACGAGAGATAGAAATGGCAAGAATGTATACCTGTCTTGTAAGTAGCCTTCAATCCGTTGTCCACGTACATATTCGTCTAAGTCAATTTTTTCCTCAAATCGGATGTCATAATCAACTTCAGCTTCATCAGGTATGCGGATGAAAGTGCCAGTGACCTGTCCCGGTTCAATTCCGAGGATTAATCCGGATTCTAAACGGTGTTTCGGGTTGAGTTCATAAATGATATCTTCGCGAAGGGTGTAGCTTGGTGCGTCAATATTGAGAGAAAGTTCTGGACCGAGGTTAATGTTGAATAGAAAATCAGAACGGGTTAGCGATAAAAAGGAGGTGAGGCGTTTTGTCAGGAAAGAACGGAGATGAATTCCTGCGCCCTCAAAACCGCTTTCAAAACTGGTGTTGCCTCTAAAATCTTGGTCTACATTATCACCATCCAATGTTAGAGCGAACCGATCTCCAGAGGCGAAAAGATTAAAAAAGAGTTGATGTTTTTCGCTAAGATCGTAGCCAGCTTTAAGTTGGTAATCCCAGAAGCGGGGAAAAGCAGTGATTTCCCCCGTGTCAAGCGGGAAAGAGCCGATGAAAAAGTCAATGTAACTTCTACGTCCGGCGGCGTACCAGAACCCTTTTTCGCCGATTTTTCCCTGAAGTAATCCCTCCGAGTAGAGGACGTTGATATTGAATTTTCCGCCCAAGTCTGTTGGACTGTTGTCCTTTGACGAGATGTCAATTACGGCTTGGGAATCTACGCCGTACTCGGCACCGTAGCCGCCGGCGTAGACATCGATATCGTCAATAATTTCGGAGCTTAAAGACGAGACGATTCCTCCAAAGTGGTAGGGGTAACCAACAGGTACACGGTCAAAGTAGTAGAGGTTATCCTCATCGGAGCCGCCACGGATATAGAGTGCCCCGCTGAAATCGTTTGCGACACCGATGCCGGGAATGGCTGGTAGGGCGCGAAGCGCGTCGCCAGCGGTGCCGGGCAGGCGTGTAATTTCTTCCGCTTGGATACTTTTTTTGCTGACAGTCTTAGGGAGGCGTTTGCCGGTTACTTCCACACCTTCGAGGCGGTACTGTTCTGTTACAACATAGATTTCAGTCTCTTGTTTCTCTCCGGCAATAACAACCACCGAGGTTTGTTGGATTAGTTCGGTTTCAGGCATCGTAGTAACTAAAGTATAGGTGCCTTCGGGAACGGAACTGAACGCGAATTTTCCATTTTCATCGGTTTTTTGACGTTCATCGGTTTGAATGATCTTGACCTCTGCGTCTGCCAACGGTTCTTTCGTGTTGTCATTATAGACGGTGCCTTCGATTGTTCCTGTTTGCGAAAAGGCGACTGCTGGGACTATAAGAAGCGTCAGCAGGCAAAACAAGCTTTTCATAAAAATCGGCAACTCCTGTTCTGGGTATGTTCAAAAATTTATGTGATGTATTTTTCCTTAAAAAGTATACAATTTTCCTTCCCAGATTGCCAAAAAAAAAAAGCACCTCTCAGTTTTTTTCAGAGGTGCTTCTTTTTACTGACGGTATCGTTGGATCCAGACGTAAGGACGGGCAGCGTTGCTCGTCCGTTATGTTTCTATGTTAGCGCGCAACCGCTTCGGAACCGAGGTTTTCCTGAAGCCACGTACGGAGTGGGACATCTTTTTCACCCGGGGAGGTATATCCCATACCGCCTGTGCTTTTACCCAAAATCTGCTGTCGAATCGGGTTGGACCGTTCCATGACGTGTTCTACCGTCATGTTATCGCGTGGTTGGAGCCAACGGTAGCTATAGCCGTAGAAGAGTACCTTGCGTGTGGTGTCGGAGGTGTTCCGTCCCGCGGCGTGCCATAATCTCCGATCAAAAAAGACAGCGGTTCCTGGCTTTGCGAACACAGGTGTCGCGTTTTCAGGGTCAGCAGTACTTTCTTCTGGCATTTCTACTTGGTTGAAGAGTTGGCTGCCCGGTAACACGGAGAAGTTACCACGTCCTGGCACCGAAGTATCGGTTAGGAAATAGGCGACCTTCAGTGATACACGTGGGCGCGGGTTGCCTTCCAATTCGATGTTAAGTCGTCCGCTATCTTGGTGCCATCCGAGACGTCTCGGTTTATCGCGTTCTTCGGGTGACAGCGGTGGTAGCACAATCAAATGTGAGTGGTAGAGTTTAATGTTCCACCCCAGGATCCCCCACACTTTCGGGAACGTTGTGTGCCAATCCAGTAACTCTATAAAGCTCTTATCTCTACCAACAAAGTCGAGGAGATTAAAGTTTGCATCGGGTGGGAGTTCATCTTTTCCCAAGTGTTCTGCCCCGACTCGGTCTACAGCGACAATTAATTTCTCGACCATCTCTTGTGGGATGGCATCTTCAACGACAAGGAAGCCGTTTTCTTCAAATTGCTGTTTTTCTGTTTCGGTCAAACAGTGTTTTAAACATAGCGGGTTCATCGTTTTCCCCCATGAAAGATGCTTGAGTTTGCGAAAAGTTTATACTGAATTTGAGTTATCGTCAATGTGAAAAATGTGTTTGCTCTGAAGATCAATGTTTTTCGGACTCGACCTGTTTTGCTCGTCTGATGGCACGCCATCTCCGCCAAAAATTCACCCCGGCACTAAAAAGAAAGCCGGCACCGATAATTCCGACGATCGCGCCGCCTAATATCAGTTCAGGGTTTACGATAACACTATAAACTGTTCCTCCGATGAGAACGACTGCAATCAGTGCATCTCTGAGACTGCTTTTTTCTGTGCGTTTTTGAAGGAGCCTTAGATTTGCGAGTTTCTTCTTTTTAATATAGTCGACGAGTGGTTCTACGGGAACATGGAGCGACTCGGCTTTCTCTGGTGGTGCTTCTCGGACACAACGAAATCCAATATTTCCGGCACTATAGTCTGGTGGTGCGTGTAAGCGGTTGGCGCATCGGAAATAGCGTTCTGCTGTGCCGTCGCGTACTTCCAACCACGATCCACCACGCAAGGCTTTCTGTTTTTCATCAGTAGCCTGTTTAGATTTTAGACGTTTGGATTCGGGATATGGCTGATACCAATCCGCAGTCCACTCCCAAACATTTCCCGCAGCTTCACCGACTCCATAAGGACTTGCAGTGGCAGGACGGGTGCCGACGGGTGTGAGAGATGCTATCAGGATTTGTGAGGTCTCTGTGGATTCTGGTTCATCAGGGATAAAAATATTGCCCCAAGGATAGATGCGTCCGTCGGGCCCTCTACAGGCTTTCTCCCATTCTGCCTCCGTCGGTAGCCGCTTGCCAGCCCATTGTGCGTATGCGTTGCTATCGTGCCAACTGACATGGACGACGGGGAGATTCGCATCCTCGGGCGCGAAGTTCCCATTTTCCCAGTGTATTGGTGGCGGACGGTTCGTCGCTTGTACGAAGGCTGCATATTCGGCGTTTGTTACGGGATACTGTTCAATAAGATACGCCTCCAAAAAGCGGACGTGCATCGGTGCTTCGTCGAGTTTGGCATGCTCCGAATCGGCTAAGGCGGTTCCGTAGAAGGCTTCAATATCGGTGCCCATGATAAACGCGCCTTGCGGAATAAGAACAGCGTTAGTGGATGTTTGTTTTTGATTCATCCGTCTTTTGTATAGCAAGTTTTCGGCTTGCAAGCTACGCCGATCTTTTGTATAGCAAGTTTTCGGCTTGCAAGCTACGCCGAAAAGGTCCACGATGCAGTCGCATACTTGGTCTCAACCAAGGTTTCTGCGTGTGCGCGTTCTGCTGATGAGAGTGTACCTGAATGAAACGCAATTCCGAGGTTAAATGTTTCAGATATTGATTGGATAAGCATATTTCGTGTTATGGAACGTCCCTCTGTATTGATGGCGGTCGATCTTTCTCGCAGTATCTTTTGGACCTCAGGGTCTTTTGAGACGCGTGTGAGAATAGTAGCAGGTGGCATATCCAAGGAGATGTAGCCTTGAAACAGGATCCCGTTTCGATTACGCCTCACAGAGACACCTGCCAGTTTCTTGTCGTCAGCCATCACATCGTGTTCAGCGGGATTCGTCAGACAGATGTTCTGGGCAGCTTCGGTGGCATCGGCGCACGCGGTGTAGCACTGCGCGGGGATGCCGAGTTTCTGAAATGCTTTGACGAGGGATTGTCCAATGCCATCGTAAGCGTCAGAGATACTTATTTCTCCGGCAGCGCGTGGCAGAATTAATGTATAGGTCAATTCCCATCCATGTACGACAGTCCCACCGCCGGTCATCCGTTTCACGAGTTCAATGCCGTCCGATCGGCACGCCTCTATGTCAACTTCCGAGTCAATATCTTGAAAATAGCCGAAACTGAAAGCTGGGGACGACCAGTCGTAAAAGCGGAGCGTCGGGTTTGGCTGTTTCTTCTGTGCAGTGAGAATTGCTTCATCAATTGCCATATTCATCGCCGCACTATTTTTTCCCATATTCAGAAGTCTACCGATGGTTTCCATTAGGATAACGGGACGCGGCACACTGCTGTGGTATGTGCGTCACAATACCAGAAATATCCGTCCCAATACGTCATGCCGTGTGGCTCCGGATGCGGTTCAGGTATCTCAATTTTGTTGAGATGGCTCCCGTCTTCTGGATCGAGATGAAAGATTGCGCGATGATTCGTCTCAACACACCAGAGGTCGTCGCCCACCCATGCGATACCGTGGGGTCGATCACCGGGCGCGGGGAGTGTATGGATCACCTTGAAGTTGTCTTCAACATCTACCTGATAAACGGTGGCAGAGGGTGGTACTGCTATCCAGAGTTTATTGTCGCGCCATTCCAAGCCGTGTGCGCCGGTCTGCCCTGCGCCGGGTGTCTCGAAAGATGCGAGTGTTTCACCGCTTTCTGGGTCGGTTGATAGGATTTCGCAACTGTAGGTGGAGGCAAGCCAAAGCGTGTCGCCTGTGTCTGTAATACCGCTGCCTCTGTCGGAGCCAGTAGCGAGTGTTTTTTTCACAGTGCCGTCATAAGAAACGAGATGGACTTCGTTGGTCTGCTGGTCGAGAATCCAGAGTCCGTCTTCGGTGGCTTGCATTCCGTTGGGTTGTGGACCTGGGGCATCAAAAACTGTTTCGATTGTGGACATAAGAACCTCCACATAGGGTATATCTTACTTGGGGTTTTATTGTATGCAGTTTTGAGCGGAATGTCAAGGATTTTCTTTTCGATTGTCTTAGGCGAGAAATTGTAGTATAATTCTATAGTATCATAACGGAGAGACAAGTGGCGAGAACTTATCTTGTTCAAGGAGGGAATGACGGATGAAATTTTTTACTTTACTGTTCATTGCTGTCTTTGCGGGTTGTGCGGCAACAATGCCTACTCATACCGATGAAGACATGCTACAACTTGAGGCGGCAAAAGCACTCTTCAAAAACCAGCTCGAAAATGATCTGCATCCGATAATTCAGGCGTATCTCGACGAAGTGCTACACGACCCGCATTCGTTTCGATTGCAACGTGTTGAATATACCGTCGCGAATTACGTTTCTACGGTGCCTTACGAAAAGCGAGCGCACTTGTTTAGCAAACGGAGCAACATATTTTATAAACAAGTTCTCATCCCTACCTATCTCATAAATATGCGTTTTTATAGCAGCGTGCCTGATAGCGGTTTGCAACTCGTAGCGATGAAATTCTATCTTTTAAAAGACCATACATTAATTCTGCCGAGCGGTGTTGCTGTTCCGCTGTCTGAATAATTTTTTTGATGCTAACTTTCGTACCTTTGCTTGGCGACTAATTGTCGTCCTGCCGATTATCAGCACCAAGATTCACAGGATTTTAGGATTTTTCAGTTCTGTGGGGCATGCGGGAGTCTATTCATGGATATGGCTTGAAAAAGGAGTTGGCGAGCAGTAGAGAGGATGCGCTTCTGGATTTTTCCTCTCTCCGCTCTGCCAAGGTCTCCCGTTGAATTCTGTATAGCTGAAATTGTGATGATGTATAAATATGAAGTATGAATGGATTTCAGCTTGAATTCTGTATGACTTAAATCATGATGGCTTGTGAATAATTGATTGATTTTAGTCATACTATATAAATTATACATCAATTAATTCCGTTTTGCAAGAAAAAAATACAATTTTTGTGAAAAAACGCAATTTTTGTAAATTTTTGCGCAAAAAATGTGTTTTGAAAAGGAAAAAAGGAGATTTTATCTATACCAAAGCATAAACACCGCGCCGAATTCTCACAATCTCACCCATTTCTACAAGACGGGTGAGTTCGTTTTTGATGGCACCTGAATTCCCTTGAATCGATTCAACAATTTCAGATGTTGTTTTCTCTCCATCCAAGAGCAGCTCGAAGATTTGCACATGAAATGGGGTCCGCTCAAGTTTACTGCCCCTCAATCTCATCAAGATACGATTTGCTTGCGACTTAGAAACACCGAGCAGATACTCAACGCGTTCTCGGCTCCACGACGCATCCATGTTCGCGTATTCTGCTTCATATTCCTCGCGTATCCGAATGGTCTCTGCAAGTTCATCCAGTCCACCAGCGAGTTCAAAGTCTTCCCAATCGAACAACTCCGTCTCTGGTGCATCGGTGACAGAAGGTATCCGCAAAGCCGTGTTGAGAACCAGCGTTTTGCCTGACGCCTCATTGAATCCAGCGATACGGACAATCTGTGTCAGTGCACCGATAGCGTTCTGTTCGTAGAGTCCTTGTATCCGTTCATCTTCAAATTGATAGGGGTTCATCGTCAAGTTGTAATTTAACGGTTTCGTTTGATTTCCAAACAGGACTTTCGCCTGTTCCCAGACGAATTTCGGGTGCCAATAGGGCGTGCCGACGACCCAGACAACATCAGCGGGTTCAAAGGTGGCTTGTAGTCCCTTGATGCGGTCATAGTAAACTTCAGCGGTTTCAAAAGTGGTTCGCAACTCCTCAGCGTGTGCCGGGGTGTCTTTGATGAGATCGTGATAGTTGATAATATTATCAAGCACATTTTTCAACATTATCCTCGCGCTTGTGCTTGAGATAATGACATGATTCCGATCCGGATGCCGCCTCACCTCCTGATGGATACCGCGGAAAAAGCGACTCGCAATTTTAGAAAGGCTGAACATGTCCCAATTAACCTCGTAGTTTGCGATTGCATGGAAGGCGTGCGACGCGCTCCGTAACTGAAAAGACTTATTGCCTGAAAGTGGCGTCTCTTGCGATTCAACCACCCTTACTGAAATAGTCTCTTCAGGAAAGATCTCCGTGAAATAATTTTCCGAAAACGCTGGGGATATGAACACAAATTTTTGAATTTTTTGATGAATTCTTGGCGGTAACCAGAACCGCAAAATCCCGTTATCAACAAACATCGGAGCATCCATATCACGGGTGTAATGCGCAAAGAATGCCTTCAACTGATGCCATAACGTCCACTCTGGGTCGTGGTACACGTTCGGGAGTTTTTCTATGTCTTCTGAGGTCGATATATCCAAAATCTCAAGCTGGATTGCACTATCAATATCTATTGCGACCTTGTTGGCATCTTCACCTGTACAATTTACCTGACACATCTGCTGAACAATGGCATCTTCTAACCTTTCAAACGCCTGAAGAACAGTGCGAATCCGCTTCGCAATATCGCCGTGTTGACTGTCCGTAATCCGAATAGCGTTCAGCACTGTTTTCGCGAATTGACCCAACGCTTCCTGCCCCCAATTAATGAGCCAGCCTTCAAGAATTTCGGTTGACAGATGATGCTGTGAAAAGAGCTGGGTGAGTTGGGATTCAGAATCATTTACGATACAGACCCTATCGGGAACAAGCCACGCGTCAACAAACACTGCATACCGCCGATCCAGAAAGAGGTTCGGCATCTCTGATACGATGACCTGGTTCTCCTTGAGCGTCTCGAATTGGGAAAGATACCCGCGTGCTTGACACGCGTCATAAACGGGACAATTCGGGCAGATACTCCTATTCGGATCACCGCCTTTCTGCTCCAACGCATCACATCTCTCGGCATCTTCGCAGACGTTTCCCCGCGCGAAAGGGTTCTGTATCCGTTCAGCAATCGGCATCCATTTCACTTGTTTCCAGCGATGGTTTCTCGGTTTCCAACGTCCTACTGAAATACCCTGCCCTTCATAATACTGCTCTGCGTCTTCAGCATCATGTGTGGTATTCACGTTGATCCATATAGGTGCAGTATTGAGAAACGTGGCTTCGATTTCACGTTTTTTTTCAGTGCTCATTGCCCCCGCGATAATCCCAAGAATGCGGACTTCGTCTCCAGAGAGATCCCGCTCATCCAGTCCTGTAGTGCGTTCCACTTTTTCAAGGAGCGGTCTTGGTCGTTTAATTCCAATCGGAGAAAGCTCACCGCGTTGTACTGCGAGAATACTTTCATTCACAACAGGTTCCGTTTCTAATGATTCTATGACATCGAAATCGTCGAAATCCTGTGTATCCACGAGTGCTTCATTGGTCGCAGTTAATTCCGGTACCGGGGCGGGTTCATGGAGCGGCTCTCGTAAGACATCAAGAAACGCGAAGAGCACGTCTTTAGAAATGATGGGCGGATTTAATAGGCTACCCGTAAGAATCTCGTAGCGAGCATCCCAGCGCGTGTAGCCTTTATCCCCAACAATCTCAACATAGATATCTCGGTAGCGGTGGTCTATGTCGGGTAGATGTTTATGAACATACTGCTTTGCATCGGTTGTGTCCGGGTGAAGATAGTCTGGCACTCGACACGAAAAGCGCAAGCCGCCCCCCTTGAGTAAGGTGAGGAGCGGATTCATAACAGCGTTGACGAGTGCCTCCACACATGCGACAACGGCATCAGGCGCGTCTCGGATCGCTTTGTAAGTGAACTCAATGTCGTGCCAGTTCGCCCCGTCGCGTGCAGATGGCGTTCCTGTATAAACCTGAATCCCCCACGACGAAAACCATCGCCTCGGTTCCCAGTTGAGTGTGCCTTGTCGTCTTAAGAGACGCGTGCCACCACGATACGCTGGCCCCCGATCGAAGGGTGCCTGTCCAATCGGCATAAACGAAATATCCGCCTGTTCAAGGTCACGCAAAAGCAGCGGATGCCGACGTGCACAATAAACAATATAGTGGTAAGGGTACTCACCGTGCAATGTGGGTGAGACAATCGTCTCGCGCTGCTGTAGGTCCTTTTCGCGCCGTTCATGGCACTGTTGGATGATATCCTTCACAGATTCCATGTGCGGAAATCTCCATAGAAAATGGACGTTATCGGGTTTTTACGTAGCTTAGAAACGACTTGGGAGCATCGTATGAAAATTGCGAATCTAACGCCGTTTGTGAGAGGGCGGGGGAGAAAGGTCTCGCTACCTTCTACTTCTCAGAGTCGTTGCTCCGCACGGAGCAGGTGCAATTGCACCATTGAAACTATTATATTCTAAACCAAATAAATTGTCAAATACATCTTTGCTGAACATCAGAGTGATTTAGTTTTAAGAAATTCGCGAGTTTCATGCTTTCTGTTACAGATCCGGTGCGGTTAGAATGCAGATCGCAAATGTAAAGCTAAGACAAATTTTGCCGCGTATGGGAAACCAAATTTGGGTGAGTACACCGCAAAACACGCACCTACCGGCCCTGGGGGTCCAAAATTTGGCGAAAAAACCGAGAACTAAATAGCTCTGTGCTGAACATCTCAATATTGGTTTGCAAGCAACACCAATAAGTGGTATAATTCCGTCATAACTTAATATACAATACCTTGGAGACTGCTTTTGAATATTGATACATTAAAAGGGAAAACGATAGGTGCTGCTGTTTCGGGTGGCTTGGATAGTTGCACTATTACCAAGTGGTTGGTTGATAACGGGGTCAGCGTTGTCTGCTTTACGGCGGATCTCGGTCAACCCGATGAAAGGGACGTTTCCGAGATCCGGGAGCGAATGTTGGCGTGCGGTGCCGAAGAAGCTATTATTATAGATGCGAAGGATGCACTCGCGGAAGACGGTATCCGACTTATTCAGTGCCAAGCGATGTATGAAGGTGGCTACTGGAATACGACAGGTATTGCCCGACACGTCACGGTAAAGGCACTTTTGCCGGAGATGGAGAAACGCGGTATTTCCATCTTAACACACGGTGCGACGGGTAGGGGTAACGATCAGGTACGGTTCCAACTTGCTACGAATATGCTCAATCCACATTTTGAAGTCTATGCGCCGTGGCGGGATCCGGCGTTCCTGAAAAAGTTTGGCGGTAGAAAAGAGATGATAGACTTCTGCCAAGCGCACAACCTTCCGATTACAGCGACACACGAGAAGCCCTACTCGACTGATGCCAACCTCCTTGGACTCACGCATGAAGCCGGACGACTCGAATCGCTGAAAACCGCTGCGGGATTTATTACGCCGGGTATGGGCGTCCATCCAAAAGACGCACCTGATGATGTTGAACACTTTACGGTTACTTTTGCGCGGGGAACACCTGTTGAAGTCAACGGCAGTCCCGTTACATCCCTTCAGAGTCTGCTGGAAGCGAACCGTATCGGTGGCCGGAACGGCGTCGGTATCGGCATTCACACCGTTGAGAACCGATTTGTCGGGATTAAGAGTCGTGGCGTTTATGAATCTCCGGGGATGGAGTTGCTTGGAAGGTGCTATGAGTATTTGCTGCAACTGATTTTAGACAGGCGTGCGCGCCGTCACTTTGATAGTGTGGCACCCGTAATCGCTGAACAGATTTATCAGGGTTACTGGTTCGATGCTGCGACGCAGGCGTTATTGTCTTCTATCCAACCGCTCACCGACTTGGCGAGTGGGACTCTTACGGTAGCACTCTATAAAGGGAATGTGGCATTCTACGCTGCTGGTGGCGCCCCGCACTCGCTCTATTCCGAGGAGACTGCCTCTATGGAAGCGATCGGTGACTTTGATCATGCGGATTCAGAAGGGTTTTTAGCGGTACTCGGTGTTGGTGCACGTGCATCGGCTGTCGCTGGCCAGACGCAGGAGTAGCCTTTAAGGCACTTCAAGTTTTGCGAACACTTGTGCGATAATGCTTTCGACATCACGTCCATCCGCCTCCGCTTCGTAACTGATAATGACTCGGTGCCTTAGCACGTCCATACCGACAGCGTGAATATCTTCAGGGGTAACATAGCCGCGCTCGGACAGGAATGCTTTTGCCCTTGCAGCGAAAGCGAGGAAGATGGTTGCGCGTGGGGATGCGCCGTATTCAATGAGTGTGCTGAGTTCGTCTAACTGATACGCCTCCGGCGTGCGCGTTGCACACACTAAATCGACAATATAATTCTCCAATTGTTCTGCCATATAGATGTTCCGGACGACCTCTCGGAATCGGATAATGTCTTTCGGGGAGATCACCGATTGGATCGTAGCGATTTCCTCGGTTGTCATTCGCCGAAGGATTTGCAATTCCTCTGCATGCGAAGGATAGTCGACCTTAATCTTTAGCATAAACCTATCTACTTGTGCCTCTGGGAGTGGATAGGTGCCTTCATGCTCAATCGGGTTTTGGGTTGCCAAGACGAGAAACGGGTCATCGAGCGGATATGTCGTGCCACCAATGGTTATCTGCCGTTCTTGCATTGCTTCGAGGAGCGCGCTTTGCACTTTGGCGGGGGCACGGTTTATCTCGTCTGCAAGGATAACGTTGGCGAAAATCGGTCCCTTCTTGGTGTAAAAGTCGCCTTTCTGTTGGTCGTAAATTAGCGTGCCGATAAGGTCTGCTGGGAGCAGGTCCGGGGTAAACTGAAGGCGATTGAAAGAGGCATCAATGGTCTGCGCAAGTGCGCTGACAGCGGTTGTCTTCGCGAGTCCGGGTACACCTTCAAGTAGAATGTGACCGTTGCAGAGCAACCCGATGATCAACCCTTCTAATAACGCCGTCTGCCCGACGATAACTTTCCCTGTCTCCGTGAGTATCTGCTGGACTAACCCGCTATCCGCTTGGATGCGAGCGTTCATGGTTTCTAAGTCGTAGTTTTTTTGCATCTGTCTGAATCAGGATTTACAGGATTATAGGATTACCAAGATAGGAAGACTGGAAGATTGGAAGTTTGGGGAAGGGGCACCTATCCTTCCACCATGCCAACCCTCCATCTGGGTTTCTTCTATCTTGGTTAGATTTACACAAAAAATGGTTGTGTTTCGCCTTCTTGGAAGGACTGCTCAAGCCATGGATCCTTGGTTTTCTGCCTGAATTCGATGACTTTTCGGCGCATTTCGTTGGCGATGTCTTGTAACTCTGGTGCATCAATGAGGTTCTGCGATTCCGCTGGGTCGTTCTGGATATCAAACAGTGCCTCCCGGCTCTGTTGTAGAAACTCGGTGCGCTGGCGTTCACCGAGTTGCTGAACATTGTCGTCTCGGACCGCTGTCCATGAGATTGATCGGAATAGGTCGCTTGGGAGCGGTGTCTCCAGTTGGTACGCCAGATTTCGGACGTATTTATACCGTCTGCCACGTAAGACGCGGTATGGGTAGTAGTTCGTCACCTCGTGGAAGCAGTGGGAGAAGTAGGTTTCTTCCCATTCACCGTTGCCCGGATGCGCGCTGTCATCTTCAAGGATGGAGAGGATTGACCTGCCCGGAAGTGCGTCATCTCCGTCGGGGTGTGTAACACCACACCAATCCAACATCGTTGGGCAGAAATCTACCCAATTGACGAGTGCCTGATTATGGAAGCCGCGTTTCTGTTGCGTAGGACTGGAAATCAGCAGTGGACAGTGGTGTCCGCTATCAAAGCTTGATGCCTTCGCGCCGGGGAACGGCATCGCGTGGTCAGTGGTGACAAAAACGAGGGTTTCGTCTGCGCGTCCAGAAGCGTCAAGCGCGTCTAAAACTGCGCCGACGACGGCATCCCAGCGTGAAACGCTTTCGTAGTAATCTGCGAGATCCTCGCGAACCGCGGGTACGTCCGGTAGGAAATTCGGTACAATGATTTCATCTGGTGCATAGGAGCCGGGTTCAATACCTGCGGGTGTCTGGTCGTTTCCGAACCCTTTACCTGCTCGGTGCGGGTGCGTACTGCCGATATGAAGATAAAAAGGTGTATCTGTACTCTCGTTGAGAAATTGTGTGACCTTTGTTGCCATATCTACAGGACTTCGGGCATTGACTCTCGGTTCAAAATCGAAAGGATAGACAGTATCTGGGGCAACGTGCTTCTTTCCTATACACGCCGTAGCGAATCCGTGTGCTTTCAGGATTTTTGGTACGGATTGCATATATTCATGTGTGCGAAACCCGTGTATGCCGTGGCAGTGTCCGTATTGCCCGTGTGTGTGGCTATGTTGTCCGGTAAGGATGCACGCGCGACTTACTGCACACGATGGACTTGTACAGAATGCGTGGTCAAAGACGACACCGCGTTCTGCAAAAGTGTCAATATGTGGTGTTCGGATGACATCGTTTCCGTAGCACTTTGCGATACGGCTCCAATCGTCAGCGATGACGAACATTACGTTTTTATATGAGTTGTTCATGATTTTCCTACGAATAAAAGTTTCTTTGATTCTGGTTCAACACAACCTACACACGAATAGAAAAGACTTCACTACTCAAAAAGTTGTGAGACCGGACAGGTAAATCCCGGCACGACATCCTCGCCCGTGAGTGTGTCTTCATACGTAAGCAGTGCGATGTCTTTTTCGGAACGATAGATTGTCACCGTTTTGGAGCGGGGATTCAGAACCCAGACAAGGCGCGTTCCGGCGTTCAGATAGGCAAATGCTTTGTCTACAACACGCCACTGAACATCTGTCGGCGAAAGGACCTCAATTGCCAGATCGGGCGGTATCAGGAAACCTGTGTTTTCGTCTCCATCCAACTGGGAAGTTGGCATAAACGCCACATCTGGCTTCAGCGCACGTTCACTGACCTGAAAAGTTGTCTCTACATGAACCTCCCCTAACTGATTCTCACGTACATACCAGTCCAAATGCCGGATAACGTTAACACTGACCTTGCTATGTATTCTTGTCGGTGGCGACATCGGCACTAATTCTCCTTTAACGTATTCATATCCGTCTACATCGTTCTCAAGAAATTCCGCCAATGTCATGGAGACTTGTTCCGGGGCGCGAGTGCCTTGTGCGACCTCATGGAGTTCTTGTTGTGTCATGCTTTTGATTCCTCCTTTGATGTCTTATACCAAGCCGCCGCGTTTTCTTAGGAACCATTCAAATCCGAGGAGTGCGATGACGGCACCAAAGATGAGCGGTATATCCCAGATATCGACATCCGTAATTTTTGATGTTGCACTTTCGACGAGTGGGATCTGATTGACGAGTTGGGCTGCCTCTTCCATAGCATAGTACTTCCCACCGCTCCCTTCAGCGAGCGTTTTAAGAAGGGCGGCGTTAAGCTCAGCATTACTGAATTCGGCGTAAGATGCCTTCACTTCAAAAAGGGTCTGTTGTTCGCCGAGGTTTTCGCTACCCAGGGTGCCGGTTGCGGTGACAGTGTATTCGCCATATTGATTCGGGATGAAACGCGCCGTGTAGAGTCCATCTTTACCGAGGACCTGTTCAAGTTTTAATTCTTTACGTTTTCCGGTTTCGTCAACGACGATGGCTCGGATTTTTGCGTTGTTCGTCAATTGGAATTGCTGGTCTGTAGCGGTAACTTCAATCACAACGGGTTCTTTCAATGCGTAAGCCGTCTTCGCTATATCGAGTTTAATATGTTCCTTGGGGGCGGTTGTTAGCCATCTGGCAACCTGTCGCCAAAACCGTTCGGGACTATCCGCTTGTTGCCAGGAGCGTTGATTCCCATTTTCATGGGAGGGTATCATCTGCCACCGCTGAGAAGTGTGTGGCGTAAATACCATGACGCGTCCTGCGTTGTAATTGTGTATTGCGATGAGGATCCGATTCCCGAATTCGTTTCGGTCAGTTGGATGTTCTGCCAAAACCAGTGCGCCTGCTTTCGCGCGTTTCACTTTGCTATAGCCTTTCAGTGTAGGCAAGATCTTCCAGCGTTCCATATTTTCGGTGGGTGTGTCAGCCAACGCCATCAAGTTTTCAATTTTTCCGTCCGATGTCAGTTGCAATTTATAGTCTGTATTTTGGGTGGACCGTGAACCGATAGCGGACCGAGTGCGCCGTCTCGGTGCTAACGGTGCGGGTGGGGATCCGAGTTCCAATTCTACGGGTAGGCACTGCGCAAGCGGCGTGTTGATATAAGCCCCAGTGAGTTCGTGGTTCCCCAAGGAGTTTGAACCGCCTAACATAAGTAATCCACCGCCGCGGGTGCGTACAAACTCAAGTGTATTTTCAAGTTGCGCGGATGTAAATTGGGAGGCATCCACGTTGCCTAAGATGATAGCATCAAAATCAAAGAGCGTCTCTTTATCATCTGGATAAAAATCAAAATCGTGCGATGTTGTGGTGCGAGTGCCGAGATAATTTCTACTGCCATCATCTGAGAGTTTTGTCAAGATGCGGTCGGTTAATTGGATGTTCGGATCCTTTTTCAGCGTCCGTTTTATGTACCCAAATTCAGCACGCGGTTTGCCATCAACGAACAGGATTTTCACACGTTTAGTAGGGGCGACCTTCAGCAAAAACGTTTTTGTGTTGTTTTGTGGTACTGCTTCCGGTTCTCCTAACTCGGCGTGTACCTCAAATTTTTGGGTGCCGGCTTGGCGAGGCGTGAATTTCAAGAGTACGCGTTTTGTTTTTACATCAAGGGCTGTGCCTGTTCCACCGATTTGGGGTATCCAAGAGGTTCCTTCATCCAAGTCAACAGCCTCACTTTTTAGGACCCGCACCTCGTTCCTTAATTGAAGGTTAACCTTTTTACCGTTAAATCCTTTCCGTTTGACAGTCGCCCATATTTCGACAGGGAAATCTTCTTCTGCTGTCCGGGGAACGTCCAATTTGACGATTTCAAGGTCTGGATTGCCAGTTTCTGAGCCGACTCCGACAGTGTGAATAGGCAGTTTCTGTTCTCGAATTTGCATTGCGAATTTCGTAATGTCAGTGCCACTTCTGTCCACCCCATCTGTCAAAACGACGGCACCGGAGAGAGGGATACCCTGCAAATCATCGAGTGCTTCATTTAACGCCTGTGGAATGTCCGTATTTTCGCCTTCTGCCCTCGTTAGTGCTTGGCTGGAGATGCGTTTTGCTGTAGTGTCAAACGCAAAGAGTCGTACTTTAAATTTGGCGTTCAATTTTTCAAGGAGACCTTCCTCTTCCGCAAAGAGCAGCTGATTGACGCGCTGTAACCGTGTCTCTGCATCGGGAGAATCTGTAATTTGCATGCTCTTGGACTGGTCAACCATCACCAATAGATAGGAGTCATCTGGATTGGTTTGGTAAATCGTGAGAAACGGTTTAAGTAGGCAAAAGGCAAGCAGACAGAGCACGATTGTACGGAGGAAAATGAGAAAACCGCGAAACCCGCGTTGAATACGTCCTTGTGTGCGCCGATATGCCCATATCGTAGCGGCAGCAAGTGCGACAAGCATGACGGCAATTAGAAGCCCTGGCAACGGCACCCCAAACGAGAAATCTCCTTCTCGAAAAACGTCAATGGGGTACCTCATTATTTTTTCAAACATTTTTTAATTTATCGACTCCTGGGCTGCGCTCCACTATGTTCCGCGCAGGTTTCCTGTTTTAATTCTTACTAAAGTTTGGACATCACTTGTCTCATAGGTGTTGTGTTTTCAAAGGAAGGTCTATTTTTCTATGAGTTTCACTTATAGGGAACCCTCTGAAAAATACAATAAGTTATCGGCACGCACAGGCTAACAGCCTATGCTACAGTAAGTTATCGGAATGCACAGGCTAACAGCCTATGCTACTGCAAATTGTCCAAAGTATAGTATATTTAGTACAACAATTGAATGCCTTTACACAGTCGAAATTTTTTGGTTTCAGTATCAATTAGGCATCGCGAGTTTTAACTGGGTACGAACGGCTTGACGCACCTCATCGCAGATATGCATAGCGTGCTGTGCATTGTCGGTTGTTGCTGAATCGCCAGGATAACGCGGATCCACCGCATACGCAGTGATAATCTTAAAGGCAGGTTGCCAATCGGACCAAGCGGGTAATGTAGGCAGAATCAACATCAGCAATTCTTCGAGGTTATGTGTTCTTGGAACAGGAATATTGGCTTCTTGCAGCCAGGCTTTGAGATACTTTTCAATACACTGTTGCGCGTGGAAGCAGATAGAGTCATACACGGGATCCGGGTCTTGCTGAAGCCACTGTGCTGTTCTATAATCGCCCTCAGCCTTTTGTATCCACTCTAAGGTCAAGGGGTTCATATTGTCTTTTTCTTCTTTGATGGATTTCGATGTGTTTTGCAAATTTTTGAGGTTGCTATAGGCTTTCGATCCGTGGAGCAACTCCCCTTTTTCAGTGATCTCACGGAGAAACCAGTCGTTATATGAAACACGATAGGCTATCACTTCCGGCGACCGGACTAACAGGTCCATACCGAAACGGTAAGGGATCCGTTGTCGTATCTCAATCGCCTTACGCGTAAACTCTGATTTCGGAATATCCATCACGACGAGTAGATCTACATCCGATTCCTCCGTTGGGGTACCATACGCATAGGAGCCGAAGAGAATAACTTGCAGCGGCGCGAACTCTCGCACGATATCGTCGCACGTAGCTTGGATCTCTTGTCGGGTAATCATATACGTTTCCTTTACAATTCAAGTATAACATATTTCGTGAATGTTATGCAGAGAGTTTGAACCGTTGACCTGTGCTTGCGGATTCGTGTAACGCATCAATGGTTCGCATATTTCCGAGGGCATCCGCTATCGGTAGACGGAGCGGGGTACCAGTTTCTACTGCTTGACAGAGATCCAAAATTTCAGCGGCGTAGGGATTCACGCCGGTAACGCTAAAGATTTCACCGTTTATAGTAAAGTGTGCCTCGCCTTCCGAGTTGCCCCACGCGCTCTGAACAAAGAGTGTGCCATCCGTGCCAGCGACTTCATAAGATTCGCGCCACGTCCAACCGAAACTGCAGTCCAATTGCCCGGTAATGCCATCGCCAAAGTCTAAAGTTCCAATCAAGGTTTCCCAGACATTGTTAATCGGCTCAAATTTGCCTGTTGCCCAGACGGACTGTGGTTCTCGTCCAACGAGATAACGGATGATGTTGATGCAGTAGCAGCCTAAATCCATGACCGCGCCGCCACCGAGGTCGCCTCTCAATCGCCAATTCTGACGATCTGTCAGTCCAGTCGAGAAAGAGGAACGTGCGTAGCGTACTTCCCCGATTGCGCCTTCCTCAATCTTCTGTTTCACGGCGAGTGTCAACGGGTGGTGACGATACATGAACGCTTCCATTAGTAAGACATCGGCGTTTTCTGTAACTTGAATCATCTGTTCCAACTGCGTGGTATTAACAGTGATCGGCTTTTCAACAAGAATGCCTTTGACACCGCACCGCACCGCCTCCAGCACATTTTTGAGATGGCTTGAGGGCCACGTGGCGACTACCAAAATTTCTGGCACCTGTTTCTCCAACATCTGTCGGAGATCATTGTAAGTATTCTGAACGTTATATTCGGTAGCAAAACGCTTAAGCGATTCAAATTTCTCGTCGCACGCGCCCACAATCTCAATCTCTGGCAGGTTGCGCCACGCGTTGCCGTGTGCATTAGATATACCACCACATCCGACAATCGCTACTCGGTATTTTTTAGCCATGATTTTTTGTTGGCTATCGGCTATTAGTTGTCGGCTTTCGGTCTTTCCTTCTGATTGCCGTTTGCTGATAGCTGACCGCCTTTCCTCCGAAAACTGATAACTATTACACTATAGGGAAGATATTTCTACCAATCGCTTCTCTTGCGCGGAGAGATTTGCCGCGAGTGATATTTCAAGTGTTTTGACGGCATCGCTGTAGGGACTTAAAATCGGCGATGCGTCGCCGCTACGGACTGCCTTCACAAAGACTTCATCAATTGTCGGTCCCGGTTCTGTTTTATCTACCCATTCGCCATCTTCCTGTACCCTAACTCTTGATGGATTCCAATTCAAAAGTTCATCTTCATACAACAAATCCAGCACATTCGCGTTTGACCAGTCGCCCGCATAAGCCCAGGTAGCAGTCAACGAACCGACAGCACCGCTTGCAAATTGGAGCGAGACGCTATTGGCATCAGGGCAATCTGTCGCTTTAAGAAACCGGTTCGCTTGCATCGCATAAACCGACTTCACTTCACCACCCATATAGCGCATCATGTCAACCGTATGTGTCGCTTGTTCGACAAGTTGACCGCCGGATTTGTTCATTTGGCGTAGCCATGCGTTTGGGTCGCCGTGTCCGGTGCTGCACCAGTACTTACCGACAATCATGTTAACTGTTCTTTCCTTCAAGATTTGCTGTGTGATCCGCGTCGAACCGAGATAACGGAGTTGGTAACCGACACATGTTATCAGTCCTGCTTTTGTCACTGCTGCTTCAATTTCACGGGCGATATCAATGTTGATAGCGACAGGCTTCTCAACGAGGAAGGGTAAACCGCGTGCAATAACATCGCGTTCTGGTTGCCCATGAACAAAAACGGGGAGGCTGAGATAGACAGCATCCAAGTCATCACGTTCAAGCATTTCTTGGTGTACCGTGTAAGGGTCCGCATTATGCTTCTCGGCTGCACTTTGGGCGCGTTCAGTTTGAACGTCACACACAGCAACAATTCTTGCTCCTTCAATGCCTGAGAGTTGGTTCATGTGTCCATTGGCATTACCACCACATCCGATAAATCCGATTTTAACTTCTTTCATTTCTACCTCTTTGGTATTTTATACAGACAAGACTTACGCAAATTGAATCGGGAAATGGTATATTTTGCTGATTTAACCCCCTAAGTCCCGCTTATCAGGGGGACTTTAAGAGGATTTAACCCCCTAAATCCCCCTTATCAGGGGGACTTTAAGAGAAAATGCGTAAGTTCTAACAGATTTAGACAAAATTGTTGCCGCAAAGTCTGTCCAGTTTAACGCGCTTTGAAATTAACTTGTAGGGCTTTTTCGATGTCTTCGCGCGGGTGGACACCGAACTGTGCTTCAAAATCTCGGTCGAAAGCATCTTCTTCAGCAGGGTCGGGTTCAAGTGGAAGCTGGATGGGTTGTCGATTTGTGTGGATGGATCGGTGCGCAGCGATTACCATCTCCTGATCGGCTCTACCCATTTCTCCCGTCCAAAGTGGTTGTGTATCTTCTCGAACGGCGCGAGCGATGCCATCAAGCATCGTTGCCAACGAGATGCCTGTCTCTGAGATATTCGTGTATCGATAAGGATTTACCCATTCAACCGTCCCCCCTAACGATGCAGGCAATTCTACAAAAATACGGTGCAGTGTCTTGTCTTCGCTATATTCTCGCTGAAATTCGTAGGTTTGTGCTCTCCCAGCGTTTTCGGTGAGATCCGCGTCAGTGCAGACATTGACCGTTTCACCCCCCGTGGCACCTTGGTTTCCGTTGGTGATAATCGTGCCGCGCTCTCCACACGTCTCGAAGCCGACGAGTTTATTTCGTCCGAGGCATCCATTCTTATTGCCTACCATGGCGATCCCGAGTCCGCCGCTATCGAAATCTATGGCGTAAAACTCAAGGTTTTCGCGATTAAAATCTCGCTTTGCCCGGTCAACGTAAGGGGTAACAGGCATCGTATGTCCGATACTGCTGACTGCTTTCGGGTTGGCATCCATACGACACCGTATTGCAGCAAGTCCATGGTAGCCGGTTGTAGAGAAAAGTCGATGGCACTTATGAACGTTTCCGATGACACCTTCCTTGATGAGTTTACAGACGAACTGTTCGACAGGAACAAACGGAAAGTTCTCCGATGTCTGGAGTTTCACACCATTTTCGGCAGCGTCGGCGATCATCATATCCATCAAACCGAGCGTTGGTGCGAGCCCGGTCTCGACGTTGTGCGAGATACCGCGCCGAGAAAGATAACAGGAAACAGTGTGATGCAGTGGTGCAGGCACGACGACATCACAGACATCCGGTGAGATTTCGTCAACCATTTTCCTGACATCTGTATAGGCTTTAGTGCCGACTTTCGCTGCGCCCGCCTCTGCCGATTTCGGGTGTGCGTCACATACAGCAACGATGTCAAAGGTATCCTTTAATGTCGCTGCTGTTGACAGATGCGCGGCACCGCGTCTGCCGTGACCGATTAACGCATATTTTAGACGTGACATTTCGTCCCTCCAACTCTATCAAGACTTACGTAAATTGAAGAAAGAAGGCGTATATTTTGAAAAAGGTTGTTATACCTTTAACCCCCTAAATCCCCCTTATCAGGGGGACTTTGATAACCCCCTAAATCCCCCTTATCAGTAACCCCCTAAATCCCCCTTATCAGGGGGACTTTAAGAAAAAATGCGTAAGTCCTATTTAGTGAACGCACTGATAACCGGTGGCTTCGAGTCTTTCTCGAATTTTGTCTACTTCGGCTGTTGACAGTTGACGGAGTGGTCGGCGCATGGTCATTGACGGGAATCTTCCCATCAGCCAGCGTGCGCATTTCATCCGCTGATGGGCATCACTGCTCGGTTCACCGAAGTTGTAGACGATCCGTGCCAATGAATCCACTTGACTGCGCGCCTTACGTGCGCCAATAAGATCATCGTTGAGGGCGGCATGGACGACATCTACCATCAACTCTGGGACAAAGCCAGCAAATCCGATGAGTGCGCCATCGCTGCCTTCAAGGAGTGAAGCGAGTAGATACTCGTCATGGCAAGTTAAGATAGGGACATCCGGTGCTGCCGCTCTGAGTTGTTCGTAATCCCATCGCCAGCGCGCCATGTCGCGGGTCCCCATTTTGATGCAGATAACTTGCGGGATCTTGACCATTTCCAACATCTCTTCAAGGCTATATCCTGCCTTCGTCCATGCGGGATATTGATGAACAATAATCGGTATGTCCGCGCCTTCGGCGACATCTTGGAAGTAACCGACTGCGGTTTCGGGTGTTCTGCCGAATCGCAACCAGTGATGTGCGGGCATTAATAGGATGGCATCCGCGCCGGCTTCCTTTGCGGCGAGTGCGTCGTCAATTGCCGGTAGGCTCCCTTCCGCGCTAACGCCTGAAACGACTTTAACGCGGTCGCCGACAGCTTCGGCGGTAATCCGCGTAACTTGCTGTCTTTCATGGAGACGAAGGGACATAATTTCGCCGGTGTGTCCATTACAGACAACCCCTTTTATTCCAGGGACACCCGCGAGTTCTTGCATGTACTGACGCAATCCGGCTTCGTCAATTGATTCATCTTCGTGAAAGGGGCAGAGCGTCGCCGGGAATACACCCGCCCATGGATGATGCTGCCAATTCAGTTTCATATTTTATTGGCTATCGGCTATTGGCTATCAGCCGTCAGTAAAGAGAGGTTTAATTTAATCAATAATTTCTTACCGACAACTGATAACTGATAACTGACAACTATTCTCCTGACTGCTTTTACTCAAATTCCGCACGATTTTTTAATTTAATTCTATTTTAACTTGATTTTGCATGTAAAATCAAGTATTATTTTAAGTAGAAGAATTCATCTTGTCGGTATGGATCGGCTTTATAATAGCAAGATTTGGCTTTCAAGTTGCGCCAAATAGTGCCTACGGGTTCGTATTAATGGAGGATGTGCCGGTGAAAAAACGGAGCAGACTAAAGATTGTGGCTGCGAGTGCCATTTTGCTGGGCGGTATGGCGTTTTTAGTGGTAGACATGACGAGAAGCACGAGTATGCGACATTTTACGCCAACTTTGCTTGCGGCAGCCGGAGATGAGGCACACGATCAACGGGTCCAAGTTGATGGTCTCATCGCAGCGGGGAGTTCGCAATGGGATGCTGTTAATTTTAAACTCACCTTTGCTATCCGGGATCGCGAGACCGAGGCAACAGTTAATGTGATTTACGAAGATCGGCTTAAACCGGATAACTTTAAGGATGGCGGCAGTGTTTTCGTGGAAGGCAAATACGATGCGACACAGAACCTTGTTGTTGCCACTAAACTCATGACGAAATGTGCCTCAAAATACGAAGGTGCAGACAGTGCCGTGCCTACAGATGAAACTTCATACACTTCGGAATAAGGAATACATAACGTAAGTTTGATAAAAGCATATTGTCGCGCGAATTTTCGAGTTTGCGCTCATAGCACACAAACTGGAAAGTTTGTGCTACGAGGGCCGCAAGGTGGTCCTTTGGAGAAAATACTCTTATTGAACGCACATAATTTATTATTAAACTGGCGTTATATAATACTTTAGCACTCCCCCGTCAAACCCCGATGCTTTAGCTTGGGGATGTAGACAGCTAAGAGCGATCAATGAGAAAAGCACGTAAATTCAAACTTCAGGATCAATCTAATACGATCCAACTCGGCAATATGCTTGACGATATGTGGGGTATCCACGTGTATATTATGTTGCTTGCCCGCAGGTATTATCGCATGTTTGGTAAAAATCTATCAGCATATCGTTTGAAAGCACACGTTAGAAAACTCAAAAAGCGGACGAAAGCGCATTGGGCGGATTTGCCGAGTCAAGTTGTGCAAGACGTTGTATTGCGTTATGGCAAATCGCAAGGTGCTTTTCTTGATAATATCAAAGACCGTAAAACCGGTAAAACGACGCGCAAAGTGGGTAGACCGAAAATTCAACCGCGTCATAAATATAACTCCATGACGTTCACACAAGCGGGGTATGAACTTGAAGACAATCGTATTAAAATCAACTGTATAGATACATGGTTCTCTTTCCATAAACACCGAGAAATCAAAGGAACTATTAAGACGATCACCATCAAGCGTGATAAATGCGGCGACTATTGGCTATGCTTTTCGTGCGAGGATGTTGACGATTCCGAACCCAAACCCAAGACGGGTAAGAGCGCAGGATTTGATTACGGAAACAAAACATTCCTCACCAGTAGCGAAAGCGATAAGATAGAATCACCGCAGTTTTTCAAACAATCACTAAAAACGTTGCGAACCTTAAGCAAGGCATTAAGTCGGAAAGTCAAAGGTTCAGGTAATTGGTATCGTGCGTGTCGTGCTTTAGCAAGGCTACACAGAAAAGTCGCCCGACAAAGAGCAGATTGGCAATGGAAACTTGCCACCGAACTTTGCACGGAATACGACACCCTAATTTTTGAGACGCTGAACATTGACGGCATGAAAAGGCTTTGGGGTCGTAAAGTTTCTGACCATGCCTTCTACCAGTTTCTACAGATTTTAGAGCAGAAGTGTGCGAAGCACGGTAAGGCACTTGAAAAGATTGATCGCTGGACACCTACAACGAAACCTTGCAGTGATTGTGGATACCATAATAAAGAACTTTCTCTTTCAGATAGAGAGTGGACGTGTCCCGAATGTGGTTCACACCACGACAGAGACATCAACGCTGCTATCAATATCAAACAGGCAGGCTTGGCTGCCTAAAGTGGAGTAGACGTAAGACGGTGGACTCTTTGAGAAAACCGCTGACTACGAGGAAGCACAAGCCCCAACCTTTAGGTTGTGGGTACCTATGACCAGTATGTTCAACGATACCTTTTTAATTTTAGGGAGGCACAGCAGCGCATGACTGCGGAAATCGGACAAGCCGCTATATACCTCTCTGTGCTTTCATGTTTATGGGCAATCGGTTTCCTCAGTTTCGGGCTATGGATACGAAATGCCCGTGCTATCCAGAGCGGCAGAAACGCCGTTGTTGCCACCTTCATCCTTATCAGTATTGCGACTGGGGCATTAATCTACGGTTTTGTGACCGATGATTTCTCAATGAAATACGTAGTTGAGGTCTCAAGCGCAGCACAACCCCTACTTTATAAAATCACTGCAATCTGGGGTGCCATGTCTGGTTCGCTCTTGTTCTGGCTCTGGCTGCTTACTGTTGGTGGTGCTATTGTTGTCTGGCAGAACTATCAACGTAACAAACAGACGCAAGATACCTTAGCAGACTACTCCCTGATTCCGATCGCTATTGTTCAGCTATTCTTCACCATCCTTGTCACAGGTTTAATAGACGGCATTTACAATCCACTCGCCCGGTTTCCGGACGGACAGGTCTTTGCCGACGGTCAAGGCATGAACACGCTTCTCCAGACCCCACTCATGGCGATCCATCCACCGACATTATATATCGGTTGGATTAGCTTGACGATACCGTTTGCGTTCGCAGTTGGCGCGCTGGCATCGGGTAGAATCGGCAGCGGCTGGATCCTCCGCTCACGCAGATGGATGCTCTTTTCATGGATTATACTGACCATCGGTATCACGCTCGGTGGCAATTGGGCATATCAGGAACTCGGTTGGGGCGGTTATTGGGCATGGGATCCTGTTGAAAATGCCTCTTTTATGCCGTGGCTCCTCGGCACCGCGTATCTACACTCTGTGATGATCCAAGAGAAGCGGAATATGCTCAAACTTTGGAATATTCTCCTGATTACCCTTGCCTTCCAATTTACACTCTTGGGGACTTTCATTACGCGTAGCGGAATTATCACATCGGTGCATGCTTTCGGCGGATCGGGTATTGGTGGGTATTTCCTTACTTTTATTTTAGCGTCAACAGCCGGGGTCATCGGACTCATCATCTATCGTTGGAACCGGCTTAAGAGTGCGAATCGTTTAGAGTCCCTTCTCTCCCGTGAAAGTGCCTTTCTTCTGAATAACTGGCTCCTTGTCGGGTTAACCCTAATTATCCTCTGGGGTACGTTGTGGCCGATTATCTCTGAGGCGATCAACGGTGAAAAATCTTCTGTTCCTGAAGCCTTTTTCAATAAAGTTGTGATTATTCCGGGGTTGCTGCTTCTATTCCTGACAGGTGCCGGTCCGATCATTTCATGGAAAAAAATTACTGCTAACAATTTTCGACGCATGTTTTTCTTGCCGCTTGTTATCGGTTTAATTGGCGGTGCTTTGACCTGGGGATTCCTTGCATTAATAGGATATACTTTTCCGCTGTATTCAGTGCTCTGTAGTTTTGCTGCTGTTTTTGTGCTCGCCGCAATCTTTGCTGAGTTTTATCGGGGTGCAAAACTCCGCGCGAAACGACAGGAGACCTCCTTCGTCAACGGCTTGAATCTCCTTATTCAGCGTAACAAGAGACGGTATGGCGGTTACATCATCCATATCGGCATTGTTATCCTCTATATAGGCATTATGGGATCGAAGGGCTATTTTCTGCTTGAATCTCAAAGTATGACACTCGGGGGATCCATGGAAGTAGGCAAGTATAAACTGACAATGATAGACTCATTTGAGAAAGAATACTCGAACTATCTCCGAAGCGGTGTTGTTTTCGATGTTGAAAAGAACGGGAAACATATAGGGACAATGGAGCCCGCGCTTCACGCCTACTACAAAGCCAAACCCGATGAACAACCTACAAAGGAATCAGCCATCCAGCACTTGGGGGTGAACGACCTCTATATCGCCCTTGCCAGCATTCCACGAAATATCAAGACAGGCGGTATTGTGAACGTTCAGGTGTATTACAACCCTCTGATTGGCGTTGTCTGGATTGGTGTTGCTGTGATGGTGTTAGGTGGAATCGTTGCGATAGCCGAGAAATCTGAACGCAGTGGAGATTCATGATAAGCGAGGCGTAAGACGATGAAAACAGGAAGATTTGAGCGCATAACAACGTCCAATGGATTTTTAATACTTAATTCTGTTTTGATTGTTATCTTTTTGATCGCATGTAGTTTTGTTGTCACGGGATGCGTGCAGACCGGAGCGTCTCAGGTCGCAGAACCGAAGGACGTGAAAGATGCCACAGTTAAGTCCGATTTGGACGAGCTGCTCACTACGGTCTACTGTTACTGCGGGTGTACGCGAGAGACAATTGAAGTGTGTACGTGCGACACGGCAATGAATATTGAGAACGATTTTCGCGATCGACTGCTCGCTGGCGAAACGGTTGAACAAATTCGCACGGATTATCTTGACACATACGGGCCACAATATTATGCAGTTATGCCTGTCGAAGGCATTAACTTACTTGCCTACGCGATGCCGATTATCATACTTATCCTTATTGGAGGAGTTGTCTTTGTTGTGCTCCGAAGGTCAACCAGATCAATGCAGAAAACAGCGGCAGCGGGCGCGCATGAAGTGCCGGACTCACAGGTTTCTAATGAAGCCGTAAACAAGATTGAAGCGGAACTGGAGAGGTATAAGCGGGAAAGTTAAACTCGGCAATTTTTTCGTACGCAATAGAATTCACGCGTGGTTTTCGGAGAGGTTCTTTATGTCTTTTCTTGTACTTTTATGGATGGTAATCTTTGGCATCCTGCTACTCGTTTATCTGGGATTTCCGATTTTCTCAAAAACGGGTGGACAACATGTTGTAACGTCCGAAGAGGTTATTGAAGAACGGCGACGGACCCTCTTTCAGGAACGTGAAAACAGCTACGCAGCGTTGGCGGATCTCGATGAGGACTACGAGACTGGGAAACTCTCAGAAGCCGATTATCAAGAACTACGCGCGGAGCTTTTACAAGAGACTGCGCGCGTCATCATGCAACTCGAAAATGAGTCTTTGTCGGATGTGGAAGCAGAGATTGAGCGATTTAAACAGCAACAGCGCGGAACATAATATGTACCCGAACGCATTTCATACGCGGTTGAAAACCGCATCTACCAAAATAGGCAACTCGCAATTTGGCTCTATCGCCGTCTGGTGTATGCGCAGCTTGTTAGCGATTGCCCTAATTTTTTTCGCCTCGGTTTCTGCAACACAGGCACAAACGGCAGAATTTGGCGACATCCGAGGCGCGGTTATTGACAAAAAACTCGAAAAACCGCTTGTTTCGCATCCTGTCACTCTCACGGTTCATAAGACGGATACCGTTGAGACACAAGAGACGACCACAGATGAAAAAGGAAATTACCGTTTCGCAGATTTGCTGCTTGATCCAAGTGTTCACTATACGGTGTCAACCGTCCATGACGATACCGACTATACTGAAAAGGATCTGGTGCTGTCAACTTGGGTTCCGAATATTGAGATTAACTTTGATGTTGGGGCATTTACGGATGACACTGCGCAAATCCTTGTTAAGTCGTATACTTTCATCATTGGACCTCCACCTCCAGACCATCCACCGGATGGGGCTGTCACGGTCGCTGAAGCAATTGGGCTTGAAAACCTGAGCCCTCTCGCGTTTAGAACAGAACACGGTTCAGAAAGAGTTGGGGTGCATTTAACACTTCCAAACGGTGTTGAGGGGTTTCAACCGCATTTGTCAGCGGCACTCACGATGAACGCTAACACCAATCAAGCCGTCCTTAGAACGCCATTACCGTCCGGAGAATCGCAGTTAGGTTACAATTACATTTTTCATGTTGAGAGAGACAAATTGGATTTATCCCGTCGTTTGAATTTTAACACGATGAGATTCTATTTCTTTGTTCCAGAAGGTATCGGTTTTGTGCCGCGTGCCAAGTTTTTCGGTGCACCGAAACGCGAACAAATCCACGGCACCGTATATCTAATATATGAAAGCAGTGAGCACAAGACGTTCGCGGCAGGTGAAACAGTTGACTTAGCCCTTAATGTAAATATGCGTGCTGCTGGTGGTGCCTTACCGGGGCAGACATCTGATCTCGGGCAGTTGATTCTTATCGCTGTCGCTGCGGCATTAACGGGTGGTTTTTTCGTGGCAGCACTCTTCAAACTCCGCGCAGCCAGCAATACTACAGAATCTGATACTGAGGATACTTCAACACCGCCAGACGCGGGTTGGCTCCGTAAACTGAATTCCGATGACCGTGAGCATGTCCGCGTTGCCAGGCTTGAATTTATTACACATCTTGATGATAAGTACGAGAAGCAAGAGATCTCGGAGCGCGTCTACAAACGCTTGCGCCGAGAGCAAACAGAGCGTCTCACCACACTCTTAGAAGACCAAAAAAGGGGGAACAATGCATAGCAAACACCACATTGCTGATTTGATAGTCATGTTGGGGCATATAGACGAAAACGTGCGGGACACCGCGAAGGCAGAATTAATTGCCATAGGTAAACCGGCTATTCCGCAGCTCATTGATGTCCTTACCCAAGAGTGCTGGCATATATCTGGGTATGGTGCCGAGTTTTACACCCACATCGAAGGGTCTGCTCTCCCGGTTTACATGGAACAGATGGCGAATAACGCTTCGGAGGTCTTGGCACGCATCGGAGAGTCCACTGTCCCGAAGCTGACGGCGGAGCTCACCAGAGCCGAACGCGAGTTTTCGGAATGGTTTTATAAATACTTGCGACCTGAACAGACGGACCGTCTTATCACTATGTTGGCGTATGTTAAGAAAGGCGAGTAGATGGAAACGGAACACATTGTAGCCGATTTAATCTATGATTTGTCAGAGTTGGATGACGATATCCGTGAGGCTGCGAGAGAAGAGTTGGTTGCTATAGGTGAACCTGCGATTCCGCAACTCGTTGAGGCACTCGCTGATAACCTTGGGGATGTGGTTGAACAAGCCACTGATGTCTTGGCTGCCATCGGTGAACCGGCAATCCCTGCACTTATAGATGAGATGGCGATCGCTGAGCGGTACCATGCACTCGCTATCGGTGATGTGCTGAGCCGCATAGGTGAGCCAGCCGTCCCGGTTTTGGTTGAAGCGTTGTCTGACAAACTCAATGAAGAGTTCCGCGAATATGCAGCGCGCGCGCTTAATCTGATGGGGGGCGCGGCAATTCGTGCGATCCCTGCGCTTATTGAGGCTTTGAGCGATCCGTCGGATGATGTTCGGTCTTATGTTGCCTACACGTTTTCCAAAATGGAGGGTGCAGCAGTGGATGCGGTGCCTGCGCTTATTGAGGCACTTGCTGATGAATCCGAAGAGGTCCGAAATCATGTGGCTTTTGCGTTAGAAAAAATTGGAACCCCGGAAGCGAAACAGGCACTTGAAACGTTAAATGCAAACCCCTGAAAAGGTCGGTCCGAAGATCGTTATGGACCTGTACCCTGATGTGTGTCATAGGAGGTGCAGGTTTATAAAATCTGCTATATAGCGCGTTCGTTGAGACTTAAAAAACTTGAAAAAATGAGCAAAATGTAGTATAATTAAAAAAAGTAGAATGTTATTATGTGTTATGAATATTAAATAAGGTGCAAATATCGCAATGTAACTAACAAACGAATCAATTTGCTTATTTGTCCATCCATCTGATGTCGTTGGGTTTATTAAACTGTAGTGTATCTTCGGTGAATTGTGCGGTATCAGCATGGAATACGAAAAATTATTAGAAGGGAGCCAAGATGGCAAAATACGACTTTGTAATCGCTGTAGGAGGGGCACCCGGGCAGGGAATAGACTCTGTTGGACAGGTTTTGACTCGGATCTGCGCCCGGCACGGTTTGTCCGTCTTTACCTATAGCGCTTATCAATCCCTCATCCGCGGTGGTCATACCTTCCTCACTGCCAGAATCAGTTCTGAACCGGTTGCTAACCACGGCGACAAGCTTGATCTGGTTATTGCCTTAGACCGGAACAGCTTGGAGACACACCTTCCACACGTTGCTCCCGGTGGCACGCTCATCTATAATAGCGATGATGTCAAAGCAGCCCCAGAGCGCGATGACATACAACTGGCACCTCTGTCCTATAAAGAGCTGTCTAACGACACCGACAGAAAGAAGATAATGCTAAATGTCTGTATGCTCGGTGCAGCGATGAAAATGGTGGGTGGAGATTTAAAAGTGTTTGAGGACATGCTCACTGTTCAATTCCTCAAACGGAAAGGCCAAGCAGTAGTAGACGAGAACATCGGTGTCGCGCGTGCCGGTTATAATCATGCAGCTGAAAATTTCACCCCATTTGATACTCAATTCCAGAAACAGGAGCCAGCCCTTGCTGTTGTTGATGGGAATTCGGCGATGGCGATGGGTGGTGCAGCGGCTGGTGTCAAATTTTATGCTGCCTATCCGATGAGTCCGTCAACGGGTGTTCTTCACTGGATGGCAGCGAATGCGCGGGATCTCGGTATTCTGGTGCGCCAATGTGAGGATGAAATTAGTGTTGTCAATATGGTTATTGGTGCAGCGCATGTGGGGAGTCGCGCGATGTGTGCAACATCAGGTGGTGGTTTCGCTCTGATGTCAGAAGCCATTGGTAGTGCTGGGATGATGGAAATTCCGATCGTTGTTATTAACGTCCAGCGTGGGGGGCCTTCGACAGGTTTACCTACAAAAACGGAGCAGGGAGATTTATGGCAGTTGCTGGGTGCAAGCCAAGGCGATTTCCCGAAAATCATCGTTTCTCCGACGAGCATCATGGACGGGTTTGATACCATCCCTGAACTCTTCAATCTCGTAGACAAGTTTCAATGTCCCGGTATGGTGCTTTCTGATCTTACACTCTCTATGGGTTTCACGACGTTTGATCCGGATACTATCAATTGGCAGCCTGAAATAGATCGCGGCGAGCTCATCAACGGTCCTGTAGAGCTGGACGGTGAATACCTCCGTTATGCGATTACAGATAGTGGAGTCTCCCCCCGCGCGATTCCGGGGACGCCTGGGCACATGCACGTTGTTGCTACCGATGATCACGATGAAGATGGCGGTCTAATTAGTGACGAGTTCACGAATCCGCACAAACGGCGTGATATTATGGAGAAGCGGCAACGCAAGATGGAAGGTATTGTTGAACTTCTCCCGCCTCCGACTTTTGAGGGTCCCGAAGATGCGGAAGTTACGTTGATTGGCTGGGGCTCGACGCATAGTGTGATTAGTGAAGCGGCACAAATGTTGACGGAGACAGGCCTTGCCACCAATCATATCCACTTCAAGTGGCTCTATCCGATGGACGAGGACGCGATCAACGAAGTGCTTGCGAAATCTGCGTATTCGATTATCGTTGAGTGCAACTACACGGGTCAATTCGCCCGTTTCTTACGGAGTGAGACCGGCTTTAAGGCAGACAGTCACATCCGTAAATACGACGGTGAACCGTTTATGCCGCACCACGTGGTTGATGGGGCGCGTGAACTTTTGAACAGTAAAACGGATCTTTATGTCCCGTATCAAGAGATTGTTGTCTAACAAAGGAGGATGGATCAGATGGCGAGAAGAGCGAGAAAAGAAAGACCTGTTCAAGGCGCGCCGACAGCGCGAGATTTTAAAGGTGATGTTAACCCAGATTGGTGTGCCGGTTGTGGTGATTTCGGTGTGTTGAACGCGCTACAAGGTGCTTATGCAAAACTCGGTCGTGGCAATCATGATCACCTGACAGTAAGTGGGATTGGGTGTTCCTCTAACCTTCCTGGTTATGTCAAAACGTATGGGATGCATACGCTACACGGTCGTGCGTTGGCGGTTGCAACGGGTGCTAAATTTGCCAATCACGCGTTGAATGTTGTCGTCACTGGTGGTGATGGTGATGGTTACGGCATCGGTGGAAATCATTTTATTCATACGATGCGAAAAAATATTGATCTCCTCTACATTGTCATGAATAACGAGACGTACGGGTTGACAGTCGGACAAGCCTCACCAACGACTATAGTAGGAGAACAGACGAAAAGCACGCCGTTCGGTAATTTAGAGACCCCTCTGAATCCGGTTGCGATGGCAATTGTCGCGGGTGCGACTTATGTCGCAAGAGC
Organism: Candidatus Poribacteria bacterium; assembly: GCA_022827185.1. Classification (GTDB taxonomy): domain Bacteria; phylum Poribacteria; class WGA-4E; order WGA-4E; family WGA-3G; genus WGA-3G. Next base: position 226,500 of record JAJDTM010000030.1, read on the forward strand.
ATATAGTTCTGACGGCCCAAAACTCGCGGAATTGATGTATAACGGGATGCAACACAAAGGATTTGCATTCATTGATGTTATCAGTCCTTGTGTGACTTGGAAGGGAGGGGCGCGAGTAATTTTCGATTACTGGAAGGAGCGGGTCCAATACCTTGAAGATCATGACACAAGTGACAGAGCCGCTGCACTTGAACAAGCCGTCAAGACGGGTCATGAGACGCAGCTTGGGTTATTCTACCACGATACGAGCCGGCAATCACTGGATCAAATGGAACCTGTTTTAGAAAATGGGCCCATAGCACATCAACCGCTCGGCATCAGCAAAGAACAAGGCGATGCGATTATCCAGAAAATGATGTAAATATGAACGGAGAGACGGGTCATTGGGCTTGTCTATCCGTTTGATTTATGATATTGGCTGTTGGGGCGGGTTGTATCCCGCCCACTGCCTTTTTTTATTGCCTACTACAGGGGCGTTCACACCATGCGTCTTCGTGCTTCCCAACTCACTAAAGATTTCGGAAATCGATCAATTGTCAAAAATGCCACGCTTTCGGTTAATCCTGGAGAGGTGGTTGCGATTTTCGGTCCTAACGGTGCCGGTAAGACGACGCTCATCAAAATTCTTGCAACCCTCCTGAAACCGACATCTGGCGAGCTTGAGATTGAAGGCACGGATGCAATTGCGGATTACTCAGATGTGCGGAGCATGCTGGGTGTGGTTATCCATGAAATGCTCGCTTATCCAGCCTTCAGTCCGTATGAAAATCTCAGGTTTTTTGGACAGATGTACGGCGTTGAGCAGTTAGAACGCCGCGTAACAACGCTCCTTGCTGAAGTCGGCTTGCAGCGCTTTGCTCACGAACCGCTGCACATCTTCTCACGTGGCATGACGCAGCGCGTTATGATTGCCAGAGCCCTTCTTCATTACCCGTCAGTGCTATTGTTTGACGAACCCTTCTCTGGATTAGATGCTGCTGCGAGGCAGTTTGTCATAACGCGTATCGGACAAGAGCAACGGGATGGTAAAGGCATCGTCGTTACTACACATAATACAGAGTTAGGGTATCTCGTGGGTACACGGTTTTTCTTTATGATAAATGGAGAATTGGAAGAGGTTGCGCGGAAAGACGAGATTGCAGCAGAGACGTTATTGCAGATGTACGAGGAGCGGTCGGTTTTTTAACGATTGGGTTCACTCCGTACGGGTGCTGTAAAAGCATCAAGACTTATGCAAATTTAGCATGTGGATCAAGGTTTTTGATTTTTAACCCCCTAAATCCCCCTTATCAGGGGGACTTTAACTGCGTAAGTCCTAAGAATGAGCAACAAGCATTCCGGTAAGAATTGAGACACACATGAAGGCACTCCGTCAGATTGGTGCGTTGATTCGCAAGGATCTTGGACTTCAATTCCGTTCAAAAGAGACGCTGGTATTGATTTTCGTTTTCAGCGTGTTAGTCGTCCTGATTTTTGCTTTTGCGTTTGGTCCGGTTTTCCCAGAAAAGGAGGCGCGCGGCAAATTAGCCGCCAGTGTGCTCTGGACAGCGTTCGTTTTTGCAGGAATTATTACCTTGAATCGTTCATTTGCAGTGGAACGCTCCCACGGTGCTTTGCACGGTATTCGGCTTACGGGTATTGATGTGAGCAATCTCTATCTTTCCAAAGTTGTCAGCAACGTCATTTTTCTATTTTTATTGGAAATTGTCATTACGCCTATCACGCTTCAATTCTTAGATTTGCTTGATGTGGTGACGATGGGCATATTACTGAAGCTGCTCGGCGTGCTGAGTATCGGTACACTTGGGTTTTGTGCCGTTGGTGTACTGTTAGCGGGCATGTCTACAAATACAAGCGGTGGCGAAAGCCTACTTTCCGTCATTCTACTTCCGCTTGTCATTCCAATCATTATGGGCGGTGCGAAATGCACCGTTGCGCTTCTGGTGACGGGTGGATTGGGCGACGGATTTTGGTTGAATCTGCTTGTTGGATATAGTTTAGTCTTTTTAGCAGCCGCGTATCTACTCGCGGATTTTGTCATTGAGGAATAGCGAGTCAGTTATCAGTTATCAGTTTGCCTCGCAGTGAGAGTTAAGAGCAGCTTGATTGTGTTAGGCGCAGTGAAATTGAGACCCAGAAACCAACTTTTACCTTCATAAGGAGAATGTTTTGTCAGAAATTATTCATATTCATGCACGCGAGATCTTAGATTCGCGTGGTAACCCAACGATTGAGGTTGACGTTAATTTAGCATCAGGTGCCTTTGGACGCGCTGCTGTTCCTTCCGGGGCATCTACGGGTGAACACGAGGCGGTTGAATTACGTGATGAGGATGCTGCCCGTTATTTGGGTAAAGGTGTCCAGAAGGCTGTTGAAAATGTTAACACTGTGATCGCTGCAGCCTTAGCGGGGGCAGATGTCTTTGCGCAGAACGATATTGACACGGCTATGCGTGAGCTTGACGGGACAGAAAACAAAAGTCGTCTCGGCGCGAACGCGATTTTAGGTGTTTCCTTGGCTGTCGCTAAGGCGGCGGCGGACGAAGTGGGACAACCGCTTTATCGTTATATTGGCGGCGCGAATGCGAAAGAACTTCCGCTACCGATGATGAATATCCTGAATGGGGGTTCACACGCCGACAACAACGTTGACATCCAAGAATTTATGGTGATGCCATCGGGAGCAGCGAGTTTCGCCGATGCGCTCCGTATGGGTGCTGAGATCTTTCACAATCTCAAGGCAGTCTTACAGGCACGGAATTGCAACACTGCTGTCGGTGATGAAGGCGGGTTTGCACCAAATTTGGGATCTAACGAGGAAGCCATCGCGGTCATCATTGAAGCCATTGAACGTGCGGGTTATGTACCCGGTGACGATGTGCTCTTAGCATTAGATGCTGCCTCAAGTGAATTTTACAATCGGGACACCGGCACTTATGAATTAAAGGCAGAGGCACAGCCGACTAAATCGCCTGAAGAGATGGTTGCCTTTTACACGGGACTCTGTGAGAGATACCCAATCGTCTCCATTGAGGACGGGATGGATGAAAACGATTGGAAAGGTTGGAAACAGTTGACTGAGGCGATCGGTGATAAGGTTCAACTCGTCGGCGACGACCTATTTGTTACCAACACGACCCGCTTGCAGCAGGGGATTGATGAACAGATCGGTAACTCTATTCTGATCAAAGTCAATCAGATTGGCACCTTAACAGAGACCCTTGAAGCGATTGAACTTGCCCGACGTTTTAACTATACGGCTGTTGTTTCACACCGTTCGGGTGAAACAGAGGATACGACTATTTCTGATTTAGTTGTTGCGACGAACTCGGGACAGATAAAGACGGGTTCGCTTTCCCGTACGGATCGTGTTTGTAAATATAATCAACTTCTCCGTATTGAGGAAGCGTTGGGAGACAGTGCTATTTTTGCTGGGAAAAAAGTTTTCTACAATTTGGCGGATCTCCGCTAAGTACTTGCATCCATATAGGAACGATTTTTGTGCTGTTCCAGAATGTTCTTTTTAGAGGTACACCTTATGCGTATTTTTCGTCCGATTCTATTTCTGATTGCCCTTGCTTTACTTGTGGTCAGCGTCAGGCAATTCATGAACGGTTATGATGACTGGCAACGGGCGCAGTTTGCTGAGGAAGCCTATCGTGGCGAGATCCGGGCGTTGGAATCCGAGCGTGCCCGACTTAAGAAACGCGTCGAAATGCTGAAAAACGATAAATTAACAAAGGAACGACTCGCCAGAAAACGGCTCGGTTATATTCGGTCTGGTGAACTCAAGTTTAAAGTGGTTAAGCCTGATGCTGTTAAGTGATTTGTAACAGTGCTTAAATTTTTCTTGCTTTTTTTCTGCGCGCTGCTATAATAGGTCAGAATTTCGCATAACAGGCAACAACACCTGTTATATCCAATGATACCGACCTATTACTTAACGTTTAAAGTAAGGGAGGAAAAATAGAATGTTCGGAAGGAAGAAAACACCTATGATTCCAACAATTAGTTCAGGGGTTGCGGGGCCGCTCGGCGTGTTGCATCTTCCACGATTCTGGTCGAAAGTGCTAATGGATGCCAAAGGTGTCCTCCATGAAGATTACCCGGCATGCGGGGCAGGCTTCGATCAGATGGTGTTAGATGGACTCGGACTGGATAAGGATGCTACGTTGGCGTATATCAGCGATAATTCGCCGACCTATCCACAGTTTGAAGCGTGGGTTTCGGAAAACGGGAGTTTTGACCAAGCGGCAGTTGATGAACTGAATGCTGCAATTACAGGCTACAATCACGACGATGATACCCGCGGCGGCATTCTCGGTGCGAGCGGTGTTGAAGACGACGGCTCTATTTTAGATGCTGTGAATCTCAACAACCTTGATGACTGGTATGAATTTCACGCCAATTTAGGTTAAACCTTTAGATATTTCATGTAGGCGGGTTTCTTTAACCGCGCCTACATGAAACACACCTCTTTTCCTTCCGACCTAACCCAGTTTGCTATTATTATCCAAAAATTTCTTAATTCGGTTTATAGAAACAGAAGAAATTAACGCGAGTGCAACTTAAACATGTAATGCATCAAGCAGCATCCTAATGAGAGGGTACCTTCATGAAGTTACAACTCACTGTTATCTGTGTCTTGTGCCTTTTGCTTCTGTCATCTTCCGATGCAACCGTTCCTTCCCAATACGCGAAGCAATCCACCGAATGGTTCCAGAGCGAGGAGGGTCGCCGCATTGCTGACAACGTCCTCACATGGCAGACACCGCACGGCAGTTGGCCCAAGAATCGAGACACAGCATCCGAACCGTTTGATGGCAACGTTGACGATCTGCACGGAACGTTTGACAACAGTGCCACCATTGGCGAACTACGGTTTCTTGCGCGTGCGTTTCGTGCGACAAACGTGCCACGCTACCGAGATGCATTTCTCAAAGGTCTGTCTCATATTCTTGAGGCGCAATACCCGAATGGTGGGTGGCCTCAGTATTACCCGCTAAGCAAAGGCTACCATCGCCACATCACGTTCAATGACAACGCCATGGTGCGAATTCTCGAACTTCTCCGAGATGTTTCTGAATCTTCAGACTATGGGTTCTTGGAAACGGCGTACCGCACTCAGGCTAAAGCTGCTGTAACCAAGGGCATCGACTGCATCCTGCGCACGCAGATCAAACAGGATGGTAAACTTACTGCCTGGTGTGCGCAGCATGACGAAAAAACGCTCGCGCCTGCGTGGGCGCGTTCATACGAGCCGCCATCGATCTCAGGTGCTGAAAGCGTCGGTGTCGTGCGTTTCCTAATGTCAGTCGAAGAACCCACGCCGGAGATCATCGCCGCTGTTGAGGGGGCCGCCGAGTGGTTCAGGAGCGTCGCAATCCACGGCATCCGTTTAGAGAAGTTCACTGATGCAGACGGACAGACGGATAAACGGGTCGTGACAGATCCTGACGCGGGACCGATCTGGGGGCGTTTCTACGAGATCGGCAGCAACCGCCCAATCTTTCTCGACCGCGATTCAGTGGTCCGCTACGCGTTTTCCGAGCTCGGGCAGGAACGCCGCAACGGCTACGCCTACTACGGTAGCTGGGCGAATAGGTTACTCGCAGATGCGTACCCACAGTGGCGAGAAAAACACAAGCTCCCGAAGGAATAACCGACTCACGTGAACTACTTGTCCGCTTCTGTGGTGAGTTCGATTGCGCTACCTGTTGCAGAAGACTCAAGTCCTGCAAGCAAAATCTCAGTGACATGCCGCGCTGTGTAGACATTTGAGAGTGGCGGTTGTGTGCCTTCACGGATGTGTTCGGCGAAATGCGCGTGCATTCCGCTCGGTGCAGCGTCTGAACAGTCAATCGCTTTCACATCAACGGGCGCGTGTTCGCGCGTGTAGGAGGTGGGTGTCAATTGACTGAGTGCTGCGCCATCTTTACCGGGCATTGTGAATTTGCCCGCTGTGCCGTGTACACTCCCTTCACCCGTGCGCGCGGGATCACACCAACTCGTCTCCGCGGTGACAATTCCACCGGATTTCATCTCAAGTACAAGCGTTGCGACATCCTCTAATTCGGTCGGTTTATCGAAAGTAGAAACAAAGCCGGTCACGCGTTTGAAGGTGCCGAGCATTGCGACGAGACTCGAAACGGCGTAAACCCCCATATCGAACAGGGCACCGACGCTTGCCTGTTTCGCATCGAAGAACCACAAATCGTCGCCTGTTTCACCGAAGATATCGCGGATCTCTGCGTAATAGATTTCTGGTCCGCCGTGGCTGCTCCGCATTCGCGCCCCAGAAACACGTCCGATTGCCTCTTCAGCAATTAATTGGCGAATTTTGTAGACAGCGGCGCCGAAATGTGGGAGACACATCACCGTCTTACCGCTGGCTTCAGCGGCTTCGACGAATTGATTCGCTTCATCCATCTCGCCGCAGAGCGGTTTCTGCATGAGCACATGCTTACCGGCTTCCAACGCTTTGACCCCCCACGAGACGTGCAAGGGGTGTGGCGTACCGACAAGGATCGCATCAAGCGTCTCATCAGCGATAATTGCGTCATAGTCTTGTGTCCAACGAGGTATATCGAACTCTTGACATTGATGTTTGAGACGGTGTTCGCGTCTACCGCCGATAACACTGACTTCAAAATCGGAGCCCTGTGCGAGGTCAGGGAGATGCATCCGGCAGACGATACCGCCTGCACCGATAACACCAAGCTTTAGTTTTTGCATAACATTTCCTTACTACAGTTAGGACTTACGCGGCCTCCTTTGCAAGCGGGATTTCAAACTCCGCCTGCAGCAATACGTAGATTATCATAGAAAAATGCATAAGTCCTGTCCAGTATTTTTGTCGTTAAATCGTCTAAATTGGTTTCAGCACAACATTGCGATAGGCAACGGGTCCGTGGTCGCCTTGCAGCAGGAGTGGACCCGTAGCGGCTTCTTCTTCCACCATCGCGCCACGTGTGCAACCTACGACCTCAACATCTTCATGAACGATCTGTCCATTCCATACGACCTTGACAAAAGTGGCATTGGCAATCTTGTTACTATTGGCATCAAATTTTGGTGCGCGGAAGGTGATATCGTACGTTTGCCATTCCCCGGGGGGTTTACTTGCATTCACACGGGGTGGCACACCGTCTACGGGTTGATTATCAATCCAACGACAATATACACCGCCACAGGAGCCGTAGCTGAGTTCTGTCTCACCCCAACTGTCCAATATTTGGATTTCGTATCTACCCATGAGGTAAACGCCGGAGTTGGAGCCTTGTGGTACCATAAACTCCACATGGAGTTCACAATCGCCGTATTCTGCTTCGGTGTAGATGTCGGCGGTTCGTCCTATGGCACCGTTGTAAAAAATTCCTTCGCCGGTTGTCGTTACGAGGCTTTTTGCGTCGTCAGCGTTGAGTGCAACGCTGCCAGCGGCATCCCATTCATGCTCGGGTGCCCCGCCGCGTGCGAGCCAACCGTCCATGTTTTTACCATTGAAAAGATTTATTGCGTTATCGGATTGAGACATAAAATCCCTCCCATTTTTCCGATGCGTTTGGCGAAGCGTTGAACGCACAAAAAGTTTTGACATATTTCGCCAAATCAGGTATTATATTTATTTAACCATCAAAGACTATTCAGTAAACAACATAGTCAAGAGAGTTAAAAAAAGAAATTGTAGAAGGACACTGAAAATTCATGAAACAGGTTTTCTTATTTTTAGGGTTAGCCCTACTGATGGGAACGGTTGCTCTTTTCGCGCTCTGCGGCTACGATAAAAGCGGGATGCTCTACGCAGCACCTGTAGAGAGTGATGCATCTAACCCAACAACGCCGTTTGCTGAAGGTTGCGATAAGTGCCACGGGACCGAACCCGCCTATCAAGAGTGGCAACACGCGGGACACTCACACGCGCTTGTGAACCTGATTGAGGGTCCGTATGAGGTGAAGACCTCTTGCCTGAGCTGCCATTCCGCTGGTTATGAAGTCTTTAGCGAGCGGGTCTATCCGGGACACCCGTATAACATAGAGACGGCGGTGAATGCTGTTTCTTGTTCTATGTGCCATTCCCACACGAGCAAATCGGAACATTTACTGGTGCAACCTGCGAAAAAATTATGTGTCACCTGCCATAAAATGGACTGTGGTTGTGCGGGTGCTGGTATCGTTCACCAGTCTCAATCGGAGATGTTCCTTGGACGCGAGGGTGCTGGCGTAAAACGGATGCCATCACCGCATGTACGCGCAATGAAGAAGCGGTGTGTCCACTGCCACATGGCGAAAGAGGACCCTGAGGCAATTGCGAAACACGGCGGACATACATTTATCGCTGACTTTTCGTTATGCAGTACTGCGGGTTGTCACGATAGTGCGGATAATAGCATGGCGACGAAGTTACCACAGTATCGTGCTGAGATAGAGGCGAAGATGCAAGCCGTCAAAGCGATGCTTGACGCTGCGCCTGACAAAACTTCACAGGACTATCTGGACGCAAAACTGAACTACGATATGGTTAAAGGCGATAGCGGGTATGGGCTTCACAATATACCATACGCGAATGCCCTTCTTGATTATAGCCTTTCGCTCAAGAGCAAACTTGAATAGTGAGCGGTGCCCGTCCTCGCTTTACGCGTTTGTAGGTTATCGCGCCTCCGGATTGAGTGCGGCGCGCAGCGGTACATCTTGATCCTTCGGCAGATAGTAACTGAGCGGATCACTGACAACTCCGATTAATTGTTTCTGGATCGGGTTGCATTTGGCAACGAGTTCGTCAGGCATTGTGATATAATCCATCGGTTTGACCCAGCGATAGGCGTATCCCATGAAGATGGTTTTGCGCGGCATGCCGGACCAGTTGTGCCCGATACCGTGCCATGTGCGTTGTTCAAAGAGGAACGCATCTCCCGCGTTGACATTCATAGAGATAGCACCGCGTGCCCACCCCGTATCTGGATCGGTTGCGGGTTTGCCTGTCAATCGGTTACTTCCGGGTACCAGCACAGTCGCGCCAGAGGCGGGATCGGATTGGTCGCTGATAGCGTAAGCAATTTTAAGCATGATCCGAGGATGGGGTTCCTGCATTTCGGCATGTGATGTGCCACCGTCGCGGTGCAAGCCGATACGGTTCTTTACTTCGGGCGGTGGTTCCTCTTTTGAAGGGAGTACAATGAGGTGGGATGTAATCATCTGGACATTCCAATTGAGTACACCGTAGGCGAGTGGCACGGTTTTCTGCCAATCAAGGAGTTGGAGAAACGCTTCGTGGTGCGTGATGCAGTTACGGAGGTTCAACTTACCGCCTGCTTCAAGGTTCCCCGCGGCTTCTTCTTTGGCATACACTTCATCAACAGCGGCATCAATTTCCGAGACGACATCGCGGGGTAAGGCGTTCCTAATCAACAGATACCCGTTGTTTTCGACAAACGCTTTGTGCTCTGGTGTAAACATGGCTGCTTCCGCAGCATCAGTCGTAGTATCCATAGGGTTTATCCTTATAATTATGCTGAAAATAGACTCGATCTACAAACCGAGATTCTAATCATGCTATGCATTATATAAGATGTGCCGGAAAAAATCAAAGCAATTTTGTTTCCATAGCATGTGGCGTTTGACTTTTAGGGTGTACATGCGGTTACGCTTCAGTAAATGCCTCCAAAAGCAAACGAACGTATGACAAAGAGGAAACACCACGCAATTTGAAAAGTGAATTAACTTCAGAACCTTATAATTTCAGAAAACCCCCCGAACAAAATAGTCGAAACCTTAAGTTTGGCGCGTCATGGCGAGCAATCCTACTCGGCACTGTTCTTATCATCCCGAACATGTACTGGATTCTGGATTCCGCCGGGCAAGGGTATCCGACGACTATTTCTCTCTATTTTAACGTCATTTTTTGCGTTTTTGCCATCACAGGTGTTAACCTCATCTTGGTCCGGGTAGCCCCTGGGATTGCTATGCAACAGGGTGAGTTGTTGACGGTTTACGTCATGCTGGCGATTGCGTCCTCATTGGCGGGTCATGATGTACTACGCGTCTTGATTCCGATGATTCCGTATGCGTTCTGGTACGCAACGCCAGAAAATGACTGGGCAGACCTGTTCCATCGGTATATCCCGGATTGGATGGCTGTCAAGGAGCGGCTTTTTTTAACGGAGTATTATCGCGGTGAGACAACCCTTTACCAATGGGAAACTGTCCAAGGCTGGTTCACGACAACGGTCGCTTGGGGTGGTTTCCTATGCGTGATGGTGTTCCTGATGGTGTGTATCAACAGTCTCGTCCGGAAACAGTGGACGGAGCATGAGAAGCTGAGTTATCCCATTATTCAGTTGCCGCTTGAATTAACGAGCGGTGGTCGCGCGAACTTGTTGACAAATAAAATGATGTGGCTTGGGTTCGGGATTGCTGGTGCAATTGACATTCTCAATGGGCTTCACTATCTCTATCCGAGTGTGCCGAGTTTGGGTGGGAGGCTCTACGATTTACGTCCATTCTTTACACAGAAACCGTGGAGTGCAGTGGGTTGGACACCTATCGCTGTTTTTCCATTTGCAGTGGGTATCGCTTTCTTTATCCCGCTTGACTTGTCGTTTTCATGCTGGTTTTTCTATCTTTTTTGGAAGGTGGAGCGTGTCTTTGGAGATGCTCTGGGGGTGCGGGGCATGCCGAACTTCCCTTTCACGGATGAGCAGTCTTTCGGGGCATATCTCGGCTTATTTGTTATCGCGATTGTGGCGACACGAAAGCATCTCGCACAAGTTGGACGTAAGTTGTTTAGAAACGACCCGCGTGTTGACGATTCGGACGAACCGATGTCCTATCGGGTGACGGTGTTAGGACTTATCGCAAGTCTTATCTTTATCGTCGGGTTCTGTAAAACAGCGGGCATGTCTATCTGGGTGATCCTCGTATTTTTTGGGATCTATTATGCCATCTCTACTGCGGTAACTCGAATGCGTGCGGAACTCGGTTCGCCGGTGCACGACCTGCACTTTATTGGACCCGATGAGATGATGCCCCGTATCTTTGGAACGCGGCTGCTCGGTCCACACAACTTAACGATAATGGCGTATCTCTTCTTTTTCAATCGTGCCTATCGCGGGCACCCGATGCCACATATCTTGGAGGGATTTAAATTAGCGGAACGGACGGGAATTTCCAATCGGCGGTTATTAATTGCGATGTGTATTGCGATTGTTATCGGTACGTTCGCTTCGTTCTGGGCATTCTATCATATCTCTTACATTGAAGGGGCGCGTGATTGGTTCGCGGGACGACCTTTCAATCGACTCCAGAGTTGGTTGACTTCGCCGAGAGCACCGGATGTGCCAGCGATTGTTGCGATGTGTATCGGGTTCCTGATTACCGGGTTCCTGATGATAATGCGGATGCGACTTTTTTGGTGGCCCTTTCATCCTGCTGGGTTTGCCATCTCCAGCAGTTGGTCGATGAATGTGTTCTGGTTTTCGATCTTGGTGAGTTCGGTCATCAAATGGATTATTCTTCGGCACGGTGGTGTGAGTGCACACCGAAAACTGATTCCGTTCTTTCTCGGTCTAATCTTAGGCGAATTTATCGTCGGCAGCGTGTGGAGTATCATAGGGATTACGACGAACCAACCGATGTATCGATTCTTATTTTAAAGTTTGAACGGACGGAGAGAAAATGCCACAAGCAACCCGTGCTACTCTTTCTTGAGTATTGTGCGATTTATTATGTCTTCGGTTTCGATAGCGGTTGGATGTAATGAATCTGCCTTGCGATTTCTGTAAAACCCATGGTCGGATAAAAACTTGCCCCTACCGGATTCTGCTCCAAAGTTTCAATACGGGCATAAAGCATCCCTTCCGACTGTAGATACGCTAACGCTTTTTCGATCAGTTGTCTGCCGATACCGCGGCGTTGGAACTGCGGTAGCACAGCGAGGTTCGGAATACCACCAATCCGAGTCGCGTGATTAATTCGGGTTGTGATGTAACCAGCGATCTCGCCATCCACTTCTGCCACAAAAATCCCATCCGGGTTTGCTTCTGTATCGTCATCAATATGAGACATTTTGCGTTCCTTCCAGTCCATATCCCCAATACGTCCAAATCGGTCTTCAATATTTTTGTCTATAGACACTTTCTCGAAACAGATAGCGGTGATCTGTCGAAGGGTTTGCAGGTCGCTCGGTTTATAGTTCCGGATCATCTTTTTCTCTCTTTTTATGGCGTTGTGCTACAAGGGAACGGCCTTTTTATCTGAGACGTACCTTGATATGTTATACCATCTGAACATAAATTGCAAGTTTCTTCTGGGCCGCTCTGGATACAACCTTGACAATAGCATTGCATGTCAACTATAATTGTCAAAAATCGTTCTTTATAATACCAGTAAGTTTTGGCTTGTAAACTACGCCGATGCAGGTCGCATCTGGGCGTTTACGCCGCAAAAAGGCAAGGATCAGTCGTGATGAACCGTCCAACACCGAAAGTTACTGTCGTTGGCAGCCTGAATATTGATCTGGTATGCCACGCAACTCGGAGACCCGATAAAGGCGAAACGCTCATCGGTGATGCTTTTGATATTTTTACAGGCGGGAAAGGATTTAATCAGGCAACCGCCGCAGCACGGTTAGGTGCCGAAGTCACACTCGTCGGAAATGTCGGTACGGACCCATTTGCCGAGATACTACTCACCGCAGTAGAAAATGAACATATTAACAGCAGGTTTGTCACAAAACGTACAGACATCGGGACAGGCATAGCGACGATTGTCATTGAACCGGATGGTGATAATAGCATCATCGTCGTACCGCGCGCAAATATGGCACTCACGACTGCTGATATAGATGCTGCCGTCGATTGCATCGCAGATGCAGATGTACTCCTCTTACAATTGGAGACTCCGATTGCGGTATCCGAACACGCCGCAGCCATTGCGAAGCAACACGGTACAACAGTGGTGTTAAATCCGGCACCTGCGCAACCGTTGCCGGATAGTCTTTTGGGATTTGTCGATATTCTTACGCCGAACCAATCCGAAACGGAATTGCTGTCGGGAATGAAGATTAGCAGCCACGAAGCGGCACGCCGCGCAGCGAAGGCGTTGCGTGCGCGTATGGTGGATACTGCAAACACTGCTGTCGTGCTAACCCTCGGCGCGCAAGGGGCATTAATGCTAACAGCGACAACATCCGAACATGTCTCCGCTCTGCCTGTCGAACCCGTAGATACCACAGGTGCTGGTGACGCATTTTGTGGCGCGCTCGCGACCGCCTTGGCAAGTGGTGAAACCCTACATCCAGCAGTTGCGTTTGCAAATGCCGCGGGTGCAGCGGCAGTCACTGTTATCGGTGCGACACCTTCCATGCCGACACGCGCAAAAATTGAACGTCTGTTAGAATCTTGACAATAAAATTTTAGGATAGAAAAACCACATTGGACAGTCCACCAAAGGAAAACACAATGAAAAAAATAGCCCTAAACCCCATATTTATAGTGGTAATTATAAGTTTAATATTCAACGCGTCTTTCTCACAAGTTACTATAGCAGAGGAAAAATGGGAAAAGAACATAAGAAAAGATTTTACAAAGGTCATACGAGAGAAAAAAAAGCCAGCCGAGAAACACCGCGAATTCATCCTCAAATGGCAGAAACAGGGACGCATTTCCACACTCCTGACCCTTTATGACACAGAAAAAGAGAACCCTCAAGGACAGCAGCCTTCATCCCCTGCGATGGAGGCGGCGTTTTACTACGGTTTAGGCTACGTACACGCCCTTGAGGCTACGAAAGTCGGTGAGCCGTTTGATACAGCCGTTACCTATCTACAACATGCCCTCGAAATTCAACCCGACCTGTTTTGGGCACATTTCAACCTCGGTGGGATCCATCAACAACAAGGCGAAGACGCATCGGCACTTGCGGCATTTGAGGCTTGCGTCCGTTTGAACCCTAACTACTATCCGGTTTACTATCGCATGGGTGAAATCCATCTGAAACAGCAGAATTACACAGCGGCACTTCAAGCCTTCGACACTGCGCGAAATTTAAATCGAAAATGGGAATACCCGCAATACGGTATCGGGTTAGTCTACTTCGCACAAGGTGAGATGGATCGCGCTCGCGAAATGTTTGAAAATATTACGCATCAAAAGAAAAAGTTCGCACCCGCTTATTTCAAACTTGGACAGGTCCTTGCTACACAAGGATTTTTCGACGATGCGTTGGAAGAGTACGCTAAAGGATCCAAGTATCAAGACTACTCAGGGCAGGTGCTTCACGAGTTGGCGGTTATCTTCAATGAAAAAGGTAATACAGATGGCGCGATTCAACTCTATCAACGCACAATTGCGGCTGAGCCTACCCATGCACAATCGCATTTCGCACTCGGAGAAATCTTCTATACCAATGGAGACACCGAGACAGCACTACACCATTACCAACAAGCACTGTCCGTCATGCCAAGCTTCAAGGACGCCTTCTATGAACCTTTGGAACCTTACTTCGCAGGGTTGATAACACCCCAGCAAGCGATGCCACTTTTAGAGAAAGCGATGTTCGTCCTTCCTGACGATCCGCGCTCTTACTTTTATGCAGGTGCGGTTGAAGCCGATGCAGGTAACACCGAAAAAGCCATCCAACATTATGAGAAAACGCTTGAAATTATCGAAACGGACACAAGTTATCTGCAACTTGAACTTCACTTGGGAAATTTCAACGATGTTTACTTCAACCTCGGTGAACTTCATCACCAACAGGGGGATGTGGACACAGCGGTAGGCTACTTTAAACGGGCATTGGCGTTGCATCCGGAGTTGGCAGATAGATTCATGGTGCAAGGACAACGCGCTTTCGACGCAGAAAACTATCAAGATGCTATCGAACCGCTGAATATACATCTTCTACTATTTCCTGAAGATGTTAGTGCTACCTATCTCCTTGGACAAAGCTACGAGGCAAGCGGCAATACAGACAGCGCGATTACCTTTTATGAACGTACGCTGACATTAGACCCACAACGACCAGATGTGCTTTTCAAAATGGTCCACATTTATCGGGGACGCGAAGCGCATCAGCAAGTGGTTGATACGCTAAAGAGACTTATTGAGGTTGCACCTGAAACCACTGAAGCACACTATCTATTGGCACTGTCTTATCTTTCGCTACAGCAGCCCAATGATGCTTTACCGGCACTTCTCGAAACTATTCGGTTAAGTCCTGACGATGTTGCAGCGCATTATCACACAGCGATCCTGTTTGAACAGAAGGGTGAGATAGATAACGCAATCGTGCATTACGAGAAAACAATCACCCTTGATACGACACTGCTTGAAAACGATATCGGGCGTAGTTTGCAAACCCCGATACCAGGGGTTGAAGCAACAGAAGTGGAGCCCTTTTTCCGTCTCGGTGCAATCTATCGCCAACGCAACGATGAAGATAATATTATCCGCGTCTATCAACCCGCATTGGAGATTGAACCTGAACATCCTGAACTCCATCACCTCCTCGCCGTTATCTTTGAGAAACGGGACGAACGCGAGAACGCGATTCGCTACTACGGGTTGGCGAATCATTACAATCCGGATAACTTCGATTGGCACTACAGTTACGCGCGGCTGCTCGATCAACATGCCGAAACGCTCGGTGACGACTATCATAAACATGCGGAAATGGCTGTTGAGGAATACACCGCAACTATTGCTCTGAATCCAACCTACGTGGATGCCTACTTCTATCGCGGAATGCTCACGCTTCGCTATAGGCAGATTGGCGAAACACTTTATCGGTACAGCCAAATTTTAGAGGATTTCAAACAGGTGGCTGAACTCCAACCCAAAAACCGCGAGGCAAACTACCAAGTTGGTGTGATTTATCTCGAAATCGACCGGCATCAACTTGCGAAAGAGGTCTTTAAAAGTATGCTCTCTTATGCCCCTAAATATAGAGGCATCCATCTACATCTCGGCAAAATCGCAGAATGGGAACAGGTATGGAAGGAAGCAATCAAACACTACGAAGCGGAAGTCGCGCTTATTCAACAACCTGTTGAAAAAGGCGACGATATTGCCGCGAAGACCTATCAACGTCTTGGAGACCTTTACTACGCGCATGCTTTGGATTACAACGCCGCGAAAGAGACCTTAGAGAAGGCGATTGCCTTAGATGACACCCACGTTCCAACGCTGCTGAGTTACGCGAATCATCTCTTCAGTATGGATCTACTCGGCGCAGCTGCGGAGCAGTTTGAACGCGTGATACAATTGGAGCCGGGCAATTTGACGGCGAACTATAACCTCGCTTTGATGTATGAATACACTGAAAAACGCGAGCAGGCGAAAGCACAATGGAAACGCTTCCTTGAACTCAATCCACCGGAACAGTGGAAAATTGAGGCAGAAGAACATCTACGCCAGTAGGACTTATGGATATTAAGGACTTTGGCACAACGCTTCAGACTGCTCTTATCGGATGTAAGATTGAGCATTACCCGCAAGTCGCCTCCACCAATGATATTGCGATCGCGCGTGGAAAAACAGGCGCGGCAGAGGGAACGCTTATAATGGCGGAACACCAAACTGCAGGTCGTGGAAGATACGGCAGAAAGTGGGAAGCACCGCCGGGCAAGTGCCTGCTCGTGTCAGTCGTGCTTAGACATCGACTGCTAAGCGATCAAGTTCCGCTCCCTAATTTCATCGGTGCAATTGCGATCGCACGTGCAATTCAAAAGACGCACGGACTTGACGCGCGGATTAAGCCACCGAACGATGTCCGCATCAAAAAAAGGAAAGTGGCAGGGGTTCTAACAGAATTCGCATACGATGCCCAACAGCACCCGTTTTTTGTCTTAGGCTTCGGTGTGAATGTCAATATCGTATCAGAGGATTTTCCACCTGAATTGCGTGAGACAGCGACCTCTGTTTGTATTGCGCGTGGGTATTCTGAAAATCAGAACACCGAGGTCTGCCGTGCTTCATTACTGCGCGCGATCCTCTGCGAGTTAGAAGACACCTACCTGCAGCTGAAAGCAGGTGAGACGGACTTAATCATGAATCAGTTCAAAGAATTGCGAGAAGATGAAGGTAGTTATTAGTGCCTGTCTCCTCGGTGTCCGCTGCCGATACGACGGTGGCGACAGCCGAAATGAAACAGCCATAAAACAATTAGAAACAGTCAAACTGATCCCTGTCTGCCCAGAAGAGGCAGGTGGGTTATCAACGCCGCGCCCACCCGCAGAAATCGTCGGTGGCGATGGGGAGGATGTGCTTGATGGTAAGGCGAAAGTCATGACTGTTGATGGGACAGATGTGACTGCGGCATATTTGAAGGGCGCGCATCACGCCTTAGAGGTTGCACAATCACACGGGGCAACGCAAGTGATTCTTAAAGCGAGAAGTCCGTCCTGTGGGTGTGGCGACATCTACGACGGCACTTTCTCAGGGACGCTCACGTCCGGCGACGGCGTAACCACTGCCCTCTTAAAACGCCACGGTATTACCGTCACTTCCTTGTAGTTCCCGGGGATAGGTTTGGCTGTATCCTTAATGGGGCTTACGCAAATTTAGTAGGAAACGGATATTTTTCACAGAAAAAGTAGATATTCAAACGTTTTTAACCTCCTAAATCCCCCTTATCAGGGAGACTTTAAGAGGAAATGCGTCAGTCCTACTTAAGAGATTAAACGCCGAACTTGCTCTCCGATGTCAGGACTCCGCATCAACGACTCACCGACAAGCATCGCATGGATGCCGGCTTCTTGCAGCTTCATCACGTCTTCACGCGAATAGATACCGCTTTCACTCACTACAATCCTATCCGTCGGGATCGTTTCACGTAACTCGAATGTCGTCGCAATATCCGTGTGAAATGTACGCAAATCACGGTTGTTGATACCGATAATTTGTGCATCCACATCCAAGGCGATCGCCAATTCCTCACGTGTATGTACCTCCACCAGACACGCCAACGATAACGACGCTGCGACATCCATGAACGTCCGTAACTGCCTTGCTGTCAATGCAGCCACAATCAGTAAGACTGCATCCGCTCCCGCGACCCGCGCCTGATAGATATGATATGGATCTATCGTGAAATCTTTTCTGAGCAACGGCGCGTCAACAGCAGCACGGATTGCACGCAGATAGTCGAGTTCACCCGCGAAAAAATGTCTATCAGTGAGAACGGAAATAGCAGCCGCACCGTTCTCGACGTAGGTTTCCGCAATCGCTACCGGATGGAAATCTTCTCGGATAATACCTTTACTGGGCGACTTTTTCTTCACTTCTGCGATAAGTTTGACAGTCCTGTTCCCCGTAATAGCATCCCGGCTTTTGACAGCAAGTTTTGGCTTGCAAGCTGCGCCAAAATCCCGCGTTGGCGGAAGATTTCCAATCTCCGTTTCCAACTTCGCAAGTGGCACCGCTGCTCGTTCAGCTGCTAACTCTTTCTGTTTATGTGCTATGATTGTGTCTAATATCAATTCGTTTATCCCTTGCCCTTCAGGACTTACGCTTTAGCACGCGATGGTAGATTTTTTACTTTTAAACCCCCTAAATCCCCCTTATCAGGGGGACTTTAAGAGGAAATGCATAAGTCCTACCCTTAATA
This sequence comes from Candidatus Poribacteria bacterium, assembly GCA_022827185.1. GTDB lineage: Bacteria > Poribacteria > WGA-4E > WGA-4E > WGA-3G > WGA-3G. The sequence continues at coordinate 245,099 of JAJDTM010000030.1, forward strand.
GACTACGCATTCGACATTGACTTTAGTCCTTCTAACTTTGTGAGTGCCGCGCCCGAGTCAATGGATTGGTTTGCGAATTCAATCCCAGCCTCAAGCCTGTCTGCTTTCCCACCCGTAACGATCGCTGCCCCTGCATTCAACACGACAATATCGCGTTTAGGTCCCTTTTCACCCTTCAGAATATTGATTGTAATCTCAGCATTCTCTTCGGGGCTACCTCCCAAGAGTGCGTCGGATTCCGCTTTGGCGATCCCAAGCGTCGTCGCATCAAGTGTATAGGTACTCACAGCACCGTTTCGCAGCTCCGAGACGCGCGTAGTTGTCGTCGTTGTGATTTCGTCTAAACCGTCATCGCCGTGTACAACAAAGGCGTGTTTGCATCCGAGGTTGTTCAACACATTGGCATGTGTTTCAGTGAGTTCCGGCGCGTAAACGCCAAGTACCTGTGCCTGTGCGCCAGCCGGATTCGTCAACGGCCCCAAGGCATTAAAAATGGTTCGGATACCAATCTCCCGTCGTGGTCCGATAGCATACTTCATTGCACCGTGCAGTGCCGGGGCAAATAGAAAACCGATACCGACCTCATCAATGCACTGTCCAACATGTTCAGGACCAATCTCGATATTCACACCCAATGCCATCAGTACATTCGCACTACCACTCTGTCGTGTTACGCCTCGGTTTCCGTGCTTTGCGACCGGTACACCTGCCCCTGCGACGACGAAAGCGGAAGTCGTTGAGATATTAAAAAGACTCAGCCCTGTGCCACCTGTGCTACACGTGTCAACAACCAATGGGTGCTTCGTGGGAACAGGTGTGGCTTTGTCCCGCATGACGCGCGCTGCCCCCGTAATTTCTTCTATCGTCTCACCTTTAAGCCGCAGCGCAGTCAGAAAACAGGCGATCTGTGCATCCGTCGTCTCACCTGTCATGATCTCGTTCATGGTGTCAATCATCTCTGTTTCGGTTAGGGCGTTTCCCGCCATAACTTTCTGAATTGCTTCACGAATCACGCAGCATTCCTCCCAAAAAATATGATGTTTACAATTATAGCAAATGCTCACAGATATTTCAAGAACGACAGCTGAATCCAACCCCAGAGGCATTCAATTAGCGTCTTTTACAAGTTTAAAGTTGACCTATAGTGCCAAATTTTATATAATTTGGAACTTACGCAGCCCTACTGCTGGCAGTGTTTGAAACCCCGCCTGCAGTGCGTAATACGTCCGTTATCATGGAAAAATGCGTAAGTCCTGACAAAATCTTTGTAAACATAAAGTCCCATTTTCTCGTTTCTATTCAAGATTCCGCATTACGGAAAACGTACGGTGTTGATAAAACGCGAGTTTTACTCAAGTATCTATGGGTATATGGTGTTGGGTTTCACTTGCGTTCAATAGTTTTAACCCCCTATAGAAGAAATACGCAGAAATACCCAAGCAAATACCCCCAGCAAAAACACCCCCTTATCAGGGGGACTTTAAGAGGGTATGCGTAAGTCCTATAATTTAATCATTACAATTCAGTTTGTCCTTGAGTTTTACATTGAACTCAACTTATACCATTTCTAAATAATGATGTGCCATTAGCGGTTTTGATGGAATGTGTGGCGATGCAGAACAACCTAACAGGTTTGCGGCGTACTCGCCCAGATGCGATGTGCATCATTCTACATAAAGAGAGATTTATTAACAGAAATGGCATTACAACTGGACTCATAAATCACGAACCAGACTTCAAGTACCACTGTCGTGGAGCAAACGTTGAAAAATCGGTCAGGATTTCTCCAAGTTCTATTGTGTAGCATCATGATCATCGGTTTCGTTGGATGTGATTCGCCTAACACTAAGAAACAACCTTACGAAACGCTTGTTTTTAAGGTCGATGAGAACCGACTTGAACCTATGGTAACAGATACAACGCTCAGAATAAAAATGGGGGCACCGAAAAATTGGAAAAAGATTGACGATTCAATGCTAGCGCAAGTCACCAACAAACTGGATTCACAACTCATGCAGGGACTCCAGATAGTGCCACGCTGGATTTTCTTGAACGAAGGTTCGCAGGCGATATGTGTTGTGTCAAAGTTAAATGGTGTGGAGATCGCGCCAGACAAAACTTTATTGGAAACTCTTACAACTGCTTACCGAAACCAATTTCCAAATGCAACGGTTCAGCAGACAATCTTTATGAAAGATGCATTTCGCATCCATCAATTAATGGTTATCGCTGCCGATTTCGTACTCATCAAACTCATCTGCGACGCCCCAGAAACCCTCGTTTTCGAGGTTGACTATCGCGTTCCGAGAGATGTTTACCAAACGGAGCTGCGAGCCATTGAATCATCAATTGGTTCTATTACAGGACTTACGCAATTTTGACTTTAGCCCATTATGTTAGATGAGATTTTTCGGAAAACACAGCGTTCTGGGAACACAAACTGGGAAGTTTGTGGTACAAAAGAGCAGCATGCGTAAGTCCTATATTAATCTAATCCACAAATAGCGATAGACGCGCCGTGGAAGCGCGCACCGCAAGGAGAAATTCATGTTTAGAAGACTTTCGGCTGCCTTCCTGATTGTAGGAATGTTGTTCGTCATCGGCTGTTCAGCACACGTCCATCAAGTCGGGAAAGGCGCACAAGGTTATGATACCACAGAGGCACGCCAATGGTATATCACATGGGGACTCGTACCGATCAACGACGTTGACACAAACGCCATGGCAGGCGGAGCAACCGATTATGAGATTACAACTTTATATACCCCAATTGACTTCATCATCGGTGTGGTTGCTGGTTCCATTACTATCTCGTCTCGAACAGTGACCGTTCGGAAATAACCGATAGTAGATTCCAAAAATCTTTGGGCAAAGCAGATGTCTTTTCACTTTTTGACACCGGCTTTGCCCTTTGCTTTAGATAACAGTTAACCGCCTCGATCATTGCGATTTACGGCACTAACTGCACCTTAATTGAATCTGTTCCTTTCTGAACCATCTCAAACCCTGTCAGATAGTCTTCCAACGGCAATTGATGGGTTACGATATGCTCAACCTCGATTAAACCGCGGTGGATATAGTCAATCGCCAATGGATACGCATAGGGCCCCAAATGCGAGCCGTGGATATTCAACTCTTTCGTATCACCGATAATCGTCCAGTCCACAGTCACCGGCTCTCGCATCACGCTGAATTCGACAAACGTGCCTGCCTTCCGAATCATGTGCAGTCCCTGTTCAACCGCTTTCGGATGTCCCGTCGCCTCAATATAGACATCACACCCGTAACCCTCCGTCAAATCTAACACCTCTTGCACAGCATCCGTTTCCGACGGATTGATTCCGATATCTGCGCCCAACTTCTTAGCAACCTCTAACCGTTTCGGCATCAGATCAATAGCGATAAGTACACCCGGGTTTTTCAACTTCGCTGCGCCGATCATACCGAGCCCAAGTGTGCCTGCCCCTGCCACCACGACAACATCACCGAACTCAATATCACCGCGCTGCACGGCATGAATGGAACAAGCAAGCGGTTCAATCACCGCTGCATTCGCTATCGGCATGTCAGAAGGCACCTTGTAGACGAGCGAACGCGCTGGAAACTTCATATAGTCCGCCATACCACCATTGACAACCGGTTGAAACCCGTAGATGTTATGAACTTGGCAGAGCCAATACTTCCCAGTTCGGCAGTATCGACACTCCCAACACGGAACGATCTGCTCCGCGATTGCGCGATCCCCGATTTCGAGTTTATATTTCTCGCCTGCCCCTGGACCAAGTTCCACGACTTCACCGATGAATTCGTGACCAGCGATAACGGGTGCCTCTACATATGGCTGACGGTGTTCGTCGCCCCAGAAAAGCGGCGCGCCCGTGTAGCATTTGATGTCGCTCGCGCAAACGCCGCAGGCATCCACTTTAATAACAACTTCACCGGGCCCCGCTTCTGGCATCGGGACCTCTTCAAGGCGATAATCGAAAGGTTCGCGACACATAATCGCGCGCATCGTTTCTGACATTTTTTTAATTATGGACCTCACTACGATTGACGCAACAAACCAATCATCGTTTTCTGATTAAAATAGTTGTCAGTCGTCAGTCGTCAGTTATCGGTTAAGAGGCACTTTTAAAAATCTATCCCAATTTGGAGTACCCCAAGAAGTGGTGAATTGTTAAGACCTTTTAACTGAAAACTGAAAACCGATAACTGATAACTATTAAAAGTGGTGTAAGATGTGGTAGGCGGCGATACCAAGCGAGACATGGACATTCAGGGATGCTCCTGCCCCATACATCGGAAGGAAAATCACCCTATCGCAGGCAGCAAGTGTTCGTTTCGTCACGCCGTGATCCTCATGCCCTACGATGAGACAAATTTTATCAGGATAGTTCACTGCATCGTAACGGACTGACTGCGCGGTGATCTCCAGCGCACAACTTGTGTAACCGTCCGCTTTGAGCGATACGATTGCGTCAGCTGCCTGCTCTACATATCGCCATTTTACCCGTCGGTGCTTCCCCCGTGCGACTTTTCGGACAAGTGGGTGTGGCGGTTGCGCACTGATACCCGTTAGGATGAGTTCTTTTACACGGCACGCATCCGCTATCCGAAATGCTGAACCGACATTGACGGGATCCTGCACATCCTGTAGGATAAAAATTAGTTCTTTTTCCGGCGATGCCGTCTGTTTCAGAAAATCTTTGAGCGGTTTGCCGCGTAGTTGCTTCATCCGAAGTTTAAGCCGCTTTGCGTTGTATCAAACGCCGTCTTGCACTGGCGCGTGCAAGCCCGACATCTAATGTGATATGGCGATATTCCGTCATACCGAGATTGATCGCATGTGCTGTTTCGAGGTTGAACCCCCACTCGATCCATTCCGGTATATCTGCTTCAGGGACATCACCTGCGACAACGACTTTCATGATACTGATCCCCTTACCGATGTCATAGGCGCGTTGGATGTACGCAAGATGCTTGTCAAGGGTCCCCCCTTCTAACATCCTACCCTCTTTGTTCGCTGTCGCCAGGATAACCTCAAGTTCTGGATGATCAATTACCGCATCCATGACAGTGCCTGTGTGAATGTGCGTGGAGCAACCGATGACTCGGATTTTGCCAGCGGTTTTTGCTTCTCGGAATGCGTCTAATGCCCCCTCACGTGATACCAAATCTTCAGGGGTGGAAATGCCATGCAAGAGCAAAACATCCAAGTAATCCGTTTGCAGTTCCTGAAGCGAACGCGTGATGCTTGCCTTGGCACCCTCGTAATCTTTCGCGCCGGTCTTCGTCTGAATGACGACTTCATCTCTGCGAATCTGTCGAACTGCGTCTCCGAGATGCGGTTGCGTCCCGTACCCTTCGGCGGTATCCCAGAAGGTAACGCCTTCGTCGAGTGCTTTCAACATCAGTGTGCTACCCGCTTCGATGGTATTGCAGGTGTTCTTAATCCGTCCCGCGCCGAAGCAGAGCCGTGAGATCTCTAAACCCGTTTTTCCGTATGCTAAATATTCCATTGTGTCCTCCACATCCAATTGTTGGTTTTGTCAGTAGATGCTTGTGTGACGGTGATTTCGTAAACTGGTTCAGATATGCTTTAATATACTTTAACCGAATTTCGCCCAAAAATGCAACTCTTTTTTCCCAGATGCCTTTTTTCTTGGTAATAAACCGTTTTTCAAGTATTATAGAAGATAAGTTCGGAACTCATTGAGCAATCTTTATTTATCAGGACTTACGCATTTTTCCATGATAACGGACATCGGACGCACAGGCGGGATTTCAAATCCTGCAGAAATACCCAAGCAAAACCCTGCAAGGGGGTCTGCGTAAGTCCTATTATAACTCGTAGCGAAATATGCAATTCAGTGGACATACACTTTTCAATAACGCACCTGTTGAAATCACCATCGCTGACGATCGCGTTCAGTCAGTTCGTGAAGTAGCTGCCGCCGATAGCAACATACAGATCGCGCCTGCTCCGATAGACATTCAGGTGAACGGCTTTGCAGGGTTTGATCTTAACACTGCTACCGTCACATCGGAGGATGTCTGCGCGATGGTGCGTGCCCTCTGGCGGGTCGGCACGGGTTTCTTGTGTCCGACAGTCGTGACCGGTTCTTTTGACGGGATATGCAATTCGTTTCGTGCGATTGTAGAAGCGTGTAAAACAGACGCCTTGGTTGCGCACTCCGTACTTGGGATTCATCTTGAAGGCCCCTATATCTCTGCTGAAGACGGACCGCGCGGCGCACATCCATTGGAACACGTCAGAGACCCTGATTGGGATGAATTTCAGCGGTGGCAGGTTATCGCCGAGGGTCAAATCTCTATGGTAACCCTCGCACCTGAGAAAAAGAACGCTATTCCGTTTATTGAAAAACTGGTTGCAAATGGGGTTGTCGTCGCATTGGGACATACGAACGCTTCAGCGGACGATATCCGAGCGGCGATTGATGCGGGTGCGAAACTCTCCACACACCTCGGTAATGGCGCGCACGCCTTAATTCGGCGGCATCCGAATTATATCTGGGAGCAACTTGGTGCCGATGAACTCTCAGCAAGCCTCATCGTCGATGGACATCATCTACCCCCTTCTGTTGCCAAGTCAATGATGCGTGCGAAGACACTCGACCGGTGTATCCTCGTCAGTGATGCTGTCGCTTTGGCAGGCATGGAACCGGGTATCTATCAGTTTGCGGGAAAATCTGTGGAGTTGACTGCAGAACGGTGTGTACGTCTCGTTGGCACAGAATATCTTGCTGGTTCCGCTATTGAGTTAGCGCGCGGTATCGAAAATAGTGTCCGATTCGCGGGCATCTCGCTTAAAGAAGCCATATTACTCGCCACGTTACACCCGATGCGGCTGCTCGACGCAAAAACACACGTAGAATCAGAAACAAACCTAATCCTCTTTGAATGGGACGCGGCACAGTTCAGAATCAATCTGATAGCGACAATTGTCGGCAGCAAGTTAGTATATCATGCGGAAACACTACAGTGAGGTAACCTAAAATGCTAACCCGTTCAGAAATCGACGCGTTTGTTGAAAACGGTTATATCATCCGTAAAGGCGCGCTTTCCCAAACAGACATTCAAACCTATCGGACGGCTATTGATCGGATACTCCACAAGTGCCGTGCTAAAGGTTTACACGCCGATCACCTACGCTACATAGATAGTGAACGCGACGACAGCTGGGGTGTCAATAACATTTTTCACCCAAGCATTCGTGAACAAGCACTTGTGGACGCGCTCGCGCATCCGCAGATATTGGGTGTCATTGAGGCACTGATCGGCAAAAGGTTAAGGTACCACCTTTGTACGCTTCTTGTTAGTTCTGAACAGAAACCGTATCATATCAACTGGCACCGAGATTCCGCGCCGGATGGAGAAGTGCCGCTTGAAACGCTGATGGGTCGGCTGAGGAACCACGTGCAACTTAACGGTGCGCTCTATGACGATGAGACGCTTTACATCGTTCCGGGTAGCCATCGCCGCGAGCTCATGGATGCTGAACGGGTAGTCATACAGCAGACACCCAAGGCAGCGATGCCGAATCAACTTGTTGTCAAACTGAAAGCCGGGGACATCGTTTTTTATAATTCAAGTATACTCCACAAAGGCTACAATATTGACGGATCAAAACGGCAAACGCTTCACTATGCGGTTCTCACCGCACCGTCGGAGAACGAACCGGCAAATCCAGAAAGTCCAACGAGTCAGGAGTGGCTCAATGAACCCAATTTTCTGGGAAGCCTTCCGGATCGACTCAAACCGCTTTTCGACAATTGGTTGAAATATGGATAATTAGGTTATTATAACCTAAGTTGCCACCTATTTACTCACATAGCACTCCGCTGGAGTGCGGGCCGTTGATATACCTTTTTCTATAGATATATCACCCCTCTGGGGTGGGGAAAGTGTCTGAAAAACTGTGTTGAAACGCTCAAAATACGTTAGTTCCAACGGGCGAGGGAACCTCGCCCCTACGAGCCGCCTTGTGCAAGGACGGATGTATAATTTACGGGTTTTACTATAAGTGCTGACTGCTGAATGCTGATAGCCACTTAATCTTTGTGGCAGATCATCGCTGTGATCCAGCATAGCCGTTTGAGGAAGGGGAGGCATCTAAGGAGCGATGTATCAATCGCTTTGAGGAGACGGAGGGACGCTCTATAAAGCGTTGGAATAGACAGGCACTTTTGCCAAAACAACGCGCTCACCGCTGAGAGATGAAACTCACGGTGTTCCAACCTCCCAAATTCAGCACCGACCGTCTCAATATCTCGGACTGAGAAATAGCGTAACTTGCCGGAATACTTCAGAAACACTTTGCGATACAACCATACCATCGGGTGATAACGCATGTTTTCCATGAAGATCGCCTTTCCTCCCGGCTTGAGGACGCGGTAACACTCTTTGGCAGTCTGTGCATGCTCTGTAAATACCAATACAGATTTGGAGATAACAAAGTCGAAGGTATTGTCAGGAAAGGCGAGGTGCATCGCATCCATCAGTGCAAAATCAACCGACGCAGCGACGTTGTGTTCCGATGCTCGTGCCTGTGCTTCAATGAGTCGAAACGGGAGTAGATCAATCCCGACAACAGATGCGCCCCGTTTCGCTAACAGCGTCGCAGTGCCACCTGTTCCAGCACCTAATTCCAGCACTTTTTTTCCTTCCAAAGCCCCCATTTTCGGGAGAACATACTCAAAAACGGGGACGTAGAAGTCTTCCCACCAGAGCAAAAGATCTGATTCAACACTATCGGAACGACGGGTAGGTCGCTGTCCTTTAGGGGTCAACATATTTTTCGATTTTAGCATAAAAAGCGGGTCTACGGGATCGCGAGCGACAAGAAACACCCCAGCAAAAACACTCGCTCCTACAGAGGAAAACCTGAACCCGCCTCAACGAACCGTAAGGAAAATTAACAGGACTTACGCATTTTTCTATAATAACGAACGTATGGCGCACTGCAGGCGGGGTTTAAAACCCCGCCTGCGAGGGGGCTGTGTAAGTCCTAATTAAGAAATTTTCCCCATCTTTCGGAGTGCGTTAATACAACGTTCAGCGCACTCAATCGGTGGGTAGGGGTAACTCTCCTGTTCCACAATGTACCACTCGGTACCACCGACGGTCTCACAGGCATGGAACATATCGTCCCAAGGTATCTCACCCTCGCCGATGAGTGCCTCGCCATTCGTGCTGGAGTATTCTTTGATATGTACCAGTTTCGACCTACCCGGATAGCGTTCAATAAACGACACAGGGTCAGAACCGGCGCGAAGTGTATGACCGATATCAATTTGCATCACGACATCATCGCGGGTGTTACTGCCGAACGTATCCCAGGGGACCTTACCCTCCAATGTTTCAAATTCGACGGTATGGTTGTGGTAACCGGCAAACATCCCTTGGTCGGCAATTTTTTCGGCGATGTCGTTGAAGATTTCTGCTGTGTTGCGCCACGCCTGCTGCGAATTGCGATATTCTTCGGATAACCCCGGCACAATGAGGTACGGGTTACCGAGCGTCTGGTTAAACGCAACCGTTTTGGCAAGTTCATCACCGAGAAGCGTGTTCAATCCGGTATGCGTCCCAGCAACTTTCAATCCCAGGTCATCACACATGTCTCGTAATTCTTCGGCACTCCGGTCGTAGTACCCCGCAAACTCAACGCCTTCATACCCCATCTGTGCGACGGCTTGTAGGGTTAAAGAGAAATCGCCAGCGCAATCGTCTCTGACGGAATATAACTGTAATGCAATCGGAACTCTATTACTCATCAAGTATTATTTCTCCACTGTTGTAGGGCGGTTCTCAGCGCACCCATATTTTGATCAGGACTTATGCAAATTCAGCACACTTTAAACCCCCTAAAGAATCAGAATCAACGGTATGAATGCCTTATGGCATTCACCGCCCCTTATCAGGGGAACTTTAATTTAAACCCCCTAAATCCCCTTATCAGGGGACTTTAATTTAAACCCCCTAAATCCCCCTTATCAGGGGGACTTTCAGAGGACATGCGTAAGTCCTATTGATGGATCTAAGCCATCGGTAAGTTGACGACCTGACCACTATCTGCTGATACCAAGCCTGCTTCAAGGATCTCTTGGGCATCGCGACTGACTTTAGGACTGCACAAACCTTCAACGGGTGTGCCAGTCTCCAAGCAGTGAATAAAGTATTCCGCCGCGTTGCGTTGTCCTTCTGGCAGCTGCTCAGGGGTCACCACTTCGGCATCGCTACCAGCCGGATGTAGATGTACCTCGTTGCCACTGACCATCAACGCACCCTCAGTCCCATAAACCACAGGATTCGGTGTAACATAACCGACCTTTTGCGTCCAAGACGCTTCGGTGATTCCGAAAGCGTTCCCGTATTTCATGACGATGACAGCGTTATCATCAGGGATCGGATAGTCTTTGACGAAAGTGCTGCGGAAAGCAGTGACCTGTTGGGGGAGACCGAGGAGGTAAGCACACATATCGGCACAATAACAGCAGTAATCCATCAACGCGCCAGCCCCGTTTTTCTCTTCATCGTAGAGCCATTCGTAGAAATACCGAGAACACCCGATTTCCTTCGGTCCGTTGTGTGCAGAACGCCACTTAAAGTAGAAAACGTCCCCGATAGCCCCGTTCTTGATGAGATTCATCGCCGTATTGAGTGCCGGACTCCATGCCGTGGGCCAATTCACCATCAGGAGTGTACCTGCATTCTCAGCGGCAGCCAGCATCTGGTCCGCTTGTGAGAGGCGTGCCGCCATCGGTTTTTCTGAAACCACGTGGACACCCTTCGCTGCTGCAGCTGCAACGATGTCGGCTCCAGCGTTGTTCTCCGCCGATGCTTGGACGATGTCCAATTCCTCTTCCGCTATCATCTCTTGCCAAGAGTCATAGACGTTCTCGACACCGGTTTCGTTATTAAATTGTGTGCGTAATTCCGCATTGACATCGCCTGCCGCGACGATTTCAACGTTCGGATGTGCCTTCCAGTGTCGAAGTTCGCCCCAGACATGGTCATGCACGAGGGATGCGAAGCCAATGCGATATGTTTTTGCCATCCGTTCTATCTCCTCTATACTCGGTGTACGGCACGCGGCGCGTGCCTACTACTATACTCGGTATACGGCACGCGGCGCGTGCCTACTACTATACTCGGTATACGGCACGCGGCGCGTGCCTACTACTTTACTTGGTGTACGGCACGACGGCGCGTGCCTACTACTATACTCGGTGTACGGCACGCGGCGCGTGCCTACTACTTTATGGACGACACGATGGTGCGTGCTTAATACTGGGTGTACGGCACGCGGCGCGTGCCTACTACTTTATTTATTCTTCTGCTCGAACTGCTATTTTGATCGCTGTTTCACCTTTAATACGATAGCCGCCATCAAGTGCTTTAAAACCGTCCTCAACCTGTGAGAGTGGCAGTTGGTGACTAATCATGTCGGCAAAGGGCAATCCGCTCTGCTCAAGGAGGGGTAAGCCGCGGACAAAGTGTTCGTAGCTGCTTCCCCAAATTGCCTCAACGCGAAGATTTTTTCGCATCAGCAACTGGTTGATATTAAAGTCAATTGACCCCATATCGACGAAATGACCGACTTCAACAAAGGTACCGCTGCGTCGGGTGTACCCCAATCCTTCTGGCGTGGCGGGGAGAAAACCTGCGCATTCAAAGACGACATCCGCCCCTTCGCCACGCGGCGTTTCAGCTTTCACAAGTTCCGTCCGCTCTTCAACAGCGGTGACTTCTTCAATATCAATCGTTACATCGGCACCGAGGCGTTTTGCGAGTTCCAATCGTCCGGCGGGTCCGCCTACCATAATCACTTTCGCTGCACCGCTCAATTTCGCGCACGCAAGCGTCACGAGTCCAATAGCACCTGAACCCTGCACGACAACGGTATCACCGAGTTTGATTTCCCCCCGCATTGCGGCGTGAACACCGACAGTAAACGGCTCTGTGAGCACAGCAACCTCAGGCGAAGCATCGGTTTTGATAAAACAGGTATTCGGATAGTTGAGATACATATAATCCGCAAACCCGCCGCGAAAGTGTGGTGCTTCATCTGGGTTCCACTGAAAGCCGTAAGCCCCGTAGTTTGTTCCGGGTGCGAAGATAACCCGGTCACCTTCTTTCACCGGTTTACCGACATAATCGGTTTCCACACCTTCACCGAGTGCTTCAATAATGCCGACATTTTCATGCCCCAACAAAACTTCTTGTTGGAAGCCGTTCTGCCAATTATGCAGGTCTGTTCCACAGATTCCCGCTAATTCTTGACGGAGCAGCACGGTGTTAGGTTCAGGTTCAGGCACCGGGTATTCACGAATCTCAAAATCTTTGCCGCACGCGACCACGGCTCTCCCTGTTCGACGCATTATGTTTTCCCTCTCATCAGCTGCGGGGCATCAATAGACAAACCACTATGACTATACGCTCGCCCCTATTTGCGATAGCTGGCTTCAATCTTAGAAAATTTAGGTGGTAACTTGGTTTTGGAGCCGATGAGTGCTTTGGGTCACTACCTGAGGCTCAATTTCGATCCGTATAACCTCAAAACCTGATTCTGTAACATTCATCAGTGCAGAATCAATAGCCTCTTCCAAGGATGAAGCTTCCCGGTGAAAGCGAATTTGCGAAACACCGACACTTGTAGCGAGTGTCGCATCGTTAAAAACGCCAAATAACCTATCAGCCTCTTCCTCAGTAGGTTCAGTCGTTAAAATAAGTGTGAACTCATGCACTTTCATAGTGAGCTTCTCCATTATTGATTGTTATATTGTTACCAGTATGAGGGCATCTGTCAATGTAGCGGCGGATATCCCGCGCATGCAGTTCAGGGTTTCTTGGTGTTGACAGGACTTGTGTGCGGCAGCCATCGCGGGCGCGGCGCGGACACCAGAGTTTACCCCAGATATGCGCTCGGGGGCCCGCCTTCGTAACCCTCCAATTTTTGCTTTCAGCGTAGCGAATTGCATCGCGAATATGTTTGTTTGAATGATTAAACCGCATTTATTTCCCTTTTTTATAGTAAAACCCGTAATTACTTATACATTCACAAAATGGCGAGGATACAATCCTCGCCAGCGGTGGGAGGGTGTTGTTCCTTGATGAACTGTAAACTTATTTTTTGATTTTACTATAAACCCCCTAAATCCCCCTTATCAGGGGGACTTTAAGAGGACATGCGTAAGTCCTAATTCAGACATATTTTCGCTTCTTCCGCGAGATAAACACAATCACAATAATAGCAATAATCACAATTGGCAACCAGAGTGCCTCAAAGATTTCCCAGAATAAGTTAAATCCGATCCAAAGCAGGACTTCGATCCCAACAATGCCTGCTGTTTTTCCCCACGGAAATTCCGCGCTGTACTGTTTTTGCAACCGATGTGCGTACAACCACGAAACCCCTAAAGTGCCAGCAATAACCAAGAAAAATAGGAGGTTGACAAGCCCTTGGATACCGTTCAAAATGCCTAACATAAGAATTTCTCTCCTTATTAAGTTTGAAACTCCACCTGCAGTCGGGGTTTGAAACCCCGACTGCAGTGCGTCTTACTTGCTATTATAGAGACATACAGTCCGAAAAAGATAGCAAAAACTTGTCTATACACCTATCTTCGTTTTCTCACGCCTCACAGAAAATTCGCTCTGGGCACGTATAGACCGCCATACGCTGTCCGCGCATGAAACCGATTAAGGTCAGGTTTCCTTCCGCTGCGAGATCAACAGCCAGCGTAGACGCAGCGGAAACCGCGACAATAACCGGGATACGCGCAAAGAGTGCTTTTTGGACAATCTCAAAACTGGCGCGCCCGCTTACCATCAAAATATGACGCTCAAGTGGCACCATGTCCGCCAACAATGCTTGGCCGATAACTTTATCTACAGCGTTGTGTCTACCGATGTCCTCTCTGACGATCAGGAGTTCACCTGTTTCACTGAATAACCCAGCGGCGTGGAGTCCGCCTGTCCGTTCAAAAACCGATTGCGCTGCCCTGAGTCGATCATTGAGTTGATAGAGCACCGCTTGATTCATAGAGAACCTCGAATTCAGGGGCGGTACCTGTTGTCTAACAGATTCAATCGTCATCTTGCCACAAAGTCCGCAGCTTGCATTCGCGTGAAAGTTGCGCTGCCATCCCGATTGTGCGTCAAGATCCAGTTCTTCGGTGAGCTGAACGTTGACGATGTTTTGGTACGACGCTAAGCTGCCGTCCTGTGTTTCCGTAGCCTCTTCATCGCAATATGCAATGATTTCGATGTCATCACTGCGAGTTATGAGGCTTTCGGTATAAAGAAAACCGGCTGCGAGTTCAAAATCGTGTCCCGGGGTTCGCATCACAACGATTAGACTTTGTTGTCCGATGCGGATCTCAAGCGGTTCTTCGACAACCAATTCATCTTCTACTTTAGTGGGTTCGGCACCCGCCCAGCGTGTAATAAGTTTTGTGGATGTCGGTTGCATGGTTTTCAGTTGTTTTAACCCCCTAAATCCCCCTTATCAGGGGGACTTGCAGAGGAAGTGGACGGTCGGAACCCCCTAAATCCCCCTTATCAGGGGGACTTGCAGAGGCGGTGTGTAAGTCCTACTGCCAATACATCTCATCGGATGTCTGTAGTTGCTAAGCCGTTGTTCGTCGCTATCCATGCCCTGTTGTTCGCTACGATGAGCGCATGTATTATTAAGTCACCCAATTCGATTTTCGGGGTTGTTATATTTTCCCATTCATCAGGCCGCGTATGATATGTGTAAAAAGAACTGTTCGTCGCTATCCACAGTACTAAAGGCGTAGGCGGTGGTGGTGGAACTTCTTCCGCTACCAATTCCGTTTCAGGAGAAAATTCGGAGGTCGGCGGATCCGGTGTTTCTACAGCCCCCGTCTGATTCTGATTTGGGACTATCGGTGAATTGTCCAAAATCCCCCTGATGTAAATACGCTTTAGGTCGTTCTCATCGTCTATGCCAGTGTCAAGTGTCGTTGATTTTCCGTTCAGTCCATCCAAATCCGCTCGAAAATAACCGTTAGTCTTTTCAGCGGTATTATACCATGTAAAAAGCATCTGATCTGCTGCGGTATCAAATCCGACAATAGTCGTGCCTTCTTCGATTTCAGTAAAACGATGAGGCTGGGGATCCCATTCCTCAATTTCACGGTCAAATGTTATAATCTCCCCATCTGCCGAAGCCCCCCAAACTGTTGTAGGCATCAACAACAAGGTCTCGATGTTATCTACGGGGATGAAACTCAGTTGTCTCGTGTAAACAAGGGGTGGATCGTCAGTGCCACGAATCTTACGGACAACACCGTTATCTGTAGCGAACCAAATATCCGTATCATCCATCTTGATGTCCTTAACCCAAGCAGGAAATCCATCAACAAGCGAATACGTCTGAATTTCGCCGGTTAACTTGTTGTAATGGATTGTCCCTTGAGCACGGGTGCCGACCCACACCTCTTTCGAGTTTGCGGCGATAGCTCTCACGTCTGGAATTTCTTCCGTAGCGTTGTTAATTAGCTGCGGTACCTTATCAATTGGTATCCAGTTATTGAAATTCGTCTCAAATAGCATCACGCCGTTCGGCGTACCCACCCATAACCGTGTCCCATCGGCAGCGATGGCTTGAATATGGTTGTCAGGGAGTCCCTCTGCCTTCGTGTAGACTGTCCATCGGGTCTGATCCAGAATCTGTTTTGCGCGTTCCCTTATCGTTTCATCCACACTCATCTCGCGAACTTCCGCTGCTTCATTACCGGCTTCTGCTGTTTTTCCCAATTCCAAGTTGACTTCAGCCCGTACGAGACGTGCTTCATAAACCCACTCGCTCATTGGGTAACGCATAATAAACCCTTGTAAAGTATAGAGCGCGGTTTCCAACTGACCGATTTTCGCTTGTAGTTTTCCGATGAGGAAAAACGCTTTTTCATGCGACGACATGTTCGGGTACTGCTGTCTTGCCGATTCGAGAAGCACCAATCCTGCATCATCATTCTTCAGTTGCTCAACGAGTAGGAATCCGGTGATGTAACTTAATCCCGGTACAGATTCGTGCTCTGGATAATACGTTAGGATGAGTTGATAGTTATCTACGGCTTCCGCATAAGCCCCGTCGGCGAGGGCAGTATCGCCAAGCTCCCGAAAATGTGGTACCAAGTCAAAATTCGCTGCATCAAGGATCGCGACAGAACGGAAGCGTTCCAAGGCATTTGCGTTATCGTCATTCGCCTTGTAGCGTAAACCGAGTTGATAGTGCGCAGCCGGATATCTTGGAAATTCCTCAAGCGCGGCTTCAAACCGCTGTTGTGCCAATTCAGGGAGTCCTAACTCCAGCAGTGTGAGTCCATTACGATAATGCTTCGCAGCGGTTCGATCCGGTACATTTGCTATGTCCGACGTAAAACTAAGCGTATGTCCCATCAAGGGGAGTCTTAAAATCTGCCCTTGGTATTCAATTTCAAAGTGCGTTTCAGTGCTACCGCGCCAAGTACCGGTGAACCTATCGCCGTTTTCGCTGTCAACGATGACATATTGCTGACTATGTGCCAAGTGTTGATAGAAAAACAACCCAATAAATGCTATTAAGGCAAATAGGCGGTGTGTTTTTTGTGTTTTGGTATGTGTCTGTTTTACGAACTTCTGGTACAACATAATTTACCTTCAAAATGCGTGTTGATAGATATAGTGGTTATAATATCAGAAACATAGGGAAATGTCAAGAGCCTTTGACGACTCCCACAGCACCAATCAATTTTAAGAAATTATTGGGTTTCATATCTTTTTTTCAAGGATCCGGTTCGGTTAGGAAACCGAACCTACCGGGCCTGGAGTTCGGTTAGGAAACCGAACCTACCGGGCCTGGAGTTCGGTTAGGAAACCGAACCTACCGGGCCTAGGGGTGAAAATTCGATCAAGAAATGGACAATTGAATGCCTCTGGCGACTCCCTTCTTGATACCAATGCCACTATAGGCTATAATATCCACCATGAACGAAACAGAACTTCCTATCACAGCACTAAAGACAACATTTCACGAGGCGATCGCAACGGGTCCAGTGGTGGTTGTGGCACCGACTGGCAGCGGAAAATCGACACAAATTCCGCCTTGGTGTGCAGCACTATCAGATGCACCGGTACTGGTCGTAGAACCGAGGCGCGTCGCATGCCGTTCACTCGCACGATGGGTGGCACAACAACGCGGCGAACCGTTGGGACACTCCGTCGGTTATACCGTCCGTTTTGAGGATGTGAGTTCCGATACGCTAACCCGCATCCGTTTCGTCACGCCCGGGGTCGCCTTACGATATGCAGCGGGACCGGAATTGGATCAGTATGGCACTATCATCTTGGACGAATTCCACGAGCGGGGTGTAGAATCAGACCTTTTTCTCGCTATCTGCCGAAAGAAGCGACGCGACGCGAGACTTATTATTATGTCTGCCACGATAGCAGCGCGACCGCTCGCCCGGTTTGTTGGTGGACAGGTGCTGCGTGCGGAAGGGCGCGTCTATTCCGTTGACGTGCAATACCTCGGTGGCGTAGTGGTCCCTACATCTCATAATTTAGTAGAACGCGTCGAAAAAGGGATTAAGCGTGCACTCAAAGAGACCGACGGAAATATCTTGGTGTTCCTACCGGGTAAGGGTGAAATTAATGCCTGCCATGACGCGCTGCGTCAGCTGCGACATCTCGATGTTATCCCGTTACACGGTGATCTACCACCCGATGCACAAGACAGAGCATTTGACAACACGCAATCCCAACGCCGCCGCGTCATTCTTGCGACCAACGTCGCTGAGACATCCATCACGCTTCCGGGTATCACCGCTGTTGTGGATACCGGTTTAGTGCGCCAACGTATCCACCAGAACAGACGTATTGTCCTTGCGCTGTGTCCTATCTCGCAAGCCTCAGCCGAACAACGCCGGGGACGCGCAGGTCGCCTCGGCCCCGGCATCTGCTATAGACTCTGGGAGGAACACGGTCAACTTGAGCAGGAGACCGCCCCAGAGATTCGGCGGGAAGATTTGACGCAATTCGTACTGACTGTCGCTGCAACGGGTTATCGCCCCCAAGATTTGACGTTTCTCGACGCGCCTCCCGACTTCGCCGTGGAACGCGCGCAAACCGCCTTGAAAAGTTGGGGGGTCCTCTCCGATGATGGCACCCTTTCGTCAGCAGGTGCAAAGATCTGCGCTTTACCCATCAGTCCACTTCACGCGCGACTGTTGGTAAAAGCACCCTCTTCCCTGCGGCGCGATCTGATTGATCTGATTGCGACGTTGGAGCGTCCTGCTCCGTTATGGCAGCGCATTGACCGTGTGCCACCTGAACAGCAAGACACGGTTCGCGAAGCACGCCAAAAAGAGCTTTTCCGTGATGGATGCGATGCTACGACAGCAATCCGAACGCTGCGACACGGCGACAACAGACGGCATCATCTCCATAAAACCGCCCTTGCTGAATGCCGCAGCATCGCGACGCAGCTGAGAAATTTCTTCGAGTTACCACCTGTGATGAAAGATAAAGCATCCACACAACCCGACCGCGACGCCTTGATTACCTATCTCTTACGCGAATGGGACACTTGCGCCTACGTGCAGAGGCGGAAAAGTAAGGGATGGGGAAATGGACAGGAAGAGGTCTTGCTCGATTCCGATTCGCTCCTACCGGAAGATCGGCAAGCCGCTTTAATCTTAGAGACCGTCGGTATCGCAAAAGGGACGCGCGTGCAACTGATGGGACGGACTGCCATGCCCTGCACTTTTGACGACTTGGTTAACGCGGGGATCGGAACTTCTCAACTCACTGCTCCGAGGCTGGAAGGCGAAGACATTGTGGCGGAGGTGGTAACTGAGTATGCGGGACGAGAAATCGGACGCAGTCGCCGACCGCTGAGTGGCAATCTGCTGCGAGAGGCGTTGGCATCCCTTATCCTCTCTGGCTCCCTATTCTCGGAAGTCGGTGAGCAACTCACCCGCGCGATTGACGCTTGGATACTTCACTGCGCGCTCAACTCGGAAACAGCGGATTTGACACCGCATAGATGGTTGGTTTCACGGCTTGAGGTCTTGGGTGTATCGGTCGCTGAGGACTGGCAACTTCTTTCGCCAGAGGATTTGGTCTTTACAGAGATAGACGCTGACACTATTGCTGAAATTGAGGCGCGGTATCCGAAAGATTTTTCTGTCAACGGTGCGAAGTTCAGTGTCGAATATCACCCCACAGAAAAACTTATCACGTTGCGGTGGGTGCGCGGTATCCGTCAACCGACGCTGAGTACAGTCCTATTGCCGCGCTGGAATAATTGGAAGGTACAAGTTGACGTTCGGGGGCAGGTACGGACGGTGCGTCCTGTTTCTTAATCTGCTTTAATTTTTCCCCACGTTGTTGTGAGCAGATGGGATCGTGGTGCAACGGATAAGCTTTTGGGATCGAACCAACTGGGTGTGATGTTCCATCCGCGGTGTGTCAGCTGCGTTTTTCCACCTGTCTCTACATCAACGACAGCGATTTGACGGTTTCTCTCTACGGCTTCCTCTACATAAACAATTTTATGCCCATCGGGTGACCAGGCGGGGTAGTAGGCAAGGGGTACCCGTTCACTCACCTGTCTCAAGCGGCTTCCGTCCTGATTTGCCACGAAAATGGCTGATTCGTTTCGGAGCCCCCATTTGGACCAGGTAAAGGCGAGTTTGTCCCCCTTCGGTGACCATGAAGGTGTGTGCATCGACGGTGATTCCTTAGGCAAAAATGTGCGTATATCGCCGGAATCGAGTTTTACGATAAAGATTCGGTGCGTACCACCAGCGTCTTTAACAAAGGCTATCTCGTTTCCGTTTACCGACCAGGAAGGGTTGCCACCATGCGATTCTGCCAATGCGACCTGCTCGACATCTTCGCCGTGTATCGTAGCCGTTTGGATGCTCCATTGCGGTGTTTCGGAATGAAAGGCTATCCGCTCGCCATCTGGGGACCGAGTCGATTCCACTCGACGTGCTGCCTTCCTAAAAACGCGCTGGACACGGCTACCGTCGGCATCCATCACATAGAGATCTCTGATCCCGTCCCGATCGGAAGTGAAAAGGATTTGTTCTCCTGTTGGTGACCAAACAGGACTGTGATCTAATGCGTTATTTCGGGTCAGTCGTTCTTGCTGACTTCCATTGGGGTTCATCAGGTAAATTTCCCAATTGCCATCTCGATTCGAGGCGAACGCAATTTTGGCGGTTTTCGGTGCTTGTGCGTGAATCTGATCGGCATAGATAAACGCAAAGATCAAATTAAGACAGAAAAAAAGAAAGAGACTTTTGATTTTCATAAGATTTTCTCTCGTAATATAGTGCTGATGGTAAATTAGTCTTGTATTTTCATTTTGCCCCATGTCGTTGTGAGCAAGCGAGGCTGTGGTTGGACAGACAAAACCGTTGGATCAAACCAAGCAGGAGATGAATTTAAACCTTCGTCTGTCAACTGTTTTCTCACCCCAGTGTGTATATCAACAACGAAGATTTGCAAGCTATCGTTGTCGCCTTGTTCTATGTAAGCAAGTTTATCTCCTTCAGGTGACCAAGCAGGCCCAAAAACGCGCCATTCAGATTTAACAACCCGCTTCAAACCCCTTCCATCGCGATTCGCAACGAAGATAGCCGGTGGTCTAGCCCCACCCCACTTCGACCAAGAGAAGGCGAGTTTGTTACTATCCGGGGACCACGCCGGTGTAGACATCCACGGCAATTCCTTAGGGAGGAACGTTTGTACTTTACCCGAATCAAGCGTGATAATACGGATACGGCGCATGCCCTTAACATAGTCAATAAAGGCGATCTCGTTTCCGTCGGGAGACCAAGAGGGACTCCCCCCTTGTTGAACCACTTCGGCGACATCTTCCACATCTGCCCCATATATCGTAGCCGTTTGGATGTTCCACTCAGGCTTCCACTGCGGTTTCTGTGTATGAAACGCTATCCGCTCGCCATCGGGTGACCATGTCGGTTGTATCCTCAGCACCAACTCTCTAAAAACTCGACGGACATGCCGCCCGTTGGCATCCATCACATAGAGATCGTATACACCATCCCGATTTGAGACAAACAGAATCTGTTCTCCATTCGGAGACCAGACCGGACTGTAGTCTCCCGCGCTACTTCGAGTTACCCGCTTCTGTTCACTCCCATCTGGGTTCATGATGTAAATGTCCCAATTCCCACCACGATTCGATGCAAACGCGATTTTTGTGGTTTTCGGTGCTTGTGCCGAAATCTGACCAACATAGATGGACACGAGGATCAAACTGAAGCAACAAAGAACGAAAAAATGTTTAATTTTCATAAGGTTTCCTCGGAGGATCTATTATCAATGACACATCAGTCTTGTCCCTTAATTTTTCCCCACATCGTTGTCAATAGGTGAGCCTGTGGTGTAACAGGTAAACTTTTCGGGTTGAACCAAGCGGGGGTTATATTCAAACCTTGACGCGTCAGCTGTTTTTTGGCACCGGTCTCTACATCAACCACAACAATTTGTCGATCATTGTTATTCTTGGCATCTTCAACATAAACAATTTCATCACCGTCAGGGGACCATGCCGGGCTATAGACCCCGAACGCGGGTTCACCGATTGGTTTCAAATCGCTGTCATCCCGATTCGCCACGTAAATGAACTCTTTTCCGTCCAACGCCACCTGCAACCAAACGAAGGCGAGTTTGTCGCCATCCGGTGACCATGCTGGTGCGTACATCCACGACTTTTCTTTTGACAGAAACGTGCGTATGCCTCCCGAACGGAGCTTTAAAATACGGATCCGGCGTGTTCCACCAACATTTCCAACAAACGCTATCTCGTTGCCATTGGCAGCCCATGACGGGTTTCCACCACGCCACTCTGCTAAAGCAACTTGTTTCAGAGCTGCTCCATGTATTGTAGCCGTTTGGATGCTCCATCGGGGTTCTTCCGCATGAAATGCGATCCGCTCACCGTCGGGTGACCATGTTGGTTCTATTCTCAGTGCTGACTTTCTAAACACTCGACGGACATGCTTGCCGTCGGCATCCATCACATAGAGATCGCTGACACCATCTCGATTTGAGACAAACAGAATCTGTTCTCCATCGGGTGACCAGACGGGACTGAGGTCCCTCGCGCTATTTTGCGTTAACCGCTCTTGCTGACTCCCATCCGGGTTCATAATATAAATGTCCCAATTCCCGCTACGGTTCGATGCAAACGCGATTTTTGCGGTTGCCGG
This sequence comes from Candidatus Poribacteria bacterium, assembly GCA_022827185.1. Classification (GTDB taxonomy): domain Bacteria; phylum Poribacteria; class WGA-4E; order WGA-4E; family WGA-3G; genus WGA-3G. The sequence goes on from JAJDTM010000030.1 coordinate 267,373, forward strand.
TGCTTTTGCCGAAATCTGTAGTGCTGGACTCAACACCAGTCCGAAACTGAGGCAGAAAAAAACAAAAGGGCGGATATTTTTCATCACATTTTCCTATTTTCGAGCAATTATCAGAGCCATTCAATTGTCGGTTTTTTGATCATTTTCGCGGAAGCATCGCGAGCACAGCTCGCTCCTACAAGGAAGAGTGTTACGCGAAAAATGGAAATTATTGGAGAATTGAATGCTTTTGGTCAATTATCCATAACTCTGGACATTGACACAAACTACTCAATCCGCTGAAACGAACAACGGATATTTCCACGTTGGAGCCAACCATTGGGCGTTAATACCATACCAAGGTCTAATGTCAAATCCATTCGTGACGCTTTCAGGGAGACATCCATGATTTTTGTCGCCATCTGCGTGGTAAAAACTTCACCATCAATGGTAAGCACTTGCTTATGTATACCCTTTGTGAAACTGAATATCCGATCCGATACATGTGAACCAGAGATCGGATAGAAGTGAATCGATGCAGTCTGCGGTTCATCTCCTTTAACCTGTGGTTTATCTCCTCTATAGACACTCCGCGTTGCGTATGTCCCATAAGACTTACCAATCAGGTTTTCAACACGGTAATAGTAAAGGTCCCCGCTTCTCCAAAATCGCAGTCTGAATCCTTTGAGTTTAGACGCAGCGAGAGCTGCTTTCGCCCTCAAAATATCTTCGCTTCCATTCTTCTCCTCAACAACCAGATCAAGAAATTCCCATTCACCGAGCATGTCATTGGATAAGAAATCTCGGTTGCGCTTGACTGCTTCTTTTCGTCGGGCATCTTCATATACTTCACGACGCGTGTCGCGCTCGTTCTGCATCCGCTGGTATTCCACCGAGGTACAACCGGTAAATGTCAAAATCAAGATGCTGAACGATATGAAAATCTTCATGCGTCTCTCCTAAAGCTATAAAACAAAACTCCTATTCAATCCGTTTGAACGTGCATCTCAATCCACCGGTTCGCATCCAACCTCTCGGTGTTAGCTGCATATCCCCGTAGAGTACTAAAGAGAGTGTATCATCTGTGACCGTAATTCCTGCCATCGAAGATATTGTGCGCGATGTCGCCCTTAAAGCACCTTTTCGATTGAACTTTTGTGTCATCTCAACTCGCTTCTGTTTTTGCTTCGCGGTTATCTGTTTTATAGCTTCGGAACCGAAAAGGAATTCGAGCAATTCTGGTCCTGTCCGCTGATTAAAACGGATAAATGGGAGTGAATCATCTCCGTACCGCTTCGTGGTGACATAACACTGTCCGGTGGCGTTCGTGCCGCGATTGCTACCGCTGTAATAGTAAGAACTCCGATCCTCTGAAAATTCAAGGACGAGGTTTTTGCGGGTAGACGCAACGAGTGCCGCTTTCGCACCTAATATCTGTTGATTCGATTTCTCATCTGTAACCTCAATAGGCGGCAGACGCGTTGCCCCTTCTGGTGGGCTTTGTTGGTTCGCCTCTGCGTTCTGTTTGCCTTTTTCTGGCGTAGCGGGGTTTGGTGCTGTCGCTTGTTTATCCGGGACACTCTTAGGCAGTTTCGCTACAACGCTATTCAGTGAGTCCATTACTTGCTGCGACACTGGTTTTTTTCGCTGTGCGTTAACGCTCCCTTCTTCGACCTCCAATTCGACATACTGCCACTTACCGACGAGCAGATCCTTTACAGCATCTTTAACTCTTTCTGGATTGTGCCGCTCGCGTGCAGCGTCACGCATCGCGAGCAAACGTCGTCGCTCCTCCTGCGTCTCTTGCGGTGTAAAGATCGCACAACTCGTGAAGACTATTGCCATAATGCCTAATACTATTAACATTTTCATTTTTGATTTTCTCCTCTATTTTAAAGCAAATGCTAACCTTGCAACAAAATCCCTGTTTATTTGATGCGTTTAAAGGTGCATCGCAAACCACCGGTTCGCATCCAACCTTTGGGGGTTAACTCCATATCTCCATGTAGAATCAGATAAAGCCGGTCATCCGTCACCTCAATCCCGATTGCTGAAATTGGTCTGTAGGAAACCGATTTTGGGGAGGCTTTCTCGCCACGTTTTCCGCTGGTATTTACAAAATTTTTTCCTTCAACTCTCTGCATATTTTCGGCATACGCTTGCTTCCTTTTGGCGGACGCACGTCTTGCAGGATCGGAACTAAATAGAAACTCAAGCATTTTCGGTCCCGTACGCCGTCTGAACTGGATAAACGGCACGGGTATATCCCCAAATCGCGAGGTGATAACGCTAATCTGCCCTGTGACATTCCTGCCGCGGTTGCCGCCACGGTAATAGTAGGAAGTGCGCTCCTCAAAAAACTCAAGCGTTAGATTTTTACGGTTGGCGGTGAGTAAGGCAGCTTTCGCCGCGGCTATCTTTTCGTTGTCTTTGGTCTCGTGGACTGTGATCGGCGGTAATTGCACCTTATCGCTTTCAGGCCTCCGTTCATCCGTGTTAGACTGGGGTGATTCAAGTGCCGTTGGCGTTTGTGTGCTCGTATCAGAAGGCGAGGCTGTTTGGTCCCTTTCTGATGTTGGGTCTGCCACTTGTGCGTTGATAGTCCCTTTTTCTACTTCTATGCCCATAAATTGCCATTTGCCGACCAGCTGTGCCTTTATCTCGCTTTTGATTTTTTCTGGCTGGTATTTCATACGCGTATCTTCGTAATTCTCGATTGAACTTTTGCGTTCCGGCTGTAATTCTTGGTTCAGCAAGTTGGTACAACCCATAAACGCTAACACGAAGATAGTGAGCAGTGTTAACAGTTTCATGTTTCCCGTCCTTAATATGAGTGCCTTGACAGCTGCTATAAACATTGTGAAGAAACACCCAAGCAAATAAACCTTACAGGACTGAAGAGGTTTTTGAAGTCTTCAAAGTTTCCGCGTAGTATCCGGTTCGGTTAGGAAACCGAACCTACCGGACCTGGGTTTGAGACGGTTATTGTTTCTAAAATTGGCACTTATGGTTCAAATGCCTTGACAGCAGGTTCGCGGTTAGAAGTCTACGAGTAATTTGAGTTTTCAAATCCGTCGTAGAAGAAAAAGCCTCCATAGTCTTATTTAATCCGTTTGAAAGAATACCTGATGCCGTCGCTCTGTGCCCATCCTTCAACTGTCAGTGATGCACCGGCACCTAACGTTAGGTAGAGTTGATCGTCCTCCACAGAAATTAAAACATTGGATGTTCCAGGCAGCCCACTGAATATTCCCGCCAAACGATCACTAAATAAAAACGCCCCAGGCGTAATACCTGAACTCCGATTCATGCCAAGCTCTGGGTATAGAACCTCAGCGATCCGTTCAACGTAGATTGAGAATTTACCGGTAATCCGAATACTACCGTTGTTACCCTCGTAAAAACGCATGCCGTTCTGTTCAAAAAATTGGATCGTCAAGTTTTTACGACTCGATTCATCAAGCGCAATAGCAGCACGCACAATTTCATTACTCAAATCGCTTTCTAAAACCTCTATACCCAGGAACTGCCATGTTCCCAACATTTCGCGCGCAAGCGTGTCCTTGGGGGTCCGTCTGTCGTTTTTTATCCGCGCGTCCTCATACGCCGCACGGAGTCGTTCCCGTTCGTTCTGCATCTGCTGGTGTTCCACCGAGGTACAACCCGCGAAAACCAGTGTTATCAAACCAAAGGCAACTAATATTTTCATTCTTCAATCCTCTCAAAATAACAACGCACGCCACCACTCTGTACCCAGCCAGCCGGACCTGATTGCATTTTGCCGTGCATTGTGAGATACAGTCTATCAGGCGTAACCGAGATACTCATATCCCGCGCTGTGTCGAGTCCCAGTGCGCTCGACAATCCGAGTGCCCTGCCATCCGCACTTGCTGCGAAAAGGAGTTTCTCTATCTCTGGACCGGTGCGTCTGATGAATCGGATAAACGGGAAGGGTTCATCGCCGTACCGAACAGTGATAACGGTCCATTGACCGAAGACCTTTGTCCCACCGTTTTTACCTCGATAATGGTATATACCTTTCTCCTCAAAGAATTCGAGTGTAAGATTTTTTAGTTCAAGTGCGTAAAGTGCGGCTTTGGCTTCCGCAACTTCTTGGGTGATACTGCTTTCCGCCATTTCAAGATTTAGGAATCTCCACTTGCCGAGAAGTGTATCGGTGATACTGTTTTTCAGTTTCAGCTCACTGTTTTCTTCGCGGAGGTCTTCGTAATTTTTGAGCAGTTGATCGCGTTCCGCCCGCATCTTTTGCGATTCAACAGTTGTGCAGCCCACAAGCATCAGAACACAGATATTAAAGGTTATCAAGATTCTCATAGATATTTTCCTTGTTGGATGGATGCGCAGGGTGTCTATCCCTTGCTACAGTTGTATTATATCAGAACATCTTATAAATGGCAAATCTCGGATTGGGCAGAACGATTTAGTTTTAGATAAATTATCGGATTTTCTAAATTTTTGAATCTTCTTTTTCAGGCACGGTGCGGTTCCAAACCGCACCTACCGGTCCTGGGGGTTCAAAATTGAACGAAAAAATTGAGAACTAAATAGCCCTGGGGTGACGCCTCGCTGGCGGGGTTTTAAACCCCGCCAGCGAGGGGCTGCGTAAGTCCTATTTAAAATTCAAGCGTTAGTCCAAAGTAGATGATTCGCGGGAATTGCGGCGCGTCGAAGACTTCACGCTCAACGCCGACTTCCTGACCCTGTACGTCAAGTGTTGCCTCTTCAAAAATGAACTTTATCTTATTTTTTCGGTTGTAGACATTCAGAATATCAAGAAACCCACCTATTTTCATGCCTTTGACATTCCATTTATAACTTACCCTGAAATCTAACTTATGATAGGGTGACAGTTCCGTGCTCAATTGTTCGTCAGCACTCGCCAAAAGCGGGTTTAAGCCACGCGTGACCGGGTCTTGAATTAGGGCGACGGCACTGATAGGCACCTCGGAGGTCCCGCTTAAATACTGCCACTTCCCACCGATCTCGAAATTGGGGGTGAAGGTGTAGTTGGCGACGAGGCTAAGGATGTGCGTGTTATCAAATAAGTAAGGTTGATAGGCATATAATATATGCTCGCGCCGCTCGGCGTGCGTATAGGCATACGAGATCCAACCGAAGAATTTATCCGGAATTCGATGTCGCAGAAATGCCTCCGCTCCTACAACATACCCCATACCTTCATTGAGATAGTTTGGGAGCTCATCGAATGGCGCGAGTGAAAGCGATCGGACCTGTGGCGCGAGCGAAAGTGATCGGACATCTTCGCCGGACTCTTCATACAGTGGCGCCAGTGAAGACTTGGTTGTTACCAATTTCTGAGCCTCTTTGTAATAGGTAGCGAATTTGAGTTCGGTGCGTGATGAAACTGGGTGTTCAAGTTCCATAATATAGTGGCGTGTGAGGCTCGATTCCAAACCACGGTTACCGTCTTCCGCGAGCAACTGATACGGTAGTGGGCTCTGTTCATAATGCCCATACGCGAAACGGAGGTTAGAACCACTGGGCAGCTGGAGACTCATGCTTCCGCGCGGTTGAATAGAGAGTTGCTCCGTTACATTCAGATAATCCAGCCGAATACCGAGTGCTACGGATAGGAACGGCAGCAGATCATAGCGGCCTTGTAGGTACCCCTCGGCACGGTAAAAATCGTGTCCGAATTCATCATGGATCTCTTCTACACCGCTTAATTCGTAGTCTGGTCCAACATAAACCTCTTCGCCTACAACCTCTCCATCCTCAATGATTGGCGTAACGGTTGTTACATCTTCACCGCTCGTTTCATACTCTGGGAACCTGCCGTCTTCAAAACTGTTTGCGGGACTAAATGAAAAGAGGAAACCGGGTTCAAGTTGAAAGGTAGACGTGAGTTTATAGGCTATATCCTCCCGAAATGTGTAGACTGGCACTTTTACATTTACGTCGTAGTGGGCGTAGTCTACTTCGTCTAACACCCATTCGCCTTCAGGTGTCAGCGTGTGGGACTCGGAGACGACACCTTTAAAATTTATCGTGAGGAAATTGAAGGAACGGGTGAGCGACAAATGTGAGGTCAGATTTTCAGTGAAGTCTGAACGGAGATGGATGCCTTGCCCATTAAAACCGTTTTTGAATAAGGCAGAAGAGGGCGCTGCTTCTATCGCGTCAGCACCTTCTGGCTGCGTGTCTTCCACAATTTTAAAATGGTCGGTTGCAGCGAGAGCGTTGAGGGTGAGGTGATGTTTTTCACCGAGCGGGCGGGCAAATTTGAGTTGATAATCTGAAAAGTAGGGAAATTGTTGTTCCTGTCCTGTCTGTGCTTCAATGATCGGACCAACGATGAGGTCTAAGTAGCTGCGTCGCCCAGAGATAGAAAAGTAGTTTTTATCACCGATTTTGGTTTCAAGCAGCCCTTCGGAATAGAGGATATTCAGGTTAAATTTTCCGCTTAACCGTTCATCAAGGCTGTCGCGTGCGTGGATGTCAAGCACGGCTTGCGAATCCAATCCGAATTCGGCACCGTATCCACCGGCATAGATGTCGATATCCTCAATCGTTTCTGAACTAATGGTTGACAGGAGCCCGCCCCAATGAAACGGGTATCCGAGCGGTGTCCGGTCGAGATAGTAGAGGTTAGACCCCGGTTCACTGCCGCGGATGTAAAGCACGCCAAAATAATCGTTTGGAATCCCGATGCTTGGGAGTGTCGTTAGTCCTTTGAGTGCGTCATTAGCGGTACCCGGAATGCGTAGGAGTTCGCTGCCGCGGATTTCGGTGCGACTGATCGTTGGTGGCAGACGTTTCCCTTCCACAATAACGGTTTCTAATTTTACGGCTTCACCTAAGTAAACTTTGACTTCAGTCGTATCCCCGCTGCTAATCTCAACGGAGACTGCTGTGGGTGCCGTTTCAGTGGGATGCGTAACAACGAAAGCATACGTGCCTTCAGGAAGTTCAGTAAAACGAAAGACACCGTTTTCATCGGTTTTTTGGGTCTGTTCTGTTTCGGTAATTCGGACATCGGCTCCTGCTAAGGGGGTTCCCGTGCTGCGCTGATAGACCGTTCCTTGGATGTCGCCTGTTTGGGATAGGACAGAAAAAGGCACCATGAACACAAATAGAAAAGTAATCAATTTTAATTTCACGTATTTTTTTGACCTCGGTTTATAAGGACACTCAAACAGTCTGAATGCCTATGACAGCCATTCAGACTGGCACAGGAAACCAACAGCCTATGCTACGGGATTAGTTATTAGTTATCAGTTTTCAGTTAAGAGGGTTTGTGCAGCAGCTACAATGAACTGGACTGCCACAAGAAGTTAACTCGTAACTTATAACTTATAACTACTTGGCCAGGAAACTAACAGTATCCTATGCTACAAAAGAGGCACGGTTTCCGTCTGTTTAGTCCAAATGTCCAAGCGTTTCCTCAATGTTGGTTTTGAGTGGTTTATCGTTTTCTTGCGCCACAAGTTTTAAGGCAGTTTGGAGATCCGCCTTTGCTTCCGAAATGTTGCCTATTCCAACCTTTGCGCGTCCGCGTTTATAATAGGCTTTGGCATAATCCGGCTTTAGGTGGATAACCACATCATAGTCTTCAATAGCACCGGATTTATTTCCAAGATTTGACTTTGCCCCTGCCCGTGCCTCGTAGGCTTCCGCAAGATTCGGATCAATGCGGATTGCCGTATCACAGTCTTCAATGGCACCTTTATCGTTCCCGAGATTCGACTTTGCCTCAGCGCGGCTGACGTAACCGATAGCACGCAGCGCATCTATCGGGACGAGACGAATGCCGCGATCGTAATCTTTGATGGCGGCTTCATGTCCCCCTAACGCTGCTTTGGCATCGGCGCGTTTGAAGTAGGTAATAGCCACAAGGATAATATCTCCCGGTTTTAAATGGATTCCGTGATCGTAATCTTCGATAGCGGCTTCATTTTCTCCCAATGCTGTTTTGGCATCGGCGCGTTTTAAATAGGTGATCGCCAGAACGTCTTTTTTCGGTTTTAGATGAATCGCTTCATCATAATCTTCGATGGCGGCTCTGTTTTCACCGAGTGCTGCTTTGGCATCGGCGCGTTTTAAATAGGTGATCGCCAGGGCATTCTTTTTTGGTTTAAGATGAATCGCTTCATCATAATCTTTGATGGCGGCTCTGTTTTCACCGAGTGCTGCTTTGGCATCGGCGCGTTTTAAATAAGCGATAGCCAGAGCATCTTTTTTCAGTTTTAGACGGATCGCTTCATCGTAATCTTTAATGGCACCCTTAAGATCGTCTAATCCCTCTTTTGCAGTGCCTCGATTGATATAAGCCTCGGCATAATCCGGCTCCAGCCGAATAGCGATATTACAGTCTTCCACGGCACCCTTATGATTCCCTAACTCATTTTTTGCAGCACCGCGATTGGAAAAAACATCAGCGTAATCGCGACCTAATCGAAGGGCAGTATTATAGTCTGCAATCGCCGCCTTATGGTTTCCTAACACTGACCTCAAAAGTCCTCTCTGGAGGTGAGCACGTGCAAAATCTGGGTTTAGGCGGATCGCTGTATTATAGGCTTTGGTGGCACCTATATAATCGCGGTCACGCTCTTTTTTATTTCCTTGCTTGACATAGGCATAGGCGCGTATTCGGGGCTCCTGCTGCCATTTTTCCAAAGGTATCTCTTCTACAGACATATTATCAAGCAAGGTTTTAAGGTGATTTGAAGGAATAGCATTTCCTGAACCTCTCGCGGTGCCGCCTTCTACTGAAATCCCTATTACTTCTCCCTTGCTATTTAGGACTGGTCCTCCGCTGTGTCCTGGAAGGAGCGGGGCTTTTATGTTGAAGAAATTGGGGGTCGTACGGATTATCGGGCCTTTCGCGATTTTGCTCTTGACCCGCTTGCTGCCTTGGCGTAAAGCACCGACAGCGATAACTGTCTCATGAAGTGCCACTGCGTCACTATCACCAATGGGGAGGACTTCGGCACCTGTACCTTCCACCTTTAAAATAGCCAAATCTCGGTTTGGATCGCTCGCCATGACCCCTTTGATCGTGTATTGTGTCGGTTCATTAGGCGATTTTATACGCCAACTGTAGGATTTCCCGTGAATACCAGAAAGGACGTGAACGTTGGTAACAACAAGGTCTCCACGAACGAAGAAACCGCTACCCGCAAAGCCTGTCCGATCAGCAGCTTTACCAACTAAGAGTACCGTAGCTGCTTTACCAAGTTCCGCTATTTGTTGTTCAACCTGTGGATGCGTGAGAGCGTTTTTGATTTGTGGCGTTTGTTGTTTGATGTGCGTGCCGCAAGATAGGAGAACCGCTAAGGCAAAGCATCCCGCTAATGCTAACACTTTTTTTAGAAATTTCATTGGATTGTTCCTTTCTATTTGCGTAGGTCCGATTTAGGTGTCATTGTGGCTTCATCACAAGTGTAATGCCTCTTCTAACGCAAATTTCAGATTTTTAGTTGACTTAAACAATCAATTTCATCATTTGATATACAAAAAAGCCAAGTGTATAGTATACACACTTGGCTCTGTATCGAAAAGATGGAAAGCCGACAGAAACAGGGTCATTCAATTTTAAGAAATCATTGGGTTTCACGTCTTTTTTTTAAGGATCCGGTTCGGTTAGGAAACCGAACCTACCGGGCCTGGGGTGAAAATTCGATTGAAAAACGGACAATTGAATGACCCTGCCGACAGAAATGTGATCTGAGATGAATATTTTCATGAGTTCTTTTATTTTCGGATTTTATCTTTGTGTAACGTTCTCCAAATCCCAGATGAAGATTGTGCCGTGGGAGTCGCCGCTAACCAGGGTTTTGCCATCTTGCGTAAATATGAACTTTGTGGGCCATGATGCGGCATCCCCTGTACGGATTTGGTGGCTCAGGGTTCTTGTGTCCACGTCCCATAGTTGGATTAAGCCACCATGCAATCCGCCTACGACCACTCTTCCATCTGGTGAGAACGTCAATGTTTTGACAATTTCTCCCGCGTCTATGAAATCTGTTATGTGCTGATGCGTGTTTGCATCCCATAGTTGGATTGCGCCATCCCACCCCGCACTGACAAGCATGCTGCTGTCCGGCGAGAACGTCAATGCTTCAACACCACTGTTAGGTTCTGTACGTAGTACTGTTTTTTTCTGCGTGTGAAGATCCCACAAATGGACTGTTCCGTCTCTACTTGCACTTGCAAACTTTTTACCATCTGCGGAAAACGCCATATCTCTAATTTCACCTGTATGGCCGTCAAGTCTGGAGAGGCGTTGATGGTTCAGCACATCCCATAATTCGACGATTCCGTCCCGGCTGCCACTTGCAAGGGTTTTGTTATCTGGTGAGAACGCTAAGGTATCCACAGCATCTTTGTGTCCGGTTTCAAAGATAGCGACAAAGTTTTTAGTGTCGATATTCCACAAGTGTACATCGTTGCCAACACCACCGATTGCGACTTTTTTGTGATCCGCAGAAAAAGCCATAGAGAAAATAGACTGCTTCTGCTTCATTGGGATAAGCTGCTGGTTGCCAGTGTCTGTTTCCCACGTCCTTAGTGTGCCGTCAGAACTGGCACTGATAAGGGTTTTATCATCTTCAAGAAACTCCAATGCTTTAACCGAACCGGTATGTCCGGGAACGGTGAAGAGTGGATTTCCCGTTTCTGTATCCCACACTATGGCTGCACCGTCCGCACTTCCACTCACAAGCATTTTGCTGTTAGCGGTAAAGTCTAACGCCTCAATGGATAGGGCATGCCTGATCGGCGTGTGATCTTCGCGTTTGTTGTCTGTTTTCGACGACTTATCGCCAGTAATAGAACGCAATAGACTGGGTAGCGTGGATTTTTTGTTATCAAGTTTCTGGGTATAGGCATCCAAATCCCACAATATGACCTTTCCGCGGATGTCCCCACTGGCAAGGATTTTAGCATCTGGGGAAAAAGTCATGGTATACACCAGGTTGGTGTGTCCATCAAGTTTGGAGAGTTCATTGCCGGTCTCAGTATCCCATAATCGGATTGTCTGAAAGCCGCCGGCAAGTGTCTTACTATCAGGTGAGAATGCCAAAGTCAATGTATCACCTTCTAAGATATGCCGCAGCTCTTCCGTGGCGACATCCCATATCTTAACAGTATTGACATCGGTACTTGCAATAGCATGGGTATCTTGCGAAAGGGCTAACGCGCCTTTGCTATGTGGAATTCGATCTTGCGCTTTTGTAAAACTTAACACTTCACGCCCCGTAGCAATTTGCCATATACGGTACTCAACTGGTGCCCAACCCACACTGGCGAGCGTTGTGCCATCGGCTGAAAATTCTAATGCATGAACTGAACTCATATCTTCTTCTAAGACAGTTAGATGTTCTCCGGTCGTAGTGTCCCACAACTCGACTGCACCGGCTGCACCGCCCGGGACCCAATACCCAACAGCAAGGGTCGCGCTATCTGGAGCGAAGGCGATAGTGTTTACAGCCTGAATTCCGCGTGGTTGCACCTTAATGCGTGTAATTTCGGCACCGGTGTGCGCGTTATAGATCCAAATCCCAATGTCGGTTGCCACCGCCAATCGTTTACTATCCAGTGAGAATTCTACATCCCTTATTCTTCCTTTTCCGAGGCGTGCTATTGCCCCTTCAGGTAAGTGCCACCGTGTATATTCCTGTGCCAGACTGTTTGACAAGAACCCTACAGCTAACAAGAAAGTTATGCAGAACAGTTCTATCTTTTTCATGCGTTGAATCTCCCTTGTGTGAATTAGCGTAATAATTTATCCCAAACATCAGATTTTTATGGTAGATTTTAGAATTATTTATACACTCTCAAGGCAAAGTCAACCCCCTAAATCCCCTTATCAGGGGGACTTTGAAGACTTTGAGAAGGACAGGGTTATTGATAAATGTCAACTTATTTCTATAATTCAGCATAGTTTTAAGAAATCCTTGGGTTTTATGTCCTTTTTTAAGGACCCGGTGCGGTTAGAATGCAGATCGCAAATGTAAAACTTTCTCACTGCGAAGCAAAATTTTGCCGCGTATGGGCAAAATTTGGGTGAGTACACCGCAAAACACGCACCTACCGGGCCTGGGAGTCCAAAATTGGACGAAAAAAAGCCGAGCGTTCGGCTATCCGTTCGCTCGGCTTTTTACATTTCCGTATTCGCCTAAATGTTATTCCTGATGCAACGTGACCGATCGGCGGGGTGGGCTGAATTCCTGCTCTGTTAATGGGACTGCCATATTCTGATAGACCTGTACGCGATAGGATCCGAAGTCTGGCACGAACATCAATCCGTCGTCACTGACTGCGACGGATTTCGGTTGGCGCAAGTATTTCTGCGGTTCGAGGTCTGCCATGTCTCGCATTCGATTCGGACTGGCGTTTGTCATCATATACGCCTGTGATACCTTTGACAACGTGGCATCGCCGAGGAATTTCTGTACATACCTGCCTTCGGCGTTGAAGAGTTGTATGCGGTCGTTGCCTCGGTCAGCAATATAGACATCGCCGTGCTGGTCAACGTCAATCCCTGCGGGACGGTTGAATTCGCCGTTGCCGCTGCCGGATTTACCGAATGCGAAGAGAAATTCACCGTCGGCATTGAATTTTTGCACCCTGTCGTTCCGCCAATCCACAACGTAGACATCACCGAGTTCATCTACAGCGACACCCCACGGCATGTTGAATTCGCCTTCACCGTCGCCATAGCTGCCCCACCCGAAGAGGAACTTGCCATCTTTCGTGAACTTCTGTACCCGGTGGCTTAGACTGTCAACGACGTAGAGGTTTTCCTCTGGATCGAAGGCGATCCCTGCGGGTCCGTTGAGTTGTGCTGGCTCGGTGCCGTGTTCTCCCCATGTACCGATGTGTTCACCTTCGCTGTTAAAGGCGACAATCCGATGCAGGAATTCATCGGACACATAGAGGTTTTCTTGACTGTCGGGGATAATTGTCACGGGCCATGTGAATTGTCCGTCCCCTTGTCCGTAGCCGCCCATTGTGCCGCGATCTTCGTCATCAACAGTATATTTTCGGATCATCGCGGTGCCATCGCTCCGGCACATAATATATATCCGTCCCTCTTTTCCGATTGCGATGTCGATCGGAAAGTTTGTTGTCCGCCGCATGCTTAGGGTCTTGTGAAATGGAAACCCGGCACGCAGTAATCCATAAGGTCTGCCCATAATATGCTCCTACTGCTTTATCCATTTTCAAAACTAAAGGTAAACCCAACTGTAAATCCAAGGTTTTTCTAAGAAACACCCCAGCAAAGAAACCCCCTAAAGAATCAACGGTATGAATGCCTTATGGGCATTCCCCGCCCCTTATCAGGGGGACTTTGAGAGGAAGAAACCCCCTAAATCCCCCTTATCAGGGGGACTTTAAAAAGCACTACTTTAGTCTTAGGCAAAGGGATGAATTTGTTCAAAATTCCCGCCGACAATTTGGGTTGGGTCAACACCCATCCACTGCTCTAAAAGTGTTCCGTATATGCCACGAAAATCAATAGTGTGCTCAAGGTCTTCGCCGTGTACCCAGCGCGCAGGATCGAGAGATGGGTATTCGGAGTAGAGTCCGCCTTTCACGCGATCGCCGATGATGAACGCACCGCCGCCGGTACCGTGGTCTGTGCCGCTGGCGTTGTCTCGGATACGTCTGCCGAACTCTGTGAAAACGTACATGACAATCTCTTCAGAGGCGTTCTGTGCGCGCAGATCCGTGAAAAACGCTTGGATCGCCTCTGTCAAATCTTTCAGGAGGCGTGGGTGCGCTGGCACTTCGTTGGCGTGGTTGTCGTATCCGCCGTGCTGCGTGTAAAAGACGCGTGTACCGAGATCGGCGAGGTGGACCCGTGCGACATCCCGTAGGCTTTTGGCGATTGAACTCTGTGGGTACTCCACCTCAGACTTATACATCGCTGGTGCTTTCTTGAGTTCGTCCGCGCCTTTAATCACATCTAACCCGGTTTGGCTGAGATAGTCCATCACGATGCCGGTACCGACCGTGCCGCTGTACATCTTCTTGAATATGTCAAGCGCCTTTGTGCGTTGTCCTTCATCGCCGATGCTGGTCATCAGTCCGTAGTTATCCAGATCGCCGACGGACGTAACAGGGGTGCCGGAGAGCGCGCAGGCGCGCGGGAGTCCCTGTCCGAAACTGACGCACGTTAAAACATTCTGGCTTTGTGGGTCCAGTTCCCGGACAAGTCTGCCGACCCACCCTTCATCGCCGATTTTCAGGGGTTCACAGGTGTGCCAGATGTCCATCGCTCGGAAATGCGAGCGGTTTGAATCCGGGTAGCCGATCCCCTGTACAACGGCGACATCACCGGCATCAAACATCTCTTTGAGTGGGGCGGCGTGCGGGTTCCAGCCCAAGGAATCGTCTACATCTAAGGGTATCACGTCTTCCGCTTTAATGCCGACAACCGGACGGGAATCGTGGTAAATCCCGCTTGTGTAGGGGATGAGTGTGTTCATGAAGTCGTTGCCACCTGTAAGTTGTACAACGACGAGGACTGGGGCTTTTTCTGTAGTATGCATAGCAACGTCTCCTATGTTCGACGCACTCCGCAGGCGGGGTTTCAAACCCCGCCTGCAGGGGGCTGCGTAAGTCCTCAAAAGATTAGCCGAACTGGTATTCTCTGGATGCCACAATTAATTGGAGCATACCGACGAGCAGTGCTCGGTTCTCTGCTGCAGCGCCATCATCTTGAAAATTGATCTCACCGTTTGCTTCCGCGAACTCGGTTAAATACTGACGCGTGGTATCTCCGACTGACAGCGGACCGGCAAACTCAAGGCAACTCTCCACAAATGCTTCTGGTGAGAGTGGGTTTCCATTGTTTTTCAGGCGTGTGATGATGTCCTGAATGCCGGGTTTCGATGCATCGCTGACCTCGCGAACAGCGAAGTTGACGCGCGCCGTAAGCAACCCGCCATCGATCCACTCTTTACCGGTGTGCCATCCTTCTACCGTCGGCGGATCAAGCAGTTTCTGACCCATCAATTGCGTAGCACTCGCATATTGATTCATTCCGGGTTCTGGACCACTTTGGAATGTCCCTATCAGTTTCAAAATACCTGTGACGAGTTCTGTCGGGCTTTTCACCTTCTTAAATCGGGCTTCTTTAAAGAAGTCGGCATTGAAGAGTATACCAAGGACGTGCGATATATCTCCGTCGGACGCTATGAATGCGTCCGCGAGTGTCTCGATCGCGTCTGGGTCTTGCGGGGGTGTCACGTTCCATGACGGCACCTGTGGTTCATCTGCGACAAAGAAATTGTAAAGGTGTCTGGAGATAAATCTGGCGCAAGCGGGTTGCTCGACGATGATGCTAATGATGTCATCACCGTTGAGATTGCCGGTATGCCCTAAGAAGGTTTTTTCGCTATCGTCATGTTCCTCTTCAACGAACAGGAAGGGTGGCGTGTAGTACCCGTGCGGATACAACGGAATCGGTTGTCCAAACGTCCAACCTGTAAAGGCGAGCGCACAGTTCTTGATGTCGTCTTCTGTGTAGTTGCCAACACCCAGTGAAAAGAGTTCAAGGAGTTCTCTGCCGTAATTCTCGTTGGGTTCACCTTTACGGTTTTCGTTGTTATCAAGCCAGAAGATCATCGCTGGGTCTTTGGAGAGTTCAAGCAGAATGTCCCCTATCTTCCCCATCCCGACACGGCGCAACATATCAATCTGGTTTGTGGATGCGAGGATATGCTGATTTTTGCCTAACCCCGTCGCGAAGACATGATGCCAGAAGAGTGCCATCTTCTCTTGGAGCGGGCATCTGCTGTTCAGCATCCGATAGATCCAAGTGCCGACATACCCGCCCTCGCTGCCGAAATAGCGTTCTAAAATATCTTCATCAATGGGGGTCCCGCGTTCAGGATGGACGAGGTCATCAACTACGTTCTCGTAGCCTTTTTCGACGTAGGCTTCCAGTTCGGTGCGGGTTGTTCCAAACCCTGCGCGGCGCATGAGGTGCGCCATTAACGCAACATCGTTTGTAGACATGTTCACCTCCGATGCGTTTACTGTGAGGAGAGCCCTCACGTTGGTAACTGTTGATGGAATACCGTTTTCGGTTTCGGTCTCGTTGGATTGGGAGAAACCGATGTAAGATTGCATCTATCTTACAATTAAAGTTAGAAAAATGTCAAATGTTTTGTTTTCTGTTTACCAGAGAACTGTAGATACAATCTCTCAACAGGGTTGAATTATAAGGTCTGATTTTTTATTTTTCAAATTTTGCACGTTTCTTATTTTAAAGTCGCGTCTTTAATTTATGAAGGACATAATATAACCCCAGCTGCTACGTTTATTCAAAGAGCTGTTTAATGCTTGTTGCGACGATAAACAAAAGCACTTTTAACTCAAAACCTTCGCGACATCAACCACACCTGTTTAGGGGTTTGTTTTTTGGAGGTATATCCCATGAAAAACAAGAAAGTACTCGGTTCCATAGTAACACTGCTACTCATAGGTCTACTCGCGGTAATCCTCACACTGGTTTTGCCGCTGCGAGAGAATCCGGCGGACGCTGTCCACGATTGTATTGACGTTGAAGCTACCATTACAAGAAATGCTGACGGTCATATCGTTGATGTTGGTTTGAAGAGTAACGGGCGCCTCATATTTCATCTTGAGGAGGGACACAAGCGACATCCGTTAGACTGCAATCAGCAGCAATAAGGCTTGAAATCCTTCTCTTTCCCAAACACCACCGAAAAGGAGATTCCGATGAACACGAAACTTTTTATTTATCTTATCTGTTTGCAGGCAGTTTTTTTCGGATGCGGTCCTGACGACACATCCATCACCGAACCCGACGCAGACAAAGTTATCATCCCCACCATCGCTGAACTTGAAGCTGAACGCGATGCCCACAAGAATCAGCGGATTCGGGAACTTTGGGAGATGTATAATGCTCTTGAAAAGGTAACACCGAACACGGGTATAGGGATTCTCAGAGAAATAGGGAGTCTCTACTACGGCGCGCACCCGCTCAGAGAAGAATGGGTAAAAATCTATCAAGCCATGTTGTGGGATAACGAAACAGACCTTCAGGATCTGAATCGAATTCTTGAAATTGAAGTCCAAATGTTGACCGATATTAATCCGTCAAAGTATGCTAAACTGCTAAAACGTAAAAAGCACGCATTACAGGAAACTAAGGATCATACAACCGGTTTAAAATTTTTAATCTTCAATGGTAATCTGAAGAAGAAATTCCCCGTTAAGTGGATAAACTTAAGTAGATAACCAGAGCCCTCACTGCCTAAAGGCAGGAGACTCCAGCCCAAAGCGTGATAATCAACGAAACGTTAAACGGGGCACCGCATGAGTTACGAGATCGCCCCAAAATATTTATTCCCGCAATTACTGTAACTCACAGGGTCATTTAGTTTTAGATAAATTATCGGATTCTCTAAATTTTTGAATCTTCTTTTTCAAGTCCGGTGCGGTTCCATGAAGTTTAAGAAAATAAATCGGTAATCCCCAGGACCGGTAGGTGCGGTTTGCAACCGCACCCATAAGTGTCAATTTAAGAAAAATAACCGCCTTGATCCCAGGCCCGGTAGGTTCGGTTTCCTAACCGAACCGGATCCTACGCGAAAATATTGAAGACTCCAAAAACCTCTTCAGTCGCGTAGCGACGGAATGTTTATAGCAGCGCATGACCCAAAAACCTAAAGCCCCGTAGGGGCG
>JAJDTM010000011.1 GCA_022827185.1 Candidatus Poribacteria bacterium
CCGTTCAGCCTCTGCTTTACTGCCACCCTCATTGATGAAATCAAGCACGCATTTGCGCAAATCTGTTGAATAAGTCATAATCATAAAGACTGACATAAATCTCAAAAAATGTAAACTTATTTTCGGGATCCACTATAAGAAAAAATAACCGCCTCAGACCCAAACCCGGTTCGGTTAGGAAACCGAACCTACCGGACCTGGGGGTGAAGATTCGATCGAAAAATGGAGAATTGAATGCCCTGGAAACGGGTGCGAATTCTCTTGAAATGTTCGCTGTTTTGTTTTATACTAAATTGCGGTAAAGGACGATTTGTCCTTGTCCTATATCTTGGACGTATTAAAAATATATTCTTATAGAAATCGGCTTGGATAAAACCTCGCCGACAAAATATAACAAATTATCTACAAAAAAATTGAGGGTATTCTAATGAAAATGCACGCACGAAACCTCCTACCTTGCCTTGCAGTAATAATGATAACTTGTCTATTTTTCACTGCTTGTGCCGAAAAACAGTTGGAAGAACTTATTGAACAACAAGAAGAAGGACAAACTGAGACTACAAGCGAACCTGTCCAACCTGAAGAAACGGTAGCGGTTCCCCTTCCCGGCTTACCTGATGATGTGGCAGGATATACACAGTGGCTCAAATTAAACGCCGAACCTATCCCTCCCGTTCCTGGGGGTGACCCGCACAACGGGGACAAAAACGTTTATGTTAATAAAACACGGGAAGACATCGCACCAAACGGTGAACAACAGTTTCCATATCCCGATGGAAGTATTGTTGTAAAGGAAGCATACCGTCCTGGTAAGGATTTTGTTGGACTCATCGCGATTATGCGGAAGAAAGCAGGCGTGGACCCGGATCACAACGATTGGGAATTCATTGAATACGTCCGAAATGCAGCGGATGCTGAGTTCCGCGTCATCGCCGAAGGTGGTATATGTTCGGGATGCCACGCCCGAGTTGAAGATATCGATTATGTCTTCACAGAACTTGAATAGGACTCTTGCTGGCGAGGTTTCAAACCTCGCCAGCCATGCTTACGACAATCAGATTCAATTATAAAACAAGGAGATGCTTTTGGACACACATCAAAATAAATATGTGAAGCATATCAGCCACACCACCTCACGATTAAAACACTTGGATATATTCGGTATCGCGCTATCGGCCTTACGACTTGCATTCATAGTGAGTATGGCATTCAGTCTCTTTTTGCCAACCAACGTGGAGGCGCGCCCTGAGTTTGCAACCGAACTCGATAAAGAGTGTAGTTTCTGCCACCTTGACCCGGCAGGCGGTGGCCCCCGAAATCGTATCGGCGAAATTTTTGAAGAGAACTATTTTGAATTCCCCGAAGACTTTGATATGGAAGCCGTGACCGAAGAAGCCAAGGAAGTCGTCAAACAACTCACAACATCACTTGACTTCCAGACTGCATTCATCAAAACAACACATGTTGACGCAGAGCAAAATGCTATCGCCAGCTGTAATTCATGCCATTCTTCAGTTGATAGATTCCTGCTCATGCAAGCAGAAGTAACGTTCAACGCACAAGCCTCAGAACATATCAGACTGACTCTTTCTAACAATGTCGGAACAACGATGAATGCCTTTGCGACGGTAGATGCTATCCCAAAACACCTCTACGTCAAAGTCGGGCAATTCCGCCTCCCTTTCGCTATTAAACAGAAGGATCACAACATACTCGTCCGAGAAGGCTATGGACTCGGTTCTAACAAACGGGATGTCGGCGTTGAGCTCGGCGGAAGTGCGGGTAAGGTTTTTTACAATGCAGCGTTCTTTAATGCCGATAACGCAACAGCGAAAGGCGGACTCGGCACACTCGGTGCACAACTCGGCCCGGTTCGAGCCGGTATCTCTGGCATATTTGAAAAACCGGGTGAAGACTGGGAACGCCTCATCGGTGCTTTCCTCACTGCCTCTTATGCGGGTCTGAGCGTCGAAGGCGAATTTAATTTTGGAAACAGTGGTGCGATAGCCTCTTTCGCATCAGATGACATTGACTCAAAGGGATATTACGTTGGCGCAAAATACCGCATCCTGCCCCAACTCACTATCGGGGGGCGTTACGGGTTGTTCGATCCGGATAGGACAGTTAAGGGTGACGCAAGCCAGCGGGTGACACTCAGTGCCCAATACAACTTCATGGAAAATGGTGCGATCTCACTGTTCTATTGGGCAAACCTCGCGAATGCTGACCGTGGCGAGGATGACACCATCGGAGAAAAAGGTACCCTCCGTCAACTCCAAGGCACCGACCAGATCATCTTGATGTCACGATTCTGGTTTTGAGAATTGTAAGTGTGCTTGAATTTCAACGATAGAACACACTTCGACTTGAAAATCGCGCCAAAAGTGCTTACCGACAGGGACGGATCCCCATATCCGTCCCCATGTGTTTATATTTACACATAACCTCACTTAAAGACATCCGCTTATTGCCTGCTGATAAGTTTCAAAACCACGTCCAAATGTGGTTTCCGCCCCTTAAACATAGCGTATAACAACTTCAAAAAACATTGGCATCAAAATTGCTTAACCTATCAAGTATCTCTTTCTTTCTTTATGCGTTAAGTTTGGTGAATCTGCAAACAATGTTTCAGTCGGGAGATTTTTTCACAAATAGTTCTTGAGTTAAGGACAAAATATTTATAGTAAAACCCGTAATTACCTATACACTCACAAAATGGCGAGGATACAATCCTCGCCAGCGGCGGTAGGGCACTTGTTCCTTGACGAACCGTAAACATATTTTCGGATTTTACTATAAAACATAGGAGGCACTTCTTATGGTGTTTTCCAAATTTTCCAGAAATTCTTCGGCGGAGCCTGGCAATCGCAATTTGTTACTGAAAAGCTTAATCGGGGTCATAGGATTGATGACGCTCCTCCTTGGTGCCTGCATCATCTATATTGTGCAGGGAAACGTGCGCGCCAAGACGCGTTATAGCGTTAATACGCTCGCGCCCCAAGGGGAAGTCCCACAATGGACCGATTTTTCGATCATTTTTTCAGAGGCAATCATTGATAAATCGCGCGTCGGAACAGAGGTGCCAGCGGAAGCCCTTCGGTTTACACCCGCCGTTCAGGGTACCGCCCGTTGGACAGCCCCTGACCGAATAGGTTTCTTTTTAGACGCGCCCTTGGCACCCTCCGCACAATATGTGGTCGAACTCACATCTGAACTCAATCCATCCGAAGCATTTCTACTCACTGGACAAAAAGAATTTAAATTTGCTACCGAACCCTTCAAAGTGCAGCAGGCACGCATGGAATTCAGCACTGACGACACACGTGAATACGCAACAGGCTTCGGTACAATAGCGTTCAATTACCCAGTAACCACTGCCGATTTAAAGGCACATCTCTCTGTCGCACTCAATGATGGAACAGAAATACCTTATCAGATTCAAACCAACACAGCGACAGCACGAACGATAAAATTTGCAACGAACCGGATCAAACGCGGCAAAGCAGACCGAGAAATAAAAGTCAAAATCGAAAAAGGATTTAAGTGCACAGGTGGGCAAATCGGGCTGGAGAAAGCCAACATTACACCCGTAATACTTCGGGGTAGAGGGACACTCGGCGTAACATATTCAGACGTTCGCGAAAGCGATGGCACACCTTATATTTCAGTCAGATTTAGTGCACCGGTGCTCAGCGATACCGTCAAACCCTACTTAGAACTGACACCCGCAGCAGACTATCAAGTGACCTCTAATTATCGGAACATTGAAATCCACGGTAATTTTAAGCGGCGTACCACCTATACATTGAAGATTCAGCGCGGTTTGACTGCACGAAACGATGCCGTTTTAAAACAGGACTACATGACGCAGCTGAAAATTCCAGACATTCAACCGCAGCTGCGGTTTCTTGGTGCCGGCTTCTTCCTCTCAAGAAAAGGTCATTTAAACCTTGGACTCACAACGATTAATGTCAAACGTGTAAAACTGGATATTGAGAAAGTTTTTGCGAATAACCTTATTTATGTCTCAAAATTAGATCGATGGAGCCGCTGGAGCAGAAACTTAGGCAAACCCATTCACTCGGAAGTGCTTGATGTACCCCCGCAATTGAACGAAGAGGTAACGACACCCATCTCCTTAGAAGCGTACCTCTCAGACGAACATGTGGGTATTTTCAAGGTTGTTGCCCGAAATGCAGATAGACAGTGGGATAGCGCGCACCAATGGGTCCTGATTACAGATTTGGGGATCAGTGCTAAACGCGCCGGAGATAAGTTATACGTTTGGGTGAAATCTCTTGCCACTGGCGCGCCGGTACCAGCCGCGCAGGTCAAACTTATTAGCGACAATAACCAGACATTGCTCAGCGGCACAACCAACTGGGCAGGGTTTGTAGAGTTTGCCGAGGTCGCAGAGAAGACTGAAGACTTCATCCCCTATATGATTACTGTCGCGAAACGCGATGACCTCGCCTTCATTCAATTAGATCGGCACGAAATCGCGACAGCAGACTTCGACATCGCGGGTCCCGCCTACTTACAAAAAGGGTATGAAGCGTTTCTTTATACAAGTAGAGGCGTTTACCGACCCGGCGAGACCGTTCAACTGGCTGGCATCGTCCGCCGTGCGAAACAGGCAATACCCAAACCGATCCCGACTCGCATTGAAGTCCTCGCCCCAGATGGTAGAATTATAAGAGAATTAAGGCAGCAACTCAACAAAAATGGTGCCTGCGACGTGAAGATTCCTATTCCTGATTACGCACTGACAGGCAATTACACTGCCAAGATGAAAATCGCCGATCGAGTCGTCGGTGGTGTCCAATTCCAGGTTGAGGAATTCATGCCAGACCGGATGAAAGTCGCTGTCACAGTTGATAAATCCTCATATAAACTTGGAGAAGAACTCGATATTGAAGTGAAAGCGACGAATCTGTTTGGACCGCCAGCCGTCGGACGGAAGGTTCAAGCCTCATGTCAACTCATAGCAGTTCCGTTTGTCGTTTCTGATGAGAATTTACCACCAGATACGGAGGCGACAAAGTGGCGTTCCTTTGTCTTTGGAAACACCAGACAATTTGAAAGTCAACGCATTGAATTAGGGGAAGCCAAAACCGACGCAGAAGGTAAAGCCCTCTACCAATTTACGATTCCTGCAACCCTGAAAGCACCCTCTTTGCTCAACGGTATTCTAACAGCAACCGTCAGCGAAATTGGTGGAAGAGCCGTCACTGCTTCACACCGAGTTGTTATTCACCCCTACTCACATTATGTCGGGATTCGCCGAGCAACTACCGGCGTGGTCAAAATGAATCAACCGCTCCGATTCGACTATGTAGCCGTTAACGATGCAATGGCAGCTGCGCCGGGAAGAACCTTGAAATTGAGTCTCCATAAAGTCCACTGGAACACAATACTTCGACAGAACGCGGCGGGACGTTACGAATATGTCTCCGAACCACAGACGACAGAGGTCAAAACATACGACCTAACCTCAGCAGAAACGGCACAAACAGTAACACTCACACCTTCAGACTACGGTGAATACCGTGTTCGCCTTGCGGACATCGAATCAACAGCGACGGCAGAAATAGCATTTTACGTGAGTGGATGGAGAAATGCGCCTGTCTCTATGGAACATCCGACTCGGTTAGACTTGACCCTTGACAAACTTGCTTATCGTCCCGGAGAAACGGCAAAACTAAATATTAAGGCACCCTTCCCCGGCACACTCCTACTCACTGTCGAACGGGATCAGGTGCTCAGTCACCGCACAATAGCAATGAAGGAAAATACGGCTACCGTATCCATTCCGGTGCGAGATAGTTATAAACCGAATGTGTATCTCTCAGGAACGCTGATTCGAGCGATCCCGACGGATACGATCGTACAACCCGATAACAAATCACTGCTCCCTGCCCGTGCGTTTGGCGTGGTTCCCTTGAAAATCGATGCAACACGCAGACGGCTCTCAATTGAGATGTCACTCAAGCAAACAAATGACGCTGGTCGCACTGAAAATATCCCACTCTTTGGGGACTACACCTCTCAAAGCGAGGCAGTCGTCCGTCCAAACAGCGAAGTGAGCATTGCGTTTGAAGTCCACGGCAGACGGTCTTGGCAAAAATACGATGTCTGTATAGCAGCCGTTGACGAGGGAATTCTGACGTTAACCGATTTTCAAACGCCTAACCCTCACGATTTTTTCTATCAACAACGCGGGTTGAAGACGCGTTCTTTTGATTTGTATGGCGGGATTTTACCTGAAATAGCAGACATCACCGACAACTCAAGCACTGGGGGTGATGGCGCACTCGCACGTCGATTAGGTAGGAAACGACTTAATACGAGCGGCATCAGGCGCGTGAAACCGGTTTCACTCTGGTCAGGATTCGTGACAACTGATGGAAACGGGCGCGGTACTGTCCAATTTAAGATTCCGCAATTCAACGGGAAATTGAGACTGATGGCAGTCGCTTTCGCGGGAGCAGACTACGGTGCTTCGGAGGCGGCACTGATTGTCCGTGAACCCATTGTCTTAACCCCAACGTTCCCACGATTTCTCGCAGGCGGCGATCAGATCCGTGTTCCTGTTACGCTTTTCAATGGGACTGGTGAGAATGCGGAATTCACCGTCAAATTGCAAGCAGCAGGCGACGTGCAACTCTTGTCAGCCAGTGATACGCATACCCCTGAAACGGTGCCTGAAAACGGTTCAGAAAAATCGCCACAACCCCCAACAGAGCCTCCGTTACATGAATTAAGTATAGAGAAAGGCGTTGACGCAGGCACAGAGGCACAAGTCTTTTTCGACATTCGTATCCAAGACGCGATTGGAGAAGTCAATTTCAATCTATCCGCAGAAGGGAACGCTGAAACGACTCAGGTAGATGTGAAACTGCCGCTGCGCTCTGTCGCGCCACCTGTTACACAAACCGGACACGGTATGGTACGCGCCGGCGAACCCGCCGATTTCATTCTTCCTTCAAATCTAATAGGGAATTCGTCCGAGTTTAGTCTCACACTATCGCCGTTTCCAAATGTCGCGTTTGCGGACAGCCTCCGCTATCTGGTCCGCTATCCACACGGGTGTCTCGAACAGACAACAAGCAAGGTTTTCCCGCTGCTCTATTTCAGCGACTTGGCGCGAAGCGTTGAACCGATCCTGGCGGCAGAAGATTCAGTGGATTACTACATCACAGCCGGTATCACGAAACTTGAAAGTATGTTGATGCCAAACGATCAGTTTTCATATTGGCCCGGTGGCACTTATGTTAATCCGTGGAGCAGTATCTATGCCTCTCACTTCCTCGTTGAGGCACGAAAAGCAGGCTACGAGGTAGCAGATCGCGTTTACGACGCAATGTTGGAAGGTTTAAAAATACAGGCAAAATTTTCGCCTGACACAGAAGGCAACAATGATGCGAAAAAAGTAAAGCGGAAGATTGCCCTTGCAACATACGCCTCTTATGTCTTAGCCGCTGCGGGAGAACCTGATCGCGGCACGATGCACTATCTGAAAAATAGGGGTGCCAGCAGTCTTAGCAATTACACGCATTTTCAACTTGCCGGGGCATTTGCACTCAGTGGTGAACTGGAGACTGCACTTTCAATGCTACCGGTATCGGTAGCCACAAGTTTTAATGGTAAAGGCACACAACGGGAGACAGGTGGCACATTCAATTCGCCTGTGCGAGCGCAAGCCATTATGTTAGATGTGCTCGCCGAAGTTAACGAAAATCATCCATCAATTCCGATGCTCGTCAAGAATCTGAGTGAAGCAGCAGCCGACGGAAATCGATGGCGAACGACACAAGAAAACGCCTTCGCGTTCCTCGCACTCGGCAAGATTATGAAAAAACAGACAGATAGGGATTATACCGGTACGCTCAAACTCAATGGTGAACACTTCGCTGACTTCGATGCAACTGAGGCGCGCTACACCGATGCAGATTGGGATGGCGCGCGTGTGCAGCTTACCCTTGAGGGTGAAGGCAATTGCTACTATTACTGGAGCGCGTTCGGTATCCAACGTGATTCTTTCATTGAGGAATATGAGCGCGAACTACAGGTACAGCGTCGCTACTTTAACAAAGATGGTGAAAGTCTCACGGGTACATTTGTACACGGCGACTTAATCGTCGCAGAAATAACAGTTAAAGCACTTACCGCCAATCTGGAAAACGTCGTCGTCGTCGATATGTTGCCAACAGGTTTTGAGATTGAGAACCCGCGGTTGGAGTCCCGAGCAGGTATCCCATGGTTGAAAGCACAAGGCTTCAAACCCGATTATCTCGACATTCGCGATGATCGTCTCATCTTCTTCGGTACGTTTCCGCGCCAACGCGAACGTAAATTCTATTACGCACTAAGAGCGGTTACACAAGGCGAATTTACCTTGCCACCCATCGCGGCAGAAGCGATGTACGATCCGACAAAATCTGCTGTAGCGGGTAGTATGGATATTAAAGTGGTTGCAGAATAATTTTTTATATTACCTTGCGGTTAGGACTTACGTACTCCCTCTTAAAGTCCCCCTGATAAGGGGCGGGGAATGCCCATAAGGCATTCATACCCGGTGAATGCCCATAAGGCATTCATACCGTTGATTCTGATTCTGATTCTTTAGGGGGTTTAAAACTAAAAAATCTACCATCGAATCGCAAGGAAACTTAAAAAGGTAGAAAAGAAGTGTTTGACTTTACCAGAAGCCGCTTTATTGACGGTTTCCGACTGTTGATAGTTCCCAATCAAAAAAAGACGTTTTGGCTGCTACCACCACTTTTTATTCTCGTCCTCTTCATCATCGCGAACTGGTGTTTCCCGCTGCCCAAAGAACGTCTCCATCCATCACCGTCCCGGATTGTTTTAGACCGAAACGGAGAATGGCTCCGCGCGTTTTTGGCTGACGACGGTATGTGGCACTTTAGTCGTCAGTCAACTGAAAACTTTTTTCTACACCAAGCGATGCTAACAGCAGAGGACAAATGGTTCTACTATCACTGCGGGATCAATCCAGTGTCTATCGTCACTGCCCTCTATGATAATATCAAAGCCGGAGAGGTGGTACGTGGCGCCTCAACGATCACGATGCAGCTCGCCCGACTGATGGAACCGAAAGCACGGAACGTTCCAAATAAACTCATTGAAATGTTCCGCGCACTCCAACTTGAACTGGCATATTCTAAATCTGAGATTCTAAACCTTTACTTTAACATGCTGCCTTACGGCGGGAATATCGTTGGGACAGGGGCAGCCTCTCGGCTTTACTTCAACAAACCGGAGCATGCGATTAGTCTCGGTGAAGCAGCACTCCTCGCCGCTATTCCGAACTCACCTGAACGCCTGCGTCCAGATAAATTTCCAGAAGATGCCAGAAAAGCGCGCGCAAAAATTTTGGATAGACTCCTCGCGCACAAACAGATTTCCGAGCAACAGTGGGAGGAGGCATTGCAAGAACCTATTCCGACAAAACGGTATCCGCTCCCTTTCAATGCCCCACACCTCTCACGTATGTTGGTTAAGGGAAATCGATGGAACACAGAAACCACAACCGATGGTAGGATATACACGACAATAGACGCGAAGGTTCAGGAAACCGCGGCGCATATTCTCCGTGAATATCTGAATGCAGCCGCTGCGGGAATTGCGAGTTCCCATCATTCGCAGCCCCATAGCGCGAGTACAGGCGCGATCGTTGTTATGGATACGCAGAGTCGCCAGGTCTTAGCAATGGTGGGTTCTCACGATTTCTTCGATCAGGATGCATCAGGGCAGGTAAACGGCACCCTCGCACCGCGTTCCCCGGGTTCCGCACTTAAACCTTTCGTTTACGCACTTGCGATGGAACAAGGCTTGATTACCCCAGAAACACTGCTCTTTGATGTCCCAGTGAACTACGCTGGATATGAACCCGTGAACTACGATAGCATATACAACGGCTATGTTACTGCGCATCAGGCACTCGCACGCTCTCTCAACGTCCCCGCTGTGAACCTTAATGCCCGCCTTAAAGATATTACACTGCACGCCTTTCTCAAACAGGCAGGTATCACTACGCTTATACCTACCCAAAAGTACGGACTCTCTATGGTGCTGGGTGGATGCGAAGTGAACCTGCTTGAACTCACAACACTTTACGCCGGATTGGCAAACATGGGAGAATTCGCGCCTTATCAAATAGTAGCCAGCAATCAGCAATCAGAAAACCTTCTTGCTGAAGGTTTCCGATGGAAACCGAGGGCTAAAAACCATTCACAGCGTTTATTCCGAAAAGAGACAAGTTTCATCATAACTGAGATGCTAACCACTTCGCAGCTGCCCGCGAATACTGTCAAAAATCCGGAAGCCTTTGAAAGCACCATGAACCTCCCGAAGATCGCTTGGAAAACTGGCACTTCGTATGGACATCGGGATGCCTGGTGTATCGGGTATTCACCGAAATTAACGATCGGTGTGTGGCTCGGTAATTTTGATGGAAAAGGTTCGCCAATGCTCAGCGGTGTAGACGCAGCAACACCTGTACTCTTCGCGCTCTTCAGTGCGCTCACGGGTCAAGATACACATCGCTGGTTTACGAAACCTGAACAACTGAAAACACGAGAGGTCTGTGCACTCACGGGTGCTGTTCCCTCGCCACACTGTCCTACCCGTAAAAGCGATGTCTATATCCCCGGACTCTCACCTGTCGCTATCTGTACGATTCACAAACGCATCTATGTTGATAGCGATACTGGATACAGCCTCTGCTCCCATTGTCGGAATCTTCCGATAGAGGAGTCTAAAGAGGGTGCACAACCTGATATAACACACACGGCACATAGCAGTGTGGAAACGAAGATATTTGAAGAATGGCCCGCCGAGGCGGCGACTTGGTTGGCAAAGAATGGGTTTGCTGTGCCAGTACTTCCAGAACACAATCCATTGTGCACAGGGGCAATTGCCGGGACTGCGCCGGTTATCCTATCCCCCACGGAAGATACTGTCTACTACATACGGGATAGCGTTCCGTTAGCACACCAAAAAATACAATTGTCCGCCTCAACTTCCAATCGGACACAGCAGTTATTCTGGTTTCTGGATGGTGAGTTGATTTTCAAGGGGAATGCGGGGGAACAATATTGGCTCACACCTGTCAAAGGGGAACATGTGATCACCTGTGTAGATGCGGAGGGACGCTCAGCGAGCCGCCCACTCCACATTTCAGTTTTTTAATGGCTATCAGCCATCGGCTTTCAGCAGTCAGTAAAGACGCAAACATTACAGAACTGCCTCGCAGTGAGAGTTTTCCTTGCTGATTACTGACCGCTGACGGCTAATGACTATAAATCAGACTTGAGCTTGCCCCAAGTTGTCGTCAGTTTTCCGGTTGCATCCACAGCGAGGGCTGCTTCCATGTGGGCTACGACTTCCTCCTCTGTGAGTGCGACACTCCACATCTTAAATTCATCAATGATACCGTTGAAGAAATTGCCGTTGCCTTGACTCGCAGCGATGCACATACCTTCGGTCCCGAAATCCATACGTGCATCCCCACCGGCATCCGCTTCAGCATCAAGTTCCCCGTTAATATACATCCATGCTGTCTGTTTGCTCTGTGACCCGACAAAGTAGTACCATTCGGCTTCAAACGCAGTATAATTCGTGACCGCCTGTAATTCTACACCCTGCGTCGCAAAGTAGAATCCAAATAAAACGCCACCACGGTTGAACGTAATATGCGGTCGCCCACCACCATTGAGCCTATACAGCAGATCAATGCGGTTGCCGCCCTCAATTTTATCATCCGGTTTGAACCAAAACTCAATCGTCATTTCCTTCGGCTGATCAATCTTGAGCGGGTCGAAGTTCACACTCCCATTTTTAAAATGGAGTGCTTGTCCGACGACACCCTCTACCCATTTAGCGTTTTTGATTTCGCCCTTGAAACTGTTAGGTCCGATGTCGGCTGCCGTATTTCCCTTTCCTTCATCAAAAGGTATGTAGATAAGTAAATCTTTGTCTGGATCTGCTGCATGCCCGAGCATACAACTCATCAAAAACACTGCAACTGCCAAAAAACAGATAAATTGTTTCATCTCTATTTGTGTGAGTACACCTTGAAATATACTGCTATGCATACTTTCAGGTGCAACCCCTCGCTTCCTCCAATTTTTTAATAGTTAGGACTTACGCAGCCCCACTGCAGGGTTTTTGCTGGGGTATTTCTTCAGGGTTTCAAACCCCGCCTGCAGAGTGCGTCGGACATCCGTTATCATGGAAAAATGCGTAAGTCCTAAATAGTTATATGTAATATAGGGACTTCAATTTTACCCAAGTTATTGAATATAAAACGTCTACTGACGCTTCAATTCAGCCCACGTAATCGCTAATTTGTCAGCGGGTTCAACGGCTGTCGGTGGAATACCTTCACCATTAATTTCAACATATTCATAAAGAACGGTTGAATCCCTACCACCTAAACCCGGACGCCCCTTATCGTAGGTTTTATCTTGGTTTTCAACCATCAGTTTTCCATCAATGTAGGTTCTGAGGGTCTCCCCTTCCGTTTCAAAGACGATCGTATATGCGTCGCCGCCTTTCGTGTCCTTTGAATCAGGCCGTTTCGGACGGGGACCGCCGGTAATCTCATTTGCGGCGCCACCACTAAACATAAATAGCGAAGTGGTATGGGAATTATAACTGATTTCCAAGAAATAGAAATCCACTGCGGGTTCCTGTACCCGTGCGAACAAGTGGAAATAGGGTCCAGCAGCCTTTCGGGCTTTGACTTCCATCCGGTAATCACTCCAGTTATCTTCACCGAAATAGATACCTGAATTCTGTCCACCGGCGACAGTGAGTTCAAGCATACCGTCTTTGACTTTCGCTGTCGCCTGCGGTCCGAGTTCCCAATCCGCAATCTCCTTCTCGCTATCAAACTCGTAACGAATCGCTACTGCTGGCTGTATTGCTAATATGAAAGCGAAACAGACACATATATAGAGGCACTGAAGGTTTAGTTTCTTCATAAGATTTTCTCCTTATAGGTATTTTAAACACGAAATTTTTCGCTCGGTTCTCTTACGAGTTTTCACAGCAAGTTTTGGGAACTTAGCAACCGCTCTAAAGTCCTATTATTTTACACAACATTGTGTAACTTGTCAACCTTCTTCTTATCCGCCTCGGATCGCAGCGATAGTCAGGCAGCCCCAACCTACAATAAACGCCAAACCACCGATAGGTGTAATTGCACCGAGCCATCGGATGCCCGTAAGACTCAGCACATAAAGACTTCCCGAAAAGATCAGGATACCAGCGAAAAAACACCATCCAGATGCAGCCGTGAGTTGGTTTTGCCACTGTGATACTGCCCACGCCACAGCGAGGAGTCCAAGACTGTGGTACATCTGATATTGTACGGCTACTTCAAACGTCTCAAGCATCTCCGGTGAGAGTTTTGACTTAAGGGTATGTGCCCCAAACGCTCCCAAAATAACGCCAAGCAGGCTCAAACCTGAACCGAGTGCGAAGAAAAGATTTTGCATGGATATCTCCTTTGTAACCAGCACTCAGCCATCGGCGATCAGCAATCAGCGATAGTTGATATGCTATGCTTTTTGAGTTTCCACTGTGATTCATGAACTTCTCCATTATAACTTAAATCTGACATCCGATGTCAGATGTTTTTGTGGAAGAATGACCCTGAAATAAATATTTTCTTGACATTTTTGTTACACCGTGGTAAGATGTAATTGTAACGGCATAGCTCGCTCTATTCCGTAGTGGTTAATAGTAAAAGGAGAAATTTTTGGACGTATGAAACAATACAGAACCGATGAGATCCGGAACATCGCAATTATTGCGCATTCAGGAGCAGGCAAGACATCACTCGTTGAAGCGATGCTTTACAACGGTGGTGCAATTGAGCGTATGGGCGCTGTTGATAGTGGAACTTCTGCAGCTGACTATGCCGCTGACGAGATAGAACGCAAAACCACCCTCAATTGTTCAGTCTGTATCGCAGAATGGGAAGGACACAAACTAAATCTGATTGATACCCCCGGCGCAGAAGATTTTTACGGGGACCTCTATAGCGTACTCCGAATTGTTGACGCGGTTGTCGTCGTCGTCGATGCAACAACGGGTGTCGAAGGTGGCACCGAAAAGGTATGGGAAGTCGCAGACAATTATGGACTCCCACGTCTCATCTTTATCAACAAGATGGACAAAGAGAACGCCAGTTTTGAAAACGCGCTTGCAAGCATTGAAGAT
The DNA here is from genome assembly GCA_022827185.1 of Candidatus Poribacteria bacterium. Classification (GTDB taxonomy): domain Bacteria; phylum Poribacteria; class WGA-4E; order WGA-4E; family WGA-3G; genus WGA-3G. The sequence goes on from JAJDTM010000011.1 coordinate 14,254, forward strand.
ATTTTAGAGACCCGAGCCGTCCCCGTTCAACTTCCGATTGGGAAAGAGGATAATTTTGCGGGTATCGTCGATGTCGTACAGATGGCAGCGTATCTACAACCCGATGGCAACAAGCGCGCCGCGAAAGCGGAAATCCCAGCAGAGTTGGAAGCACAAGCTGAAGAGGCCCGCGAAGCACTCGTTGAAGTTGCAGCAGAAAGCGACGATGAACTCATTGAGAAGTTTTTTGAAGGCGAACTCACTGACGAAGAAATTCAAAATGGTTTACAAATCGGCATCTCTGAGAATCAGTTTGCCCCTGTACTTTGTGGTGCAGCACTGAACAATGTCGGCGTGCAGCAACTGATGGATACACTCGTGAACGGGTGCCCATCACCGGTCAATATCGGTGCGGTAAAAAGTGCCGAGAACGAAGAGGAGACCCGTGAACCGTCATCAGAGGCGCCAATGTCCGCTGTCGTTTTCAAAACGATTGCCGACCCGTTTGCCGGACAATTGAGCTTCTTCCGCGTCTACTCTGGCGTATTGCAAGGGGACTCCCAAGTCAGTAATTCGACGCGTGGAGAAGTTGAACGTCTCGGCAAAACGACATTCATGAACGGCAAGGAGGCGATCAGCACACCACAGGTCGAAGCCGGCGATATCGGCGCGCTCACCAAACTTGCCGCGACCCAAACAGGGGACACCCTTTGCGATAGAGATACGCCAATCCAACTCACAGGTATAGAGTTCCCGAACTCGGTGCTCTCTTACGCGATCCGTCCGACGCGTGAAGGTGATGATGAAAAGTTGATGACATCCCTCACACGCATGTCTGAAGAAGATCCAGTATTTAGAATTGAACGGAACGAAATCACAAAGCAATTGCTCGTCTCCGGACTTGGCGACTTACACATTACTGTCAATCGGGAACGGATGGCAGATAAATTCGGCGTAGAAACCGATGTTGAACCACCGAAAGTGCCGTACCGGGAAACGATTCGTCGAAGTGTTCAGAATATCCAAGGCAGACACAAACGTCAATCCGGTGGTAGGGGTCAGTTCGGTGATGTCACGATTAATCTCGCCCCCTTGCAACGCGGTGAAGGCTTTGAGTTCGTTAACAATATTGTCGGGGGTGCAATCCCGCGCAACTATATCCCGGCTGTCGAAAAAGGCATCCGCGAGCGGATGGATAGAGGTTTACTTGCGGGTTTCCCCGTTGTTGATATCCAAATCGATCTCCATGACGGTAAATATCACCCTGTCGATTCTTCGGATATGGCGTTCCAAATCGCAGGTTCTATCGCCTTCGCTGCCGCTGCCGAACAAGCCGATGCCTGCCTACTTGAACCGGTCATGAACGTCACGATCACGGTGCCAGAACAGTTTATGGGGAACATTATCGGTGACTTGAACGGACGGCGCGGACAGGTGATGGGTGTTGAGCAGATAGGGAAAAAGCAGGTCATTCAAGCAAACATCCCGCTTTCGGAGATGCTGCGGTATTCGATCGATCTCAAGTCGATGACGAGTGCCCGTGGCAACTTCACGATGGAATTTTCGCACTACGACATCGCACCTGACGATGTCGCGCAGAAGGTCATCGCTGAGTCAAAGACGGAAGAAGAAGAGTAGATTCGCGTAGGTCTACGAAAATGCACTAAAGCACGTACATAGAAAAAATATAAACCCGCTGTTGACATGAATTAGCAGCGGGTTTACGTTTTTAAAATTAGAAAATCCAATCTTTAATCTTAACCATCCAAATGGAAGATCGCCATCTTCAATTCGGTCATCTCTTCTATGGCGTATTTCGGGCCTTCCTTGCCCATACCGCTCTCTTTGACACCCCCATACGGCATCAAGTCTGCACGCCACTGTGTACCCCAGTTCACCATCAGATTACCAGACTCGACCTCCCGGACGAACTTCATTGCCCAATCGACGTTCTGCGTGAAGATTGCGGCACTCAGTCCGTAGTTCGTATCGTTGGCAAGAGCGATAGCCTCATCAATGTCGTTGACGCGCGTTACACCGACAGCCGGTCCAAAAACTTCATCACAGGAGATTTTCATCTCTGGCTTGACGTTAGCGAGGATAGCCGGTGAAACAAACTGGTCATGCTTCTCTCCACCGGTGAGGAGTTCTGCACCGTCCGAGACGGCTTCCTGAATCCACTCGGCGACACGAGTGGCATCGCCTTCTCGAATCATCGGTCCCATGCGTGTGCCTTCTACCAGTGGGTCGCCAGTACTGATTTGGGCAACTTCGGCTTGGAACGCATCTAAGAAATCGCCGTAGATTTTCTCGTGTGCGATGACGCGCTGCGTTGAGATGCAGACCTGTCCTGCATTAGAATAACCGGACGCTGCCGCCGCACGTGCGACCTTTTCAGGATCAGCATCGGGCATGACAATGAGCGGTGAATTTGAGCCGAGTTCCATCGTGACACGCTTCAATCCAGCGACCTTACAGATATGTTCGCCGACATCACGGCTACCGGTAAAAGTAATCTTCCGAACGCGTCGGTCTGCACAGAGTGTATCACCGATTTCGCCACCAGGGCCCGTCACGCACTGAATCGCTTCAGGCGGCGTGCCTGCTTCTAAAAAGAGCTCGACGAGTTTTAGCGCGGAGAGCGGTGTATCCGTCGCGGGTTTGATGATAATTGCGTTGCCACCAGCGATTGCGGGACCGGCTTTGTGGCAGACAAGGTGCAGCGGAAAGTTGAATGGGCTAATACCAGCGACAATACCACACGGCATACGTACTGTAAAGCCGAGTCTGTTTTTGACACCGGGCGCGCCTTCAAGTGGAATCGTTTCACCGGTTAATCGTTTTGCCTCCTCTGCAGAGAGGGCAATAATTTCCGAAGCGCGGGTGGCTTCAACCGTCGCCTCAGCAAGGATTTTCCCTTCCTCACGGGTGATAACCTCGGCGAGTTCGCCTGCGCGTTCCACCATCAAATCCGCCACCTTCCGCAGGATCTCATAGCGTTCATAGCCAGTCATCTCTGCCATGAGCTTCGCGCCGCGTTCCGCGGTCTGAATAGCGGTTTCAACGTCGTTTGCGTCTCCTCTGGGGACAGTATCAACAACTGAACCGTCAAAGGGACTCAGTACGTCAATCTTATCGGATTTATCAATCCATTCTCCACCTACGTGCATTTGCATAATGCGCTATCTCCATTTCTACTTCGGCACACGGCATGTAATGCAGGCACAAGACCTACTCCCACAAATGGTATGCCTATTATTTTCTGGCTTTCAGCAAAGCCCAAGTTGTTGTTAATTTGTCAGCAGCATCAACAGCAGCAAAGACAGCTAATCCGCTATCCATGACATCATTGAGTTCACCTTCAGAGAGTGCCTCAGTGAAGAATCCAACTTCGTCAAAGAGACCTGTCGCCGCAACGTTGCCAGGCCGTGCACCGATCCAGATCGGCGATTCACTGGTATCCAGTGTGCCACCACTCGGTTTCTCGCCATCCACTTTTCCATCAACGTACATCTGAACATTTTTGCCGTCATAGATTTTAGCGATGTGATGCCACTTGCCGTCAGCAATAATAGTTTTACCATCAATACGCCCGACGTTTCCCTTGACGTGCCACATAAAAACCGGATAGTCGTCAGTGTGAATCCATATATCGAGATGGCGCACATTTTCTGGTTCGGGCCAGACATCTCCGTTTCGCCAGACAACATATTGCCACGAGGCGTTTTCCAACTTCACCCATGCGACAAACGAGTAGGGATCAGAATTGAAAACATCGTCGTGATCAACACGGACGTAACTATCACCTTTGCCGGCGAATTTCAGTGCGCCGCCGAACTTGCCGTTTTTTACCCATTCAAGGCTACCCTTGATTTCACCGTCGTGTCCGCTGACGATATCTTTGGCAACCTTTCCGCCGCCATCCTCAAAGAGCCAAGCACTCGCCAAACCGAGTTGCGCAGCGTGTGCGGTAAGACCAAACCCCATCATGAGGATTAGCAAACCTAAACTGACTCTGAAAGCCTGTGCTTGACAGGCAGAAATTACCGTATTCATCTTGCCTCTCCTTAGACGCGACAATTATCAAGCGCGTCCTCGTTCAATTCAACCCCTAATCCCGGTTTATCTGGAACAGTTGCATATCCGTCAACAAGTGGAATCGTTGACGGTGTGACAAGGTCAAAAGCCCGCAAGGCGTTTAATGTAATCGCTGGCATGGTTGCATTCGGCATCACTGCTGCAAGATGCATAACATAAGCCGTTGTGATACCGAGTCCGACAATCTGTATCCAAACGGGAAGATGTGCAGCGTTTGAAATAGTCGCCTCCCTTATGGCATTGGCAGCACGTGAGTCGGGATAGGCGATAATAAATGAGTCGTTCATTTTTGCTCGAATCGCTTCAACCGGATCCGGGTTCCCGAAGTGAATTGTTATCGGCATATCAGCGTGACGTTTAATTTCCTGATAGCCTTCAATATCTGCTTGTGGAATCGGCGTCTCAAACGATTCTATATTGTGATCTTGAAGTTGGCGCATCACTTCAAGGGTCCGTTTTGGCGTCTCAAACGAGTCATTCGCGTCAACGCGGAGCTGATAATCATCTGGCACAACACCGGCAATTGCCTCGACCTGCTCAAGCACTTCAAACCACGGACGTGCCTTGATTTTATGGAGCCGGTAACCGATGGAATAAGCGTGTTTCGCTTCCGCTGCCCACTCCTCTGGGGTCATATCAATAGACCAATAACCGAACGACGTTTTGTCGTGAATCTTCTCTCCTAATAACTGATGCACCGGTACACCGAGTGCTTTACCCATAATATCATAAAAGGCTTGTTGAAGCGGTGTTGGTGCCCAACCGTTCATAAACTCAAACGGATTCCTTCCGATATAGCGTTGAACGACCTCGTCCGACTGGTGAGAGCCGTCGCCAATCCCGACGAGTCCGACATCGGTATGGACTTTGTAGACATAGTCAATTTGGTAAAGGTTGCGACGCGTCATCAGTTCATAAATGCCTTCATGATACGGCACTCTGACTTTGATAACGTCAATTTGGGTAATTTTCATAAGCGCACCCCGCATCTCATCTTGAGTTTTTTTCAGCGTCTGATACCTGAATTACTCATCCCGTCGGATCCAACTAACAACATCTTCTGCCTCACCTGTGCCACCTTCAACACCATCGCTTCCGAACGAAATGAGATCGTATCCGTACCGGTCATGTATACCCGGACGGATATAGATATAAGGGTTGCCCCACGGATCTTCCGTAATTGGGATCTGGATGTAGGGTTCCAGCCAATTGATAGGTATCGGCGGTGCCTCAGGTTTCTCCCAAAGTGCCTTCAAGCCTTGTTCGGTTGAAGGATAATCGCCATTATCCTTGGCGTATCTATCAAGGGCGATCCCAAGCGTTTCAATATCCGCATCGGCTTGCGCTTGCAATGCGCGCCCTGCTTGTCCGAGCAAGCGAGGTGCGAAAAGCACAGCGGCAATAATTCCGAGGACAATAACGACAACTAAAATTTGTACTGATGTTAATCCTGCTTGTTTAGAATCAATCGGTTTCACACATTTTCCTCCGCAATCCGCGCATGCACGTCTAATTTGACATAGCATAGACAAAATAGTTATCAGCAGTCAGTTAGAGCGGTTCACACTTCTTATCGTCACCGATAACTGAAACAACAACTGACAACCATCTTAAATAGGATTTACGCAGCTTCCATTGCAGGCGGGGTTTCAAAACCCGCCTGCAGTGCGTGATAGGTAAGTTATCATGGAAATGCGTAAGTCCTGTTAAAGTGTATCACATCCACAGAATTGTGTCAACTTTTTCAGTATTTTTACCTGGACATCGTGTGAATTTCTCTCACTTAGAAATCAGGCACAGATTTAACTTGACTTATGCGTCAAATTCAAGTATCATCTATAGAACTTACGCAAAACGTCTCCGTTTGTAAGTGCGATTGAAAAATGGATGGAACTCAAGATGTCTCGTTAATTCTAAAATCTACCACAATTTTGAGAAAACTTCTCAAAAAGGAGCGACCATGCGGAAATTTCAAGTTGGTGTCCTTGACCTTGTTGCCAAGGGACCTACACGCAACATGTGGGCACGGACGATGCACGCCAATCTGGCAAGCATCATGCCTCAGGCCATCGCGACATGGTGCGAAGAAGAGGGGCATACTGTCCACTATGTGTGTTATACGGGGCTTGAAGACCTCAGTAAGGAATTACCGGAGACGCTTGATCTCGTTATTATAGGGACATTTTCGCAAGGCGCACAACTGGCATACGCGTTAAGCAACTTTTTCCAATCGCAAGGTGCGGTCACCGCGCTTGGCGGCCCCCACGCCCGCTGCTACCCGCAAGACGCAGAGAAGTATTTTGATTACGTTCTCGGTTTCACTGACAAATCCGTCATTCAGGACCTTCTACAGGACTGCTCGCCACACCGTCCTACCGGCGTTCATCTCTCAGCCAAAGGACAGCCTTCGGACCTGCCGAGTGTACAAGAACGTTGGAAATTTATAGAACGCTCCCACCGTAAAGCCCCGTGGATTAAAGCGGTTCCGATGCTCGGTAGCATGGGGTGTCCATACACTTGCAGTTTTTGTATTGATTCGGTTATCCCGTACCAACCTATGGCGTTTGATCTCATCAAGTCAGATTTGCGGTTCCTGCTAAAAAAGTTTAAGCGTCCGCTTGTCGGTTGGCACGACCCTAACTTCGGTATCCGATTCGATGATTATCTCTCTGCAATCGAAGAGGCGATTCCACCAAATAGTGTTGACTTTGTGGCTGAGAGCAGTCTGTCGCTGCTCTCCGAACCGCACATGAAACGGCTTAAGCAAAATGGATTTAAAGTGCTGTTGCCCGGGATCGAATCGTGGCAGGATTTCGGTAATAAATCGAAGTCAGGAAGGAATCAGGGGCTTGATAAAGTGCGACAAGTCTCAGAGCAGGTTAACATGATTCTGAGATACGTTCCCTACGTTCAAACTAACTTCATTTTCGGACTTGACATCGACGAGGGGCCAGAGCCATTTGAACTTACGAAACTTTTTTTGGATATGACCCCTGGTGCCTATCCTGCGTATTTATTACTGACAGCGTATGGACAAGCAGCACCGCTTAACCTTGAATACCAACAGGCAGGTCGGGTTCTACCCTTTCCGTTTTATTTTCTTGATAGCAAGCGTGGGATGAATATCAAACCGAAAAACTATGATTGGGATGAATTTTACGATCACGTCATTGATCTGATTAAACACAATATCTCATGGCGGAACTTCGTTAACAGCTACAAGGCGATTGACGAATTCATTCCGCGATGGGTCAACATTATCCGAGTCATGCCGTGGTTTGAGCAGCTCAAGTACTACCGTGAAATACGGCGGCGGCTTGACGAAGACCCGCAGTTCCGCCCCTTCTTTGAGGGAGAAACAACACAAATCCCAGAGTTTCATGTGGAGCGAATACGAAAGAGTTTGGGGGACTTATGGGAGTGGCTCCCTGACGGTGCTTTGTATCATGACCCTAACGCCTATCTCAAGGCAGAGGCGAATCCCTTAACCCAATTGACTGATATATCTGACTCGGTATCGCAATAGGATTATCGGTAGCGAAGAATTTATTAACCCTCTCTGATACAAAAGCGATCCCATGGAACATCAGAGACCTGAACCTCAAAGTAATAGTCTTTTCTATCGTTGCGCACGGTGCATCATTGTCCGTCCACTTCTCAATATGCTGGGTCATCTTGAATCTCATGGAAACGAGAACATTCCAACGCACGGTGGGGTTTTACTCGTATCAGACCATCTGAGTCTTCTTGACCCGGCTATCATTGGTGCAGCAGTATCGCGCGAACTCCACTATCTTGGGGAAGACACCTACTTCCACATCCCAGGTATAGGTTGGTTGCTCACCCAATTGAATGGGATACCCATAAAACGTGAAAAACCCGGCTGGCAATCGCTAAAGAGAGTGATCTCATGCTTAAAGATGGGAAATGCCCTGCTCCTTTTCCCCGAAGGCACGCGTAGTACCGATGGAACTCTCGGAACAGTGAAAGAGGGTGCCAGTTTTATTATCCACCACTCAAATGTTTCCACAATTCCTGTTTGTCTTAAAGGCACAGATCGTTTTATGCCTCGCGGCTCTAAATTGATCCATCCCGGCAAAGTATCTGTGACTTTTGGCACGCCTCTTGATTTCTCTGCGCTCAAAGGAATAGATGAAAGGCAGGAATTATATCAACGAATAAGCCAGCAGATAAGACGAGCGATTTTGGATCTCCAAGAGAATTCGCGCTAAAGCAAGAGACTTGAAGATTTCTTTGAAACGTGTTATCATAACTCTTGGATTTGCCCATTTCGGGTAACATCTCTTTCTCATAAAATATCTCTTAAGATTTTGTAGGTTCGAGGAAAATAAAACAGTGGAGGAATCTGGGGATGGCGAAAACGGTTTGTATTGTCGGAACAATGGACACGAAAGGCATAGAATTCTCATTCATCAAAAGTCAAATTGCGTCAACTGGCGTCTCAACGTGCGTTATCAATACAGGTATATTGGGAGAACCGCAATTAACACCGGACATTTCTGCGGATGAAGTCGCGCAAGCGGGTGGTTCCTCTCTACAAGCACTCAGAGATGAAGGCGATCGCGGGAACAGCGTTACCATCATGGCACAGGGTGCCGCAGCACTTGTTGCCGAGAAACACGCCGCGGGTGAAATTGATGGGATCATCTCGCTCGGTGGCTCTGCAGGCACGACCATCGGAACGACGGCGATGCAGGCAGTCCCCGTAGGTGTTCCGAAAATTATGGTATCAACCTTAGCATCTGGTGATACCAGCCCTTATGTGCAGTCGAAAGATATTTGTATGATGTACTCGGTCGTAGACATTGCTGGCATCAACCGGTTATCACGACAGATTCTCGCCAATGCTGCTGGGGCAATCGTCGGGATGGTAAACGCGGAAGCACCCGCAGCGGCGACAGCAGACAAACCTTTAATCGCAGCGACGATGTTCGGTGTGACAACGCCATGCGTCACAAAAGCCAGAGAACTCCTCGAAGAGGCCGGCTATGAAGTGCTCGTGTTTCACGCAACCGGGACCGGCGGGCAAGCGATGGAAGATTTGGTGAAAGGCGGGTTCCTTGCTGGCGTGTTAGATGTTACGACAACTGAACTCGCTGACGAATTGGTCGGCGGAATTCTGAGTGCCGGTCCTGATCGGTTGGAAGCCGCAGGACAATCCGGACTGCCGCAAGTTGTCGCCCCCGGCGCACTGGATATGGTGAACTTCGGTCCCCCAGACACCGTGCCAGAGAACTTCAGCGACCGACTGTTCTATCAACACAATCCAACAGTGACTTTGATGCGGACGACTGCTGAAGAAACCGCCGAACTCGGACGTATCATGGCGCGTAAACTCAGTGAAGCACAGGGACCCACTACGGTCATCATTCCGACGCAAGGCGTATCGGCAATTGACCAAACCGACCAACCTTTTGATTCACCTGAAGCACGGACCGCATGGAGTGAGAATCTGAAAGCACACATCGGTGACAATGTTACAGTCATTGAGATGGACGCGCACATCAATGATGACGAGTTTGCGACAAAACTTGCTGAAACGTTATTGGAGAACATACAGTGAAGAGGCAACAGATGACGAAAACCTATAAAACACTTACGGAATCAGATGTTAACCATTTCGTCAAGAAAGGGCACATTGTCCTAAAGGACTGCTTTCCACGCGAATTAGCAGAAAAGTGGCGAGGGTTCGCCTTTAAACGGCTCGGTTATAATCCAGATGACCCAGGAACGTGGGAGGAACCGCGCATCCATCTGCCTTCAATGAATCGCGTACCGATTCAGGAAATCGCGCCGAGAGCGTGGGATGCCATCTGCGATCTTGTCGGTGGCGAAGATAGGGTTATCAATCGTTCGGATCACGCAAAACCGACATGGGGTGACGGCTTTATTATCAACTTTGCGTTAGGTGCGGACACGCCTTGGCAACCGCCTTCTCCAGAGATGAGCGGTTGGCATAAGGATGGCGATTTCTTCCGTCATTTTCTCGATAGCCCGGAACAAGGATTGCTCACAATTGTCGTCTGGTCGGATATTCTTCCACAGAGCGGCGGTACATTTGTGGCGTGCGATTCTGTCCAGCATGTCGCCCAGTGGCTATATGAACACCCAGAGGGGTTATTACCGAGCAGCGGTTTTGGTAAACTCATTGGCAAATGCAAAGATTTTGTAGAGATTACTGGAAATGCCGGGGATGTTGTGCTGCTGCACCCGTTTATTTTGCACGCCGCTTCGCAGAACCCCTCTGGTCGCGCCCGTTTTATCACGAATCCGCCTGTCGGTTTGGCAGAACCGATGAATTTCAATCGTGAGAACCCGGATGATTTTTCGCCGGTGGAATTAGCGGTATTAGACGGATTGGGGAAAGATCGCTTGGATTTCAAACCGACAGCACCGCGGGAACGCTTAGTGCCAGAGCGAGTTCAGCGTCAACAGAAAATGCTTGAAGAGCAAAAAAAGCGGCTTGAGACGGGATAGGTCTTCCACAAAAAAGGCGATTGCGCGTCAACAAAGAATTCGGTTGTGGATCGGGACATTTGGCATGAACACCATATCGGTGTTGGCTTATGCGCTATTTTGTGGGATCCTTTATCTTGCCCCACTGCGTCAACAACTTCCCGTGCGGTGAAACGGACAACGCCCCTTCTGTCCAGTCCGGCCACTCCTCATCACTCGCCTCACGTGTCAAACGTCTCAGTCCCCGCGTCTCAAACCCATAGCGATAGATGTCATAACTCGCATTGGGTTTATCGTTAATCTTTATTGAGACGAGCATCGAACGGTCATTCTCCATCCAACTCGTACCAGCAAGATTCAAGTTGTTGCCGAGTCGGTCATTTATATCTCTAATCTCTTTTTTCTTTTTTCTACCACCCACCTGTTGAACAATGAGCCGCAGGACATCACCCTCTTTAAACCACTTATCTTCATAAAATAGGATGCGTTCCCCGTCTGCCGACCAGCACGGAAAGTACCTCAAGGTGAGCGGTCCATCAAGCGGCGGATCGGGGAGAACTCGACGTTGGTGCTGTCCGTCGGCATCCATGACGTAGATCGTTTTCGGGTTAATCCCGTTTAGAATTGTAATGAACCGCTCAAAAACGATCTGTGTACCATCCGGTGCCCAGTCGGGAGAAGCGGAAGGGGCATCTGTTAACTGTGTGACAGCGAGAGTTGCCACGTCAATGATGAACACCCCCCAATCTCCACTGCGGGTACTCGAAAAGGCGATCTGTGTGCCATCCGGCGACCAGGATGGATCCAAATCCATGACGTTGTTATGGGTGAGGCGTTGCGGGTCTGTGCCGTCTGCGTTCATGATAAACACCTCCGAAGAGGTTTGGGTCTTCGTCCTGTCCATGTATCGGGTAAAAGCGATCTGTGTGCCATCCGGCGACCAACACGGATCACTATGTGTCGCTTGCGTGCTGTGTGTGAGCCTGCGTCTGCGGGAGCCGTCATCGTCCATCACGAAAATATCATCATCCACACAAAAGACGATTTTCGCATCAACGACAGTCGTAACGCAGCACAATAGGAGGCAGCAACGGAACCAAAACATTAGGGTTAGTAAAAGAACGTTTGTCTTTAGACGGTTCATGATGTTCCTCCTCATTCGCAGTTGATACCTTGAGAGCGAGCGACGATGTAGTCTTTGCCCTCGTCGCTCGCGTTATTTAGATTTAGCAAATTCCGTGCCAATCTGAACAATACTACACTGACGAAGTTCCCTACAAAACAGAGAAAAGTATTGCACTAAATGGGGCATCTTTTAGACGCAATTGCACGAAATAGGGCAAGTGGCAGTAGGCTAATTTCTACAAAAACCTACTAAAACCTATAAGAATCTCTAAAACTCTAAAGTTATGTAGTTTTTTACTTGACAATCCTTTATATTATATGCTACAATATATGTATGAATAATAGGTTCGTCAAGATTGGTGAAGCTGCTAAACTACTTGGTGTATCCGTTCAGGCACTTCGGAATTGGGAGTTAGAAGGCAAAATAATGCCGTCCCATAGAACACCGGGCGGTCAAAGAATGTATGATTTAGCAGAACTACTTGGTACTAACGATAAAACGTATCCTACGATTGCTTATGCCAGAGTCTCGAGCAATGATCAAAAGGAGGATTTAGAGCGTCAGCATGCTGTCCTTGAAGCGTTTTGTAATAAGAATGGGTGGCAAACTGAAATCATAAGAGACCTTGGCAGTGGTATGAACTACAACAAAAGAGGACTTTCGCGCCTTCTTGAACGGATTGTGCAGGGTCAAATGTCCCGATTAGTCCTTACACATAAGGATAGACTTTTGAGATTCGGTGCAGACTTGATATTTCGTATCTGCGAACTCAAAGGTATTGAGGTAGTTATTATCAACAAAGGTGAGCAGCCGTCCTTTGAGGAAGAACTCACCTGTGACGTAATGGAAATCATGACAGTTTTCTGTGCGAAACTCTATGGTAGACGTTCTCATAAGTCTAAGAAGTTAGCTGAAAAAATAGAGAATATCGTATCAGAAGAAAAACCACAACTGGAGTTAGAGTTTGGAACGCCGAAGTCAACAGATAGAACTGAATCCGAATAACAAGCAATCCACGCTTATGTCTCAACATGCGGGGTATGCCCGTGTTGCGTTCAACTTCGGTCTGTCGTCATTCAAAGTTGGACTCGATAACGACGAATGGCGAACCTATGTTGATATAAAGCGTGAGTTTAACGCAGTTAAGCATGACGCGTTTGACTGGTGTAAGGAACTTTCACAGAATGCGTCTAAAAACGCTATTCATAACCTCGGTGACGCAGTAACACGCTGGAAGAAAGGACAAAACAGTTTCCCTGTCTATAAGAAACGATCTGATAAAATATCTTATCAAGCGGACAATGGAACAGGAACTGTTGAAGTTCATAAGAACCGTATAAATCTGCCCAAGATCGGTTGGGTGCGAATGCGTGAAGAACTGCGTTACAAAGGCAGAATCAGTAAAGTTGTTGTCTCCAAACGCAATAATCGCTGGTGTGTCTCTATCCTCATAGATTGTGATATCAGCAACTTCAACTATCAACCCCCTCTGTTTGATAACAAAGCACCGATGGGTATTGACGTAGGTATCAATACACTTGCTACCTGTTCTAATGGTGATACCTACGACAATCCACGTCCGCTAAGGCGATATGAACGCAAACTCGCACGTGCCAACCGCGCTTTGTCGCGTAAGATAAAAGGTTCGCAGAACTGGCAGAAAGCGAAAGCCGTCTTATCAGGTGTGCATGATCGGATCGCTTGTATCCGTGAGGACGCTCACCACCAAGCGAGTATACGGATTGTCCGTAAAGCAAGTGCTATCGGTATTGAGACGCTGAATATCAGTGGACTCCTAAAGAACCGAAAACTTGCCAAGGCACTCTCGGATTCGGCACTCTCACGCTTTCTGACGATGCTCAAATACAAGGCGGATAGACGAGGGATACCGATAACAGAAGCAGATCAGTTCTTTGCGAGTAGTAAAATTTGTAGCAACTGCGGACATAAGAAAAAAGACTTAGGACTCTCAGATAGACAATATCACTGCTCCGAATGTGGATTGGATATTGATAGAGACCTTAACGCTGCGATCAACCTGTGTCCCGCTTGACCTCTAAACCGTCGCCACGAGTTGCGAGGAGACGCTAAACGCCTGTGGAGTCCGTGTAAGACCTCAAATGTGAGTGCAGTGGACGTTGAATCAGGAAGTAGACACAAAGCACAATCTCCTGTAGGTTTTTATAGGTTTTTGTGATTTTGATAGGTTTTACACAACGGCATACTTAATAACCTAAGCTGTCTATAACCTTTTAGGTAGCAACTTGGGTTAAATACCTGTGAGATATCAACCTCATTCGAGAGTGTAAAGTTTTTGTCGTTGCCACGCGTTTAACTCCTAAGACAGATAAACTGCCTTGTATCCCTCTGGTGAGAGATATGCTCTTAAAGACCATTTTTTAGCCGTTTTCGGGCATAATCTGAGAAATAAAAAAGAAAGTGGTTATGAAACTGTGTGCTACTCCGGGGGCTTCTTCATCTGTGCCCATAGCGTGCTAAGTTTCGCCGCTGCGGAAACCGAGAGGCTATTGTGGGGTGTCCAATCCATACTCCAGTTATCACTCGGATGATCGGTGAGATTGGTTATCCGCCCATTACTGAGACGATACTTATAGATTTTGAAGATGCCGGATTTATTGACTAAACCATTCGGCACAGCAGCGAAAAGGACAGCATCGCCATCATCTGCCCAGCAGACGGCATCAATCTTCCAGTTTTTGGGTGTATCTAACACCTTTAGATGGCGGGTGCGCTTATTGACAATGAGGATCGAGTTAGCAACGCGTCCTTTGCCGGCTGCGAACTCCGACTCGTTATAGACAATTTGTTGTCCATCCGGGGACCAATGCGGATCATAACTCAGTATCATTCCACCGAAGGCACCGCGCCGGGGTTGCCTGATCAGTGGATGGTTATTCCGACCATCAGCATCCATGATGTAAATGTGCGTGCCCTCTCCGGCTCTCGCGAATTCATAGGCGATCTCTTTCCCATCGGGAGACCAACTCGGTGATGATGCGGAGCCCAAATCTGTGAGTTGTCGGATTTTACGCGTCGCAAGCTCTATAACAAAGATTTCTAAGGTTGTGTGTTCCGCACGTTCAAATACCAGATATTTCCCGTCTGGCAACCAACACGGAAAACCGTCCTGCTTGGGATGTTGAGTAAGATTCCGTTGCTGGGTGCCATCGGCATTCATCACGAACACATCATATTGTTGCCATTTGTTGGGTTGGGTTGTATGTAAGTCCATCATAAAGGCAATCTGCCTACCATCGGGTGACCATCTTGGACTTCCAACGCTCAATGGCGTATCTGTAAGTCTACGGACATTGCTACCATCATCGTTCATGACATAAATGTTTCGTTTTCCATCTCGATCGGAGAGGAAAGTGATGTCGGCTAAAGCGGGGATTGCAACCAGCAAGAAAAGACAGGTGTGTATCGAAAGTCTCAGCATGATTTTTCTCCTGTGAGGGGTTCTGCGTGGGTAGATTTGGAAAAATCTGATATGAGCAGTGAATCCAACCCAAGGATGGCAAGGATTGTGAGCAAACTTTTATATCGCATCCTTAAATTCCTTCTTCATTTTCTTTTTTCGTGTTATTGAAAGTTAGATAGAAATCAGATCCAATCGCCTGTTATTGATATATACCTGAAAAGCAGAAAGTTTAGGGTACTTATGCTTTTTTTCTAATTTTTTTCACAGGGTGCGCTTAAAGAGCGAGTTTCTTGTCAGAATTCAGCATCATAAGAGAAAAAATGAGAAGGGTTCATGACAGAATAATGTGCAAATTGTATGCCATCCACGATTCCACAGGAAATCGACAAATTTCGACGCGTTCTGGGTGTATTTTGTGCTGCACCGTCCATTTATTGAACATTTTTGTGGTAACTTTTACAACAACCGCTACACCCCAAAATGCGGAAAAAATAAAAAGGCGGTTGCTCGTCAGCTATATTGCTGGGTCGAGCAACCGCCACTGCTTATGAAGTGCGATGCGATGATTAGCGATTGGTAAAGAGAACTTTGTGGCAATTCGGTGTGTGCTACGTCAGACAGACTAGCAATCGATAATTCGCTGGTTCCGAAAGTTGGTGAGGTTTCAAACCTCACCGCGGATTGGAGCTCTGAAACGTAACACCAAACTGGTACCTACAGGTGCGTTCTGCCCCACCCAATCTACAATCTAAGCAAAAACCGGTTTTTCGACAACGGAGAAAAACCGAGCAGAAACCCAATAGTTTAAAAATCAAACTGGTGTCGGCTTTGATGGCACGCCTTGCCTTTGCCACGAATAACATCTGCCTGATGCCATGTATTAACAGCGTGGCAGATAGTGTCGCTTTCACCGAGCCGTTGCTGCAGCTCAGACTTTGTAAACCAGTCGTAGTCGCCATTTGCGAGTCTATCAAGGTCAAGGTTCTCATCGGAAAAACCGTAGATTCGGCAGATACCGTCCTCTTCTTCAACATCTTCAATGTAGGACATCCACGACACTTCCAAATCGAGTTGTGTCTTAGCGAGTGCTTGCAGAGAACCGATCCGGGCGCCGACATCCCAACCGACGAGTTTCTCCTCTTCCCAACCTTCGCCACCCGGCAATTCAGTGTCGCTGCGCAACAAGAATTTTGATTCCTGACTTGATGTATCTTCAATGAGAAGACGTGTCGTCGTAATCGGTTTGTCGAAACAGACGGGTATCAGGCGTTTGCCGTCATCACTTAACGCCTCCAATGCAGCGGGGTTGTAAGGATAATATCCGGCTGCCGGGGGCGCGTTCACTGCACAATACTTATTGAAAATACCGCATCGGTCTTCAGTTGTCGTTCCTGCAGGTGCTTTGTGCCAGACGTGCTCGTTCACCACAAGTAAATCGCCTGCCTTGAGTTCCGGGTCAATAAAAGGTGCTAATTCTTTAGCATCGGGACGGTTGAGATCCAAGATGTGCGCGTCGGGGTCAATCACCTGCATCAGTTTATGGGATTTGGGAGACACGAGAAAGGGACCGTATTCCGTATCGAAATCCGTCAACGGAATGATGGCAAATACCCAATTCATCGACGAACCGACAGGTCGCCAGCGTTTGTAATCGCAATGCGCACCGGCACCTTTATCGCCGGGTGTCCGCAGATACGCGACATAAGCGGTGAGATACGAGGGGTGACCGAGTGCAGCCTCAACAGTACCAACAACTGTCGGATGTTCGGCGATTGCGGTGAGTCCCGGATCAGCGAGCCGATTGCCACTGACGGTGTATTTCGCCGGTTGCGGATACTGAAGCGTTAATGGGTAAGCATCGCGTTTCACCGCTTGTTGGACGGTTCGCCGTAGTTCATCCGCTTCTTTCGCGGATAAAACATTACGTACGATTATATAACCGTCCTCATGGTAGTCCGCGATTTGCTGTTCGGTGAGAGATGGGGTTATGGTCGCAGTCATAACGGAACCTCCTTTTGAAAAATAATAGCACAATTCACTGTAGGTTTGGACGTGTGACAAGTTACTTTACCTTAATGACAACGAGTGTTACATCATCTGCCTGCGGTGCTCCATCCGCCCAAGACATGCTGGCATTGAAGAGATGATCAATAATCGCTTTCGGGGATTGATCCGCGACCTCTTCAAATAGTTCCTTCGTTTTTGGATAGTCTAACATTTCGTTTTCAGGGTTCAACATCTCAGGCAGGCCATCACTCATCAGCAAGATCGTATCACCGCTCTGGAGATCGAACGGTGCTTCTTGTCGCTCGGCTCCGATGAACCCACCCAACGGCATTCCCTCAAGGAGTATCTCCTCAACAAGGTCTTCGTCCGCTCGATAGATGAGTGCCGGTGGCATTCCTGCACCCGCAAGTGTCAATCTATTGTTGTCGAATGTAGCAAGCACCATCGCCATGTACAACCGTTTCAGATTCATGCTCTTAATACCCTGCGAGATCCGTTCAAGTGTCTCCAAGTTCCCTGCTTCCGGTGCTGATGTCTTGAAAAGGCTCTTAACAGCGGACACAACAAGTCCGGCGTTCATGCCGTGTCCTGTCGCGTCTCCAATTGCAAGGGTGAGCTGCTCGTCGTCCCTGATATTATAGTCATAATAGTCGCCGCCGACCTCTGTCGCTGGTCGCATCTCAAAGGCGACATCAAGGTTCGGTAGTTGTGGCGCAGCTTGCGGCAACATCGACATTTGTAACTGACGCGCTTCTTCCAATTCCTCTGTTTTGCGGGTGTTTTCGACCTCCAAGAGCTGACGCTCAAGCACTTCTGTTTCAAGTTTTCGGTGTATTCTGGAGAAGTCGCGAGCAAGGTAAACCGACATCGAAAAAAGCGGGGCGAGGGTGATCGCGAGGGTACTAAATTGCCAGTTTATATTTTCAACAAATCCTGTATATGAGACCAAAAAAGCGAACACGACGGGAAGGATAATAGGCATGAGCGAGCCAAGTCCGAAGATCCACGCGCCGTCTTTTTTCTTAAAGATGGCAACGATAATCATCCGTGCCATCTCTAAAAACGTGAGCATCGCAAACAGAAAGCAGCAGATGATGGCTAATCCGAGATTGATCGACGACGCAAAGACAACGCCAGCCACCTCAATCGTTGACTGCAACTCACCTTGACTGAATAACGGAAAGCCTGTCCTGAGGCTAAACAGGCCAAAGCAGAGTATCAGAACCCAACCAACAAGAAAGAACCAAAACAGTTTGGGCAACTTCGGATAAAAAATCGTGTAGAGAAATAACATGCCCGACAAAAACATCAGCACATACACACACACAAGCAGGCGCAGCAAATACAGAGTTTCCGTCACACCTGTTGCTACCAAGAAAAATTGGGAGATCAGAAAAACAAAGACCCCGATACTTCCTGTTGAGAGCGCGAAATACAGATTTTCTCGTGCACGTGGATAAAAGAAAAACAGCAACAAATGTTGCAGCATCATGAAAATCAGAATCGCCGTCCATACCATCTGCAAAGTGGTGCCGCTGCGAACGATGTTGACACGGCCTTTAATGCCGGAATTCAAGGGACCGATCTGAAGCAAGAATCCGAGCGTGGGGGTCAACTGATACGAAGAGAAGTTAGAATACCGAACGGCGATAACATGGTCCGTTTTACCAGAAAACGAGATTACCTGCGGGTTTCGCTCCCAATAAGATTCCTCCTCCTCTTTTCTATTTCCGACTTTACCGAAGGTATAAATCAACTCACCATCAAGATAGACTTCAGAGGCACCCGCGTGATACGCTACATGAAGTGCTAACGGCGTATGCCAGAGCTGTTCATCTGGGACAGAGAGATGAAGCCTGAACCAACCGATACCTTCCCAACCACTGCTCGGTATTTCATTTAGAGACAACTCTGTACTCGTGGATTCCCACCCGGTATCGTCAAAAGCTGGATCTGCCCATTCCGGATTATCGCCCGGGTGATATTTCCAAGTTGTAAGCAAAGCACCTCCGTCATCTATATCATCTAACGTCAGGACGCGTATACCGGTAACCGGCACAGGTTCACTATCTTGCGCAGGTGCTTGATAGATGAATCCGAATACCGTTAGAGTGAGATGGAATAGTAGAATCAACTTATGTTTCATTTTAAAAACCGAAGGTAATAGCACAATTCGCAGGACACTTAGACGGGAAACAAATTACTTCACCTTAATGGTCACAAGCGTTACATCATCTGCCTGTGGTGCCCCGTCCGCCCACGATGTGCTTGCTTTGAAGAGATGGTCAATAATCGCTTTCGGGGATTGATCCGCGACCTCTTCAAATAGCTCTTTCGTTTTTGGATAGTCCAACATTTCGTTTTCACGGTTTAACGTCTCCGGCAGTCCATCACTCATCAGCAAAACCGTATCACCGCTTTGGAGTTGATAGGATGCTTCTTGTCGTTCGGCTCCAATAAATCCACCCAACGGCATCCCTTCAAGGAGGACCTCCTCAACGATGTTTGCATCCGCTTGATAGATGAGTGCAGGCGGCATGCCCGCAGCTGCAAGTCTCAGTCTATTGTTGTTGAATGTAACCAGCGTCATCGCCATGTATAACCGTTTAAGATTCATGCTTTTAATGCCCTGTGAGATACGTTCGAGCATTTCCAAGTTCCCCGCCTCGGGTGCTGATGTCTTGAAAAGGCTTTTAACAGCGGAAACGACAAGTCCAGCATTCATGCCGTGCCCCGTCGCGTCTCCAATTGCGATAGTGAGCTGCCCATCCTCCGTGAGATTATAGTCATAATAATCGCCACCGACCTCTGTTGCTGGTCGCATCTCAAATGCGATATCAAGGTTAGGAAGTTGAGGAGCGGCTTGCGGTAGCATCGACATCTGGAGTTTACGCGCTGCTTCCAACTCTTCTGTCTTGCGGGTATTTTCAACCTCTAAGACTTGACGTTCAAGCACCTCCCTTTCAAGTTTTCGACTCGTTCGTGAGTAATTGCGGGCGAGATAAACCGACATCGAAAAAAGCGGAGCAAGAATCACAGTCAGCACACCAAACTGCCAGTTAATTGTATACCCTATTCGTGAAACGAGATTACCAAGGACGAACGTAAAGATAAAAGGCGAAAGCGAACCGAGTCCAAAAATCCATGCCCCATCTTTTTTCTTAAAGATTGCAACGATAATTACCCGTGCCATTTCAAAAAACGTAATACCGGTAAACAGAATTAGGAGTAGACTTTTTAATCCTAAAGACTTAAATATGTCAAATCTGAGGTCAAATAGATCTAAACAGAGGGTCGCACCCCAACCAATAAACAAGAACCAAGAGAATTTCGGCAGCTTTGGATAAAAAAGCGTGTAGAGAAATAAAATTGCCGACACGAACATCAACACAAAAATATAGACAAGCAGCCGCAGCAGGGACAAAGTTTGGGTCAACCCGGTTGCTAACAGGGCAAATTGGAAAATAAGAAAAACAAGAGCACCGATACTCCCTGTCGAGATCGCAAAATAGAGATTTTCCCGCGCACGCGGATAAAAGATAAATAGCAACAAGTGCTGCAGCATCAAGAAAACTGTAATCGCTGTCCATACCATCTGTAAAGTGGTACCATGGCGAATCATGTTGACCCGCGTTTCAACACTTACATCCAATGGAGCGATCATAAGTCCGAAGCCTATCTGATAGAAAGAGAAGTTAGAATACCGAACGGCGATGAGATGATCGGTTTTACCAGAAAACGAAATTCCTTGTGGGTTTCGCTCCCAATACGGTTCCTCCTCACCTTTCCGCGTTCCTACTGTCCCGAACTTATAAATCAATTTCCCATCCAGATAGATTTCAGAGGCACCTGTTTGAAATACTACATTGAGTGCCAACGGCATATGCCAGAGCCGTTCATCAGGAATGGACAGATGAAGCCTAAACCAACCGATACCCCCCGTTTCATTTCCACTCATTCCCTTTAAAAACGAGAGTGTTGAGTCAATAGATTCCCACTCGCTATCGTCAAAAGACGGACTTGCCCATTTCATATCATCGCCTGGATAGTACTTCCAGGGGCCTGTCAAAAAGATCCCTTTTTCTAAAGTCTCTAACGTCAGGGCGGGTATATCAACGACGTGTACAGTATTACTGCCCGATTCAGATTTATTATCCTGCGCGGATACTTGGTAGATGAATCCGAATATCGTTAGAATGAGATGGAATAGTAGAACCAACCTATGTTTCATTTTAAAAACCGTAAGCTTTTAAGAGCGGGTGTTCCAAAACGGACGCGACTTCTGTCCAAGCCTCTCGGCTATTACGCTCACGTGAAAGGTCTGGGATGAATCCGAAATCAAGATAGACTTTGACAGCCGCAATCCGTCGAGTTGACGTGCCGAGAAAACAGCGTTCGTGGGACGCTTTGAGGCGTGTCATTGCTACAGACATCATCGGTTTAGATAACCCACGTCCTTGATAATCGGGATGAACCGCCACCCAATGGATTTGTCCCCACGTTTTGCCATCGATATTTGGTTGCCACCACGCTGTAATTGTGCCAATCTCTTCGCCTGTGTCTGTGGTGAGGAAAAAACTCCGATCCTCCATCGCCAGAAGATCGCGTCTGAACTCACGCGTAAAAAGTCCGTCGTCAATATCAATGTAGGGTTCTGCTGCTTTTTGAATCCGTGTCCAGATATGCCCCTCATTGGGACGATAAGTGCGGATGGCAAATCCTTCCGGTATGGGGAATTGCGGAATATTCTCCATGTGCTCGCGGATCATTCTGACACTGTAGTTTTTCATAAGTCAGTACCGGTTTACGAAAGATTAAATTTTGAAACCTGTTCTCTGTGAGTTAATATAGCAAATTCGGTATAGAAAAGGCAAGGATATTTTGAATAGTTATCGGTAGGCGAGGTTAGAAATCTTATCAACGAAAGAGGAGATCGTTGGAACAGAATTCGGTTGCTTTTTTGAGGGAACGTGTGGTATTATTTACCTATCATGGAAAAATCACCTATCCTTATTCCAATTTACACAATAGGCTACGGAAGTCGATCCATAGCGGAACTCATCGAACTGCTACACCAGCATGAGATCGCTTACCTTATCGATGTCCGCTCGGCACCTTATTCACGTTATAAACCGGAATTCTCCAAAGCACCGCTCTCAAATGAACTCGAACGACACGGTATCCGCTATGTGTTCATGGGAGATGCACTTGGCGGCAGACCGGACGACGAAACGTGTTACGTCAACGGAAAAGTTGACTACGAAAAGGTCAAAACCACGGAGTTTTACCAGCGCGGGATTGAACGTCTCCATACAGCCTTTATGCAACAACAATCTGTTGTCCTGATGTGTAGCGAGGGAAAACCGGAAGAATGCCACCGATGTAAACTTATCGGTGCAACGCTCACAACGCAAGACATACCCGTTATTCACATCGATGAAAACGGCGAGCAAGTGACGCAGGAGAAAGTCATTGAGCGTCTGACAGGCGGGCAATTGTCGATGTTTGGTGAAGATACGTTCCACTCTCGGAAAAAATACTCCTAACCTAACCTATTATGAAGAAAATCAAAATTATCACGATCGGGGTCTACGGATTCAACGAAAACAGCTTTTTTCGGGCTTTATGTAAGGCAGAGGTCGATACATTCTGCGATATCCGTAGTCGGCGAGGGGTCCGTGGTGCGACTTACGCATTTGCCAATAGCAAGCGGTTACAGGCACGACTCACAGAACTCGGCATCCGATACATCTACCGCAAAGACCTCGCGCCAACACAAACTGTTCGAGAAAAACAGGCAGCAGCGGATAAAGCCACCAAAACCACGAAACGCAAACGCACTGAACTTGGAGAAGCGTTTATCGAAGCCTACCACACCGAATGCCTTGATACGTTTGACGCGCAAAGCCTATTTGACGAACTGGAATCGGATGCACAGGTTGTAGCACTCTTTTGTGTCGAAACTGCACCGGAGGCGTGCCACCGCTCTTTAGTAGCGGATAAACTGGCGGAAACATTCGATCTGGAGGTCGAGGATATTTTACCGTGAGAGTCTTAATTGTTGCGAAAACCCGAATGGGAGGTGGTGCGTGTATCGGCGCGATTACAGAAAAGGGTGAAAGCGTCCGTCTCATTCCGTTTAATGCCGACCCACATGATGGTGCGAACAATGAATATAACGTTGGCGATATTTGGGAAATAACTGCCGAACCCGTCCCAGAAGCTGCACTTATTCCACCGCATAACGAAGACATTATCGTTCGTGAAAAGCACCGTCTCCGCGTAACAAAAGAGATAAAAAGTTTGGTAAGTGCTATCGAACTCTTGATGCCGCCAAAAATGGGTCATCCGCGTGAACTCTATGAAGGTTTATTGAAAAGCACAGGTAGTGGTTCGCTCTACATCGCTGTGCAGGGTGATATTCCCCCTTACAGCACTATGTTTTGGAGGCCAGATCAACCGCTTACCCGTGATACAGAAGGAAGGCGAATACGCTATCGCTACCCAACCGAAAATGGCGGATGCACGCTCACCTTTGTCGGTTTTCAAGAACCGCTTGAGACAATCCCAGCCGGCACGCTCCTGCGTGTGTCCCTGGCACATCGGTGGAGACCAAAAGATCAGCCCGACGCTGAAGAACGACACTATGTACAGATATCTGGCTGGTTTTCTGCAGAAATAGAACAAGGACAACCCGAACATCCGAGAGATCAGGAACAACCGTCCCGTCCAATCCCGATGCAAACTCCGTTAGATATCCTCACAAATATTTTTGGACATGAACAGTTTCGTCCATTTCAGGAGTCCATCATCAACCACATTCTAAGACGACAGGATGCCCTGATTGTGCTACCGACGGGTGGTGGAAAATCGCTCTGCTATCAATTGCCCGCGCTCATGTTTGATGGTGTGACCGTCGTTATTTCGCCACTAATTTCACTCATGCAGGATCAAGTGATGCAACTGCAAAATCGTGGTATCCGCGCCGCGTTTCTCAACCACACTGTCGGGAATACAGAATACGTCGCCACGATGCAACAGGTCAGACAGGGTAAAATCAAGCTGCTTTATGTCGCTCCTGAAACACTCGTTCGCCCCGAAATACTTGTGATGCTTGATGATTCAGATGTTGCCTGCCTTGCGATTGACGAAGCACACTGCATTTCAGAATGGGGACACGACTTTCGGCAAGAATATCGACAGTTGGTTTCTATTCGCGAACGATTCAAAAATGCTGTTTGCGTCGCCCTAACAGCTACAGCGACTCCGCGGGTTCAAGATGACATCAAAAAATTACTCAAGTTTGACGAGGGAAATGAGTTCATAGGCAGCTTTGACCGAGAAAATCTATTCATCGCTGTTGAACCGAAAGTTGAATTGCTGGAACAGACGCTCGTGTTTCTTAATAAACATCGCGGTGAATCTGGAATTATATATTGTCAGACCAAGAAGCAGGTTGAATCGCTCTGTCGCCATTTAACCGCCAGACGCATCTCAGTACGTCCTTATCACGCGGACCTGGATAACGCAACTCGGAAACAGAATCAGGAGGCTTTCATTAATGGCGAAATCCAGGTGATAGTTGCCACAATCGCCTTCGGTATGGGGATTGACAAGGCAGACGTACGTTTTGTTCTACATGCTGGGTTGCCAAAGGAACCTGAATCTTACTATCAGGAGATCGGCCGTAGTGGTCGCGACGGCCTCCCAGCGGACTGTCTCTTGCTATTCAGTTATGGTGATGTTGACACTATTAATCATTTTATTGAGCAGGGTGCACAATCAGAAAAACAGGGCAGGCAAGAACGATCGCACACACTGGTTTCGTGGGCAACGTCAATAGAATGTCGTCGAAAAGTGTTATTGGCTTATTTTGGAGAGCAATACGAGCAGCAGAATTGTGGGATGTGTGACAACTGCCGTAAAGCGGAAATAGAGAAAGTTGATTTGACGGTCCCCGCGCAAAAATTTCTCTCCTGTGTCGTCCGGACAGAAGAACTATTCGGGGAAGCGTATATCATTGATATATTACGGGCATCAAAAGGGAAAAAGATTCTTGATAACCGACATGATAAACTTTCTACGTATGGCATTGGCATGGAATACAGCAAGAGACAGTGGCGATATTTATCGCATCAATTCCTCCAACACAAACTCCTTGCGCGAGATGCACGGCACGGCAGCCTCCGTGTGACCCAGAAGGGATGGGGCGTGCTAAATGGAGGCGATCAGTTTTGGGGCGTTTCAGTGGAATTCGTACACAGCGTCACATCTGAAGTGCTGACTGAATACGATCCCGTACTTTTCAAATTGCTCCAGACTGAACGAGATAAAATTGCTGATGCGGAAGGTGTAGACCCCAATGCGGTTTTCCACGATACAGCACTGAAAGCGATGGCAACCTATTTTCCGACATCTGAGGCATCGTTCAGAGTGATGCCAAGCGTGGGACCTGCCAAAGCCGAAAAATACGGCGACATCTTTTTACCAATCATTCGTGACCATCGTGAGAAATATGGAACGGATCTGGTAGAAAACAGAACTGAAGGATTGAATACTCAGGCACCAACCTCCGAAGAACTGGACGCACACGCCCCAGAACTTTTCGAGCGACTTCGCGGTAAACGCAAAACTATCGCAGATACAGAAGGGGTAAGGGCATTCCGCATATTTTCTGACAAAATCTTAAAAGAAATGGTCACCCATTTTCCACGAACACGAGAAGCATTCGGGCAGATTCGTGGTATTGGTCCGGCGAAAACCGAAAAATACGCCGATGATTTTTTGCCGATTATCCGTGCATATTGCGAGGAACATGGCATTGATTGAAGCACCTCTTTTATTTCGTGTTAGAAGGATTTGGGACCTTTGAAGGGGGTTCTTGCATCACAGGAATCACATAACTCCGAATTGTTAAACCGTCTATCGTCTCGGTCTCTACCTGTGGTTCTGGGTCTTCCCGATGATCAAAGACAACGTAGTACCCCTCCGTTACGCCTTCAGCTCGGAGATACGCTACAAGTTGCCTTTTACCCGCCTGATAACGGTTCTCGCCTCTCCATATTTTCGTTTCTATGATGTATTTCTGTTGGTTGTGGGTGATAATGATGTCCATTCTGCCACGACCGGTTTGCACTTCAATGTGCATAAAACCGCCGATGTCTTTCACAAACTGGTCAAGATATGCAAGCAAAAGATGTCTACCAACCGATTCTTGTGGCGTATCAGGGACTTGCAGAATTTTGAACCCTGCGCGGGCAATGAAATCTCGGAAATTATCAAGTAATGATTCCATCTCAATATATCCAGCAGGTGTGATATAATTGAGAAATTCCTCAGGACCGCCTTCAGGAACGTACTGATCTTCTAAACCATTCACTATCGGTTTAAAGGTCCTTAGGATGCGGTAGAGATAAATCGGATTGAGAATCTCACACATGCCATCAGTGGATTTTTTGATGACCCCATACGTAGCAAGTTCATTGATGATGTCATCGTCCATGTTAAAGTCTACGCCTTCATCACGTTCCATAATTCGCATCAGAACACTGGCAAAACGCGGATTCCTACGGATATTGGTTGTGAGATGCTCAATATTTGTGTTTCGATCGTGTAGAAGTTGCGTATGAGCCTCCGAAAAGTGTTGCATCGTAATCGGTTCACTTTTCGGAATGTCCAACTCTTCGGTAAGAATCTGTGCGAATCGGTTGACAAGGACAGGTTGCCCAGCAGTCTGTTTATGGATAGATGCTATAACTTCTGGAACAAAAACTTGTCCAACTTCTTCAGTATATTGCCCAAGCAGCTCGTGTACCTGTTCGAGCGTAAAGTTGGGCAGATGGAATTCGTCTTGGATATTGAAAGGGGAGATAGACCGATCATAATTGAGTTGCGCAATACTTTTGACCCCGATGATGCCAACGCTGTGAGGACATCGCGGCTTGCCAGAAATATAGATATGACGGAGCGTATGCAAAAAATCGCTTAGAGCAGCCTGCGGGATCCCATCAAACTCATCAATAATTAAGACGAATTTCTGGGGTGTTAGCAACCGATCAAGGTGTCTGAAAAACCTTCTCATTGCATGCGGGTTCGTTAGTTGAGTATCCGCCAACAATTGGATTAAAGCCTCAGGAGGCGTACCGCCGCGTCGCTGGAACAAGTGTTCAATTTCCTCGCAAATATCGTGGTAAAGGTTGTCATAAAAATCGGTAACAGAAGTGTTCTTATAGACATCAAAGTTCAGTTGAATTGGGAAATAGTCCGCAGTCTGTTGAGTTATAGAATCGGCTACAAGTGCTGCTAAGGCATCTTGAAAGAAAGTCGTTTTGCCCGTTTGGCGGGGCGCGAAGAGCACAATATAGCGTCCCTCGTCAACGCGTCTGATGAAATCAGCGAGCTCATCAGAACGTGAAACAACGTAGTGCTCCTGGGCATTGACGGGACCTTGCGTCCAAAAACGTCTCATTTTTCCCTCCTCTCCGCGAAGTGTATCAACAAAATATTGTATTATATCTCGCTGGTGAAATCAACAGGGAATCCAACTTTCAGTAGCCAATAACCGCAACCTGCTACATATCCCGAATTTTTTCTAACAGATGTGTAACAATATCCGGTGTCGAGTTCCGATCTACCCATTCAATGCGTGTATCTTTACGGAACCACGTTAGCTG
This sequence comes from Candidatus Poribacteria bacterium, assembly GCA_022827185.1. Taxonomy (GTDB): domain Bacteria; phylum Poribacteria; class WGA-4E; order WGA-4E; family WGA-3G; genus WGA-3G. The sequence goes on from JAJDTM010000011.1 coordinate 42,056, forward strand.
CCGTTTGGCGAAACGACGGGTGTTCTGTTTCAATTGCTCAACCGCCTCCAGATATGTACACTTCCCATCAAGGTACGCGATTAACTCTTTATAACCAAAACTTCGGAGCGCGACGGTATCACGCGCATAGCCTACCGCTAATAGAGATTCCACTTCGGCAATCAACCCGTTCGCAAGCATAACATCCACGCGTTGTTCAATACGCTGATACAGCAGCGCGCGCGGCATCGTCAGGCAGAAGGCGATAAACGGATAGCGTTGGTCCCCTTGATGCCATTGCTGCTGGTGTTCGGACATAGGCGTGCCTGTCAATTCATAGACCTCCAAGGCACGGATGACACGGACGACATTATTGGGATGAATCCGATCGGCAGCTTCTGGATCGCAGGCACGGAGTCGTTCGTGGAGGACATCAACCCCGTGTTGTGCGACTTCCTGTTCAAACCGCTCACGCAGTAAAGGATCTGCCGCCGGTCCTTCAAACAAACCATCAACAATCGCTCGAAAGTAGAGACCGGCACCACCGACAAGCAGTACCTGCTTACCTCTGTTTTGGATGTCGGTGATCGCCGTGTCTGCAAGGGATTGATAGTCGGCAACGGTGAAGGGTTGGGAAACGTCCACACAGTCAATCAGATGATGCGGCGCCGTCTGCCGTTTTTCAGGGGTAGGTTTGGCGGTGCCGATGTCCATCTGCCGATAAATTTGGCGGGAATCGACGGAGACGATTTCGGCGTTGAGATGCTGCGCGAGTTGAATTGCTATCTCCGTTTTGCCGACTGCTGTGGGACCGAGGAGACAGAGGAGTCTTGACTTCATTTTCAAAAGTTAATCGCGTGGATCGACAATCCAACCACCCCCGAGGACGTATTCGCCATCATAAAAGACGGTGGCTTGGCCGGGGGTAATTGCGCGGCGCGGTTCGTCAAACTTCACGATCGCCTCGGTGTCGCTGGTAGGCGTGATGGTTGCGGGACCGCCGTCATCACGGGACCGGATTTTGACGTGCGCTCGGATCGGTTCCGTCAACTTCTCAATAGCGATGAGATTGATGCGTTCAACGTGCATTGTATCTTCAAAAAGGGCATCCGATTCACCGACAACAACGGTATTCTCTGTTGCATTGAGCTGTGTCACATAGAGCGGTCTGCCAACAGCGATACCCAATCCGCGCCGTTGCCCGACGGTATAAAACGCGACACCGTCATGCTTACCGAGGACATCGCCTTTTTCGTCCACAATATCACCGCCGTCAATTTTCTCAGGGACTCTGTCTTTGAGAAAACGTCTATAGTTAGTATCAGCGACGAAGCAGAGTTCTTGGCTCTCAATCTTTTCAGCGGTGCGCAATTGGTACTTGCGAGCGAGATCGCGTACTTCGGTTTTTGTGTATTCACCGAGGGGCATCATCGCGCACTGTAACTGCTCCTGTGTGAGCGCGGCGAGAAAGTAGGATTGATCCTTGCTGGTATCAAGCGCTGTGCGTAGTAGATAACGTCCCGTTTCTGGGTCTTGCTCAACGCGAGCATAATGTCCAGTGGCGATAGCAGCGCACTCCAATGTTTTGGCAAGGTCGAGCAGTCTACCGAACTTGAGCTCTCGGTTACACACCATACACGGGCTCGGTGTTCTGCCGACGAGGTATTCTTCCACAAAGTAGTCGATAATCTGTTCCCGGAAAGCGTCTTCATAATTCACGCCGTAGAAAGGGATGCCGAGCTGCGTAGCGACGCGGCGCGCGTCCTCAATGCCCTCAAGAGAGCAGCAGTTCGGACGCTCTGGGTCTACCTCAACAGTATCAGGCGCGCCGAGACGCATGGTGATGCCGGTGACATCATAGCCTGCGTCAACCATCATGGCAGCAGTAACGGAACTATCTACGCCACCGCTCATTGCGACGAGAACTTTTTTCATAAGACACCCCGACCTAACCCGTTTTGACGATAATACTACTTGGCTTTGAGTTCGCCCCAAGTTATTGCCAACTTATCAACGGCTTCAACCGCTAATGAATCACTTTCCATTACGGCTGCAATTTCGTCTTCGTCCAGTACACGGTCATAAAGCCGCACTTCATCAATTTTTCCCTTGAAGAGGTACGTATGCACAGGACGTTCATTCCCGCCTGCACCTATGAGGAATTCCTCACTCGGATTAACATCAATATCAAAGTTCTCTTCTCCTATAAATTCACCATTCACGTAGAACTTATGATTACCATCAGCATAGGTGCCAGCGAGGTGATCCCAGTCCCCGAGATTCACAGCCGGTCCTCGAACCGGTTTCCAATGATTCGCGCCGGCACCGATCCAAAACTCCCACGTATGGCCGGGTTCAGCATAGAAGATATAGCCGCGTTGCGGAAAGTCAGCCCGAGAAGAGACAACAGCACGATGGTTTGCACTCCCCGGTTCCACGTTTGCCCACGCACATATAGTGAAAACCTCTTGATTAAGATCCGCATGATACGGAACGTTCACCTCATCTTCAGCTTGATCAAATTCAAGTGCGCCGCCGAAGTATCCATCAGCAATCCATTTTGGATCTCCCATCAGCTTGCCGTCATGTCCGTTGCCACTTGAGTCTGTTGCAGTATCGCCCGCTTTTTCATTGAATGCCCAATAGGCGACTATTCCATCCGTAACATTTTGGGATAGCACCGGTTGTGCGGCAAGCCCAACGAGCAAGAATAGAACAAAGGGAACAATTATAGCTTTCATTTTTAACTCCCATTTGTCAACCGCCTCTATAGCGGTTATGAAAGTAGAATACAAGCATTAGGAACTTTACATCTCTTACACCAAGTTCACCTTAAATTACCTTGTTTAGTCAATCCAAAAGTATGATAACACATTTCAAAAGCACATCTCAAATCAAAGAAACTCTCAACGGATCATTTACGCCCATCAGAGCCATTCAATTCTTCGTAAGTTTTTTTGTAGAAGGGATTTGTAACCCTGAATTTATGGGGGAGCCGTGGGTTTTTCGGTCTGATTAGGAGATCTGCCAATCTTCATTTCCAGCGTAGCGGTCATCGTAAACGTCTTGATTGAGTTCCAAGCCGAGACCAGGCGTATCAGGGACTGTGAATGTGCCATCGGTGAAACCGTAGCCGGAGGTATCAATGACATCGCTGGTGAGGGTTGCGACTTCGCCGTAGAGGAAATGCGGGATCGTTTTCGCGAATTGGAGGCTGAGAAAGAAACCGAGCAGAGACCCCCAGTTATGCGGGGCACATTGGACATCGTGTGCAGCAGCCATATCAGCGAGCCGCCGCCAACCGGTAACGCCTAACCCTTTCATATCGTGCTGGATTACATCAATCACGCCTGCTTCAAAGAAAGGATCGTAGAATTCAAGGGGTTCACGGGTCCGAGTTTCGCCATCAGCAATTAGCGTTTTTAAGCCCTTTTCTTGAATGAAAGCCTTTAGGTTGCGATATAATTCAACGTCTTCTTCAAACATCTCCTCTATCCAAAAGACATCGCAATTGCTGGTTTCGTTGAGGAAGGTGATGACCTCATCGTAGGTATACGCGTTGTTAGCATCAACGAGGATATTAAAGCCTGTCCCTGCGGTACTACGGGCAAGTTGGACAACTTCTATATCCCGTTGTAAGCCTGCTGTGCGCGCCATGAGATGGTTGCCACGTCCCATTTTCATCTTGCATGCGGTAAACCCGTTCGCGAGGCTGTTTTTAACATCGTCTTCAATCCGTTTGAGACCTTCGGCTTCCGTCTCATAGAGAAGATCATTGAAGTAGATCGTACTGTCATAAGCAGGCAACCCATTTGCAAAAACTTCGCTGCCCATGAGTTGATAAGCAGGTTTCCCGAGTATCCTACCAACAGTGTCCCAGAGGGCGTTTTCAAGTCTTCGGAAATCTTCAACAACCCCGTCTTCAGGATTCAAGAGTTCAAATGGGTTTCGATGGAGTACGCTTTGGGCATCCTCAGCGGTTGCCGTTCCCCAACTGCCAACGCCCCATCCGAGTGTCTCATCATTGGTATAGATACGGATAATACGCTCACGCCACTTCCCGTTGGGATCAGGCTGTTTTATCTCTTTCGCACCAGAGTTGCAACCGATCGCGGGTTGGTCGATTTCGACGGTAACCTGCTCAATTTTAGTAATCTTGATGTCGGCGGGATAATTCTGCATAGCGGTCCTTCCACTATTCGGTCACGGCGTTTTAACTTATGAATGAAAACATCCAGTCACCCACGTTAGAAAACTTGGAACTCATCAATCCTGTATCCCAATTTGCCTACCCTTCCTCATCAAGTTGATTGAGCAGTTCATTGAGCTCGTCTTTTACCATATCGTTGGTTTCAGTCTCGTCGAAAAAAACGTAAAGTTTATGAGGCAAATTGTCATACTGGTCGGCTTCCCGAATCTGCTTAAGCACAGCAGATTTTTTAAGAAGTTGGACAATTCGGATTCTATCTTCATGGTTGACGACCTTCGGGTCTGTCAATAATTCGATTAAACGCGCAGCTAACCCATCAGCGAGTCCGTTCTCAGCGTAATGGTTCAAAGTATCCATAGCAGCTTGTTTAGTGTTGAGACTCGAACCGTTCGTTAGAATTGCGACGAGATTGTCAACAGCACCTGCATCAGGATATTCCATCAGTGCTATAGCAATGTCCCTACGTACGGTATCATCAGAATCTTCAAGTGCATCAATCATCTTAGTTGTAGGGTGTTCTTTGAGGTATAACATAGATTTTGCGGCGGCGCGTCGGACAACCACGTTACCATCAGTCAAACCCTCAATAATTTTTTGTTCGGACCCTTCGTCACCAAGTAGATAGAGTGCGGTGTTAATTTCCATCTTCAACCCTTCATTAGTGGTCGCATTTCGGAGCGTTTCTAATCCGGCAGAAGCGGATGCATCACCTATATCACCAATGATACGGACCAGCTGAATCTTCACAGCAGATGGGGTCTTGCTATCGCCAGCTGCCGCCAAGATATCGTTAATACCTGGGCTGCCGATTTCCTGCAAGATTTGGATGAAGTCGCCGTGGACATGGCGATACCGGTTCTTAACAAGGTCCTCCAAAAGGAACGGCACCGCCGGCGCGCCTTTATCAACAAGGATTTGCATGGCATCCTTCTGTATCCTGTGGCGTTCATCAAGGATTTGCAGAATTTTTTTCATCTCAAATTCACCCAATTCGCCAATCCGTCGGTCCCGTTCACTTTTATATCTGGCATCCATCTTGTGGACCCTCGCCGCACCGGATGAAAGCGCGTTACTGTATGCAATAACCAAGAGTGCACGAGGTTCAACCTTGTTTTGCTCCTCCTGTTCCGCACGTTCAAGGTGCTCAACAGCTTCGAGCGTGAGCCCCGCGTCTAATAACTTGCTCCTGCCGACTTCAAGTTGGGTGATGACCTGTTCCTGACAACCGAAACTCACAACCCCTATAAGCAGTAATATCGTCAAAGTTTTTTTCATGTTCCGTTTATCTTTTCCTCCTGGGATCTCAATTAGACTTACCCGTCCACGCTGCTTGTTGTGCCCATGTACCATGAAGATAATGAAGGACGCGCATTATTCAACGGTGTAACCTACAAGCGTATAAAAAAGCAACCATCTATAATATCTCTCAGTATGGCTTGATAACGTCAAAACTCGGGCAAAGCCTGCAGGTTATCCATATCGCGCCCACATTGCACACCTACCGAACAGTGGTTGCAGATCCGGGCAAGTACTGATGTAAACAATATTTTAAAATAAATGCACTTTTATGTCAACAATTTAAGGTGAGGCTTCAAATAGGAGCACTATTATGCTTGTTGTGGAAGCCAACTTCTCAATAACGACGCGCAGAAATTGAAAACTGAACGCCTTTCTGCGGAAAAATGCCAGAATATACACACAACGCACTTTGTACTACCGAACCTCATCAAGGAGTCGCGCAAGTGCGTCTTTGACAAGGGCCATCTGCTCCTTTTTGTCGCGATACTCATGGAGCTTGGACGCAAGATCATCAATCGTTTTTAGTGCTTTAATCTGTTTCTTAAACGGCTCTCGCCTCAGCAGCTGTACAAGATAATAACGGTTGTTTGAGTCGCTAACCGTCCCACCAATGAGCAGCATAGTGATACGTTTTGCTAAGCCTCTGGCGAGTTTATTCTGTCCATAAAGGTCAAGTGTTTCAATTGCGGCTTGCTTTGGGTTTATGGTTTCTCCATTATCATCAGTGACAGGAACTAATTTACTAGTGAGGACATCCACGAGTCCATCAACAGCGGCGGCATCCTTATGAACTGCAAGTGCAGCCACGAGTGCTGCGACGACTTCGGAATCCTCGTCTTTGAGTCCAGCAATCAGTGTTTTAGGCGACACATTTTTGATATTCACCATCGCTTTCGCAGCGGCGCGGCGAACCTTAACATCACTATGATTTATGCCAGCGATAATGTCTTTTTTATACGATGCCTCCCCGAGCTGATAGAGTGTCGTGTTAATTTCCATGATCAGTCCCGGTTCCATGATGTCGGTTTGAAGGGCTTTCAATGCTTCTATTACTTTCGCGTCACCGATTTCAGAAATCACTTGCACAAGTTTACTTTTAATGTCCAGTTTGCGTTTTCTATCGCGCGGCTCGGTAATAGGTTTAGCTAAGGTGGCTAAGATAAGATCTAACGTGTCAGTCCGTCTGTCAGCCAACTTCTTCTCGGCAATCCCTATGTCAATCAACATCCACTGTGTAAAATCGGCATGAAGTGACGGGTACCTGTTTTTTTCAAGGCTGTCAAGAATTAAGACTGCGGCATCATGTCCCTTGTACACGAGTGCCTGTAGACCTGCTTTTCGCACCTGTGAGCGCTTACTGAGAACTTGCAAGATCTGCTTCATCTCAGCCTCTGTAAGTGCTTCAATCCGCTGCTCCAGCTGATTTCTGAATTTGGCTTCATTACCACCCCTATTGGCATCTCCGGTGGAAATCCCATAAGAATAAGCGATAACAAGTAAGGCACGAGGTTCCAACTTATTGCCTTCTTCTTGTTCCGCTTTTTCAAGATGTTCAACGGCTTCCAAGGCATTCCCGCTGTCAATTAATTTACTCCTGCCTACGGTTAAGTTGCTCGGTCCCTTCTGCTTCGTTTCACAACCAAGGCTGGCGAGCAGCAGGACAACGAGCGGAATGATTAAAACCTTTTTCATTGCGTTCTATTTTCCCCCTGACTTTTGTAGTACGGATACACTGAATATGAGCTGCGCCTTGTCATACACACTTTTAACTGCGCGCCACGTTACATTGTGGGTTTGGAAATATTCCATTGTAACAATACCACAAAATTCTAAAAAAGTCAAGTGTAGATGCTGCTTTCTCCAGAAGCAGTTAGTTCTTCTGTAGGAAGGATCTTCGAATCTCGACTTTTCTGATAGAAGCAGCAAAAAAATCGAAAACTGAATGGATCAGCAGAGATAGAACACATCGGAAACCAGCGAAATCTATCGGATAGAGTTGACTGCTGCGCTGATTTAGGCTATACTAAAAAGCAATAAAGACTCAGGAACTCGCGTCTATAGGAAGGGCTATTTTCTTATGAAATTTTTTAACTCTCTCCACCGCAGACTTCATCAACGAAAATCAGGCGTTTATGGGATTAAAATGGCAACGTTGTGGGGTACACTCGGCGTGTTGATTATGTCCGCGGTTTTGCTGCAGCTCCCGACATACGCGCAGTTGATGCCGCCAGAGGAGGTTCTCGGATTCCAGGTCGGTTCGGATTACCAAGTAGCAGGCTGGAAAACTGTCTCCGAATACATGCACCATGTAGGAGAAAACTCGGATCGGGTACTGGTGGAAACACTTGGAAAAACGACAGAAGGCAACGATCTTTTAATGTTGCTGATCTCTGCGCCGGAGAACTTGGAAAATCTGGCACGCTATCAGCAGATCCAAAGAGAGATTGCACTCCCTACAAAACAGAATGCTGAATTGGATGCGCTGGTACAAGAAGGTAAAGCGGTAGTGCTAATTAACTGCAACCTCCATTCCACCGAGATCGCCTCTTCGCAGATGTCAATGGAATTGGCACATCAATTCGCAACAGCCGAGACACCGCAAATCAGAGAAATCCTTGAGAACGTGATAATCCTACTAATCCCTTCCGCGAATCCAGACGGATTGAATATCGTAGTGGATTGGTACAACCGCACCGTCGGCACGCCCCACGAAGGTTCGGAAATTCCGTGGTTGTATCATAAATATACAGGACACGATAACAATCGCGACTGGTTTATGTTGACACAGATAGAAACGCGACTGCTGACGCGAGTGCTTTATGAGGAGTGGTTTCCAGAAGTTGTCTACGATGTGCATGAGATGAGCTACCGCGGTCCCCGGTTTGTGATTCCGCCCTATTTCGAGCCGGTTAATCCGAATATCCCGCCGCTCTTACAGCGGACGCTTTCGCTTATTGGAGCACAACTCGCCTTCGACCTGACGAGCGATGGGTTCACAGGTGTGCTTTCAAGTGCCGTCTATGATACATGGTGGCACGGCGGATTTCGGACGGTACCGTATCGGCACAACATGGTCGGCATCTTGACAGAAGCGGCGCGAGTAGAAATCGCAACGCCAATCTTTCAACCACATCACACTTTAAAAGGCTATCGGCGAGGGCTTGACAAATACGCGCTCCGCACCAACTTTCCAGAACCGTGGCCCGGGGGTTGGTGGCGGTTGCGCAATATTGTAGACTATGAGAAAGCGGCGACATTCTCAATTCTCGATTTCGTCGCCGAGCATCGAGTAACGCTGAAAACAAACTTTTACAAGATGGGACTCGATGCAATCGCAAAAGGGCAGGATGAACCCCCCCGAGCGTTTCTCATCCCGACTGAACAACGCGATATCCACACAACGCTTAAGATGCTGGATATTTTGAAACGCGGCGGCGTACAGATTCATCAGGCAGACGCGCCGTTTACCGCTGACGGTGTAGAATACCCCGCGGACACTTATGTCGTTTTAATGTCGCAACCCTTTCGGGCACATGCGAAGGATCTGCTTGAGGTGCAACGCTATCCAGAACGCCGTCCATCGCCTGAATCACCGCCCGAACGCCCTTACGATATTGCAGGTTGGACCCTGCCGTTACAGATGGGGGTGCGGACAATAGCGGTTGTGCATCCGTTTGAGGCGGATTTAAGGCAGCTCCCGATGCTTCCAGTGGTACAAGGCACGCTGGACGGTACCCCTGAACCGACAAGTTACCTGTTCGAGAATCGAACCAACGCTGAAGCATTTTTCCTCAACCATCTGTTCAACGCCAGATTCGGCGACAACAGTCCGAAATATAAACTTTACTGGGCGCAGCGGGATGTAGAACTCGCAGGCAAGACGTTGCCGCCTGGAGCTATCCTGATCAAGACTGTGGAGCCGCCACTACAGCAAATTGCGGAACTGAGCGCACTTGCATCAGAATACAGCATCCACATCCACGCCGATGCATCTATCAACGAAGAAAATCTTCGTCGTATGTTCTCAAGTGTGGACGCGCCGCGTCTTGGTCTATACAAACCGTGGACAGCGAATATGGATGAAGGTTGGACACGCTGGGTTTTGGATACACACGGGTTTAATTACAATAGTCTCACGAATGCAGAAATTCGCGCGGGGGATTTAGCAGCGCGTTATGATGCAATAATCCTGCCCGATTTGGGGGCTTCCGGTATTCTCAATGGACATTCAACAGGGAAATTACCGCTGGAATACGTCGGTGGCATTGGTACTGAGGGGTTAGCGAACCTGCGGGCGTTTGTGGAGGATGGCGGCACGCTTATCTGCCTAAATCGTGCGACAGAACTGCCCTTGAAGTACTTTGGACTTAGTGAAAAGGGTATCGTCAATGTTGTTGAAAAAAATAACCAACCGAACCAAGATGTGTTCTTCTGTCCCGGTTCATTACTCCGCGTTCGGATAGATACAAAACACCCAATCGGACACGGGTTAGATAGCGAGATGGCTATCTTTTTTAAATCGGGACCCGTATTTTCTGCCGAACGCGGTGGCACGGAAGTTATAGCAACGTACCCTGAGTTTAATCCGTTGATGAGCGGTTGGCTTGAGGGTGAAAAACGGATACGCCAAAAAACCGCACTGTTAGAAGTTCCCTTAGGCACTGGGCGCGTCGTTCTTTTCGGGTTCAAACCGCAACACCGCGCGCAATCTTATGGGACTTTTAAGTTGCTTTTCAATGCGATTTATTATAGTGCCACAAAATAATTCTCGGAACGAGCCAAACAAATAAGCGAAATTTGAAATCTCATAATAAGATGAAACCCAACGTATTCTCACGCCTATAGCGTTTGGATTGTTGGGTTTCGTTCGCGTTAATTTTAAAATTTTTCTCTGATGCACGTTTTCTGTTCAGCATTTCGTCTTTAGCGGAGATGGTAAATACGGAAAATTAACTTCGGCGGAACCGACTTTACAAGTGGGACCCGGCACGTGGCAACTCATTGCTTTGGGATCCCGTAGCAAGTCAAATTGACTGCTAAACGCACACCTTTTTCAAATGTCTGCCAATTTGACAGACATTCCCCCTGGATTACGTCTATTTCAAGCGTTAATATTGGCATAAATATTGCACGCTATTCAATATTAGAATGGATATTATATCAAATCTAAAAAAATAGATCTACATTTAGGAGAAGCGAGGTCCCCTCGTTCCTACGGATCGGTTTTTCGTTAATGAAGATCAGTTATTCAGAAATGGTATTACCAATCCATTTTCTCAAGCGAAGGTTAGCGGATTGTGAGTGTTTTGCAGGTGGGCGCGCTAATCATGGAGGAAACCAACCGATGAAACTGCAAAAAATTCAGGCAATAGTAATGTCCATTACACTACCATTTATACTAATCACAAACCTACAAACTTGGGCAGATGAAAACCCACAAACCGTTCAGAAAGAACTTCCGGCAGCCAAAACCGATCAGCCACCGACCATTGATGGTATTCTCGACGATGCCTGCTGGCAAGACGCACCGCAAGCCATCGGTTTCACTGATGAACGCACCGAAAAACCTGCCAAGAATCAATCCGTTGGTTGGCTCGTTCACACCGACGAAGCCATCTACGTCGGGCTTCACCTCTATGATGAGATGCCTGATAAAATCGTGGCACGCCAAGTTAAAGACCAGACCCGGATCAGTGGAGAGGATTGGGTTTCTTTCAGTCTTGATCCATTCCACACACACCAGTTTTCTGACAGAAATTTCTTCATTGTCAACCCACTCGGCACGAAATATGTACATCTCGCCACCGGACGCGCAGAAAAAAGTGAATGGATTGGATTATGGAAAACCGCAGCACAGATTGTTGAAGATGGATGGATCGTAGAGATGGAAATCCCATGGCAGATGCTCGATTACCCAGACACAACAGAACCCGTTCGTATGGGAATCAACCTTGATAGGTTTCAACAACGAACAGGTGAACGTTCATGGTGGTGTAATTTAGGGGTTCAAGAGTTCCGAGAAAACGACGGACACTGGATTGACGTGCTACCACCGCAGCGAAAGCGTGAATTAAAGCTGCTACCTTATCTTATCGGCGGCATCAGTGAAACCGAAACTAACGAAAGGGAATATACTGCCCGCGGCGGGGTGGATCTGCGTTATGAAGTGACACCGCAACTACGTCTCATCAGCACTGTTAACCCCGATTTTGATAACATTGAGCAAGCCGTGGAAGGCATCGATTTCTCCTACGGCGAACGCTACGTGGAGGACCGGCGTCCTTTCTTCTCTGAAGGGGGCAATGTCTATAATCTGAGGCCCCTTTTTCATTCGCGGCGGATAATGGACATGGACGGAGGCCTTAAACTCTTTGGAAAACTTGGGAAGAACACTTCGGTTGGCACTTTAGGCACCTATCATCGCAACAACCAGAACTTCATTCTACGCGCCTCA
>JAJDTM010000033.1 GCA_022827185.1 Candidatus Poribacteria bacterium
TTTTACCGCCGTATTCTCCAGAGTTGAATCCGATTGAAAAGGATTTCGCTAACATCAAGCGGAGGCGTCAATATAACGCTGAGGCATCTATTGATGATATTATAAAAGTGTATAATTAATTACGGGATTCACTATAATTCCTAACGTGAGTTTATCTTACACACTTCACCATTCACAACAGTTGATCACATCTGCCCTATTTCGTGCTATTGAATGTAGCGTTTGCCCTATTTTGTGCAGTGATCTCTGGAGATTTCACAGAGAATAGGATAACGGGGGTATTATTGAGACTGGCACGTAATTTGCTATAAAGTCAGATGAAAGGAGTCGTCCAATGGAACCCGAACAAAAATATCGTATTGCACCGCCCGGATTTACACCAGAACAGTGGAAAACCTTTAATGAAGACGGTATCATCTTCATCGAAAATGCTATTTCTGATGCAGACATCCAGACCTATATTAACGCAATAGATCGCGTTGCTGCAACCAAGCCAAAATATAAGCCAGGCGGGTATCTTGGCATGCAAAACATCGTCGAACGCGACCCCGTGTTCGCAGACCTCATTGATCACGAGCGCCATGTCGGTTATGCTTATGACCTGTTCGGTGAACTCCTCAAACTCCATATAAGCCAATTTTTCCTGCGTCCGCCCGGTGGCAAACAGTACAACCAGTGGCACCCGGACGGTGCGCGTGCACTTCCTTACGGTGTCTTTTCACCCAAATTGCCGTTGCAAATCAAAATCGGGTACTGGCTGACGGATCTCCCACATAAGAAGATGGGTAATCTCGTTGTGTTACCCGGTAGCCATCGCCATCAGTACATGGATGGCTACGATACACACGAGAGTATGCCGGGAGAAATGGTTGTCTGCCCGCGTAAAGGCACAATGACAGTGATGCATTCGAGTATCTGGCATCGCGTGGAACCGAATGAGAGCGATGTGGTGCGCTACAATATCTTTGTTGCTTACTGTCCATCGTGGGTTACACCTGCCGATCGGTTCCATTCCTCATCTGAATGGTTAGAAACGCTCAACCGCGAACAGCGTATCATCATGCGAAGTTATAGCAACGCGTATCACAACGCCAAACCGCCTGCATCAGATTTTCCGCTTTTCCTCGAACGTGAGACCGGTGTTGAGGCGGATGAAGGCGCGTATCTGGAACACGTCGGGTTGCATCGCCGCAAGCGGCAGACAATGCATGAAAGGCTCTCCGAAAACTTGTAGAAGCCAACAACGTTGATTAAGGTTTCCAAAGTTTGTAGCCTGAAACAAAGTGGAAGGCGGTTCTACGGAGTGCCCCTTTAATGCCCCAACCCACCTCACCGAACCGCAAGGAAAAGTAGAAAAATGAAAACATTATTCCTTAAAGACATGCGTTATCGCCAAGCAAGGGTCGTGTTAACAGCACTCGGTATTACTGTGCTGATCTCGCTGATCCTGTTGTTGGGTGGTATCATGAACGGCATGCGCATTCAAGCGCGGCAGTATGTGGAGTCCACTGGCGCGGATGTCTGGATCTCCGCAGAAGGGTCTGGTGGCGCGTTTATTGGGTTTTCTATGGTCGTTGAGGAATACATGGCGTTTCTGAATTCAGCACAAGGATTGACACCTGACTCTGCGTCACCTTTGGTTTTTGCGCAAGCACGTCCTACCGTCCATGGAAAATCTACTAAGGCAATCGTTGTCGGATATAAGTTGGGAAAACTCGGTGGACCTAAGCGCGTTATTGCCGGTGAAGGGAGAATGTTTACACCAAGCAATTTTGAAGACTATCGACCCGAGGATCCGGTTCCGTATGAGGTAGTCGTTGATGAAAAAATGGGATTGGAAATCGGGGAACAAATCACTTTGGGCAATGAGAAAGTCAAGGTCGTTGGAAAGGCAGAAAGCCGAATGTTTGTCTTGGATACGCCGCTCCTGTTCATGGATGTCCGCATTGCCCAGAAACTTCTGCTTGGCAACACGCCACACGTCAACATGATGATTGCTAAAACGGACGCAAATGAACAACCCGGACAGGTCTCTGCGGGTTTAGATGCCTTAGAAACAATCGAGGCGCGCACCTTAAAACAGACGCTCGGAGACATTATTGCCTACTATGTTGACGAACCGATGAAAGCGGTGCAATTCCTGCGGGTGATGTTATGGTTAGCAGCAGGTATCCTTGTCGGGATGATCACTTATGTGACGATGCTTGAAAAGACGCAGGAAATTGGGGTGTTAAAGGCTATCGGTGCTTCAGACTACTATGTAATGGGGTTGCTACTGAAACAGGTGGTCCTCATCTCTGCTGTTGGTGTGGTACTTGGACTCATCCTTTCTTATGTATTTGCGGCGGCAGCACCTATCTTTGTCGCTATTAATTTTATGGAATCGATTATTGTCGTGTGCATCAGTTTTGTTGTGTGTTGTGGCAGCGGTTATCTGGCGGCGCGGAAGGCAATTGCGGTGGATCCGATGATCGCTTTCCGAGGAGAGATATAGATGACAGCAGTAGTAGAGGGTACCGGTTTAACGAAGCGATTTGGCACAGGCGATGCGACCGTCGTCGCAGTTGATTCAGTCGATATCCGAATCGAAGCGGGTGAACTGGTGATGATTATGGGAGACAGCGGTTGTGGAAAAACGACCCTGATTAGTCTCCTCGGTTGCATTTTAACGCCGGATGCTGGTGAACTCCGAATTGATGGCAAACCGATCGATCCTGTGAATGAGGATCTGAGTGTAATCCGTCACGAAAAGATCGGATTTGTTTTCCAGTTGTTTCACCTGTTACCCTACCTCACTGCGCTTGAAAATGTGATGGTCGCCATGGATATCGCCAGCACGAAGACCGATGCAGCCGAAAGGCGTGCGACGGAACTCCTGACACAGGTGGGCTTAAGTGAACGCTTCCACCATCGACCCGCGCAACTTTCTGGTGGCGAAAAACAGCGTGTCTCATTCGCACGTGCGCTTGCCAATCGTCCGAAGATTGTTTTCGCCGATGAACCCACCGCTAACTTAGACAGTCGCCAAAGCGACAATTTAATGAACCTGATTCAAGAACTACGCCGGGAATACCAAACAACTATTGCGATCGTAACACATCATGAAGGATTAAAAGAGAACGCTGATCGTATTATCCACATGAAAGATGGAAGGATCGTTACTTCATGAACAGAGATAAGGTTTTTACACCTTATAGCAGAGGCATCTTTGCTTTAACAATTGGGATTGGGATTTTATTTTTTCTTCTTTCTATTGGTGCCGAAGAAGATCCCGGCTTAGCAGCATTAGAACGACCCGACTTCCTGACAAGCGGATTATACGGTGGTGGTCTGACCTTCATTGGTACACATCCGTACATTCAACTTCAAGCCCAACCGGATATTCCACTTGGAAAAGTCAGTATTGGATTAGACCTGGTTGTACTCTACGACCCTTATGCATCAGATGCTGGCTCTCAATTCCTCGCTGAAGACGGTGAATCATGGGATAGTCCAAGCACATGGCTGAGACTCATCCGTTACGTCAGTTACGCAGCACCTTATGATCCGTTTTACTTCCGTTTAGGAGAATTGGATTATATAACAATTGGGCACGGCTCAATTATGTCGGGTTATTCTAACTATGACCGGCGCGGGTTACGCGTAAACCTTAGGAAATCCAATAATCGGTACGGCGTTGAAACGATGATGAATGACCTTGGAAATCCCTTAATCTTCGGTGGACGCGGGTTTTATCGCCCCTTTCTACGTCCAGAAAATAATAACTTTTTCACACGAATTGAACTCGGAGCCACCTATCTCACCGATATCGATCCGAATCCACAAGAAGATCAGGAAGACCCGTTGATTGCCTTAGGTGTGGACGTGGGATTTCCACTGATTGAGAGAAGTAATTTTCGGCTTGATCTGTATAATGATCTTGCCATGCTCAACACTGCATCCGAGGCACCGGGAGTAGTGCCTGACGAACCTTTAGAAACTGAATCAACCGAGCAGAGACCGACCAGACGATTGGAAAGTGATCCGATAGGCGGAGAGGCTACACCAACAACAGAGTTCGCATGGGGCAATGCTGTTGGTGTCGGACTTGCCTTTCCCAAAGCCAGTTTCAAATTTGAGTACCGCGTCTTTGAGGAAGGGTATATCCCTTCTGTCTTTGATTATACGTATGAGTCAGCGAAATTACTATCACCCGAACCCGATATGCCCGATTTTCTGGATATCGAAACGAACAGTCAACAAAGACGAGGCTTCTTTTCACAAATCCTCTGGAAGCCCGCGAAACAGCTCCAATTATTTGGGACATTTGAGGACTATGACAATAGTTCACCCAAACTGTATATGGCAGCGGCAGCCTCGGAGTTGATTCCGCGTTTCAAGGTTCAGGGATTCTATACAAAACGCGATATCGGCGAAGGAGACGCGGCGAATTTCTTTGGCGATCTGTTTAATCTCAATGAAAAATCTGCACTCGGTTTACAGATTGGCTATGCAGTCTATCCGCCGATTGAAACGATTGTTACCCGTGAATACCGGTTCCGCCGTGTTGAAACAGCAGAAGGTGGCTCCCAATTTGAAGCGATCCATAAAACTTCGTTCATGGTAGGCATTAGGACGGATTTTTAGAACTATCGAGACTTACGCGGCTTCCTCGCTGGCGAGGTTTCTATCGGAAATCCGCAGAAACACCCCAAGCAAAAACACCTCGCCAGCGGCGTTGAACGTTTTTTTTTACTCTGTGTTGTCTCCTATTTCCGCTTCAACGAGATCCTTTAGACGTTTTCCTCTCGCTTTAACCGAAATGACCGTGCCTTCCCGATCAATCAGAAATTGGGCAGGAATGCTGCGGACACCATACTGTTGCGCTAAGGGCGTCTCCCGCCCCGCCCCGTCAAACACTTGTCGCCACGGTAACCGATTCTCTTTGATAAATGTGCGCAACGCTGCTTCGTCAGTGTCGAGGCTTATCCCGATGATCTCAAAACCTTTGTTGTGGTATTTTTCGTATACTTCCTTGATATTCGGTAGCTCCGTTATACATGGACCGCACCACGTTGCCCAGAAGTCAAGCAAAACAAGTTTACCACGGTAATCTGCGAGTGAAACCGGTTTGCCATCCAAGTCAACAACCGGCGAGAATTCAGGTAATACCTGTCCTTTCCAAGCGAGGGTTGGATTTGCTTTCACGCGATATTCGTGGGCGAGATCGGTGTTCCCCAATTTGTCATGGATATTAGCCAATGAAGTCAAAGCGGTTCTATCGTTTGGATTTTCTGCCAGTCGTTTCTCATACATCGGCTGGACGTTCTTGAAAACCGCTTGTGCCGCCGCAATATCTCCCATCGCTTCATGAATATAGGCGATTATGTTAAAAACTCCTGAGTCGGGTTTCTCGACTAATTCATTTTCAAACACGGCGAGAATCTCGTTCAGCACTGCCTCCCATCGATCAACCACCGGATGTCTTTTATTAATCTGTTGGTACATCTGGACGGGTGTAGCTTCAACCTCAGTGGTATAAAGCCTCACCGTCCATAGGTATGAGACTCGGTGATCCGCTCCCCTTAACCGCTCAAATAGCCTTTCAAGGGCAACAAGAGCTTCTTCTGTCATCTGATCTCCGAGCCGCGTGCATGCTGTGTATGCGAAAAAACAAATTTCAAAATCCTTAGGTGCTAACACCATCGCTTTTTCCAAAAGTGGGTACGCTTCAGAAGAAATTTGCGCATTTACCTTATGGAACGCTTCAACTGCCAAAAACTTCGCCGCTGCGCCATTGTTGGGATCCGCCTCCAGAACATTTTCAGCGTGTGATTTGATTGCACGTAGCATCTCTTCAGGAAAACGGTGAACATAACTCGGCAGACGTTCTGGCAGCGATGTTAGTCCTTCAGAAACACTCGCGTCAATTTTCGCTTTGAAGTCAGCGATTAACTTTTCCTGATCCTCCGGTTCAATCTCCCAATGTGGGTCTGACAACCCGCGTCTGTCAAGCGTATTGAGAAAATCTTCCCAAACATCCACAGCATCTTGTTTCAAGGATTTGCCGAAACCCTCTTCCAGTTGGGACGATACGCGATTTTGGACAGTTGCTGTTAAACAGAATACAACAGCTAACAGCATGAGATGGACACAAGTTTTCTTCACGATTGCACCTCAATTTTAATTTCTTCATCTTCAACAATCAACGGATAAGTTCTGATGCGGAGGCGCGGATCGGTTTGACATTCGCCTGTTTTCGTATCGTATGCGTAACCGTGGACGGGGCACACAACAATGCCATTTCGGATTCTGCCTCTACCGAGTGAACCCATAGCGTGTGGACAGGTGTTGTCAACAGCACAGAATGTGCCGTTTTCATTGAGAATAGCGACGCGCCTTCCATTGACGGTGAACGCCTTTCCGCGGCCTTCTCGTATGGCTGACGTTTTTGTGACCGTTGTGTAATTTGACATTTTTCACTCCTTGACGCTTCCTAAAGTAATCCCTTGCACAAATTCACGCTGCATCGCGAGAAATAGAATAACAATCGGCATTAGCGAGAGCAGTGTTCCTGCCATCAGCATGCCGTAATCTTGACGATAGATGCCGACGAGGTTCGCTAAACCGATCGGCAGTGTGTATTTCACCTCATCGCGTAAAATGATGAGGGGCCAGAGATAGCCGTTCCATGAACCTAAAAACGAGTAGATCGTCAATGCACCGAGTGCCGGTTTGATAATCGGTAGCACAATCCGATAATAGATGCCGAATTCGGAGCAACCGTCGATACGTGCTGCGTCTATCAGTTCCGATGGAATCGTGACGATAAATTGACGCATCAGAAATACACCGAACGCGCCAACTGAAAATGGGATGATAATCGCTTTGTAACTATTGAGCCAGCCTATATCGTACATCAGGCCGAACAGAGGAACCAGCAACACCTGAAAAGGCACCATCATGGAGGCAAGCAGGATACCGAACAGGATTTTTTGACCACGGAATTGATACTTGGCGAACGCATAGCCGCCGAGAGAACAGAAAAACAGTGTGAGTAGCGTTGACGCAGTGGCGATGAAAACACTGTTGATAAAGTAGCGGTTATACGGGACTGTCTGCCACAGATTCCGGTAGTTTGAGGTGAACTTATCCCACACGATGGACAGGTATGGCGGTTGATGAATCGTTAATTGTAAGAACAATTGATTTCCTGTCTCTGCTCCGATCATAGACTGGATTGTGTTGTCTGTTTCTGTTTGCTGCATCGTAATATGTGATGCTTCCAACTCACCCGGGATGCCGTGAAGTCGCCATACAGCGTCGTTCCATAACGCGCTCTCCAAGACAAAAGGTCGTATCGGTTGATACGTAATACCGTTGGTGGCAGTGTTCATAGTCTCTTCAGGCTGCAGGACAGTCACAGTTAAAGAGAGACGGTGGTACGAGGCATCCCCACGGATAGGCAGCGTGATGCGCCGAATCCGCTCAATTGGGACGGAAGCAGGGATAGTGGTGGTTACATGAAGGGTATCGCTGCTTTGGAAATCGTAAGATAGACTCGCAACGGTCTGAGTATCTACAGATGGACGGATGCGAGCATCTGTTCCTTGCGCAATTTCCCATTTCACATCTTCAACAGGTGTGCGATTGAAGTCGAGATCCTCTATTTGAAGTGTTCCAAAAGCGACTTCACGATACACTGAACCCCAAATCGTGTCAACTGTCTCTGGAATAACAGCGTCCTGCACTGCAGCAATGATGGATGTCTGTGTCCTATCCCATATCTCATCTGGCAAACTCGTCACCAATTGTTGCCATAAACCCTCTATCATTTCCGTCTGTAATTTCTGGGAAGGGACGTAATTGGAAAGTTGTGCGTTTGCTACGATGTGTGTTTGTGCTTTCGTCCAGATTGCCTGCGTGAGGGGAGGTTGTAAGGCTTCCCATGCCGTTTCATCTACCATTTCTGGTTTCTCAATTTTTGGGTAAGCATCTTCAACAATATAAGGCGACGATGCAACGCGCGGTGGGAAGCTGGGGAACCATTGTATAGGAACGGCAAAAATCTCATTTGCGGTTTTAAAAGAGGAGGTCAACAACCACAGCAACGGGACCATCGTGCAGAAGGCTGCAGCGACTAAAAGGAGGTAACCCGTACCTCTAAAGATTTTTGTTCCAGCGCGTTGGTTTCTTTTGTTTCCATTCATAAATTTTTTCTGCAAATCTGATTGAGGTTATCCATAGAAACTAATTACTCGCCCCATATTATTGCCTCAATTTTGTCGGAGACTGCATCCATTGTTTCATCCGGTAAATAACACAAATATCTAACCTCTCTGGCACGCCAATCAAGACTCTTGACCTGATCCACTCGGATAACACCGTCTACAGGTAATCCATCTGGAATAGGAACTTCAAAAGCAATTCCCCTGACGGTACGCGTAATTGGACAAACGATAGCAATATTCTGCCTGAGGTTAAAATTCCATGAGGATACAACAACGGCAGGACGACGCTTCTTAATCTCCCTGCCTTTTTGTGGGTCTAAGTTAATCTCAACTACGTCACCTCGCACTGGAATGTAGTCGCTATTATACAAGGTTGAACTTACCATATTTCGTTGCCAACAGCAGGACCGGTATCCCATTCATTAGACTCGTTGGATCCGTTATTTTTTTCTGTATCAATAAGCAAATCTTTTAGTTTCGAGCGTGGGTGTGTTGCAGAGCGTCCAACCTTTTCAGCTCGATGGGGTTTGAGTTTTCCAGATTTAACAGCTTTATCCTGTTCAGTACAACCTGATTCTTGAGCCAGCAAGTCCTTTAGTTTCGAACGTGGGTGTGTTGCAGAGCGTCCAACCTTTTCAGCTCGATGGGGCTTGATCAGGGCATCTGTTTTAACAGGCCCCCGACTTTCGTTTTTAGTTTTGGGGACGATAAGAAAATTAAGATATGCAATAAGTACTAAACATTCGTGAAATGACATCTTTTCCTCCTCAATTACAATCCTAACTCAGATAACTCTACGGCGCGCGCCCGTTGGATGTCATCTTGATATTTGAAAACACACCCCAGGGTCTCAGCGACGACATCTGCGTCGAGTTGTCCCTTACCGAGTGCAATGAGTGCCAGTGCCCAATCGAGTGTTTCAGCTACGCCGGGTTTTTTATAGTAGTCTCCCTGCCGCCAGAGTTGCATGATTTGGCATAGTTGCTGCGCGAGATGTTCATCAATCTGCGGCAGTTTTGTCTGCACAATCGCCAATTCTTTTTCGATGGTCGGGTAATCAATCCACTGATAGAGGCAACGCCGTTTGAGTGCCTCATGGACCTCTCGTGTACGGTTTGAGGTGAGCACTACATACGGAATGTGTTTCGCTTGGATGGTGCCGATTTCGGGGATGGTAATTTGGAAATCGGATAGGATTTCGAGCAGAAACGCCTCGAATTCGCTATCGCTCCGGTCAACTTCGTCAATGAGCAAGACGGGTGGCACATCGCCATCGCTCTGGATGGCTTCCAGTAAGGGACGTTTCAGCAAAAATATCTCGCTAAAGAGGTCTGTGCCGATCTCTTCTTTATCGCGTCCACGTGCTTCATCGATTCGGAGTTGTAAAATTTGGCGTGTGTAGTTCCATTCATACAGTGCGCTGTTTGCATCTAAACCCTCATAGCACTGCAATCGAATGAGTTTCGCACCCGTAGCATCCGCAAGTACTTTAGCGACTTCTGTTTTACCGACACCCGGTTCGCCTTCAAGAAAGATAGGCTTTTTCAGGTGGTGCGCGAGATAGAGGGTTGTCGCTAAACCCTTATCTGCGATGTACGCATGTTTTGCACAAGCATCTTGAACGTTTTCAATAGATTTGAACATAATTGATTTAGAATCCGAAAAACCTCACGCTTCCCGCAAGGCGCGTTTGTAATCTTCGCGGTTATCAATATCGCGCAGCACAGCGTCTGTATCTACGGTGACATAGTGAATATCGTGGCTATACTTTTTAAAGAGTGTTCGCACGCCACCACTTTCCGCGTTTAAGGCAAGAATATCTTGTGCGTACCTCTGGTTAAAGATGACCGGATGGCCACGCTTATAATTGTAACTTGGCAGTGCTATTCCCTTCTCCGTTTGCTGGTATGCATCAACAACTTGATCGATTAGCGCGGATGTAATGAACGGCTGATCCACCAACATCAGAGCAAATACCCCGTTTTCTTTTTTCGCACGGATACCTGTTTGCGCGGAGGTTAACATACCGTCGCGGTAATCAGGGTTAAAAACGGTTTTGATAGCACGCGTCCCCAACTGTTTTTGAATCGCCTCGGCGCGGTGTCCAACGACGACGATAACCTCATCGAACTTGGCACCGAGCATATTGTCCACTACGGTTTCAACGATAGTGCTTTTGCCGAAAGGGAGTAGCTGCTTCGGTTCTCCCATCCGAGTGGAGAGTCCAGCCGCGAGGAGGATTCCCGATATGAAGTCTGACGGCGTTTGCGTCATAGTCTAATACCGAATGCCGAAAGTCTTATATTCCCCTGTGAACGGACGTTCATCAACATCAAGCGAATCGACTCTGGCAAAGCGCGGTCCCTTCTTTAATAAAGCGACTAACGCGTCCAACTGCGACTTATCACCCTCTGCGATGACTTCAACCTTCCCGTTTGGTAAGTTCTTAGCGTAGCCGTTGATGCCGAGCTGCTTCGCGTTCATCTGTGTGAAATTGCGGAATCCTACGCCTTGAACCTTCCCACTGATTAGCACGAACAGTTGCATTTTTCGGTTAACCTCAATCGTGAGTGTGACGGGTGTCCCCAGTTTTGGGAGCAAGGCATCGTTCTTTTTATAGATGTTTTCCTCTTCCGATTCAGGGAGCGGATTTTGGAAGAGCGCGCTTGCATCAAACCGTCGTAAAGCGACAAGGTCATTACTCATAAACGCTTGTGGCATCATCGCGTCTTCATCATCGCTATCCAAATCTGCCACGACGCGTGAACCGGAATAGACCCAAGCGACCTGTTGCATCGGTTTTTTGGTTTTTACATTGAAAACGAGTTCTTCAGCACGGACTTTTTTCGTTTTATCGCCATCCTTCCATTCGGCATAGATAATAAACCCGGTCCCCGTTGGTGGTGTCGGTTCATCTTTCTCTTCGTCGTAACCGGGCGGTGTACCTACCGTAACACCGAGTTTTTCAAGGGCATCGTAAATTTCCTTGGCAGTCGCATTGACGACAATAAGGCTCTCGTATTCCTTACCGTCGCGTCCACAAACAAGATATTCAACGGCTCCCTTTAGGTGTGCTTCGTATTCACCGAGTGCTTCAGAAATCTTGCCCTTCAGAACGAGTTTTTTCTCTGCTTCCTTGACTTGGAGATGTCCATCTGCCCACGCAATATTCGATAGTGCGATCAGGGATATACCGATATAGATTATTATACAGGTTTTCACTACCTTCATAAAATGACTCCTTTTTTTCCTATCTATCAGCTGCTGATAAATTGTTGTGCCCGCTGCTGAACCTTTATTCTCCACACACCGTTATAACTGACTGCCGATGGCTGACAGCTAATGGCTACTAAAAAGTATACCGCAATCCGTTAAAAATTTCCACATCATGTTTGCGGATGCCCGTTGGTGGTTCACTATCGTATCGGAAATTTATCCGAAGTGGGAACGCTAATTTCGTTGTCAGGCGGAATGTGAGGCTTCCCTGAAAAAGGATGCGATAGTCTTCAAAACGTCGCAGATAGACCTGATAGTATCCGGTCGCGCTCGTTGTAATCCGTTCATCTAATTGGCCAGTCCAATTGATATAGTTGGTTGACCGAATGACATGGGTTGTGATTTTGCCAAGGTCTATGTCATTAATGCGTTCGTGTTCCCACATCGCGCCGATACCGAGATAGAGATTAAATCTGGAACTCGGCGGATGTGAGGCAAAGCGGATCCCGCTGCCTGCTAAATTCCGATCACTCAGGAGAATGGATTCGTTGAACTGTTTCTGAACAAAAGATTCAAAAAGGACGTGCTGCGTCAGGCTTCGGATGATTCGCGCGTGTGCCATGCCTTTATTGATAAAGAATTCACCACTTTTCCGACCTTGCTGGAGACTCCCAAAAACAAAGCCGTGATAGATTTTTGACAGATAATCTGAGCGGAACCGTGTACGCGCCGTAAACAGATCTGTATTGCCGGCACGATAACTCAAATCCAAGTTAATGCTGTTATACCAACCCGGCTCCAACTTCATCTGCCGCATCGTTTCACCTGTGAAGATATTCACTTGAGCAGTGAGCGGAGTAGAAAAAACAATAAATAAAACAAGACAAACACCAACGATCTGTCTGTGTTTGCCCTGATTTGGAAAATGCTTTGGACAAAATCTTTTTGTGATGGTAAAATCGCTAAAAGAGATATGAAACACAGGACCCTCTCTATGGAAGGCAGAAATGCAACGAATTCTGATAGACACTGATCCGGGCGTAGACGACGCATTTGCTATTTTTCTCGCGATGCGCTCACCTGAGTTACACGTAGAGGCAATAACGACCGTCTGCGGGAATGTCTCGGTTACACAGGCAACACAAAATCTGTTAACAATCTTAGGCGTGCTTGACCTGAACACGTTTCCGATTATTGCTGAAGGCGAGGCTGAACCGCTTGTCAAGCCGCTCGTAATGGCGACACATGTTCACGGTGACGATGGTTTAGGCAATGTGAGTCAATTGCGAAACACTGATGGCAGTCCCCTGTATCCTCAGGCAAACACCACTATTTCATCGGTGTCGGGGGTTGACCTTATTCTTGAGATGGCAGCGCGCTATCCAGATGAACTCACGATTATCGCCCTCGGTCCACTAACGAATATCGCGAAGGCAATCCGTAAAGATGCCGAGAAGATGCAGCGACTTCAGAAGATTGTCCTGATGGGCGGCGCGTTCGAGGCATACGGTAATGTCACAACGACCGCAGAATTTAACATCTTTGTTGATCCGCATGCAGCCCACGAAGTTTTCCAATTTGATGTGCCTATCCATATCGTGCCGCTTGATGCGACACACCAAGTTATCTTAACTGGCGAACGATTGCACGCTGAAATTGATAAACGAGAAGGCACAATCTCGCATTTTCTCAAGGACGCTACACAAGCCTGCATGGAATTTTACCGCGAACACGTTGGGTTTTGGGGGTTTCATATCCACGACGCGCTTCCGATTGGTATACTTACGCGTCCAGATTACTTTGAAAGCGTGCTTGCGCATGTGCAAGTTGAAACCGAAGGCACCTTGACATGTGGTATGACGGTCGCCGATCTGCGTCCTGAACGCCAACATCGCGATCCAAACGCAAATGTCTACCTTAAAGTGGCGGTGGAGGCGTTTCTGGACTACTTTTTCGAGCGACTTCAGTAAAACAGGACTACTTTACGGTGCTGGCAGAAAGTCGTGGGAACTTGTAGTTTGTGCTGAAGGTGTTGCTTTTAAACACGGCTTCTCGATTCGTTTCACCTCGGACTAAGGCTGCCGCTCCATCCGTTTGAAAGCAGTTATTGTAGAAACGGATGTCACGAATCCCCTTGCTTGTACAATCTACAGCAGCAGGACTTCCATCGGTAGATCGTGTTGTGCAAATTGTATTCGCGTAGATAGTTGTGTCCGTGATGCCGCCATTCGCACCCGTAGACCAGAGGTGGATGCCGCCATAACTATTTCTCCTACCGTCGTTCACGCTCAGGTTATAGCGGAGCAGGTTACCATGAAACGGACGCGCCCCCTCGAATTGTGCCAATAGATACCCGGCACCGTCATTGTCGTGAGAGTAGTTATACTGAACGACCGAATGCGTCACGCCGCCATCCAAATCGAATCCACCCCCATCTTTGCTGCTGCCGGTTCGGTTGTGATGGGATTCGTTGAACTGAATCACAACACGGTTCGCATCCCAAGCCCATATCCCGACGGGACCGCCGCCTTCGTAATCGTTCAATTGACCGTTTTCATAAGCACGACAGTGTTCAACAATCGCTCCATCTACCTGTCCGAGAACGATACCGCTCCCTGAATGACTGCCTTTGCCGGGGATACCCGCATTCCTGTAAGCACTACAATTGCCGATATAAAAATCGGCGTGTGCGTATCCATCTTGCTCTGGATGCCAAGCACCGATACAACTGATCCCCGCGTCGCCGTTGTCGTGGCTTGTGGTGTTCGTGATTTTGACATCACGGAACCCGCTCCAACTTATATCGGTCGGTTGCGCCATGAGGCAGATTCCGGAATGCTTAAAACCACTGACATCCACCCGATGAATCCGAATATCTGATAACTTGGTGTCTCTGGGTAAGGTATTAATGAACGAGATACCGGAACTGGTATTCTTTGACGCACCAGCACCGACAAAATTGAGATTGACGAGGTGCACATTGCCCGTATTTTTCGCTATGAAACCGGCACCAGAACCCGCGTTAATCGTCGCTCTGCCTGCCCCGTAGGACCCTATTGTTACGGCACACGGAGTGTGCCTACTACCTTGCATACAGAGATTGCCAATGAAGGTTTGATTGGCTTGAAACCGGACAGTATCACCGGGTAACAGCTGCGTAGCGTTCACTCGGTCAATACTTCGCCACGGTTGTGTTTTGGACAGACCGGTATTTGAATCGTCTCCGAGTAAATTCACATAATAATCCATTGCAACGGTTTAAAACACATTCACCCCACCGAGTGGGTGATTCGGAATATAGCGGAGTTCGCGATATGGGTCGCTCTGAAGCATCATCGGTACTTCCAATTTAGGGAGTTTCAGTTCGGCGAGTTTAATACGCTGATCGGGGGTAAGTTCTGCCGATACTTCCTGAATTATCTCTTTAATTTCGTCAAGATATACGTCGCGCTGTCTGAGAAATTTCCGTGCTTCTTCCCGAAATCGGATGAGTTCCCGCCGCGTCCGAGTATCCGAGAATCTGTCTTCGTATTGACCGTACTGTCGTTGCGTGATGCCTGCCCGAAATATCTGATAATCTGCCTCTAACTGTTTCTTCTCAAAGTCGTAATCTTCAACGATGTCGCGAATGAGATTCAGTTTCGGATGAATTTTCTGCTGCTGGTCAGTTGTGAGTTGCAATGCAGCGGAACTTTTGGAAACATCAATCAGTTTAAGTCCGCCACAGGCTTGCAAAAGACCACAGAGACATAAAATGAGGAGCAACCGTCCGTTTCCCATAATTCAGTCTCCTTACAGGTGGGAGCGTACTGAATAGGACTTACGCAGCGTTCTTTGCTGGCGAGGTTTAAAACCTCGCCAGCGGCGTGCGGGCCGTAGGTCCTACTTAACTCTCTAAGTCGTATAATTCACCGTACTTCGTGCGTAGGTATGCCATATAGGGTTCTATGGACAACGGGCTTCCTGTTGCCTGTTCGATAATTTCAGGTGCGGTGTATTTCGATCCGTGTTGATAAAGATTCTCTTTTAACCAATCGTGGAGTGTCTGGAATTCGCCGTTTTCGATTTCAGAAGGAATTTGCGGATGTGCTTTGGCTGCAGTCGAGAAGAATTGCGCCCCTAAGATGTTGCCGAGTGTATAGCCTTGAAAGGAACCACCTATCAACCCAAAATACCAATGCACATCTTGCAGCACACCGTCCTTGTCATCCGGCGGCGCGATGCCGAAATCGGCTTCAAATCTTTCACGCCACACGTTTGGTAGATCTCGAATCTCCAATTCTCCTTCGAGCAGTGCAAGTTCAAAATCAAAACGCAACATGACATGGAGGTTGTATGTCACTTCATCAGCGTTTGTGCGGATGAGGGAACGCTCCACCTTATTAATCGCGCTATAAAATGTGTCTAACGGGACATCACCGAGTTGATCTGGGAAAACGCTTTGAAGTTGCGGATAGTAGTGCTTCCAAAACCCTCGACTTCTGCCGACGATATTTTCCCAAAGCCTTGATTGACTTTCATGGACACCGGAGGAAGTGCCACGCGCCAGTGGTGTCCCTTCAAAGTCCATACGAATCCCTTGTTCATAAAGCGCGTGTCCTGTTTCGTGCAACGTGCTGAACAACGCATCACCGAGGAAATCCTCTTTCGTCCGGGTTGTAATCCTCACATCTCCGAGTGAGAACTTCGTCATAAACGGGTGGTGGGTCTTATCCTGTCGTCCCCGATTCATGTCGTAGCCGAACTGTTGAGCGACTTCCAAGCCGAACGCGAGTTGTTTTTCTTCGGGAAAGTGTTGGTGCAAGCACGAGTCGTCAGCGGGGTCCTGTGATGTAATTGCGGAAACAAGCGGAACGAGTTCTTGGCGCAATTCGGCAAAGACACGGCTAACATCCTCGGCTTTCATCCCGTAATCGCTGGACTCAATAAATGGATCTGCGATGTGGTCATAGTCCGGAAAGAAGTTTGCCGCCTGTCTGCTATATTCGAGTGTTTTTTCGAGATATGGACGTACCCGTTCAAAATCATTTGCCGGACGTGCCTCAGTCCAGACTTGGTAAGATTCGGAGGTGTGATTCGCCACTTCTGCTGTGAATGCTGCTGGTATTTTAATCGCACGTTCATATTGTCGGCGTGTGAGGCGGAGGAGACTTGCTTCATTAGAATCATAAGCGAGGCTTTTTTCATAAGGCTCAAGCGCGTCCAGCAATTTTCCGATCGCTGGGTCTGTGAATTTTTCGTGCGACAATCGTCCAAGTGTCGCCGTTTGGCGTGCCCGTGCGGTAGCACCGCCCGGTGGCATGTAGGTGGATTGATCCCAATAGAGCAGTCCAGCAGCGGACGATATATCATTCACTTCCAGCAGACGGGCTTTGAGTTCTTCAAACTTGGTTTCCATCATAATCTGACTCCTGTTGTGGTCATCAAGGTTCTGTTATGCCTTGTATATACCATAGCACGAGTCAACTTTGAAAATCAACCAAAAAGCGTTCTCTACGCAGGGTGATTCAATTTTCAAATTGTCTGAATCGCGGATTATCGCGGAGGACGCGGAGGACGCGGATTTTCGTGTTAGATACGCCAAAATCATAAGGTAATTTAGTTGTTTTCCAGAGAATTGAATGGCTCTGGTTCTCTACACACAGAGGCATTCAATTGTCCATTTTTCAATCAAATTTTCACCTCCATGCCCGGTAGGTTCGGTTTCCTAACCGAACCGGATCCTTGAAAAAAGACGTGAAACCCAATAATTTCTTAAAATTGAATGATCCTGAATGGGTGGGCAGAGAAATTTAACTGTCGAATTTTGGATAGGAAAGAAGATTTGTAATTCGTTTATTTTTCTGATATACTCTTATACTAAGTTTTGGGTGGTACATCTACGGATCGAATTCGCACTTCGTTTCTGCCACCCGCTTGGATCCGAAGAACGATTGCAACTTAATCTTGGTTGAATGTTGAGAGGAAGGTTTCATGGCAGATCAAAATAGTCCAGATGTATTTGAACTTAAGGAAGACGCTATTCGGCTTCAAGCAAGAATGGAAGAAGTCGATAAAGTTGAATCACGCCTCGGTGCTCGGATTCAGGAAGTAAAAAGCGACGTGAGGAGTGATATTCAGGGGGTCAAAAAGGATCTCCATGACAGAATAACTCGGTTGGAAACACGCTTGCAGTGGTCTGTAACTATAGCGATAGGTGTCACAGGCATCGTTGTTGCTATAATCGTTAAATTTGTATAGTCGGCGAAGGGAGATTCACCATGTCAGAAAAACCGCAGGGATTGCATATATACACGCCAACCCGTCTGGAATGGCTTGCAGTCATGTTAAATACGCTTTTCCAGTATGACAATCTCTCATCCGATAGATTCATGTTGTATTATAGGGGCTTAAAAGATGGGGAAACTATCCAAATCGTCGTCAGGTATTATGCCAATGTGAATAGAGAGCTCATGGAAGGGCGGATTAAGGTGGGAGAAGAAGCTATTTCAAGATATGCTAAGAATTACGGATGGGAATCCTGGCTTAAGACTGAAGTAGATATTGAGAAACTCGATCAGTAATTGAAATATTTCCTGAAACCTAATTATCATGCCCTATGCCAAAACTGAACCTAAAACCGAGCCACAAAGCGATTCGAGACTACTACGCCACACTGCAACAATACGAGCAACACGCTGTCCGACACGAAGGAGCAGTCAGTAACCCTTTCGCCTTCCTATTGGATACCTGCACAAAACAGGTAAACGGCACGTTCATCCCGCAATTCGCTATGCACAGTCCAGAAGGAAATCGTATCGTCGTTGATGGTGTGATCCTCGATGAATACGGTTTGCCCTTCGCCTATTGGGAAGCGAAAGATATGGACGACAACCTGCCGAAAGCAGTGCTGGCGAAACGCGATAAAGGCTACCCACTCAACAATATCCTCTTTCAAACTCCACAGCGCGCGATCCTATATCAGAACGGACAGATAGCGTTGGATTTGGATATTACCGATCCTGCGCGCTTGATTGCTGTACTCCAGTATCTGTTCGCTTATGTCCCACCCGCACTTAACAATTGGCAGACAGCTGTTTCTGATTTCAGAGCGCATGTACCAGACCTTGCCCAGGCTTTAAAAGCCCGCATTGAAGAACGCCATGAGACCGATCCCACCTTCAAGGAAGCGTTCACCGATTTTTATGAAACCTGCCGTACCGCTATTAATCCTGATCTCTCACAAGACGCTGTTGAGGAGATGCTCATCCAGCATATCCTCACCGAACGCATTTTCCGCACGATCTTTGAACGGTCAGATTTTACGAGTCGAAATATCATCGCCGTTGAGATTGAAAAAGTGAGT
>JAJDTM010000001.1 GCA_022827185.1 Candidatus Poribacteria bacterium
TTTTTACCGCCGTATTCTCCAGAGTTGAATCCGATTGAAAAGGATTTCGCTAACATCAAGCGGAGGCGTCAATATAACGCTGAGGCATCTATTGATGATATTATAAAAGTGTATAATTAATTACGGGATTCACTATATTCTCTGTCTAAAGATGGAGTTGTTATTTGAACTCTATTTTCTCAAGCTAATGGGTTTCAGTGCGGAACAGATTCAATCTATAGCCGATAAATGCCCTAAACTTCAATGGAAACGCTCTCAGAGTTTATCGGAGCCTCAATAGCTACGTAAAATCTCATAGTAAAAATTGTCAAGATCGGATAAGAACTTAAGGTGTCATAATTTATGATTACCTCAAATGTGATCCAGAGAATTTTTAGGATTGAATATGAAGGTTGTACTGCCATCGGCAATTTAAGCCACTCTCTAAACCAAGCATGTGAGACAATAACACTCTCATTGAAACGAACATCCAAACTCGGCATTAGGGGATTTGATACTTCCCGCATTTGAGTGAGAACACTTGTCTGAACTTTGGCTGATTTTGGGTCTAAATTAATGCTGGCAGTTCAACAACCGATAAAGGAGAATATCAACAATGATAATAACACCTACAGGCAGACACGGAATATTTGCGGATCGCGATAATCCAGAGCTGAAAAGCCCAAGACGGGCGCGTGCTGCATTGCCAATCCTTATATTACACGCACAACAGAAGGAAACTATCACATTCAAAGAATTGGCGGATGCGATTGCTGCACCAGATAGGATAGACCGTACAATGATACACATATTAAAATGTATCAATAAAGAAATGGAAATGTTATCGGAACATCCGAGTTGGGAACATGAGGATATCCCGACTCCTACGACAATTGTTGTGGTAGAAGATGGCGGACCAAGTGGTTTTATGTCTGACCACATGCGTAGAAATGAAATAGAACCAACCCAGGAAAATTACGAACGTTATTTTATCCGACCTGCTCATGAATATGAATACTGGAAGGAAGTCATAAACGAAATTATTCAGTCTCCCAACTGGTAGCAACTCACAAGAACCCACGCGCTTTTTTAGATAGTTGTGCCATGCACCGATGACTCCCAAAGCCACCGCGCGATGCAAGGCACAAAGTAATATTGTCAGAACTTACGCAATTTTGATTTTAGCCTGTTCTGTTAACTGAGATTTTCGGAAAACACAAATTTATAGTGCCACAGGCTAACAGCCTATGCTACAAAAGAGCAGTATGCGTAAGTCCTAATTGTTTTGTTTGAGGAGGTCTTGCAATTAAATTCTTCCCCATAGTACTTCCGTATCGCCCGCGATATGTTCTTCAAGGAGCATTCGGAGTTCTTCCAAAACGAGCAGGATATCTTCCTTGTCTTCTGTCTTATCAGAATAGAGAAGTTGTGAAGCATCTGAAAGTTTACCGCGAAGGAAAGGCGAACGAATTCGGTTACGTCTCGCATCGACAACATTTTTGACCAACTGTCGTCGGCGTGGATCGACTCCCAATAAAGGCTTTGTTTCTGCTTCTTCAGCGCGTTGCACCTGAGGCTCAAGTTCCGTCAAAAACAAACGCAGTACTTCTTTCGCCTCAGGTATCTCTTTTGATCTATTCATATCACAATGTCCTGCCATTTCCAATTTAATGTGAATCGACAAGGTATTGATGGCAAAGAGAAGTTTTTGATTTTCGTAAAAACTTTGGACAGCCCGCTCTTTTGGTTTCATGCGTTTCACTCCTTCGGTTATGCCTCTGCAGTATCCCACACCGCGCCTGAATCAAAATCCGATGTCGTGATAAGATGGACATGCCGCAGACTATCACCTTCAAGCAACTCATTCTGATTTGCATCAGAGTTAACATCTAAATGTGTAACGCCTGCTAACCGTTCATCTGCAAGAATCTCTAACAATTGCGCCGTATCGTCCATATCTTCTGTTACGTTGCGGAATACGACTGCCCGCGAACCACTTCGGACAACTCGGTAGACGCGTTCACCGAAATCAAAGCGTAGCCGCCGCTGAATAGGTAATCCCTTGAGATAGCAGTAGGTTTCCAAAACATCTACAGCGTCTTCTCTGCTATCCTTACCATAAGTGATACGATTGCAAAACGGGGAACGCATATCCATCATCAACCGAATCTGCTGTTCTTCGGGGCGATAGAGGTATTTAACAGGAACCTCGGTCTCGGTGTTATCGTTTGGTGGTAAGGTTATGAGGTTGTTGAGAACATCTTCATACTGCTCCAGACGTTGGTACTTGACAATGCCGATGGTGCCATCGGGCTTCTTTTTTGCGTCCGGTTTACCAGTTTTCCAATTCTGTGAGAACATGACGCGACGAATGCGTTCCTTCAAAGCACTTTGAAAATAATCGCCCATCTCAACGAGGATAAATTTGCGGTTACCGTTGTCGGTTTTATTGAGGTTGAGGACCGCGTGTCCAGTTGTGCCACTGCCCGCGAAGAAGTCAAGTATCACGCCCTTTCCATGCGGTGTAACTGTCCAAACGAGAGTCTCATACAAACCAACAGGATGACAGTAAGGAAAGTTTAATCCCAAAGCCTCTATTTGTGGTTTACCCTTTTCGCCTGAAGATATGAGTGATGATAATTCAATAATGATATAGTCTTTCAAACAGTTTTTTCTTCTAGGTTGGGTTGTTTCATCAGTACCAAAAATTATCAGATTCTTTTCTAACAAACCTTGCATAAATTCAGGCGAATTTCCCCATCCGTTTTTTGGAATCGGACACGGTTTGTGAGTGATTGGATGAATTAAAGGCTTAAAGTATTTAGGATCAGTTCGAGGTTCAGGGGCTCCCATGTGAATAGTTTGATAGACTTCCCCTGTTTCATCTATTTTTGAAAAAGCTCGATCCCCATCATTGAATTCGGATCTACTCTTAAGCCACTCTTTAAACTCGTTACAGCACTCCGGCGTGGCCCCTCCGTACCTGCTTACCAGTACGGACGCTTTTTTTAGAATTGCTTCTCGGTTTACGCTTCGGTACTGAAGCTTTATATTTCCTTTAGAATGACAAACAACGTATTCATGCTGAGTTGCTATACGGTTTGCACCACTAACAGGATTCCTTTTGTCCCATACAACGGTCCCCTGATTCTTCATCTGCAAGGTATTAAACACCTTGAACAGATTTTCATATTCATTCTCGTCAATATGGCAGAGGATGCAGCTATCCGGTGCCATTAACTGCTCAGCAAGGGACAACCGATTTTCCATCATGGTTAACCAACTGGAATGTTGATAATCGTTTTTATAGAGAAAACCGCTTGTGTTCGTGTTATAGGGTGGATCAATGTGGACACACCTTATGGCACCTCGGTATTTCTCCATCAGTAAGTCCAGTGCTTGAAAGTTTTCGCTGTTCAGAAGCACGCCATCAATTTGCGCTTCTAAATCGTCAAATAGTGAAAGGAGTTTGTCAACAAAGGCATCATCAAAATATCGCGTGTCCAACGGCAGTGTGGGATATACGCTATCAAGCAACGGCAACTGCTCCCTAATGTCAATGCCGAAGGTGTCACGCCAGTCAGCAAGTTGCGCCTCGTTTCCCAGGATAGCCTTGATAAGTGCCTCGCGTTGGGCAGTGTTCTCTTTTGTCGCTTCCGAAATTTTGCCTACAGAGATAAGATAATCGGTGGAAACAACCTTTTTCTTCATGAGAAATAGCTGCTTCTGGAACGTCTCCACAGCAACGAGCAGCGCAATCACCGCGTCAGTGACGTTGCGGAATGCTGTCGCAATGGCGAATGCAGGATTTTCAGGACTGGGGTTCAAAAGCGTGTCCAAATCCCCAAGGATAGTGTTCTGGATATAGCGGCGTTGCTCGGTTTTCAGGAATCTATCCAAGTTTTTGTGAATAAAATAGTCAGAATCCATGCCGACGAAGAAGGTATTTAGGTTTTTATCCAGCGTGAAAAATCTTTTGACTTTTGGACTGATTTTGAGTTTTGCCTGCCGTTCGGCTCTGTTTTTCCCAAGCTCGTTAAAGTCAAGATGGCTTGCTAATTTATCGGCATAATTTTCTAAATTGATGCGCAACGCTTTGATGCCTTGTAATCTGCCATCGTTTACCTTGTCGTAAGTGTTCGCGAGGTCCTTAAAGATAGGTTTACCCAGTTCCGCACCTTTCTTCGGAACTTCGTGGAGATAAAGGTCTACATCGTCCGTCTCGCTGAAAATTTGTGCGCTCATCTCGCGGTATATTTCAACTTTCGGCGTTGAAGTCTCTGCCAAACGAAGGATAACGCGCCATGTCTGTTCAGTATCATCGGGTTTGGGAGGTTCAATTCTATCAAAACGATAATGTTTGAAATCGTCGCGGTTACTGTTCTGTGCGGTGCCGGCACTTACTTTACCTTCTAACCGGTATTCAATCCGTTTGCCTTCTACTTCAAAGGTAACGCTATTAAAACCTGTTGCTGTTTTGACGTAGTAGCTATCCCGACATTTCCAATGGAAAAGTATATCTGTCCCGTTATAGTCTGTTTCCTCTGGGTAGTCTACCTTATAGTGAGCCGTGCTTCTGTCATTATAGCCAAAATCACCGTCTCGATAGTACCCTTCAAAAAAACTATGAATGTGGTTGTAGACGCGAAAGGCGAGATGTGCTTTAAGATCGTCAAGGTTGGTTTCCAATGGTGAGATAAGTTCTTCTTGGCCTTCTGTCTGGAAAAAGGCTATCAATAGTTGAGCGTTCTCGGCAATGTTTTCAAGCCATTCCTTCTGTCTACGTCCGCCTTCCGCAGTGACGAATTCCTTGATCTTTGTAAGTTGGCTGTTGTAGAGTGCATCAGCAACATCTGTAAGTGCTGCGTCTACTATGCTGGGCAACTTTTCGTCAATGAATAGGTTGACTTCATCGCGCTTGATTTTGAGAATACGGAAGATACCGAAATCAAGGTCATTGTGTGAAAAGTGAAACATATCGCGGAGTTTTTCGCGGAGGGTATTGAGGGCTTCGGTTGTTGGGTTTGATTCGGGCATTAGTCTATTGTCCTTTTACCATCCTGACTCGTCGAACTGGCGGCAGTCCTCCCTAATCTGGAGTTGTTATAGGTAGTTTACCATCAATTGTATCGAAAATCAACTTTTTTAGTATGCCATTTTGAGAAAATTGACTTGCCTCTTCAAATTTAAGATGGTATAGTAACGCCGTGTAAGCTTGAAGGGTGCCGCTGATAAAATCGTTGGGGGCATACGGAAAAATGTTGTTTCGGCAATTCGGGAGTTAACTTAAACGTGGACGAAAAACAAGAATTGGTAGAGATTTACAAACTTCACGCGGAGCTCGCCGATAGCGTCAGCAAGCAGCGGGGAACGGCGAATCGATTCTATATGCTGGTTTTGTCCGGATTAGCAGTGATTTTTTCTGCTTTCTTACAGCGTGAAAATGAAGGCCCACTCCACTGGCTAATGATAGGCTTTGGCGTGTTGGGTATGTTTTTGGCGGCGGCATGGTATATTGTCATCCGTTCTTACCGTCAACTGAATTCCGGTAAATTTAAAGCGTTGCATGAATTAGAAGAAAAACTCGCCTACCCATTTTTCAAACGCGAATGGGATTTACTCGCCGAAGGGAGAGAGCGAAAAACTTATTGGCGATTAACGATCGTTGAGACCTTCGTACCGGCTATCTTTTGTGTCTGTTTTACGGCGTTATTGGGAATTGGCATTTACCTATTGATAACCAGTGGAACGCAATAAGCAGTGTTGCTGGTGTTGCGATACTGATAACTGACAACTATACCCCTATATGTATCCAGCAAGTCGCAGCCCTTCCTGTTCCGCCCATCTGCCTAACAGGTCTTTCTCTTTAGGGGTTGCTGAGCGATTTCGCTTGCCCCGAACCTGACGGATAAGTTTTGCTTGTGGCGCGACCTCAATCGTCAAAATCTTGCGGCGTCCGTTTTCATCTTCAATCTCCAAGCTCCAAATCGATGACCGTCCGGTATGACAGGATCTTGCATAAGTTGAGACGCAATGCCCCAGGGCCCGACCTTCGTCGATAAGTTCGTCTTTGCTGAGCAATTCTCGAATAGACCAGAATTTCATATTGCGTGCCTCTTCACTCCCTTCCAAAATGTAGAATTCACCGATATCTGAGCCGAACCATTCGAGACCCCCACCTTTCGCTTCTCTACCGAGTTCGCCATGCCATTCTTCAACCTGGCGGAGCAGCGTCTCAGGTGTTCTCCCTCTCATGCTGAAGTTCGGTTGCGCGGGGCCAATTTCTCTCGCGACACCTCTCTCAATGAAGACCCGTTGATTCTCATATTTCTGATGCCAGATGTAGTCAATAATCGGGTTCACATGGTTGACATCCAACATCGGATGCGCAATAAAGAAACGAATCACATTTATCCAGAAATCGTCGTTCCTAAAAGTTTCGGTCAGGCGTGTTCCTCGAAGCGCGTCCGCCAAATACTTATCACCACCGAGAGCGTGTACTTGGCCCCAACGGAGTGCCTCCTCAATTGTGTAATGCCGCGGTGCCTTCAGAAAATGGTGCGCCATCTTTTTTGTGAGCGATATAGGGATATCCGGTGCGGTTCGGATATTTTGACCGGTGCCGATGTGTTTGAACCAGTTTTGGTGTGTTACGTTTCCGTTGAACCAGACGCTATCCATGAAAAACGGCACTTCATAAGCAGCGAGTAAGTGTCGAGCGAGTTGGGAGAATTGGCGGTCGCGGTTATGTTTTTTGGCTTTCCACGTCTCAACGGATCGAAGCCAACTTTCATGGTGATTTGCAAGTGCGGCGATGCCTTGAATATAGATAGCCTCCTCTAGCAGATCTGAATTGTCTTCAAGATACAGCAGGAGTTTCAAGAGCACTTTCGGGGCGATGCTTCCCTCGAAAGTTGCCGAGATGGCTCTGAGAACTGGATTCTGTAGTTTTTCTGACCGCAGTTCTTGGTTGTATATTTTCGGAAGAATCTCCTTCAAGTTACGGTCTTTCTTCTCTTCTGTCATTATTTGGATGGCTTGCGTGCGTGTGAAAACGTAAAGTTCATCTCGGCGTTGGCGCGAATTTTTGTCCAAACCCTGATTAAAATTGTGGGCGCGGCACCACCTTTTATATGCTTCAACCGAAGATATGCCAAGTTGATGGATATGTTCTTGCATTTCGAGTGCACATTCCTCTATCCGTATTTTTCTTTGCGATTTTTTCCGCTTTTGAGCCATCAAAATATTCGGATTGGGAACTCCTGAATTTATTCAGGAGAGGAAAATCCGCTCCTTTTTAATTGGTAAATGTGTGAGTATGGGTTCAGATGAATACCCGGGCATGATTGAACCTTATACTCACACGAATGATAGTGGTAATTTCCCTTTCGGGTTATATGTTGCCCCATCCAGATCACGGTATCCGAGAGGCGTCGGACTTGGGGAGCATCCTTAGACATACCGATAACCACTTCGGTATATTGTTTTAGACCCATCATTTCAGCTGCCACGCTGAGATACCGTGATATATGACTGTAGTCAATGAGTTACCCTCATCCACTCTATAGACTTGGCTGCCGTAGTGGACAAGCCCCGTCCTTTAGGGCGGGGTCACTGACCTGTCGCATCCTCCGATTACATCGTGTTGGAACTTATATAGGACTTACGCAATTTACTGATGAGGACCTACGGTCCGCCCGCCGCTGGCGAGGTTTAAAACCTCGCCAGCAAAGGACGCAAAGGACGCTGTGTAAGTCCTGTTGTATATATTTAACCCAATCGAGAGCTATATATTTCTAATTTTATTCTCTGTTGAGGTTCGCTCGTATTGAGAGACTGTGAAGCAGATTAGAATTAGTATCAACAAAAAATATCGTTAAGTTCAATGGTGGAATCAGAAAAGCGATTCGCGTTTTTCGTGTATCTCCTTAAATTCTTGATTGTAAGCCAAAGTAGGTTCATTTTACCAAAGGATCGTGGCTTTGTCAACTAAAGCGATTTGGTTTTTTATACGGGATCTTTGTTCAAGGATGAACAAGAATTTAAAGATAATTACAGCATAAAGCAACTAAAATTGCAACTTTACTCTATTTAGTATGAATCCGCTATGACGTTGATAGAACAACCACAAATTCTCTCAGCTTGAGGATGGATTATTTTTGATAGATCCACAACCATAGAAGGAAGATTTCATGATTATTAACTTTAGACTCCTGCTAAGCGCGTTGCTATTATTCAACTTAGTTCTGCCTGTTTTTTCGTTCAAACCTTCCGGTGGTGTCTTAGTACTGGATGGTGATGATGACTATGCGATACTTCCGCTTGCCGAACACGGGTATATAATCCCGGCAGACACCTTTGATTTTACTGTTGAAGTGTGGTTCTATCCGAAATCTAAACCTAAGCGAAGAGAACAGAATCTTATTCTTAGTCAGCAAGTTGTCTTTGGATTGACTTCAAATACTCAGCATTGTGACCTTGATAAGGATCAGATTTGTTGCTATGGTGCGGCGTATCTTGAAGGCGAGAAAGCTCATGGTGTTATAGGGGGTAATGTTGAAGTGGAGAAAGATCAATGGAACTATCTGGCAATTATTTTCAAAGATGGCGCATTTAACTTCGCATACAACAATCGACTTTCTCAAACACGCTTTCGCTGGGTGGATCGGGTGGCTGCGGAGCGTAGGGGGATTGAGGAGTATAAAAGTTTCTTCGTTGGTGGATATCATAAGGTTCCTGTCAGAATCAAAGGTGACGGAGCAGAATGGCGAACGGCTCGCTTCCATGGTGAGATTGACGCTATCAGATTTTCAAATATCGCCAGATATGACATGCCTGCTGAACGGGGTATCTATCCATTTGAGCCGCCCCTTCGTTTTGTGCCTGATGCGCACACGTTAGCACTTTGGAATTTTGATGAGCCAGCCGGTACAGATCGCTTTCAAGATACATCGGGAAACGGGAAGACCTTAATCGGAATGAATGGTGCTACGACCAGCGGCGCGCTTGCTGTCAATCCAACAAGCACTTCTCTAACCAGCACATGGGGGCAAATCAAATCGGAGTCGCGCTGAACTTGGCAAACGAGACCTTAATATCCGTCCGTTTCTATTTGACATGAGCGTATTAGCGGTGGTATACTATAAAATATAGAATGTTTGACAGTTGTAAGGCTGAAGTTACGAACTGAAGGCGATTTCGTCTATATTTTAAGGAGAAACCCTAATGTATCTATCTAAGAGTGTACGCATAGGTTTTGTGGGACTGGTAGGCATCTTTTTACTGATAGCACTACCGAGTCTCGCGAAAATTGATCCGGACAGTATCACCGGGATGTGGCTCTTTAACGAAGGGAAAGGTGGTACCGCCACAGACGCATCAGGAAACGGGAACGATGGTAAGATCCATGGCGCGAAGTGGGTAGATGGAAAATTCGGGAAGGCACTTGAGTTTAACGGCACTGACAATTGGGTTGAAGTTCCACACTCCGACACTGTCGGGTTTGAAGCGGGTGTATCGTTCACGATCGTCTGCTATTTCAAAGGCACCAAAGTCGGAGGCTCGCTTGTTGGCAAAAACTATGAGGATACATCGCAGGTGCTTCCGTGGTATCTGCTTTGGGACAACGGTACCAAGAACACCGTAAGTCTCTATTTACGTGATGGTGCCGGGACCAGTTTTCCTGCCCACGGCACCACGCCTATCGCCGACGATAAGTGGCACTTCATTGCCGGACGAGCGGATGCCGATACTGGCAAAGCCTCAATATGGGTAGATGGCAAGATGGAAACCGAGATTGATTTCAACAAAAAAGACGGATACGGCACCGGTGAAGGCGTATTTCATGTCGCACGACACTATGACCGGTATACTGAAGGTATTATTGACGATGTGGCTATCTTCAATGTCGCTCTGGAAGAAGAGGATATGGATGCGCTTATGAGCGACGGGGTTGAAACTGCCGCCGCGGTCGAACCCGTGAATAAACTGACAACGACATGGGGCAGGATCAAAAACAGCAAATAGAGAAATAGAGGAAAACTATGAGACGTATACTGGCTTTTTCGGTGCAGCTGTTCGCGTTCGCACTTCTGCTGCTCGCATTCAGTTGTGGAACAGAGAATCCTATTGAGGAAAACGCGGACACCACTCCGGTTGAAACTGCCGCAACAGGATCATTTTACGGTAATGTTGAATTAATCGAAGGTGTGACTATCTACATGCGTTTTTTGAAAGCCGGGCAAATCCTCGCGCAAGTTGAATTTGAAATGCATGGCGTGAAGACAACAAGCACGGACGCGAATATCCACACCTCTACACAACAGGGGGTCGGACGTTATCACCTTAAAGAAGCGGAACAGGGAGACTACATCGTCCAAATTTCAGCCAAGGGATACCAGACGAAGGCGTTGAATGTTACCGTCATCCCTGACGAGAGCATTTCACTTGATAAGGTTGCACTTGACGTGTTGGAAACTCCTGTCTCACATCTGCGTGGGGTTTTAACGAATGAAGTGACTGGTGAACCTCTCGGTGGTATCAATCTCCAACTCACGGATAACGCCGGAAAAGTCTACGAAACGTTAACAACAGTGGCGGGTATCTTTTCTTTTGAAAACCTTTCCGTGCAGCAACCCTTTACATTGACAATCGCACACGCCGGTTACGAAGATAAAGAGGTCGCAGTCGGTCCAATACCCGCCGCTGAAACATTAGAATTAACTGTTGAACTTACACCACTGGCAGAACCCGAAAAGTTAGATCC
The DNA here is from genome assembly GCA_022827185.1 of Candidatus Poribacteria bacterium. Taxonomy (GTDB): domain Bacteria; phylum Poribacteria; class WGA-4E; order WGA-4E; family WGA-3G; genus WGA-3G. The sequence goes on from JAJDTM010000001.1 coordinate 10,745, forward strand.
GGGTCAGGGGTTGAGTGTCGGAACCCAAGCACCTGATTTTGAATTACCAGATGGTAATGGCAAGTTGCACGCACTTGCTGATTATAACGCTGATAAAAACGTCGTCCTTATCTTTTATCGTGGCGGCTGGTGACCGTTCTGCAGAGGGCAACTCGGCGAGTTGCAAGACAACTATGCGAAGATTCAAGCTGCAGATGCGGAACTCATTGCTATCAGTTCCGATAACGAAGGCGATACCAAGCAGACGGTTCAAAATCACAGCCTCAAATTTCCGGTACTTTCCGATAAGGACAGAGCGGTCATCAATGCTTACAACGTCATTGATCCTGGCAACGATAGGATAGCACGTCCGGCAGCCTATATCGTTAAGAAGGATGGAACCGTCGCTTGGAAATCCCTTGATACTAAAGCCGCTCGTGTGCCAACGGCGCAAATTCTCACGGAATTGGGTAAACTCTAATGAAACCTAACAACAAGGTCATAGCAGACATTATCGCCGACAGCCGAGAGATGGCACACCCCCAAGACACGCTTGATCGCCGGCAGTTCTTAACTCGACTCGCTACGCAGGTCGGGGGGATCGGGGGTGCGCTGAGCGCGCTTCCAGCATTCGCACAGTTGAGTAGTGGTCAATTGCAACCCGATTCTACTACAGAATCTGTTCCGCTTACGCCTGTCGTTGAGGCTATCGGTAAGAAGGTTTGGGAAAACGATCAACTCAATGAAGATGCCGTGAGTGAACTGATGGATCAGGCGATGATGAAGCTGACGGGACGTTCCTCCGCCAAAGAGGCGTGGCGAGATATTGTACTGCCCGACGATATCGTCGGCATAAAAATCAATCCGCTCGCTGGACCGGAACTCAGCACGCATTCTATCATTGTTGATAAAATCGTTGAGGGATTGTACGGCGCGGGCGTTCTTCGGAAACAGATTATTATCTGGGATCGGTTTGAGGCGCATCTCTTGAACGCCGGCTACCCGATTCGGCAAGATGAAGGCGATGTGCGAACACTTGCCTCTGATACAGAAGGGATCGGATATGACGATGAAGTGTTTTATGAGAGTGAGAAGGATAGTGTGGCGCGTCGTGAAAACGAAAGCACCCTCTCTCGGTATTCCCGAATCGTTACGCAGCAGGTTGATGTGCTAATTAACGTCCCTGTCTTGAAACATCATGCGATGGCTGGTGTGAGCGGATGTTTAAAGAACCTCGCGTTTGGAAGTGTCGATAATACACGTCGGTTCCACGGAAAACCGCTCTATTGCAACCCCGCTATCGGTGAGATTCTGGAGCATAAGGTGTTAAAGGAGAAACTTGTTCTCAATATCGTTGATGGGTTGGTCGCATCGTTTGACAAGGGTCCGACATATCACGCCGAAAGCACTTGGAAATACGGCAGCCTTTTCATCAGTGCCGACCCGGTTATCCTTGACGTGTTGGTACTTCAAACTGTCAACCAGAAACGTGAGGAGATGGAGTTAGATTCTGTCTCTAAACTCTCGAACCATATCAATACAGCGAGTAAGTTGGGGATAGGCACAAATACGCTTGACCAAGCAGATCTTCAGAAAGTTGAGGTTTGATGATGATACACAAACGTGTGTTCCTTTTTATATTCTTGGGTCTCTTCTGCACTGCTGTCACATTCTCGGGATGCACCGTGACTTTCACGCAGAGCGACACACTCCAATTCAGTCTATCGGAACCGACAGATAAAACAGTATCGCTCGTCTCCGAATTTGAGGCAAGCGAGGCGGACAATGTCGCTGGTGATGTGACACAGAAGGCTGGGAGTGCTTGTGCCGGTGGGGCATGCATCATCTATTAGCACGTTTCTGCCTGTGCTTCAGTGCTCGCTTTAAAGACAGCATTCACTGCACCGAAGAGGATAGACAAGTTATCCATCGTCACACTTGTTCTGTTTCGCGTGAAACTGTCGCCAATCAGCTGTCCAAATTGCCATAATGTCCCGTCACTCACGATGCCATAGACAGGGAAATCGGTATCCTCATTTATTTTTTGCGCGGCTACTAACTCCGATAGGCATTGCCCCCATCCTTGATCAAAATCGTTCTTCTTTGCTTCCACAAGGATTATTAAAGGTGTTCCAACAACCGGAATGCCCAATTCAGACCTTGTTGAGATAAGATAATCTGGCGTTCCGTTGAGTGTTTCATCGTAGGTGATGGCTTTCTTTATCCAGAGTGCGTAGCCTCCCGCATAAGGTTTATATATCTCCTTTAAAATCGGAAAGATAATCGCCTCACAACGCGCCGCCTCAGATGCGAAAACGTCAATGTGTTGCAGGCAAAACTCAAATTCTTGCAGAAATTGTTCGGAAGGGGTGTCCGGGAGTTCCTCAATTTGAACAAAGTCCTTTACCGTGTATGTAATTCTGAATTTCTCTAAGACTTCAGGAATCGTCACGTCTCACCTCCTTACTCAAAGTATAACCTACGCCGCAGTATATTTCAACCTGAACTATCCGTTATCTCAGAGGCATTCAATTGTCCATTTTTTGATCGAATTTTCACCCCCAGGCCCGGTAGGTTCGGTTTCCTAACCGAACCGGATCCTTAAAAAAAGACGTGAAACCCAATAATTTCTTAAAATTGAATGGCTCTGTCCGTTATCTGTTGTTACCTTGCACCCTCTTGGCGACGATTTCCTCCCAATCCCAAAGAAGGACCGTGCCGTCATCACTGCCGCTGGCAAGCATCTTCCCGTCGTGCGAAAACACAAGCGTTTCTACGGGTTCTGTATGTCCGGATAGGATTCCCAAATATCTACCGGTTTCCACATCCCATAACTTAATCGGGTTGCTCCATCCCTCCATTCCGGAGCCTATGAGAATAGTGCCATCAGGTGAGAAGGTCAATGCGTTTTTAAATCCACCCAGATTTCCATCAATTCTGTTTGGTACCTCCTCTGCTGCTATGCGAAATTTCCACAAGTAAATACCTTTTCTACTTATTATTGCAAGGGTAGCACTATCGGGTGAGAATACCATTGCCTCGGCGTTTTGGGTTGAAATTATGGCGGGTTCGTTAGGTGCTTCCACATTCCACACTTGTGCTTTAGCGGAACGTTCTATTGTGGCAAACCACTTTCCGTCGGGTGAAAACGCTGGATCCGTCCTCCACGACCCTCGCGCATTAAAGCGGAATAGTTCAACACCCGTGTTAATGTGCCACCCTTGAATTTCTTTATGACTGCTGACTGCGAGTATACCGTAAACAGGAGAGAATACAGCTTTTGACGCACTAACATCTTGCCACGGTCCTGGAATTTCATCCTCGGTGGCGATCTCCCACAGTTGAAGGCGAGTGCCGCTTCGGAAACTGCCACGGTGACCGAAGCCATCTGAGTTGAATGCAAGTAAACCGCTCTGTCCTTCTCTCACAAAGTAGGTAGCATCCCGTGAAAGTGCAACTATATCGGCCGCATCGCATTGACCATCGGTGAACGTAATCAGTTCACGTCCCGTCGTTAGGCTCCATACGTCTACAATGCCGTTAAAGGCTGCGGTTGTAAGCGTCGTTCCATCTTTCGAGAATGCAACGGCTCTGACCGATTCCGTATGTCCGCTTGTGAAGGTAATGAGTTCCTCTCCGTTGAGCGGATTCCAGAACCGGATTGTGCCATCCGTGCTTCCACTGGCAAGACACATGCCATAAAGCGGGGTTCCAACAGGCGCGAAGGCTAAAGCGTTGATCGTGTTTTTATGACCAGTGATGGTAGCACGTTGTTGTTGTGTATCTAAATCCCAGAGTTTGATGGTCTTGCTTGCGTCGCCACTCGCAAAGGTATTTCCATCTTCTGAGAACGCGACGGCGGTGACCCACCCTGTATGCCCTCTTAATGTACCAAGTTTGGTATGGTTCTGTGTATCCCATAGCCGCACCGTTTTGTCCTCACTCCCGCTTGCGAGAATTTTTCCATCTGGCGAAAACGCTAATGCCAGAATCTCCGAATCTCTGCCGCCACCATGTCCCTCAAGATCCGCCTGCTGACGACTTGTTGTTGTATCCCATAACTGGATTTTTCCATTTCGGTCTCCAATAGCAAGTGTGCTGCCATCTTGAGAGAATGTAACTGTATTGATTGGGTTCTCTAAGCGGGACTCCGATAATTTTTGACCGGTGTCGGCATGCCAGTAGGTAACTTCACGATGTCCATTTGTACTGATAAGTATCTCACCATAAAATGTCAATGCGGGTAATGAGTAAGGTTCGCGTGTTAACGGAACGGTTGAAAGCTTACTTTTCGTTTCTACGTCCCAAACTTGGATGACAGGGTTGACAAACCCACCACTTGCAAAGGTTTGTCCGTCTTGTGAGAAAGCGAGTGCGTTTACCTGTCCGGTGTGTTCCGTAAACAGAGCCGTTTCTTCTCCGCTCGGCACATCGTATATCCATACCCCGACATCCGTTCCTACCACGAGACGCGTGCCATCGGGTGAAAACCGCATGAGATTAATACCGCCTTTTCCGAGGCGTGCAATCGCACCGTCAGGTAACCCGACTTCCGTATTATCTTGTGCGAAACTATTTGAGAGTATCGCTGCAGCCAATAGAAAAGTGATGAAGAATAGGTGTTTTGTTTTCATGGTATTTGCTCCTTTCTGGAGGCCACATCTCTGCAACTGGGGCGAGTAGATCTCATCAATCGCTATCCGGCAGACTATGGAACTGGAGGTTATCTTCCTCGTCAAGTGTAAAGGTCGCTGATCCAACACTTTGGACACGGATGCGGAGAATACCCGCCTTGTCAATTTTGATGGTAACATCGCCTGAACCCATTGTACCTCCGCCACCACCTGACGTGGAGGCACTGCCCTTAGGACCTGTGAGCGTGTATCTGTCCCCATGTTTATTAACCCGATAGTTATGCTTCTTCAACCAGTTAAGCACGGCTTCTGCTTCTTCTGCTTTTCCTGTGTATTCTATCTGCACTTGGGGCGGTTCCAAGTTACTCTGAAAATCTTTACCCATGTTGTTCCTTGCTATCTTGGCAGAGATTTTATCCCAATCCCAAAGCAGTACCGTGCCATCCCAACTACTGCTTGCAAGCATTTTCCCATCGTGTGAAAACACCAACGTTTCTATGCTTTCCGTATGTCCAGAAAGGGTTCCCAGATCAGTGCCAGTCTCCACATCCCATAATTGGATGAGCGGTGGCCGACCTATTGATTTAGTATCAAGAAGGATTTTCCCATCGGGTGAGAATGTTAATACACTGCTGAATCCTCGATGGTTAGCAATTCGACCGCGTTCTTTTATACCTGTTGTCGTTATATCTGAGAAGACAATGCCGTTTGGATGTCCATAAGCAACGGTTTTCCCATCGGGTGAGAATGCCAAGGCACTTACATTCATGACATTGGGTGGTGTGATATCGCGCTGCGTGCTAACATTCCACACCCGTGTTTGGACGTGAGTCCCATTTGTAGCGAGCAGCGTTCCATTGGGTGAGAACACCAACTTTCTTCCGAAGGGTTCTACTGCGTTAAAGTTAAACAGTTCAGTGCCAGTGTTTATATCCCACGCACGGATACCTTGGCGCGGAATGCCAGCGGCGAGTATCTTGTTGTCAGGTGAAAATGCAAATGCAAGTGCATTCGCGTTGCCTTCATCAATATCCTGCCAGAGTCCCGGAATCTGTTCACCAGTGGTTATGTCCCACAATTCAATGTTACCGCGCCCGGGTCCGCGTGCATGGTATCCTGACCCCAGCGAATCAAATACAATTGTGCCACTTCCGCCTCGACTGACAAAGCGCGTGGCATCGTGTGAAAACACGACGGCTCCAGTCAAATCATTCTTTGCTTTGGTGAAGGTCGTCAATTCTTGTGCTGTTTTTAGGTTCCATACCTCAACAACGCCTGTGAACGCTGCAGTAGCGAGTGTAATTCCGTTTTCAGCAAAAGCGACGGCTTTAACCCATTCTATGTGTCCGGTGGTAAAAGTAAGGAGTTCTTGCCCAGTGTCGGGATTCCAGAACCGGATTGCACCGTCGTAGCTGCCACTTGCCAATATTTTTCCATCAGGAGTGAAGGTTAGTGCACTAATGCCGTTTGTATGTCCTGTCAGTGTAGCGCGTTCGCGTTGTGTGTTCACATCCCAGAGTTTGATAACTTTACCTACGTCTCCTGTGGCGAGTATTTTGCCATCCGGTGAGAATGCCAATGCAGCGACCGACGCTTCATGCCCCTTGAGCGTAGCAATGTGGGCGCGCTTCTCGGTATCCCACAACCGCACTGTCTTGCCTTCACTTCCACTTGCGAGTATTTTTTTATCCGATGAGAACGCCAATGCCAAAATATCTTGGTCTTGCGGATTATCACCCCAATCTACAAACTGGTGTTCCGTGGTGGCATTCCATAATCGGATTGTGCCATGCCTATCTCCAGTAGCGAAGGTGCTACCATCTGTTGAGACTGCCACTGCATCGTATGACAACGGCTCTGTAACTATGTCCAACACTTTTTCGTGGGTGTCAACATGCCAATAGTTAACGTTACCAGATTGGTCCAGGCTGATAAGTATTCTGTCATCTTTGGCGAATGTCAGCGTTGATATTGATTGTATTTCTTCAGGTAATGTAAGTGTTGAGCGTTGACTATCGGTATCCAGATCCCATAACTGGATAATAGGGTTATTAAATCCACCGCTTGCGAGGATTTTTCCATCTGTTGAAAACGCGAGTGCATTGACTTGTCCAGGGTGTTCTGTGAACAGTGCCGTCTCCTTCCTATCAGGCACGTCGTATAGCCACACGCCGACATCCGTTCCAACCGCAAGGCGAGTGCCGTCCGGTGAAAACCGCATCAAGTTGATACCGCCTTTTCCGAGGCGTGCGATGGCACCTTCGGGTAATCCGACTTTTGTGTTATCTTGTGCGAAACTGTTTAAAAGTATTCCAAGAGTTAGCAATAAAGTGATGCAAAAGAGTTGTCCTGTTTTCATTTTCAATTTCCTTTGTTATTAGATGTTTGCGTTGCGATGATTTTAGCCCAATCCCATAGAAGTACCGTGCCATCCTCAGAACCACTGGCAAGGGTTTTCCCATCGTGTGAGAACACTAAAGTTTCTATCCGTTCCGTATGGCCAGAGAGGGTCCCCAATTTATTGCCGGTATCCACGTCCCATAATTGGATTAAATTTTGCCAACCTATTGATTTCGGATCAAGAAGGATTTTTCCGTTGGGAGAGAACGTTAGCACATCGCTAAAGCCGCGCTGACTATCAGGGATTTTGCTGTGTTCTTTAATGTCTGTTGGTGTCACATGCCAAAAAACAATACCGTCCCGATGATGCCCATGGGCGAGGAGGATACCGCCCGGTGAGAAAGCCACTGCACTAACTTCTTGGATGTCGGGGGGTGTGATTTCGGCATGCGTGTCAATATCCCAGACGTGTGTTTGGACATGCGTGCCATTGGTGGCGAGTAAGGTGCCAGTGGGTGAGAACGCAAACTTCCTTCCAAACGGTTCTGCTGTATCGAAGTGGAACAGTTCACGCTGGGTGTTTAGGTCCCACGAACGAATACCTTGACGACCAAAACCAGCGACGAGTATCTTCTGATCGGGTGAAAATGCAAGTGCATTCGCGTTGTTTCCAGTATCCTGCCAAGGTCCGGGAATTTGTTCACCGGTGGTTAGATCCCACAGTTGAATTTGACCGCCACCGGGTCCATTTGCATGGTATCCGAAGCTGAGTGAATTGAACGCAATTGCCCCGCTTCCGCCTCGACAGGCAAAGCGTGTGGCATCATGTGAAAACGCGACTGCCGCAGTTAAATCACTCTCTGTTTTAGTGAAAGTTGCCAATTCCTGTGCTGTTTTTAAGTTCCATATCTCGACAGTGCCGTTGAACGCAGTACTCGCGAGTGTTGTTCCGTTTCCAGCGAACGCGACGGATTTCACCCATTCTGTATGACCGGTGGTAAAGGTCAGAAGTTCCTGTCCAGTTTTTGGATCCCAGAACCGAATTGTGCCATCAGCACTCCCACTGGCAAGACATCCACCATAAGGAGGGGGACCATCGGGTGCGAAGGTCAGCGCATTGATGCTGTTTGCATGGCCACTAAGCGTCGCACGTTCGCGTCCGGTACCGACATCCCAGAGTTTGATGACTTTAACCGCGTCTCCGCTGGCAACGGTTTTGCCATCAGCAGAAAATGCCACAGCAGTAATCCATTTTTTATGTCCTGTGAGCGTGGCATGTTTGGAACGTTTTTGGATATCCCACAACCGGACCGTCTTGTCTTCACTCCCGCTTGCGAGCATTTTGCCATCTGGCGAAAACGCTAACGCTCGAACCTCCTCATCTTGAGGCGGTTCGTCGTTCCAACCTAAGATGGATTTTAGAAATGTCCAAAACTTAGCGTCTCCTCCGAAGGACCTCAACTGTCTGCCTGTGGTTGTATCCTGTAAGCGGATTTTGCCCTCTCTATTTCCAGTAGCAAAGGTATTACCATCTTGGGAAACTGTCACAGCATCGTAAAAATCCACGCTTCTACTTCTATTTTTTACTCTGGTGCCGGTGTTGACATCCCAATGGGTAATCTCACCAATATCACCCAGACTTATAAGCCTTGTGTTATCTTTCGAGAATGTCAATGATGTTATCTCATTCTGCCTCTCGCCTAATCTAAGGGTTGCGAGTTTGTTCCCAGTTTCCAAATCCCACAACTGAATAATAGGGTTATTAAATCCGCCGCTTGCGAGGATTTTTCCATCTGTTGAGAATGCAAGTGCATTAACTTGTCCGGGTTGTCCCGTAAATAGCGCAGTCTCTTTTCCATCGGGTACGTCGTATAGCCACACCCCGACATCCGTACCCACGACGAGGCGGGCACCGTCGGGTGAAAACCGCATGATATTAATACCACCTTTTCCGAGCCGTGCGATCGCGCCTTCAGGTAACCCGACTTTCGTGTTGTCTTGCGCGAAACTGGTCAGAAGCGGTACAGCATGCAACAAAATGACAAGAAAAAATAGGCGTTTCATTTTTACGCTCCTTCGGTTTTGCGGTTGCCGGATTCGTTTTCTTCATGCGCATTGATAATGGCGCGAGGGGTATCACAAAATATTTACATGCCCTTCGGAGTTCCCGCCTACAAGCGATATTTTGATAAATTGCGTAAGTCCTAATGCTATTAACAGAAGACGATCCAAAATGTTTACACTGATTCGCGATGATTTATGAACCACCTTCATATATTAAGTATAAAGCTGAAACTGAAAAAGTTTAGGGTGAATTTTATTTTTTTTTAAAATTTTAAAAAAAGTCCACTTTATTCTAATTCTAAATATCAAACAATATTAGGTTTTGAGGAAGGAGAGAAGTGGGGTAGATTGGAGGAGCAGGGCTATTTAGTTTTCCACTTTTCTGTCTAATTTTGACCCCCCAGGCCCCGCAGGAGCGGTTTGTAACCGCTCCTGTGCTGCAGCCAAAACGCTCAAAACCAGATAAATCCTTAAAACTAAATGACCCTGTGTTTTTTAGGCTCTATACCTCGACAGTACTATTGAACGCTGCACTTAAAAGCATAGTTCTATTTTCAGAAAATGCTACCGCTTTGATCCATTTTGCATGTCAGCAGTAAAGGAGGCGAGCTCTTGTCCAGTGTCTGGATCCCAGAATCGGATTGTGCCATCTGCACTCCCACTGGCAAAACACCTACTATAAAGTGGTGCCCCTTCGGGGGCGAAGGTTAGCGCGTTGACGGTGTTTTTGTGTCCTCTAAGCACCGCACGTGCACGTCCGGTCCTGACATCCCAAAGTTTGATCGTCTTATTTGCGTCCCCGGTGGCAAGTGTTTTTCCATCAGCAGAGAATGCGACGGTAGTAATCCAGGATTTATGTCCTTTAAGCGTAGCATGTTTGGAGCGTGTTAGGGCATTCCACAACTGGACTGTCTTATCTGCGCTCCCGCTTGCGAGCATTTTGCCATCTGATGAGAACGCCAATGCTCGGATATTCTCATCTTGAGGCGGGTCTGTCCACCCTAAAATAGACTTCAGAGATTTCAAAAACTGGGTATGTCCTTTGATGGATGCCAACAGTCTACCTGTAGTTGAATCCCATAAGTAGATTTTACCTTCTTGATTTCCGGTGGCAAAGGTATTACCGTCCTGAGAGACTGTTACTGTATCGTATGCATTGACCCTTCTACTTTTGTTTGATAATCTCTTACCGGTTGCAACATCCCAGTGCGTAATTTTACCAAGTTTATCCAGACTGATAAGCCGTGTATTATCTTCCGAGAATGTCAACGCTGTTATAGACTCATATCTCTCGACTAATTTAAGGGTTGAAAGTTTACTGTTAGTTTCCAAATCCCAAAGTTGTATCACAGGGTTTGCGAATCCACCGCTTGCGAGCATTTTTTCATCTTTTGAAAACGCGAGTGTGTTAACTTGTCCGGCATGTTCTGTGAACAGCGGGGTCGCTTTTCTATCAGGTACATCGTATAGCCACACACCGACATCGGTTCCCACAGCGAGACGGGTGCCATCGGGCGAAAACCGCATGATATTAATACCACCTTTTCCGAGCCGTGCGATGGCACCTTCGGGTAATCCGGCTTTTGTGTTATCTTGTGCGAAACCGTTTAAAAGTATTCCAAGGGTTAGCAATAAAGTGATGCAAAAGAGTTGTCCTGTTTTCATTTTCAATTTCCTTTATTATGAGGTATTTGCTTTGCGATGATTTTGTCCCAATCCCAAAGAAGCACTGTTCCATCTTCAGAACCGCTGGCAAGCGTCTTTCCATCGTGTGAGAACACTAAAGTTTCTATAGGTTCTGTATGCCCGGTAAGAGTTGATAATCGCTTGCCGGTGTCTACATCCCATAACTTGATGTGAGGTCGACTGGAACCAAGAAGTATTTTCCCATCGGGTGAGAATGTTAGTATATCCCTGAATGCCCGGCGATTATCAGGAATTACGCTGCGCTCTTGTATGCCTGTCGTCGTTACATTCCACAAAGTAATGTTGTCCTGATGTCCAAGCGCAATGGAAACACTATCGGGTGAGAATGCCAAACTCCAGGCTCTTTCGTCGGCGAATGTAGGGAATTTGCGTCGCATGTCCACATCCCACACCTCTGGGATGCCATGAATGCCGTACACACAAAGTAGGGTCCCATCGGGCGAGAATGTCAACTTCCTTGGAAACGGATTTCCTGTGTTAAGATGGAACAGTTCAATGTTGGTTTTCATATCCCACGCCTGAATATTTTTGGGACCGCGATTTGCGAGTACTTTGTTATCCGGTGAGAATGCAAGTGATATCGTGGTATTTGCAACGTTCTGCCAGGGACCAGGAAGTTGCTCATTAGTAGTGATTTTCCATAACTGCATGCTGCCGCGCCTTTTGGGATTAGAACGGGCACCCCACCCATACGGTTTGAACGCAATTGCAATTGGACCCTTGTACCCTTGAGTCACGAAGAATTTACCATCAGGAGACAATACGGCTGACTCGGCTAAATCGCTTTGTCCAGCAGTAAATGTGGTAAGTTCCCGCTTGGTCATTAAACTCCATATTTCAACAGTGCCGTTGAACGCAGCACTCGCAAGTGTTGTTCCATCTACAAAAAATGCGACGGCTTTCACCCATTCTGTATGTCCCACAGTAAAGGTAATCAGTTCCTGTCCGGTCTCTGGATCCCAGAATCGGATTGTGCCATCTGCACTGCCACTGGCAAGGCACTTGCTATAAAGGGGTGTTCCTTCGGGAGCGAAGGTTAGCGCATTGATGGTGTTTTTGTGTCCTATAAGCGTCGAGCGTTCGCGTTCAGTGTCCACATCCCATATCTTGATTATCTTATTCGTATCGCCACTGGCAACGATTTCGCCATTAGCGGAGAAGGCAACGGTAGTAATCCAACCTTGATGCCCTCTGAGCGTTGAGCGTTTAGCACCATTCGTATTCCATAGCTGCACTGTCTTGTCTTCGCTTCCGCTAACGAGGGTTTTTCCGTCTGGTGTAAATGCCATTGCCTGAATGTCTGCTTCCTTTTCGTCTTCATCCGGTCCCTCTTTGAAAAAATTTGTATGTCCATTAAGGGTTACCCGCCGTCTTCCGGTTGTTGTGTTCCATAAATTGATTTGTGTACCGTTCTTGTCTCCAATGGCAGCCATGCTACCGTTTTGGGAGAGTGCTGCTACTTCGTATGTGTCTACGGGATTTACGTTCCTTGGGTCCAACAATTTACTGCCGGTCTCCACATCCCAATAGATAATATCACCAAATGTGTCCAGACTGATCAATATTGTGTTATCTTCGGAAAATGCCAATGCTGTTATTGAATCATGTCTTTCGGCTAATTTAAGGGTTGTGAGTTTGCTATCGGTATCCAGATCCCATAATTGGATGACAGGATTTGCAAATCCACCGCTTGCGAGGATTTTTCCATCTGTTGAAAACGCAAGTGCATTGACTTGTCCGGGTTGTCCCGTAAACAGCGCCGTCTCTTTTCCATCGGGTACGTCGTATACCCACACCCCGACATCCGTACCCACGACAAGGCGGGTGCCATCGGGTGAAAACCGCATGATATTAATACCGCCTTTTCCGAGGCGTGCGATCGCGCCTTCGGGTAATCCGGCTTTCGTATTGTCTTGTGCGAAGCTGGTTAGGAGGAATACAACATTTAGCACAAAAACTGTAAAGAGAACGCGTTTCATTTTGCAATCTCCTTTTGAGATGTGAGAGGCCGATTGATTTTCTTTGTGCTACGGGTTTTCACTGCAGTCGTTTATATAATAGAGTCTGCTGAGACAAGAAGGATAGTGAAATTTCGGGATGGTGGGTTAGTAAAAACCTGCATTCCAACCGAACCGGCACAGAGTGTCCTATTAATTCTAAACTTTACTATAAATTACTGCTTTTTACGTAAGTCCTATTTCTATTTATCAAGCGTAAAACGTAGCACCCCACTACTGGAAGTCCCGACATAAAGCGTATTGCCATCAACAGCAAATGAAAGCACAGAATCCGGGATTTCAGGTGTAACCTGTTTCCACGTGTTTGAACCTTCTCTCAACTGATACACATATTGCCCAGTTGTGCCGTACACCGTCGTTCCCTCTGCCCCAAGCCTTTCCATGACAAGTTGTCTGCCTTCAGCATCGGTTACCGCCTGCCAGCGGGTACCATCGCTTGAATAGGCAACCCCTTTATCGGTCGCCACATAAACGGTTGATCCGGCAAAGGCGATTGCTTTAAAATCGGAAAAAGAAAACGGAATATCTGTGGTGACATCGTTCCAAGTCTCTCCCCCGTCAAACGATTGCGCAAGATGTCCATCCCGTTTCCCAACGTAAACGGTTTTACCTGACACAGCAATCTTGAAACCCATGGAATCAAGGGGCATAGACTTCATAGACGTAGAAGCCTCAGCAGAATAGTCCACAGGAAAAGCAAGTTCAGTTTCATCTACTAACCCAGTGTCGTGCCATTCAGCCATACCGGGTTCCCATCTGAAAAGCTTCTGTCTGTATTCGACATAGTACGTCTCACTGCTAACGGCAAAATTTCCAAAAAATGATAGCATACCAGCTACGGCTTGCTTCTTCATAACCTCATTGAGTGTCTCATTTAACTGCTCAAAATCGGTATTTTCAGGGTTTGGTTGTACCGCCGCTTTGAAGGCTCTGTTTATTTCTCTGTCCATCTGCTTCATATTCTGCGGATTGACTTGCTGAAAAGCAGGCATCCCGGGAATAAACTTTAAGCTGTTGTCTTCGGTAGATAGGCGACGTAGTGGTGAGGGGGCATTCATACTGTTTCCCATCTTGATATACATGTTATCGTCAAATGCAGCGATAAGGACACGGGGGTTAATATCTTTGGGAAGCAGGGACCACGATTCACCACCGTCTGTCGAGGTGACATACCTATTAGTCACTGAATTTGCGTAAAGTCTATCCTTAGCGGCGATTAGCGTCATAACAGGTGTGCCAACGAACCCTGTATTAAACGGATGCCAAGATTCACCGCCATCGGTTGTGCGCAGAATCCCGGACGGTACGCCTTTGTAGAAGATGTTTGTATCGGCGATCAGTAACGGCACAGCGATCTCGGAACCCGACCTACTCTCTAAGGTCGTCCAGGTTTCCCCGGTATTCATGGAGTAGAAAAGTTGTCCTTTTGCCTCTGTCACCATAACCCCGGCACCTGTTGCAAATATTTTGACGCTCGGAAGGTTATCTGCCCCCAGTGTTGGGAAAACCGACCATTCTTCCTCCCGCTGCGTGTCAATCTCGCGCGTCTGTCTTTCCCATGGATCTATCGGATGCCACGACTCACCCTGATCCGTTGAGCGATAAAGTGACCACCACGGATTGCCTGTCATCTTCGATCTAATGTCTGCAACCATTTGATGATTTACAAATTCCGCGCCAGCTGCAACATAGAGGCGATGCTCCGCTGCTGCTAAGGCGTGGATCACAGGTTTTTCCCCGTACCTATCTGTCGGATCTACTGGTAATAGTTCCCACCGCTCAGCGTTGAGACGATAGAGTCCCCTATCAGTGCCAGCAAATACGATGTTTCCAACAGCAACGAGGGCACTGATCTTCTCTGCCTCCATACCATCTTTCAGAGCCACCCACGATGTCCTACCATTTTTGGCGTAGTAAACACCATCAGCAAGCGCGAGGTAAAATCCTGCGTCAGTTATCACAAATCCTCTGGAAATTCCTGTTGGATGGCTCCCTAACGCATTCCAGGTCTCCCCGTTATCTTCGGATTCCAATACTTCGGTATCGGTGGCGAGATAGAGCTTATCACCGTGTTCTGCCATCTGTACCGCGCCCCCTATCCAATCTTGAAAGGTCTGTGAACCGACGCTTCTCGCGTTAACGCGTCGCCATGTACGTCCATCATCTCCGAGTTTATAAAGAGCTGTTGAGGTCCCTGCGTAAATATCACCGAAATTTGTCGTGAAGAAGTTATTGACCAAACCGCCTTCCGGTCCTTTGGTCTGTGTCCACTGCTGTTTCGGGGTTGAAACTTCCACTTCATCAACCGCAGCAGCAGCGAAGAGTTGTGCATCAGGTTGCTGACCTGCCCCCGGACTTTTACCCGGCGTAGCAGCACTGCCCACCTGATTCCGCACGGCGGGTTTCGCTGGAGAATCATAAACAAAAAGTGCCTCAATAATCTCAACTGTCGGTTCCGAGGTGGCGTTTAAACTATACGGCTTCTGAAAACGCGAGAGGTATTGGGTGCCGACACCCATCAGCAAAAAAATCAAAACCGCTGAAGCAGCAGAGAGTGCCCACGGCAATACCGGTTTATTCGCAGCAGGTGCAGCCGGAACAATACGCGAGACCTCGCGCATGATGTTCTCTGTTAAGTTCGTAGGCAGCTGGAAACTGCCGATATTTTGTCGGATCATGTCTTCTTCATTCTTCAAACGGTTACGCGCGCGCCTGAGACGGCTCTTGACAGTATTCGGGGACACACCCAGAAAATCACCTATTCCTTTGATTGTCATCTCACCGAGGTAAAAAAGCGTGATTACTGTCCGTTCACTTTCCGGTAACTTTTGGAGCAATTTCTTGACGACTTCGCGGCGTGTCTCATCCGCTTCTGTCGCCTGTTTGTCTGCAACGTATCGAGAATATGACACGTGATCCACCTCACTTGCATCAATATTATCTATGGATTCGATCGGCATAGCGTTTTTCTGACGCCAGTCATAACACAAGCGTGCCGCAATCACATAAAGCCAGCCAGCGAACGAATTGTAGTTTTTCAAGTCACCGAGCTTCTGGTATGCCTTAAGAAATGTATCTTGTGTAATCTCTTGCGCGATGTGAAAATCACCAATTTTCCGCCACACCAGCGCGTGAACCGGTTTCTGGTATTTGTTGACCAAAGAAGAGAACGCATCCTGGTCACCTTGTAAGCTGCGTTGAATGAGTTCAGCATCGTTCGGGGTCATCTTAAGCATTCCTCCGGATTTTCCGCTTTTAACTTAAGTGACTGATTTGAAGTATCGAAAAGTTGCATTATTTAACGATATGTTTAGAAAAAGCGTTTATGAGAATAAAAAAGGCGCGCTCGGAAAGCGCGCCCATAGAAGATTCAATTCCTGTACTTAGAACTTACGCAGTAATTGAAACTAATCGGTCTTAATGTCGCCCCAGGTTGTGGTTAGATTCCCAACTGGGCTTACCGGCAGCTGCCCTTCTTCAAGGAAGATCGTCCACATGATAACCGGATCTCCAATAACCTCGTCGATGCCGAGCAATTCGACTTCTCCTTCTGGATACGGTTCATTGGATTTGTAGATAAAATACTCCACGGGTGGATGTGGCGCATCAAGGACCAGCGTTTTTTCAGTATCCGTGTATCCCTTTGTAAACCAACCTTTCGGTTCTTGTCCACGGTCTTCCGGACGTTTATGTCGACTATCCCATGCTTGATAGACATAAGCCGGCCGGTCGATTTCAAACGTGAGCCGATAGTCCTGTCCACCGGGGCAGTCCGCTGAAGTGGAGACTTGTGTTAATCCAAGAAAGTCTTTCGGGATATTTGTAATCGTGTAGTCCCTATCGTGGAAAAATTTCCCCTTTTCTTCCAACTCAGTGGCTTGGTAGGCACCATTCTTATTGTCTTCTATATTGGTAACTTCCACCTTCTCAGCGAAGGCAATTAACGAAGCAATAAGGAACAGTGTAGCTATACAAACATAAATCAGTCTCATTTTGACCCTCCTTTGTGGTCGCTTTTCAAACGCTACAGAAAACTTGAAAAAAAACACAATTTGTGTGATACTAATGATTATACAACACTTTTCTCTAATTTACCACAGCGAATTTTTCTATAGAAGAAGGAAATCATAATGGTTGAACACATCGTCCTACTCAAATTGAAATCGGAGGTTACCGACGCACAACTCGAAACCTTGTACGATGCCCTTTTGGGAATGGCTGACGAGATTCCCGGTATTGAATCTATAACTGCTGGGACGAATAACAGTCCTGAAGGCAAAAGTCAAGGATACGCGTACGGTTTTATTGTCCGTTTCACAGACGAAGCGGCACGCGATGCCTATCTACCACACCCGTTCCACCGTCAGGTGGCAGGTGAACACATCCGGCCACTCGTTGAGGATGTCCTTGTTTTCGATTACTCCGCACCTACCAACACCCAAAGTATGTAGCTTGGAACATTGTCCCGCAAGCCTCTATAGGCTTGCACCAGGAAAGCGGATATACGAAAAAAACTAATTAACCAGAACTTACCTAACCGAACCGCAAGGAAAATTAAAAAAATGAGTTGGAATATAGTTGTTGTTGTTTCAGATACCCTACGAACCGCATATTTGAGTCCTTACGGCAACGATTGGGTTCAGACACCGAATTTAGCACGGTTTGCCGAACAGAGCGTCAGGTTTACAAATGCCCACCCAGAATGTTTACCGACAATACCGACGCGCCGCACACTACATACCGGTAGACGCGCCTATCCGTTTAGTACATATACCCCAGTGCCGTGGGACAACGTCTATACCCCCGGTTGGCAGCCGATGTCTTCCGATGAACCCGCAATCGCCGAATCGCTCGTCCGCAATGGGTATCACACCGGATTCTTCGCCGATGTACCCCACTATTTCGTGCCGGGGATGAACTTCACACGCGGGTTCCGACAGTGGCAGTTTGTTCGCGGACAAGCCGAAGACAGATACCGCGGCGGCGCGCATGCCGATCCTGCACTGATCTCTCGCTATCGCGGGAATCCAGAGCGTATCCGCGCCCATATTGTGAACGTCCAACCCGAACGTCCAGAGGAGACGTGGCCCACTGCGCGACTGTTCCGCTCCGCCATTGAATTCGTTGAACACAACCACCAAAACACACCCTTTTATCTCTATGTCGATGGCTTCACACCGCACGAAACGTGGGAGGCTCCAATTCATTACTACGACCTCTACGGTAGCCGAGAGGATCGGGAACCGATCTGTCTCAATCTGCCCTACGGTTCTCTCAAAGATGAGGAACTTGAAGCAAGACTGCCAAGCGTTAAAGCCAACTACGCAGGTCTGGTAACCCTCGTGGATACATGGTTCGGACGGTTAGTGGACACCATTGATCGCCTTGGATTACGCGAGAACACACTCATCATCTTCCTGGCAGACCACGGCACAAACTTCGCAGAAAATCCAGACAAAGCCACCGGAAAACCCGCTAACTTCATGTATCCAGGCACGATGGATATTCCTATGATGGTAAGCCATCCGTCCGGTGTTAACGGCGGCACGACCTGCGACGAATTCGTCTATACGCTGGATGTACCTGCTACCGTCATGGCAGCAAGCCAAGTGGAGCCTGCTGGTGAGATTCAAGGACAGAGCCTGCTCCCGCTCGTTGAAGGCAAAGACGGTTTTGAATCGCGTGAATACCTGACGTGTCGTTATGTCAACTCTGTCTGGTATAAAGACGCGAAGAGTTGGTATTTCTCCAGCGTCGATTTTAATGACGGTATACGCCTGTTTGATCTTGAGGCAGATATTGACTGCCAGCACAACATTGCTGACCAAGGCGCAGAGCGGATCGCACTTGCCCAAGAACGGATCTTAGCCGACGCAGGCGGACATCTGCCACATTATAAACGCCAAGGTAGAACGGATGCTCTCGGCAGACCGCAGTTCGCTGAGGCGTAGTCTTAGGAAAGAGATGCACGTTATTAGCAAGAAGGCACTGCGCGAATTCTGGGAACGATACCCTGACAGCCAAATGCCACTTAGACGTTGGTTTAAGCTCATTACCAAAAACTCGTTCGGCAATTTTACCGAATTGCGCGCAGTATTTCCAAGCGCAGATCTTGTAGACGATTTAATTGTTTTTAATTTCGGTGGCAACAAATATAGACTGATTACTGCCATCCATTTCAATCGTGGTAAAGTTTACATTCGTCGTGTGCTAACGCATGAAGAATATGACAGAGGAGGATGGAAAACATGAGTGTTATTTCAGAAGATATTCAGACACACTGGAGTGCCGTTCAACCTCTCTTTTCAATTCGCGACGAGAAAGAATATGATAAAGCTATTGCAACTTTAAACGCGTTGATTGATGAAGTAGGAACCAACGAGCAACACCCACTTTATGAACTTCTTGATACGCTGGGGACAGTCATACATGTTTATGAAGAGAAACATCATCCAATCCCTGAATGTAGTGGTGTTGAAGTGCTTAGGCTGTTGATGGAAGAACATCAGCTTGAACCGTCAGATCTGACAGAGCTCGGTCCGCCCAGCGTCGTCTTGGAAATTCTTAACGGTGATCGGGATTTGACGGTCGCACACATTCACGCTTTAGCAGAAACGTTTCAGGTTTCACCTGCGGTGTTTGTATGAATGCTAAGGAGTTTAGGTTATGACACGCTCATGTTTCAATAGATTCTATATTGAGATTTTCGTTGGCGTTGTTATGCTTAGTCTTGTAGCCCCTTGGGTTGGCGTTACACAGAACGGTAAATCAAGTCTTTCTGGTCGGGTTGTAGATACGGATGGAAATCCGGTTGCTAAACTCAGTCTTGCTGTTAAACCGGTCGAAATTAACATGGGAAAAGAGATAGGATCGCTCGCACCGCTCAAATCCTGGCCACGCGCAGTAACGGATGCAGAAGGGCGTTTCTCTATCGCTAACATCGATCCGGTCTCATCAAGGTTGGTGATGTTTCCTGAACACGGTTCGCGTTTTGAGATTGTATCCGTTCAAATCGGGGACTTGATCTTCAATTATGCGAAAATAGATGGTACCGGTTTTCCGACCTGGTTAGGTCAGTTGACTTTTGCAATTGAACCGAACATGTCCCTTGAAGATATAGTGGTCAAAGTAAAACCACCCGATATGCGACTTCGGGGACGTGTGCTCTTAAGGGACAGAACGCCGCTTGCCAACGCGGAGATTGATCTTACGATTCGACGGCGACGACGGAGTCATGAGGGTTTTTTCCTTTTTCCGCGCAGCAGGAGTGCCAGTGGTGGACATACAAGATACTTTGTTAGTACTGATGCCCAGGGCTACTTTGTCACATATCAACTAAAGGGAACTTCAGAATATTCAGTGGTGGTCAGATATAAAGGGGCATCCGCGAAGTCAAGATGGGTCCGTCTTGAGGAAGGAGAGCGGTACGATAAATTCGTCTTGCGACTCAACGACTTGGCGGAACACCGTGAGAACCAAAGCAAAAGGGAGAAGGCGCGACAGGCGGTATGGATGGTGAACCCGCAAAATGACCACGCTTACAAAAGAATTACGTGCAACAGTTGGGAAGCCGCAAAAGCCGAAGCAGAAGCCGAAGGTGCCTATCTTGTTACGATCAACGACGCAGCGGAGCAGAAATGGCTGGAGGCACTTTACCCAGAGAAAGCGTTCTTTTGGATTGGGCTGCGTGTTCCAGAAGAAGGCGCAGCATGGCAGTGGGACAGCGGGGAACCGTTGACTTACGCTAATTGGGGCACCGTGGGCAGACCTAATAGTACAACTAAGGGTGAAGGAAAAGTTCCGGTCGCTCTAATTTTTGCCTCAAAGAGATGGATGGCAATTGACTCCGAAAGTCGATTACGCCCCGCGGTTAAACACGCAATTCTTGAAAAGGACCGTTACTAATCACCCTATCAGCAGAAAAATCAGTCCTATATGCTATAAAGGGATATTCGTTATGGTGGGTTTTCGTTTCGTACAACAAACCTTTATTTTCCTAACGGTGCTTATTGTACTGGGTCTTGCATTCGTATTTCGCGGTACGGCTGAGGAAAAAGACACAACGTTATCTGGACGTGTTCTCACTGCAGAAGGTGAGCCAATTGCTGGCGCAACTATGATGCTTCAGCTGCTAACACCGCAAACTGATTCAGAAGGACGGTTTGCTTTCACCAAAATCACCCCAAGCCAAACCGAATTGAAGATATCCCGTAATCCGACGCAACCAAACCACACGCAGATCCAAACGATTAAGTTCGGAAATTTGACCTTCTACCCGCATCGCTATCATAACGCTTACCCTGTTACTTTTGCTATCGAGCCCGGAGCGAACATCGAGGACGTAGAGGTTATCATGGAACGTCAGTTGATTGTTGAAGGCAGGGTGGTTTTCAAAAACGGTGAACCGCTTACTGATACATCCCTTAAAATTAAGATTGATCAATTAGATTTGGACGGGACAGACGGTTATGGCTTCAACCGTTCCTTTCAGACAGATGCAGATGGAAACTTCGTATATGCTACATACACCCTTGGAATCTACATACTGTCCATTAACCATCTTGGGCTTTCTGCAGCATCAGAACCTTTTATTGTTGAGGCGGCCAAACCGCATGAAACGGTGGTTTTGACACTTAACGGCAATTCTACCGACCTTTCCGCGCCACCGCCTGAGGCACCGAAAAAACAGCGTCTGTATCACCCAGCGTATGTCTCAGACACTCCAGGGACGTGGATAATAAATCCGACAAATGGACACGCCTACAAATGGATTGAATGCGAGGACCGAGAGGATGCCCAAATCCAAGCCGCGCTTGAAGATGCACATCTGGTTACGATTACGAATGAAGCAGAGCAGATATGGCTTGAAGCCGTTTTTAGAACCGGTCCGTATTGGATCGGTTTGACCGATCTTCTCAAGGAGGGTCAGTGGCAGTGGGAAACTGCGGAACCCGTTGCATACACCAACTGGAAAGAAGATGATGAAGATAATCGGTTTATGTATGAACCGTCTCCTTTTCTGAAGTTCTTAGGTTTCAGAAATTGGGAACGGTTCCCGGAAGAAGATAATGAGAAAGACTACGTTATCATGTCTGACTCGGCTTGGGACGGGGTGATAGGAAAATGGAAGATAGTCGATCACCCAAAAATGGCACGCATGGCGATCCTTGAAAAAGAAGGAAATTAAATCATGAAGTATGCACACTTTAGAAAATTCCATCTTGCGATGCTCGTGGGTATTGTCTCGCTGACACTTCTGTTCTCTTGGGACAGTATTGCACAAAAGGGCAAATCAAGCCTTTCCGGTCGCGTGATAGATACAAAAGGAAAACCGGTTGCCGGACTTGAACTGGCTATAAAACCTGTCGAAATTAAAGAACCGAGGGACATGGTGCCGCGCACACCTTTCTCAGATTGGTCGCGAGTGGTAACCGATAAGGAAGGACGTTTCTCTTTCCCGAATATAGATTCAGGTTCATCACAATTCGTGATGTTTCCGGAAAGTGCCTCGGATTATGAAATTATATCCGCTGAAATTGGGGATTTAACCTTCTATTCCACAGCGTTTCTTCAGAATTTTCCGACATGGTTCGGTAAACTCACCTTTAAGATTGAACCGGGGACACATCTTGAGAACGTTGTCGTCAATGTGAAGTCGCCTCGGATGCGAATTCGGGGACGCGTGCTTTTAAAGGATGGAACACCCCTTGCGAATACGGACATCGGTCTCACTGTCCGGCGACGACAGCGGGATACCTTCCTTTTTGTCCTTCCCGGTGGTGGAAGTGCTGGAACCTCGGGCAGAGGTGTTCGGACCGATGCCGAAGGCTATTTCGTGTCATACTATCCAGATGAGGCCTCGGAATACTCAGTGATAGTGAAGTGTGATGGTGCGTCCGCGAAATCACGGTGGTTTCGTCTTAAAGAAGGACAGCGGAACGATAAACTCGTTTTGGTCCTCAAAGACTTAGAGGAACATCGCGTCAGCCGAAAAGAGCGGATGAAAGCGCGACAGGCAGTGTGGGTGGTGAACCCCGAAAATGGCCACGCTTATAAGAAAATTAAATGCGATAGTTGGGTGGACGCGAAAGCCAAAGCAGCAGCCGAAAACGCATATCTCGTCGCGATTAATGACGCATCAGAACAGAAATGGTTGGAGGCACTTTATTCGGAGAAAACGTTCTTTTGGATTGGATTGCGTCTTCCAGAAAAGGGTGGCACATGGCAGTGGAACAACGCGGAACCTGTCACTTATGCGAATTGGATAACAGGGCAGAAACCCGATACCGCCTCTATCGGTGAAGCCGAACTTCCCGTTGCTATGGAATTCTTTGCAAAAAGATGGATGGTAATTGGATCCGAAAATCCGTTCTTGCCTATCGTTAAGCACGCAATTCTTGAAAAAGGGAATATACCTACAGAGCCTGCTGAAGCGACGCAGTAAATCCTACACGGATGGCACCTACATTTCCAAAGGAGATATTCGTTATGACTGGTTTCCCTTTCACCAAACAGATTTTTATAGTGCTAACGGCAGTTATTGTTTTAGGGCTTTCAGGTGTATACCAGAGTGCTGCTGAGGCGCAGCCATCAACGTTATCCGGACGTGTTATCGGAACCAACGGCGAACCGATTGCCCAGGCATCTATTGCACTCTTGTACGTCAAGGCTGCTGAAAACGGCGAAATGGATACCTTGTACGATAGGTCTCTGTACCCTTTTCTCCGCCAGCAGCCAGCCCATTTTCGGGAGGAGCTCAGGGGAAAGCCCCCAGATGAAGCGGAACTTCACGCACGTCCACCCTTTTTGAAATCGGAAACTGATTCAGAAGGACAGTTCACTTTCACGGGTATCGCTACAGGGATGGTGCAATTAATGGTCTTGCCGATGGAAGACGATCCGGCACCTCAGAATGTTAAGCCTGTCCCTGAGAT
This sequence comes from Candidatus Poribacteria bacterium, assembly GCA_022827185.1. GTDB lineage: Bacteria > Poribacteria > WGA-4E > WGA-4E > WGA-3G > WGA-3G. The sequence continues at coordinate 34,421 of JAJDTM010000001.1, forward strand.
TCAAACCATTAAGTTTGGAGAAGTGACGTTTCACCCGCCTGACTTCTCTTTCTTTCCACCGATTGGAGCAATTACATTTGCTGTCAAGTCCGGTTCAGCGATTGAAGACGTAGAAGTCGTCATCCAAACCCAACTGAAACCGAAAATTCAGGGTAGACTCGTTTTTAAGAACGGTGAACCGTTTGCTGACACAACCGTTAAATTTGACATTGGTCGCTTAACTTTGGAGTGGGGTGGTTCTGCTTTCAGTCGTTCCTTGCATACCGATGCAGATGGAAACTTCGTGTCCGCTATATCCGGTCCTGGAACCTACGCGCTCTCCGTTACCCATCGTGGACTTTCTGCGATGTCAGCACCTTTTACCGTTGAAGCAGGCAAGCCGCATGAAGCAGTCATTTTAAGGCTTAATGGGAATCCTGCCGATCTTTCCGAACCACCATCTGAGGGACCCGAAGAACGGCGATATGGTGTGCCAGATGTTCCGGGTGTATGGATCGTGAATCCTGCGAATGGGCACGCTTACAAGTGGGTTGCATGCAATGACCGAGAGGACGCACAAACTCAGGCTGCCGATGAAGAGGCGCATCTCGTTACGATTACGAGTGAAGCTGAGCAGATATGGCTTGAAGCTGTCTTTGGACGTGGCCCGTATTGGATTGGTTTGACCGATGTCCTTAAAGAAGGGGAGTGGATATGGGAGACTGGGGAGCCTGTTACATATACTAACTGGGGAAAGAACGATGAGGATGAGGACGTTTTAGATGAACCGCCCGCGCTGCTCAAAACATTCGGTGCTAAAGGTGATCGCCAAGGTCGGGAAGAAGAAATGAATGACTACGTCATCATGTCCTCTCGTTGGGATCAAGAAAAAGGGAAATGGTATCCAGTGAATTCAGAAGGTGCTGGTCGCGGGCCTCACGGCAGAGCATCAATGGCGATCCTTGAGAAAGACGGTTTGCAATCCAAAATACACGGTTTGCCGCTGTCGGACATCACTCCAGAAGATAATTGAGGTACTCTGACATTAGAGATTCACCTTACCAAACCGCAAGGAAAATTAAAAAAATGGAGACCCAATTTTCCCAACTGAGTCAACATCTATATGTTCATCACGGGCATGTCAATACGGGTATCCTCCGTGATGGTGGTCGCGCGCTACTCATTGATCCAAGTGGCACTACTTTTCAGATGACACTCGGAGAACTCGGTATCACAAACGCTGAGCAGATTCTCTTTACCCACCACCATCGTGATAACACGCTCGGTTCCCCGATATCTGATAATGTCCGTGTTGGGGTGCCAGCAAAAGAGGCATCGTGGTTTGCTGAGGTCGAAACCTTCTGGAACGATTCACAGTACCGGTGGCACCTCTACAATTACCATCCGCACAATCTGATGCTTGCCGATGCTATCCGAGTGACAGATACGTATACCGAAGGCGCGCAGATTGCGTGGGGTTCAGCATCGCTGACTGTCCTCGAAACACCCGGACATACCGATGGCAGTGTTACTTATCTGGTTGATGTTGACGACAAACGTTTTGCCTTTTCTGGCGACCTTATTTACGACGCGGGTAAATTGTGGGAACTCTATAGTTTACAAAAAGGACAGCAGACCAGCGACTATCACGGATTTCTCGGCGCGCGAGATGAACTCAAGGAGAGCCTTGAAAAGATTCGTCAGGCATCGCCAACGGCACTCATTCCGACACACGGCGTTGTCATGAACGATCCAGACGGCGCGATTGATGCACTTTTGGATCGGTTGAAGTACTGCTACGATAAATATGTAGCCATCTCCGCACTTCGACACTATTTTCCACAACTCTTTGCTGAATTTGAAGGGCATCCCGGTCACATGCCGATCCGAGAGGGCAAGCCGCCTCCTGAATTTCTGCGACACTTCGGCACAACATGGATTATCATCTCCGAAAACGGCGAGGCGTTCGTTATGGATTGCGGTTCGCCGAATGTCCTCAAACAGATTCAACAGTTACAAACCGATGGCGAAATTTCGGAGGTTACACAGTTTTGGGTAACGCACTACCACGACGACCACGTTAACGCGATTCCCGAATTTCAGGAGGCTTTTCCGTGTGAAACGATAACAGATACGGTTGTTGCAGAGGTTATCACGAATCCGATCGGCTTTCGGCTTCCCTGTATTTCGCCTGCGGTTACCCGAGTGGATCGCAGCACCCGTGACGGTGATTCCTGGCAGTGGAATGAGTTCACGATGACTGCCTACCATTTTCCTGGTCAGACCTATTATCACGGTGGGCTGCTTGTTGAGGGACGCGGCGTACGGATGTTCTTTGCAGGTGATTCCTTTACGATGGCAGGGATTGACGACTACTGCTCCGGTAATCGAAACCTACTCGGTGCGGATGTCGGTTATGAAAGATGTATGCGTCTGATTCAACAACTCGAACCGACACATATCTTTAACTGCCACGTTGATCCTGCGTTTGATTTTACCGATGCTGAGATTGCGTGGATGTTGGACACACTCGCTGAACGTGAGAAATGTTATACCGAACTCTTCCCTTGGGACCACGCCAACTACGGCATGGATGAACACTGGGTGCGCTGCTATCCTTATGAACAGGAAGTTGTACCCGGCGGAACAGCACAGTTGCGCGTAGAGGTAACGAACCATTCGGACGAGCCACGCACAGCAACTGCGCAGCCAATTCTTCCTGCATCATGGGGTACGGAAATCGCTTCCAGAGAAACAACGATTCCGCCGAGGACAGATGGGTACATCGGTTTTTCTATTCCAATCCCACAGCACTGCGAAACGTTGGGACGCATTGTTATACCCGTGGACCTCACCTATAACGGACAACCGCTTGGTCAATTCCGAGAAGCGATCTTCGTTCTTAATGGTAGTAGGCATACGCCGTTATGCCGTTCTTAATGGTAGTAGGCATACGCCGTTATGCCGTAACAATGGGAGTTAAAAAACTTGTGCTAAACTTATCACATTCTACTGTTGACATCGCTATTACCTGCAGCGATTTTGCAGCGTCATTGGACTTCTATCACAATAAGTTGGGTTTTGAGATTGTGTTGGATCTGGAGATTCCAGATAATCTTGCCCGCGATGTTGGACTCGCGCCGACCGGTTTTCGGCAGGTCCGTCTCAAGGCAGGCAACACGCTCATCAAACTGATGGATATCGAATCGCCACCGCCAACACCAGCAGACGAGTTTTCAGCCGGTGTCCGCTGGCTCACTTTCTTTGTGACAGATATTCAGCAGACCGTCAGAGACTTAAAACAGAACAGTGTTGAATTTCTATCGGAGCCGATCAGCGCGCCAGATGCCGCTGGTGTTGCGTGTGCACCCGATCCAGACGGCATTCTAATTGAACTCGTCCAAATATGAGAGGCATTATGAAGGCATTGACTGATTCCCAAATCCACGACTTTAATGAAAACGGCTATTTGTTAATTGAGGATGCGCTTGCTCCGGACGATCTAAACCCATTGATTGAAGAGTTTGAGGAGATTGTTGACACGGGAGCGTCACAACTCTATGCAGAAGGTGAGTTGGACGCTGAATTCAAAGGGGAAGGATTTGACACCCGTTTAGCGAAAATTACGACGCAATCCCCTGCCGTATTTCAGAAGGTATTTAGCGGCACACACACGGGGCCAGCGCTCTTCGAGTTACTCGTCAACCCAAAGCTGCTTGACATCGCCGAGTCGCTCGTCGGACCGGAAATTATGTGTCACCCCGCGTACCGCGTCCGTCCGAAACTTCCTGAACACGACCGAACCCTCGTCCCGTGGCATCAAGACGCTGGCTATATGGAACCTAAATGCGATTCCGTTTTACAACTCACGATCTGGATCCCGTTGATAGATGCCACTGTTGAAAACGGGTGCATGGAAGTTATCCCGCATGCCCATCGGGACGGTGTTTTCCGGCATCGTCACTCTGAACGTTTCTATCTTGAGATACCACCAGATGCATTGCCCGAAGTTGAATCGGTAGTCGTTCCTGTCAAATTTGGTAGCGTTCTCCTGTTTACCAATCTGACACCGCATCGTTCTATTCCGAATGTTAGCAACCAAGTTAGATGGAGCGTGGATTCACGCTACCAGGACGCAGCGAAACCGACCGGCTATCAACCGGAGGCAGGTTTTCTTGCACGAAGCCGACTGTACCCTGAAGATGTTGTCACCACACCAGGGGAATTCAAACGGGTTCGTGATGAACATCAACCTGGTCCTGGTCCAAATCGGTGGGCAAAGGAGGACAACAATGCGTAGTTTCATACGGTTATCGCCACTGTTCCTTATTCTGGTCCTACTGATGATCGGTGCGAAACCGTCAACCGAAGAACCTGAACCCAAGGATGTCAAGATCCACGGTAAGATTGTCTGTTTAGCAGAGGAGATGCACACACATTATAAGGTAGAACTCTTTGGTAATCATAAACATCTGCGCGGTGTCAAGACAAAGGATGGCGAATACTACACCCTCCTACGGACATCGTTAGCGGAGGCACTCTTTGTGGACGAGCGGTTACATGAGAAAGACTTGATCATCAATGGTCGTGTCTTTCCGAAAACGCAATTGTTAGAAGTAACCCGCTTTTCCTCAATCAAGGATGGCGTTGTCCATGAACTCTACTACTACTGCGATACATGCTACATCCGCGCGGTCGCACCGGGAAATTGTGACTGCTGTCAGGCACCGGTTGTATTGATTGAAAGACCGCTAAATAAGGATTCTCTAATTCCATCGCCATGAGGTTGACTTCAAAGGAAATTGATTATGGAAAAACGACCCAAAATCGCTGCGATTGCGACAATCTATCACAAATACGCGCATGCGCAGCACATCGTTGATCGGTTCTTGGAAGGCTACGGTTGGAACAGCCGCCACCACTACCCGCCGATGGATCTGGTCTCGCTCTACGTCGAACAAGTCGGGGACAACGATGTCAGTCGGGACCGACTGGAACGTTTCCCAACAGTGCAGGGGTATCCCACGATTGCGGAGGCACTCACACTCGGCGGCGAGGAATTGGCTGTTGACGGTGTGCTTCTCATCGGTGAACACGGCGAATATCCGACTAACGAGAAGGGGCAACGCCTCTATCCGCGCTATGAGCACTTCAAACAGATGGCTGAGGTGTTTGAACGGAGTGGGCGCGGAGTACCAGCGTTCAACGATAAGCACCTCTCATGGAATTGGGAGTGGGCGCGTGAGATGTACGACATCTCTCAATCTATGGACTTCGCGTTTATGGCAGGCTCCTCGCTACCCGTTACATGGCGCACCCCGTCTATTGACATGCCCCTTGGTGTTCCTGTCTCTGAGGCGGTTTGCGTCGGCTACGGCGGTGTGGATAGCTACGATTTCCACGCCTTGGAAACCCTGCAGTGTATGGTAGAACGGCGCGAAGGTGGCGAGAGTGGTGTGAAATGGCTGCAGGCATACCGCGGTGAGGCGTTTTGGGAAGCACATCACTCCAAACTCTGGTCGCGAGAGCTCTTTGAAACCGCGCTCTGTCGGAGTCATACCCTTACACCGTCGCGCCCCGGATTTAATAACCCGTTTCCAACATTAGATGAGTTGAAAGAGATCGTGAAGGACCCGATAGCGTATCAATATGAGCACAACGACGGATTGAAATCTACGATGATTCTGATGAACGGATTGGTCCAAGATTTCAACTTCGCCGCTTATATCGGGTCAGACGACGAAATTCTTTCAACGCAGATGTATCTCCCGATGCCACCCGCACGGACGACGTTGGCGAACTTCTTTTCGCCACTGGTCAACAATATCGAGCAGATGTTCCTGACAGGCGAGGCAACCTATCCCGTTGAGCGCACACTGTTGACAACAGGACTTGTTGCAGCAGGCGTTGATAGCCTTTTCGCCGACAGTACACGACAAGAAACATCCCATTTAGACATCGCTTATCAACCCACCGAAGCGTCAACGTTCTGGCGGACATGAAACAGGAGGGTATGTCAGATGGCATTTACGGATTTCAAATCAATTATGCAGGTTCAAGAAACTTATGGGATTAAATACGCCCAAGAGGATTACATTCAGTACCAAGACATTGAACCGTCCTCAGTATTTTTAGAGGAGTTTGCCTTTAGCCAGCGGCATATCAACGTATTTGCATCAGAGGCAGCGCGTTGTGAGAACGTTATCTATCCAGTTCTCAGAGAGGTGTATAAAAAATATGCTGACTGTTTTACGTTGTGGAGTCATCAGTCCATTTCCTGTGACATGGAACTGAGCGGTACGCCTAATTATCTTATCTCAACAAAATCAGCGTTGGGGAAAACGGTGTTAGGCAGTCCGATTATCGTTATTGTTGAGGCGAAACGGAGCGATTTCGTTGAAGGATGGGGACAATGTTTAGCGGAATTGGTCGCTGCACAAAGAATGAACGGTGACGACACAATACCCGTTTACGGTATTGTCACAGATGGTGCCTTATGGGAATTTGGAAAATTAGAGCGGAATCTGTTTACACAGAATGAGAGCGTTCTCGCGATAAGCGATTTAAAGCGCGTGTTCGGTGCAATTGGATATTTAATGCATGTGATACTACCCAACGCCTAAAGGCGTGGGCTTCGGTTTCATAACGACTGCGGTTTTCACTCAAGCGTCCACCGTCTTATTATCGCTCCACCAGCAGGCGATTATTCCGAATCAGATCGGCATTATCGTGGCTTAGGTCACGGGTATCCCCGCCCGCAAGATATTTTTAGCAGCGTTTATGTCTCTATCGTGGTGTGAACCACATTCGGGGCACGTCCACTGCCTATCAGAAAGCGTTAGATTTTCGTTGTGGTATCCACAATCAGAGCAAGGCTTTGTTGTCGCTGTCCAGCGGTCCGCTTTCAATAATGTTTTGCCATACTTGGCACATGTCCATTGAAGTATTGATGAAAACTCACCGAATGCGAGGTCAGATACTTTGCGTCCCCAAAGTTTTTTCATGCCTTCAAGGTTGAGCGTCTCTATCGCGATTCTATCGTATCTACGGACAAGACGAAGTGCGAGTTTGAAAAACCAATCCCGTCTTTTTTTTTCGATTTTCTTGTAGAGACGAGCGATGTGTCGTTTCGCACGATACCACGCATTTGAACCTTTTTGCTTTCGAGAGAGGGCTTTATTTGCTGAACGGATAGCATTTAGCATGCGTTTATAGAACTCTGGCGACTCTATTTTGATGCCGTCTGAAAGTGTGAGAAATGTTTTCATACCGAAATCTAACCCTGCCTCATGACTGGTCAGTGGGAGTTTCTTGGTAGGTTCGCAATCTTCACACGATAGATATAAATAGTAGTCTCCGACATTATCACGTTTGATCGTTATAGTTTTGATCGTCCCAGTCCACTTACAGTGTTTCCAAAATGTAAAGGATTTGTCTAAACAGTTGATTTTTATACGATTGCCTTCAATCTCATATCCTGCTTGTGTGAACGTCAATGAGTTATATTTGTGGCTCGGTTTGATTTTAGGCTTGCCTACTTTGCGAGGTGACAATCCTTTCTTTTTCGCTTTAAGATAACCGAAGAATTTATCATAACCGAGGTGAATACGTTTGGCAACTTGTTGTATCACTTGACTCGGCAAAGCATTCCAATGCGGTTTTGTTGTTCGCTTCAACTTCGTTATATGACGGCAGATGCGACCAAAACCAGCATATTTGCCATAGATGCGATAATAACGCCTCTGCAATAAAAGCAAATGAACATGCACGCCATGCAAATCGTCAAGCAGATTGCCAATCTCTATGATATTAGACTGATGATAAAACTCATATTCATAGGTTTTCATGGTATATCAAGTATCAATCTTTAAACCCCTGTTCAGTGGGTAGGCAAGCACGTCACCAAGTGATGACGCTGAACATGCTTGCCAACTTGATACTATCATTATACCACATTTCACCGGTGAATGTCAAACTTATTTTACCTATTAGGCATTTAGCGGTCTTATATCCCAAAGTTAAAGCATTGGGAAACCTTACGACCGAATACCCGTAAATCTACCTGCAGGACCAGAACCGGATGCCTTGACAGCCTGAATGCCTGTCAATGTATTGTTACCTACAAGGAAAAAATTATGAAACGAATTGCTGTTATCACTACTATTTACCGTTACCTATCGCATGCGCAACATTTTGCAGATCGTTTTCTTGTCGGCTTTCCGAAAGAGGGCAGATGGCATCGTCCGGATATGAAAGTCGTTTCTCTCTATGTTGATCAGAAACCAGAGGGAGAGCAGAGCGAAGACCGTGCCAGAGAATTCGGATTTTCTGTCTATCCGACCATTGCCGAAGCACTTCGGTGTGGGGGTGATGAAATCGCTGTCGATGCAGTGCTTTCGATTGGTGAACACGGCGATTATCCGCATAATGAGAAAAGTCAAGTGCTGTATCCGCGTTATGAATTTTTCAAGGAGTGCGTCAAGGTCTTTGAGGCAGATGGACGTGCCGTGCCTATCTTCAACGACAAGCATCTCTCTTACAGTTTTGAGAAAGCGAAGGAGATGGTGGACGACGGACACCGCCTCGGTTTTGGGGTACTTTCGGGGTCGTCTTTGCCTGTCACATGGCGATTGCCGGATGTCGAATTGCCGCTGGAATCTGAGGTAGAAGAAGGACTCATGGTAGGTGTTGGCGGTTCGGATCCGATGGATTATCACGCCTTGGAGGCGATGCAGTGCATGATAGAACGTCGAAAAGGTGGTGAAACCGGGGTTGCCGCTGTCCAATTAATAGATGGTGAGGAAGTCTGGGAAGCAGGCAAAGATGGACGCTGGTCTCTGGAGTTATTGGAAGCGGCACTTTCGAGAAGCGATACGCCGTGCGGTTTAACGGATGAAGACGGTAGGACGCAAGATATGATCGGTAACGGTGAAATCTACCGACTCGTCGAAAACCCGTCCGCCTATTTTATTGAATATAACGATGGACTGAGGGCGACGCTTCTGATGCTCAACGGTGCAGTGCGGGATTACTGCTTTGCCGCAAAATTGAAGGGCGAACCTGTGCCGGTGTCCACGCAATTCTTCTTAACACCGACACCTAACGTTACCTATTCCGCATGTCTGATTGCCAAGATTGAGGAATTATTTGAAACGGGGATCGCGCCGTATCCAGCAGAGCGAACCTTGTTAGTGAGTGGCGCGTTGGAGAGTTGCTTGACTTCTCGCCTTCAAGGGCATGTGCGTTTAGAAACGCCGCATCTTAATGTTGAATACCGCGCCCCTGTGGAATCACAGCATGCCCGGCGTTAGCGCACCTTATTTTTGTAGGCGTGCCTGCTTCTTTCTATCCACTAATCTGCTGCTGCGTTGCTAGATGATTCTGAAGTCTCAGATTTTTGATCGGGGGGATCGGCGAACTTATATTTTCCCGACTTGCGTAATTCTTTTTCTATTTCTTGATAATGCGCGTACAATCGACTTCGGTCATGTCCAAATTCTGCTGAAAGTTTGTCGCGCATTTCGCGAACTTCTTTAACGACTTCACAAATTTCTTCATTGTTGGTAAGCTCGGCATTTTCCATTTTACACAATCCTTTCTAAATAGTTCAGAGGTGTCGTTAATTCGGGTGTCGGTAAACCCAATTCTCGATTAATCTGGGTGATAAAATTAAGTTTATTAGGATTAGCAATATGTGTTAAATTCCATGTGAGTAGTACATCAACTTCGTGAAATGAGGCAATTGCCAAGTGTTGTGCGTCTTCATCTCGGTTTTTGGGCATTACCAATCTTTCAATATAGATTTTCTCAATTTGTTCGATCCTATTTGTAATCGGTAACAGTTCGATACCCTCAAGCAAGTTAAGTCTGGCTTGTGTTGCTTCACCTATTCCTCGGGTGAGTTCCGCAAGGACAGCAGCACTGGAAGTAAGAATAAAACGATCCGCGTATTCCTCCCACCATTGCCGAGTCAATTGTTGTCTGGCGAGTGAACCTTCGTCCGTTCGCAGCGTGTAGTAGGAACTCGGAATTGTTGTTTCAATGTAAACGCGTTTCTGCATTAGTATCAAAACCGTATTTAGTATCTCCACGTGGTACCCAACCAAACTAGTGATTATTATACCATGCAAAAACCTAATTATCAAAACAAAAGCATTATTCATTTATCGCCCTGATCGGGCTTAGATACGGATTTGAAAATGGGGCTTAAAAAGCCTGTCAACAAGAAAGGAAACGTGAGGTACACAGCCTAATCCACATTATCAACCGTGAGATCCCATAACAACACGATGCCATCCCAACTTGCACTCGCCAATGTCTTTCCGTCCGGGCTGAACGCTATTTCAATAGCAGCAGACCGATATGCATCCAGTGTCCGCAGATGTGTGCCGGTTTCCACATCCCACAGACGAATAGTTCTGTCCAAACCTGAAGCCAGTGTTTTTCCATCGGGACTAAACGCTATTTCGTAGACTTGGGCTTGATGTGCTTCTATCGTGCGAATCAGTTCACCCGACACTGGATTCCAGAAACGCACGGTGCCGTCCGTACTGCAACTCGCCAATATCTTTCCATCCGGACTGAATGCTACGCAATTTACAGAATCATTGTGTTTATCCAAAGTGAAAAGAAGGGTGCCGGCATGTACATTCCAGATCCGCACAATCTCATCATCGCCGCCGCTTGCTAACAGCGTGCCATCTGGACTGAACGCGATGTGAGAGATGAATCCGCGAGGATCCAATACCTGATGTAGACTTTTACGAAGCTTCTGTGCCGCTTCCTTATCACCGTTTAGCATACGTTCAGTAAGTTTTTGAATCTCTTCCGGATCCCCCAATTGTTTATGTTTGGGCATCATACGTATAGGTTTCCGTGTTTGGATATTCCACAAATACACAGTGTTTTGACGACTTGCACTCGCCATCGTTTTTCCGTCCGGGCTATATGCGATGCTTGAGACCCCGTGTTCATGTGCAACCAGTGGTGGCAGTGTTTCACCTGTTTTTATATCCCACAAATACACAGTATTTTTTGAACCGCTGGTTGCCAATGTCTTCCCATCTCGACTGAACGCAATGCCTCTGACAAGATAGTTATCACTCACAAGTGTACGCAACAATGCTCCCGTCTGCGCGTTCCACAAGTAGAGGATATAATCCCAAGTGCCACCTGCCAGCATTTTCCCATCCGGGCTGAACGCTAAGCTACGGACAGGCATTATTGCTCGGTCTACTATCTTTCTAAGTTCCTGTCCGGTTTCCACATTCCACAGGCGCACGGTGTCGTCCGTGCTACCACTCATCAGCGTTTTCCCATCCGGGCTAAATATAACGCGCTCGCTACCCCATTGATGCCCGGACAACACTCGCAGCTGTGTCCCTGTTTGCACATCCCATAGACAGATGGTCTTGTCGGCACTTGTACTTGCCAATGTCTTCCCATCTGGGCTGAACGCTACATCTTCAACAACAGAACTATGCCCAGTCAACCTCTGAAGAGACTCGCCCGTCTGCATGTTCCACAAACGCACACTCCGATCCTGACTTGCACTCGCTATCGTTTTGCCATGTGGACTGAATACTACGGTATAGACATCACCCTGATGCCCTGTCAGCGTCCGAATAGAATTTCCCGTTTTCACATTCCACAGCCGGATGGTTCTGTCCAACCCTGAACTTGCCAGTGTTTTGCCATCCGGACTAAACGCTACGCTTGTGACACCCCGTTCATGGGCTGCCAGTACTTGCAGATTTGTGCCGGTTGCCACATCCCACAGCCGGATGGTCTCGTCTATACTGCCACTTGCGAGCATCTTCCCATCCGGGCTGAATGCTACACTTTTGGTATATTTTTCATGTGCTCGGATCGTCCGGAGTTCAGCCCCCGTCTGCGTGTTCCATAAGCGGACGGTGTGGTCTTCGCTTGTGCTTGCCAACATCTTCCCATTTGGGCTAAACGCTACGCTCAATACCCAATTCGTATGCCCTGTCAGCAGATTAAGTATTTTGCCTGTTTCTACCTCATACATCCAAATACCGATGCTACACGGCACCGCTAAACGTTTTCCATCAGGAGATCTCGCGATTTTTCCAGATAACGAGCCTTTCCCGTGCCGTGCTTTCACACCCTTGGGTAAGTACCTTAAATACAAATCCTGCGGGTCTTGTGCGCTGGTGTTTTGTGGAATGACACATATCGCGAACCCAATCGTTAAAATCAATGCTAATGTTTTTTGCATGAAAAAGTTTCCTTTTTTGGAGGAATCGTTTTTATAGTAAAACCCGTAATTATAGTGAATCCCGTAATTAATTATACACTTTTATAATATCATCAATAGATGCCTCAGCGTTATATTGACGCCTCCGCTTGATGTTAGCGAAATCCTTTTCAATCGGATTCAACTCTGGAGAATACGGCGGTAAAAAC
>JAJDTM010000007.1 GCA_022827185.1 Candidatus Poribacteria bacterium
AGGTGGTTTTTTGAATCATTAGAATGCCATTTCATGCGCTAAAAATCAAGCAATCTTTTCAAAACCATCGCATTTTCACCTTGCTATACCTGCTATCTCTTGATTATTACTGCCTCCATGATAACTTTGATAAATGTCAGCAAAATTAATTAGCACAAGTGGTGAAAAACGTGAAATTCCATAATTTTTGTGGTATCCTTAAAAAGAGAAGAAAATTAAAACCCGCAATACTCAAAACTCAATCCAAACAGAACTCTTCAAGTGTCAGTTTTTTGATCATTTTCGCGGAAGTATCGCGAGCGAGAAAAAAATACGCAGAAATACCCCAAGCAAAAACACTCTACAAGATACCATAAAAGGAAACACAGCGATGAAAACCACACCACTCTCCACTTTTTTTACGCTACTCTTCCTTTCAATGTTACTTACATTAAATTCTTTTGCCCAAGACTACGCAAAATGGCAACTCCCCGAAGGTGCCAAAGTACGACTTGGTAAAGGTAAAATCAATGAAACACAATATTCCCCAGATGGCACTCGGCTCGCCGTTGCCAGTTCCATCGGTGTTTGGCTCTATGACGTTGCAACTTTTCGAGAACTCGCGCTGCTGACTGGACACACGGATGTTGTCTGGAGTTTAGCGTTCAGTCCAGATGGAAAGACACTCGCAAGTGCAAGTCGGGACGAAACAATACGCCTTTGGGATGCTATTACAGGCAAACACAAAAAAACACTCAAAGGACATACAAACGATGTCAAGTGTGTCGCGTTCAGTCCAGATGGAAAGACACTCGCAAGTGCAAGTTCAGATAAAACAATACGCTTGTGGAATGTCGCCACGGGCGAGCATAAGAAAACACTCAAAGGACATACTTCTGAGGTCAAGAGTGTATCGTTCAACCCAAGTTATTGGACACTGGCAAGTGCGAGTTTTAAGGAAGTCCATTTATGGGATGCCACCACGGGCGAGCAGAAGAAAATACTCACAGAACATACAGATAGTGTCAATTGCGTTGCATTCAGTCCAGATGGAACAAAACTTGTTAGTGCCGGTGGGACTGACTATAGCATCCATTTGTGGGATGGCCGCACAGGGACACACTTGCGAACGCTCACTGGACACACTTCTGCAGTTCGGAACATCTCTTTCAGTCCAGATGGACAGACGTTTGCCAGTGCGGGTGCTGACAAAACCATCCGCTTGTGGAATAGTATCACCGCCGAACACATACAAACACTTATTGGGCATACGGATAACGTCAGAAGTGTATGTTTCAGTCCAGATAGTCAGACACTCGCCAGCGGGAGTTGGGACAACACGCTCCGTCTATGGGACGTTGCCACAGGTCAGCACCTGAAAACGAAAACACTCACTGGACATACGCCGTCGGTTAATAGTGTCTCCTTTAGTCCCGATGAACAGACCCTTGCGAGTGGAGGATGGGACCATACGATCCGTTTGTGGAACGTAAACACAGGGGAGCATAAACAAACACTCACTGGACATACAGCACCTGTTAATGGTGTGTGCTTCAGTCCAGATGGCACAAAACTCGCCAGTGCAAGTTCGGACAAGACGATACGTCTATGGGATATCAATACAGGTCAGCACCTGAAAACACTTATTAATCATGTCGATGATGTCTTGAGCGTCGCTTTCAGTCCGGATGGAAAGACACTCGCAAGCGGCGGCGGTTGGGAGGACTGTACCCTCGTCCTATGGGATGTGGATACAGGACAATTCAAAGAAGGATTCTCAGGAAATGTGCGTCAAGTTTATAATGTATGCTTCAGTCCAGATGGAAAGACAATTGCAAGTGGTAAAGGTTATGGAAACGGTATCCTTTATCTATGGGATATAGATACTGGACGGGGCAAGAAAATCGTCACAGGGCATAGAAATTCTATCTTGAGCGTCGCTTTCAGTCCGGATGGGAAAACACTCGCAAGTGGAACGGGAAACGCGGATGGCACAATCCATCTGTGGGATACAAGCACTGGACGCCTGAAACAAACAATAAAACGGCATCCAGATAATGTCAATTCCCTATGTTTTAGTCCGGATGGCAATATGTTTGCCAGCGGAAGTGACGATAGAATGGTTCGTCTGTCGGATGGTATCACCGGTGAGTACAAAAAGACGTTTACAGGGCATACGTCCTCTGTTTATAGTGTATGCTTTAGTCCAGATGGCACAACGCTCGCCAGCGGGAGTTGGGACGGTACGGTGCTATTGTGGGACATCAAAACCCAAGAATGACAATGAACACTGCAGACCTAAATTCTAACCTAAGCGCAGTACCAAACGAGGTCGGACTATCAGCGGAGCATCTTGCGCCTATCTCTGCCACCGCGCAGGCGTTCATTGATGACGGGCAACTTGCTGGTGCGGTCACGGTTGTAGCGAGGCGTGGCAAAGTGGCGCACTTTGAGGCATACGGTATGATGGATATTGAAGCGAATAAGCCGATGCAAAAAGATACCATCTTCCGTATCTACTCAATGACCAAACCGATCGCCGCCGCTGCGGTGATGATGCTCTGCGAGGAAGGGAAACTGCAGCTCGATGCCCCGGCTGCAACGTATCTACCCGACTTGGGTAACTTGAAAGTGGCAGCGGAGGCAGATGTTGAAACACTCACGCTCGTTGAAGCAGATTGGGATATGACTGTCCGAGATCTGATGCGACACACCTCTGGACTGCCCGGTGCTGCCCGATATATGGCAGGGCAAACTGCGGTAGATAAACGCTACCGAGAGGCAGGCTTACATCTTCTACATGAATGCAACTTACAAGAAATGGTGGAAAGGCTTGGTAGGATTCCGCTGTTGTATCAACCGGGAACAAAATGGCACTACAGCATCGCCGCAGATGTTTTGGGGAGGCTAATTGAGGTGGTCTCTGGTCAATCTTTCGATGTGTTTTTAGCCGAGAGAATTTTTCAACCCTTGGGTATGGTGGATACCGGATTTTACGTTCCCTCAGAGAAGATTGACAGATTTGCGCGGATGTATGGTCCAAAGCCAGAAGGCGGCTTGCAGGTTATTGACGCACCGGAAGGCGGCACGGGAAAAATATCCGAAACCAGTTTTACAGAGAAACCGAAATTCTTATCCGCGGGTGGTGGTTTGGTCTCCACCGCCGCCGATTTTGCTCGATTTTGTCTGATGCTTTCAAGTGGGGGCACGCTCGCCGGAAAACGGTTGATGAAAACGGAATCCGTGGAATTGATGACGCGCAATCATCTGCCTGAACACCTGATACCGCTCGACAAAAAACCCGATAAACGTTATGCTGGACTCGGTTTCGGACTGGGTGTCTCGGTGCGGGTGCAACGGGCAGATTGGGTGCCAGCCTCGCAAGTCGGTGAATACGGTTGGATCGGCGGCGCAAGCACCGAATTCTGGATTTCACCGCGAGACGAATTGATAGCGATTACACTTGCGCAACATATCCCTTTCTCCGAACTGAGTGAAAGCGTCAAGCCATTCATCTACGCCGCAATTTTAAAGGAATAGTTTATAATAAAAAACGAAAAAACGCTTAGTGTGCATCAAAAACCTCTTTAACTGAAAACTGATAACCGATAACTGACAACCAATAAACATGATTATTAGAAACAATCCCGAACCCGTAAGCACTGATCAAATCGTGCTATTCCCTTTCGACGACCACAGTATCCCGTTTCAACACGGTGTCCAGTTACAACTCGTGCCTTACAGAGCAGGCGTTGACCGGACGCGAATTGTGGTACATCCCGGTCCGCCGGATGCCCCCGATAGTTTTCGTGTCATCTATTACGGGTCTGTGCATCGCGTCGGCGACGAACTCTGGATGTGGTATCTCGCGCAAGGAGACGATGACAGTTGGCACCACCGGGTCTGCTTCGCAAAGAGCCGTGATGGTTATAACTGGGAGAAACCGGAACTCGGACTCGTAGCATATAACGGTTCAACCCGCAACAATCTCGTGGATATTCAAGGCGGACAGTATCATATTCAGGCGTGTGTGGTGTACTATGAACCCGACGATCCAGATCCTACACGCCGGTTTAAAGCCGTTATCGAAACCGCCAAATATACCCCAAAATTCGCAGTCATGTTCAGTGAAGACGGACACCGATGGCACGAAGCCGAACGGCATCCGAACCCGCCATCGTGTGAGATGTCCGGCATTACGAAATTTAATGGCTGCTACTATCTAACCGCGCACGGTGGTAGTCATATAGGTCCGACACGGCAGATGGTGGTATACGCCTCTTACGACTTTGAACACTGGATCGAAGCGTCATGTTTAGGCTTCAGGCGTGGTAATATCCCGCCGAGACCTGTCGCCTATGGCGCACATCAAGGTGAGCAGGTACATCTCGGTGCTGCACTCTGGAATCGCGGGAATGTGATTCTCGGTTTCTATGGACAGTGGCACGGACCAGAAAACAACGACCGCCGACACGTGACAATGGACCTCGGTTTGGTCGTTAGTAACGATGCGCTCCACTACCGCGAACCGATCCCCGATTTTCAGATGGTAGAAGCAGCGGAGGACGATTTTGAACATCTACCGACACCGATGAATTTCAAACACGCTGCACTTATGCAGGGACAAGGTTTTGAAAACGTCGGTGATGAGACGCTTTTCTGGTATGCACCGTGGCCAGAGCAGCTCAGTAACGGTGTCCGAATCGCAACATGGAAACGAGATCGACTCGGTTATTTTCAGGCAGCAGACACGACTCGAAAAACAGCACAGCCACGACACGTAATCTCAGCACCTATTGACCTTGAAGGACAACCTTGCACGGTTTCTCTGAATGTTGACGGGTTATCGGAGTATGGTCAGGTTACCCTTGATATTTTGGATAAGCACTTCCAACCCCTCGACGGATATGCCAGCGAAGATTGCCTCCCGCTTACGTCAGGATTTCATGAAAAAGTGAATTGGAAAAGCAGTGAACGGATTAAAGGAAAAGAAACGATTCGCATCCGACTCAATTTTACTGGGATTCGTCCAGAAGATCCGAAAGTCTACGCCATTTATGTGGAAAAGGTACGGGACTCTTGATTTCAATCTCATCTGCTGCTAAAATGCAAAGCACGATGGAGGGCAAATTATGAATCTGTTGTATAAATGGGGCGCCCTATTCTTAATTGCAGGATTAACGTTCTACTTCACAGCGTGCGGTCCGAAAGCGATACCGTATTCACAAAGTACGGATGTCCCCGAACCGAACGAAGTCGCTGTCGCCCACTACAATTGGGGTATGGCATCCGCCAAGAACGGCAATTTCGACCAAGCTATCATGGAACTCCACTTAGCGATCCAGAACGAACCGGGGTGGGTCATGCCGTTTTTTACATTAGGTGTCGTCTACGGCAATCGAGGGGATCTTGATAAAGCCATCCAAGCCTGGGAGCGCGCGACGCAGTTAGATGTCGATTTTGCGAAAGCACATTATAATCTCGCAGTCGCCTATTCACACAAGGAAGAAAAGAAACGATCCATTGCCTCCCTACGTGAGGCGATTCGGATAGATAAGGAGGCACTTTCTGCTGCGAAAGTGGACCCGGCATTCGACAACATTCGGAATACCACCGAATTCAAAGAATTGGAACACACCCCTGAAGGGACGCAGCCGCAAGATTAATATTGTGCAGCGCAGGATATGGCACGTTATACCACCGTTTCACCGATAGAACTCACACGCATCGTCGCACAATACCCGATCGGGAGATCACTGAAACTTGAGGAAATTCCCGGCGGGTTTGGAAATAGTAACTTTAAACTGATAACCACAGCCGGTGCGTTTCTGCTGAAAATTTGCGATGAGAAAGACCTCACAGAACTCAACATGCAAATCGCACTTTTGCAGCACCTCCATCAACACGCATATCCAACGGTCTATCCGATCCTAACGAAAGATCAGAAACCTTTGATTCATGAGACGTTTGGCAGTGTGATGCTTTATCCGTTCCTGCAAGGCACGCAACCGCAACCTTCACCGAACATACTGGCACAACTCGGCAAAGCATTGGCGAAGCTGCATTGCATCCCACCCATCACAGGATTACCGCATTTCGCGATGGGAATATCGCAGATGCGACCTTTTTTTCAAGAGGTGCAAGACACACAATTTGCGACGCACCCGTTTGTTGAATCGCTAAAATCGGAATTAGAATCAATGCAGTCGCAACTCAGCGCGCCACTTCCGACAGGTCTTCTACACGGAGACCTTTTTTTAGACAACACCCTCTTTGACGGTGAGCAGATGGTGGCAATCCTCGATTTTGAGGAGGGATGTTATGATACACTGCTAATTGATATCGGAATGACGATCATCGGGTGTTGCTATACACCACAACACAGACTGATTTTAAAGACTGCGCAGCGATTTTTGGAGGCTTACAACGCCGTGCGTCCGTTGACAGAAGACGAATGGAAATACTTGGATTGTTTTGTTCATTACGCAGCACTCTCAATAGCGTTCTGGCGATTTAGGCAATTTAACATCCGCCGCCCAGATGCGCATCGCGCAAACACATATCAGGAGATGTTGACCCGTAGTACCGACTGGCAGGCACAGTCTGAACTCTTAACCAACAACTGATAACTGAAAACTAACAACCATAGGACTTACGCAGCCCCTTTGCAAGCGGGGTTTTAAACCCCGCCTGCAGGGTGTCTTAACCAACAACTGACAACTAACAACTAACAACCACTTTATGTCTTTAATACGATTAGAAAACGTTACCAAACTTTACGATCCGGATCTAATTCTTGACGATATTTCGGTTGCAATCGAGCACGGAGACCGAATTGGATTAATTGGCCGTAACGGAACTGGAAAAACAACGTTAATTAAAATTATTAACGGTATGCTTGCCAATTTTAAGGGTAAAGTTACCCCTGCAAAGGGGTTGCGTATCGGCTATCTTAGCCAAGAGCCGGATCTCGCACGCGACTGCACGTTAAGACAGGAGATGCTCAAGGTTTTTGAAAAAAGGCGCGCGCTTGAGGACAAGATGCTCCTGTTAGCAGAGGAGATGGAGACACAGGAGGCACCGGATCTCCTTGCACGCTACGCCCAAATTCAGGAACAACATGACCGGCTCGGCGGTTACGATTACGAACATCAGATTAACCGTATCCTTGGTGGCTTAGGTTTCAACGAATCTGATTTCAACCTTCCGATTCAGGTCCTGAGTGGCGGTCAGAAAAGCCGAGCCACACTCGCAAAGCTGCTCCTTGAAGCACCGGATCTGTTACTTTTCGACGAACCGACGAATCACCTCGATATTAAAGGCATCGAGTGGCTCGAAAATTACCTCAATATCGAATACAACGGCGCAGTTCTCGTCGTCTCCCACGACCGATATTTTTTGGACAAGGTTGTTCGCAAAGTGTGGGAACTCGCAGAACATAAGATCACAATTTATCGCGGGAACTATTCCAAGTACGTTGAAACGAAAAAAGTTGAACAATTAGTCGGAGAACGCGCGTTTAAAAAACAACAAGCATTTATCGAGCACGAAGAGGATTTCATCCGCCGTAATATCGCCGGACAGCGCACCCGAGAAGCACAAGGTAGACGGAAAAAATTAGAGCGGCTGGAGAGAGTCGATAAACCTAAGCCCGACGCGCCAACGATTAAACTCAACTTTACACCTGAAACCCGTGGTGGCAACGACATCCTGCGCTGCAAGGATGTTGGCAAAACATTCGGCGACAAGACGATTTTCACAGACCTGAATTTTGAGGTGTACCGTCGTGATGTTATCGGAATCATCGGGGCAAACGGGACCGGAAAAACAACGCTTTTCCGTATGATTTTGGGGGAGGAACCTCCGACAGCAGGCGAAATGTGGGTAGGACCTACGCTTAAGTTTGGATACTACGCACAAGAATTGGAAGGACTCAACCCCGATAACGAAATTATTGACGAGATCTGGGAACTCTGTCCAGAGCAGACACACGGTGAGATACGCAGTTTTTTAGCTAAGTTTCTATTTTTTGGCGATGACGTGTTCAAACAAATCGGGAATCTCAGCGGCGGTGAGCAGAGCCGTGTCCTGCTTGCTAAGTTGCTATTGGCAAACGCGAACGTGTTGTTACTGGATGAACCGACGAACCATCTTGACATACCGGCGCGCGAGGCGTTAGAAGCAGCACTGGCGGAATACCCAGCAACACTTTTTATAATTTCCCACGATCGCTATCTCTTAAATAACCTTGCGACGAAACTACTGATTTTTGATGGAACGCCCAGTGGGACAGCAAACCTTTTTGAAGGCAATTATGCCGAGTATACAGCCGAACAAGAACAACAAACACAGCCAGAAAATCAGCAGTCGAGCGAAAATGAACAAGCATCACAGCACGCACAAACTTCTCCACAGAAAAGCAAGTCGAAATCGAAGCGAAAGCGGAAGATAAAGGCACAGCGCCTCGTCGGTAGTAATTAAAAAAAAGCTGCTACGCTAATTTATTAAAAGAGTCAAAACCGTAGCCCGTAATGAAATGGAGGGCGGATCTACGGAAAGACACATCAATGTCTAAATTCGCCTTACCGAACCGCAAGGTAAATTAAAAATCCAATTTTACCGAAATACGCCAAAATTCAATATTTTTCGAATTTTAATTTGACATTCGGATAAAATGGGCGTATAATTATTATATCGTATACGACGGTAAATATATCCGATATAGGATATATTATTTTCTGATTGCGAGTCTTTTCGACTTGCTCACTTCAATATAGGCTTAGTAGTTAGCACTCATATTTACTATTAATCTACGTTTTAACAACGATACCCAAAATGCCTAAAGACCCAGAATTCCATAATGAGATTGATGTCGTCATGCGTGTGATGCGTCATGCCCAAGCGGCTGTTAAATCTCGGTTTATTCAAGAAGTTGTTCCGAATCGCCTGACGATTGTCCAGTTTAACGCGCTCCAACACCTTCATTGGTATGGTCGTGATACTGGTATGTCGGTAAGTGAACTCGGTGAACACTTGGGTCTCGCTCATAACACGACATCTGGGTTGGTAAGTCGTCTGGAACGGCATGGTTGGGTCATCCGTCGTAAATGTGATAAGGACCGCAGACGCGCTCGGATTCAACTCACGCCGCAGTCTGAAAAACTTTTCCGAAAGGGTGTAGAAAACGCGGCAGATTTTTGGCAAAGCACTTTCGGGCAGCTGTCCACGCAAGAACGTGAAAACCTGATTGAAAGCCTGAAACGGTTGAAAGAGGTGATGGCGAAGCCCGTGTGGCCAAGTTATGCCCAGTTACACCCCCGCGATGCGGATCATCTCCAAAAACGGTTTGAAACCGACTTGGATGAACTCGCACAGGCAAAACTGAAACTTGTCGGGATGCGATTGATTCTCGCGCAAATCGCAGAAAAGCAGAATGAACACGAACTCGCGGCGTATTTGAACCAAGCCGCCTCCGAGGAAATTCGTCATACGAATCAACTGTTGGGTCTACTCGGCCGTGGTGAAAATATGGAGGTGCTACTCTCAGCACTCGTCCATGAAGACAGTGTAGTCTATGAGGAGTTGGTTGCATTGCTTGAGACCGCTCCACATGCCGAAGAAGACGAAGAATCAATACTTTTACAACAGATGGTTCAAGATAGCCAAAGATATAAACGTTGGTTTTGTAGTGTTTATAAACAAACGAACCGGTGACTACTATTTTGTCAATGGCCACCAGAGTTTCTGGTTTTTGGTCTCCAAAAGAACCAGAGACCGTTTTTCCGGCCGATGACGCTTAAGAGGAGAACATGCAGCCCCAAAACCCCGAAAGCCTTCCTCCAGAGTGTTATGATGATACCGAACTGATTGAGCGATTTCAACAAGGCGATACCGCCGCATTTGATACGCTCTTTACCCGCTATCAGAAACGCACCTATCGTTTGGTGCAACGCTTTATTTCAAACCGGGAAGATGCTTTGGACCTGACGCAAGATGCGTTCATACGCGCCTACCAAGGCTTAGGCGATTTTAAGAGCCAGTGCCAGTTTTATAGCTGGCTTTATCGGATCACTGTGAACCTCTGTATCGACTTCTTAAGGAAAAAATCGAGATCAGAAGTACTTCTGTATGATTCCGACGAATCGGGAGAATTGCCGATGGCAAACATCCCCGATCCGCGTTCAGAGTCGCCAGCAAAAGCAGTGGAGAATAAAGAGTTGAGAACCCATATCCGGAAAGCAGTTCGCCGACTGCCACCCAAGCAACGGCAAATTTTCATTCTGCGACACTGGGATGGACTCTCGCTTAAAGATATTGCGGCGGTCGTTGGTAGATCCGACGGCACCGTTAAGGCACATCTGCTTCACGCCCACCGCAATCTTCGGAAACATCTACGCGCTTACTTACAAGAAACTGATGCCTAAAAGTTGTTGTATGCGCGCTTGTCCGGCGCGCATACGCCCGCCGTGTAGGCAGATGCGCAGATAGAAGCACAAGGCTGTGGACTATACGTCAACGGTTTCTTCTGCTGCAAAGAGTGCTTCAATGAAATCTACGCCTACAAAATCCCGCAAATCATCCAACTTCTCACCGATCCCAATGAGTTTGACCGGCGCACCAATCTCAGCATTCACTGCAATCACGATGCCACCTTTTGCTGTCCCGTCGAGTTTTGTAACAGCGACACCCGTAATCGGCACCGCGTCGTTGAAAATTTTCGCCTGCATCAGAGCGTTTTGACCTACTGTCCCATCCACAACAAGCAGTACCTCATGTGGCGCACCAGCATGTGCTTTGTCCATCACACGTCCGATTTTCGCCAATTCATCCATTAGCGGCTTTTTGGTATGCAGTCTCCCGGCAGTATCCACAATGAGCACATCCGCGTCCCGATGCTTTGCTGCATGCATCGCATCAAAGACGACAGAGGCAGGTTCCGCATTTTCTCCACCGCGTATGAGTTCAGCACCTGCCCGTTCACACCAGATCGCAAGCTGATCTTCCGCTGCTGCGCGAAATGTATCCCCCGCGGCAACAAGGACGCTGAGATCGTCTGTGATGAAACGACTCGCGAGTTTACCGATAGTCGTTGTTTTGCCTGCGCCATTCACACCAAGCACTAAGATCGTATACGGTTTGTCGTCTTTAACCTGCAGCGGTACATCGTCGCCAAGCAAATTCAGAATTTCGGATTTTATGACCAACTCCAACTCCGAAGAATCGCTCAATCCTTCCGCCTTTACCCTCTCTCTGACGTTATCCATTAACGTTAATGTCGTATCGACACCTACATCTGCTTGGATCAAAATCTCCTCGATTTCATCCATCAGATCTTCATCAATCTTTCTCCCCATCCGTAGGAGTCCTGATAATTGCGACATCAACTGGGTGCGCGTTTTCGCTAAACCGGATTTGAGTCGATTAAACCAGTTCTCCTGTTTACCGCCAGGTTCGGATTCACCCTTGTTCTTATCGGTACCTTTAAATAAATTTCTGAGCATTCTGACTTCCTTTTTGTTATCGTATCTATGGTTTCAGCAACGACCGTGTTTGAACTTCTTATACCGATATGATACTGTAACAACAGGCAGAAAGGCAAGTCAAAATCGGAATGGATGTCGCGCAGTCAAGCCATCCACTGCCTCATATTCGCGAGGGATCTAATACGTTCTCAAGCCTCTAAGCGTTCTTGAAAGGCACTAAAACTCTCAACTACAGACGCCTCAAGGTTGAGTTGCTTGAGTCGGTTGAGGTCTTCAATGGCTTCGAGTGCTGGCGTGAGTGTGTCAACGTCAGCATCAGGGAATCGGGTGTTGAGGATAGCGTGTGTGCTTTCGATACTCGTCCGACGCGCTCCTTGTTCAATGCCTTGCTCTATAAGGGCTTCTGCACCTGTCATGATGATATTTCTAACCTCCGTATCTTTTGTATGCAAAATGTATCCAGATAACACAACGTCGCCTGCAGCGCATCATAATGCCGCACAAGGCAGGTGTCCTCCCCCGCAGGCGGGGATTGTATCCCCGCCGAATTACAACCCCTACGGAGCTTAGTTTCGCGACGGATGCCGTGTCTATAGACATACCGCCCCTACGGGGCTGCGTGTGCGGGCATCTGTGTTTGTTTTTCTCCGAGTTGGGTTTGTATTTGAAACATTGCGAAAAATTAGAAAGCTCCAGAAAACGGGTCCCGATTTCCAGAAAGGTTAGGCGAGTCGCAATGAATTGCGCTACTACAAACCAGGCGACTTTCGAGAACGGCTGTCTTTTGTAGTGATGCGATTCATCGCATCGCTGCGGAAGTTCTATTGCAGAAATGGTCCAAACTATAGTATAAATAGATTTAGGGATTGGCGTGCTTTTCGGGCGTGCCAACCCCTAATACATGATTAGATCAAACGGTCACAAAATGGTGAGGATACAATCCTCACCAGCGGTGGTCGTGATTAGGTCAAACGGGTAATTACTTCCGTATCAACAGCTTGCGGGTTGCTATGTAATCACCGGCTTTGAGCGTATAGAAATATATGCCTGTCGCAACCTTTTCACCGAGCTGATTCCGTCCATCCCAATGCGCCGCCCTGCTCCGACTCCGGTACATACCCGCAGGTTGATGCCCCAATCGCAACGTCCGCACGACACGCCCGTGGATATCGTAGATCGTTAGCGTAACTTCTGCCGGTTCGGCGAGCTGATACGGTATCCACGTCTCAGGATTGAACGGGTTTGGGAAGTTTGGCAGCAATGCGGTTGTCCCAGGCAGCACTGGTGGTGCAGCACCAGCGACATTCGTTACATTGATAGTGACAGTGATTCTGTCCAACCCATTGCCATCAGAAACGTCAACCGTGACGGTGTAGGAGGTCTTGGTTTCATAATCCAAGGCAGCGCTGGTTTGGAGCTGCCCGGTAGCACTGTCAATGCTAAACGAATCCGCATCCGTGCCACCGAGCGTATAGGTGAGTATATCATTCTCGTCGGTATCCGTCGCAGCAACCGCAGCCCCGATGTTGGTGCCTGCAGTCGTATTCTCTGCGACGGTGCGTGTCGTGCTGTCACCCGCTGTGAATACGGGTGGGTTGTTATCAATATCAATATCAAAGGCAATCCCCCAATGATCCTCAATTGCCTCGGTTGCTGTCTTGAGTCTGCGGAGGGGCCCGTAATCTGGAATCGGATTGCCAGATACTTCGAGCCATATCAGGGCGGTCAAGTTTTCAAGTGCTGATACATCAGTTATCGAATTGTTAGACAGATAGAGGTATTCCAGGCTGGTCAAGTTTTCAAGCGCTGATATATCGCTGATCGAATTGTTATTCAGACTGAGCTCTGTCAGGGAGGTCAAGTCTTCAAGCACTGATATATCGCTGATCGAATTGTTATCCAGACCGAGCCCTGTCATTTCGGTGAGTCCATTGAAATCACCAGTTTTCAGAGAAGTGACTTCCGCATATCCCACATACAGGTATGTTATCGATATGAGGTCATCTTCGGTCACATCATCAGGATTGTCAAGATATAACTCCGCAAGAATCGCATCCTTCACCGCTGGCGTGCGGGCACTGATAGCTGGATTTGGTGGCTCGTTTACATTCGTAACATTAATGGTAACAGCGATACTATCACTCCCACCATTGCCATCGGTAACGGTCACGGTGACCGAATAAGACGTTTTCGCTTCATAATCCAACGCAGCACTCGTCTGCAGCTGCCCTGAGGTCGAAACAATGCTAAACGAGGACGCATCCGTGCCACCCAACGTATAGGTGAGTGTGTCGCCAGTATTTGCATCCGTCGCAACAATCGCACTCCCGAGGTTTGTGCCAGATACTGTATTCTCCGCAACAGTTCGTGTCGTGCTGGTACCAGCAGTGAACACAGGGTTGTTGTTGCCGGGTGTTTGCACATCAATCGTGAAAGTCAAATCAGTACTATGGGTGCCATCGCTCGCCCTATAGGTATAAGTCGTTTTGATGCTCGTTGCCGTAGGTCTTCCAGCAAGCCTACGCGTCGATGGCGTAAAGGTCAACCCCGCAGGGAGTGCCGGTGACAACGTATACGTGGGAGTATTACCCTCCGGATCGGTTGCTGCGGGCAAGGTCACCGACGTGATTGCCGTTCCTTTGGTGGCAGAAATATTACTAATGGTTGTCCCCGTACTGAACGTCGGTGCCTCATTGACATCCGTGACATTGATGGTGACATTAATTCTGTCACTCCCGCTAGAGCTGTCATTAACGGTGATCGTGACAGAATAGGATGACTTCGTTTCATAATCCAGGGCTGCCTTGGTACGCAACCATCCGGTGGTCCTGTCAATGCCAAAGGATTCCGCATCCGGCCCCCCCAGATAATAGCCGTGTCTATCATCGGGATCCGCATCGGTGGCTGATACAGCAGCCCCTATGCCTATGCCAGGTGGCGTATTCTCTGCGACGGCGCGTGTCGTGCTGTCACCTTCTGTGAATACCGGTGGGTGTTTATTAGGATCAACATCAAGGCTTAATCGACGACCGTGAGTTGCAGCGACTGCTGCGATGAGTCGCCGGAGGGAACCGTAAGCCGAAAGTGGAATCGGATTAAACTTCAAACGGAGCCATTGCAGGGAGGTCAAGTTTTCAAGTGCTGATACATCAGTTATCGAATTGCGCTCGAGATAGAGATGTGTCAGGGAGGTCAAGTTCGCAAGTGGTGATAGATCACTTATCGAGTTTCTACTCAGCTGGAGCGAGGTCAGGGAGGTCAAGTTCGCAAGTGGTGATAGATCACTTATCGAATTGTTGTTCAGATTGAGGTTATCCAGTGTGGAGAGTCCATTGAAATCGCTACTTTTCAGAGAACTAATTGACTGACTTGACAAACCCAAGTATGTGATTGCTACGAGGTGTGCTGGGGTCACATCATCAGCATTGCTAACGCCTCGCACCTGACTGACAATCGCATCCCGCACTGCTGGCGTGCGGCTGCTGAGAGGCGGTGATATTGTGTCGGGTACCTCCGTAACATTAATAGTAACAGTGATGCTATTGCTCCCACCATTGCCATCGGAAGCGGTCACGGTGACCGAATAAGACGATTTCGTGTCATAATCCAAGGCAGCACTCGTCTGCAGCTGCCCCGATGTACTGACGATGCTAAACGAACTCGCATCCGTGCCACCAAGTGTATAGCTGGGGGTGTCCCCATCCTCATCGCCCGCAGAGACAACCCTGCCGATGTTTGTGCCGGAGGCAGTGTTCTCTACTATCCAGCGCGCTGTGCTCCTGCCATCGTAGAACACAGGCGAATCATTGGCATCGGTGACATTGATCGTGACAGTGATGCTATCGCTCCTGCCGTTGCCATCAGAAACAGAAACCGACACGGAGTAGACGTTTTTAGTCCATCTTGACACTTCATAGTTTAAGGGGCACTGGTTAGCAGCTGCCCGGTGGTGCTGACAATACTAAAAGAACTCGCATCCGTGCCACCCAAACTATAAGTTAAGGTATTGCCGGTATCCGCATCCGTCGCAGCAACCGGACTGCCGATATTTTCATCAGAAGCCGTATTTTCAGCAATAGACCGAGTCGTGCTGGTGCCATCGGTGAACACAGGGGCAAACTCATTCACATCTGTAACATTAATAGTAACGTCGATACTATCTGTGCCGCCTTTGCTATCAGAGACATCCACCGTCACCGAGTAGGAGTTCTTCGTTTCATAGTTTAGGGCTGCGCTGGTTTGGAGTTGCCCCGATGTGCTGACAATACTGAACGAAGACGCATCCGTGCCACCTAAGGTATAGGCTAAGGTGTCGTTATCCGCATCCGTCGCAGATACCGCCGTGCCGATGCCTCGCCCGGAGGCAGTGTTCTCTGCGATAGAGCGCGTCGTCTCGGTGCCATCGGTGAAGGCAGGTGCGTTGTTAGGAACGGCATTCACTTGAATTGAGAACGTCAATGTTGCTGAAAGATTGCTATCACTCGCCGTATAGGTATAAGTCGTTGAAGCCGATACAGCCGTAGGTGTGCCTGAGAGGACGCGCGTTGAAGCCGTAAAGACCAACCCGGCAGGGAGTACGGGTGTCAGCGTGTATGTGATAGTAGTGTTCGCGTCCACATCCGTTGCTTCTGGCAAGGTCACAGATGTGATTGCCGTGCCTTTGGTGGCAGAAATATTACTGATGGTTGTTCCGGTAGCGAAACTCGGTGCCTCATTGACGTTTGTGACACTGATCGTGACACTGATCGTATCGGTCAAACTTCCGTCGGAAGCCGTCACAACGACCGTATAGGAGGTGTCGTTTTCATAGTTCAGGGCATCCTTTGTTTTCAGTTGCCCTGTATTGCTGTCAATGCTGAAGGCTGCGGCATCCCCTGTTGTCGGGATCGAATAAGTGAGCGTAGTGCCACTATCGACATCCGTTGCGGTGAAAGCTGCGCCGATGTTTTGATTGGTTGCCGTGTTCTCTGCCACCGAGCGCGTCGCGGTGTTACTTGCGAAGGTGGGTGCCTCATTGACGTTTGTGACACTAATCGTGACATTGATGCTATCTGTGTTATTTGTCGTCCTTCCATCGTCAGCAGTAATCGTCACCGAGTAAGACGCTTTTGTTTCGCGGTCCAGAGCTGCGCTTGTTTGGAGTTGCCCGGTAGTGCTGACGATACTGAAAGATGCGGCATCGTCGCCACCGAGTGTATAGGTAAGCACGTCGTTATCCGCATCTGTTGCGGCGACCGCCGTGCCGATGTCTTGCCCGGCACCAGTGTTCTCTGCGATAGCGCGCGTCGTTTCGGTGCCATCGGTGAAGACAGGTGCATTGTTAGGCACCGCACTCACTTGAATTGAGAACGTCAAGGTGGCTGAAAGTGTGCCATCACTCGCCGTATAGGTATAAGTCGTTGAAGCCGTCTCAGTTGTCGGCGTGCCAGAGAGAAGGCGCGTTGAAGCAGTGAATGTCAACCCGGCAGGGAGTGTCGGTGTCACCGTGTATGTGATTGTATTGCCAGCATCAACATCGGTCGCTTCGGGCAAGGTCACCGACGTGAGTGCTGTCCCCGCGGTGGCAGAAATATTATTGATGCTCGTTCCTGCACTGAACGCCGGTGCTTCGTTTGCATTCGTGACATTGACGGTGACGAGGACGCTATTGACGAGACCCCCGCTATCCGTCGCGCGGACCGCCAAATCGCTGTAAGCGTTCTTCGTTTCATAGTCAAGTGCCGTGTGGGTTTGCAGCTGCCCCGTGTTTGCATTAATACTAAACGCATCCTTATCACCCCGCTGCAGCGAATAGGTCATTGTATCCCCACTATCGGGGTCTGTTGCTTGGAAGGCAGTGCCGATGTTGGTGTTGGCTGCCGTATTCTCTGCAACGGAGAGTATGACCCGTCCCGAAGTGCTGAAACTCGGTTTCTCATTGACATTGGTAACATTGATAGTGACATCAATGCTATCGCTGCCACCGTTGTTATCAGAGACAGATACCGACACAGAATAAGACGACTTGCTTTCGTAATTTAGGGCAGTGTTCGTTTGGAGTTGTCCGGATGTGCCGACAATGCTAAACGAGGAGGCATCTGTGCCACCGAGGGTATAGGTGAGCGTGTCGTTATTCGCATCTGTTGCGGCGACGGCAGTGCCGATGTTTTGCCCAGAAGCCGTGTTCTCTGCGACCGAGCGCGTTGTGGTGGTGCCATCGGTGAAGACAGGTGCGCTGTTTGCAGCACTCACTTGAATTGAGAACGTCAAGGTGTCTGAAAGGGTGCTATCACTTGCCGTATAGGTATAAGTCGTTGAAGCCGACACAGCCGTAGGCGTTCCTGAGAGGATGCGCGTTGAAGCCGTGAATGTCAACCCGGCAGGCAGGGCCGGTGTCACCGTGTATGTGAGGGTAGTGTTCGCGTCAGGATCCGTTGCTTCTGGCAAGGTCACGGAGGTGATTGCCGTTCCTTTGGTGGCAGAAATACTACTGATGGTTGTTCCGGTAGCGAACGCCGGTGTCTCATTGACGTTTGTGACACTGATCGTGACGGTGATGGTATCAGTCAAGCTTCCGTCGGAAGCCGTCACAACGACCGTATAGGAGGTGTCGTTTTCATAGTTGAGGGCATCCTTTGTTTTCAGTTGCCCTGTAGAGCTATCAATGCTGAAGGCTGCGGCATCGCCTGTTGCGGGGATCGAATAGGTGATGGTATCCTTGGCGATGAGCTGCCCTGGGTTCACCGGATCCGGCTTCTTATCCTGATCGGTTGCGGCGACAACTGTGCCGATGTTTGTGTTGGCAACCGAGTTCTCTGCGATAGACCGCGTGGTGGTGGCACCATCTGTGAACACAGGCGCGTCGTTGACATCTGTCACACTGATCGTGACGGGAATGCTGGTGCTGAGGCTCCCCTCACCAGTGCCATCGGCGGCAGTGACCGTCACGGAATAGGCGTTCTTTGTTTCATAGTCTAACGCCGCGCTGGTTTGGAGTTGTCCCGATGTGCTGACGATGCTAAACGATGCGGCATCGTCGCCACCGAGGGTATAGGTGAGCGTGGTATTCGCATCGACATCTGTCGCAGATACAGCACTGCCGATGTTTTGTCCCGATGCCGTGTTCTCCGCTACCGAACGCGTCGCGGTGGTGCTTGCGAAACTTGGTGCCTCATTGACGTTCGTCACATTGATCGTGACAGCGATGCTATCGCTGCCGCCGTTGCCATCAGAGACACCCACCGTCACCGAGTAGGACGACTTACTTTCATAGTTCAATGCAGCACTGGTTTGGAGTTGTCCGGAGGTCGAAACAATGCTAAATGAACTCGCATCCGTGCCACTCAAAGTATAGGCTAAGGTGTTACCGGTATCCGCATCCGTCGCAGCAACCGCACTCCCGATATTTTCACCGGAAGCCGTATTTTCAGCGATGGAGCGTGTCGTGCTGGTGCCAGCGGTGAACGTCGGCGCGCGGTTAGCAGGCGCGCTCACTTGAATTGAGAACGTCAATGTGTCTGAAAGGGTGCTATCACTCGCCGTATAGGTATAAGTCGTTGAAGCCGACACAGCCGTAGGCGTTCCTGAGAGGATGCGCGTTGAAGGCGTAAAGGTCAAACCGGCAGGGAGTGTCGGTGTCACCGTGTATGTGAGGGTAGTGTTCGCGTCCACATCCGTTGCTTCTGGCAAGGTCACGGAGGTGATTGCCGTTCCGTTAGTGGCAGAAATATTACTGATGGTCGCTCCGGTAGCGAAAGTGGGTGCCTCGTTGACATCTGTGACACTGATCGTGACACTGATCGTATCGGTCAAAGTTCCGTCGGAAGCCGTCACAACGACCGTATAGGAGTTGTCGTTTTCATAGTTCAGGGCATTCTTTGTTTTCAGTTGCCCTGTATTGCTGTCAATGCTGAAGGCTGCGGCATCCCCTGTTGTAGGGATCGAATAGGTGAGTGTGTTGCCATCGACATCTGTCGCAACGAGAGCAGATCCGATATTTGTGTTGGCTGCGGTGTTCTCCGCTATCGAACGCGTCGCAGTGCTGCTTGCGAAACTTGGTGCCTCGTTGACATTCGTCACATTGATCGTGACGGCGATCGTATCCGACAGACTCCCATCAGAGGCAGTGACTGTCACGGAATAGGAGGCTTTTGTTTCACGGTCCAGGGCTGCGCTGGTTCGGATTTGCCCGGAGTTGGAGACGATACTGAACGAACTCGCATCCGTGCCACCGAGCGTATAAGTGAGCGTGGTATTCGCATCGACATCGGTCGCAACGAGAGCAGATCCGATGTTTTGTCCCGATGCCGTGTTCTCTGCGATGGAACGCGTCGCGGTGGTGCTTGCGAAACTCGGTGCTTCGTTGACGTTTGTCACATTGATTGTGACAGCGATGCTATCGCTGCCGCCGTTGTTATCAGAGACAGAAACCGACACAGAATAGGACGACTTGCTTTCGTAGTTTAGGGCAGTGTTCGTTTGGAGCTGTCCTGATGTGGAAACAATGCGAAACGAGGACGCATCCGTGCCACCCAACGTATAGGTGAGGGTATGATTATCGGCATCCGTCGCAGCAATCGCGCTGCCGATGTTTGTGCCGGAATCGGTATTTTCAGCGATGGAGCGTGTGGTGCTGGTGCCATCGTTGAACGCGGGTGCGCGGTTCTCATTGACATCTGTAACGTTGATGGTGACAGCAATACTATCACTCCCACCGTTGCCATCGGAAACAGAAACCGACACGGAATAAGACGACTTCGTTTCATAATCTAAGGCAGCACTTGTCCGCAGCTGCCCGGAGGTCGAAACAATGCGAAACGATGCCGCATCCGTGCCACCGAGCGTATAGGTTAACGTGTCGCCGGTATCCGCATCCGTCGCAGCAATTGGACTGCCGATATTAACGCCAGAAGCGGTATTTTCAGCAATAGACCGCGTCGTGCTGGTGCCAGCGGTGAATACAGGGGCGTTATTATTATTCTCATCAATAGTAATATCAATGGTTATATCCGGATTGGCGGCTTTGAGTCTACGGAGGGGACCGAGATCTGAAATCGGGTTGCCACTGAGATTTAAACTCAATAAGGAGGTCAAACCTTCAAGCACAGATACATCGCTGATCGAATTGCCATCCAGCCAGAGATTTTTCAGTCCAGTCAATTTCTCAAACACAGATATATCTTCGATGGCATTGCGAGACAGCCAGAGCATTCTCAACGCAGTCAACTTCTCAAGTGCTGATATATCGCTGATCGAATTGCCACCCAGGCCGAGATTTTTCAGCGCAGTCAAGTTCGTAAGCGGAGATATATTGCTGATCGAATTGTGAGACAGATAGAGCCATCTCAGTTTAGGCAAGTTTTCAAGCACGGATATATCGCTGATCGAATTGTGAGACATCTCGAGTGCTGTTAGCGCAGTCAAGTTCTCAAACCCAAGCATATTAGTGATGGCATTGTGAGACAGATCGAGCGTTGTCAGCGCGGTGAGGCCATCGAAATCTCCAACTTTCAAGGCAGTGATTGACTTCTTGGAAGCCTCCAAGGTTGCAATCGCTGCGAGGTGTGCTGCGGTGACATCGTTGGCACTGTTAACACCTGGTACTGCAGCAACGATCGCATCCCGGATCTGTGGCGTGCGATCCTGGACAGGCGTTATATCTGCATAACCTGATATAAGTGTGCAAAAAACCATCAAAATCGTCAGGAAAATTGATAGAATATATTTTTTATTTTTCAATAACAGTTTCATTATAAGCTCCTTTATCGGATAAGATGGATTCAGAAAAGCCGCAGGCAACAAAAACAGCCCGCGACAGAACGTTCCGTGCGAGACGAAACGCGCGCGGGCATGACAAAGAGAGAATGACCTTGAAGGCTATACTATCTTGTGAAGTATAATACTTATTAATTGTTAAGCGGGGGGGGGGGTTGTTAACCATGCAGATGGCACATTTAACTCCAAGTTAATAACACACAAAATCAACGAACATCCTGAGCAGCAGCGCACGCTCTCACCCGCACGCCCCTTCAATGTGAGGCGCAGGGAAAGTCACTTTGGCAATGTTAGTATTGCGGTATCTACTTTGCATTTTTGTCCTCGGACATTCGGTTTTGGAATTCAAGAAACTGACTGTGTAACATCTTGGGTTATAATCAGTCAATTTCTATTTAATTTCAAAAATTATATTATAAAGACTATATGTAACTTATATTATAGAATATTTTTAGGAAAAAAGCAAATAATTTAATAAAAATTGCCAGAGTCATCCAGTAAATAGCTCTGAATGACCACTGGCTTCCCTTAACTAACTCGCGAAATTTTCATAGCAGCTTTCATAACAACCTTTGATAAAATTGCCTAAAACCCAATCGTCGTAAGGGTTCATAGCCTTTCGAGACGCGTATCAAATTTACAGTTTTGCTATGAAAGTTGAAACCTATGGGTGCGGTTAACCGCACCATAAGCGTCAATTTATAGTGAATCCCGTAATTAATTATACACTTTTATAATATCATCAATAGATGCCTCAGCGTTATATTGACGCCTCCGCTTGATGTTAGCGAAATCCTTTTCAATCGGATTCAACTCTGGAGAATACGGCGGTAAAAAC
>JAJDTM010000053.1 GCA_022827185.1 Candidatus Poribacteria bacterium
AACGTCGCACATTTCATCAAATACAACTTCAACTCACTGGAGAGAGACAGACACTCACGGATTTCGTGGCACATTTTCATGAACTTATACCTAAAGAACCTTGATAAAACTTGCTTTAACACAACTTTTGATAAATATCAGCTTGATTATAACGGTATGCTGTTTTTCGACTATTGTGGGGATGGCGGTAACGAGAAATCGTTTGCGAATCTTGTAGAGGCGGAGTTGCGCGAGGTGTTCCCTGAATATCCGATGCAATCCCTTGAGGTTCGACATGAGGTTTTCCAATCCTATTTCCAACTGAAGAAAACGCCTGTTGGAGGCTCAGCATTCTGGGGAACGGGGTACAAGGGAGGGAACACAAAATGGCGGTATATTAAAGGGATGTTGGTGCCAGGACGATTAGGCAAGCAGCGTTTAGCAGTCGTGTTCTGCCCACTGGATTATCTGTGCAGTATGGAGACCGCCGAAGTCGATAGCCGCGCACCGCTCGCGTCAAGACGTTCTTCGGATGTCTACCGGTTCATGACAAACATGTTTATCTACCAGATGCGGCAGCGAGCGATGGAAAAATAAAAGGAAACGGTATGAATACGAACATACGGATGATAGAGAAATACAATTATTCTATACATTGACAAACCGTTTATTTTTAACGTATAATACCACGAGCGGGAGCAGACCGAAAAACCTTACTTGCTCATGGAAAAGGAAACGTGAAATGAAAAGACTGACATTTTGTTTTTTAGCATTGCTACCGTTGCTATTTAGTTGTGCACCGATAAAATCTTCACAGTCCGACATTCCTGCATGGGATGAACACATTCCACTGGATTCTGATTCCTCTGAGACCTCTTCACTCCCCAAGAGACTCTCCAATATTCTATCTGAGAACAACAGCAACTATCACTTTCGGAAAGTCCGGTGGGGTTTCAGTCGAGAACGTGTTGAACTTGCGGAAGCCGGAAACACAATATTTGAAAGGAAAGACAACGCCATTGTCTATAAAACGAAACTCAACGGTGTCTATTGTCGGCTCATCTATACCTTCAAGGACAATAGGTTACGGACAGCGGGTTATATGACCATAACACCTATTCCAAATGGAGATGATCTCATCAAAGCAGCGGTTGAGAAACATGGTGTGCCGGAAACCCACCAAAAATACTGCGATGGACTTCAAGAAATGGTGTGGAAATCTCACAATACTGTAATATTTGCCAACTTGTTTCCTACCATTGAGAAGCGAACGTCTACAGCCTATAACTATTCCCGTAGAGGATTACTGAGGGACCTCGTACGCAACCAGTTGCCAGACCAAGAGGCAGGGAAGATTCACTATTGGGATGGGACTTACGCACATGTGGACCCAGCTTTTTTTAAGCAGCTGCACGAGGTGAATGTACCACTATCAGAGTTATCATTTTATGAGAAACGGTTGATGGGTATTATTCTCAGGCGCGGCGGAACAACCATTCCTGGGGTAGGGACGATTCCAAATTGAAGATGCGATTATCAGTCTTCCTGCCAAGACCCCTTGCTTTAGTTTGGAGATCAACGTTCTGGGGAACAGGTTACAAGGGCGAGAACACAAAGACAGGAGGCGTTTGGAAAGCTATTCCAGGGGGAAAAAAGCAGATAGACTGTACGAGTAAAGCATCAAGACCGAGGCGTTTAACACCGCAGCAGGTGCATTTTTTCGGATTATACTCGCCCGGCCGGCGAGGTTAGGAAACCTCGCCTACCAGAGGACCAGAAGCGTAAATTCAGTTTTACAATCGAGAATAAAATTCTTCAAAACGGGTGAACGATTATTCTTCTTTAATCACAAAGAATTTTTCCTCTTTAATCCGTTCTTCAGGGTAACGTGCGCGCGCCCAGATTGCTTTCGCATTTTCGATCATCTGTGGATGTCCACAGGCATAGACGACAGCGTTGGTATGGTCAAATCCGAGTTGATCGCCGTACTTCCGGATGACATCTTCGGCACGTCCGCTTTCGCCTTGCCAGTCAGGATCCTCCCACGGACGACTCACTGTGGGAACAAATGTGAACCACTCCTCCTGCGCCGCGAGTTCATTGAGTTCATCCATATAATACCCAAGTTCCCACGAACGGCTTGCCCCGACGATCGCTATGATCTGATGCGGACTTGTTTTACCCTGTTCCTGCTCAATTTTTTGCGTCCGTGCGATGCTTATATAGGGTGCGGCTCCGGTCACAGTTCCCGCCATGACGTGGCGTGTCATCCCGCTCTCTGTGTCCAATACAAACTTACCGACGAGACGCTCGCGGATAAACACCGTGTCGCCCAACTCCAATGCCCAAAATAGAGGCGTGGTTGCCCCTTCTGGCACCAATTCCACGAAAACCTCCATAAACGGTTCGTGTGGCGAGGAGACGATCGAGTACGGACGTTGGACAATCTTTCCATCGACCTCAAAGCCGATAGTGGCGTATTGTCCGGGTATAAATGGTAACTGCTTATCAACACGGAATTTGAACGCGGCTAAATCTTCAGAAAAGTCTTCACGTTCAATCAGCTCACCTTTACAATATTGCGTTCTGGCGCGTCTTCTTTGCATAATTGTTTCCTTCAAAAAATAGAAAATGGTAAAATCTTCGCTTGCCTTTCCATATATTATATGCAAAACAGAAACTCATATCAAGTTTTTTCAGTTTGATACTTTCTGAAGTTATTGCACCTTTTCCGTTAGCAGATTGTGTCACTAATAGTTAGGTGGACAGATACAGGGTCTCGGAAATACCACGAGCACAACAGATATACTAAAAAAGGAAGACGGATCAACGCTAACTCTACATGTCTACATTTGAATTTGAATATGTTTCGTGATAAACTTGAAGGTGTCCGTGGATCTGTAGCTGCCCCATTTCGTGCAGTCGGGTCCTAAGGTATGCCCTATTTTGTGCAGTTTTGCTGGGAATCTCGCTAAAAGTTCGTTGCGCGATATTGTTCAGATAGGCACGGAATTTGCTGAAAACTATGATATAGATTTAAATAAAAGGGAGTTCAATTCATGAAAAAAACAAAACGCCTCTATATCGTGTGTCTCTTAATTCCGGGTCTACTACTATCAAACGGTTTCGCGCAAGAATATGCATCACAATGGCACTTACCCGAAGGTGCAAAAGCACGCCTCGGCAGAGGTAAATTAAACAACATCCTATTTTCAACAGACGGCACGCGAGTAGCTGTGTCAACACCCATCGGTATCTGGGTTTATGATGTATCTACTCAGGAAGCCGTCTCACTGTTCGCAGAGATACAGATGGGTGAAATGGAAAAATTTTTTTCCGCAAAACCACCCGCAGCACTGACGTTCTCCGCGGACGCGGTCCTGATTGCAAGTGCACACGAAAACAGCATCTACATCTGGGACACTGTGACGGGTGCGGCGTTTGCTATGCTCGACGAACACCCTGATCCCATTACAGCGATTGCCCTTTCACCCGACAGCACAAAACTCGCGACTGCAGGCGAAGACTGGATAGTGCGTTTATGGGATGTTCACACTGGCAAATATATCAATAGTCTCAGCGGACATCCAGGAGCAATAAACGCAGTTGCATTTTCGCCAGATGGTAAAATCCTTGCAAGCGCGGGTAGCACGCTCCGTTTGTGGAATGCTGACACCGGTGAATTGCGACACGCTGGCAATAAAGATTTAGGTTCTATTGATCGACTCGTTTTTTCACCCAACGGCAGAGTTCTTGCCGGGGGTGGTGGCTGGGACCGCGCGGTACATCTGTGGGATGTGAACACCGGCACCCTCCAGAAACCGCCCAAAGGACATACCGGCGAGATTCACGATATTGCATTTTCGCCGGATAGTGCTACACTCGTCTCCGTGGGGTCTGACGCAATGCGCTTGTGGAATGTGGATACCGGGACTGCGCTGAAGAGTCTACCGACACC
This sequence comes from Candidatus Poribacteria bacterium, assembly GCA_022827185.1. Lineage (GTDB taxonomy): Bacteria > Poribacteria > WGA-4E > WGA-4E > WGA-3G > WGA-3G. Next base: position 3,938 of record JAJDTM010000053.1, read on the forward strand.
TCACGATAAAATACCGCAACCCGTGCCACTAATCTTAAAAGGCAAGGCACTTCATCAGGCATATCTTCCAACACGACGGGACAATGTTCATTCAGTCCGATTTTCTCAAGATGCTACACAACTTGTCAGTGCCAGTCGGGACGGAAGTCTGCATATCTGGGATGTTGCGACCGGGCTCTATCAAGCATCCTACTCCCTCGGCGCACATAGCGATTTAGTCGGTGTCCTTGCTTTCTCTGAAGAGGGTGAATATCTCGCCAGTAATGATGGATTTGAAGCGAGGATACGCGTCTGGAATGTCGAAAATGCCACACAACACGCCATTTTGACACCCGGGCAAGGTGATGTTTTTAACCCCATTCGTGACCTAACGGTTTCGCCGGGCATCAAAAAGTTGGCTGGCATTGATCTTCGGGGCACAATTCTGGTCTGGGACGCTACGACTTTAGCGCAGCTATCTATTGTGCCAACGGATCGCATGCTACGTTCTGGGCAACGGGTGTTTTCACCAGACGGAAAAATCCTCGCCAGTGGGGACATAATAGTCAGGAACAAGGTTGAGCTTTGGCAGACGGATCTCGGTGCACATCTGTTTACGCTTGAAGGACACACAACCCCTGTGACAGAATACATCTTCTCTCCGGACAATAAAATCTTCGTGAGTGGCGATAGAGACGGGATTATTATCTTATGGGATGTCAAGACCGGCAACCGATTTGGTACCCTCATAGGGCATACACAACCGATTCGCGCGTTAGCCTTTTCCGCTGATGGTAAAACACTTGCAAGTGGCGGCGGAAATGAAATCCTATTATGGAATGTCAACACTCGGAACCGGATCAGTAACTTTGATGCCGCGGTGAGCGTTGACGCGTTAGCCTTTTTTCCTGATGGAAAGATGATCGCATGTGGGACCGAGGATGGACAGATTCAGATTTGGAATTTAATGCCAAACCTGCAGATGCAAACTACTTTCAGTGGACATCAAGGATCGATTTATGTGCTGATGTTCTCGCCCGATGGAAAGACGCTCGCAAGCGGCGGCTCGGACGGCACAATTCTCCTCTGGGATATGGAATAGTAGACAAACTTGTAATTCGGTTAAAGAAGCATAGGACTTACGCATTTTTCCATAATAACGAATGTTCGACGTACTGCAGGCGGGGTTTGAAACCCCGCCTGCGATGGGTGCTGCGTAAGTCCTATAACAAAAAAGGAGCGGCAATTGATGAAAAAGACGGGACTTTTCTCCATAATTTTCCTGTTGATGGTTGGGCTTTTTTCAAACGGAAGCCTCGCCCAAGACTACACACAATGGCAGTTGCCCGAAGGCGCGAAAATGCGACTCGGAAAAGGAAAAATAAACGATGTGAAATTTTCACGCGATGGGGACCTATTAGCAGTCGCAACCAATATCGGTGTTTGGGTGTATGACGCGCACGTCGGATCGGAAATGGCACTACTCAACGACAAACCCAAAAACATCAGAACAATCGCTTTCTCACCGGATGGCAAAACACTTGCTACCGGAAGTTGGTCACGGGAAGGCGCGATTCAGTTATGGAACATTGATACCGCTACACAGGTGTCTACTATGGGTGAAGGTATAGGTTCCGTTGGCGTGTTAGCGTTTTCGGAAGACGGTAAAACGCTCGCGAGTGTGGGGTGGCGCAAAGGCATTCAATTCCATGTCTGGGATGTGGATACAGGACTTGAGGTGTCACATTTCACGGGTCAGCAAGTTTCAATTAGAGGTAGGGCGTTAGCCGTATCACCTAATCACCTTTTTGTTGCAGGTGCTGATAGAAACAAAGTGTTTCTGTGGGATACACGCATCGGCAATCTGCGGGATATTATAGAAGGTCGTGAAGAGCTAGCCTCATCTTTGGCATTCTCACCGGATAGTAAAATGCTTGCCAGTGGACACGCGACGATCCGGCTATGGAACGTAGAAACTGGTAAACAAATGTCCAGACTCGACGGACACACCCGTATAGTTGATGTTCTCACTTTCTCACCAGATGGAAAGACCTTAGCAAGTGGTGATGCCAGTGGGGAGATTCGGTTGTGGAACATCGGTGCCGGCGGCGATCAACTCAGCTTACCACGGCTGCTCGGCGGCATTACGGGTAAAGGCAAACCACGCTCTGACAGCCCCGCTCTTACCGAACACAAACGCCCCATTGAAGCTTTAGCCTTTAATACAGACGGTACAACTTTGGTCAGTACGAGTCGTGACACCACAATCCGGTTATGGGATGTTGACACCCGAACTCCGCACTTAACGATAGAAGGACACACGGAAGCGATTAAAGGACTCGGTTTTCTTGAAGATGGTAAGACACTTGCGAATGGCAGTTCTGACTGCACACTGCGATTATGGAACACCGAGACGCAGGATCAGCAACTTATTCCTGTCAAATACCGATGGTCTGCTTTGGATTTTGCATTCTCTCAAGACGGCAAGACTATCGCAATTGGGAGTACTGGTAGCAATGTGAGATTGTGGAATACGGATACAGGAGACGTTACCGCTACCTTCAAAACAGCACATCGGGGCTATATCAATGTGGTTACGTTCTCGCCAGATGATAAAATCCTTGCCAGTGGGAGCCGCTACGGAACAGTTGAATTGTGGGATGTACAAAACCAACAGCGTATTACGACACTTAGTGGACATACGGATGAGATTCGAGCGTTGGCATTCTCACCGGATGGAAAAACCGTCGCAACCGCAGCGAAAGGCGAAACAATTATTGTCCTATGGGATGCTGTTGACCTTGGACACAGAACCGGTCTACTCACGAAAAACGCCACTGAAACTGGGGCAGTAGCGTTTTCACCGGATGGAAAAACACTTGTCAGCGGACATAAAAACGGGATGATTTATTCATGGGATGTTGCAACCGGCAAGCAGCTTTCGACTTTCACAAGTGATGCTGGTAACGTTACTGCGTTGGCATTCTCCCCAGATGGACAGATACTCGCAAACGGCAGTGCTGGTGGTTCTATACGGCTATGGGACCCAAACACATATACACTGATAGGAGACGCGCTCATAGGACACGCTAATCGTGTCAATGAACTCACATTTTCACCGGATGGTGACACGCTTTTTAGCGGCGGTTCCGACGGCACAATCCTCTTCTGGGACTGGGAAACACTCAAAAAAGGCGGTAATAGGTGATGACCTGACAGCTATAGCGTATCACCAATACCAATACTACAAAAAGGATTTTTAAAAATGAAAAAGCCGATACTTTTCTATATTGCTTTGCTGTTAATTTCAAATCTATTCCTGTCAAACCGAAGTCTCGCCGCCGACTATACCCAATCGCATTTACCTGAAGGCGCGAAAATGCGCACTGGCAAAGGAGCAGCAAGTGACATCACCTTTATCCCAGATGGCACGCAATTTGCTGTCACTACTAATATTGGCATCTGGATATATGATGCGAAAACTGGGGCAGAAATCACCGTGCTTAAGCAACCGGGCCGCGGTTACGGGAAAATAGCATTCTCACCAGATGGGCGCACCCTTGCATGTGCAACCAGTAACGCCGGACGTGGAGAAGTTCAATTGTGGGACAAAACTGCTGGCAAGCTTGGCACAACGCTACCGTCACCTATGGGCATCTCCTCTCTATTTTTTTCTGAGGATGGCACGAAACTCATCTGTGCAGGAGCTTTTGGGCGTATTCATGTATGGGAGATGAGTCCCGAAACACCTCCCGTGCTTGTTACAGCCATAGGATTATATTTTCAAAGTTGGAGTGATTCTTGGCTAGCTGAACTCTCACCGGATGGGCGTTTTCTTGCTATCACAATACCCGATTGGCAAGATAAAGAATTCCCAATCCAGTTGTGGGATGGTAAGACAGGAGAACGCTTGCATACTTTGACGGGGCATACACGATGGGTTACTGCGCTAACATTTTCACCCGACAGCAAGACATTAGTCAGTAGTGATGAATATGAGACAATCCGTGTGTGGGATACCGAATCCGGCAACCTACAATCGAAAATGAAGTGGCGGGATCGCACCTCAACCCATGCGTTGGCATTTTCGCCGAAAGGTAGATTTCTGAGCAGTGGGCATCCTGATGCGGTTCGCTTGTGGCATTATACGGTTGGTGAGGTGCAACAGTGGGATTATGCAATCGGTGCATATCAAAACATCATGGATTTAAAAGGACACAAAGACTCTGTTTACAGATTCGCATTTTCGCCTGACGAATTGACGCTGCTCACTGCCGGTAAAGATGGCACCATTATCGCATGGGATACGACCACTGGTAACCAACGTTTTACGTGTGAAGGTCACCAGCAAGGTATCCAGGTTGTAGTAAGTTACCAAAAGTTCCACGTCGTTGCCCACAATCTGGACGAAACTGAGGACCTCAAGGCTGAATGTAAAGCGTTCCTCGGTGAAGGTGTACGACTCGCTGACTGGAACGACATTCTCGCCTATTACCGAGAAGACGGTTCAATGGCGGATTTCATCACCGAACTCAAAATACCGCTCGAGTATGGCAATCCCGGGGATATGGAAGCCATACCGAACACTTCCTATCGTATTTCAAGGAACGGCGAGCTGCGATGGCGAGGGGATCGCCACTACTTCTTTGCGCGGCATGATCACGTCAAGCGAGCAGATTTTTTAGCGCATGACAACATTGACGATTACTTACTATCATTGGGTTCATGGTTCGGCAAGGGCGGCTTCGCACTCTGTTATGGGGATCTCAATAGCACAGAGCCACCGCCGGATCCCTCAGAACTACCAGACGTTATTTTATCACCGCGTGAATTTCAACTGCTCGATTAATGAAGCTAACGCAGAAAACCTCAATAATTGTAAATTGACTACAACCTATCCCATAAGTTGTGGGAGGCACCTTGTAAGTCTGGTTTACATCTCTGCTAACTTCTTTTGCAGCCACCGCGTCATCGGTGCGTGTCCCGGATCGCAGACTTCAATAAAGTGTCCCGGTAGCGGTTGACCGATCAACGCCTCAACATCCCGCCGCCGTTCTGCTATGATTGCCGGATGCTCGCTCACGACGTTCACTTTTTCCTCTGGATCGTTCCGCACATCAAAGAGTTCATCGCCTTTCTCATCGTTATAACCTACCGAAGTACAGAAGTTCCAGTGGTCATCGCGGACACTGACGCGTCCTCGGGCATTACCGGTAGCAAAGCCAGCCCAACCGGTGATAATCCGTTCTCGGAGTCTTGCCTTCTCCTGCGTAACGAGTTGCCACATATCCTCACCATCTGTCCAACCGCACGGAATGTCAAGCAGATTTAAGAGTGTCGGCATCAGATCGTGGTTCTGCACAAACGCGAAAATCTCCTTGTCGTTCGGTCCTTCAGGATGCCGGATCATCAAGTTCAGCTGCGTGTTGAACGGATGCAATTTGTTCGCGCCCTTCCCGAAACTACCGTGGTCACGGAGTTGTGTGCCGTGGTCGGACATCAGCACAACCAATGTATCGTCTTTGATGTTCAGCTGCTCTATCTTATCAAGTAGCACGCCGACCCATTTATCGACAAACGTGACTTCACCGAGATAGAGTGCCTCAATGCGGCGGAGTTCATCTTCCGTAGGCCCGTCGCCTTCATTCGCGCTGCCCGGTGTAATGAAATCCTTACCGGAATAATCAGGAAAATAGAGATCAGCATAGGATTTCGGTGGATCCCAAGGTTCATGCGGATCGAAACTATCTACCCACAAAAAGAAGGGACCGACGGTGTGATTATCCTCAAGCCAGTCAGCTGCGGCACGGAAGACGCGCGCACAACTATAATCGTCTTCCGATTGACGATGCCGTTGCGATAACAGATAGTTGACAAGTCCGGCGTGTCGTTGCCAGTTAATCGGTTCACGGACGTGTTTTCGGAGTTGATCCTCAATGCGTCTCGGATCGCCGCTGTGCCAGTTATCCGATTCCTGCCCGCGGATGAAATCGAAATGTGCGAATCCGCGCGAGAAATTCATCGTCGGTTTGAACATGTGGTAGGTATCGGCAATCAGTGCTGTTAGGTAGCCGCGTTCCAGTAGCACTTCGGCAATCGTGTCCTGTTCTGGTGGGATCTTGTGCCAACCGGGTGCGTGGTGCCAATGTCCGCGTCGATCGAAGTTATATCTCCACGGAAAACTCCGCATCCCCGTAAAGTTGCCACGGCGTATCTGAAGCGTCGGTTGCCCTTCACCAAATGCGCGTGTGAAACGGACGCTCTCCGATGCGAATGCGTCCATATTCGGCGTTTGTACGTGGCTGTATTTCTTGCCCTCGCCGATGATGTCGGCACGAAATGTGTCTAAACAGATACAGACAATGTTCATAATATTAATCCCCTCCCATTTCATCAAGGATCATCTCGGCAGCTTCCAAAGGATCCTCCGCCTCAATAATCGGTCTGCCGACAACGATATAGTCTGCGCCTCGATTAATCGCCTCTGCTGGCGTGGTGATCCGACGCTGGTCGCCAGTCTCTGCCCACTTCGGACGAATGCCTGGTGTAACAATCAAAAAGTTATCGCCGCACGCTTTCCGAATCGCTTCAATTTCTAATGGCGATGCGACGACACCGTCCAGCCCGGCTTTCTTTGCCTGCTGCGCGAGATACGTTACTTGCTCAGGGAGTTGCCGTGCTGATCCGAAAGTTTCCTGAAATCCGATCTCATCCATGCTTGTCAGAACGGTCACGCCGAGCAGAATCGGTTTCGGAATATTTGCTTTGTAGGCGGCATCATCCGCACCGTGCCTTGCAGCTTGCATCATTTCAAAACCGCCGGAGGCGTGCAGGGTAATCATATTTGCGCCGTGTTTTGTCATCGTGCCGACGTCGCGTGCCACTCTATTAGGAATGTCGTGGATTTTCAGGTCAACAAAGATTTTATATCCGTTCTGCTCGAACAATGGAAAAGCCTCCATCCCAAGCACACTAAACGCCTGAAAACCGATCTTAAACCAGCTGACGCTATCCATAAGCGTTCCAGATAGCCGATCAATCTCTTCACCATCATCCCTATCCAATGCGACGATCAATCTATCTCTCAATTTTCTAATCTCCTTATTCTGGACTGGCAAGTTTGTATAGCTGTTCGCAGCTTTTTCACCCGGCGACAAGATCGTTTTCCGTATTGGAGGCGTGTTTGGCTCTATCGTTCCGAATACGCGCGGCCAGCTCTGGGTTGTGTGCATGGTCATATTTTTCAATAAGCACAAGGATGAATTCCATTAAGGGCGCGAAAAAATGATTTTCGTCAGCACGTACCACGTCCGTTAATTCACCCAACAGCACAACAAGAGAATCGTAGTCCTCTTCTGTCAAAGGAATGAAGTCATCATCTTTGTGTCTGCTAACTGTATGAATTAAAACTTTCAGTGCTGTCGGAAGTGATTGAGAATTGTTAGGAATACCGTCTCTAAATCCCACTTGTGATCCTTGAGGTATAGAGTGTTTTTCGGTTAACATAGTTCACTCCTGTAATTTTTTAGAGTTAGGTTTTCATATCATCAGGGCTGCCATTTGTCGTACTCGGGGTGTGTTAGTACACGATGGATAGAGACTGTCTGTCTCCCATAGTGAATGAATGCAATAAGGCGCGCTTTGTTACCCCCAATATTGAAAACAGTCCAACTTTTAACGCGATCTGCATGAGGAAAGACCTCACGCAACTCTGCAATAGAACGGAAATTTCTTCCGCTTATCAATTCATACCAATGGTTGAGTGCCGATCTGGTGTTCGGATATTTCTGTGCAAAATCCCTCAATAGTTTGTACGGACCTGTACGCATTGATTCCTTGTATTCCTTTTCTTACAATATTATCTCAACCGCCCAAAACTTCATCAACGATTCGGAGCGTCTCTCGGTGGGCATCCTCAATTTGCGACTGGCAATTATAGATATTCAGTGCAACCGCATTGAGTTGCTCTTCAAAATTATCTATCATCCGACGAACCTCAGCAGGCGATGTCCCCCCAAGGCTTTGATTATTCTGAATTGCCAATTCCGCATCCAAAATCTGCTTGAGCTGCGAAATGGGTATGTCAATCTCTTTCTGTTTCAACAACTCCTGCGTGAGTTCCAAATCAACGAACGTTTTTTCTTCTTCTACCAGTTCACCGACAAGCCATCCGACGATCTCGTGGCACTCCCGAAAACTGATCTGATGCTCTTTAACGAGATAATTCGCCAGCTCTGTTGCGGTCGCGAAGTTCGCATTCGCTAATTCAGCCATCCGTTCCGTCTTGAAATCCGTTGTCTTGAGAAGTTCCGGCAGCAGACCGAGACACGCCTTCACAATATCAAATGCTTCCCACAACGGCGGTTTATCCTCCTGAAAATCTCGGTTATAGCCCATCGGCAAACCCTTGAGATTCGTCAATAGATCCAACAATGCCCCGTAGACGCGTCCAGTCCGACCCCGTGTGAGTTCGGCGATGTCAGGATTCTTCTTCTGTGGCATGATGGAGCTCCCGAAACTGTACGCATCGTCAAGCACTGCTATCCCGAATTCGTAGGTTGTCCAGTAGATGAGTTCTTCGCTAATCCGTGAGAGATTCGCCATCACGAGCGACAACGCGAAAAGTGTCTCTGCGATAAAATCTCGGCTGCTGATAACGTCAAGTGCGTGTTCGTGTGGTGCGTCGAAACCGAGGAGTTTCGTTGTCAGTTCTCTGTCAATCGGGAAGGTCGTGCCAGCCAAGGCACATGCGCCGAGCGGGTTTGTGTTGGCGAGTGCATAAGCAGATTGCAAGCGTTTCTGATCCCGTAGGAACATGCTCACATAAGCCGTTGCCCAGAAACCGAGACTGATTGGCTGCGCGTGCTGTGTATGCGTGTAGCCGGGCATTACAGTGTCGGCGTGCGCTTTCGCAATTTGTAGAAAGGCTTCGCATAACGTGGAGAGACCGCGCTGAACATTGAGAATCTCATCACGGATATAGAGGTGCGCATCCACAAGCACCTGATCGTTGCGGGAACGCGCAGTGTGGAGTTTGCCGCCGAACTCGCGTCCTGCGTTCTCAATCAAGTAGGCTTCGACGTTCATGTGGACATCTTCTTTATTCGGGTCAAGCGTAAAAATGCCGTTCTGAAAATCCGCTTCCGCTTTTCGGAGCCAGTGTAAAATCTCGCGTAAGTCGGCATCGGAGATGATCTTTTGTTGAGCAAGCATAATCGCGTGTACTTGGCTTCCCCAAATATCGTATCCAATGAGGCGTGTATCTGCCTCAATGGAGTGTGTGAAGGCTATAGTTTCTGTGGTAAGGCTCGTGCTAAAACGTCCGCCCCAGAGGTTCTTTTGCGGTTTTCTCATATTCCCTTAATTTTTTAAATAGTCTTCCGGAAGGCACCTAAAATCCTAACCATTTCTTTACTGTATCTTCAATCAATTTCATTTGGTTAGGCTGCAATGTTCCCAATTTGCGAATGAATTTGGATGGTGGAATTGCCGTAAGTCCTTGAATATTGAAAGCTCCAGGTCTCAAACCCGACACAGGAAGTTTAACTTGGAAGTCAGAAGGCCTTATGTTCGTTGTACACGGTACAACCGTTATCAAAGCATAATCCAAATCTGAAAAAGGCACACTCAAAACCAGAACAGGTCGCGTCTTTGCGGATAATCCAAGGTCTGCTAACCATATCTCACCACGTTTAGGCATCAACATTGTCCTCTAAATCTTCATCTTTCTCAAATGTCTGAAAGACCTCTGCTGCTACAGAAATCTGATCCTGCTCCGTCCAGATGCCGTAGTCATCATCATAAATGATGGTTTCATGACGATCCCGATATAAATCACGAATAGCCCGTTCAATGTGGCGCAGTTCGTCGGTGCTAAGATTTGGCAACGCCGCCGTTATTTCTTCAATTGTACTCATTATGAAAATATCCTCCACATCAAAATTTCCCTTACAATATCTAACAAATCAAATTAATACACCTGCGTTGCTGGGGAGTCGATTGTCTACTCTTCAGGATAACCTTCCGGTTTCGGTGGTGGCGGCTCATCGAAGGGTTGGTTGATCGCAGCCGCCTCAGCCTGCCGTTTTTCCCACGCGAAATACTGACGGAATTCAGCAATCGTTTCCGCCCGTCCTTGTTCCTTGCCTTCAGCAATCCCTTCAGCTTTGCCTTCAGCTCTCGTCTTTTCTATCAGACTTGTCAATCTAATCATGATTTCACCTATCAGCTCAAATGTGCCTACAATCACCACAATCATAAAAACCAAGGCAGACAGAAGGCACATGCGACACCGCCAAATCACGCGACTTGTGGTGGACGGCGTATTGACATCGGTTGGATGATTTTGCGTTGGTCCGGGGTCAGACGCGCCAACAACTCGTCTGAATGCGGATAGTCAAAACGCTCACGGACATATCTCGGGGAGTAGCGATAGACGATTGATCTGCGATACCCCGCATTCGTCCGCTCTGCGGATCCGTGTGTAATCGCATCTGTGAACATGACGACATCGCCTGCCTTGAGATAGATCTCTTGTGTGCCAAACGCTGTCCCTGCGGGTTTACCGGTAATGCCGTCGTAGACCAAGCCTTTCCCGTCGTGCTTCAAACGCGGATGAATCTCTGTGCATTTATGGCTCCCCGGCACGAGGACAGGCGCGCCATCTCCCGGTCCAATATCGTTGAGTGCCATCAGGACATTAATCTGTCCTACCATCCATTCGCCTGTGTTCTCCTGCCGGAATGTCAGATAACTTAAAGGGACGTGTCCACCGCAGTGGATATGAATGAAACCGCCGGGACCGCGGACATTGAGAAAATTCTCGTGGATCGAAAGTCCGTTCACTTCGTGAATGTATTTCCGAACCAGACCGACCCATGCTGAGTGGTCAATCAACTTCCGAAAAACATCACCCCCCTCAATGATATTCTGGAAATTGACACCGTTCTCAATATTGTAGGTATGCGTCTCGATGTTCCCGATCCAGCGTGGAATCCGTTTATCCGCTGTATTTTCTTCCCATGGTTCCTCGACGTACTCCCAATGCGCATCAACCCACGCGTTCATCTCATCCAGATCGGGTTTCGAGATTGCATTCTCTAAAACCAGATAGCCTTGTAGGTCGAAGAGATAATCTTGTATGTCTTGGTCCATGTTCCCTCTCCTTAGCCTGTGGTCATCGTTTAATGATGATTAAGGATTTATGATAGATTTTAAAATTACTTAGATATTCTCGATACTCGGTATCCAACCCCTAAGTCCTCCTTATCAAGGGGACTTGTCAGACATTTCCTAATAAAGAAAAGACTTTCCTTAGAAACATGAAAATTAGTATTTATGAGACAGTTCATAAATACTCTAAAGAGGCGAGGTTAGAAACCTCACCAGCAGGTGTGACGGTTTTGCTTCTATTGAAATCTCACGGGGTGGGGGTCCTATAATTCACTGTAAGACTCCAGATATGCCTCCAATTCCGATTCAGTCGGGGTCGGTGTGGAGATACCTCCCTCAGGGACTTCCATCTTTGCTGTCCAGAGAATCCCGTTGAGAATTAACTTACGGAATTGATCATTCCCCCAATTCTGATGGTAATGCCCGCCGGTGCATCCGAACCCACGCCCGCCATCTGGACGTTCGACGCACCATCCCAAGTGCTGCGGTTCACCCTTTGCAACCGAGGCACGGACCTGAGGATTGCCGCTGTATGGTCCATCGGGTCTTTTGAGTGTTGAAGCGGGCGCGATCGCACTCAACACGGGTGTCACGTCCTGCATATTTTCACGAAACCGCATATGGTAATACCACTCGTCTTTCAATGAAAATGGCTCCATCCCACGTGCTATCGGGTGTTCAGAAAATTCAGTAAAGGATGCTGTCCAATAAGGATTCACGGAAAGGCCTGGTTCAAAGTAGCCACCGATCCAGTCTAAGAAACAATCCCCCGGCTTACCCTTCGGCACCTCGACTGCGAAGTGCAACATTGCGAGTCCTATGCCTTGTGCCATCAATTCACCGATCTGATCAAGATGCGGGATGCTAAGATGGTTTTCACCACCCCCCGAATAAACAATAATTGCATCTGTATCGGTGAAAATCGCTGGATCTTCGGGCCACCCCTGAGAGACCACTGCTGCTACGCCATCCACATTATTGTTTAACTGCTCGGCGAGAAAGGCACATCCAGCGGGATGCTCATGCGCTCCACTGCCACGACTTCCACTTCCTGCCACCATAACAATTCGAGATTTCTTTGCCATATTTTTTGGATCCTCCGTTGGGAATACCTATGCAGAATTGCCGCAATTATTAGGCAATTACAGATACGCATCCAATTCCGCTTCGGTTGGTGTCGGCGTAGAAATACCCCCTTCAGGGACATCCATCTTCGCTGTCCAAGCGATCGCGTTGAGGATGAACTTACGGATCTGGTCATCTGCCCAATTCCGATGGAGATGTCCACCGGTGAACCCGAATCCGCGTCCGCCGTCTGGGCGCTCTACACACCACCCTAAATGTTGGGGTTCACCATTTGCAACCGATGCGCGGACGTGTGGATTACCGCTGTGCGGTCCATCGGGTCTCTCAAGCGTCGATTCAGGCGCGATTGCGCTCAACAGTGGTTTCACACCGTCCATATTCTCACGAAACCGCATGTGATAATACCATTCATCTTCCAGTGAGAACGGTTCCAATCCTTGCGTTATCGGGTGTTCAGGGAATCCAGTGAACGTGGCTGTCCAATATGGATTGACTGAGAGGTGCGTCTCGAAGTAGCCACCGATCCAGTCCAAGAAGCGATCTCCTGGCTCACCTTTCGGAACTTCGACTGCATAATGCAACATCGCAATGCCCATGCCTTGATTCGCCAGTTCAGAGATTTGTTCGAGGTGTGGAATGCTGAGGTGTCCTGCGCCTCCATCTGAATAAACAATGATTGCGTCTGTCCCTGCGAAAGTTTCTGGATCCTCGGGCCACCCCTGAGAAACCACGGCTTCCACACCTTCAACATGTTTGTTCAATAGATTCGCGAAAAGGGCGCATCCAGCGGGGTGTTCATGTGAACCGCCGCCATGACTCGCGCTTCCTGCCACCATAACAATTCGAGATTTTTTTGACATATTTTAGTGCCTCCTTGATGTGAAAAACATCTTTATCGCAATGCTAAAGTATTATACACGTTCTCATTGTGGATGTCAATTTTTTAATACTTGACAATCCTGCAGAGCAGCCTTAAAATATCCCAAATCCACATACAATAAAGGAGCGACGCAATGGAGAAATTTCCGATTGTTGACACACATGTTCATCTATGGCATCCTGAACAGTTGAGATACCCGTGGCTTGTGGAAGTCCCTACACTCAACAGACCTTATCTCCTCAAAGATTACATCGAAGCGTACGGTGAATTAGAAATCGAATCCATCGTTTTTGTCCAGTGCGATACACACCCCGATGACGGTTTGAAAGAGACGGCGTGGGTTACCGATCTCGCAACACGGGTGGACCCCCGAATTCGAGGTATCGTCGCATGGGCACCCCTTGAAGAAGGCGAACGGGTAGCACCTTTCATCGAAAAATTGGCAGAAAATCCGATCGTTAAAGGTATTCGCCGACTCATCCAATCCGAAAGCGTAGACTTCTGTGTCCAACCCGACTTCGTAAGCGGTGTCAAAGTGCTCCCCCGCTACGGATTAAGTTTCGACCTCTGTATCTTCCACCCACAACTTGCCAACACAATCCGGCTTGTAGAACAGTGCCCGCATGTCCAATTCATCTTGGACCATATCGGCAAACCCGACATCAAGAACCAACTTTTTGACCCGTGGAAACAGGAAATCCAGACGCTTGCATCGTTCCCAAACGTCCACTGCAAAATTTCAGGAGTGGTAACGGAGGCTAACCTTGGGGCGTGGACACCTGCCGACTTACAACCGTATATTGAACACGTCATCGCTTGCTTCGGTTTTGATCGTGTTATATACGGCAGCGATTGGCCCGTCTCCACACAAGCCAGCGATTATCCTCGCTGGGTGCAGACCTTGAAAGAAGCAGTATCCGGCTGCTCATCCGAAGAATTGCGGAATCTTTTCCGGGACAACGCCATCAAATTTTATCGACTTGATTCATAAGAAAAACACTGAAAAAAAAAGGGGAAGGTGGCATCTTCCACCCTTCCCCACTTTCGTTTTTTTACTGTCCTGTCATTTGACTAACCACCTGCCTTAACTTCTCGTCGGCGCGGATGTAAAACAAACTCCGTATATCCGTTCGGCAGTTCGCACCCTTTAAAGACCAGGTCCAATGCTGCCTGAAACGCGATGCTCTGATCATAATCTGGCGACATATCGCGATAGTTCGGGTCCCCCGCGTTCTGTTCGTCAACGATTTTCGCCATCCGCTGGAACGTCTCCGTTACCTGTTCCTTCGTAACGATCCCGTGGTGTAGCCAATTTGCGATATGCTGACTCGAAATCCGTAGGGTTGCCCGATCTTCCATCAAACCGACGTTGTTAATATCGGGTATCTTTGAGCAGCCGATGCCTTGGTCTACCCATCGCACGACGTATCCCAAAATCCCCTGGGCGTTGTTATCCAATTCACGCTGAATCTCATCGGGTTGTAACTCGCGTTCTTTTAACAGTGGCGGTGTTAGTAGATCAGCCATACTGGCGCGTTGCCTCGCCGCCAATTCTTTTATCCAGTTCCCAACATCGACTCGGTGATAGTGCATAGCGTGTAGGGTTGCGGCTGTCGGTGATGGCACCCATGCCGTTGTCGCGCCTGCCAACGGATGATTCATCTTCGTCTCAACCATCTCCGCCATGTGATCAGGCTTCGTCCACATCCCCTTTCCAATCTGCGCGGTCCCGAGCAAGGCGGTCTCAATTCCGATATCGACGTTCCAATCCTCATAAGCGAGCATCCACGGTTCGTTGCGGATGTCCATTTTGGGGACCATCGATCCCGCTTCCATGCTTGTGTGGATTTCATCACCGGTTCTATCCAAGAATCCGGTGTTAATAAAGACGAGTCGTTCTTGCGCCACCCGAATCGCCTCTTTGAGATTGACAGTCGTCCGCCGTTCTTCATCCATAATCCCGATCTTAATAGTATTCGTCGGGAGTCCAAGCGCAGACTCTATCCACTCAAACAACCGAATCGTCATATCTACTTCTTCGGGACCGTGGAACTTCGGTTTGACGATATAGATGCTACCCGTTTTACTATTGCTGTGGGGCCCCTTGCCCTGTAGGTCATGCATCGCAGCGAAACTCGTTACCATCGCATCAAGGATGCCTTCCGGGATCTCCTCACCATCTGTTGTCGTGACGGCATCCGTGTACATGTGGGGTCCCACATTACGAATCAGGAGCAGGCTTCTGCCGGGTAACGTCAATGTACCGCCATCGGGTGCGGTAAACGTCTTATCCGGTGCGAGTCGGCGGGTCATCATTTTACCGTTCTTCTCAAACGTTGTTTCCAGCGTCCCTTTCATGATACCGTTCCAGTTACGATAGACACGCACTTTGTCGGCTGCATCTACAGCAGCGACCGAATCCTCGCAATCTTGGATCGTTGTGATAGCGGACTCAAGAATTACATCGAATACACCGGCAGGATGTGCCTTTCCGACGGGATGTTCCCGATCTATCTGTATCTCAATGTGGAGTCCGTGGTTGCGAAGCAGAATAGCACTGAGTTCGCCGTTATTTTCAGTAAAACCTACAAATTTGCTTGGATCCGCTAAACCGACTTCACTCCCGTCTTTGAGGGTTGCGCGTAGCTGTTGCTCACCATGAACGGCTTTGACGGACAATTGCGTAATGTCAGCATAACTCCCAGACGCAAGCCCCGTCATTTCATCCAGGAACTGCTCGGTGTACGCAATGACTTTCGCACCTCGGACGGGGTTATAGGTGGCACTCCGAGTCGCCCCATCTGATTCGTCAATTACATCGGTGCCGTAGAGTGCATCGTAGAGGCTACCCCAGCGAGCGTTCGCAGCATTGAGGGCATAGCGGGCGTTATCGGTCGGCACAACCAGTTGCGGACCTGCGATGAGCGAAATCTCTATGTCAACATCTTCGGTAATCACAGTAAAATCTCGCCCTTCAGGGAGCAAGTAGCCTATGTCCGTAAGGAATGCCTTATACGCCTCGCCATCCAGTGGTTCATCTTTACGCGCCAGGTGCCAGGCATCGATCTGTTGTTGGAGCGTATCCCGTTTCTCCAAGAGTGTCTTGTTTTCTGGCGCGAACGCAGCGACAATATCGCCGAGGGCTTTCCAGAAGTCATCTGCTTCTACTCCCGTGCCGGGCGCGATCTCATCTCGGACCAATGCGTACAAATCTCCATCTATCTTGAGATTACCGATTTCAATCCGGTTTCCCATGCTATTTCTCCCCAAGGTGCTGTATGGTGTTGAATCCTCGTTAGCCGATGCCTCGTTGCACCGGCAACCAATTTCGCCTGAATTGCCAAATATCATAGCAACAAATCAGCAGTTTGTCAATTGCTTTTTTCGGAAATTATGGCTTTTTGTGGAAGTCTTATTTGATTAAATGTTGGGAGAATTCGGCTGGTTTTTCTTCTTGATGGGAGATTTTTGCCGATCTTTCCGCCGCGATTTAAACACATCGCTTGTCTGTTCAATATGTTTAACACGATCCAGGAAGTACAAGCGCATGGGAGCCGCAGATTTATAGTGAATCCCGTAATTAATTATACACTTTTATAATATCATCAATAGATGCCTCAGCGTTATATTGACGCCTCCGCTTGATGTTAGCGAAATCCTTTTCAATCGGATTCAACTCTGGAGAATACGGCGGTAAAAAC
>JAJDTM010000061.1 GCA_022827185.1 Candidatus Poribacteria bacterium
TCCGTTCAGCCTCTGCTTTACTGCCACCCTCATTGATGAAATCAAGCACGCATTTGCGCAAATCTGTTGAATAAGTCATAATCATAAAGACTGACATAAATCTCAAAAAATGTAAACTTATTTTCGGGATCCACTATAATAGTGTTTTTTTCGTTTTCACGATCTATTTCCTCATAAGGGATTTTGTTACCACAAGCGTTAGAAGATATTTAACGATGGTGGCGGTGATGCAACCGGATAGCCATCTGCTATGGCTTTAATCTGTCGTTGGTGCCACTTCGACCAGACCTCTCCCTCTTTCGCGATACCTTTTACGGTGCCGCGTGTCTCTTGGTAACAGGAGATTAAAGCCGGTATAGCAAAGAATATGGCGACTGGGAAGAAAACTTGCGCAAAATTGCGTGCTGTCTCAATAACACCTGCCCACTCTACGACAACGAATAGCAAAACAAAAGGCGAAAACCAGCATGTAAAATGAAGAATAAAAAACATCGGATTGCGAAACATAACGGACACCGTTCTTCGCGCTTTGCTGAAATAAGTGTTAACTTGTGTCGCTTCTGATTTCGATGGTGGTTCCGCAAACTTTACATCTTCTTTTATTGATGCCTGTTGTCGATCATACCACTGCATCCACGTCTGTCGTTCTTTGGCAATGCCTTTTAGATTACCTTTCGCTTCTCGGTAACCGATGATGAGAGCAGGAAGGACGATGAAAATCCAACCTTCATCTCTTACGATCTCTTTGACAACATCGTCAAAAATGACCGAAACGATTATAACAAAATTCTCAAGCGATTCAGGTAGGTCGCTCAAGGAAGTTTGTATTAGCGAAAGTACACGTGGCCACGGATTGCGCGGATTGCGCATAGACGTACCCTCTGCAGATGGATCCTCTGATGCAACGTTTAAACCAGCATAGAGAAACCAGCATACCAACTGAACGATGAGAGGAATTGGGTTCCTCGCCATGAATGACAGCGTTTCAAAGACCTTCATAACATCACCTTCTTACGGACGAACGCTTTATTTACAACTTTGAGGTATTACGGAGAGATTTTCATCTTTAGTTGCGACGCCATCCGTTTTCTTCAAAATAATCAAAACCACACATGGAATAAAAAAAGGCGAGGTGTTTTGCTTGGGTGTTCCCCAAGAAACCTCGCCAGCAATAATCGGTTAAAAGTAGGACTCACGCAAAAGCAGCAATTTCGGTACTTTTACCCCCCTAAATCCCCCTTATCAGGGGGACTTTAAGAGGAAGTGCGTAAGTCCTAAAAAGGTTTATTTCGCTTTAAGCTCTTCCCATGCACGGTCGTAGTGCCTCGTAAAATCACCCGGATCTCTTAGCCATTCAAGGGATTCCAGTACCTCTTTGGGTGGATAGATGAATTTGTGTTCGCGTAGGTTTTCGGGTAAGAACGCTTTCGCAGTAGGCACACAGGTCCCGTATTTCGTGAAAGCGGTAATCTTGGCGTTGACTTCGGGACGAAGGAGATAGTTGATAAACTGCTCAGCGAGTGCTTGATGCGGAGCAGATTTCGGGATGCAGACAGCGTCAATAAATTGACTTGAACCCTCTTTAGGAATAACATACTGGATCGTCGAACGTATCTCGGCTGCGCGGAATGCATCGCCACTCCAGCAGTGCGCCATCACGACATCACCAGCGATAAGAATCTCTTCCGCCTCGCTCTTATACTGTTTCACAAGTGGTTTCTGTGCGATGAGTTTTTCCTTCGCTGCCTTAAGTTCCTGCGGGTCAGTCGTGTTGAGACTATATCCAAGCAGTTTAAGCGCAGCACCGATCGTTTCACGCTGGTCGTCTAACATACTGAATTGGTTCTTATACTGCGCGTCCCATAGCACTGACCAACTATCAGGTGCCGGTGAGACGACAGCCGAATCGTAAGCGATGCCTGCTGTGCCAAACGTGTAGGGGATAGAATATTGATTTTCCGAGTCAAAGTATTTACCGAGAAACAGCGGACTGATGTTCTGAAAGTTCGGGATAGTGTCGCGGTTCAATTCGGCTAACAGGTTTTGCTTGATTAAGATGGATACCATATAGTCAGACGGCATAATGATGTCGTATCCTGTCGCACCTGCCATCAACTTCGTGAGGAGGTCTTCGTTGCTGGCATAAGTATCGACAAGGACAGTAACCCCGAACTCCTTTTCAAATCCTTCACGGATATCATCGCTGACGTAGCCTGCCCATGTAAAGACATTGAGTTGTCTCTTCTGCCCGATGCCATCACCGATGAAAAGTGTGAGGAGTATAAGGACTAAGAAGATATATCTGTTGCGCATTTTTTCTCCGTTGGTATCTGTTCTATAATTGTTAATAACGGGACGATTGCAGTTGCGAAAAACGGAATCGCCCCGTTTGCGATGTAAGATATTGACAATGTATGCTATCTATGCTAACGTAATAGTGCTACTTATTCATCAGATTTTTCGGTAGGGAGTCCTTCGGCTTTCCAGCCACGGAAACCGCCAGTGAGTACTGAAACGTTTTCATAACCCATGTTTTTTAAGGTGTTTGCGGAGAGTGTCGCACGGGTGCCGCCACCGCAGTAGGTAACGATGTGTGTGTCTGCGTCAGGGGCGACCTCATCAATATCAAGTTCCAAGTAGCCGCGCGGCAGTGAAACGGCATTCGGTAGATGTTCTTCGTCGTAGTCCGGCTCGTCACGCACATCTAAAAGGATGATTGACGCTGTAGTCTCTGTGAGTTCGTCGGGCGATATGTGTCCAACGTTTGCTTTTGCTTCGGTAACTAATTGTTCAAGGGTTTTCAGTGGCATCGTTATCCTCCAAAAGAGTTAAAGATAGTAGTAGGCACGTTCCGCGTGGTGGAACATCATAAAATATAGCATAATGTTCATAGATTCGTCAATATTTTTTGGGTTATCAATTTAGGAAGGAGAAGAGATGGAATTGCTAAAAAAATCGGTTCAATCTGTGCTTGAAAAAGACCGGATTGGGAGTCCAGTGTTCCTGCGGTGCGTCCTTCACGTCGCCGGTGAAGATGTGAACCCGCTATCATCGGTGGCAGAGATGACAGCACTCGCGAATGAGTGGATACCCTCATCTGCCGCGAGCGTCTATACACAAGGGGACGCAAACGGAACACAAGTTACGGTAATGGTTCACTATGTAGGCGGACAGATGGCACTGCTGAGTGTCAATCGGGTTGATGTTGATACCGCAATTGACATCATGCTGGTCGGTAACAAAGGGGTCATCTACCATGAAACGCCGGTCGGTAGACACTACTTGAATGCTATTCCGCCAGGATTTGGTGGAACAGGCGAACTGACAGCGGCGATCGCACAATCGCTTGAGAGCGGTCAGCCTGTAGTATTGGAGGGTTGATCATGCAACAGAACGGAAAATATGGCGTGCTTTTGCTCGGCGGAAATCGCACGCACCAAGAGAATTACGCCTTGAGTTTTGCGCAGGATGCGCGTTGTCGGTTGGTCGCCTTCGCTGATGAACCTGAGGCACCGCCAGAGCGGATTGCGTTGGCACGTTCGCTGGCTGAATCGATGGATTTGCCGTTTATAAACCTTGACGCGGCGTTGGCGCGTGAGGATGTGGATATTGTGAGTCTCTGCACAGAGGTGGAGCGTCGCGGACGTGTAGGTGCTAAATGTGCGGCAGCTGGAAAGCACGTTTATCTCGATAAACCGATGGCACTCAACCCAGAAGATACTCACAAGATTATTGATGCAGTTGCGAAAAGCGGTGTCCGAACACAGATGTTCAGCAATATCCATAGTACGTGGGCACGCACTGTTCAGCAGGCATTAACGAGCGGACGGATCGGTGCGCTTCAGGCGATTCATTGCGATGTGTTATTCTCCAAAGGACATCCCGGCACCGCACCCGTCGGAGAGAAAAGAATCCAAAAACCCACGCTGGAACGTTATAGTTTCGTTGAAGCCAAACCTGAGATGTTCGATGTCGGTGTCTATGCTGTGTCTATGGTGAATTGGTTGACACAGAAACGCGTGCAGCGGGTTTTCGGCGGAACAGCAAACTATTTCTTCAAAGAGCATCGCGACTGCGGTCTTGAGGACTTTGGTGCTTTGGTCTTGACGTTAGAAGACGGCATTACAGCGACAATTGTTGGTGGACGCTACGGTTGGCAGAGCCATGCACAAGGCGGCGTTCGGAAAGTCCATCTCGTCGGCACCGAAGGCACTTTGACATTCGATGCCTCGGCGAACCGTTTGGAAGTTTTTGCCGCCGAACCGGCGTTTGAACCGCCAACACCGCATCCGCTTGATCCAATGGGGATGTGGAGCAGCACGCAAGCAGATATCCAGATGCGACCGAAACAGCAATGGATAGATGTCGGTAGCGGGGATGATGGACAGCGAGAGTTCAGCGCGTTTATAGATTGTGTTGAGAACGGTGTAGAAAGTGAAATGAACGCCGAATTTGCAGCGCATTCTGTAGAGATTATCTGCGCGGGGTATCGTTCAGCAGCAACTGGAGAGGTTATCAACCTCTAACACCTATCGCTTCAAGTTGTGCAATCTGTTTTACCCACGATTCTCGGATTTCTGGGGAATAGTCGCCGGGGAGTAGTGATTTCCGTGTGCAGTTAAGGAGAGCCTGTAAGGTTTGGTAGTGTCTTATCGGTCCAATATTCGGTAGAATCCGATCCTCAGCGACAGCAATGATTTCATCTAAAGTGAGTTCACCCGTAGCCTGCGAATCTTCCTTTAAAATGCTGGCGGCTTCAAGGTCGGAGCGCAACGATGCAAAACTCGCTGCGGAGTAGTCTGCAGTTACCTTTAAAAGTCGTTCTACCGCGTCATCAGGGAGCGAACCCGGTAAGACTTTCGCAATTGTCCAGCGGAGGAACGCCTCACGGTCTTCGCCATTCGGATCAAGCACGGGAATTACCATATCCCCGACTCTACCTTCCCGTCGCAGGTCAGGCGAGAGATTATAGATACGAGCGGTCATTAGAAGCCATGTGATATTCCCACGGAGTTGTGGATCCGACATCATCGCCTGTATTTTCCCTGTCAAACGCCGCTCTGTACTGTGCGCATCCTGTCCGACACCGCCGAATTGCGTATCCGCTTCATCAACGAAGATAAGCACCTTCACGAGTGCCATTAGTAGCCGTCGCAACCGTTCAAAGATAACATCTGTCTGTCCGAACCACATACTGCGTATATTCTTCAGGACGAGGACAGGGATATCGAGTTCACCAGCGAGTCCCTCAAAGATAAAGGTTTTTCCACTGCCGATGGGACCGCAAACGCTCATACCAGCAATAGCATCGGGACCGGTCGAAGTGATACGGGGAATCAACTGCGTCTTTAGGAACTCCACCAGTTTTTGATTGCCGACGATGTCCTTTAGACTGTGCGCGGGTTTTTTAAACTCTACGACATCCTCGCCCAACTGCGCTTGGATAAATTCAGAGACTTTCTCAATAACAGCTTCGGGTTGGAGTTTCTCACCGGAATAACAGGCAGAAAGGAGTAACTGACGGAGTGCTTGTATGGATAGCCCCGCAGTGAGCATTGCGAGTTGGGCTTGCGAACCCCAGAGATTTAACGGCTTCTCCACGAGTTTCGGCGTGTTATTAAACCATGAAATAAAGTGTTGGCGTTCTGGCATCCCGGGTGCTGGGATTTCGACGGTGACGACCTGCGGTAACCTGATAATCCGAGAATTCACGAGACTTGGGGATTCCGCAATGAAGATGACGGTATCGTTGCCGTTCATGAAATTGGAGTCAGAAATCCAATCTTGAACGATGCTGACGCGGTGTCTGTCTGGTAGGGACAAACTCCGAATTTCGCCTTCAGGAAGTAACATATCCGTCGCTTCTATGAGGATAATCAACTTCTCCGGTAGCAGTTTTTCGCCTTGCGCGTTCGTGCTTCGGGAAAGTAGACAGAACTGCCGAAGGACTTCAAGTGCTAACGTCGGACTGCCGATAGCGTCGTTCATGTACTGCGTGAAAGATGTATCGGGCGGTTCTGTGGCAGCATCAAGCGATCCGAGCGGTGTGTTTTGCCGTGTAGAACGGGATCGACCAACACCCACATTTGTGTCAAGCTCCGCCTCGGTTGTGCCGCGCCATAGATTGAACGCACGCTTAACTTTCTCGCGTTCAGTCTCCTGCGCGAATCTTATCGGTCCGTTGAGTTCATAAACGACCAAGATGAACCCGGGAATGTTCCAACTGTGAGTCAAAAAGGGGACGAGTGGAATATAATCCGTGTTATCTCCTTCGCGTATAAAGAAGAGGTCATGGATATTTCCGGACAGGACGAGACTACGAGACGTTCCTGAATTAATGAGCATCCCGGCTTCCGTGCGGAATGCGTAGGTCGGGCTTTTAACGGCTATGAGTTCTCGCCCCCTTCTAATTTATTAAAAAGCGAACTTGTTCTGATAGCACTTTAGAGCGGCAGCTCAGAATCGGAATCCTCTGTCTTCTTGGCGGGTTCCGTCTCCGTTTTCGTGTCCGTCTGTTGTGCTCCGAAAATCAACGCATCAAATTCATCGGAGGTTGAGGATGAGCGTGCTGCAGCGAGGAATTCTTCTTCTTCGCTCTTTGAGTCGGTGCCAGCCAATTCCTGTGCGACTTTTGAACGTCCTTTCGCTTTCTCACGGATTTCTCGCATCCGAGTCAACTCAGCGGAAGTTCCGTCCATACTGATACCGGAAAGCATATCAGCGATCTCCTCTTGCTCACGTGCGGTGATGAGATCGGCGACTGCCTCAGACTGCTCGCTCTTAATCTTATCTAAATCGCGATGTAGGCCGGTAATCTGGATTTTATGGGAGTCAATATCCGCCTGTGCATTTTCGATCTCACCTTCGAGTTCATCAATGCGTCCCTCTTTCTCTTGTAGATTGGAATTGAACTCTTGGTAAGCGGTAACACATCGCGTGTATTCGGCGTGCTGTTTGACTTCTTCTGGAGCCATGCCCTCTTTTTGTAAATCAGCAGCGGTCTGCTGTGCTTTCGCAATCGCCCCCGCTTTCAATTCTTCCAAATTTTCGACTTCGTCGGTAAGACTCTTTACCGATGATCTTTTCTGTTCAACGAGTGCGATCAGCTGCCCGATGGCTTGCTTATAGCGTTGGATGTTCCCCTTCTTATCAGCGATGATGTCTTCATAAGCCCCTCTAACGGCTTCGGGGTTTTCCATCATCCTGTCCGCGGTTTCATGTGCGCGGCCTGTCAGTGTGTACCAAATCGCCTTGAAAAATCGTGTAAATCCGTTTGCCATTTTAGTTCCTCCTATTGGCATCGTGTCTTACTAAGCGCGTCTTTCGTGTATCGATTTGCGTGTTATTTCAATGTTATATAAAAAGTTTCGGACTATACCGCAAATCTATCACATCGTATTTTAACATATTTTATCTAAAACTGCAAGAAAAAATTCTGCATAGCGTTTCAGGTAAATCAGGATAGGCAGTTTTAAGCATCTATAAACGGTTTCATATCCCAGAGCAGGATGGTACCATCAAAACCTCCACTCGCTAAGTGCATGCCGTCCGGTGAAAAAGCGAGATCCTGAATATCTGTCGGATGACTCCAGAAGGTCGCAATATTCTTTCCTGTTGAGACCTCCCATAACCGGATAGACACCTTTTCTTGTCCTTCTTGCCACCAAGAACCGGAGACAAGATACCGACCACACGGCGAAAATATCACTACATTCGGACGCTGACAAGTATCCGGTAGGATTATCGACATGCGGGTTTTATAAGTCGTAGCATCCCACAAACGGATCTCACGCTGCAGCCCGCCAGCGATGATATCACCAGATGGAGAAAAGGTGATAGGCGGACGGGCTAATGTATGACTGCTCCCCGGTTTTAGATGATTAAAGATGCGTCGGATTTGCCGCTGATCTCCTCTATACAAAGAAACATCTGATTCCACCGCTATAGGCAGCGAAGCGAACTGTTCACCGTTCTCAAAATCCCAGACGCGAGCTGTTCGATCATGAGATATCGTAGCAATTTGCGAACCATTCGGATGAAACACCATTGCTGTAATCTCACCGGTATGTCCGATGAACTCTCGCAGCTCTCGCCAAGGTTCAACAGTCCACACATATAAATTTCCCTCTTCATCCCCGCTAACAAGGTGTTCACCCGTAGGGGAGAACGCAAGCGCAGTTACAATCCGTTTATGTTTAATGAGTGTTGTAATCGGAGTACCTGAGACAACCCGCAAGACTTCAATCGTTTCCCCATTTTCCCCAACGGCGGTAGCCAACATCTCTTCACACGGTGATAAAGCGCAACTTCCGTAAGAGGTACTTAGTGTTTGCCGTGCTCGCTTCTGGACAACATCCCAGAACACAATGCCGCTTTTGCCGGCGTATCCGCTTACCAATGTCTTGCCGCCTTGCATAAAAAACAGTGTCCGAACCTTGCTCACCGTATGTTCCAGATGAGATGCTACCGTGAGCGATGCGTCCGCGTGCCACACGCGCATCTCGCATTCTGTGGCGATTGCGAATTGCTGCCCATCATAAGAAAACCTGAAGGCGTTTCTGGCATTTCCTCTGTATTCAAAAGTGTCAAGTTGCTCTCGCTGGGATGCATCCCACAGCATCACCTTGTCCTTATGTAAGTCGGCAACTCGCAGGGTTCCATCAGACGAGTAGGCAGGTATCAACTTATCGCCACCGTAGTCCGAATCAGTCATCTCAACGGTTTCATTATCAAGATCCCATACCTGCAGCTCAGTGTTCTGACGATTGCTGGACGTATTTTGACTCCCAACAGCAAGGAACTGTCCACACGGTGAAAAGGCGAGACCTTGTATCTGTTTTCGGGAGGAGTGTTTCAGGATCGTAATGTGTTCTTTCGTTTCTATATGCCGGACAGCAAGCGCGCCCCGACCTGAAACATAAGCGAGACTCTGCCCATCCGGTGAAAAACAGACCAGAAACTTGGCGGGTGCCTGTTCTCCTTTCTTCGAGGGGGCTGCGCCTTTGAAACTTGCAACGTGCATGCCGGTTGTTGTATTCCATACATAAGCACCGCCGAAACCGCTGCCGGATGCAGCAAGGTATTGGCTATCTGGAGAGAAAGCAAGGGCGTTACGATAGGGCGATCCTTGTATTTTAACGATGCACCTTTGCGTCTCCGTCTCCCACACCTTAATGATACCGTCCCAGTTGCTGGTAGCGATCCATTGTCCATTGGGAGAAAAGGAGATGGTAGAAACCAACCCTCTTTCGGTTGCCAACAATGCAATAGGTTCCATAGTAGCGAGTTCATAGATCCAAGCACCAACGGTAGTTGCGATCGCGAGAGATTCACCATCCGGCGAAAACGCCAAATCCGCTATGATTCCCCTACCTAATCGGGCAATTGCCCCTTCTGGAAGAGCCCAAGTTGTCACATCGCTGTTTGTCTGGGTAGTTTGTGCGATTGTCTGTAATTGTTGATTCTCCATCAAATACCTCCGATTTTATTGTTGCAAGGAATGCCTTAAGCACCTATAAACGATTTCACATCCCATAACAGAACGGTGCCATCATAACTGCTACTTGCCAAAAGTTCGCCACTCTTTGAAAAAGCGAGATTTTGAACATCTGAGGTATGTCCCCAGAAGGTATGGATGTTTTCCCCAGTGGCTACGTCCCATAAACGGATGGAGACTTTGTCCGTTTTGTTCCACCAAGAACCGGAGGCGAGATACCGACCGCATGGCGAAAACACAACGACACCAATATGCGAGCATCTCTCAGGTAGAATCATCCCCATGCGCGGCTCTAAAGTTGCAGCATCCCACAGATGAATCCCACCTCTTAACCCACCAGCCAACAAAGTGCCGCAAGGTGAAAATGTAATTGAATGGAGATATATTGAAGGTTTGTGAGGTGACCGCATCTGTTTCTGGATTTGTCGCATATCTCCTTTATATAGGGCAACAAAGGTGGAGTCTACAGAAGGTGAACCCAGCTGTTCACCACTCGTAACATCCCAAAGAAATATACTGCCCCCGTCAGTAGTCGCGAATTGCTGTCCGTTGGGGTGAAAGGCTGCTGTCCGAAACGACCTTGCATGCGCTATAAATGCATGCTGCTTTTCCCAACGGTGGACACGCCACACAACAAGTTTTCCCTCTGTATCTCCGCTGATGATATGTTCCCTCGATGGCGAAAACACCACGGTGGTGATAAGACTTTGGTGTTCAGTGAGTTCTGCTATTCGGGCACCAGACGTGATGTTCCAGACTTCAAGCGTTTGTCCATCTTCTCCGTTGAGAGCCAACAATTCTTCACAAGGAGACAATGCACACCTCTTGCCTCTGCTCTTTGTCTTGATGGAAGAAGGTATCACCTGTTTCTGAACAACATCCCAGAAAACGATACCGTCAGTCCCAGTCCAGTATTTGCAAACCAACCTCTTGTCCGATTGATAAAAAAACAGAGCGTCTGGCACCTGATTAGGCACTATGAGCGGTGCTACTATGGTAGGGGTGCCTGCACGCCACACGCGGATATCGCTTTTAGTGAGAATTGCGAACTGCTGTCCATCAGTTGAGATACATTGTTCTATCCTATGGCTACGCGTTCCTGGATATTCAAGGGTATCAAGTTTTTCACCCCGGGACGCATCCCACATCACTACTTTGTCTTCATAAACATCGGCGACCCGTAATGCGCCATCAGGGGAATAAGCGAGAAGCACCCGAATCCCACCGTAGTTTGTGGAAGTCGTCTCCAAAGTCTCTTTATCAATATCCCATACTTGCACCGCAATATGCTCACGTGTCGTTGAATCCTGAAGACTCGCAGCAAGAAACTGACCACAAGGTGAAAAGACGAGATCATACAGATGTCCTGACTCACACAGATGACGCTCTGGAACCAGCCAAGCGAAACGTTCTTTCGCTTTTAGGTTTTGGACAGTAATGACAGTCCTGCCAACATAAGCGAGGAGCTCTCCATCGGGTGAAAAACACAGCGGAAAACGAGTAGGATACTTTTCACCTTCCTTTGGTGTGACTCCCGCTTTGAAGCTTGTGACGTGTTGACCATTTTTTGCGCTCCAGACGTAAACATCGCCGTATTCGCTACCAGATGCGGCGATGTATTGGCTATCCGGTGAAAAGGTGAGGCGGGAGGTGCCGCCGTGCCAGCCTTGTATGTTCGCGACACGCTGCTGGGTCTCTATTTCTCGAACCTTGATGATACCGTCCGCGTTACTGGTGGCAACCCATTTTCCATCGGGTGAAAACACAACGTTAGAAATCATGCCACGTTCGGTTTCAAAGAGTGTGACGGGCTGCATCGTGTCGAGTTCATACATCCATACCCCGACGCGCGTTCCAACAGCGAGCGACGCGTTATCCGGTGAAAACGCCATAGCAAATATGAGTCCTTGTCCCAATCGGGCAATTGCGCCATCGGGGAGTTCCCAAGTTGTCACATCGCTGCCTGTCTGGGTAGTTTGTGTAGTTGTCTGTGATCGTCGGTTTTCCATCAAATACCTCTGATTTTATTCTGGCAAGTAATATCTTAAGAACCTATGAACGGTTTCATGTCCCAGAGAAGAACAGTGCCGTCAAAACTCCCACTTGCCAACAGCGTGCCGTCTGGTGAAAAGGCGACATCTTGAACGTCTGTGGAATGTGCCCAGAAAGTGTGGATGTGCTCACCGGTAGCAACTTCCCATATTCGGATAGGTGCTTTGTCCAGCTCTGGACACCACCAAGCCCCAGAGACAAGATAGCGTCCACAAGGCGAAAATGTCAGTGCCCACGGACGAATAGTCCCTTGAGATGGAAGTATGATCATACGTGTTTCTAACGTTTCTGTGTCCCACAAGCGGATCTCGTTGGTCAACCCAGCGGCGAGCCAGGTACCAAGCCCACCAGCAATCAGGGTGCCGCATGGTGAAAACACGATGGATTCGATGTGTTGATGTCGTTTCCATTGTAGATTTCCGCCGTTGATGACGCGCTCAATTTCCTGAGGTTCCCCTCTATATCGGGTAGCATCCTCTGAGACATCCGGTAAAGGGAGTGGAGCGACCTGTTCACCGGTTTCAACGTTCCAAAGCCGAGCAGTTCCGTCCCTGGAGGAAGTAACAAAGCGTTTTCCATCGGGGTGAAATGCGACGGCTACAACCGTCCCTGTATGTGCGATAAGTTTGTGCTGTTTTTCCCAATGCGCAGTATCCCATACGTAGACTTCGTCTGCCCAACCACCACTGACAAAGTATTTTCCTGTAGGCGAGAACGCCAACGTGATTTGATAACTTTCATTTTCATGTGCGGTGAGTTCTGCAATTAGAGTTTCAGATGCAATATGCCAGACTTCAATGTTCCCCTCGCTCGTATCGACTGCTAACAGTTCCTCACACGGGGACAATGCGATGGATCTCCGTACAGAGGTGCGCTCAGTTAGCGGTGGAAGGACCTTCCGCTTTTCCCTGCTCGCAACATCCCAGAGCACCTTATTTGATCTTCCCCAATGACTGCTGACCAATGTCCTCCCTTCCTCCAAAAATGCGACTGAATAAGCCGTGCTTTTAAATCCAGAAGATGATACCACTGTCAATGGGATTCCTGCTTCCCATACTTCAACATCACCCGCTGTACTACAGACTGCGAATTGCGTTCCGTCGCTTGAAAAACGTGATGCTCGGTCTGTGGACCCGAAGGTTTCAAACACGTCTAACTTTTCTCCGTTTGACGCATTCCAAATCACTACCTTGTCTCCATGAATGTCGGCAACCCGCAGCGTATTATCAGCAGCGTAAGTCAATCTCGCTCGCTTTCCTTCATAAGTAGTTGGCATCATTACAAGCGATTCGTTCTGAATATCCCATATCTGAACAGTGGCACCAAGGTTCGCACCCGCGAGGTACTGCCCACACGGAGAAAAAAGAAGCGTATGTACCGGTGCGGTGTGTCCAGTGAGGTTCGCGATGTCTTCACCAGTATTTATATCTGAAATCGTAACTGTGTCCGGGGCGGACACGGATGCAAATAAATTGCTGTCCGGTGAAAGAGCGATAGGGAAGTGTCTGTCGTAGTCAGCATCTTTTTTTCTATAGTCATCTAATTTCGGATTTTCAATGGTAACACTTGCAATAGGCATTTTGTTGTTTGTGTGCCAAGCATAAACAGCACTGTGTCCAAAACCAGACGCAGCCAGATATTGACCATCTGGCGAAAAATAGACATGTAAAACACTGTCTCGCCACCGCTGCGCACTTTTTTCCCAGTCTATTTTCGTAACACACAGTCCGTTTTGCGTATCCCATACTTTAACAATGCCGTCTTGGTCGCCGGTGGCGATCCATCGCATATCAGGCGAGAAGGTGGCAACATTAAACATCCCGCGTTCAGTTCCCCACAGCGCGCGGGGTACCATTGTTGCCGTGTCATATATCCAGAATCCGATTTTGGTTGAAACCGTAAGATACGCTCCATCAGGCGAGAATTCTACATCCAGCAGCCATCCTTGTCCCAACCTACCAATCGCCCCCTCAGGCAGTTCCCAAGTTGTTACATCTGTATCTTCAATAGGTCTCAGGGCTTGTTCTAACGGTTTTCTGTTTTCCATAAAAATGTCTCCTGTTATTGGCAAAGGATGTTTGAATATTTTGCCCGCTGAGGTGTTAGGCACAATTAACTGAAAGGGTTCACGATGTCAGCGGCAGGCGATATGCTATCGGTGAATTGACATGAATTTAAGCACCTATAAACGGTTTCATATCCCAGAGAAGAACGGTGCCATCATAACTGCTACTTGCCAGAAGTTCGCCATCCTTTGCAAAAGCGAGATTTTGAACATCTGAGGTATGTCCCCAGAAGGTATGGATGTTTTCTCCAGTAGCGACCTCCCATAAACGGACGGAGACTTTGTCTGTTTTTTTCCACCAAGAACCGGAGGCGAGATACCGACCACATGGAGAAAACACCACGACACCGACACGGGAGCAACTCTCAGGTAGAATCATCCCCATACACGGCTCCAAAGTTGCTGCATCCCACACACGAATGTCACCGAATAATCCACTAGCCAAAAAAGTACCGCAAGGTGAAAACGCAATTGAATACTGTTCTCGCACCCTTGACTGCGGTTTGCAACGGCGTTGGATTTCCCGTGAATCCCCTTTGTAGAGGGAAGCATCTGCTAAGGTGACCTCTGTAGAAAGTGAGCCAAGCTGTTCGCCACTCGTAACGTCCCAAAGAAATATACTCGCCCTGTCAGCAGTAACGAATTGCTTTCCGTTGGGGTGAAAGGCTGCTGCCCGAAGCGGCTCTGCATGCCCTATAAATGCATGCTGCTTTTCCCAACGATGGGTGCCCCACACAACAAGTTTTCCATCTGTACCTCCGCTGACGATGTGTTCCCCCGATGGCGAAAACACCACGGTGGTGATTGAATTCTGATGTTCGGTGAGCTCTGCTATTCGGGTTCCGGACGTGATGTTCCAGACTTCAAGCGTTTGGCCACTTTCTCCGATAAGAGCCAACAATTCTTCACAGGCAGACAGCGCACACCTTTTGCCCCTGCTTTTTGGTGGGATCGGGGGAGGGACCACCTGTTTCTGAACAACATCCCAGAAAACGACCCTATCATTCCAATATTTGCAAACCAACCTCTTGCCCGATTGATAAAAAAACAGAGCGTCAGGTATTCCATTAGGTACTGTGTGTGGTGCTACTGCGGCAGGGGTGCCTGCACGCCACACGCGGATATCGCTGTGTGTGGCAATTGCGAACTGCTGTCCATCAGTCGAAAGACATTCTGCCCGATGGTCCGTTCTATGTTTTCCTTGATGTTCAATGGTATCAAGTTTTTCACCCCGGGACGCATCCCAGATCACTACCTTGTCTTCATAAACATCGGCAACTCGTAATGCACCATCAGGGGAATAGGCGAGAAGCACCCGAGTTCCGCCGTAGTCTGTGTAAGTTGCCTCCAAAGTCTCTTTATCAATATTCCACACTTGCACTTCAATGTGCTCACGTGTCGTTGAATTCTGAAAACTCGCAGCAAGAAACTGACCGCAAGGTGAAAAGGCAAGATCATACAGATGTCCTGATTCGCACAGATGGCGTTTTGGCACCAGAGAAGCGAAGCGTTCTTTCGTTTTTAGGTCTCGGACAGTCAAGGTGTTCCAGTCAGTAAAATAAGCCAGCAGCTGCCCATCCGCTGAAAAGCAGAGTGGGAAACGGACAGGGGACGGTTCGTCTTCCGGTGGTTTACCTTCCATTTTGAAACTTGCGACGTGTTCGCCGGTTTCTGTGCACCAGACGTAAACGTCGCCGTATCCGTGGCCAGATGCGGCAATGTATTGGCTATCCGGTGAAAAGGCAAGATGGGAGGTGCCGCCGTGCCAGCCTTGTATGTTCGCGACACGCTGCTGGGTCTCTATTTCTCGGACATTGATGATGCCATCCCCGTTGCTGGTGGCAATCCATTTTCTATCCGGTGAAAGGACGATGTTAGAAATCAGGCCGCGTTCGGTTTCAAAGAGTGTGACGGGCTGCATCGTGTCAAGTTCATACATCCATACCCCGACACGCGTGCCAACAGCAAGCGACGCGTTATCCGGTGAAAACGCCATGCCAAATATGAGTCCTTGTCCCAATCGGGCAATTGCGCCATCGGGGAGTTCCCAAGTTGTCACATCCGTATCTTCAACCGGTCTCAACGCCGGAGTTAAAGGTTGTTTCCTTTCCATAGAGATGCCTCCTTTTATTGCCACAAGACGCGCGAGGCTTAAATGTCGCTTGCACCAAATTCCACGTGTGTAGTGTTACAGGTCATGAAGGTAAAAAAATAGGTTAAACTGGATAGTTACATGATAAGGGATGGAGAAAAGACGCGAAAATTTTAATGACCAGCATTATCAGCCATCTTAATCAGGATTTACGCAATTTTGGCTGTAGGCGGCTTTGTTAGATGAAATTTTTCTGCCAACTCAGCATTTCTGGTACCACAAACTGGAAGTTTGTGGTACAAAAGCACATCATGCGTAAGTTCTATTAATTATACATTGCTTATCGGGTTTTTGTCAATGTTCTATTTAGATGGCCCACGAAATTCTGCTTGACACAAAGGAGATATGTAAATAAAATAAACAATAAACACGACTTTCAATTTGCAGAAGATGGGCATACAACCTACGATACATAGGACATTCTCATATTGGCTGTGGTTTATCGCATTCGGTGCATTGGCACTGATACTTGCCAATATGCCGCTGTTTAACATACTGGCTTTTGAGTTTTGTGCTGTGTTAGCACTCAGCATCTCTTTCGCTGGCGCGCACGTGACACTAACAGTGGTGCAGCAGATGAAACGGCAACCTGATGTCCTCACGGGTCCAGCGGGACAAATCGTCGTCCGATGCTATCGGAGTGCGTTGGTATTTAACTTAGGGTTGCTCGTCCTACCGACCGCTATCATTCTACTGAACGCGCTTCGGATTAAAAACTGCAATTTTAGCGAAGGCTTTCTCTTTTTTTTTCTGCTGCCCGTCATTAGTTGCGCATACACGACAGCAGCGGGAACATTCTTTGGGTTCTGGATTAAGAGGCGATGGTTGGCATATTTGGCGTATCTTGGGTATCTCTTGCTTTCTTTTCTGCCGGTGGTCATCAACCTGATATTCCATCCGCCGGTGTTTGCGTATCACGCGACATTCGGATACTTTCCGGGACCAATATACGATTTTGTTATTCCGATAACAAGTACACTGCTGATCGCTCGCGCGGAAACACTACTCTGGGCACTCCTGTTTTTTGGACTGTCTGTTAGTATTTGTGAAATAAGTAGGGATACAGGATTGATGCCCCAACTGAAGTGGCGAAAATTGTTCAAGCCACCTACAAAACGTGTAGGGTTATATCTGCTGATCGTTTGTCTACTCGGTTTCCAATTCTATGCAGGCGCGTTAGGAATGCGTCCAACTCGCGGCGATATTGCCCGAAAACTTGGCGGCTTCCGTGAAACCGCACATTTTGAAATCTTCTACGCCCGCGAACTTGAAACGGAGATTGAACGGATCGCTGAGGATTGCGAATTCCAGTACGCACAAGTATCTGCCTACCTCATGCCAGACGGAGACAAACTCTCTCAGAAAGTCCGCGCTTATGTTTATGCATCCACCGACCAGAAGAAGCAGTTGATTGGTGCTGGTAATACATCTGTGGAAGATCCATTTGGACACGGATTTCATATCCATGCCCAAGGTTTTCCGCATCCGGTCCTGAAGCACGAATTGGCACACGTCTTTACTGTCCCGTGGTCGCCGCTGAAAGTGAGCCTAAAGATTGGACTTCATGAAGGCATCGCGGTCGCCGCGGATTGGGATGAAGGTAGACTCACAGCACATCAATGGGCAAAAGCGATGCGCCAGATGAAGATTGCCCCGTCATTGTCAGCCATTATGGGACTTGGATTTTGGGGACACGCCGGTTCGCGGAGTTATTTATTGGCGGGCTCCTTTGTTCGGTTTCTTGTTGACACTTATGGCATAGAGAAATTTAAAGCCGCTTTCCCTTTCGGTAACTTTGTCAGACACTACAGCAAGGATTTGCATTCGCTTGAAGCGGAATGGATCGGTTTTTTGGAAAGTGTCCCATTACAAGATGAAGATATAGCCTATGCAAGTTACCGTTTAAAGCGGCGCAGTGTTTTTGAACGGGTCTGTGCCCATGAGATGGCTGCGCTGCGAGATACCGCATGGCAGGCGTACTTCAGAAAGGATTTCGTCACCGCTGTGGAGACCTTTGGGACGATGCTATCCGATGAACCTGAGAATTTAAGCACACTGCGCGGACTGATGTATAGCACATATCGAATGCAGAATTATGACATGACATTATCCTTAGCGGAGCGAATTGCAAATACGGAAGACCCTCGATTCAGTCCAGAGGCAATGCTACTGAAAGGCGATATTTATTGGCTACAAAACGAACACGAAAAAGCATTGAATGTATACACTTCTATCAAAACAGAATATGAGACAATTGCGCAACGGCGTATCAAGCGGATCGTAGCACTCTCTTATCCGAGTATAAACCGGACCCAACCGAATGCAGTCGTCGAAGAGGATCGTTCCCTCCGGGAGTTGCTTCGCGCTGTCTTGGTTGAACCTAAAGATACAGCAGAGAAAATAGCATATCTGTCAACATGCATTCAAACAGAGCCAGACATGTGGTTAGCATATCTCTTAGCCAGTGAATTGCTTCATAAAGAAGGCGCGTGGCGGAGTAGTAATCAGTACCTTCGCCGCGCGGTAGCACTCTTAGAAAAGGCACAGATGTCGGGTGAGATTTCTCCAAAAACGCCATTACCAGAGCAACTGACACCACAACAATACCAAAGTCTTCTGTTAGATACACGGAAGACAATCGGCATCAATGCCTATCATCAGAAAGATTACAAGACCGCGATAAGCGTGTTCGCCGAGATTGCAGAAGGTGAAGTATTGCCTCGCGGAACGCTACTAAAAATGGAAGACTGGAAACAGCGGAGTCATTGGGCACAATTATATCGCCAAAATTCTATAAGTCCTTAGTTTGAAAGGAGCCTCTATGAAACTTTTTGTGCCGGGAAGAATTTGCCTGTTCGGAGAACACAGCGATTGGGCAGCGAGATACCGGCAAAATAACTCAGAAATTGAAAAGGGCTATACCTTAATAACCAGCACAAACCAAGGGGTATACGCTGAGGTTAAACGGCATCCGACTCAGCTGATTTTGAACACAACTCTCAGTGATGGGACCCACCACGGCCCCTATAGCCTGCCTATGGAGAGGAGTGCACTTCTCGCCGAAGCCGAAAAAGGCGGATTTTTTAGCTATGCTGCTGGTGTCGCCTATCAAATTTTAACCAACTACCGGGTCCAAGGGCTGGAAATCGATAATTATCTCACCGATTTACCCGTTAAAAAAGGCTTATCTTCGAGTGCTGCCATCAGTGTTTTAGTCGCACGCGCTTTCAATCGCACTTATGATCTCAAGATGACAACACGCGGTGAAATGGAATACGCCTACCGGGGTGAGACGACCACACCTTCACGTTGTGGACGGATGGACCAAGGGTGTGCATACCAACGTCCTATCCTCATGACATTTGATGGCGACAACGTTGATGTCCGAGAACTCAGCGTACCGAAAAACATGTACCTCGTAATTGTCGACCTTGGTGCCGGTAAAGATACACGCCTGATATTGCAGCAATTAAGTCACTGCTATCCATTCGCTGAAAACGAATTAGAGAAAAACGTACAACACTACCTCGGTCCCTTAAGTGCACAAATCACACAAGAGGCGTATCAGGCACTACGCGACGGAGACGCAGAATTAGTAGGTAAACTGATGACCCGTGCGCAGACGGAGTTCGATAAACACCTCATACCTGCCTGTCCCTCGCAATTGACAGCACCCGTCCTCCATAAAGTCCTCAATTATGAACCGATCCAGCCGTATATCTGGGGCGGTAAAGGCGTCGGTTCGCAAGGCGACGGGTCCGCCCAATTCATTGTGAAAGATGAAGAAAGTCAACAACGCGTCATTGAAATTATCGAACAGGATCTGAAGATGTCGTGCCTGAAACTGGTGCTTGAAGCGGGCAGCCATGTCCGAAAAGCCGTCATTCCGGCTGCAGGGTTCGGAACCCGCCTATTCCCTGCTTCAAAAGCGATGAAGAAAGAGCTCTTCCCTGTGATTGACAGTTCTGGACAAGCAAAACCCGCAATTATGGCGATTGTTGAAGAGGCAATAGAGGCGGGTATTGAGGAGATTTGCCTGATTGTTCAACAGGGCGATATCGAACTTTTTGAATCGTTTTTCAAAACGCCACCCCCAATTGAACACTATAACAAACTCAGTAAAGAGAACAAGACCTATTGCGATTATCTACTGGAGTTAGGCAGCAAAGTGACATTCGTCACACAGGATGTTCAAGAAGGATTCGGACATGCCGTTTATTGCGCAAGGGAATGGGTCGGAAACGAACCTTTTCTATTGATGCTCGGTGACCATCTCTACGGTTCAAATGAAGAAAGATGCTGTGCGCGACAAGTCGTGGAGGCTTATGAACAGGTAGGACACAGCGTTGTCGGACTCAAAGAGACACCGATTGAGCATCTATCAAACTTCGGATGTGTCACGGGTGTATGGAAAGAAGAGGACACATTGCTATCGGTAACAGAGTTTTACGAAAAACCGGATCCTGCGTATGCGATGGAACATTTACACGTAGATGGTATGGATGTGGACCAGTTTTTGACGGTGTTCGGCATCTATGTCATTCAGCCGCAGATTTTCGAGTTTCTTGAGCAAAATATTGCCCATAACCTGCGCGAGCGCGGCGAATTCCAACTCACTTCTTGTTTAGATGAATTGCGGAAAGCACAGGGTTTTTCAGGGTACGTTGTCAAGGGAAAACGCTATGACATCGGGCTCCCTGAAGAGTATCGGCAAACGGTTATTGATTTCAGAAACGCTTAGCACCCTGTATCTATCTATGCATCAGAACCACATTTGATAACGACGATTGTCAGATCATCGTATTGCTCCGCTTCGCCGACAAAGTCACGAACATCGTTAACAAGGTGTTGGACAGTTGCTTCAGCACCAAAATTATCAGGGATCCGCGAAACCGATTCTATTAAGCGATCAGTCCCATACATCTCCTCTTCTGTGTTGAGTGCCTCAATGAGACCATCGGTATGAAAGATCAGAATATCGCCTTCAGTTAAATCGAAGGTAGTAGATTCATATTCCACCCTTTTCATACTCCCAAGCGGAAGGTCACCACTTTCAATTTCGATTATATCCGTTCCACGTTTGAGAACGGGATACGGTTGACCGCCGTTGGCGTAGTTAACCCGTTTCTCGGCTTCATCAAGGACAGCGAGGTTAAGCGCGATGAAACTCGGACCATACATCCGCGGTGCTAACCCTGTATTGAGGTCACTCAGAATAACAGCCGCTTCGGATTTGAAACGCGAGACTTCATATAACATCCCATTCGTCAACACTGCGTTCATCGCGCCGCGCAGCCCTTTCCCCGCAGCGTCCGCTACTGCAATAGCCGTCTGTCCATTCGACACGGTGAGATAATCAAAGAAATCACCGCCCACCTGTGTTGCTGGCACCGACATTCCTGCGACATCAAACCCTTTCGTGTCGGGTGCCTCCGTCGGCAAAAGTCCCATCTGAATATTCTGTGCTTCGCTCAATTCAGCGCGGATACGATGCATCTCCGCTTCTTCCCTGTGTCGGACTTCGTTACGCAGCTGCAGGGTGTGCCGTCGGTTGACGACAAGGCGACCGATTAAGGCAAAAACGACAGTAATGAAAATAAGCGTCGGTAAGTATGTGCGCCAGCGCGTCCAAAGCGGGGGCGGAATATTAAAGTCCACCACTGCAGGCGGTTCGGTGTACGGAAAGTCTTTACGAAACGCCTTGATGAGGAAACTGTAGTTGCCTGCTTTAAGCCCTGTGTATTGGATGCGCAGCGTACCCGCTTGGTTTTGAAACGCCTGTGTAACATAGCTACCCAGGATCTGTTGATTCGCCAATCCAGCCGTGGCGGGCGGTGTCCAACCATCGGAGAGTACACCTGCACCGGTAGCTAATCGCGCGAATTCCTCCGCTGAAAGTTCCGTCCATGTTGGGGTATCCAGTCCAATTAATTTAAATTCGTACGAAAGTCCTTCTCGGAGCGAACTGATGCCGCGCACATCGAAAATCTTGGTGCCGCGCGTAGGTAACACTAAAGTAGACGAGAAATCGGTGTAGGATTTATCCGCTTCTAAGGCGATTATTCGACACTCTGGCAGTCCGCCGCGCGCCGGTGTGTATTGCGTAACACCCGCTTCAGTAGCAAACCAAATGTCTTTATCAGAAGATTCAAGAATCTTTGAGATATTGTTATGTGCCCAACCGTTTTTCGTTGTCCGGTTGTGGAAGGTTTCACCATCGTATCGAACAGTGCCGCCACCGCGTGTCGCGAACCATATATTTCCGCGGCTATCCTCTATTACGTCGCGCACGTTATCGACAAGAAATCCGTCTTCTTTTGTTGTATAAGTTGTTAGGGTTTGTCCATCATATCGAACCGCGCCATGGGATGTCGCTAACCAGAGGATTCCATCCTGAGAAGTCACGGCGGCGTTTATGGGGGCGAGTTCAGTAATATCCTGAACCGCATCTAACCGCGTGCCGTGATAGGTTTTGAGAACGTCGGAAAAAAGAAAAGTGATTTCGTCATTCTCCTGTGTCGGGTGCTGCCACACAGCCAATGGCGCAGCAGTAGGTTCTCCGCCCACTACAGTCGGGCTACCTGTTTCGATGTTGTTCCAATATATCAACCGCCCCGTCACCGCATTGAAAAACCATTTGCGCGCTGGCATAGATTTCAAGAGTTTCGTTGCTTTCAGGTCAAGCTCATCCGGCTTAATAGGTCGAGTTGTGGATACTAAGCGATCAATGTTTTTTGGGTAACGTTTTACCTTTCCGTTCTCAAAATGTACCCATAACCTATTATCGGCATCTCTGTATAAGTCAGTGATAGCAGCTACTCCGGGTTCTATTTCAAAAACTGAAGTGTCCATTTGCCTTTCCGCAGTTTTTTCAAACAGAATTCTTTGTGAACCGCTTTCCGTGAGCCATAACAACCCTGTTGCATCCGCTTTGAAAAGATGCCCACCAAACGCCATCCATGTGTGTTCTCCCTCCGTAACGAGGACATCCGTATTGCTATCCGACCTTTCACCACCAGGACCGATCTTTGTTCGGATAGAGATAGAAATTTGATGTCCGTAGCTTCCGTTTGCATAGCGGAAGAACGTGTAGCGTGTAGAACCCCCACGGGTTCCCGGCTCGTTTATAAACCAGATGTCTCTGCCGACTTCAAATATTTTCACGATTTCAGACTGCTGCCGCCACCCATCCCTATTAACAGTCCCCAACCTTAATGAAGCAGTGGTAGCTTCACCCGTTTTCATATCATAACGTGCGACACGACCTGAGATGCTGAACCAAAGATAACCTCTACTATCCTCATACATTGTCCGAATCCTATTGGAGCCAAGGTCAGCATGCGTAATAACGGCTGGTGTCGGTTCAAATACTGTCACACCGTTATTGTGTCCAAACCACAATTTACCGTCAACGGCTTCAAAGATTGTACGAATTTCGTCGTTTCCGAGCCTACTATTCGTATTATTATAGGAAGTTGGATTGAGTTCAGAATCATATTGTTCGATCCCACGACGTCCACTAATAAACCATAGATTCCCCCATTGATCCTCAATTTCAAGAAAGCCCGGCGTGCCTCTAAGCCGCCGCAGCCGCGAGCCATCCCATCGTCTCGTGGACCGACCATCGCTAAACCAGAGGCGTTCTTTTGTGTCAATCTGGATGGCGACGCTTTTCCGAATGGGTGTCCCTCTCAAAGATGTACTCGTCCTGGATCCGACACGGGGCCAAGGCGGAAAGATCTGTTCAAAATCTTTTCCATCAAATCGGAGGAGGAAATCATCGCCACCGAACCAGAGGTTCCCGGACGTATCTTCGGCTATCGTCGCAATCGGGTTGACCACATTTAGATCCGAGATATTGAAACGCGTGAACCCAGCATTCGGATGGATACGCGGCGTTCCGTCATCTGTTTCATCAGCCGTGTCGCCCCGGCGTTCTGCGCGGATCCAAGGGTTTTCTCGGAAACTCAGGATTATGCCGGTCTGCTCTTCCGCCTCCCCTTCACTGCCACCGAGCCAGAGGGTCCCATCCGTACTTTCAAAAATAACACTTATCGTCAAACCTGTCGCGCGGATGAGATCTTCGCCTATAATTTCGTGAGGCTGTGCCTGTGGGAGTTTCTGGACGCCGGGTGTCACGTACTTCGTTAGCACCCGATTTTCACCAACCCATATATCGCCGTATTGATCCGCAAT
This sequence comes from Candidatus Poribacteria bacterium, assembly GCA_022827185.1. Taxonomy (GTDB): domain Bacteria; phylum Poribacteria; class WGA-4E; order WGA-4E; family WGA-3G; genus WGA-3G. Next base: position 23,962 of record JAJDTM010000061.1, read on the forward strand.
GAGTGCATTCCCCATACCGATGAAACTGATTTCAGTGCCATCAAACCGACTGATCCGCCCCGATTTTTCTGAATTATCCATCGAAAGGAACCAGATGTGCCCCCATTTATCCTCAATGATCTGTTTCGTTTGTCCGAGGAGCGCCCCCGCTTCAACCCCCTCATAACCGTCTTGCGATCCAACGTACGGTTTAAAAGTATTGTCATAAAACTGACTCACGCCACCACGATCAGAACCGAACCAGAGGACACCTCGGCTGTCTTGAAAAATAACAGGCACGATCGGGCCAACCAATCCATCAGCAACGGTGTAGGTCTGAATTTGATCAGCCTTGGTATCACCGCAGACAAAAATCGCAGCAAGGGTTATACCAATGATTAAAATAAAGTTTTTAACCGTAGTTTTCAGATTTTTGAAACGTGCTGAACAAAAGTTGGTATCTATCATAATTTTTTACCGATCCGAGCTCTTCGTTGAGACATTCATTTGATGATTGATTAATGGGCGAAATCACGAATCCTTGAAAGTGCTTCAACGATAACTTCATCTGGATACGTCAGAGAGATTCGGCAATAACCTTCACTCCACTGCCCATATCCAAGTCCAGGTGTTACCACCACGCCTACCTCCTCAAGGAGTGCTGTTGCAAAAGCACCGCTTGAACCGTTGAAACGCGATGGGACAGGTGCCCAGATGTACATCGTCGCCTTCGGTCTATCAATTGCCCATCCACTCTCTGTGAGTGCATCTACCACCATATCCCGGCGTTTTTGATAAACGCTGTTGATCGCTGGCGTGACTTCGTGAGCGATTGAGAGTGCCTTCGCACCGGCGAACTGAAGGGCGCGGAGTGAACCGTTATCTATGTTGTTTTTAACAGTCGTCACTGCCGCAACAGCCGTTGGATTACCAACAACAAACCCTAATCGCCACCCTGTCATATTAAACGCTTTACTCAACGAAAAGAATTCAACGGCGACTTCGGCAGCACCATCTACCTGTAAGATACTTGGTGAACGATACCCGTCGTACGTGTTTTCACTATAGGCGTTGTCGTGCGCGATGAGGATACTGTTTTGTCGTCCAAATTCCACGGCGCGCGCAAAGAAATCAAGGTCAGCCGTTGCAGTTGTCGGGTTGTTTGGATAGTTAATCCACAGCACTTTGGCGAGCCGTTTTATCTCGTCAGGAATAGCGTCAAAGTTAACATAAAAATCATTTTCTCGCAGAAGCGGTGCGTAGTAAGTCGTCGCGCTCGCAAAAACATGTCCGATATTATAGGTCGGGTACCCCGGACTCGCTGCAATACCGATGTCACCAGGATTAAGTATGCCGAGTGCCAATTTAACAATAGCATCTTTGCTACCGAGCGTAGTAGCAACCTGATCATCGGATAGCGTAACGCCGTAACGCCGTTGATAGAAGTCAAGTACCGCTTGCGGAAAATCCTCAACGGGGATGTCACATCCGTAGCGGTGCCGATCTGGGTCTTCGGGATTCTGGATCGCCTGTACCAGCGTCTCAACAACCGGATCTGGGGTCGGGATATCGGGATCACCAATACCGAGGCTAATTACGTCAACGCCTCGTGCTTTCGCTGCCTGTATCTTTTGGCGCAAATCCACAAAGAGATAGGGTGGAAGTTTCTGTAACCGTTCTGCGAGTGTAACCATATTTTTAATTTACCTTGCGGTTAAGTAACGTTGGTTGGGGCTTCACGTGCTTCTGTCCAGTGCTGAAGAAACACCCAAGCAAAAACCCCTCCATTTCATTACGGGCTTACGTTTTTGATTGATAAAGAAACTATTAACTGATAACTAAAGACTATTTAAGATGGAGAATTGCCTGTTGGGCTTCACTGAGACTCTCCATAACATTTGGACTAAAATGCAAGCCTTGACCGCCCCAATCTGGCATATAACCGATACTATAACAGTAATAGAGCGTCCGCCGCGGTCTACCGGAAACATTGATGACAGATCCGTGCGTCAACGCCTCCGTGAAGATGACAGCATCACCCGCTTTCGCTGGAATCGGGGTTAGCACAGGGTTCTCATCGGGATGACCGCCCCACGGTTTCCGGAAATTGCTCTTATGTGCGCCCGGTATAACAGCGAAACATCCGTCTTCCACATCACAATCTAACATCGGGAAAACAGCCTTCGTTAAGGTAGATACCATCTCCCCGTTTTTACAGTGATATTGACATTTCGGAATAATCGGTGTGCCGTGCATGTGTAACCCAGTATAACCGCCGCCCCATCGGTAAATCGTATACGTATGATTGAGTCGATAGGGTCCCCCGGTTACACCTTGAATCACATCCAACACCTCAGGAATATCAATCAGGGTGTTGAAGGTGCTGTCTGCCTCCATAATATTGGAGATATAGAGTTCCTTTTCCGTCCGCTCTGTCCCCAGACACAGCGGCGATGGATAGTCTTCAGGCGGCATATTTTCATACTGATCTAACACGGTGTTGCATGCGTCAACCACTTCTTGTGGGATAACACCCTTCAGCACGATAAAACCTTGCAAGTCGAATAGATATTTTTGTTCGTCTGTCATTTTTTTAACTATAGACCTCCGAGCTGCCCGCATTGCGCACGCCTATAGAGGCTTGCGGGACAATGTTTCGGGCAGGTTTTTGGTGCAGTTCAGATTACGGGACGGCTTCATATTTGAGAATTGTCCCGTTTTGACCAACCACCCATCCGCTGTTTGTGCTACTTACGTAGATAGATTTCAGATCTGTTCGGGTATCTGTACGTTGCGGTCGCCAATTTTGACCCCCGTCTTTTGTGTGCAGAACAAGCCCCGATTTTCCAACAATCCAACCTTCCGTTGCTGAGATAAAAAATACGTCGTCAAGGAAATTAGCGGTATGACTCTCTTGCCGTTGCCACGTTTTTCCGCCATCCACCGTCCGTAGAATTAACCCGTCCATCCCCAAGCTGCGTAGATCCAATCCGACGATCCATCCAATTTCCGGCGAGACGAACGTAACAGCATCAAGGTAAAAAAATGGGTATCGTTCACCCATAGATGCCAACTGCCAACTGCTGCCGCCATCAACTGTAGAAAGGACTGTCCCATTCATCCCAACTGCCCATCCGCGCCGTTTGGAGGTAAAATGGACATCAAAGAGATTCCAAGGTGTCCCACTCTTTTGACGCTTCCACGTCTGTCCGCCATTATCCGTATGGATGATCTCGCCGCCGCTCCCAACGCACCATCCAGTATTTTCGTCTACAAAGAACACACTGAGTAAATCCTGCTGTGTCTCTGAAGCTTGGCGTTCCCACACAGCCCCACCGTTTATGGTATGCAAAACGACACCAGCTTCCGCAACTGCCCACCCTTTTTGTGCGGATACAAAGTGGGTTGCCCCGAAACACTCCGTCGTGCGGCTGTCCTGCGCGTTCCATACGGTACCGCCATCTTCAGTTCGCAGGATAGAGCCGCGATCCCCAACGACGTACCCTTCTTTCGGTGAAATAGCACATACGCCAACTAAGAGATGACTTGGACTCGATTGCGATTCCCATGTTACACCACCGTTACGGGTGTGGAGAATCGTGCCGTTCTCACCCACGACCCAACCGAGTTGTTTGGAAACAAAGTCAACACCTAACAGGACAGCATCAGCACTGTTGTGAAAACGGGGACCGCCGCGTTGATGCTTCCATTTTCCTTTCCCGCCGGACGCGGTATGCAGAATCACACCTAAGTCGCCGACGATCCACCCATTTAGGGTATCCGTAAAGTCAATATCGTAAAGTGTAAAAGTGTGCAGCGGTTCTTTGCCGAGATACTCGGGTTGTCCATAACTGGTTTTATGGCGTTGATTGCTTCCATCCGTAATGAATTGCCATGTTTGTCCACCATCGGTCGTCGCGTAGACACTCCGTCGATCTCCTACAACCCAACCTGTCTGTTTGTCAATAAAGTAAAGGTTGAACAGTGCGGCTTCTGTGGTGAGTTGTTCTTCCCAAGTATTGCCGCCATCGGTTGTCCGATAGATGTAGCCAGCGTTTTTCCCATTAGGGGCATTATAGGTGATAATCCATCCGTAGTTTTCATCTACAAAAAATATTCCTTTTAATGACTTCCTGTTGAACACGCTCCCGTCAACCTTGGCAAATGTCCGTCCGCTATCTGTTGTTTTCAGAAGTGTGCCCCAATCCCCGACAATCCAACCTGTGGTTTCCGTTATAAAAAAATCGTGGAGGTTATTTTCTGTACCTGTTTCGATAGGCTTCCACGTTTTCCCACCATCGGAGGTGTGGATAAGGACACCGCCTTCACCAAGGCACCATCCTTCTAATGCCGATCGGAAATAGACCTTTCGTAACGGCGTGCCGAGAACACCACTGTTCTGCCTGTGCCATGTCTGTCCGCCGTTGGTTGTCTGGATGATGAGGCTCTCCGCATTCTCTTCAGCGTCTAAACCTGGAATTATGTCTACAGCGTTACCAACTGCCCAACCCAGATTTTCGTTCACAAAATGGACATCGTATAGGTGCGAACTCCAATCGCCTTCCATAACGGTTTTCCACTCGTAACGGACAGTTTTTTTGGATGTTGTCCCTTCGCAACCGACTGCAAATAAGGTCGCAACGTATACAACAACAAACACATAGCCTACGCGTGGCAGATGTGAGAACGTCCAATTAATGATGCTTCTGAAAAAGGACTTCGCTAACATCGTGCAATCCTTTGGGGGCATCAACGACCCACCGCGCTGCGCGAATCGCACCTTTCGCGAACGCTTCGGGACTGTGGGCACGGTGGACGACACTTAGTTGCTCACCCTCTGTCGCAAACAACACTGTATGATCACCGGCAATATCACCGCCTCGCATTGCATGGATACCGATCTGTTGCTTCGGTCTTTCACCAACAATGCCGTGCCGACTATAGACACCTACCTCATCTAAATCACGTCCCAATGTTGTAGCAACAGTCTCCGCTAATCGGAATGCGGTCCCACTCGGTGAATCTGTTTTATGATTGTGATGTGCCTCTATCACTTCAATATTATAATCATCTCCGAGGGTTTTCGCAATTAATTCGAGTGCTTGGATCGCCACATTGACACCGAGACTCATATTCGGTGCCATCACGCAGCGAATCTGCGATGCAAGTGCTTTGACAGTCGCGAACTGATCTTGGGTAAATCCAGTTGTTCCAATGACGATGGCTTTATCCATATTAACGACCTGTTGGAGGTATCCCAATGTCGCATTAGGTTTTGAAAACTCAATGACGACATCCGCGTTTTGAAGTACGTCGTGTAGTTTGCCTGTAATGGCTACACCGATGGCACCAATACCTGCGACAACACCGGCATCACTCCCGATTTGTGGGTGCAATGGATATTGGATGGCACCAACAAGTTCCATATCGGCTTGTTGCGCAATACAGCGCGTGATACACTGCCCCATACGACCACAGACACCAGTAATAACAACACGAATCATCGGGATTCCTCTTAAAGTCCCCCTGATAAGGGGGATTTAGGGGGTTAAAAACACTAGAATTGCTGCTTTTTGCGTAAGTCCTATCCTTCTAACGACTACTGAAAAAGGACTTCGCTAACATCGTGCAACCCTCTGGGCGCGTCGACGACCCACCGTGCTGCGCGAATCGCACCTTTCGCGAACGCTTCGGGACTGTGGGCGCGGTGGACGACACTTAATTGCTCACCTTCGGTCACAAACAATACTGTATGATCCCCCGCGATGTCGCCACCGCGTACCGCATGGATGCCGATCTGTTTTTTTGGTCTCGCACCAACAATGCCGTGCCGACCGTAGACCCCTACCTCATCCAAGTCGCGTTCTAATGCCGTAGCGACGGTTTCCGCTAACCGCAGTGCGGTTCCACTCGGTGAATCTGCTTTGTGATTGTGGTGTGCCTCTATCACCTCAATATCGTAATCGTCTCCAAGGGCTTTAGCGATGAGTTCCAAAGCTTGGATCATGACGTTGACACCAAGGCTCATGTTCGGCGCCATCACACACCGAATCTGCGATGCAAGTGTTTTGACAGCCGCGAGTTCATCAGCATTAAACCCGGTTGTTGCGATGATCATCGCTTTATCTGCATCAACAACCTGTCTGAGGTGTGCTAACGTTGCTTCCGGTTTTGAGAACTCAATAACAACGTCCGCGTCTCCGAGCACATCGTTGAGTTCACCTGTGATCGCTACGCCGATTTCGCCAATACCCGCGACAACACCAGCATCGCTCCCGATTTGTGGGTGTTCGGGGTATTCAATCGCGCCAACAATTTCCATATCGTCTTGCTGAGTAACGCCTTGAATGATGAGCCGTCCCATACGGCCGCACGCCCCATTAATAATTACACGAATCATCTTTTAAATTTTCCTTGCGGTTAAATAACGTGGGTTTGAACTTTGACGGTTTTTGATATAGATCCTGCTTCGCAGTGAGAACCATTACATTACAGGCTACGTTTTCGGTATTATTAGAATAGCGGTCAGCCATCGGCAATCGGTTTCTATCAGTAAAGAGGGTGCTGTTAAACGAAAACCTCTTTGCTGAAAACTGAGAGCGAAGCGACCTGACTGCTGATGGCTATTTCAACGTGAGCAGATATGCCAGAAGGTCATGCATCTGCTTCACTGAAAGAATATCTGCATAATTTTCAGGCATAACACCTGCTTTTGGGACCCGACTACTCTGCAAATCCTTTGTGAAATAAGTCGTCCACAACTTCCCTGAACTATCAAGTATCTGCACAACCTCGGTATTCTTATTCCCTCTATGATCGTACAGGTATCGTTTCTTGCCCGTAATTTCCTTGCCGTCTTTGGTGACAATAGTCAGCAGTTTATATTCATCGGCGATATGCGCACGTGGATCGAGAATAGATTCCACTATGAATTGTAGGGAACGCGTACGAGCGATGTAGGTCAAATCAGGACCTATCTCACTGCCAGTGCCAGTGGCACCTCTGCCGTGAGCCGTGTGGCATTTACCACACACATATTCGTCTGAGAAGAAGAGGCTCTCTCCTGCCTTGACATCACCCTCCATATAGGGTGTCCATTCCTCAGATGGTTTCACCTCTTCCAAGGTAACGCCTGCCGCTTTCGCTTGTTCTTCACGAACGTAACCGACAATCATATGAATCGCCGCATCAGAGAGTTTGCCACCAAACTTTGGCATCCGGGTACCTGGAAGTCCGTTGAATATAGTTTGGAAAATACCGTCATCGGTCCAGCCGTAAAGCCACTGCGGTTTAAAGAGGTCCGGTGCTTCCTCACCGCGCGTCTCTCCCGCATGACACCCCCAACACATCAAACGGAAATAGAACGCGCCATCTATAACATCTTCGTCAGTGCTGTCTTCTCTCGGTGCTTCAGCGGCTCTGTCCACCTCCAAATCTTCGGCATTTACAGGTGCAAAAAGGAAGAGACTCACACCTGCAAGGAGGAAGAGAATACCCCACATTACGCTTGTGGCAGCACGCTTACGAAACACGCTCGCAAACTTGTGAATAGCGTACATCATTGCTGTTCCTCCTCCTGAAACGGAGCGAAGTAAGGTAAATGGTATTTCTCACAAAGTTCTTTGAGCTGCTCCTCACTCCATTTCTCTTCAACAATCTTGTTAACAGCGTCTTGAAAATCACGGGTTCTGCGTTTCGACGTATCTTTGCTGAAAGCGATAGAGACGTTCCAACGGAACCGAGATTCAGGGATATACCCTTCAACAATTTCTAATTCCGGGTAGACGGTGCTTACCTGTTCTGTCTGCTGAATTCGAGAGCCTTTCTCAATCAACCAACCCGCGTTTGCCCAGACACATCCGTAAGCGATTTGTCCCTTCTGGAGCGCGTTGAGGACAGCAATTTGCGAACCATAGACCCGGCGATTATAACCTTGCTGTCGAAGCACATCGCTTGCGATGGATCCGCCTTCTGCCCCAATCGTTTCAGACTTGATGTCTTCCAAAGTTTTAGGAGACTGTTGGTTGCTTTTCCGCTTTACCAATACATAGCCGGTCCCGTAATACGGTTTAGAAAAATCAACCCGTTTACCTAATTGGATGGATTCACTCATCGCGCGTTCTTCAATAGGGATGCCAATCACACAATCGCAATGGCCCCGCAGCATGTCGGCGAGCAGGCTATCACGGAGGGTGTTAAGCCAGTGGAGTTCCAATTCAACCCCAAGTTCCTCTGCCAACAGATGCGCGATTTCAACATTTAATCCGGGGAGCTCAGGATCAGCGTTGGAATAGGGCAGATTTCGGACATCCATACAAACTGTTAAGACACCCTTTTTTCTAATTTCCTCCAATGTGTTGTTAGCGTTTGCATTCGGTAATATCAAGACAAGGCATGTAAAAAGCGCGACCCACAAAAAGATATAATGTTTCACGGTGCCCCCTATTTATTGGTCATCGGTTAAGGAGATTTAGGATTAACAAAATCTTCTCTTAACTGATGACTGAAAACCGAAAACTACTCATCAAAGAGCGCGAACACAAAGAGCGTGCCACCATGGCGAGCATTAACTTCGGCATACTTCACAGCACCCGATGCTACCGCGACATACTGGATGCCATCGAGTTGATACGTAATTGGCGGTGCGAAGACGCCTGATCCGGTTTGAAAATCCCAAAGCACTTCACCTGTTTCTGCTGACAATGCCATAAATCTCCCTTCCAAATCACCCGCAAAAACGAGACCTCCGGCTGTTGTGAGGCACCCACCCCATTGTGGAAAGTTCGTTTTGTGTTGCCACTTAATATCACCCGTAGAAATATCAATAGCACTGATATGTCCCCACATTATCATATCGCCATCTTCTTCCCTTTCCGCTGTCATACCACTACCGAGGTAGGGTAAACCTTTAAGATAGAAGACGCGCCCTTGATGGTAAGAACCACAAAGTTCCAACGACGGCACATAGAGCAGATTTGTAAGTGGATTATAGGCAGACGGCGACCAATTCTTCCCGCCTTCAACACCCGGACAGACACGAATCGTCCCTTCTTCTGAGGTAGATACACCCGGTTTAACAGTCGGACGACCATTTTCATCGAGTCCGGCAGACCAGTTCATTTCGCAATAAGGTGTCGCATATAAAAATTTGCCGTTGGTTCTATCCAGTACATAGAAGTAGCCGTTCCGATTCGCTTGCATCAACGCTTTAACCGGTTGCCCATCAATCTCCATATCAATCAATACCGGTTCACTCACGCCATCCCAATCCCATAGATCGTGGGGTGTCGCTTGAAAATGCCATTTAAGTTTTCCTGTATCGGCATCCAAGGCGACAATGCAGTCGGTGTAAAGGTTATCGCCTTTCCGAACATCGCCGTTCCAGTCGGGTGCGGGGTTCCCCGTGCCCCAATAGACAAGATTCAATTCCGGGTCATACGAACCGGTGACCCAAGCAGAACCACCGCCTGTCATCCATGAATCGCCTTCCCACGTTTCACCACCCGGTTCATCTTTCGAGGGGACGGTATAAAACCGCCATGCCTGCTCGCCTGTCTCAGCATAATAGGCATCAATGAAACCGCGAATACCGTATTCCGCGCCTGATATACCGACAACGACTTTGTCCCCGACCACTAACGGCGCGACAGTTAAAGACTCGGCGTTCGTCAAGTCGCCAACAACTCTATCCCATAACACTATACCGGTTTTGGCATCAAGGGCAAGGAGATGTGCATCAAGTGTTGTCCAAAATATTTTATCACCGAGAATCGCGGCACCTCGATTGACCATACCGCAGCAGATCGCCAAATCATCGGGGAGTTCATAATCGTACCGCCATATTTCCTTACCCGTTCTCGCGTCCACGGCGTAGATCGTGCTATAAGGCGTGGTGATGATCATGACACCATCAACAACAAGAGGCGTGCATTCAAACTTATCGTAAGGTGTTCCAATCTGAAATGCCCATTTCGTGACGAGTCTGTTGACGTTTTCGGTGTTAACCTGTGTCAGTTCGCTGTATCGCCAACTCCTATAGTCGCGTCCATACATCAGCCAACTTTCGGGATCGCCTTGTGCGGAAAGTAGCATCTCATTGGTGACAGGTTGGATATTTGCCGCGGTGTTGGCTGTAACCGTGCCCGGTATCACAACAAGTACTAAAATTGTCACAAAAATCGCAAAATTTGAATGTTTTGCGTCTATACACCAGTTCACTGCTTCTGAAAAAATATACCTGTTCATGTGCCGCCTCCTTATGCTTGTAACGTTGCAACTCTAATTTCTTTCTGCTTTAGAAACGATTGTCGTAAAGGAAACGTGGGGTATTTCACATTCTTTCAAAAATGTATCTCTCGAATGTTAGTTTACCAAAAATCAAGTTTTATGTAAACCGTCATTTTTTCGGAAGCGCGACTGCGTTTTTTGATAGCGTGCACGTAAAACATGGTTGGAAAGCAACACAGATAGTCCTGTAGGACTTACACATTGCTTCTTAAAGTCCCCCTGATAAGGGGGATTTAGGGGGTTTTTTGCTGACGTGTTTCTTAAAAATATGAAAAATACCGCTTTTTTGTGTCTAAATGTTCAATATTTGCGCAGTTTGTGTAAGTCCTATACTGTCAATTCTCTCCTAATCTCGCCTGCTCTCCTGCGTGGTAAGAACTCCGAACCAGCGGACCGGATTCCACATGCCGAAATCCCATCTCTATACCTGCTTCTTTGAGTTCGTCAAACTCTTCAGGCGTATAATAGCGTTGAATCGGAAGATGGCGGGCAGAAGGTGAGAGATATTGCCCTATCGTGAGAATGTCACACCCAGTATTGCGAATGTCTTGCATCGTCTCTAAGAGCTCTGTCACAGTTTCACCTAAACCGACCATAAGACCGGATTTTGTGAGCATCTGGGCATCAAGTTGTTTGGTAATTTGGAGGAGGGTCAAGGTCTGCTGATAATTCGCATAAGGACGGACGCGACGGTAGAGACGCTGGACTGTCTCGGTGTTATGATTAAGCACTTCCGGACGTGCCTGCACGATTACCGCAAGCGCATCCCAATTCCCCTCAAGGTCCGGGATAAGCACTTCCACGGTACATCCAGGACGATGTTTCCGGGCTTCTGCGATACATTCGGCGAAAACACTTGCGCCGCCATCATTGAGATCGTCGCGATTCACTGAAGTAATAACGATGTGTTTCAGTTTTAAATAACCGACCGCCTCTCCGAGGCGTCGCGGTTCATCGGTATCAACAACGCCCCCGGGCGCGCCTTTTTTTACGGCACAAAACATGCATCGCCGCGTACAGACATCGCCTAATATCATGAAGGTGGCAGTCCGACTGTTCCAGCATTCACCGATATTCGGGCATCGTGCTTCTTCACAGACGGTGTGAAGTTGCAGATCCCGCATGAGTTTTTTCAGTTCAGCGTAGTTACCACCACCCGGAATTCGCGCCTTAATCCACGACGGATGACGGCGTTGTTCCGTTTTTGGCTCAATGAGTGGAAGTGGTTTTAGCATTTTTTTATCCGCTTTGTTATTCACAAGTGGCGGGAGAGGGTGGGAGTCGAACCCACCTATCCACATGCATGGACAAGCCGGTTTTGAAGACCGGTAGGGCCACCGGACCCTATCCTCCCCCATAATGGACACTGCAAACTATGCCTGCAAGTGCCGCGGGTGTAACCTTCGGACGTTGTCGTCTCGAATCGTGAGATTCTGAGTGTCACAATACTCTAAGAACGGCACGGCGTATTTTCGTGAGGTTCGCGCCATTTCACGGAATTCAGCAACAGTTATTGTCTCATTTTCGCGAAGATGACCAATTAATAATTCGCTCACTTCTTCAAAAACGGTTTTGTGGATAAAAAAGTTATCTGCTATTTTGACGAATTGTCCCAAGTTCAGAAGCGCGTAAAACGTGGATTCAAGCACCTTCGGTGTGTATTCTGGCAGTAGCGTACTGAGTTCATTGAGGCTCGGTGTATTCATACCCGCCTCCAAGAACAGTTTCTCCAATGTCTCTTTCGCTGTCTCCTCCTCTTCGGAAAACTGGATTTCATGGGATGCCAACCGGATCAGATTGCCCTCTTTGACGAGTTGCCTCCCGGTAACAAGTTGATTCTCAAGTTTCTCAAAACTGGGCTCATCCAAGTTTAACTTTTGACGCAGCTGCGAGGCGTTCTGACCGGCGAGGAGCGGTTGTGCTTCGTGAAACGCTTCCAATATCCCTATGATTTCCGCTTTCGTTGCGGCTGTGCGTGCTGCATCAGAGACGAGAGGTGTTCTACCCGATTGGTCCCAACGGACAATTTTCCCTTCAGTTTCAAGTCCATTTAAGATGGCTTTCACATCTGTTTGCGAGTGTGGTAGATAGTAATAAAGGAACGCTTCCGGCATGCAAAGCGTTTCGCTATTTAGCAGGACAGTATTAACGATTTGTGCATCGTCCGCTTCTTCCCACTCCGCTAAAGTGGCAATAGTTTCCGGCGTAAACCGTTTATGCTTAGGCGCGAACGGATTGATAACCTCACCCCCACCGACTGTATGCTGCGCTGAGAAATCGCGTAAGATGATTCTATCGCCTCTAAACGTTAAAATCGGTTGCTCTAATCGGAGTTGAACCTGCACATTGTCCCCCGGTAGAATCGCTTCGTCAACCAATAGAATCAACCGGCAAAATATTTCGCGGGTGCCGAGATACGCACGGAAACGCGTCCAATGTTCAATAATTCTTGGAAATGAAGACAAAACCTGCAAGGACACATCTATGTTGTCCGTCACCTGTGAAAACTCCATTGGACAGAGAACATCACCGCGTTGGACATCCTGTGCCGAGGTGCCAGAGAGATTTAAGGCTGTCCTTTGTCCGGCTTGCGCGACGGTGGCAGGTTCATTATGCACCTGTATTCCGCGGACCCGAACAGCATCACCTTGCGGCAGGATCACCATCCGTTGATCTCTATTAATTAATCCACCGATCAAGGTGCCTGTCACAATAACCCCAAACCCTTGCACAGTAAAAACCCGATCGACATACAACCTCGGGATACCGTCGTTTTCCTCTGCTTTTGTTGCAAGCACGACCTGTTCAACGATAGTCTGCTTCAGTGTTTCAATACCGGCACCCGTTATTGCGGAAACACTGACAGTCGGGATCCCTTCAAGACTTGTACCGACGAGCATTTCCTGTGTCATTTCGGTCGCTTCCGCTAATTCATCAGGCGTTGCCAAATCAGATTTTGTCATGACGAGAATGCCGTTTGAAATCCCAAGTAGATCCAAGATTGCCAAGTGTTCAAGCGTCTGTTCCTGGACCCCCTCTTTTGAATCAACAACGAATAGGACGATATCCATGCCGTAAGCACCTGAGAGCATACTTCGGATGAATTTTTCGTGTCCGGGTACATCAACGATGCCAGCGCGCGAGTTATCGGGGAGGTCAAAGTAGGCAAACCCCAGTTCAATAGACAAACCCCGCTCACGCTCCTCCTTAAGTCGGTCTGTCTCCATACCTGTGAGTGTCCCAACGAGCGCGGTTTTCCCGTGGTCAACATGCCCCGCTGTTCCGATGATGAGATGTCGTCTATCTTGATGCATAAGTAAGTCCAATAGTGGGTTGATGGAAGAAACCCCCTAAATCCCCCTTATCAGGGGGACTGGCAATGTCCGATGGAAGAAACCCCCTAAATCCCCCTTATCAAGGGGACTGGCAATGTCCAAGAAACCCCCTAAAGAATCAGAATCAGAATCAACGGTATGAAGGTTCTCCTTATGGGCATTCCCTGCCCCTTATCAGGGGGACTAATATTACGGATACGCATGGATCAGCTTGCCAATTCGACTGAATCTGACGTTCCCGACCAGTTTCCACACTTCCCATACTTTCGCTGGACGCGCGTCATTCGCTGGGCGCGAGGCAAACGACCAGTACACCATAAACGCTTGCCCTTTAATGTCGCTAACATCTACAGGTCCCCAAGACCGGCTATCGCTACTCTGGTCGCGGTTATCACCCATCGCGAAGACCTTGCCTTTTGGGATAATAAACGGCTTGCCTTCAGGAAACTTACGTCTGAACTGAGTTGAAGTTAAAGCATAATCAGAAAAATCTTCAGTATCTGGCAGATATTCCGGTTGACGGAACGGCGGAAAATCCCCTCTTTTGAAATGGCTGAAGTTCATATGCTTTGCATAATGGTTGTCGTCAACGGCTATGCCGTTTACATACAGTGTATTCCCGCGTGTTTCGATGGTGTCCCCTTCAACCGCCACGATGCGCTTGATGAAATTTCGCTCCCGATCGTGTGGTGGGATAAAAACGAAAACGTCACCACGGGCAGGTTTATGGAAATCGAAAACCTTGATGTCTGTACCAGGGATTGTAATACCGTAGATAAACTTGCATACCAGAATCCGGTCGCCAATCAGAAGGGTGTTTTCCATTGAACCCGACGGAATTTTGAACGCTTCAACAACGAAAGGGCGTATAAACCCAAAAACGAGAATAAGTGCGACAACGATGACTTGCGAATATTCCCATACGAGGGTTCTCCGAAATTTTTGCCATTTGGACAATTGGATGTTGTTATCATTCATGATATTATGATGCCTCTAAACTAAAGATAAAAGCGTTCTCCTCTTTGCGGTTTAATTTCCCTTGAACGAATCTGATTGTCAACGGATAAGTTTGCCAATTCGATTGAATCTGATATTATCTTGATCGGCATTAAAAGACCAATACACCATAAACGCCTGCCCTTTGATGTCATTTACATCTACAGGTCCCCAAGTTCGACTATCGCTACTCTGATCTCGGTTATCTCCCATCGCAAAAACCATTCCTTTAGGAACAGCAAACGGCTTGCCTTCAGGGAACTTACGCCTAAATTGATATGCGGTTATCCTATAATCAGAAAAAGCCTCTGTATCTGGCAGATGCTCTGGCTGACGGAAGGGTGGAAAATCACCTCTTCCGAAATGGCTGGATGCCATGTGCTTTGTATAGTGACTGTCCTCAATCGCTTCGCCATTGATATACAGTGTATTCCCGCGTGTTTCAATAGTATCCCCTTCAATGGCTACGATCCGTTTGATAAAATATTGTTCCCGATCATGCGGCGGGATAAAAACAAAAACATCACCGCGTGCAGGTTCATGAAAATCTAAAACCTTGATGTCTGTGCCGGGAATTTTAATGCCGTAGGTAAACTTGGATACGAAAATAGAGTCTCCAATAAGCAATGTGTCTTCCATTGCACCAGACGGGATTTTGAATGCCTGAACAGCGAAAAGGCGAATGAATCCTAAAACGAGAAGGAGTGCGATAACAATTATTAGTATGATTTTCCGAAACTTTTTCCATTTCGATAATTGGGTGTCATTATCACTCATGATATTTTGAAGCCTTTATGCTCAAAACACGTTCTCCTTTTTACATTACTCATCGGTTGCGAGCATCGCTGTAAATGCTTCTTGCGGAACGTCAACTTTGCCAATCTGTTTGAGCCGTCTTTTACCTTCTTTCTGTTT
Organism: Candidatus Poribacteria bacterium; assembly: GCA_022827185.1. Lineage (GTDB taxonomy): Bacteria > Poribacteria > WGA-4E > WGA-4E > WGA-3G > WGA-3G. Next base: position 39,474 of record JAJDTM010000061.1, read on the forward strand.
CTCCAACAATTTCCGTTTTCGCGTCACATCGCCGCCGTAGCATTTCGCTGTAACATTTTTTCGGAGTGCCCGAACCGTTTCGCGAGCGACGATCTTGTTACCAATCGCTGCTTGAACCGGCACTTCAAACATCTGGCGGGGAATCAACTCTTTGAGTTTGGATACTAACGCTTTTCCGCGCGTTTCCGCCGTATCAAGCGGCAAAATAGTTGAGAGTGCGTCCACAGGATCACCGTTAAGTAGCACATCCAATTTCACTAATTTTTCCGGTTTATATTCACCGATGTCGTATTCTAACGAACCGTATCCGCGTGTTAGGGACTTCAACTTCGGGTAGAAATCCATCAGCATTTCACTGAGCGGGAGTTCATAGAGCAATTGCACACGACTGGCATCCAATTGATTCATCCGCTTATATACACCCCGACGCTTCTGACAAAGTTCCATCGCATTTCCAATATAATCGCGCGGCACTATTATGTCAATATTGACATACGGCTCTTCAATTCGTTCAATATTATTTGGTTCGGGGAGATGCGCGGGGTTATCAACGGATACGTACCCACCGGTTTTCAGATACACTCGGTACATGACACTCGGTGCGGTCCGAACCAGTGCCAGCCCAAATTCCCGTTCAAGCCGTTCATGGATGATCTCCATGTGGAGCAACCCTAAAAAACCGCACCGGAACCCGAAGCCGAGTGCAACGGAGGTTTCGGGTTCAAAATTAAAAGAGGCATCATTCAGGCGGAGTTTGTCAAGTGCCTCCCGCAGCGCATGAAACTGATTCGTGTCCGCTGGATATAGTCCGCTAAATACGAGCGGTTTCATCTCACGATAGCCGGGCAGGGGTGTTTCGGTGGGTCGCACGTGGTGTGTGATTGTATCTCCAATTTTCGCCTTGTCAATCTCTCGAATGCCTGCAATAAGATACCCGACACCACCGGTGTGTAACGCAGTAGTTTTCTGCATCTCTGGCGTAAAGATGCCTACTTCTTCAACCTCATAAGAACGTCTCGTCTCCATGAGTTGAATCTTTTGTCCCGGCTCCACACTGCCATCAAAAATTCGGGTGTACATGATAACACCACGATAGTTGTCGTAGACAGAATCAAGCACGAGTGCTTTTAAGGAGGCTTCAGTTTCACCGATAGGTGCGGGGATCCGATTGATAATTGCTTCCAATATGGCGGGGATACCGATCCCCATTTTCGCACTGACAAGGAGCGCATCGTCCGCTGGAATACCGACGACTTCTTCTATTTGGCGTTTGGCTTCATCAGGGCGCGCCGTTGGTAAGTCAATCTTGTTGACAATTGGGATAATCTCAAGGTTGTTGTCAATCGCGAGATATGCGTTTGCCAAGGTTTGTGCTTCAACACCTTGTGCGGCATCCACAATTAAAATCGCGCCCTCACACGCCGCGAGGCTACGTGAGACCTCATAAGTAAAATCGACGTGTCCGGGCGTATCAATTAAATTGAGTTCATAGCGGGTCCCATCGGAAGCAGGATAGTGGAGTTTGACAGCAGTGGCTTTAATCGTAATACCGCGTTCGCGTTCTAAATCCATCAAATCGAGCACCTGCTCACGCATATCGCGCGCAGTGAGCGTATCGGTATGCTCAAGGAGCCGGTCGCTCAGGGTGCTTTTTCCGTGGTCGATGTGCCCTAAAATACAAAAATTTCGTATGTTTTTAAGATTCGTTGACATGATGTATATAGTATATCACAGCGTCTGTTGAATTGTCCATAGAATTGTATCTATTTTAAGCAGTCGGCTGTCGGTTGTCAGCCATCAGTAAGCGTTGCGATCAGAAGTGCTTCACAGTGAGAATCCTACAGTAAGGTCTGTTTTTTAGCAGTTTTCCAATTCCCATTGCATTACAAAGGGAGGCGCGATCGTATGATGTCGCCTCCCTAATCGGATGCACAAAATCGCTACAGACATCTCTATAGCGGCTTGACCTTAATATTTTTGCACCAGATTTTCCCACCGTGGTCTTGGATACCGATATGTCCACTGCGTGGAAAATCTTTAAGCGCGATGCCGAACTTGTTCCGACTGCCATCCGGATTTTGGTGCGGTGTGTCCCACTCATCGAGATCCGCGCGGACGATCTCCTCGTCATTGAGCGTCACTGCGACGATGCTGCCATCGCATGTGATGATCATCTCATTCCACTCGCCCGCAGGTTTACAGGTGTTCCGTGTCGGTCCAAGAGCATCATAGAGCGCACCACAGTCGTGACTATCCGTAGGTTCTTTACCGTGTGTATCCAAAATTTGGATCTCAAGTCCGCTCTGAACGGCGTCCTCAAGATCTGCCCATCGGATGAAAATCCCGCTGTTAACTTTCGGTTCGGTCTTGTACGCAAGTGACAATATAAAATTATCGTAATGTCCTTCAGTGTAAAGATATTTTCCACCCTGAACAGTGCAGAGGATACTCCCATCGTCAATGACCCATCCGTCGTCACTGCCCGTGGCACCCCAACCGTTGAGGGTCTCACCATCAAATAGAGATATCCATCCCTCAGATTTCTCTTTTTCTGTTAACATAATTGCTCCTTTTTATTTGTAGGCGCGTAGACACAATTTTCAAATGCCTAACACACCATTATCTAACGTAAACTTTCTAAAAATAGTCTTCCAACATCAAGATTGTATTCAAAATCCGTTGCCGACCAAGGGCTGTTATACCCAATGATCGGGACATAACTCTCGTGTCGCGAACCGTGTGAACGTACATCTGTTGGCTCTATAGTAGTCTCTAACTCGCCGAAAACTGTTGTCTCATCCGCTAATACAAAGATGTCCCCGATCCGTTCGCGATGGAGTCGAAATGTAGAGGCTGCATCTTCCACTGTGTATGCCTCTTCAATGCCCGGCGTACTTAGCAGCTTCTGGATCGCTTCCGGCGTATCCGCGAGGTTTTTTAGAAATACATAAGCGGCACCCCCCAAATTGCCGTGATGTGCGACGTATCGATCTTTAATAATCGGAATCGCGCTTGCGGAGATACCGTTTTCTGTTAGCACACGTCCCGGATCAATTGCGGCAGTTTTCGCCAACATGCCGTGGTCCGCTGTGATATAGATCTCACGTTCCGGGTTGTCGTCTACAATGTCACTCATAATTTGATCCAATACTGCGAGATGCTGTTGGGAGTGTTCGGCATCGGGCGCGTATTTGTGTTGCACCCAATCCGTCGTTGAACAATAAACAAGTTCTGGATCGTCCCTACGCAACGTCTCGCGTACAGCACGAAGTAGCCACCAATTGATTTCTGCGGAGTAAATCGGTTCAACCGGGCCTGCCATCTGAATGTATTCAGGCGGTGGTGCTTCGGCAGCAACTGCGATGTCGGCACCCGCTTCCAACATCCGTAACAGCTTTTTCTTTGTCACAAAGAGCGCGGTTTTGTCTGCGAATTTAGACGCTTTTGCGATTTCAAAGAGCGTTGGTGCGAGAAGAAAACGGTTATCCTCAATAAACTCGCCTTTACCGGTTGCTCGATCTACATGATAATTCGTCGTGATGCCGTGTGTTTCAGGGAATGTGCCCGTCGCAATACTCACGTTGTTGACATTCGTAACGGACGGAATGACGGCATTGGCATGCAGATAGAACCCAGATTTTGCCAATTTTTGGAGGGTAGGGAGGTCGCTCGCTGCCAGATAGTCGTGGCTACCTGCATCGATACAGAGGATGAGTACTTTTCGTCTTTTCACGTTATGGGTCTTGCTCCACTTTCTGATGTTTTCGGACAGTCTCTTATATGTTTGAAATGAAATTGTAGCAGCTATCCATGCAAATTGCAAGATTTTTGGTGCACACCGGATTTTGGATTGTTATTCCGGTAGAAACCTGCTATAATTGTTACAATCAACTTGGAATCAGCAATACAGCGAGGTCTGAGCATGTATAGGCACAACGGATTTTCGGAATTAGCGAAACTGATGTTCAAGAATTCAGGGGACGATGCGAAACTCAAACAACTTCTGAATGCCAACTATTCAGAAGCGGATCTGGTCACCTATCTCCATAGCAAAGACGCATTGCTTGGGCGCGCCGCTGGCGCTGCACTACGATTAATTGGCACACCAGAAGTAATTCCAGCATTGGTAGATGCCCTCAAGAACGATGATTCCGGGACCCGCTACAATGCTGAATACGCGCTGTGGGAAATCTGGTCACACTCCGGTGACGATGCCGTTGACGCGATGCTTAAGGATGGGAAAAACCTGCTCAAGAATGAGGCGTATCAACAAGCCGTTGAACGTTTCACCACGGTCATTGAAGCGGCTCCGAGTTTCGCCGAAGGTTACAACCAACGCGCAATCGCATACTTCATGCTCGAAGAATGGAGTAAAGCCGTTCGTGATTGCAAACAGACGATCTCACTGAATCCAAATCACTTCGGTGCGTTTGCTGGAATGGGACACGTTTATGTCAGACTCGGTAAAATTGACGAAGCCATTGCGGCATACAAGCAGGCGTTAGTTATTAATCCGAATCTTATCTCTATCGCTGAGGCAATCTTGCGGCTCCGCAGCCAAACAGAAGACAAATAGAGTCGGTTTATGTATCAGACGATAAGCGGTCGCAACTATTTCCTAAAGATCTTTTCAGTTTGCATCATCGCGAGTTTTTTGATGTGGATCCTCTATCAGCTGTTGATGCATATCAAACTCGGTTCACCAGTAGAATGCGTCTTCATCGCACAAATATGTGTCGTGCTTTTGACAGCACCCTATCTCGCTGCCTACACTGTTGATACCAGTATTCTGAGAACACATTTTAACGCCAATACCGTACCTTCTACGAATGGGTTGCTCACACTCAGTCCTATATCTTCTGGACAATGTTTGTTGCGGCAACTTCTGATGAGTCAGATACCCGTGCTCGGTTGGGTGCTTTTGTCAACCACCGTCGCTTTATTCGTCACGAATGTCCCAGTTACGAAGGCGTTACAGATGTTGATGATGTTGGGGATTTATAGTCTGTCTGCGGGAGCAGTCGGTATGTGGGGATCGCAGGTTTTCAAGGACGCACTTTTCGGCGCAGAATTGGCGACGCTCTTATGGTGTGTTTTGATCGGTAGTGCGTTTTGGCTCAACCCCTTCAAACGCTATGTGGACGACTTTCAACCCTTTATTCCTCTGGTCTTACACTTAAACCCACTTATTGTTGTATGCTGTATCTTTGAAGGGTTCGATATCTTTAGAAACCCAGTCCTGTATGACCTAACACCTGTTACTTCTTATGTTTATATGTATCCAAAACCGTGGTATCTTGTAGGCGTATGGCAGTTGGTTATTGGCGGATGCTGTTTTTTGGGGACATGGCAAATTTTCAGATCTCGCGCGCATATCGCTTAAAAATACTCAGGACTTACGCAGATTGTGTCCAAAAGCGATATACTTACCGAAAAAGTAATAATTTCAGTTATTTAACCCCCTAAATCCCCCTTATCAGGGGGACTTTAAGCGGAATTGCGTAAGTCCTGAACACTATAGAATAAGGATAACATGAACAAAACAGAAAAACCGATCATTAGTGTTTCGGGTATCCGTGGAGAGGTTGGTACCTCGCTCGATATTCGGGTCATTACACAATTCGCGATGGCTTTCGGTACCTTTGTCGGTGGTAAAACGGTGGTCGTCGGTAGGGACTCCCGCACCTCAAGTCCAATGCTTCGACATGCGGTACTTGCGGGACTCTTTGCCACGGGATGCCACGTCATTGATGTGGGTCTCTGCCCAACACCGACGATACTACTGATGGCAAAGGCACTGCGCGCACACGGAAGTATAACCATTACAGCCAGCCATAACCCGGTCGCGTGGAACGGCATCGAATTTGCCGCCGCATCGGGCAACCTCTTAACACAAGTAGAACGCGATGAATTATTACGGATCTACGAAACAGAAGATTTTGCACTCGCGCCTTGGGACGCACAAGGGACACTTGAAACCCACGAAGACGCATCGGCATACCATCTTGAACAAATTTTGGAATCCTCATGGCTTGAACCGGATTTAATTCAAGACACCGATTTGAAGGTGGTCATTGATGCCGGAAACGGTGCGGGGTGTGTGATTAGCCCGTCTCTCTTACGGGAACTTGGATGCGAAGTTATCGAACTTAATTGTGTTGCCGATGGACACTTCCGCCGTTCTGCTGAACCCACGCCTGAAGCATTAGATGAACTTTGCCAAACCGTCTCGGCATCTGGTGCAGATATTGGCTTTGCGCATGATGGCGATGCCGACCGACTTGTCCTTGTCACCGAGCGCGGTGTCCCACTCAGCGGTGAATGGACGCTCGCCTTCGTCGTTGATTTCATCCTCAGTAAAACGAAAGGAGATGTCGTCGCCACGGTATCGACCAGCAGGATGTTAGATGATATTACCGTGAATCACGGGGTTACGCTTCATCGTACGAAAGTCGGTGTGGGTTGGGTGGTTGAAAAGATGCATGAAGTTAACGCCATCATCGGCGGTGAAGGTACAGGTGGCGTTATCTATCCGAATGTACATCACACGACAGACGGTATCACTTCTATTGCTGCAATTATCCAACACCTTGCCGAATCCGGTAGCACCGTAACACAACTTGTAGAAAATATGCCGCAATACCAGATGTGTCGGAAGAAATTGGAGATCCCATCGCAAGAGGTAGCGACGCGCCTCGTAGATTCCGTCTTAGCGGTTTATGAAAAAGAGCAGGATGCTGGCGCAGCATCTATCCTTGATCTAACGGACGGTGTTAAACGCGTCTGGAATGATAGATGGGTGAATATCCGCAAATCCGGGACAGAACCTGTGATCCGAATTTTTAGCGAAGCACCGACTTCTGAAGCAGCGGAGCAGTTGTGTGACGAGACGTTTGAAACCTTGACCATCTTAATGAAACAGATGTCGCATTAATTGCGTTATCTGTTACGTCGCCTTGTGGGAATAGAACATTTATCATACGCGGAAATTCTGAAGTTTTGACAATGTTTCGACGACTTACTATAAAAAGATCCGCAGTTAGCCTGGAGACCTTATGACTTTGAAACTTGCCTGCATCGGAGGCGGAAGTGGTTTATCTGCTCTACTCAGCGGCATTAAACGTTATACTGATTTGGAGATAGGTAAAGACAATATTATTGATTTAGATAGTCTGGCAGCGGTCGTTACCGTTTCGGATGATGGCGGAAGCTCAGGGCGGCTCGTTGAAGAATTTGATATGCTACCGCCCGGGGACATCCGAAGGCTTCTGTTTACCTTATCCGATGCGGATGAACTTGCAGGGCTTTTTGAATATCGCTTTTCAAGCAACGGTGAACTCGGAGGGCATACCGTCGGAAATATCCTGCTAACAGCATTGACAGAACTGAAAGGTAACTTTCCGATGGCAATCCAAGCCGCTTCCCGACTTCTTGCCGTCCGTGGTAGAATCCTCCCTGTCACTTTGGATTACACAGTCCTCTGTGCAGAACTCGCCGACGGCGAAATTGTCCGTGGGGAATCAACGATTCCTGTCAGAGAGAATCGCGAACCCATCAAACGGGTCTTTTTTGAACCTCGCGAAAACGGAAAAACACATCAAGCGACAGATGAATCTTATGAATGTAAAGCACATAAAGGCGCGACGGACGCACTCCTTAATGCCGATGTTATCATTATCGGACCGGGAAGTCTGTATACCAGCATCATGCCCAATCTCGTTATCAAAGGGATTGTCGAAGCGATACAACAGTCGCCTGCTATGAAAATTTATGTCTGCAATGTAATGACACAACCCGGGGAAACCGATGGATATGCCGTGACCGACCACGTTAACGCCGTCTTAGATCACGCTAAGATCGCACTTGATTACGTCCTGGTTAACAACCAACCCGCGCCAACAGAGATTATTCAAGAATATGTCCGTCAAGAATTGGTCGCACAATTAACCCGAATCCGTTCACTTTCGGAGGAGGGACTCTCAATGCTTTATGGAAATACTGCGCACCCGATGGACGTCCTCAACTTAGCAAAACATATTTCCTTACTGACATCAGAGACAATGCAGGTTGCGGATGCGGCAAAGGTACAGGTTTCGTATAACCATGAGCGGGAATCGCTTGAAGAGGAAGGTATGAACGTTATTGAAGCGGACCTCATTTGCGGGATGGTTGTAACGGAAGGCGGTGTCGAAATGAACGTCATCCGCCACGATCCCGAAAAGTTAGTCCGCTCCCTCGTTAAAATTTTTAAAAATCATCCAAAACTCCAAGAGCCAGTCTAAGAAAACCGCCGACTCGCGTAATTACGCACGCTGCTCCTTAGAAGGGGCAGTGTCTTTAGAAGCCATCTCAGAGGCAAATGTATCACAAATCTGGGATAAATTATCAATAAAACGTTCCCAGTGTAATTCATCTTGACGCGCCTTCGCTATTGCGAGACACAAAGCGGTTTCATATAAGGATAGACGATTTTTGCGTACATCAGTGGATTTCATAGTTTTACCCCTTTCTGGAATTAATATTTTCACCAACACTACGTTTATAGTGAATCCCGTAATTAATTATACACTTTTATAATATCATCAATAGATGCCTCAGCGTTATATTGACGCCTCCGCTTGATGTTAGCGAAATCCTTTTCAATCGGATTCAACTCTGGAGAATACGGCGGTAAAAAC
>JAJDTM010000041.1 GCA_022827185.1 Candidatus Poribacteria bacterium
GTTTTTACCGCCGTATTCTCCAGAGTTGAATCCGATTGAAAAGGATTTCGCTAACATCAAGCGGAGGCGTCAATATAACGCTGAGGCATCTATTGATGATATTATAAAAGTGTATAATTAATTACGGGATTCACTATAAACCTCGCCAGCGGCGTGCGGACCGGAGGTCCTCATCAGCAAATTGCGTAAGTCCTATTATAGTAAAACCCACAATTACTTATACACTCACAAGATGGCGAGGATGCTAGAAGAAACACCGCAGCAAAAACACCCTCGCCTGCGGTGGTGGGGTGCTTGGCCCTGACGAACTGTAAACTTCTTTTCGGATTTTACTATAATAGAATGATAGCATATTTGGAAAAAGTGTCAAGGAATAGTTGATCGGAAGTCGGAAGTGTTTAGACGGTATCGCGTCAGATTCGCAGCTGCGGCACTGACGCAACGAGGTATGGATCGGGAGATTAAGCCTATAGACTGGCGGTTAATTCTTCTTGATATGCGAAGAGTGCGGGGGTACCGCCTGTATGGAGGAAAATGACGGTATCATCGCGCCCAAACTTGCCCTGTTGGATATGATCTATAAGACCTGCCATCGCCTTAGCGGTATAGACGGGGTCGAGGAAGATCCCCTCCGTTTTGGCGACGAGTTTGAGGGCATCAATACATTCGGGTGTGAGGTAGCCGTAAGCCTGTCCGATATAGTCATCTGTATTTTGGATATCTGCGTCGGTAATGCGGGTATCTAATTCCAAAAGTTCAGCTGCACTGTTCGCTGCAGTGCGCATCCGTTCGAGTTTACCTTCCCAAACAATAGGTGCGATGCCAAACGGTTTCATCTTAAGACCAAGCGTTTTTGTGCCGAGAACGAGTCCTGCTTGTGTGCCACCAACGGAACATGTATAAATCCAATCAGCATTGATATCCAACTGCTGTTGTTGTTGCGCGATTTCAGCGATGCACCACGTGAAAGCAACAGCGGCAAGTGCGGTTGAACGTGGCGATGCAACGACATAGGGTTTCATCCCTTGTGTCTTGAGTTTTTCAGCGAGTTCATACTTTACGACATCTAATTCGGGCCCGAACGGAACATCAACGATCTCAACATCCACGCCAGCCAAATTATCTAACAACAGATTGCCTTGGAGAATACTCTTGTGGTCTCGGGCGAGACGTAGATAGCAATTGAGTCCCAGTTTACCACAGGCAGCGGCGGCTTGTCGGCAGTGATTAGACTGCGAAGCTGCGCCGTGTACAATTGTATCAGCCCCTTGTGCGACAGCGTCGCCAATCGTGAAAGTAAGCTGTCGTACTTTGTTACCTCCAAATGCCAAACCTGAGCAATCTTCGCGCTTCATAAAGATACGCGGTCCGCCGAGTGTCTCGGAGAGTCGAGGACATTCATGGAGGGGGGTCGGAAAATAACCGAGGTCTACTTGTGGTATCTGAGCCACCTTCTGAATCAAGGCTTCAGCAGTTTTCATCCATTACTCCGCTTCGATGACGACAGCCATCTGATTGATCCGTTTGCCGTCCTTGGATTGCAATCCGTGCGTGACAACTTCAACGATGGTGCCTGCTTCAAACTCGCTGAGGCATGCCCCTTTCACCTTGTGATGCTTCGGTGAGACCTTCGTTTGTCCAACTTCGATTGGGATCACTTCAGCGTTGACGAGATCCAAGAACCAATCAAGGCGTTCGGGTAATTCATTGCCTCGTGTACTCTTTGCGACCTCAACGAAGAGGTAATCTCGGATAAACTCAGTAAGGAACTTTTTGAAGATCAGCACCTCAATTTTCGTGGCGTGATTTTTCTCCTGTTCAGTGAGTTTACTGGCAAAACGCTGGAGATAAGCATCACATTCATTTTGGATTTTCTCCAAATCGCGTTCGTTTTCGGCGAGGAGATCCGGGAACAGCGTTGGGGACGGTGTAGAAGCACCGCGCGTCTGCTTTAGGGTCTGCCTAAGTCGTGTATCCACATCAGCAAGCGTCTGGACGAGTTCCTCGGTCTCAGGCGTAGGGCGCCCGGTCTCTTTCTGCCATGTGATTACTTCGTTCACCATGAGATTTAGGAGCAAGATTGCGATTTCTTCCTCGTTGAGTGTATCCAAATCCCAATTAAGGAGATTGAGTCCATATCCCTCATTGTAATCCCGCTCCAATTTAGCGAGTTGGTCTTGAGATTCGTTCTGAATCGCTTCGCCTTTTTCCCGGTAATACGTTTTACCGCGTCTACCACCAGCGGCGAGCCCCAATGCTTGGGCGAGTTGTCCAAAAACCCCTTTCTCTTTTATCTTTGCAGCGCCGGACCCGAGCTGTGCGGCTGCTTGTGCCTTTCGTTTTTCTACGAGTGCACTTGGTGGCAGGGCTGGAACTGTGATCCTGAATTCTAAGTTAGAATCCACAATTTGGGACACAGGCACGGCGTTCTGAGTGTTAGGTAGTTTCATTACGATCGGTGTAGGTTTTTCTTCTGGGTTCTGCTCGCTTTCTGGTACCACCGATTCCGGAGGATCTACTGCTGAGGGCTGTGGTGTCGCTGTTTCTTCTACCTGTTCTACTACTTGAATCTCGGATTCGTGGCGTTCGTTTTCGTCCATACTGGTTCTTACGAGTTCCGAAATCTCTGCTTGAAGGGTATCCTCTACTGCCGCTTCTATTTGCTGCGTTGTTTCGTCCTCAAGGGCGAGATCTTCGTCTCCGGGGCTATGCATCTCTAAAGAGGGTGTGGTCGGCACGACTGTAGGTTCTTCTGGCGTCTTCAATACGGGGGTATCAACTTCGTCCAGATCTGCCGTTATCGATTCGGGTTTGCGTCCGTTCAATTCCGCTGTGTCTGTCGGTGTATTTTCCACTGGCCGCTCAGGTTTAAGAGCGTTCAATTCATCTACTATTTTTTCGATACGAGCAGAAACCGGGTCAGCATCATCAACAAAGAAGGTCAAGCGATGTGCTTCAAGAATCTCTGTTGGAAGGCGGTGCAAGATGGGCGCGTTGGTTAACTGAAAATTCACCCAATTGGCGAGTCCGCTCGCCGCAAGTTTCTGGTACATCACACGCACCCGTCTCTCTTCGTTAACGAGATTCCGTACACTCATCATGGTGGCATCACTATCAATAGTAAATGCTATCTCAATATCTCGGAAACGCCCTGTTACGCTGTTCCTAGCCATGTTATCCTTCTCCTTGAAAATCTCTTTAGACGTATAGTTATAAAAGGGAACGTAGGTTTGTTAGACTATATTTGGATCAATTCAATTCAACGTCTTTTTGTCAATTTGCGTTACAAAATTTTTAAGATTCAGTTGTTACTTGAATCAAAATCTACAGCGTTGGTTTTCGGAACAGTTTTTAATGAGACAGGATTTACACATTTTTCCATGATAACTCTCACTGCGAGGCAATCCTACACACTGCAGGCGTGGTTTGAAACCCCACCTGCAAGAGTGCTGCGTAAGTCCTATGAGATGGTAGCTGCGTGGAACAAGGGTAGAGATCACCGTTGGATGAACATTTTTCGGGTCGCGTGAAAATCTCCGGCTTGGATTGAATAAAAATATACACCGCTTGCGACAGGTTCACCAACGGCATTACGTCCATTCCAATAAGCGGTATGCGAACCCATCTTGCGGTAACCGAGTGCTTTGGTATAAATCTGTTTCCCTTGCGCGTCGTATATATAGAGTGATACATTCGTATCTGAAGCGAGTTGATACGGAATCCATGTCTCTGGATTAAATGGATTTGGGAAATTTTGGCTTAAATGGTTGACGGGTGTAGACTTCGCCACATCAGGTATCCAGTCAGATGGCATAGTCTCCTCCACGGCAAGCGAATAACCTTCTGGATGCACACGAAAAATACGGATTTGATACAGATCTGCTATATAGAGAGCGGTATCTGTTAACTTCAATTCGGACGGAAACCAGAGTTCACGGTTTTTGTAAACGATGGACGAGGTTGCAGTCAGTGTACGTGTGTCAATCAGTTGAATGCCTTTGCTATCAAGCAGGTAGAGATAGTTTCCACCGACCTGTGCATCAATGGGGAGCGCGTCGTTCTCATATATACCGTGCAGCTTCGGTTTATCGGGTTCAGATACATCAAGTGCGACAACGCCAACGCCGCTATCCAACAAATACGCACGTTCTTCCGCGAATGTAACCCCCGTCGCATTTCCCTGCGTAGCGTAACCCCCAGCGGGACGTGGCACGGCAGGTGCTGTGATGTCAAAAATATGCAATCCACCTTCAAGTGCAGCGACATAGGCGTGTGAAGGTGAAGAGGGGTCAATGACAATACGGTAGGCACTTCCATGTACATTGCGTTCCGATACAATTCTACTCTGTTGGGGTGCTCGGCTATCAACGACAATGAGGGATTCTGCGCAAAGGTAGGCGTAGTCTCCGTGCAACGCAATGTCCGAAACAGGTGCGGATGTCGGTATGTGTGTCACAATTGTATTCCGCGCGAGGTCAACGATGAACATTCCTGTCTCAGCTGCAACGAAGCCGTATCCATCCTGGACGCGGACTTTGGTGCAGCTTGCGGTTTCGAGTTGGTCGTCAAAAGCGAGTGTGTCCGTGGGCAGTGGTAGACTTCGGGTCAAAGTGCCGTGATAAGGGGTTGTAAATTCGAGGGTCCGCAATCCGTCCACCCCATTGGCAACATAGACAGTCCGTTCACCGTCCGCTGTTTCTGCAACATCAAACCCATGAACCGTACCGCCAAATGCATGGCGGTGTAACCACTCCGGTGATTCCGGGGTGCTGACATCGATCGTCTGAATACCGCCTTTGCCATCAGCGACATAAGCCAATGTTTCGTGGATGACTATATCCGTTGCATTGCCAAACGTGGGTTGTGAGGAAATTCGCTGTGGCTGTTGTGGGTTCCGCACATCCATGATATGTAATCCCGCCTGTTGATCCGTGAGATAGACGATATTGTTACGAAGTTGGATACCGGTTGAGAGTCCGGGTGTGTTTAGGCGGAAATCTGTTTCGGGGTTTTGGATATCCGTAACATCAACTAAGGTGAGGTTCCCTGAAGCAACGTAAGCGTACGCCATATTTTTCGTCTCTTGAATCGCGTAAGCGGCAGCGAGGATAGGTACGATACTGCGGAAGTCAAAATTACCGAAAGGACTCGGTTCAAGGATGTACAACCCGTGTCTGTCATCACTCAAATAAACAGTATCATCATGGATAACAACGTTGATGGGTGTGCCGGCAGTGCGAAAAAAACGCCGGGGTCGAGGCGTTTGGACATTGCGGACATCGTGTTGATTGTAAACGAGCATCCCGCGTGCTCGATCAAGCACATATAGGTTTCCGTCAGCAATCTGGACTTTGCGTGCATCTATGAATCCGCCAAGTGTCTTTATAACGCTGGGTGCTGTTGGGACCGCAATATCAATAACGTGCACGCCTGCAGCACCGTCAGCGACATAGGCGGTATCGCCATCAACGACCACAGATTGTGCTCGTCCGGGTGTAGCAATTTCACCGACGCGGACAGGGTTTGCCGGTTCGGTCAGTGAGAAGATTTCAAAGCCCCAATTGCTTGCTGCATAAAGGTGAGAGACATCTGCTTCACCCATTGTCACATCGGTATAGTCGCTTGCGAGATGAATTTGGGTCATCGGTTTGAGCTGCGTTCCGGGTTTGATATCTGTCGGGTACGGACTTGGTTGGGCGCGACTGCCGAGCGCATACGTTACAGCATCGGGTGTGGTTTCTGATATCCGTTCACGTGATGCCCCGACTTCAAAATCAGCAGGCATATTTTCAGCGACATACTGAACGATCTGCGGTGCATCTGCTGTTACCATCAGCACGATTTCACCAGCTTGCTGGAGTTGTTCGAGTTGAATGTGTCCTCTGTTTTTGGTATCAAACGGAATGGGTTTAACAATCGCTCGTCCATTGGGCGGCAGATAGAGGGTCGTTGCATAGAGGTTACCAGCATTCGTACCGCTGACCAAGAGGTTGAGGGTTTCAGGTAAGTTCTCAAAGCGGATATAGTTGGCACTCCACTGATCGATACTGATATTATTTCCGATGCCTGGGTAGTTGAAGACGCGCGGTGCCCGCGCACTTACCTTTCGATTCTTCAAAGCCGAATAGCCGAGTTTTTTGTCTTTCGCCTGAGCGTTCACCCAATTCGCGAGTCCCCAATTCAGAAAGACTTCTGCAAAGCGTTCATTTCTCCCATTGCCTGCTAAGGCAGCATCAATCGCATGCGCGCCGAGGACATCTGTCGCTATGATACTGCGGATAAGTTTGGATCCACCATACTGTTCATAGAGGTAGAGCATGAGCATGAATGCGCCGCCGTAATAGACATCTCTCGTGTTTGCGTAAACGAGTGGGACCCCCGGATTCGAGAGATAGCCATCAACAAAGAGAGTATGTACATTACCGTAGACTGCCCATTCAACAAAACTTGCTGTGCCTTCTTCTAACCATCGTTGATCGGTTGTGCCACCGTTCTGAAAATAGTTGACGAGATGCGCAAATTCGTGTGCCAGACTGCTATAAAAGGTGTGTCGGGAACGTTCTCTGAACTGGAAAATGTCCATATAAAGCATTTCACGCCGGTTACTGTTCGGTGCTGTAGGCAGCTGATCTGTGGGTGCGAAATAACCGCCGTATTCGAGCCCTGAGCCGTTCATACCGACATCGTGCATCAACAATGTTATGTGATTGTCTCTATCAATTCCCGGCTTCCACTCCGTTCCCATCCATTTTCGGACGTTCGGGTAGATGCGTGTGTCGAATTCCTTTGCGATTGCGACTGCTTCAGCATCGGTGAGCATATCGCGGACCGAATTTTCGATATAGACATAGAGGTGTTCACTCTTAGCGATACAGGTGGCTGTTACCTCTGCTTCTGGGATGTGAATAAAAAATCGTTCTATCTGTCCGATTTGAACGGGTGCGGCGGGCGCAGCGGGAACTTCTTCAGGCGGATGTTGGGCGAGGTGTTCTTGGTGCAAGAGTGGTGTCCCGCACAGCCACGAATCCGCGGCCGCGATGCCACTAACAACGCAAAAAATAAGATGGATTGATACTAAAAGTCGCATGAGATTTACGGTTATCTCCAGTAGATACGTTTTGAAGCCACTGGTTTAGCCAGCACTACTTCAGACGTATAAATTAAAAAAACACTATATAAATCGTTCAAACTTGCATAAGTGCTACATCTATTTTACAATGATTTCAGCGCAAATTCAACCGATACAACACCTCATTCAGAACCATAACGTTCAAATTATGGACAACGACATCCATAATTTGACAGAACAGCGGCTCCCGGGACTGGAAACCAAAGATGCAGCCCGATATATGCGTCGGTTAGGAGTTGGCATCATATTTGCTACACTTTCCTATCAACTTTCTAACTGCGGCAGGCTAATTTTTTTGGAGGAATTCGTAAATGAAAACAAAATACGCACAATTAATGTTTGGCATCGCGTTGGTGTTAAGTAGCAATCTGTTTGCGATGCATCTCAGTGCACAAGTCGGAGGCAAACAATATATCTCCTTTGCATCGCTCCGAACAGGGAACCTTGACATTTTCGTCATTGATACAGACGGGAACAATCTCCGCAATCTCACGGATCACCCAGCATCGGACTATTCTGCAACTTGGTCTCCGAGTGGTGGTTTTTTCGTGTATGTATCGCATCGAGACGGTAACGGTGAAATTTATGTGATGGATGTAAATAAAAAAAGAGTTCGCCGGTTAACAAACCACCCGGCAAGGGACAATAACCCCGCTTGGTCACCTGACGGAAAATGGATCGCTTTTTCATCCGACCGGAAAGGAAATTATGACATCTACAAAATCGATGTTAACGGTGAGAATTTACAGCAGCTCACCAATGAAGGCAAATACAACTCAGCACCGGCGTGGTCACCGGATAGTCGCTCCATTGCTTTCTATTCCATCCGGAACGATAGTGGTGATGTTTATGTCATGAACACCGAAGGAAGAAATGTAAGAAAACTTGCCTGGGGCGTAACTCCAAGTTGGTCACCTGATGGTGAAAACATTGCCTATGACAAATTCAAATGGAACGGTTCGAGAGGTATCTATGTCATGAATGCTAAGGGCCAAAACAGTCGGCGAGTGTCACCACTGGAAACTTGGAGTAGAAATCCAGCGTGGTCGCCGGATGGACGCTGGATTGCCTACGAATCGGAGCTTGAAAGTCCATGGGGCAACCCGAATCGTGATTCAAACATCTACTTGATTACACCAAATGGTGGCGGAAATCCTCGCCAAATCACAACGCATGAAGCGATGGATTATTCTCCCGCGTGGGTACCCTCCGGTTTTCTCGCTGTTTCTCCGGATGCGAATACGCAGACGACCTTATGGGGTAAGTTGAAGCAACCCGCACACACAACGCACTGATAACTGAATACTTCTACCAATCTTCTTTAGGACTTACGCAACGTGCATTATCGCCTGTTTGCGTAAGTCCTATTCATATTCAACTTGCCAATTTCCTGCTTCTGTGCTATCCTCTTAGCAATCCTCGAAAAAGGAGCAATTCCAATGTATCGTGTCGGTATTATCGGGTTAGGCAGCATTGCCGCCCGTTATTCAACGCCTGATGACGCTTATCCGTATTGCCACGCAGGCGGCATCCGTTTTTGCGAGACAACCGAGTTGGTCGCAGTCGCGGATATGTCCGCAGAACGTCAAGCAGAATTCCAGCAGACCTGGGGACCCGGATTCCCAGATAACTCCATCAACTACTATGAAACAGATGTCCAGATGCTTGAAAGCGAAGATTTAGACATCGTCGCTGTCTGTGTCCGCGGACCGCATCATTTTCAGGTGATGCAGAATGTTTTGAGAGCAGACATTAAAGCCATCTTCCTTGAAAAACCCGCCGGATGTTCCCTTGAAGAAGTTGATTTGATGACCGCGGGGGCTGATGCGAAAAGTATTCCTATCGTTGTGGACTATACGCGACACTGGGGACCGCATCTGATTCGTCTACAATCGCTTATCAGAGACGGACTCATCGGTGAGGTGCAAACCGTTATCGGGTATTGCGGCGGTGGTGTACTCTCCTTTGCTATTCATACCACAGATATGATCTGTCAGTTCGCTGGCTACGACCCTGTTGCCGTGACCGGTTTCGTTTCGGGCGGTGGTGATGTGCCAGAGTCTTACGAACCTGAACCCGCGATTGTCGGTTCAACCATCCAATTTGAAAGCGGGGTCATCGGTTTCCATGTCGGAAACCACGGAACGCGCGGCAGTTTTTCGGTTGATGTCCTCGGTAATGAAGGCAGCGTACAGGCCGGGTTTTATAGCGGCACAACTGTCCATAAAGCGGGCAAATTGGTTGATAACGCGACGCTTGATTTGCCCGAAAACGCCAGTCCTTTTAAAGTTGCATACAAACAGATTACCGATTATCTTGATGGTGGTCCACTCCCTCATTGTGCGCGGGATGACTATACTGCTGTCAACGAAATTGGGTTCGCTACGATTGAGAGCGGCATCACCGGACGGACGATACAACTTCCGTGTCAGAACCGGACACGGCTTATCTTCGCGAACGGCTGATGCGAGGTGTGTATGGTATCTATGTTCAAGTTGGACGATTTATACCGGTTCTTTATGCGGGCATATCCCGTCAAGTCCTATGGCGGCACGCCTCCGAATACACCCCTTCAAAAGGAATTAAGCCGATGCCGTGTCGCGCTCATTACAACTGCTGGATTACATCTTCCAGAACAGATGCCTTATAATGATAAGATTATGGGTGGTGATTGTTCGTACCGGGAAATACCGAATACAATTGAGACACAAGTCCTCGCGCTTGGACATAGGAGTAAGGCTTTCGACGCAAGCGGCACGGAAAGTGATATAAATCTGGTGTTTCCATTGGATCGATTTCGAGAGTTAGAAAATGCTGGTGAAATCGGTTCACTCAATGATAGACACTTCAGTTTCATGGGGTCCATTACGAAACCGAAACGGCTTATTGAAAAAACCGCGCCTGAAGTCGGAGAGATGCTCAAGGCGGATGACGTTGACGTTGCATTCTTGACCCCTGTGTGACCGATGTGCAATCAGTCTGTAGGATTGATCCAACATGCTGTTGAAGCAACAGGCATATCGACGACTTCTATAACGCTTGATGAAAGCATAACGAAAAGGGTGAAGCCACCCCGTGCGTTGTCAGTACCTTATAGATTTGGGTATCCGCTCGGTGAACCGAACAATCCGGAATTACAACACGCGATTATCGCGGAGGCACTTGCACTTTTAGCGGATGAAACGCCACCTCCAATTCTTAAAGGTAGTGAAAGGTAGTAGACACACGCCGTGTGCCGTAACCATAAATCGTCCTGTTTGTAGTAGCACAATTCATTGTGCGTTGGAACGGGCGATGAATCGCCCTACTACGAACCCAGTTTTCGTGGTCTTAAAGGAGAAATTCAATGGATAAAATCAGAGTTGGTATTATTGGATGCGGCGGCATCTTCAGAGGTCTCCACGCTCCGTATTACCAAGAACCGACACGTCGCGCTGACATCGTCGCGATCGCCGACATCAACGAAGCCTCCGCAAACGAACAAGCAGATCGGTTCGGCGCAGACGCTTACACAGATTATCGCGCGCTCCTTGATAGACAGGACATAGACGCTGTTGATGTGTGCGTCCATCCACGTCCACACCTCGAAATCACCCGTGCTGCGGCTGATGCTGGCAAGCACATCTTGATGGAGAAACCGATGTGTTGTAACGTCGCCGAAGGTGACGAGATGGTCGCCGCTGCTGAAAATGCGGGGGTACTCCTGATGGTCGCCTACATGATGCGGTTCGATCCGGGATACATGAAACTGAAGTCGCTATTAGACGATGGCACACTCGGCACACTGCAGATGGCGTATTCTAATCAGGTCAGTTGGTTTTCACCGGAACGGCATCCGTGGCTCTTTGTGAAAGCGGAATCAGGCGGTATGTTGGTGGAGCAAGCCATCCACAATCTCGATATCTGGTTGTGGCTCTACGGTCCCGCCTCCACTGTCTACGGGTTTACAAGTCATGTCCCGCTTGGGGGCACCTATCCACCCGCTGACGCAGCCGTTGAGAACAACGCCGTGTTAACTGTGCATTTCAAAAACGGCGGTGTCGGTATGATGATTAAGAGCTGGGCAGCGGAGATTGGGAATAGCGGAAACGGTCTCGTCACGAGTAAAGGCTCCGCGACACTGATCCGGCACGGGCTCCGTTGGAAAACCCACGATATGGAAGCCCCAGAAGAATTCTCTGCCTCAGCACCGGATGACGATACCTATCGTAACGTGCCAGATGCACAGCGTGAACAGCGGTATTGGGGGATGGCAGCGAAAGGCGCGAGCATCGACCATTGGCTGCAGTGCATCGCCGGTGAAGCGGAACCGACAACCCACGGACGTATCGGCAGAGACGGCATTGCGTTGGCAGAGGCGACGTATCGGTCTTCGCAAGTTGGTGCCCCGATATCGCTACCTCTATAGAAAAAATTTCGTTTTTTTCGAGAAAGCAGAAAATCGAATTGAATGCCTCTGAACGCGGAAATAAAATCCTTGTCCCCCGCTTGATTTTCGGCTATAATTAACGCACCCTATAGAATCTATCCTGCTTCAAACGCTGAACCCTGTTTTTCACGCATCGGACGGAAAAGGAGAACACCGATAAAACTACGCTTGAAGGGATGTGGTGAAGATTACACGAGAAGAATTTTTAAGATACTACGATTCAGCAGTTTACTCAGCCAAGCTGCGGGTGCCAAGATCGGGTCCCAATTTAGCTGTGAGAAATACTGCCCGCATCAATGATTCAGTGTCTTATGGGCGGAATGTTTACGCGATTGCCTTAGATCTTTTAGTTGATAGGCGTGCTGCTAATTTGGTGCAGCATGAGGTGTTCTGTCGTACTGTAGAGCAGACTCACAATTTTTCTGTGGCTGATGTGTGGAGTGGTAACGCGCGTTGGGAGGGCCTTCAAAACCTCACTATAGCTGCCGCAGTTGATATTTTGTGTTTACCTGAAGAAAATAACCCACTATCGCGTCCATTGATTGGCGGCGCGCAATTGATTGATGAGGTCAACAGTAAATGGTGGGGCATGTTAGCACTGACCTTACGACTCAGAGGTTTGTTTGAATTTCAGGTAGGGTGTCTCACCGTTTTAAAAAAGCCTATCCAAGAGATCGCAGAACGCCTTTCTAAGACAGAACCTGAAATTCAATCCCTGTACCAGACAACCATCACGGAGATAAAGAACGCTATTGACCGGTGGGCGCAAACCGAGATCTCAGCAGCAAACGAACGCGTCACTGAAGTAGCGGAAATGAAAAGCCATTACGATTACGGGAGGGAATTATGAGGATCGGTGTCGTTTACTCTGGAGAACAGATACAACCGTGGCTGTTTCGAGCCTTGTATCCTGTTCAATTGCGTGTAAACTGCATTGCAAATTCCAGTGTCATTCCCGAAAACCGTGTCCGTGTTGAGGAGTTCGCCTCATTTTTCGAGTGTGATTTCTTTGAGAGCCCTGAAGAAATGTTCAATACAATGCATCCGAAATTAGATGGCGTTATCATTGTGTCAGGCGAGAAAGCGAGCGTGCCGCGTGCCCAACTGATTGAATCTGCGCTTGCTGCGGGTATCAATGTTTTGTCACCGACCCCTCCCGGCTCTTTAGAAGAAGGACTCCACCTTGTTGCAGCATCTGAAAGATATAACCGGCTTGTTATGACAGGCACACGGTTCATATTTGGCAGATGTATTCAGGAGATCTTACGTATTGTCAGTGATTCCGGTTTTGGAATTATTCAGGACATGCGGTTCTTGCTCGGAATCGGACGCGTGCCGTATTTAAACGACTTGTTGAAGTTTGGAGACTCGCATTTCCAGATCGTCTTTGAGATCGTCCGGCGACTCTTTGTGGAGTATACAGTGCTGCCTGAAGAAGCGACCGTAATGGCTTCCAGAAATGGCGCGCCGAACCTCGCGTGCACGATTAGATTTCCGCAGGGGGCACTTTGTACGTTCTGCCAAACCTCCAATCGTCAGTGGGGAAACGACTCGTATCATAAAATTGAAATTACTGGCGGTGCCTCTTATATCTGGAGCGACCTGCAGACTTGGCGGTGCTTCTCTCAGGAGAACACTTTCAGGATGGGCGGCGGAGATGAGGAAATTTCGGCGAATATACAAGGCTCTTCCGGTCAACTTAAGGAGTTCTGTTTAGCTATTGAAAGCAATCGCGAACCTTATGCGGGCACGCTCCGGAGTACTTTGCCTGCGCTATGGTTCCGAGAAAGATTACAAGACTGTATTGAACATGGACAGACGAGTTTGAAATTGAGTGAGATTCGTGCCAACTCAGATGCGGAGGTCCAACGACTGACCTCTCAGCTCGATGTTGATCCGCGGAATGGAGAATACCGACGCGAGAAGGCACTGCTCTTAGGGAAACGTGGCGATTTCTCCTTAGCACTTGCCGAGTACCATCAAATCTTGTGAGTTCACCCAGGGACCTAACAGGCGAGATTTCCTCTTAAAGTCCCCCTGATAAGGGGGATTTAGGGGGTTAAAAATATTGAAATTACTGTCTTTTACGTAAGTCCTACTAAAGGTGATTTTCATCAAAAAGCAAGGAAAAAAAAATGAATGGGAAAACTGCGACTCAGATACAGAATGTTACCAGAAATATTATCGGTGAATCAGCGCAGATGCAAGCAGTCTTTCAATCCGTAAATTTAGTCGCGCCTACAGAAGCAACTGTCCTCATCACGGGTGAAACAGGTGTTGGCAAAGAAGTGATCGCGCAAGCCATTCATGACAATAGTCCGCGTAAGGATGCGCCTTTCAAAGTCATCAACTGTGGTGCGTTTTCCCCAGAGCTCATTCAAAGCGAACTCTTTGGACATGAAGCAGGGGCTTTTACGACTGCTATTCGGAAGCATCGCGGGATATTTGAACAAGCAAACGGCGGAACCTTGTTCTTAGATGAGGTCAGCGAGATGTCGCCTGAAGTCCAAGTGAAATTTCTGCGTGTACTGGAGCAGCAAGAATTTTCACCCGTCGGTGGCGAAGAAGTCATCGAGGTGGATGTCCGAGTGGTCGCGGCAACAAACGTCAACCTTAAAACTGCGGTGAATAGAAAAAAATTTAGGGAAGATCTCTACTATCGACTTAACCTCTTTCGGATTCAAATTCCGCCGCTCCGTAACAGGCGTTCGGATATCGCGCCCTTGGCGCATGATTTTGTGTCCCAATTAAGCGAAGATTACGATAAATTAATCACCGGTATCACCTCGGAGGCAGTTAAATATCTTCAAAAGATCAATTGGTACGGTAATGTTCGAGAACTCAGAAATGTAATAGAAACCGCGCTTATCTTTGCAGAGGGCGAAGAATTGAAAAAAGAGGATGTCGAAATAGCCGTAGAAAACCTGAATGAACCTCACGAAGACTCGGATACGAACGCAGCAGAGCTTGGAGATTCACGCGCTGTGGCAGTGGAGCCTTCACAAGAACCTAATGGAGACTCACACATAACACCTGAAGACGCGAGACGTAGATTATGGGAACTCATCCAGACTGGAACAATATCCGAAATAACTTCCTATATTACCCTTATGAGGTATGAAACGGAAATTCCCCACCATTCCAAACAGGATATTGCCAAACGTCTCCAAATATCTGTGCCTACCTTGGACAAATATCGCGCGTTGGCTGAGGAAACCGCCTAAAAAAGTCGATGTATTTCCCCGAAAACTCACCCCTCTTTCCTGTACTTATCAATTTTGTAGATCCCTCCGAATTCGCATATCCGTTGATCAATGTGGTACTCTGAGAACCCAATTTCTGTTGAATAGTGCCTAACCTTGGCAAAACCAAAATTTTTTGTGAAAACGCAAAAATTTAGCAAGTGTCACAAAAATTTTTGCGTCTTTACACAGTTTAGCGAAAAAGGATCTTATTGGGTTTAGAATCAGGACGATGTTGAAACCGCTGATTTTACAAGGGTATATCGTCCGTTGACCCGTAGAACACGCAATGACAAATCAGAAGTTGCGAGAGTTGGCACGGTTTTTGCAATGCTAACGAAATCCTATCGCAGGAAATGCGCGAAGGAGATTGGCTACCCTTCACAATTTGTTGGATAGCAACTCGGGGTCACACGAAAATTGGACTGAAATAAAAAAATTGTTGTATTTTATTTTCCTTTTTGCTATACTATTTCTTGGCATCCGTAAATCCAATATGGAGTCTTCGGCGACGGTTGCAGCTGTCCCGAACCACGGCACTGCCAAGAGTGAGTTGCCAGTGTTTGTTTAAGTGTCCTACATATCTCACTTGATGTGGTTGACATTTTAAACAGCATCGTCATTTTACGTGTTTTTCTTCGGAGAAGTATGTATCCTTACGAATGGACGTTGGAGACGGATTGTCGGGGTAGTTCCCGCTACCTCCCGTCTCCGGCCCACTGGCAATTGGGTATGCGTCTGAGAATACAACGTCCAAATATCCCGATTTTTTGATTCCCTGATGTTGGTGCATCTCTACTTTGCAGTCGCTTGCCGCGTGCTATTTTCATTGGCGATGCGCTGTGGATTGGCGCGTGAAAGGATTTATTAAGGTGATTTATCGTCTGTTTGCGTAAGTCCTATACAATTCTAACATATTAGGATTTACGCATTTTTTCATCAGCTCCTGCATCATAAGCGTAGCAGGATGGCGTTAGAAACCTTGCGGGCAGAGGGGTTTCCCTAAGTCCTACATATTATATATCTTTCAAGCAAATTAGTAGTGTGTACAGAGCCATTCAATTGTCACATAATTTCGATTTGTCGCGTAAAGCTCCCCTGTAGGAGCGAGTGTTTTTGCTTGGGTGTTTCTTGTCGCTCGCGATCCGTCCGCGAAAATGTCTGAAAAAACCGAAAACTGAATGGCTCTGTAGTGTGTATGGAAATAATTTGTTTTTTTCTGTAAACGTGTTACAATTTTATAGTTACATATAGACTTTATGATTTTTTATCTTAAAAACAATAAAAATTGACCTACTGAAACTATATTAGGATTACGCAAATTGAGCAGGAAGTGATTAACTCTCATTGCGAGGCAAACTGACAACTTATAACCATTGTAAAAGGAGTTTACGATGAAAACGCTAATTGTGAATCAAAATGTAATCGTGTCAATTTTCGCAGCAATATTGTTTATAGGCAGTGCACAAGGGATGAGTTACGCACAAGGAGTAAACCCAACAATTACAGCCTCAGTTCAGCAACCCTTGACGGAGGCAAACTTGCATGGAAGTGTGGTTACACTCACACTCAAAGGGCGGACTTGGGAAAGATTTGAAGTCCATATCGGAAATGCTTTGGATGTGTCTGGTATTCCGGGTTTAAAGATTAGCACGTTCGGTCCCGCATGGTTCGGAGTCGATCGTATAAGCGACACGCAAATCACAGTTGAATTGGGATTTGAGGGCGACTTTGACACGACTTCTATTCTGACTTTCACCGTAGGCGCGGATGCTATAGCGGAATACAAGGGCCCCGCACTCACCGCGCAAATATCCGTGACTGCATCGATGGAAACGGATCCACCAGAAGACGAGCAGGACACCCCAGGGGCGGATCCAGAGGCAAAGGAGACATCTGCGGCGGATGACTATCTCCAAGGCCCCTGGCTCTGGATGATTGCCGAAGGTTCAGACATAGATGCCGATTATCTTTCTACATTGAGCAACGGCGAAGTTTCTGAGGCTTTCATTGCCATAAATGGTGTAAGATCAGGTGACACCCTGGGGGACTTGCAATGGACCCCTGAAGTCATTCCTTCATCAGTTCACTGCGAAATAGAGTGGGTCTTCATTATTCCTGTCCACCGTTGTAAATCCAATAATGTTCAGCATGTCGTGAATGCAACTGGGCTGAGTGCGGTGCAAGACTTGAACTACTACACGGCTTACGCCTTTATGAATATTATCTCACCGCAAAATCAGGCTGTGAAGATGGGAGTCGGCAGTGACGATGCCATCAAAGTTTGGCTCAATGGTGGCGTGGTTCACAGAAATGATGCCAATAGAAAAACGAGCGGCATACAAGACACTTTCCGCGTCAATTTGAAGGCAGGTAGCAACCCGTTGTTAGTTAAAGTTAACGATAACAGGGAGAATTGGGGGATGTTCTTTAAAATCTATCTGGAACCCACAGAATTCGAGACTTCTATCTATATGATGGACGGACTGCCCTCAAGTGCAGCCGATGTTAATGAAGATGGGCAAGTAGACATCCATGATTTGATTCTCGTCATAAAAGCACTTGATGAGACCGGTAATACCCGTGCTGATGTCAATAGTGACGGCAAGGTCGATAAGCTTGACTTACTAATCATTGTTGAAAACCTTGAGGACTCAGCAATTCCAGCTGCTCCTATAAGCCGTGCGCTGTTAGCAACGCTGGGGCCTGCAACACTTCAAGCGTGGATGAATCTTCTGCATACCGAAGATGATGGCTCGATTGCCTCTCGACAAGCACTTGCTATCCTCCAACAGTTTTTAGTGGTGAAGTTACCAGAGCAAACTGTGCTACTTCCCAACTTTCCGAACCCGTTCAACCCAGAAACGTGGATACCGTATGAGTTGGCAAAACCGACGGAGGTGACCATCACCATCTATGCCAGCAACGGACAATCAGTCAGGACGTTAGCACTCGGTCACCAACCCGCGGGGATGTATCAAAATCGCAGTCGTGCGGCGTATTGGGATGGCAGAAACGCCTTCGGTGAACCTGTGGCAAGTGGTGTCTATTTCTATACGCTCACAGCAGACGATTTCAGCGCTACAGGCAAGATGTTGATACGCAAGTAACAAAAAATTGGAAGGAAGATAGGCGTTATTCGCTTGCTATACCTTCCTAAAAAATGTAAAATTTATATTAAAAGGAGCAGGACTTACGCAAATTTCTTTGCTGGCACCCCTTCCTAACAGGTGGGACCACAATTTGAAACCTCGCCACCGGCGTGCGGTAAGTCCTATGTATCAAAAGGAGTTTATTGTGAAAACGCTGATCCTGAACCGAAAAATTATGCTGTCAATCGTTACAGCGATGCTATTAATATATGGTATACAAGGTACAGACTACGTGCAAGCACAAAACAACGCGCCTGAATTAACACCTGTCAGTGACCGGACGCAGCAAGTCCAAGATACGATTGTCGCACTCCTGCCGGGGGTAGATGCTGCTGACGATGTGACCGCTGCAGATCTCACTGTAATTAAGGCCCTTACCCTGAGGGACCAGGGCATTACAGCACTGAAAGCTGGCGATTTTGACGGTTTGTCTGCGTTAATCCGACTTGACTTAGGTATCAACCAACTTAGCACGCTGCCTGATGATGTTTTTTCTGGACTCTCTTCGCTGAAGTTGCTCAACTTATCTGACAACAGTCTGAGCAGCCTATCGGCAGATACCTTTTCCGGTCTATCTTCATTGACCGGACTTAATTTAGGTAACAACCAACTCAGCAGTCTGCCTGCGAATATCTTTTCTGGACTCTCTGCGTTGAATTGGCTCAGTCTGTCTTCCAATCAACTTAGCAGTCTACCTGATGGTCTTTTTTCGGGTCTGTCTTCATTAAATTCACTCTTTCTGAGTAATAACACCGTTGGTTTATCCATCACGGTGTCACTGGAGAAGGTTGGAGAGAACCAGTTCAAGGCAACAACAGCCACTGGCGCGCCTTTCAATCTTGTACTGCCGGTTAGGGTTACAAATGGCAGCATTGATGGTGGCGCAACTACCGTCACAATTCCCGCTGGTAGCATAGAAAGCGAACTCCTTACCGTGATCCGCACCCCCGGTACATCGGATGCGATTACCGCAGTTATTGGCACACTGCCAGTGCTGCCGACAAGCCATTTCGGCTATAGTCTTGATAAACCGAGCAGCACTGATAACACTCTCAGTTTTGCACTCGGGATCCCTAAGCCTACCGGCGATCCAAACGTGAACAATGCCCCGATTTTCACAGACGGAAGTAGCACGACGCGATCCATACCGGAGAACACACCGGCGGGGAAAAACATCGGCAGCCCCGTCTCCGCTACGGATGCGGATGAGGATACCTTGACATACACCCTCGGCGGGACAGATGCAGCTTCCTTTGGTATCGTCAGCACGACCGGACAGTTACAAACCCGTGATCCACTAGACTATGAAGAAAAGAACACCTATTCAGTGACAGTCCTTGTCTCTGACGGCAACGGCGGAACTGATTCTATCGGTGTCGCTATCAACGTCACGGACGTGGAGGAGAACAACGCACCGGTCTTCGTAGAGGGCAGTGCCACGGAACGCTCCGTCCCTGAGAATACACCCGCTGGCAGAAACATCGGCAGTCCTGTCTCTGCTACGGATGAAGATGAGGATGTCTTAACTTACAGTCTCAGCGGTGTAGACGCATTGTCTTTTGGCATCGTCAGCACGACTGGACAGTTGCGAACCCGCGCACCCCTTGATTATGAAAAAAGGAATACTTATTCGGTGGCAGTCCTCGTCTCCGATGGCAAGGGTGGAACAGACACTATCGGTGTCGCTATCAACGTCACGGATGTAGAGGAGAACAATGCCCCGGTATTTGTAGAAGGCAGTGCCACGGAACGCTCAATTCCTGAGAACACACCCGCTGGCAGAAATATCGGCAGCCCTGTCTCTGCTACGGATGAAGATGAGGATGTCTTAACCTACAGTCTGAGTGGTGTAGATGCTGGATCGTTTGGCATCGTTAGCACGACTGGACAGTTGCGAACACGTGCGCCGCTTGACTATGAACAGAAGAATGTGTATTCAGTGGCGGTTCTCGTCTCTGATGGTAAAGGTGGAACAGACTCCATCGGTGTTGCTATCAACGTCACGGATGTAGACGAAACACCGACAGCACATGCCCCGGAATTCGTAGAAGGGAGTAGCACGGAACGCGCTATAGCGGAGAACACACCTGCCGGCAGAAACATCGGTGCCCCCGTCAGGGCTGAAGATGAAGACGAGGGAGATGTTTTAACCTACAGCCTGAGTGGTGTAGATGCGGCGTCCTTTGGTATCGTCAGTACGACTGGACAACTGCAAACCCGCGCCCCGCTGGATTACGAACAGAAGAACGCCTATTCAGTGGCGGTCATCGTCTCCGATGGCGCGCTCACGGACACCATCGGCGTCGCTATTAACGTCACGGACGTGGCGGAAAACAGTACTCCCGTTTTCGCGAGTGATAGCACAACGCGATCCATACCCGAAAACACGCCTGCTGGCAGAAACATCGGCAGCCCCGTCACCGCTACAGATGCCGATGAAGATACCTTGATATACGGTCTCAGCGGCGTGGATGCAGCGTCGTTTAGTATCGTCGGCACCACCGGGCAGTTGAAAACCAAGGCCCCGCTGGATTATGAAAAAAAGAACGCCTACGCCGTAACCGTCATTGCCTCTGATGGCAACGGCGGAACAGGCTCCATTGGGGTCGCTATCAACGTCACGGACGTAAACGAAAACAATCCACCAGTTTTCGCTGAGAACAACACAACCCGATCTATACCAGAGAACACACCCGCGGGTGTGCCCATTGGTGAGGCGGTGTCTGCTGAAGATGCTGATAGCGACGATACCTTGGCCTATACGATTGGCGGCACAGATGCAGCAGCGTTTGCCATTGACCAAACCACTGGGCAACTGAAAACCAAAGCCGCGCTCGACTATGAAACCAAGAACACTTACTCGGTCGTCGTAACCGCTTCTGACGGTTTGCGGGATGCAACCACCCGGGTGGCTATCCGCATTACGGATGTCGATGAGTCGAGTGCACCAGCATTTGCGGGGAGTCGCACGACGCGTTTTGTGAAAGAAAACACACCTGCTGGTGTCAATGTCGGGAGCCCTGTGTCTGCGACAGATGCGGATGATGACAAATTGACATACACCCTCAGTGGCACGGATGCGGCAGCCTTTAGTATTGTCAGCACGACTGGACAGTTGAAAACACATGCGCCGCTTGACTTTGAAACAAAGAACGCCTACACAGTGACGGTTACCGTCTCCGATGGCGGTCGCACCGATGCCATCATCGTTGCTATTACCATCATTGACGTGAACGAAAATCCGGTGACTGTGGACGACTCTTCTCAGCCTAGCACGATACAGAGTGCCGTCAGTATCAGTGAAATCATGTATGGCTCGCAAGCACGTTTTACACCACCTCAATGGATAGAAATAAACAACGCTGGGTCAAAGCCAATTATAGTGAATCCCGTAATTAATTATACACTTTTATAATATCATCAATAGATGCCTCAGCGTTATATTGACGCCTCCGCTTGATGTTAGCGAAATCCTTTTCAATCGGATTCAACTCTGGAGAATACGGCGGTAAAA
>JAJDTM010000056.1 GCA_022827185.1 Candidatus Poribacteria bacterium
GTTTGAAGGGAATTGAAACTCAGTTAAGATCTTTGTGAGGTCTTGCTGGCTTGCAACGCTTTGACTCCACTTTCCCGTTTGAAGGGAATTGAAACTCAACCGTCCATGCGGCGATGGAGTTAAGGATACTCTTTCTTTGACTCCACTTTCCCGTTTGAAGGGAATTGAAACAAAATGGCAATCAGCATTACCGTTACGGTTGAAATCTTTGACTCCACTTTCCCGTTTGAAGGGAATTGAAACTCAGTTAAGATCTTTGTGAGGTCTTGCTGGCTTGCAACGCTTTGACTCCACTTTCCCGTTTGAAGGGAATTGAAACTCAACCGTCCATGCGGCGATGGAGTTAAGGATACTCTTTCTTTGAATCCACTTTCCCGTTTGAAGGGAATTGAAACGAGATTGTCGTAGCAGGTCCCGTCGCGAGTGTTGCGATAACTTTGACTCCACTTTCCCGTTTGAAGGGAATTGAAACATTTCCCGTTCTACGATTTTATCGACTTGGTCTGCCTCGCTTTGACTCCACTTTCCCGTTTGAAGGGAATTGAAACACATAAATACGAATAACGTCACCGACTCTGAAATAGTCTGCTTTGACTCCACTTTCCCGTTTGAAGGGAATTGAAACCTATGTGCTCTCTCCCCGAGAGTTTTAATGCTTTACTGCTTGACTCCACTTTCCCGTTTGAAGGGAATTGAAACCGGTGATGGCGTTGCGCCAATTCCGCCGTTTCAATGGCCTTTGACTCCACTTTCCCGTTTGAAGGGAATTGAAACATGAACTCTTCATGCCCGAGGATCTCTTTTTGAACACTTTGACTCCACTTTCCCGTTTGAAGGGAATTGAAACCCATTCCTATCAACAAGGCATTGTATGTGTTTCTGCCTTCTTTGACTCCCCTTTCCCGTTTGAAGGGAATTGAAACTTAGTCGTGACCGAGATCGAAACAGTTTCATAATTGCTTTGACTCCCCTTTCCCGTTTGAAGGGAATTGAAACAGATCACTGAAAAGGTCATCGAGATCTTCCTTGAGATAACTTTGACTCCACTTTCCCGTTTGAAGGGAATTGAAACAAAGAGGAGGCTTCCCATGAGCCGAACGTTTTTCCGACTTTGACTCCACTTTCCCGTTTGAAGGGAATTGAAACAGGTCCTGCATGATTCGTCCCTCGTACCAATTGACTTTGACTCCACTTTCCCGTTTGAAGGGAATTGAAACTCTAATGGGCGTGCAGATGTATTTTGCCTACTTGCTGACTTTGACTCCACTTTCCCGTTTGAAGGGAATTGAAACGCCTGACTGCCACCCGTGGCGATGAGCAAATTGTCGATCTCCTTTGAATCCACTTTCCCGTTTGAAGGGAATGGAAACACATCCGGCAATAGCGAACAAAACGGTAAAAAATACATCTTTGAATCCACTTTCCCGTTTGAAGGGAATGGAAACATCTTTAGGGCGCTTCGGACGCGAAGCTCAGCGTTCTTTGAATCCCCTTTCCCGTTTGAAGGGAATGGAAACACGAGAAACAAGAGAAGGCCGATTTCCAACGGGCTAACTTTGAATCCACTTTCCCGTTTGAAGGGAATGGAAACACGTCTGCGTAGAACCACGACCCTTCGTTAATATCACTTTGAATCCCCTTTCCCGTTTGAAGGGAATGGAAACACGAACCCTGGTATCTCTGTGGCACCTCTGAGAACATCACTTTATATCCCTTTCCCGTTTGAAGGGAATGGAAACAGAGAGAATTCTTCTCGCTTTCCGCAGGTATCTATCACTTTGTCTCCGCGTTCCCGTTTGAAGGGAATGGAAACTTTTCCGTGTTCGGCGGAACAGGATCGTCATAGTGTTCCTGTGAAACCCTTTCCCGTTTGAAGGGAATTGAAACGCGGTAATGAAACTATTTCTGGTGGTCTGATCCGCCCTTTGAATCCCCTTTCCCGTTTGAAGGGAATGGAAACAAGATCCCGATGTTCAATAATGGCACCATCATCATCTTTGAATCCCCTTTCCCGTTTGAAGGGAATTGAAACGTTTCTGCCTCAAGATTAAGCATGAGTTGATGCTGTTTCTTTGAATCCCCTTTCCCGTTTGAAGGGAATGGAAACATTTCCAATGTTGGACGTTGTTCAATATACAAATTCTTTGAATCCCCTTTCCCGTTTGAAGGGAATGGAAACAGCTGTTTCGGCGATAATGGGACAGGCGGGTTGAGCTCACTTTGAATCCCCTTTCCCGTTTGAAGGGAATGGAAACTAACCCACGTTGTTGCGCGGGAAACGCGAGTTGATTACGGCTTTGAATCCCCTTTCCCGTTTGAAGGGAATGGAAACACCTCAACTACTGGTATTTGCGTGTCGATTCCGTCTCTTTGTCTCTGGTTTCCCGTTTGAAGGGAATGGAAACGTATACGGTTTGGCGTCGCCAGCAAACGCAAAGTCTGTTGTTCTTTGTCTGTGTTTTCCCGTTTGAAGGGAATGGAAACTCATGTTCCTGACGTTGCTTCTCAAGCTCGGTCCGCTTTGTCTATGTTTTCCCGTTTGAAGGGAATGGAAACAGCAGAGCTGCGGTTGCGAAGTACAGCCAAGGGTTGCTTTGTATATTCTTTCCCGTTTGAAGGGAATGGAAACTACTCACCGACTGGAAGCAGGTTGGTCGGAATTCCAGTTGCCTTTGAATCCCCTTTCCCGTTTGAAGGGAATGGAAACTTCTTCGTTAGGGGTGCTGACGTAAGGGCGTATCCGCTGCCTTTGTCTCCCCTTTCCCGTTTGAAGGGAATGGAAACACGATTCGGCTGATAGCGTTCCAGGCGTGGTTTTTCTTTGTCTCCCCTTTCCCGTTTGAAGGGAATGGAAACTTTGCTTTTCAGCCGGTTATACTCGTCGGTTGTGAATTCTCTTTGTCTCCCCTTTCTCGTTTGAAGGGAATGGAAACTGTAGTGCGTGGATTGCGGTGCGTGGGGAGATGAACTTTGTCTCCGCGTTCCCGTTTGAAGGGAATGGAAACATATGGACTCCGCCGAACGGCTCCCAGTAGTCCGACCTTTGGATAAACTTTCCCGTTTGAAGGGAATGGAAACCCCTTTTTTGTTGGCCATACAAAGCGAATGTGTATCTCATCTCCTTTGTATAGTCTTTCCCGTTTGAAGGGAATGGAAACCGTTGCCGCGACATTCTTTCCGGGTCCGACCTTGTCTTTGTCTCAGCTTTCCCGTTTGAAGGGAATGGAAACTTATCCGTCAGGAAAATGATGGTAAGAATGACGGTGGAAACGCTTTGCCTCCCCTTTCCCGTTTGAAGGGAATGGAAACTGCTGTTTTACGGGCCAACACCATCTCAACCATTTTCTTTGCCTCCCCTTTCCCGTTTGAAGGGAATGGAAACACTTCCTGCATCACGAACTCATCAATCTTGTTCTCGACTTTAGATCCGCGTTCCCGTTTGAAGGGAATGTAATAGTCGTCAGTCATCAAGTTTGCTTTGCAGTGAGAGTCGTCAGTTAAAAGAGGTGTTAGATTTATCTCAACTCTCTTTGACTCAGAGACTTCAATTCTGCTGAAAAATCTCCAGATCCCGAATCAGCGGAGAATAACGCACATCTAAAAATCCGCGTAATCCGTGATAAGCTGCGATTCAGACGGTCCAACACGAGATCACTCATAATCCCACTAATCCCTTGAATCCATCAATCCGGATTCAGACGACTGTTTTCACTGCAAAGCATCAACACTGAATGGCTCTGGATTTTTTTATTTGTTTTTTCCCTAAAAATACGGTATAATTAAGTTAGGTATAGATTTTATAATTTAATAATCGAAATAACAATAAAAATTGACGTTTTATAACCTAAGTTGCTACCTAACAACTTTTAAACGCTTGAACGTAGTTTTTCAAGCACTTTCGCACGCTGCTGGCGTGCCAAACTCATGAAAAATAACATAGACCTTTGAAAATCAACGCGCTCATGACACGGATTGTCCAAACTTTAGGAATTATAGTTGCCAAAGGGGTAAAAATGTCACATATTCTGCTAACCAGTTTGGGGACGCGAGTATTCGAGAACACTACATATACATGGAATGGAGAAAAAGCTACCGCGGATCTCGCTCCATTGGCATTAATGGAATTATTTAACAAGCTGGGCTTGTCCATACCTGACCGCTTTGTTGCTGTGGTTACAAAAGGTGCCGAAACGACCACGTGGCCTGTTTTTCGAGATTGGGTTTCTACCAAACGTAAAATCAAGCCCGAATCTATTTCTATTGTTGATGGTCGTGACAGCATCGAAATTCGTAAAATTCTTGAATCCGTGGCTGATCCGAAATATATTCCAGAAGGTGCCGAGCTTACACTTGATGTCACACAGGGATTCCGACACTTTCC
Source organism: Candidatus Poribacteria bacterium (assembly GCA_022827185.1). Classification (GTDB taxonomy): domain Bacteria; phylum Poribacteria; class WGA-4E; order WGA-4E; family WGA-3G; genus WGA-3G. The sequence goes on from JAJDTM010000056.1 coordinate 4,382, forward strand.
ATTTATCTTTTATGCTTTGGTGCTTTATCTTAAATCACTTCGGGGCGTAAATATCCGTGGAGTCTACTATGGGATGGCGGAAGGCATACCACCAACTGATCCCAAACCCATCATTGATTTACAGCCGTTAGTTGAATTGCCGGAGTGGTTCTATGCAGTGCGAATGTTTCGTGATCAAGGAACAACCATGCCCATGGCGCAACTTCTGCAGCCTCTGGCAGACACGCTAAATGATGAAAGAAAACAACTATCCAAATCCGGAGACACGGAAGCAGATAAAAGACTTTCGGCGCAGGCCAGCCAAGTTAAAAATTCTGTTGATTGGCTTCAAAGGTATGCCTTTGCCTATGAGTCTGCTTTGCCTTTAGAGTTGGGAAAAGCCAGTAAGGGATTAGTTGATTCAATTAAAGGGCTTCCCTCTATAGACAGTGCAGGGCTTCCACCGTTGGTAGGTGAACTAACGAATGCTATCATCAATGCAGCAAAAAAATCAGCGTTCGCAAAATCTCCAGACAGAAAAGGGGAATGGAAGAGAAAAATCCGGTTAGATGAAAATGAGTTGAGGCGTCAGGCAGATATGATTGATTTGTATTTGGAACGAGATCAGATCTCTCTTGCAGTAGGCCTAATGCGGGAATGGGTGGTTTCTTGGGCAATCTGGAAATCATATAAAACTGAGGAGATTGAGAAGTGGTGGGATAACCGGTATGTGCGTCCTCGATATGAGCGCATACTCGGTGCTATTTTGGCATCTGCCAGAAGTAAAGGACCTTACTTAACCATGACACCGGAGCAGGAAAAATTTAGGGAGTACTGGGATCAACTGACAGACAAGTTGCGCAATGTATTGCATCATCATGCGATGCGTCCAATAGCATTTGACCCAGAACCTAAGCCTTTGGAAAAGGTTAAGTGTTTTTGGAATAAACTGAAGATAGAAGGACTGAAGGTGACAGGCGGTATTGAGCTGCCACCATTAGGCGGACGATTACTGATCTCACCGCAGGGCGGAAGTCCAGGTGTACTCTTCTCCGCACTAAAAGTTGCCAATCCTGATACCTGTGTTGTGATCTGTTCAGACGCGTCAATTTGCAGCATTGATGATGCCGCCAGTGCAGCGGGATTTAAAGGACACATTGAAAAGATAAAATTGAGTGATCCGATTGGAGGCTTTACTGAGATCGATGCAGTCGCCGAAAGCGTTGAAGGCTATCTGACGTATGCTGACAAGGTTATTGCCAACATAACCGGAGGTTCAACGTTGATGGGTGTGATTGTCCAACGTTTGGTGGAAGATGCTCAGAAGTTAGATTGTCCTGTTGAGCGTTTCGCACTCATTGATCGGCGCACGGAAGCGGAACGAGACAAGAACCCATTTGTTGAAAGTGATTCTCATCTGCTTGACTGAAATCTGATCGAGACAGATATGTCGTGATAAAGAAAATATAGGAGATATTGATGCCCAACCCACACACACTTCTCTGTACAATTGGGACGAGTCTGTTATATCCGAACCTCTCCAATCTCATCAAGGAAAAGCAAACCGACCCGGTTCGTGCTGCGCTGGCTAAGGCGTATTCCGACGAAAAATGGTCTCAAGTCGCGACCCAACTGCGTAAAATTGATCCGACGGATCGGATTTGCGGGGCAGAAATAAATTCTGTGACAGATCTGCTGACCCAGGGGATTATTGAGAAGGGACACCTCCATCTGTTTTGCTCTGAAACGGATGACGGGGAGGCAATTGCCAAAATCTTAGAAGCCTATTTTACACAAGAACGTTGGCGGGTGTGGATTCATTGTGTGACAGGGTTGCGGGATGATGACCCCTATTTATTCCGTACGCAAGGCTTGCGTAACCTTGCGAAACTCTTTGGTGAACAGGTGCGTGCATCGCGAAAAAATTATATGTCGTGTGCGATAAATGCGACGGGTGGCTATAAAGCCCAGATTGCCATTGCTGTCCTCATGGGACAGGCACTTGATATTCCCGTCTATTATAAACATGAACGCTTTAATGAGATTATCCCCTTTCCGCCGATGCCAGTGGCACTTGATTTTGCGCTCTGGGAACGTGCCAGCGGTATGTTTATGATCCTGAGTCAGGAAGATGCTTGTGAACCGTTGAGCCGTTTTGCCAATGATTGGGATGAACGTTTTGAGCCGTTAGTCAACCGAGAAACGATTGATAATGAGGTTTATCTCGCACTCTCAGCGACAGGACAGATTTTTCACGAAACCTTTCGGTCCCGTTTTCAACTATTGAAGGGTAGTGCGCTTCCGCGTGCCGCAAGGCTGTCTGAAAAAGAGGCACCCAAGTTAGGGAATCACGCCTACAATCAAGCGCGTGATTCCATTTTAGATTTCTTGCAAAAGGTCACGGATGCGAGGTCCTACGTCCGGTACTGCCATTCAACCGATTGGCATAAGAAGCTCCCGGAATCAACACGGTTTCGACTCTCAGGCGAAGAGGTTCAAGGCATATACTCCAATGGGACGTGGTGTGTGAAATTTAGAGTCGTCACAACAGCATCCGATGAAAGTCAGTTACCCGTCATTGTTGCGGACCTCAATGACTCGTTAGACCCAAAGTAGATTCAGTAGATATATAGAAAGGAACCCTTCAGATTATGGCTGGTGAATCATTCGTAATCGTCATTGATACCCCTTCTATAAAAAACTATGTCTTCGGTAGCGATCCGTTGAATGAGGTGCGAGGTGCAAGCGCGCGGTTGGATCGCTTAAACCGCGTCGAAATGGAAAATTGTTTGACGGAACATCCAGGCACGAAAAATGTGAAAAAAGTATATGCCAATGGTGGCTCGGCACAGTTCATCGTACAGGCGGATGAGGTTGTCGCGGTTCGGGCAGCTTGTAAAAGTATGGTGCGTCATATACGGGGACAAACGGGCGGTGAAGTCGGTGTCGTTTATGGTATAGCACCGCTTAAAAACGACTATACCGAGGCGGTACGCATGGCACATTTTCAACTCCGCTGCGAACGTGAATTTGCGACGTGTCGTCGGAGTACTGCTTTACTACCGATTATAATGGAATGTGAGTCTGCATCGCATCTGCCTGCATCTCACATCACACCTGAGGGCGATATACTCTCTCAGGCGAGTGCTGAAAAGGCACAGGTGGGGCGTGATACGCGACGTTATGGACTCTGGGGTGGATGGATGCGGCATTTAGATAAGGAAGGGGACTGGCCGGATCGCAAACTTTGGCATAAGTTAAGATGTGAGAGTCTAACGGATATTGGGGATCGCTCTGGATGGCGCAACTACATCGGTATCGTCTATGCCGATGGAAACGCTATGGGTCAATTTATCCAATCCCTGGATCAATCCGAAAGGTTCTGCCAATTTAGTGAAATCGTTGATGAAAGTATTCAAGAAGCCTGTTTTACCGCACTGAGTGAAATTTCCAAGTCAGAAATTGACAAAGTTCGAGAGATTTACCACCAACAGGGTGGCTTTGATGAACTTGCTGCGGATATTCTGCTCCTTGGCGGCGATGATTTGTTGGTCGCACTGCCTGCTGATCGGGCACTTGATTTTGCCTTGAAGGTCAGCAATCAATTTCAATCCTTAACTAAAGCCCGAATTGATGTTCTGCCTGATGTCGCGACGCGGGAGTTTTTCCAAAGCGAGCTTCGGGGTCAAGGTTTCACGATTTCTTGTGGTGTTGCGATCGCAAAAAGCAATTATCCGTTCTATCTCGCGTTGGATCTCGCAGAGCAACTCTTGAAGAATGCCAAACGCCAACACAGCCGGGCTTTGGTATCCGAGACACAAAATCAGACGCGTGTTGATTTTCATGTCGTAGCGGGTGCGAATAGCTACGCACTTGGACACGTGCGAGATGATACCTATCAGGTATCTACCGATGCCCAGCGGACGCTCCGCCCCTTGTCTTGTCCTGAGTTGGAAGCACTCCGGTCGAGTGTGAAGAAACTAAACAAAAGTGGGTTTCCAAGCAGCAAATTACACGAACTTCAAGAGGCGGCTTTGGAACCACAGAAGAACAAATCTGACTGGCGTATTTGCGACATTTTTGCACGCTGCCAGCACGGGCGGGATAAATCACAGCGACGCGCCCTATGGGAGGCAGTAGAGAATTTATGTCCAAACGGATATAAATTCAACTTTCCATGGTTTAAAAAAGATGACAAAAGTTTGCTATGTGTCGCGGATCTTGTAGATGCGTATCGTTTGTTTTCAAAGTAGAGAGGAGTTTTGTCTATGGATCCTCAACGTTTGGATTTGAGTTACGATATTATTTGGGAGGGGCGTTGGCACGTCGGTAGTGGCTATCAATCGGCAGCAGTGGACAGATTGCTTCGCCGCTTTGGAGGTGTTGACGGGGTACCGTTTGTTCCCGGTTCTCAAATCAAAGGTGTTCTACGTTATCAATGCGAACGGTTGGCGGTAGTCCTCGGTCTTGAAGTTGTAAATCCGCACGCTGTCATTGAAGATGATAAGAATCATCTGGTGAGGTTTTTTAAACCGTTGAGACAATCCCCCTTGATCGTGGATCGACTGTTTGGCAGCCGTTACCAAGGGGAATGTCTATATGTAACAAATGCGGGACCTGTGTTGCCGAAGGATACGACAAACACCTCTATACAAACTCGGACAGCTATGGATCGCCTTACAGGAACGGTAATGGAACAGCATCTATTCACAACGGAATTTTCGGAGAGAAACGTTCGCCTTCAAGGTTCTATTCGTGCTCGGCATCCCGCTGGGGTCCTAACACAGGATGGAGATGAGTTTCCGTATGAATATGCACTTTTGTTTTCTACACTACTGGCACTTGATAGTTTGGGCGGTGATAAGAGCGCTGGCATGGGGCGGTGTAAGATTAAAATCAATGAAGAGTCGTTGTGTTGGAATGGTGATCCCATTTCATTGGATGATGCTCTGCTCGGCTTCCAAGAAGCCCTTAGCAGTTTTCAAGGTGAAGAGTGGATTAAATGGATAGATGAACTTCGTATGGGGGCGACATCGTGAAAAGAATACCTGTAACAGCAAAAATACTTGCGCCGATAGCTCTTAAACGCGACCGACAATCTGACCGTTCTGGGAGCGTCCGTTCTGTTACGGGTACAGCAGTCCGTGGAGCTTTAGCCTCTCTTTATTTACAGCAACACGGGTGGGCAGACGACACCTTTAATCGTTTGTTCCTAAATGAGGCATCATGCCGGTTTAGTCCATTGGATCCGGGTCCAAAGTATTTTCCGTCAACAGCTGCATCCTGCAAGCGCGAGGGGATAAACCACGCCCTTGTAGACCAACTCTGGTATCGTATCGCCCAACACTACACAGCAGGTCTCGTAGCAGAGACGGCAGCATCTCCATGGCGGCAATGTAGCAAAGAGCGGTGCCAGGCAGATCTGAAAAGGCATGATGGGTTTTGGGAGGAACGCGCAAATAACGATTTACGCGAGATGAACAATGACCGGCAACATGTCGCTGCCCATGTCGGTATTGACCGACATACGGCGACCGCAGCGGATGCTATATTGTATACACTTGAATCCACATTACCTTCGTGTGAAAAAAAAGACCTATATGGTTGGCTCTTGGCAGACGATAAGGCTCTCGATGGACTCAAAGAACTCTTAGCATCCGAGGGTTACTGCATCTCGGTAGGACATCAGCGAACGCGTGGCTATGGAGATATACGCATCCAATTCGGCGATGCCGTTGAAGCGGTTGATTTGAAAACGGATGCGGGAAATTGGAAGCAATGGAGTCAGAAATTAGTGACGTTTTTGAGTTCACCGCCGCTCTGTGTCCCAGACATTGATCCTGAGCATTTTTATTTTTCACTCTCTTTTCCTACGGGTGCTATATTCGTGGATAAATTTCTGCGCTACAGCCTCGATCCGGCTACGATGCTTTCATGGCTATCGCCTATGTCTTCTGTTGATAACGCCTTTCCAATACAAGACCGCCCCATCCATAATTTTTCATCGGGCGGCACGATGCGATGGATAACAGCCGTAACCAAGCACGAACGGCTTCGCGGCTGGAACGCTGCCCACGGCTTACCGCGTCAGTTTGAATGGAGTGTAGCACGCGGTTCAGTCTATGTTTATTGCTTCCAGGGGACTATTGAGGAGCGGGAGGTGCTTTTCCAACAACTCAAAGATTTGTCGAAGGATGGCATTGGGCTGCGCCGTAATGAAGGTTTTGGCACGGTGATTATTTCGGATGATTTTCATTATCAGTTTCGCAACCAACGGGAGGTCGAATCGTGATTGTTTTGAGTGATGCGTTAATCCAAGAATCCGATTGTTATATTGACGAGAAGCATGGAACATTCTCTCAATTGGGTGGACGTTTCTTTGACGAGTTTGAATATGACAGAGAGACGAATAATATTAGCACGCAAGTTCGTAATCTTCAACAGATTACCTGCTCTGCCACCCGCTTTGCGGACATTGAGGATTTCGTCAAGAACCAAATGGGTAAAGAGAAAACGGGTGAAGAGCAAAAAACGCCGTGGAAGGCATTGGGAAACGAAGTTTTGGAGCATTTGGAGGTGTTACGGGAGAAAAGCCAAGAATTAGATACGGATCCCCATAATCAGATGGCTTTGCGTTTACGTTTTGCCCGTAGTTGGGTGCGTGCTGTGGTGAGTGCCTACCTCTATAAGGTCGCACTTGATCAGATGGAAAGGGAGGAACCTAATGAATCATCTTGATCTGCTATCTGACACCACATACCGCCAAAAGGCTATTGGGTACTTGAATCAACTGTTATGCCACGTTGAAAGATTTCCTGTGAAAAAGTCGCAGATTTACGGACTTCGCCAAATCGCGAGGCAGCAACCTGGTATCCTCAAAGTATTTGCACAACATCAAGGCGAGCGTGCTCTGCGCAAACAGAGCAAGGCATCCAAGTTACAAACTCTAAAAAACTTACAAGCCGAAATTGATTTCTGGATCCTTGTGTTCGATCTGTGTGGTGATGAAGATGAAGAAGTTGGTTACTCAAAGTTTAATGTCGTTGCGCCTGCCCGCGATCGCTGTGCCGATGCTCAGACCAGATTTGACAGAGCTGCCAATAGGAATGATCCAGATGAAGAGGTTTTAAAGGATTTACAAGCTGAAATTGATTTCTGGACGATAGTGATCCAGCGGCGTGATACAGCGACTCCAAATTGGTCTGTGCGGATAGAAGCGGATGCCCATCTCCCTGAAGAACTCCGTGAAAAAAGTGGCATGTCGCGCAGAAAGAAACGAAGCCTCAAAGAGCATCGGAAGGTTCATCTTGAGCGATGGGACGATGAGCATATTCCATTATTTTTTCAGCGTTTTTGCACGCATGCTCTGTACTGCTTAGGAATGTCAGATAACTCACAAGGGGAGTAGAATATGACGAGTAGCAAAGCATCAAATGTCAAATTTGGGTTGAGGGAAAAAATACGGCTGACAGCATCTCTTGTGTTTGACACGGCTTGGCGTATTGGTTCTGGTAAAGAAGGCGAGACCATGAGTGATTTGGGAGTCGTGCTTGACACTCTGGGACAGCCGGTTCTTCCGGGTTCCTCTCTCAAAGGAAAATTGCGGAGCACTTGCGAAACCTTATCGCATGCGCTTGGGTTGAGTGCTTGCATGTTAAATCACGCAGCGAGTGGTGTGAGTTGCACCAGTGATGTAAATTACTACAGCCGTGTTTGTCGTGATGCGTATCAACAGGCGTCTAAGAAAGGTTTAAAGTCGCGCATGCGATGGATAGCTGACAACACCTGCGATGTATGCAAACTGTTTGGTTCACCGATACAGGCAGGGAGGTTATGGATAAGTGATGGCACCTTGGAAGATTGGGCATCTATTGTGCAGGTTCGAGATGGTGTCGTCATTGACCGCGATAGTCAGACGGCTGTCAAAGGTCTCAAGTACGATTATGAAGTAGTTCCTCCAAGCAGTCGATTTAAAATTGTGATTGACTTTGAGAATCCAACCAGCGCTGATTTAGCTTTGCTCGGTGCTGCTCTGTTTCAATGGTCCGCTGGTAGCAGCATTGGAGGCTTTACGAGCCGTGGTCTGGGACGTTTTCATCTCAACGAGATAAAACTATGCGGGGTTGACATGTGTAATCCAGCACAAAGATTGAAATTCCTAACAGGCACGACGACGGAATCACGCCTTAGCGATTTGGGAAGTTGGGAGAAATACTTTACTAAACACATCAAGAGTCGGGTAAATGGAACGTCTGTTACCTCTGATGCCCAAGTCGCTTCTGAAACGAAGGAGGGTTAGTTGTGTTACGGAAATGGCTTTGTCAGGCTGATATAAAAATTATAATTGAGCCAGTTGATCCGGTGCTGGTTAAGAGCGGTTATGCCACGATGGATAATGCGGACATGGTTCCCGTGTCGACGTTTAAGGACGGCAACAGTGTTTATTACTTTCCCGGTTCCTCGCTTAAAGGTGTGATGCGCAGTCACTTGGAACGTATCGCTCGCACCTTGCATCCAGGGAAGGTATGTATCCCTTACTACGATCCTAAGAAGAAAGACACCACTGGACCGCCGATTGCGTCGGAACGTCAGTCTTACGGTTGTAGTTATGATCCAGAGGAAAAAACTTCTGCTACTGCGTATGCCGATTCATGTGCTGCGTGCCGTCTGTTTGGTTCTTTGAAGTTTGGCGGACGATTGAGTATAAGTGATGCCTATCCACGATCAGGTCATAACCCGGAGCTTGAATTACGCAATGGTGTCGGAATTGATCGTTTTACGGGAGGATCGGTATCAGGTGTTTTGTTCGATCTGCAAGTCCTTGTGGGCGGTGAATTTGAAACCAACTTGCGTCTGATTAACTTTGAACTCTGGCAGCTTGCTGCCCTTAACATATTGCTGTCGGATATGAAGGATGAAATGATTGCAATCGGATCAGGACGCAGCCGTGGACTTGGTCGCGTACGCATCACAGTCTCCTCGTATTGTCTGTCTTATGTGAAGCAGGTTAATAATCTCAAAGGGTTGTACCAGCTCGCTATTGATGAGGAACGCCAAGCTTATGCGTTACACTGTTGGGCACCTCAAAATGCTATTGCGCTAGGGACATCTCATCCACGCGGTCTACGACACTGTTATGATTTAAGTGCAAACTGGAAGAAAACGTTACACCCCCTTAAACCAGCCTTTGACAAATTTTTGGAGTGGCATTCAGGACCTTGGGGAGTGGCATCGAATGACGAAGCTGCTGCTTAAACAGGAGGTGGGTGTATGACCATGCTTTTGAAAGCATCAGATTTGACACAAGAAAAGTTTCTTGACCTAATTCAAAATCTCACTCTTAAAGATGTCGTCCCGGATGAGGAAATTTCCCCTTACTACATTTGGATTCAAGCCGCGGATGGGTGGGCTTTAGATAAATGGAATCGAGAATCTGGTCTTGAAAGCAAGATAAGATGGTATAGTGCGGGTCGCGAGTCGATGATAGTGCCTTCACGAGACTGTGTGAGAAAATCTACATCGGGACGACTGTTCGGCCCGGATGGAGAGTTGCGTTGGCGGAACATTCCGATGCTTGCGCCCTCGTGTTGGCGTACTGTCTTTCTCGGAAACGTGGACTGGGTAGGGGAGGTATTGGAAGATTCTTCTGACTGCTTAAGTCATTTGCAGTCGCACCAAGACAGTTTTTTCTTGTGGGGGCAGCTAACAGAAACAGCACCCGACGAATGGATTGAATTGCGTATTCCACACCGATTTCAATATCCAATTGATGGAAAACCGAATAGGGTGAAAGTTATCACACAACAGTGGCGCGATGATACTGGTGAACCTCACTTTGTCCGTTTGTGTAATCTTGAGTCTGAGGAGAAAGACTGATGCCTAAAGGAGAGAATTACTGGAACCCTTATCGCTGGGTTACTGTTAGCGATGAGGATGTTGAATACGAAGTTCCAAATTATCATCATAACTTGAGAGGTCTTTCTGGACGCATCTGGTGCGAACTTAAGGCACTAACGCCATTGTTGATTGGTGCCGGTCAACTCCGCGACACCGCAGATGTCCAAGTTCCCAATGATCACGACGATAAAGTTTCCAATATCGAATTTGTTCGTTACGATCACAATGATTGTCCCTACATTCCAGCGACCTCGCTCAAGGGGCCTATACGCGCATTGGCAGAAGTAGTCGGCAATGCAACTGTGCCATTTCCAAAAGCATCGGTTGATAGAGCGCACAGACTGGCACGTGGACGCAGCATTATCAATAACGTTCCGCAATTGGAAACTGTAGCCCGGACGTTCGGCTACTTGCATGATAAGAATGTCTTCGCCGGTCTGATCCGTTTCAGCGATGCAGCGTTTATTGAAAGCCCTCAATCACCAGACGATTGGCAGTGGTACACAATCGTTGTGGGACAACCGAAGTCGAGCCATCGGGCATTTTATCCAGGGTATCCAGCCAGTAATAAGCGCAAATTCTACCATCACCATCCGGGGGTTTCCGATCTCAACGAGGCACCTGATAACATAAAGCAAGTTGCCAACGTAAGACCTGCTCCGCCTGAGACGCGTTTTAAGTTTACGGTGGGCTTTACGAATCTACGTAATGACGAACTCGATTTGCTACTTTACTGTTTAAAACTTGAAGAACAGGTTACTGTCGAATTAGGGACTGCGGCACTTGGCAGAAAAGCAAATCAAAGTTCTGTCACTTTAGTCGGGCCACTCCGCCATAAAATAGGGGGTGCTAAATCTCACGGGGCTGGCTCTGTTCATATTCAGATAATGAAGATGGAATTGTGTTCGGATGCATCGGCACGTTACAGAAGTGGCAACGCTACCGAAACATTGAAGCTGCCGCAACTCAAAACGGAACTTGATAAGCGGACTGCTCCGTTCTGTCAACGAACAGACTTAACCATGAATGAGCTTCGTGCTATGTTGATTTACACCACTGAGGATCCGAGGCGGAATATTAAATATCCAGATTATAACTGGTTTCGGACAGAAAGGAACCAAAATCCAAAAACCGAATTAAAACCCACCCTCTAATAAGACTTTGATTACAGATGATTTTTCAAGCAATAGTGTGTTATGAAACATTTAGGACCTTTGTCGTGTTTGACGTTAATGAGGATTTCCCGATCTATAAATTGCAGTTTCCATAATGCTTCAAAACTTCCGCTTCGCACAATACCGTTTCACGTACACCGTCAAAGAACCGCTGAAGATGCCACACTACAAAGGCAACGTCTTCCGCAGCAGATTTGGATACATCCTTCGGGACATTGCGTGTGTCGGCAGTGAACAGCAATGCGAAAAGCAGTGCCAATTTCCAGACCGGTGCGTCTACTCCAAATGCTTTGAAACGCCAGTACCAGACGACAGTCCGATGCTCCGGGGGCAACCCTTTGCACCGCACCCGTTTATCCTGCAACCGCCACGCACCGGAAAACTCGAATACGCACCGGGCGATACTTTCGCCTGTAATATGATTCTCATCGGGGAGGCAATCAATCTGTTGCCGTGGATCGTATTTACGTTCGACCAGATAGGCAAACGACGTGTCGGACTCCGAGGCGAACGCGGGCAATGTCAACTTGAAAAAGTAGAAAGCCTTCCCGCACAGGGTAACCATGAGTCCCAGACGATTTACATCGCAGAAACCGAGATGCTAACGGATGATGGACTGATTCTTGGAATTGACGATGTGATGAATAGCGCGCCGCATGTCACGGATGCGATTGAACTGGAATTTATCACACATACCAGTATCAAAGTCAATGGGAGATGGACGAGCCACTTGACGTTTGAACATTTCCTCCGCAATCTGCTCAGGCGTATCCGTTTCTTGAGTTATTTTCACTGTGGCGAGGATTTGGATGTAGATGCCCGTGCGTTGATTGCAGCCGCTGGTGCTGTCACACACCAACCCAATTTTCGCTGGCATCGTGCAGACCGGTACTCCTACCGTGCAGAGAAATCCGTTCCGATGGGTGGATTCACGGGGCCCATCCGCTTTTCGGGTGAATTAGAGCCGTTTCTACCTTTTATTTTTCTCGGCGAGTATCTGCACATCGGGCACCACACCGCATTTGGGCATGGGCAGTATCGCCTCACGGTTCCGAGCAGGTAGATACTTTAACCCACAATGTTGCTATCACACTACCATTTTGGCAGACGCTCAAACCAATCGCGTATATCAGGAACTTGTGTGACACCCAGCAAGATGAGAATCGCAACAATAACAGCGATCCAGATTAAGAAACGGACGGCGTGCTTGACGATACCGATGATGATAAATATAGCGAGTACCGCTGCAATTATGAAAAATATTGGGGAGTTGATGAATTCAGGCATAACAGCTTCCATTTTTGAACGTGAGTTTTCTTTATCAAACTCACGTTACTCACGTAACTTTTCTCTGGCTTCCAGCACCTTATCCACTACAGTTTTAACATCGGCTTCATCCACAAACGGAGAGAGGATATACGATTTTAATGCAACAATCGGCTCACCATAAGTGGTATGCCGATAGCAGTCGGTTATCGAAATAACCACGCCTCTCCCTTCCATCGCTTCAGTGTGTACGTATTGATAGATGTCTCGGTTATAGGCGTTGTGCGTAATCAAACTCTCGCGATAGGTAGCGTCCTCGAATTCCTGCCGCTTAATTGAGAAGGTATCCACACCGGGCGGATAGGCGCGAAAAAGGGATACGGTTCCGAAATTCTCCCGATTCAGCACGGTGGTGCCTGCGTGCCCCTCCAAGTGTTCCCGTAAGAGTTGGGTCATTTCAACGATGTGGCCAAGGATAACCTGCAAGCCTTGTTCACCAAATAACTTGAGATTCGCAAGTGCAGCCAGAGGTCCCGTTCCCGATCTTGAGGTTTCAAGCGTGAACATACCAGGACGATAATCTCCAAAGTGATAAAGGTAAGGCATCTGTTCAGGATGCCGTTTCACCAAATCCAGATCGGCTTGGTTCTTGACGAGCACGAGACTGGAGATATAAGGTGCGAAACCGGTCTTGTGGAAGTCAATACCGATAGAGTCAGCAAGGGATAAATGCCGTATGCGCCGACACGCCCCGGCTAATGCTCGGATCGTGCGTGGACGGAACCCTAAGGGATTTTCCTCAAAATCGTAGTCGTTAAACACCGACCATGCCCATCCGATCACTGCGTCCGCGTGGATGTGCGGGCGGTAATCAAGTTGAAATTCATAGACGAGTGTATCCCGCAACGCCGCAATGCGTTCTAAATCGTCCAACCCGAACGCATCCGTGGTACCCAACGTTGCAATGATCGCAGCAATCTTTTTCCCATTCGCAAGTGCCTGTCGAGTGGCTTGTTCAAGATGCGTGAGATCCATTTCGTTGTCATGGGTTGTCGGAATTGTGACCAAATTGTTTGTTCCAATGCCGAGCCAACCGACAATATTCATGGCACAATAATGCCCCGTATCTGACACGAACACGGTCGCATCCTCAGAGGTGCCGTTTTGGGCAGTCCCTGGGCACGCCTTCTCCAAACCGATTTTCACACCGTAGAGCGTTGTTCCGGTACCACCGAAGGTAAACACCCCACTCGACGCGCTTGGGTCATATCCAACCATTTGTGAGGTCATCCCGACGACCTCAACTTCAGCCAACGCTACAAGGCGGCTAAATTCATCCCATGTAATATTCGGGTTATACAGTGAAGCAACGAGTACACCAATCACGCTTGGAATCGTCGGCGGCGGTATGACGTTCTGTTGGCTCCGAGGATGTCCGAAAATAGTCATCCCTCGGAGATAACCGACGAGGTCTGCAGTGACATCCTCAACCGAGGACATCGCATCTGGCAATGTTGTCTGCCGCGCCGCCTCAAAATCAGCAGGGACGATAGTGTCGAGCATTGGCAGATGTGTTTTGAGAGCGTCCACTTGGTCTAAGGCGCGCATAATTGAATGCACAAAATAGGAATCATGAATCGGGTCAGATACCGGTTGTGGGAAGGCGAGGCGGATGTTTTCTAAAATATCGCGGTAGTTCACAGTCTTTCAATCTCCAGCACCGAATTTAATAGCGTTGTATTGGGAATTAACTTCCCTATCTAACGGGTATAATAGCACATTCAAAACTTGCCTTCAATCGTTTTTGAGAAATTTTACTATCTTTTTTCTGAACCGTTTCTCATCCGGGCATAAAAAGACTTCCGCAAAAACAGGAAGTTATACGCTTTCTGAATAATTGCTTCTCATTAACGAAAAACTGGTTCATAGTTGCGCAATTCATTGCGCCTCTGTCCACGAAAACCAAAGTCAAAACCGAAAACTAAATCGTCCTACCTCGAAGGGGGATTAAAATAGGGGCTCTGTGGATCCGCTTTCCCGTTTGAAGGGAAGTGGGTAATGGCTTTCGGCTCTCGGCTTTCAGCAGTCAGAAAAGAAAAGAGACATTCTGTAGGCTTGTGTCTTTGCTGATGGCTGACGGCTTCTCCTGATAACCATTCCCTCTGATAACGCATCCCGAACACCTGCAACAATTGAAAATCTCTGAGATAGTCCCAAAAAAAGATTGACATCCCCCTCCCTACAAAGGTATAATCTTATCAAGACCTTAAATCTTGTTTTTTCACGCATCACACGGCAAGGAGAAACACCGATGGATACCGACAAAAGTGGGATCAACATACCTTACGCACCCACAGATGCCGCGGACCTCTACCCCGAAACGGACGGTAAACCTACGGCAGCAAGCGACCTCCACCTCGAAATCCTTATTTGGCTTTTGCAAACGCTGGAGGCACATTTCGCACAAATGCCGGATGTCTATGTCTCCGGTGATATTCTCACCTATTACACCGAGGGGGACCCGCGCGCAGTCGTCGCACCGGATGTCCTCGTCGCTTTCGGTATCGGTCAAAAGCAGCGACATACTTACAAGGTATGGGAAGAGGGAAAGGTTCCAGACTTTGTGATGGAGTTCTCAAGCAAAACTACCTATCAAAACGACCTAACAGACAAGATGGCACTTTACGCTGCACTCGGCATATCGAATTATCTCCTCTATGATGCCGAAGCACTTTATCTGCCTTCGCCTCTGATGGGATTTCAGTTGGTAAAGGGTGTTTATGTCCCAGTCCCGCCAGGTGTTAATGGAGGTATCCATTCAGATGTTCTTGGCTTAGATTTCCATATACGGGAGAGACATTTAGCAGTTTACGATCCGGTTAACGAGCAATGGCTCCAAACCCCCGCGGAGCAGCACGCCGCACGCGCTGAAAATGCCGAGACACGCGCTGAAAATGCCGAGACACGCGCTGAAAATGCCGAGACACGCGCCGCACAAGAAACCATCGCACGACAGAAAGCTGAAGAAGAACTTAAACGCCTTCAAGAACAACTTGCACATTTACAAGCACGCACTTAAGTATGCTGATGATATCTATCACAACCTACAAACGAATGCTGATGACTGAAAACTGATAACTGACAACCCCTAAAAGGGAGATTTGATCATGCAAACGAACTCACAGTTAAGCGACAGCAACAAACTGACCGACGCGCAGATACGGGATTTTATTGTGAATGGATATATCACGATAAAAACCGATCTGCCGCGCAGTGTTCATGAGACTATCTATCGCAAAACGCAGGAATACAGCGCAAAAGAGGGGAATTTAGGGAACAACATCTTACCGCGTGTCCCTGAGCTACAAGCGGTTTTTGAAGATCCCGTTGTCCGTGGCGCGTTCACAAGTATTTTGGGCGAGAATTACGTCATGCATTCACATCGACATCCGCACCAAAATAATCCGCATAGTGATGGACAAGGATTCCACAAGGATAGTTATTGGGGCTATCAAAAGGTGCGGCACCACTGCCCGAGGTGGGCAATGGCGTTCTACTACCCGCAAGACGCACCGCTCGAAATCGGACCTTCGGCAGTCTTACCGGGAACGCAGTACTACAACACTCGGATCACCGAAGGCAATGATGGCGAATTAGCACTCAGCGGTGAAGCTGGCACGATAGCAGTCATCCACTTCGACCTCTGGCATCGTGCCATGGCGAACCAGACAGACAAAACACGCTACATGATGAAGTTCCAATTCATCCGGATGGACGCACCGCAAGTCCCCGAGTGGAATGTGACGGATCCGCATTGGAACCCTGAAGACATTAATCCGGCAACACCCGCACATCAGGGAACCTGGCGACATATCTGGAATTGGGTAGCCGGAGCGTCCAACGGTGACGCAACGCAGTCAACCAATGGAAATCTTGCGAAGCACATCGTAGCATTGGATGACGGTGATGCTGCTGTCCGTTCCCGCGCCGCTGATGAATTAGGCTTGTTAGGTGAATCCGCTGCAGAAGCAGTCCCGCACCTCATCCAAGCGTTACGTGATGATTATGAGCCTGTCCGTTTGAATGCCACGTACACACTCGGCGCGATCGGCGAACCGGCTGTTTCGCAACTGATTGAGGCACTTGGTGACGAAAACGGATCCACCCGACGGATGGCAGCTTATGCATTGGCTGCAGTCGGCGCGCCAGCAGTTCCTGCTTTGAGTGAAGCATTACAACACACCGAAGATGCCGTGCGTGTTGAAGCCGCTTACGCACTCGCACAGATCGGAGACGCAGCGGAACCCGCTATCCCTGCTTTGATAGAACGGACGAAAGACGATAATGTAGAAGTCCGCCGCTATCTCGCTGAAGCCTTTGGGAGTCTCGGTCCAATCGCCGCACCGGCGGTCCCTGCCCTCATTGAGATACTCGATAACGATGAGGACAAACAGGCGCGCTTTGAATCTGCACTGGCGTTAGCACAGATTGGACCCGCCGCAAACGACGCAGTTCCGGTGCTGGCGAAATCACTCAGGGATCCAGATCGTTATGTCCGGGACAACACGATCCACGCCTTGAAGCGCATTGATACGCCCGAAGCAGAATCTGCCCTGTTTGATTATCTAATCATGGCACGCTGGTGTCCGATTACAAACCGAGCAAGCACACATTAACAAACCCGTATATTCGCCATCATCATTGCAGGCGGGGTTTGTAACCTCGCCTGTATCAATATTTCGTAAGACATCACATTAGGAACCCGATATGAACTATCAACTCCTCATCAAAAACGGAACCGTCGTCGATCCAGCACAAGGCATCCATGCCCGCAAAGATGTTGCCTTCGCAAACGGACGCGTTTCAGCAATCAGCGACGAGATACCGACATCCGATGCGCGAGAGGTTTTAGACGCAGCAGGGTGTTTCGTCACCCCCGGTCTAATCGACTTGCACGTGCATGTCTTTTACGGCGTAAGCCACTTCGGGATTGAGCCGGATCCCACATGCTTGGCACGCGGCGCGACAACAGTCGTCGATGCCGGTTCTGCAGGCGCAGACACGTTCCCAGGGTTCCGTAAATATGTTATTGATGTCAGTGACACGCGCATCTTGGCACAATTGAATATCTCATCACAAGGCATGCTCACGCAGGAGATTGGGGAGTTAGAAAACCCTGACTACGCAGATGTCGGCAAAGCGTGTCGAATGATAGAACAGCATCGCGACATTATCTTGGGGGTCAAAGTCCGGTTAACACGTGAAAGCATCGTCGGTGCAAGGGCACAGATGCTGCCGTTGCACAGGGCGCGTGAAGCCGCCGATGCTGCAGGACTGCCTATCATGGTACATCCACAAGACGCTTGGTGTGAGTCCATTGACGATATATTGGCACTCATGGGTGAACGTGATATCCTGACGCACTGCTTCCACGATATGGAATGCGGTATCTTAGATGAAAACGGCAGAATCCGGGATGCTGTCCACGCAGCGATTGAACGCGGTGTTATCTTCGACGTTGGACACGGCGCCGGTTCTTTCAGTTGGGACGTCGTTCAGAAAGCGATGGCACAAGGCGTTGAACCGACGACGATCTCTTCTGATCTGCACGTCTACAACGTCAACGGTCCCGTCTACGATCTCGTGAATGTCGTCAACAAGTTCTTATACCTCGGCATGTCGATCGACGATGCTTTGGCGAAAGTGACAAGTATCCCTGCCGAAACCGTATTGATGCCAGGGCAGATCGGTACACTGGCAGTTGACGCATGGGGTGATGCTGTGATTTTTGAACTGCGTGAAGGTGAATTCCAGTTGATAGATGCACGCGGTGAGGCGAAAATTGGCAGCCAGCAATTGGAACCAGTCGTTGTTGTCAAAGGTGGACAAATCTATCGCCAACACCACACACATCACTAAAATTTCACTGACGAGATTGGATGCAGTTTAGATGTTTAATCAGGTGATTTCCGAATCTGCGATGAACCGCACCACTACAAACACACCTGCTCGTAGTAGGGCAATTCATTGCCCGTCAATTGCCCAATTGTTTTTATCTTCATGAGACCTCATCTTTCTCATTACACCTGTTACGGATGTTGTTCTCCCGCCTTCGGTTTCGCCTTCGGTGCGTTGGAATCCGCTCCGAAACGGATGTGGAGTGCCGCACCCCCGGCATGTTCTTTTCCGTAGAGTAGGTGCTTGATCCCCCAGAAAAGGACAGTCGTTCCTACCAGTACAACTATCCCCCAGATCAATGTCTGCCAAACCCAGTCATTGAACAAAAAGAGACTGCCTGTCTGTTTCGGGACCATCTGTGGACCCAATGCTATCAGCACGGTACAAATAATCGCATTGAGCGTAATCACGCCTTCCGTCGTCAGGCGGTGCGGGCTGAAACCGACCAAGGCGCGTTCAAAGTTAAAAATAACCATCCACCATATAAATACGAAATAGAGGAGTTGTCCCTTTCCTAACCAACTCGTCGGAATAAAAGCGAGCGGTTCGCGGAAATGCACCGACAAAAGCCAGACGCAGGCGATACCGAGACCTATGTAGAAAAGTTCAAACCATCCGATCCATCCCCTTGAGTTTCGGAACCAACCGACGACGGGCAGCCCAAAGAACCGCTCAGGTAAACCCTCAACCAGATCCACCCACGTCCCTGCCGCCTTCCGATAATTGACGTATGTCAGGAGAATTAGCACAGTGAACACAGCGAATATTTCCGTCCACTGCGGAAAAACTGGGTCCGTTTCTAAAAGCGGTGTTTTATTTAAAAGGAGACCGAAAGGGATAGCAATCCCAATCCCGAATAAAAAACCTTGGGTCTGCTCCATGACGCTGTGCCAATTCGTATGCAAATTTGTTCGATTACCGATCCAGATGTAGATAATCTTCAGTAGTTGTCCAAATGAAAACGCAATACCGCCGCCGAAGCCTGTCATCAGCGTAGCGAAAGCGACACCACTGAGTTCATAACGCGAACAGTACCCTAAGATTCCGATAACCATACCGACACAACCTGCCCAGTTGTCCCCACGCGGGGGAGTCATACGGAGGCGACAAACATTTACGAGCAACAAAAACCCGCCGAACCAACCGATACCCATATACAGGACGAGGTTTGTACCCATATCTAAACCGCCACGGAAAAGTGCGACGATGAGTGCCGCTATAATCGCTACCAGCGCAGCAACCCAATCCGTGTCGTACCAATAGAGCGGACTTTCGTGCCGTTGCATCCGTTTCGGTGCGAGAACCCAGTCAATAATCACAGCTTGGAGCGACCAACCGATGAACACAGCAGCGATCGGTGTAAACAATAAGGACAGCTGCGTATGCGTCAGAAAAGCAGGGAGGGCAGTTCCCGCACCACCAAGTGCTGCCCACAAGAAACCGATAGCAAATAGATTCGCAAACCC
The DNA here is from genome assembly GCA_022827185.1 of Candidatus Poribacteria bacterium. Lineage (GTDB taxonomy): Bacteria > Poribacteria > WGA-4E > WGA-4E > WGA-3G > WGA-3G. The sequence goes on from JAJDTM010000056.1 coordinate 24,123, forward strand.
ATAAAATACAGTCAGCGATTGTGACGAATGGCTGTACCCGACGACCATCATATAGGACATGCTTCCGCCGAAAGACCAACCGATTGCACCGAACATCGCAAAATAATGGACATGCCGCCACCAATCCTCACGTCCAGAGAGCAGCGCAATCGCTATCGCTGCGAGTCCACCGGCGAGTGCTGCACCATATTCATGTCCGAAGTTACCACGTATTCCCCATCCAACACATACAGATAATCCACACAGAAGTACCATTTCCCACGGAATAATTGCCATATCCATATCTATAACCTCCGTCTTATCGCTGATTTTACTGCTCTATTATGTAGGTTTTCGCGTTTATTGTCAAATTTTCCATAACACAGACCTCTACACCTATCTTCCATCCTTCCGTTTTTCCTGTACGCGCGATCTTCCTATCGCGACGCTTATTGACAACCGATAACTGAAAACTAAAAATTGCATCTATTTCGTGTCCGTGATACGATAACGCATATAGAAAGCGTTATCTATTGGAGGATAGAACTTATGAACCGTGTACGAATAGGTGTTATCGGGTGTGGCGCAATCGCGCAGGTACATCATCTCCCCAATCTTACCGCACTTCATCGTGAATTTGAAGTGCCAATCGTCTGTGATCTTTCTCAGGGTGCTGCGCAAGCCGTCGCGAAGCGTTTCCATGTGCCACAATTCGTGACAGATTATACTGAATTGTTAGCGTCAGATGTGGATGCCGTGCTATTGTGTCACGGCGATCCCAAAACAGAAGTAGCACTCGCCGCGTTTGAAGCCGGGAAGCATGTCTTTATTGAGAAACCGGTCTGCTTTTCGCTACAAGAAATGGATGCGATGCTGTCTGCACAACGTGAAGCAGGAACTGTCGCGCAAGCCGGTTATATGAAGGTACATGATCCCGCTTTCCAACTCGCTAAGCGAGAGGTGGACACAATGGAGAGTTACCGCTTCGTTCAGATCAACCATCTCCATCCGAATAACAGTTTACATCTGAGTCAATTTGATGTCCAACGGTTCAACGATGTGCCACAGGGTGCCTTTAAGCCAGCAGGCGCGGCGCGTGAAAAAGCACAAGCGGAAGCCATCGGTGATATCTTATCACAAGTGAGCCTCGGAAGCGACAGCTACAACAAAGCAGCGCGGGTGTTCTACCTGCTTGCTGGCAGCATGATTCACGATATCTACAGTCTGCGGGTGATGCTCGGTTCGCCGAGTGAGGTGGTGAGTGCGGAGGTCTGGTCCGAAGGACGCGGTGTGACGATTGTGTTCGGCTATCCGAATGGCGCGCGCTGTGTCGCAACTTGGGTAGACTTACCGGATCTCTGGGACTTTAAAGAGACGTTGGAAATCTACGGCGATAACAAACGGGTACTCGTCTCCTATCCTACTGGCTTTTCACGCGGTATCCTATCAGAGGTAACGATACACGGGATAGATGCTGATGGCACAACCTATAGCAAAACACCCGCTGTTGAGTGGGAAAGTGCATTTGTTCGGGAGTTGCGTCATTTCCATGCATGCATAACGGGAGATGAGACGTGCTACACTTCATTGGCATCTGCCAGAAATGATATTGCGCTGATTATTGATATTGTGAAGTGTTATGTGCAACGGGAAACGGTTGTGTGTGAAAATGGATAAAAACGGGTAACAGTGCAAAAATAAAAGTCTGGGCAAGTATGAAAACCTGCCCAGACGAATTGAAATGAGACAGGCACAGGGACCTGCCTTTACAGTCGGATTCGGAATTATTCCTCTTCTGCGGGTTCCTCAGGTTCTGCGGGTTCCTCAGGTTCCACGGGTTCCCCAATTTCTTCTGGCAGCATACCATCAACGATTTCCCCAGGAATCATGCCATCTACCATTTCTTCACTTCCTATTATGACAGGGGCATCTTTGAAACCAATCACAATAAACCCATCAATACTAATTGTGATTTCGACAGTCGGTGGGGGTCCGAAATCCGGTGGGAATGGTAATCCATCTAATGGTGGGAAACCTTCAGGAAGTAGTAAATCTGGTGGCATCTCACCGTCTTCAGGCATCTCACCGTCTTCAGGCATTTCACCATCTTCAGGCATCTCACCGTCTTCAGGTAACGGGAAGCCTTCTGGCGGTAGAAGCGCATCTGGAGGGAGGAATGCTTCAGGCGGTAACGCGCCTGGCGGAGGTCCTAACGGCTCAAGCGTTATTGTAATCAAACTTGGGTCAATCTGCTCATCTTCCATCTTTTTGATGAGTTCGTCCAGATTCTCAGGTAACGGTTTCGGTTCTTCATCCGGTCCAAAGAAAAAGAAATCGGGACCAAAGAACGGATCGGGAGGCCCAAACGGATTCTCAGAAGCAACGCTGAGAAGCGCAGGTCCAACAGGGAAATCCTCAGGAATCTCAAGCGTAACGTCTCTCTGAATCGTCCGCTCGTCCCCAGCTGCGCTCCAGTGCGGAAGTAGCACGACTGAAACCGTGAGATCTTCACCAGGCGTGATCCCTTCCTCCGGAACAATAACCTCATGCAGCTCTGCTAACATAATTTGCGGTTTGTCATGGATGGAAATTGACACATCTGTCAACGTCGCTTGCCCCGCATTGTTTGAGAGTGTGTCCGCAAAGGAGCGCACAATCCGCTCAACGTTTAGCAGCACATCGAAAAACGGATCTGGAGACGCACTCCGAAATGATTCTGTATAAACAGTTTCAGTTTCTTTGAATTGGAGCGTGATAGTCCCGTCCACTGTTGCTGAACTTATTTCTTGTCGGATTGAATCCATCGTAACAGCGGCAACGATCGGCAGGTACGATTCCTGACCGTAGGCGACTTTGTGATTCTTTTCCACTACAGGCCCGTTACCTGCTTGGTAAGCAACTTTCACTGGAATCATTGACGGCACTTCACCAAGCACCCCCACCACTGCGGGTCTGAGGTCTTTAGTGATTGTCCCAATTGGATTCCCGTAGGCGGATGAAGATTTATAGGGTATCTGCAAGTTGGCAACAATACCATTGGTGACAGCTCTATAGACCGGTAATGCCGACTTGCCAGTACCGATCATCGGATGTCCAAACGCTACAAATGTCCCGTCATCGTAAACCTGTGTCACCGTTCCGAAACCGATAGAATTGACGACATCGCCTGTTGATACAGCGACACCAATCATATCTCCAGCTGCGAGTCTGGTTGTTGTCGCTGGGGGTGCTGCCGGTGCATCATTGATATCTGCAAACAATTGGATAAAATCGAAGTGAGAACCTTCCAGATGTGATGAAAGTTGTTCAAGCCTGTGCGGTTGTATACCGGAAATCGTTAGAGGGGTTTTCACTGGCGTATATGCCGCTTGGATACCACCGGGTGCTGCTGCAGCACGTTCTGCTTCAAGCATCTCCCCAAATGTTTGGTGGTTAATTGCGTTTTCCATCGCATCAATTGATGTTGCCCAGAACCGACTCGGGGCTCTCGCAAAGGCATCGCCGTAAGCAAGCGCGCCCATAATGCGTCCGGGAGGACCAACAGGGCTTCCCGACATGCCTTGTGCGATACCCCCCATCGCCTCAGCCATTTCATCCGTGAGTTCAAATTCGTAGAGTGAAAACCCAAATCCGAAGTCTCGAACGCCACGGAATTGAGCCTCAAGGGTAACTCTGTTTGTACCTTCAAGCACAGTAACGATTTGAACGGGGGTTTTATCCACCAGTTGTCGCGCTTCGTCCTCATACATATTTTCGAGGACAACATCGCCTAAGAGCGGCGCGCCACTAAATGCGGATGCTTTGTCAATTGCCGTAGGGTTCTCAACTTGTGTCTGCTCTTCATCGGAAGAACAACCCAATTGACTGAGAACCACAACAGCGATACCTATTAGCACAAAAAATTTTTTCATTTATTCCTCCAGAATAGAGTTGCCCCTATCTGTTTCGGTAGGTTTATCGTGAATTCTAAAATAATCTACAATAAACTGTTAGTTTGGACTGTGGGAGGGGTTTGTAACCCCGATTGAACCCTTTCAGAAAAATTGGACATGCAATATTGACTTTCTGATATTACATTAGTAGACTCCAACGCAGCTTCTCTTTGAAAAAAGTTGAGATTGCCTATTTCGATCAAGATTTGTCGCCTTGTCGTCAGAAGGGTGCGCTTAATTTTGGAGTCAATTACGGTAACGTTCTGTAAAAGCAGAAAGATTACACAAAACCACAGAACATCGTAGGATGTAAGTTCAGGACAAAAAAACAGCGCGGTCAGAAACCGCGCCTACAGTTCAGAGTGAGAAAGATTAAGTAAGTTACCACGCAACCCAGCCACCGTCAACTGCGATCGTTTGCCCTGTCACCCAGTTCGCGGCATCTGATGCTAAAAACAGCACCGCACCGACGACTTCGTCCACCTCACCAACACGTCCCATCGGAATACGGCGGACAACATCTTCATAAAATTCTTTACGTTGCAAGAGCACATCCGCAAGTGGAGTCCGTGTAAATGCTGGAGCAACGGCGTTCACCGTGACGTTATGCGGTGCCCATTCAACGGCAAGCCCTTTGGTTAACAACACAACGCCGCCCTTGCTCCCCGAATAGGCAGTACGTAGCGGACCGCCGACTAAACCCATCGTTGAAGAGATATTGATAATCTTACCGCTTTCTCTTTCGATCATCGGTTTCACAAGCGTCTGCGTCAAAAAGAACAGACCCTTGAGATTGAGATCGTAGATCGCATCCCAATCTTCTTCGGTTAGTTCAAGCGCGGGTTTCGGACGGTTCGTACCCGCATTGTTAACGAGGACATCCACCCTGCCCCAAATATCAATGGCTTCTCTCGCCCCTTTGGCAACCTGTGCCATATCGCTAACGTCAAATACAACCGATTCCGCTTCGCCGCCGGTGTCGCGAATCTCATTCGCGACTTCCTCAAGGTCAGATGGCGTACGGCTGTTCAAAATAACCTTTGCCCCCATCTGGGCTGCGGCAAGGGCTATACCCCTGCCAATCCCTTTACCGGAACCAGTGATTAACATCACTTTGTCATTCAACTCAAATCCTGGAAATGCCATAGTTAGCCTCCAATCGCTAATTTCAAGGTGTTTTCTAACAACATTGCGCGTGTCATAGGTCCTACGCCACCTGGAACCGGGGTGATAAACCCGGCAACCTCTTTAACTTCCTCAAATTTGACATCCCCGACAGCCCGTCCGTTTACGTGATTAATGCCGACATCAATGACGGTTGCCCCCGGTTTCACCATGTCTGCAGTGATAAACTCGGGCTTGCCGGTCGCGACCACGAGAATATCGGCTTTTTGGGCTTCTATTTTCAGATCCGCAGTTCGGGAATGGCAATAGGTTACGGTGGCATTCCGATTCAGAAGCATCAATCCCACCGGTTTCCCGACAAGCGGACTCCTACCAATGCAGACCGCATGCCTGCCTTCTATCTTTTTTCCCGTTAATTCGATAAGCCGAATTATACCTGTTGGCGTACAGGGTGTCACACCCTCGCGGTTGATAAGGAGATTCCCTAAATTGACCGGATTTAATCCGTCTGCATCTTTGTGTGGAAGAATCGTGTCAATAACTGCCGCTTTATCTATATGATCCGGCAGCGGCATTTGGACCAACATCCCGTGGATATCCGATCGGGCGTTCAGGTTTTCAATCTGCTCGGTGAGGGATTCTTGGGTGATGTCTGTAGGGAGGCGATGGACTTCGGAATGAAAATGGACCTTCTCACAATCACGCTGTTTATGTTTAATATAGAGCGTTGATGCAGGGTCGTCGCCGACTTGAACAACGGCGAGGCCAGGAGTGAACGTAAGTTTCTTTAATCTACGCCGGATCTGGCTCCGGACACGCTGCGCAAGGCGGCTACCATTAAGGAGTTCGGCTGACAAATTCCTTTTCCTCCAGATTACGCTTCTTTTAACTCGAATAGATTCAGCATAATGCAATATACCATGTAATAATTAGTATATCATACATCGCTGATTTCATGCACTGTTTTTTTTCGCTTTTCACATGAAATGTAAGAGGTTGACGTTTTCTGATAGATGCGGTATTATGTAAAATAAAAAGGCAGGAAGAAGTAATGATTCGTGTAGGTGTAGGACATTCACAGGACCTTTCTACCGCTGATGCAGCGGAACGTGCAACACTCATGGCAATGGGAAACGCCGGAATCGCCAAAGCAGATCTTGCCATCGTATTTGCAACCATTAACTATCAAACAGAATATGAACAGTTATACCAAGCGGTTCTCGCCAACTCCGGTTGCGATGAACTTATCGGGTGTAGTGGGATGAGCGTCTTGACTTCAGGCGGTGAATTTGAAGAAGAACCTGCAATCGCCGTGATGGTGCTCCGAAGTGAACAACTTTCTGCTGTCCCTTTTAGTGCACAAGGCACGGAGTCCGAAGTAGGTGAACAGATACAAGAAAGCATCCAATCTGCCCTGCAAGATGATTCATTGCTCATAATTTTCCCAGATATTCGCGCTGTGAATCCCGCTGAACTTGTAAAGCAGATTGGTAGTGACGGGGCTGCGCTGCCTGTTGTCGGTGCAGCTGTTTCTGGGGATGCCACTGGCGCGCAGATGTACCACTGGAAAGATGCTCAGGCGACAGAGGGCGGGGCCACAGGTGTTCTCTTGAGTGGAAACTTCAACACGGAGATCGGTGTCGCACAAGGGTGTCAACCTATCGGTAAACCGCGTGAGGTCACAAAAGTTGATGGTCAGGTTATTTTTGAGTTAGATGGTGAACCGGCGTTGGAAAACTTTAAAGGGACGTTGCAATTGTTAACACAAGATGATATTCGCCGGTCGGGTGGCACCGTCTTCGTCGGAATCGCTATGGACGATACGAATAAAAATCCGACCCGAGGCGATTTTCTAATTCGCAATCTCGTCGGAATTAGTGAAGAACACGCCGCACTCGCTATATCTGAAGAGGTAAAAGTGGGACAGTTGGTGCAGTTCCATCTACGGAACCCTGCCGCCGCTGCGGAGGAAATTGAGGCAATCGTAGCACAGTTGGCTGAAAAAACACGGGAACAGTCGCCTGCATTCGGTCTCTATTTCAACTGTTTGGGGCGTGGTAAAGGACTCTATGGTGTGACAAATCACGACATCAACATCATTCAAGAACAGTTTCCGGGGCTACCTGTGATTGGGTTCTTTGGGAATTCGGAGTTCGCACCGATCGGCGGTCAGAACTTCGCACATGCGTACACCGGTGTGTTTGTACTTTGCACCGCGAACTAAATTCAAGTCCCCCTGCAGGCGAGGATTGTATCCTCGCCTAATGACCGATTTATTTTCTTAAACTTCAGGTAACTCCGCCTTTTATAGAGGTCTCGTTAATTGTAGTTTTTACTATAAATTCAAGGAGCGAAAAATGAACGAAGAACTTTTTGTCGCGCAAGAATTTACACCTGTCGACGGATTTACATCCGGAATCGAGGGTCCCGCTTGTGATGCAGATGGCAATCTATATGCTGTCAATTATGAGCGGCAACACACCATAGGGATCGTAACACCTGATGGCGATGCCAGCGTCTTTGTTGAGCTGTCACTCGGTAGCATCGGCAACGGCATCCGGTTTGACAGCGAAGGCTTCATGTTCATTGCCGACTATACCAACCACAACGTCCTTAGGGTTGATATGGATACCCAGGAAATCAGCATCTATGCACACGAACCGACAATGAACCAACCCAACGATCTCGCTATCGGTGCGAACGATATTCTCTATGCCAGCGATCCGAATTGGGACGCGTCAACCGGGCAAATCTGGCGGGTGGATACGGACGGAACGGTGACGCTGCTGGAAGCGGACATGGGCACCACAAACGGCATTGAAGTGAGTCCCGATGAAAAAGTTTTGTATGTCAACGAATCTGCACAACGCAACGTCTGGGCGTATGATCTATCACCTGAAGGGGATATTAGCAACAAACGGTTACTGATTCAGTTTCCTGATTTCAATATGGACGGAATGCGATGTGATATTGAAGGCAATCTCTACATCACTCGGCACGGTAAAGGCACCGTCGCGAAACTTTCTCCTGCCGGTGAAGTGTTGCTGGAAGTGCCGTTAACCGGTAAGCTCTGCTCCAATATCGCCTTCGGGGGGCCAGATGGACGTACCTGCTATGTCACGATGGCAGACCGCGGGAATGTAGAGGTATTTCGCGCCGACATACCCGGTAGAAGTTGGCAGCTATTCCAATAGATACATTTCGTCTATAATAGCGAGCGTCTTGACAACTCGCCTGATTTGTGGTAATATTGTACATATCAATTATGATCTCTATGGAGGTAACTTATGAAACAACTGTTTCTTATCTTATTCCTCGTGTCGGTATGCACTACTTTTGCTGCTGCCGATCTGTTAGAGGGGCTTGTCCTATACATGCCACTTGACGAGGGTAACGGTAAAAATACCGAGGATTTCTCAGAAAACGGGTTTGAAGGTGAACTTAACGGCGGCGCGAAATGGGTTGATGGTAAATTCGGAAAAGCACTCGAATTTAGCGCATCCAGTGATTTCGTCGCAATTGAAGATGACGCACCTTTTCACATCGAAGATGAAATCACACAAGCCGCGTGGATTAATCTCAACCGACTGCCGAGTGCACACGCAATCGTTTTCGGCACCCGTATGGGTGGCGGTGGCAGACACATCGGATTCGGCTACGGCATGAACCCCGGAAACGGCATCAAAGTTTGGACAAACGGTGCAGGCGGTGGGTTCTTGGACATTAACGATAACAAAACCGGCTTGGATACCGGTAAATGGTATTACCTTTCTTATACGCATACCTCGGACAACAAAGGCAAGGTAAAAATTTACGTGGATGGCAAGGTAACCCACGAGCAGGATTCTAATAATCCGGTAGCACCCGCAGGGGCTACGAGCCGAATTCAGATCGGCACATGGTCCGGTGAAGCATGGCCCGGTATGGTCGACGAGGTTCGCCTCTGGAACCGTGCCCTCTCTGATGATGAAATGGAACAGAGTATGGAGATGGGGGCTGACGAGTTCTTGGCTGTTAATCCGAAGGACAAACTCGCCACATCTTGGGGCAAAATTAAGAAACTTCGCTAACTGAATAACCGAAGTGAGGCGGCAAAAATTGTCGCCTCTCTTTATTGAAGACTCCCAGAATATCGCGCCCTATGGAACAATACCAACCCACTTTAAGACGACTCGAAAAAACGGCGAAACAGTATACCAACATCGCACCAGAGAACGGGCAATTTCTTTCTATTCTGATCCGCACGATTCAGGCACAAAACGTCCTTGAAGTCGGGACAAGTAACGGTTATTCCGCAATTTGGATTGCTGCAGCCTTGAAAGAGACTGGTGGTAGACTCATCACCTTGGAGTTTGATCCTGCGCGGGCAGCTGAAGCAAAGGCACACCTTCAGGAAGCTGGACTGGACAGCGTTGTTGAAGTCCGAGTTGGAAACGCACTTGACGAGATACCGAAATGTGATACCACATTTGACCTCGTGTTTCTTGACGCGGAGAAAAACGAATACCGACGCTATCTGGAATTAGTGTTACCGGACATCCGTCCGGGCGGTTTAATCGTCGCTGACGACACCGTAACGATGCGTGACGAAATGCCTGACTATATTGAATTCGTTTTTAACACGCCGATGCTACACTCTGTCGATATTCCCTTGGACGACGGTGTCATTTTGAGTTATAAAACCGGAGATTAACGTATTATTCAGACATTGACAGGATTTACGCATTTTTCCATGATAACTCTCACTGCGAGGCAATCCTACGCACTGCAGTCGGGGTTTCAAACCGCGCCTGCAGTGCGGGCTGCGTAAGTCCTAATTGATATACATCAGATATAAAGGGGGCATTCAAAATTTCGCTCCAATCTAAACTCTCAGATAAATCCACCCGCTTCAGTGAATCCGTCATCCGTGGCATGACGCAGCTCTGCCTGCGCTACAACGCGATTAACCTCTCCCAAGGCACGCCAGCCTACCAACCGCCTCCCGAAGTCAAAGCCGCAGCAATTGAAGCAATCCAAGAAGGATATAATCAATATAGCATCACATGGGGGGCACCGTCATTTCGAGAGGCAATCGCGCAGAAGATGACGACATTTAACGGCATCCCTACAGATCCCGACACAAACGTCACTGTAACCTGCGGCTCAACCGAAGGCATGCTCTCCGCGCTCCTCGCAATCATCAATAGCGGCGACGAGATTATCATCTTTGAACCCTTTTATGAAAACTATGGACCCGATACGATTATCTCTGGCGCGAAACCCGTCTATGTGGCACTGCCAGAGACACCAACGTCCGATGACACTATCCACTTTACCTACGATCCTGCTGAACTCCGTGGTGCGTTCTCTGCCAATACAAAGGCGATTGTTATAAATACCCCGAATAACCCACTCGGTAAAGTGTTTACGCTTGACGAACTCCAAGAAATTGCGGATCTCTGCTGTGAATACGACTGCCTCGCGATTACGGATGAAATTTACGAGCACATGATCTACGATGAAAAGCCCCATATCAGTATCGGTTCTCTACCGCAGATGCGGGATCGGACGATTACTGTGTCAGGGTTGAGCAAAGCGTATTCTATGACAGGATGGCGACTCGGATATGTGATCGCACCAGAGACGCTAACCGATGCCATCCGTAAAATGCACGACTTTCTCACGGTCGGTGCGCCGCATCCGCTGCAACGTGCTGGGGTTGTCGCCCTCAATTTGCCGCCGAGTTACCATAAGGCGTTGGTCGCAAAGTATGATAAGAATCGCAAGTTCCTTGTGAATAACCTCACAAGGGCTGGGTTCTATTGTCATGAGCCAGAGGGTGCGTATTACATTATGACAGACATCACCGATTTCGGATTTCCCGATGACACAACCTTTGCCCACTGGTTAGTGAAAGAGATGGGTGTAGGCGGTGTGCCAGGGTCGAGTTTCTACAGTCGTTCACATCTCGGTAAGACAAAATTCAGATTTATGTTCAGCATGGCGGATGACATCCTTGAGGAAGCCAGTGAGCGGCTAATGCAAATCAAATCCAAGATTTAAGGTAGTAGGCACACTCCGTGTGCCGTTCACCGCAAGTTTGAAAAAGTAGTAGGCACGCGCCGTGTGCCGTTCACCGCAAGTTTGAGAAAGTAGTAGGCACACTCCGTGTGCCGTTCACCGCAAGTTTGAAAAAGTAGTAGGCACGCGCCGCGTGCTGTTCACGGTTATTATTCGAGAGACACCAACATGGACATCTCCCTCGAAGATGAAACACTGAATATCTATCGAAAAGAAATTGAGACCCTTATTCAGCGCGATGAGAAGTATAAGGACTTAGGTCCCGCTGAACTTGAGGCGATTGTGCGCGCCTTTGAATTTACTTTGACAAACGGACGTGAGAAAGTCCGTGCCCAAATGCTTTACGACCTCATTCATGAGAAGAGAGAGGGCTAATATGCTGCTTGAGCGGATACGTCTTAGGGCTTTTGGCTGTTTCCAAGAGCAAGATTTTGATCTTCACGACGGTATCAACCTCATTTTCGGTCCCAATTTCAGTGGGAAAAGCACGCTTGTCAACGCGATTTTCTTCACACTGACGGGAAAACCGATTGTCCCACGCGTGGATACCTCAGCCATAAAAAGCGCGAAAGCCTATAGCGGTACAGCGGGACTCCAATTTCTTGTGAATGGTGAACGATACCAACTTTACCGCGGCACAGGGAAACGGATCCAACTCCGCACTGAAAAGAGTGGCGCATGGCAAGTACTTTTCGATGAGAAACGTATCAAGGTCACGGAGTCGCTGTTGCAAGAACAATTTGGGATTATGCACGAGCAACTCGCGCTCACGACTTTCCTCCGCGAAGGAGAAATTTTTGAATTTCTTGCGCGTCAATCCGCCACCCGACGTGATATTCTCCACACCGTCCTCGGTATTGACAGATTAATAGAAGTCCGACAACGGTTCATTGAGACGCGTCGGATCGCCGGGCGTGAGCAGGGGAGAATCCATGCGCATCAGAATAGTCTACGGTTCAACGCACAGAATGTAAACGAAGCTGAGATCGCACGGATTGAAGCAAAGTTAAAAGACTTGGAAACCGCTTACGGTGCTCAAACAGGTGATACAGCACTCATTACAGAGTGGCGGCAAAACAAGAACCGTCTACAAAAACAGTTGGACACCCTCACGCGTCAACAAAACGAAGCCTTGAGCGGTTTTAACGATATTGCGCAGCTGCGAGAGATGATCACTACAATCGAAACGGCGATTCAGGAAGCCTCTGGATTGGAAGGGAAACGGGAGAAATGCATACAACAGATCGGTCGCTTGGAATCTGAGATCGAAGCATTGACAAAGGTCTGTAACACCCTCCAAACACTGCTTGGGAGTGGCGAACAGCACTGTCCAACCTGTTCCCAGAAAGTTGAACGAGAAGTGGTGCAAAAGATTGTTGACGAGAAAGCGGAAGAGAAATCACAGCGATGCACCGAACTTGATACCCATAAACAGGCGTTAGAGACAGAAACCACTAATTTAAAAAATCGGCAAGCACTTGAACAACGTCTCCAGACGTTGAAAACACTCTCAACACAGTATCAGCAACGCGCCCAAGACATTGACAAAACGCAGACTGAACTCGACGCACTCACATCTCGGTTAAGTGAAAAAGGCATCCAACAGAACGAACAAGTGCCTTCGGATACCCTCGCAACTTTGGACAAACCGAAGTTAAAAGCACAAATTGATAGTGAGCGTGAACGGCTCGGCAAACTCAAGCAGGAAGAAGCCGTTCGTTTAGATAGACGCAACGCACTCCAACGCGTAAACATAGAGGCATCCAAGGTTAAAACGACACTCCTGAGTATAGAACTCGCCTGTACTGGGATTGACAGAACCATTGAAGCACTCCAACGGCAAATCCTCAAACCCGCTGAAGCGGAACTGCATCACTGGCTCGACAAGATGCAACTCTTTTCTACTTCTCGCGGGAACGGGGGACAAACGCGCGTCGACCTACAACGCGAACACCTGCTCCCTTCCCTGAACATAGATGGCGCAGACCGGAGTCTAATGTTGCTCAGCGGTAGTGAAAAAATGTTCTTATATCTCTGCTTCAAAGTTGCCCTCGCCAAGGTTTTAGGTAATCCCGGCTTCTTTGTATTCGATGACCCTACCCTCCATTTAGATGACGAACGAAAGGCGTTGATGGTAGATTTTATCCGTGAAGTCGCCGAAGAACATCAAGTCATCGTAACGAGTTATGATGAGGATGTCCGTGTAGGTCTCGAAGGCGCGCACCTAATTGAGATGAGGCGAGAAGCATAGGAAGATGGCAAGTTGACTTTTCTATCAGTTCCGAATCATGCGAGCATTTAAGCAGCCTGTTAACGGCTTGGAGCGGGAATACCTCCCGGAAGACACCCGCGCAGGCTTTCGCGATTACCTTACACCCGATGGACACATTCCACCTTTGCTGGGCACATCTTTGTAGCATAGGCTGTTAGCCTGTGCCAACGTGAAGGCACATCAACAGCATTTACGCCCTTTTGAGAGTGTCTAATTACGTGAGTTTGATAAATAATTGAAAATTTTTGTATAAAGAGAATCCCTTTGGTATAATGCAAATACCACATTTCCTTAACCAATCCCTTAGTTCCAAAAGTATTTTCAAGCAAAATTAGTGATTTTTATGGCTATAATTTGCTTTTCCCTGAAAGTATCCTATAATTCATAGTTAGGTATGTGCCTTTTTAGTTTTTATTTGAAGAAAAATAGAATTTGACCTATGATAACTGAATAAGTGTGTCAATTGCCTCGCGATGCATCGCGAGGAGCAGTGCGAAGCGGATATCAAACATTCGCTCCACAGGTTAACAGTTGACTACGGTTTATTCTCAAACTCACGTTTTGTAAACATGCCATTATTGCAAAAAAATCAAAAAGGGTGTTATGAAAATAAGATTTCCAAATCCAAAATATTTTCTCTTAATTCCAGTTACCTTATTGATAGTCTTTAGCATGCCGAGAACTAATTACGGAGCGAATTTGAACGTCGGTGAACCCCGTACTGTGCGGTTAATCTACTTTCTACCCAACGATCTTCCATTTCGCGCCGACGTGGTTCAGAAAATGAAGGATGAGATCCTCAACGTTCAAACCATCTATGCCGAGCAGATGCAGGCACACGGTTATAGCAACAAAACTTTCCGTTTTGAAACTGATGCTAAAGGCGAACCAAAGGTGCATCGCGTGGATGGTCAGCATCCTTTTGCCCACTATGACAACACCCTTGGCTGGGCTGTAATTGAAGAGCTCGATCAGATTTTCGGTCTTAGTGCGAACGTTTACTTTATCGTGCTTGGGGCAGAGGCACTGCGTCAGGGAAATGGGCAGCGCACGAGCGGTGTTGGATACCGGCGAGGGAAAAATGGTGGACATGTAGTGGTTCCTAATGAATTTGGATCACGTACAATGGCACATGAACTGGGGCATGCGTTCGGGTTGGATCACGATTTTAGGAATGATTCGTATCTCATGTCGTACGGCGGCCGTCAACGTAGTTCTCTATCTGCTTGTGCTGCTGAATTTCTGTTTGTGTCCCCTTACTTTAATGCCAGTATTCCAATTGCAGGGGCACCACGGCCAACCATTGAACTCATTTCCTCGCCTAAATATCCATTAGACGCAAAAAGCATACCGGTTCGGCTCAAAGTCAAAGCTCCGGAGGGAATCCATCAGGTGCTGCTATTTTCTCATGGTGGATTGCAGGCATGTCGTGGATTAGCAGGGAAAAAAGAGGCTATTGTTGAATTTGAGTATGATGGTGTTTTTTCGATTGCGGATTTCAATTCTCCAGTGAATTTTATAAGTCTTTCCGACGCTGCTGCACATATCATTTTTGTCAGAGCAGTTGATACAGACGGAAATACGGGTTTTACGCGTTTTACCCTTGCAGAAATATCGTCCCCTTATATCACTACCCTTAAGGGGACGGGTCGGATTCGTTCTGTAGTGTTTTCACCCGATGGACGGACGCTCGCCTTTGCGTCTGATGCGGTTACGCTCTGGGACATCGCTACAGGAGCAAATATTGCCACCTTCAATAGTTCGGCAGCTTCTGTAGCGTTTTCGCTCGATGGGGGGATTCTCGTCTCCGGGGGAGTTGATGGGCTCAAGTTATGGGATGTGGCAACAAGACGTAATATTGCTACCCTATCGCAAGACAGAGTCCTATCTGTAGCGTTTTCGCCCGATGGAACGACCCTCGCCTCCGGCGGTTATGATATCGAGTTATGGGATATGTCCACAAGACGCAATATTGCTACCATGGGGCGTAAAGGAAAAAGAGTCTTCCTATCTTTGTCATTTTCGCCGGATGGAACAACCCTCGCCTCTGGTAGTGAGTATCATGAGATCAAGTTATGGGACGTGGCAACAGGACGCAATATTGCTACTATGGTGGATGACCCACCTGTCGTCGTATCTGTGTCGTTTTCACCAGATGGAACAACCCTCGCCGCCTCCGGTGGTTTCGCTGGTGGGCCCAAGTTATGGGACGTGGCGACAAGACGCAATATTGCTACCCTATCGCAAGGCATTGTCCTATCTGTGTCGTTTTCACCCGACGGGGCGATCCTTGCTTCCGGTCATTGGGGAGGCGAAGTTAGATTGTGGGACGTTGCCACAGGTTCGCAGATTGAGGCCTTCGCACATCCTTCTCAGCAGGTATTGACGGTGGCGTTTTCGCCGGACGGGACAACTCTTGTCTCGGGTGCTGAAGATGGTACGGTTAATTTGTGGGATGTAGGGTCGATACTCACGCAAGAGACTGAAAGTCCAAACGGGACTGTGCCACTTCCAGCAGATGTGAACAAGGATGGCATTGTCAATATCCAAGATTTAGTGCTGGTAGCTTCAAGTTTCGGTCAAACGGGAGAAAATGCCGCCGATGTCAACGGTGATGGCGTTGTCAATATCCAAGACCTGGTCTTAGTTGCTGGCGCATTCAAATGATCATTGTGAAGTAGCTTTCAACAGTCCTGTTTGGCGAGGTCCCTGTGCCTCGCCTGCTGACCACCTCTTTGTAGGAGCGAGTGTTTTTGATTGGGGATTTCTTGTCGCTCGCGAACTTCCTGACCTGTTGCTGACGGATCTTCTACTGATTTTCATCCCACAACGGTTACCTTCGACAGTAATCTGTTGGATATAGACGAAAAAATCTTGACTTTTTTCCATAAAGGCAGATATAATACTTACATGCCATACTACGATGAAATCTTCAAGCACGTCACCGCGGAGTTCCCGCATGCGTTAGCAGTGTTGGCACTGAATGCACCAGAGGTGGAAGTTGGAGATCGTCTGGCGACAGAGCACACCACGGTTCGGATGCACCACAGCGATATGACGTTTCATATCCATTTGCCCGACGAGGAAGCAATTCTACATATAGAGGCACAAACCGACGACAGCACCCATAAACCGATGCCGCTACGCATGCTGGCATATTCAAGTTTCCTTGCGCTTGAGCATGAGAAAAACGTCTATTCAACGGTGTTGTATTTTCGTCCCCCCGCGGGACAAAACGACCCTGGTTTTTATACGTATGGCAACGAGCAACGCGGCGGCGGGTGGTTTCAGTATAATGTCGTCCGGATATATGAGTTAGAAGGGCAAGACTTTTTGGATCCCGGGGCTGTTGGGTTGTTACCTTTCACAGCTTTGATGAAACATCCTCCGGACATGACACCTCAAGTCTGGGTTGAGAAGTGTATAGAGACGACACAGGCAGCCAATGTTGACAGCAAAATGCAGGCAACGCTTTTATTTGGACTCTCACTTTTCGGAAGTTTAGTATATCCGCCTGAACTTTTTCAGGACCCCCTATTGGAGGGAATCATGCAAGAATCTCCTTTTTACGATCTTGTAATCCAACGCGGCATAGAACAAGGGGCACGCCAAATGAGTATTGAAAGCACTTTGGCTACCCTCAACCAACGCTTCCCAAACGCCAATGTTGATGCCCTTAAGCCGATCCTTGAAGCCATTGATGATCTCAACCGGCTCCGGGAGTTGAACCTAAATGCTTCCATAGCAGAAAGTTTTAACGCCTTCCGAGAACGTTTAGATGCTTTGTCCTGAAGTTTATGGGCAACTTAAACAGCAGATTTGAAACTACAGGTGTAATTATATCCGATAGGCGAGGGACTTGTGCTTCGCCATTCTCTTTATGTTGAGAAACTGGATAGGTATCTAAAACTGCTCAAGATAAATATCTCCGTTGTCTTCCTGCGTATTACTCCAAACAACCACCCACTCCCCTCCTCCAACAGACACTACAAAAGGCGGATAGTGCTCCCCTTGGCTCGTAGAGATAGCCATCCCGTCTTTATCCCACAACGGTTTACCTTCTAAATCAATAAGCTGTCCATAGATAGCATCGCGGCTCTCCTCACCAAAGTCTTCTCGATAATCCAACCACGCCACAAAAAATTGACCGTTCTCAGTTTTAACGATAAACGGTTTGTCCTGATGTCCGCCTGCAGTGCAAAGTGGGATACCGTCCTTTTCCCAGACCGGTGTACCATCTGCGCCGATGTGCTGCATATACAGGTCAGAATAGATATCGCGTTCATCTCGCCACACTGTGATGAATCCACCATTTCCATCGCCGATGACCGAGGCGTGCTTCTGGATACCCGAAGCGGTACAGATTGGAACACCCGTTCCTTCCCATAACTTGCTACCATCCGCGGCGATCCGTTGTGCATAGAGTTGATCGTTAATGAAATTTTCATAAACCTGCCATAGGACAATAATTCCGCCTTTACCGTCGGCGATCACGCGAGGTTCACCTTGCATGCCATCCATCGGAGAAACAAGGATCGGAGCGTCCCACAACGGTTTCGCCGCTAAACTCAACCGATACGCCATAATATGCCACGCATCATAGCCGATAACATCCCACCAAACCACATAAAATCCGCCTATCCCATCAGCAACCAGAATCGGATCGCTCTGTAGCGATTCCGACGGAAAAACAGGGATGCCGTCAGGTGCCCACATCGGTTTACCTTCCGCCGTGATCCGTTGGATATAGAGGTCTTGAAATTCAGAACTCCGGCGTTCATCTTCCCAGACGCAGATCGCACCCCCTTCACCATCGCTCAAAATTGCCTGTGTTGATTGGTCAGTAGTATTTATACAGACAGGGATCCCATCCGTTTGCCAAAGAATCTCGCCATCGAGGTTTATTGCTTGGGCATAGATGTCCCAATTACTTCTGTCGCGTCTGTCGTTCCATACAACAATCGCGTGTCTGTCGTGTCGAATCATCCGTAAGCGACGTTGATTTCTATCTGCCTGACATATTGCCACACCATTTTCTTCCCAACGTATTTTTCCGGTGCTATCAATGCGCTGCGCGTAAACGTCCCAATCCTTTCCGGTCCGATAATCCTCCCACATAACGATGGCACCCCCTTCACCATCGTTGACCACCCACGGCAGGAATTGTCCGTCTATAGCCGTCGAAACCGGGATTTCAGCTGATGCGGTACTGTGGAGTGCGCAGAAAGACACAAGCAAAAGCATGAATAGGCTAATTAATCTGTGAAAAGTGTTTTCGGTGTCCATAAATTGACTAAAGTTCCTTTTGTATCCAGATCGAGCGCATCCCACTGTTGAATGGGAAGGTCAATATGCGCGAGTGCTGCTGTCGGCATCCGTTCTATTTCTCCCGTCAGATAGTTCACAAGTCGTTCCATTGTCGGATTATGCCCAACGACCATGACGCGTTGATATTTATCCGGTAGTGCTTGCAATGTTTCAAAATAGACACCCGGCACAGCCTCATAAAATGCATCTATCTTTTTCACTTTTCCTGTGTAGCCACACGATTTTGCGACTTTATTCGCAGTTTTCCGAGCACGCTTTGCGGATGAGGTAAGAATCCGGTCAGGGATCAAGCCTTGCTGACGCAGGTATTTCCCCATCCGTGGCGCGTCCCGTTTGCCGCGTGAATTGAGGGGACGATCATAGTCAGAGAGTTCTGGATACTTCCAACTCGATTTTGCGTGTCGCAGAACGAGAAGCGTTTTCATTGTATCGTATCTCCTTGGATGTCTCTTTAGTCTTTTACACATCTTACCACGATCAAGTCTGTTTGTCAATTAGACAAATGTTTCAAATGTTTAGGGCCAGGGTCATTCAATTGTCCATTTTTCAATCGAATTTTCACCCCCAGGCCCGGTAGGTTCGGTTTCCTAACCGAACCGGACCCTTAAAAAAAGAACCTAAAATCCGAAGATTTCTTAAAACTAAATGGTGCTGTGTATGTCATAATATTTGTCTTGCATTCTCAAGGCTTTTGTGATAATATTTTAAAGAAGAGTTTGTCAACGCTTTTGGCGATGTATCCGTTACAGAGTCTAAATGCAACTTAAACTCTGGAGGATAGATACATGTTAGCCAAAATCGACAAAATTCTCACGATACTCTTAGCAATACTATTATTCGGTGGTATCAGTGGCTGTTATATTGATGCTAATGACAATACGGATAATGAACCACCCGCCGTGCCTCGCGGGGTCAGAACAATCACAGGCGACGAGCAGGTTATTATTGAGTGGTACCCTAATGGCGAATATGACTTAGCAGGTTATCAGGTATGGCGCGGGCGAGATGACACCAATTTTGACCTTCTGACAGAGGTATCAGAAGACACAACCCGCTATGTAGATAAAACTGTCCGAAACGGTGAAACCTATTTCTACGCTGTCTCCGCTTATGACGTTGACGGGAATGAGAGCGAACTCAGTCCCGAAGACGCTTGGGATACGCCACGTCCAGAAGGACGAAATATCACGCTTGATGACTATCAAACCTTTCCAGAAAGGAGCGGTTTCGATTTCTCGCGACCGGAAAAAGGAAGTGTGCGATGGGACACTCCGGCAACGGATGTCTATTTTGCGTTTGATGCTGAACGCAACGCTACTTACCTCTACTCTGACAATGGAACGTTCATGCAAGACTTGGGGTATCACGAAAACCTTGATGCCGTAGATATAGTGCCGAAAAACGGATATGTAGAGTTATTTGTTGAACTCATTGAGGGGCACGTCTATGCCATCAATACACCGGATAATAACTTCGCAAAAATTCACGTGCGTGAACTTTATGAGGATGCAGTCGTTTTCGATTGGGCATACCAGACCGATCCAGGAAACGTACAATTGGCACCCTCTCTCAAGCGTCCTTGATAAGGAGTGGACTCCATGCAAAAAAGTAGAGGGGTGGCGCAAATGCCACCTCTGTTTTACATACCTCTGACGTTTATACTCTTTCTCAGCATTGGGTTCGTTGGCGTAACCGCCGGAACCGAAACGGATGAAACGAATACGGCTACTGAGACGGAATCTGATACTGCAAATCAGAAACCTCAGTCATTTGTTTCCCGTTATACGGAATCTGATACTGCGAATCAGAGCATCCGACCCTTCGTTCCCGGTTATACGGATGAACCTGAGACGAAACCGGATTACTCACTATTTCGGTCGCATCCAGAGCGGTACTACCCGGAACTTGATGGCAAAAAAGCACAACGGTTATCGATTTTTATGCCCGGATTAGGACAGGCTTATGCCGGTAATTACACAAAAGCCACACTTTTCCTCACCATCGAGCTAAGCACTTTTGCACTCGCTGGGTATAACATCGCTCGCGCACTGCACTATAACGAGCAAAAGGTGTTTGAGACAGGGTTCCAAGATCCCCGAACGAATGAATTCTTGACCTATGACCAAGGGCGAACTCGCATGAAAAATCATGCGTTCTTTAGTGGTATTTTCCTCGCGACAGGGATCGGCATCCATATCTGGAATATCCTTGATGCTCCAAAGACAGTTGAAGCATATAATAACCGAAGATTTTCCGTACAAATGCAACAAACAGATAGTGGTTTTCAATCTCTGGTTTTTACACATAGATTCTAAAACCTACCGCAAAAGGAGAAGTAACCAGTAGCCAGTCACCAGTAACCAGTTAAAGAAAGAAGAGGTCTTTTCTTACTGGAAACTGTTAACTGGAAACTGTTAACTGGAAAAAAAAGTGCATTATGCTAAATACCTAATCTGTACCTTGTTTTTGTTCGGAAACATCGCCTTAAGTGTTAACCTTACGTCTCTCGTTGATGCAGAAAACGTTGCGCCAAACCCGCTACAAGTCGGTGAAAAGTTGACCTATAATATTAGTTGGAAAAAATTACCCGCTGGTAAACGAACGGACTGGATTGTGAAAGAAGAGGTCGTCAATGGCATAAATGTTTACCATATCCAATCCGAAATGAAAACCCGGGCACTTTTTAGATTTTATAGTTTTCAAAACCAGCAAAAAACGTATTTAAATCCGAAGACGCTTTCACCTGTCCGTTTTCAGAATCGGGTGAAGGATCGGAAATATCGGGGTGCCGTCAAAATTGAGTTCCGTGAGGGGAAAGCAGAATATGAAAAGACCTCGCGTCCGAAGCCACAATTACCTCAAAAACGCGAAACAAAAGTTTTAGAAATACCTGCTGGCACACAAGATGAATTATCGACTATCTATTTTCTACGTTCGAAACAACTTACAGTGGGTGAAGTCTATTTCTTCCCACTGCTGGTGAGAGGGAAAGTACATAAAGGAACACTGACGGTTGAACGTAGAGAGCATGTTGAGAACAAAGCATTGGGGGGTGTTAAGACGCTTGTATTGCGAACATCCGAAGGTGATCGCTTCTGGATCACAGACGACGCACGACGCTTACCCGTCAAAATTGAAGCAGAGAGCAAAATGGGGACAATAAAAGCCACTTTAACCGACATTGAGGTACTGATAACTGACAACTGACAACTGTAAAAAAGGAAACAGTAGTGATAGAGTTTTTACGTGAAATAGAAAATTACCAAACACTTGTGGCGCGCCTCAAAGATGGCAAGAAGCTCCCTTGGATCAGAGGATTAGCAAACGCATCGACTGCGTATTGTTTAGCAACCCTGATTGACGAATTCCCGAAAAAATCCTTTCTAATTGTCCTGCCCTCACAACGTGAAGCCGAACAGGTCATCGAAGAAATCTGTACATATCGGGCATATCCTACTTTAGAAACGATACCTACCCCATACGCACAGTCAGAAATTAATCTATTTCCCGGTTGGAACCGCAAAATCTTTGATGGCATTGCCCCGCTTAAAAGCACGATTGAGGATCGGATTCGGTGTCTGGAACATCTACTACAGGCGGAACGGAGTGTCGTTGTAACCACAAGCCAAGCGATGCTTTACAAACTTCCGTTACGGCAGCGTTTTGCCGAGGCTTGTTGTAGACTCAATCTCGGTGATGAGATGGATCCAGACGATGTCGCTGCGATACTGATCCGTGGGGGGTACCAGAACGTCGAGTTGGTGGAAGTTAAGGGAGAGTTTGCGCGCAGAGGCGACATCCTCGATGTCTATCCCCTCACAGCTGATGTCCCGATACGGATTGAATTTTTCGGAGATGAAATTGATGCGATCCGCGCTTTTGATCCGATATCGCAACGCTCAACGGAATCTCTCGAATCCGTCGCCTTCACACCGCTGCGAGAAGTCCTTGTTGATGATATATCAGTTGACCATTGGCAGGCACAGGTAGATGCGATTATTCAAGCACACGCAACGCCACAACTCGTAAATACTGTTCGGGAAATAACGGATAGTTTAACAAAAGCGTCGACCTCCCAATACCCGTTTCAAGAATCCCCGTTCAACGACGCACTGGAAGCGTTTTTGCCAATGCTCGTGCCTGAGACGCACACGCTTATGGACTATCTATCCGAAGGTACAATCGTCTGTTTAATAGAACCCCAGTGGCAAAAACGGGAAGCGTCGCAGATGCACGAACGGATGCAGGAGTTGTATCAGGAGAAACTTGCAGAATCGACGCTTATGGTGCCACCAGAGCACCTCTTAACGCCGTATGAGACCCTTAGCACGCAGTTGGAGAGGTATCCAGTCGTATCAGTGTCTTTGGCACCGCCGCGTGAAGTCGTAGACAGTAAATTGACGCTACTGGATTTTGAGATGAAACCACTCGCCTTGCCATCCGGAAACTATCAAACTGTTATCAGTCAGGTTAAAACGTGGGCAGAGAAGGGGAATCGGGTGCATCTTTTCTGTGAAACGCCACAGCAATCGAAGCGAGTGACTGAGATTTTAGCCGAGCGCGAATTGTCTCCCTCAGATATTGACATCAGTGTCGGGGCAATCAGTAGTGGGTTCCACAACGAAGCGTTAAACCTTATCGTTATTTCTGAAGATGAACTCTTCGGGAATCGCCAACATCGACCCATTCGGCGGCGTCCCCCTACAGACGGTACACCAATTCTGAGCCTGATTGACCTGAAAGTTGGGGACTATGTCGTCCATATTTCTCACGGTATCGCTGTTTATGACGGGATACGTCGGTTGGCAATTGATGGCAAATCCCAAGATTTTCTTATCCTCAAATACAGTGATGACAATATCCTCTACGTACCGACGTATCAAGTAGACCTCGTTCAGAAATATGTCGGCAGCAAAGACAACGCATATAAACCGCGCGTAGACCGACTCGGCGGCGCATCGTGGAATCGGCGAAAGGAACGGGTCAAGCGATCGGTTGAGGAGATGGCAGATGAACTCCTCAACCTCTACGCGCTTCGGCAAGCACGGAAAGGATACAGTTTTCCGCCGGAAGTGCCCTGGCAAACCGAATTTGAGGCACTCTTCCCTTATCAGGAGACCGACGACCAACTCCAAGCAATTGAGGACGTTAAGGCTGATATGGAAGATGAACGTCCAATGGATAGGCTCGTCTGTGGAGATGTCGGGTACGGAAAAACAGAGGTGGCGTTGCGTGCTACGTTCAAAGCCGTTATGTCCGAAAAGCAGGTAGCGGTGCTTGTCCCTACAACGATTCTCGCACTCCAGCATTACGACACTTTTGAAAAACGTTTTCAGTCTTTTCCTGTCCATGTTGAAATGTTGAACCGATTCCGTACACCGAAGGAGATAAAACAGATTAAGGAACGATTGGCGGATGGCACTATTGATGTCGTTATCGGGACGCATAGCCTGCTTTCTCAGACTGTGAAATTTGACAACCTTGGGCTTTTGATCGTTGATGAGGAGCATCGTTTCGGCGTTAAGCATAAGGAGAAGATCAAACAATTCAAAGAGACGATTGACGTACTTACATTGACGGCTACGCCGATTCCACGGACACTCCACATGTCGCTTGTCGGCATCCGAGATTTTAGTATTATCAATACGCCACCAGCAGATCGGTTGCCGATTCAGACGCATGTAATGCCTTATGATGTTGATGTCATTCGGGAGGCGATCACAACAGAATTAGCCCGCGATGGACAGGTTTTTTTCGTCCATAACCGTGTTGAAAATATTCAGAATATTGCGCTAACGCTTCAACAACTCCTACCCGATGCGCGCATTGCTGTCGCACATGGGCAGATGCCAGAACGAGAATTAGAGACCGTTATGTTGGAATTCGTCCGCCATAAGCACGATATCCTCGTTTGTACGATGATTATTGAATCCGGATTGGATATTCCCAACGTTAATACTATCTTGATTAATCGAGCAGACGCCCTCGGTTTAGCACAACTCTATCAGTTGCGCGGGCGCGTCGGACGGGCCACTACACAGGCGTACGGTTATCTATTCTATCCGAAAGACCGAGCGATTACTGAAGGCGCGCAAAAACGGCTGCGGGTTATTGAGGAATTCACAGATCTCGGTTCAGGTTTTAAAATAGCCCTCCGAGATTTGGAAATTCGTGGCACCGGGAATATACTCGGCGCGGAACAGCATGGACATATTGTTACTGTCGGTTATGAACTTTACTGCCAACTCCTTGAGGAAGCAGTAATGGCACTAAAAGGTGAAAAAGTTGAGGAGACCTTTGAAACACGGATCAGTCTACCTGTTGAAGCCTATCTTCCTGATGACTATGTTCCCGATAGCCGTCAGAAGGTTTCCATCTATAAAAAGATTGCCGGTTTGAAAGATAATGAGGCTCTCAAGGAACTCCGTGAGGAACTTCAAGACCGGTACGGTGCGATTCCCGAACCCGCTGAGATGTTACTCGAAATTGCCAGTGTGAAGCAACTCAGCCAAAGCCTCGGCATAACCGCTATTGTTGCCGGGAAGGAGCAAGTAAAGGTCACCTTTGACGAGCAGAAGCCTCGAATTAATGTGAAGAAATTCGTTGATATAATCCACCAAAACGATAGCCTCCAACTCCAACCGCCGGCGCAACTTAAAATTCGGATGCCGGGAATGACGGGGGCGAATGTATTAACCGAATTGCAACAAACCCTCAAGGTGTTTGTTGCGTAATTAGGACTTACGCATTTCCTCTCAAAGTCCCCCTGATAAGGGGCGGGGAATGCCCATAAGGCATTCATACCGTTGATTCTTTAGGGGGTTTAAATGCTGAAATTACTGATTTTTGCGTAAGTCCTAAAAGACATGCTGCGCGCAGTCTCCAAAGCGCGTAAGCCCAACCAACGGGCGGGCTGGATGTACGGAAAGACACTTTATTTCCTAAACCCACCTGACCGAACCGCAAGGAACTTTAAAAGTATGAAAAGAACGATTACTATTTTTGTAGTTGTCGCCATGACCTGTCTATTGACTTGGAAGTTCGTTCAGTCTGATAGTCATGAGCAGCCCGCGCCTGCTATGGACGAGAACCAGGTAATTTTGGTAGAATATAAATGGAATGGCGAATCACATCAAATCTCGTTGGCGGATCTGAACGCCGCAATTGCAGAATTGCCTATTTATCGCCAGCAGAATTATAAGAGCCGCGCCGACAAAGCCGAATATCTTGAAGAATTGATAGACGAACGGCTCAAAATTCTTCGCGCAACTGAGGAAGGATTTGATAAACTTCCTGAGCACCTCAAGAAACTTGAAGACTATACGCACCAACTCATGGTTGAGAAATTGACCGAGGCGGAAGTTGATGCCAAGGTGGTCTATACCGATGGTGACCTCATGGCACACTATCAGGCGAACTTGAGCGAGTATGTTGAAGATGAGAAAGTCCGTGCAATCTGTATCACACTTGATGATGAAGATATCGCTAATGAGACACTTGATGCTATTAATGCAGGGAAAGACATCGTTGAGATGGCGAAGGAACTCTCTGAGGCAGGAAAACTCGCTAACGGACCCGGCATTAATCAAGAGGATCCAGGGAATACCGGTTTCTTCACAAAGGCTGCCTCAGCGCGCTGGTCGGAATTCATTGAGGCTGTTTTCGCACAAGAAGTCGGCGAAATGACGGATACCGTCTTTGAAACGGATGTCAACGACGAGACCTTTTACCTCATCTTCCGTAAGGAGGAGCATCAACCAGAACGACAGCAGGAATTCGATGAAGTCAAAGACGATATCGAAAGAACAGTTGAGCGTACAAAGAAACGTGAGCGTATCAATGACTGGGTTGCCGAAATCACTGAAAAAGGCAAACTGAAAACCTATCCTGGAAATATTCCTGAGCCGCCACAACCCGAAGAGGCGGAGACCGAGGAATCAGAACAGTAGCCTATTCCGATTTTTGGAAGCAACATCTGTAACTACAATGATAGGTCGAGAAAAGGAGTTAGAATTGAAAATGTTTAAAAGAATTGCTGCATTCATGGGCAAAATGGATTGCAAGTCCCGAATTCCCGTTATTTCTTTACTTTTACTCGGGGTTCTTGCCACACACCCCGTTTTTTATAGTTGTAGCGACAAGGCGATCGGTGCTGACGGAACAGTTATTGCTGAATTTGAGTGGAACGGTAAACACCACATCACCTTTGAAGAAATGATGCAAGAGATTAGCGAACTCCCGGAATACAAGCAACGGCAATATCAGGACAAATCGGGTCTCGAAACCTACATGCTCCTTATGGCTGAGAGTCGCTTAATTCTCAATCTCGCTCGCGACCAAAAACTCAACGAAGATGCTGAAATCCTCAAGAAAGTTCAGGACTATCTTCATGAGTTAATGGTTAAGAGGATTACCACCCAAGAGGTTGATGACAAACTCGTCTTGACTGAAGAAGACTATGTGGCATACTATGAGGCACACAAGGCGGACTACGTCCGACCGGCACAAGTAAGGCTTTTATGTATTACCCTTCTAGATAAAGAACGTGCCAGTGAAGTTTCCGCAGCGATTAAAGCCGGTAAAGACATCGCCGAAATGGCACAAGAACTCTCTGATCGAGGCGAACTCGTCGGTCCCGGCGCAAATGCGTCCTCTCCCGGCGACACCGACTATTTCGGGCGGGATGCCTATCCGTCCGGAACGGAACCATTCTTAGACGCAGCGTTTACCGCTGAAATCGGCAAACTCCACGATGATGTTATCGAAGTTGAGGTCCAAGGACAGAAATACTACATGATGTTCCGTAAGGACGAGGCTCGCGATGAATTCCAAAAACCCTTTGAGGACGAGGATGTCCGTAAGAGTGTAGAACGCAAGGTTGAGCGCGAAAAGCGGGAAGCACTTATGACGGAGTGGGTTAAACACCTCCGCGAGCGTGCCGAAGTCAAAACCTATATTGATCGGATTCCTGAGGCGGAAGCGGAGCCAGAAGAGGCAGAGCCAGAGGAATAGTTTTATACCGTAGGACTTACGCATTTCCGCTTAAAGTCCCCCTGATAAGGGGCGGTGAATGCCCATAAGGCATTCATACCGTTGATTCTGATTCTTTAGGGGGTTAAAAATACCGAAATTACTGATTTTTGTGTAAGTCCTAATACTGTAAATGTGGCGCGGTTACCGATCGCGCCACATCCATAAAGGAGCATGTCATGATTTGCAAAAAAGCCGTCTATCTCACGTTGATTGTCCTACTCATTGGTGGCGTCTCAGGCGTTCATGCTCGCACTTTTGATAGAATCATCGCTTATGTCAACGACGACGTGGTTACCAAACGCGAGCTCGATGTCTTAGTAAACCAACGAGCAATGGAACTCCAACAGGTCTATCGCTTTAGCAAGCGTGAGGCACTCAACGAGGCTGAACGACAAAGAAGCGAACTATTGGATAGACTTATTCGACAAATGTTGCTGTTGGAGGCGGCGTTAACTCTAAAAATCACCGTCACTGAGGTAGAGGTCGAGCAGTACATAAAAGACTTCAAAGACAGATACCAGATTGAGACCGATGAGGAATTTAAGAAACAGTTGAATCAAGAAGGCATGACGCTCATAGCATTTCGTGAGCAATCAGAGCGGAATCTTAAAACTGAAAGACTCGTCATGGGCAGAATCGTTCCCAGATTGCAGATACGGGACAGGGAAATCCAAAAATTCTTTGAAGAAAATCGGGACCAATTATCAACTAAAGTGGATAAAGTACATTTACGACACATTTTCATCGCCTTTAAACCGAACCAAGCCGATCGTGATGCCGCTTATGAAAACGTCACAAAAGTGCGTCATCAGATTGAGACGGGTGACGCAAAGTTTCAAGAATTCGCACAACGTTACGATGCCTCTAAGCAGGCGGGGGATCTCGTTGAAGCGTCCACCGAAGAATTTAGTAAATTCCCGAAACTCTTTCAGGATTCACTAACGGATTTGGCGATAGGTACCCTCAGTGAACCGGTTGAAGCGGATAAAGGACTCTATGTCTTCACCGTCGAAAAGAAGACCGACGAAATGATCGCATTTCGGTACCTCATCGTCCCGTTGACACCCAGTCCAGCGGCGATACAGGAAGCGCGCGAACAGGCTACCGATGTTCACACGAAATTAGAGGCTGGCGAAGATTTTAGTAAACTCGCATTACTACATTCCGACGATGATGAGACGCGAGAGAACGGCGGAGACCTCGGAATCCGTTCTTTATCGGAACTTAATCCTAAAACGCGAGCCGTCGTTGAACCCTTAGCACCTAATGCCTACAGTCAACCCTATGAAACTGAGTCTGGACTCCACATCTTTAGGGTTAATGAGCGAAATAGTCCAGGTCTGACTGAAGCAGAGAAGACACAGATTACCGTAATACTTCGCCAACAGCGGTTCCAAGAAGAGTGGGACGCATACACCAATAAACTTCTTGAAAACGCTTATGTTAAAATTAATCTGAAAGAGTAAAAAATCTGTGAAAAAGCGCGCTTTCAATTTGCCTATCCGTCATCAGCCTCAATACCCCAATACAATGCATCCTCGCAAAACAGACCTTTCATTGCTGTCATTCCTTTCGTTCGCATTAACAACAACGTTCAGGTGCGCATGCATGGCGGCAATCCTATTGGGCGTTGTATGCTTTCTGAGTCCAATTCAGATGGTTATCGCGCAAGAGGCACAATCAACTGAGCCGCCAACTGTTGAAGCAGAACCTCCCGACGCTGAAGCGGAACCCTCCGAATCGACAGCCACGGATCAGTCCGAAGAGGAAGAATCCACTTCAGCACGCTTGAATCCAGAGACGGATACACCCGAAGAAGGCATGGTCATTGGCGACGGCGACGATATGTCTATTGTTGAGAATTTCGTTCAAATTCATGGCAATGCCCTCATCAAGTTTGAAGATGTTATTTTGCGGGCAGACCATGTCTGGGCCGACTTTGACGAAAATCTGATGCGCGCGTCTGGGAATGTCCATCTCAAGGTGGGTAACGAAGAGACCTATTCTGATGAACTGATCTTCAACCTCGAAAATAAGAAGGGAATTGCTCGCAACGGATTCACATACAGCGACCCGTGGTACTTTGGCGGTAGTGAAATTTTTAAAATAGGGGAGGATCGCTCTTATATCCGAGGCGCGACGCTGACCACCTGCTCACTGAAACATCCGCACTACTATTTCAGCGTTACCGAAGTTATCGTCCGAATGAATCAGGAGTTGATCGCCAAGAACATTGTCTTGCGTATTGGTGGGTTTCCGCTCTTCTATTTCCCCGCGATTCGACGCGACCTCCGTAAAGGAAAGGTAGCAAAGATAATCGTCAAACTTGGAACGGATAGTTACCAAGGCCCCTACCTCACGATCATTCAGCCGCTTGTCCGTAAACGCCGCTACGATGGCGCACTGCAATATGATAGAAGCGCGCGGCGGGGACAAGGCTACGGTTTTGAAGGAAAATACCGATTCGCGGATACTAAATTCCAAGAAATTTATATCCCTATTCCGCCGGATGTAACACCAAATCAGCGTACCAAGTTACAAGAAAAAGCCGAAGAATTACAGGACCGACTTGACGGTGAATACGATCGCTATTGGTTGAAGCAGATTTTTCTGGAATATAAAATCACTGATGACGATGTTAACCGCGCCAAAGAGCGAGCGGAAGAAGTTCTCAAGCAGCTTCAGGAAGATGGCGCGGACTTTGCCGACCTCGCACAGCGGAACTCTGACCACTCGGATACCCGTTATGATGGCGGGGACCTCGGTTTTCTCGCCCGCGGCGAAATCGACGAGGAAGGCGAACCTAAACTTGATCCCGCTTTGGAGGCAGCTGCCTTCGCATTACAAGAGGGCGAAATTAGTTCTATCATCCAAACCGAATCTGCATTTCACATCCTCAAAGCCGATCAAATTGTTGATGCCTACGGTGAACGCGAGATTAAACTCCGCCGTATTGACATCGCTGTTACCCCAAGCGATGATACAAAGGACGCACTGCGCGTATTAGCAGATGATATACTCCAACGCGCCCAACAGGGAGAACCCTTTGAACAACTTGTTCAACTGCCTGAAGGATTTACTGAAACAGCGCAACCCGTCCTGTCTGAAGTCAATGAAGGGAAAGGTTTGCCATTAAATGAGATGGAGTCCTCGTGGCAATCTTCTGTCAGACGTTTGGAGGCACCCGGGGATGTTATTGAACGCCGACCTATTACTATGCCTGACGGACTCTACATCTTCCAATTAATCAGAAAAGAGGAGACACCTACCTTTGAAGCGGTCGCAGAGGAATTTGAGGCGGAATGGGAGACATTTTACGAGGACGTAATGAATCCTGCCCCTGAAAAAATTGATGAAACACCACAAGACACAACTGAAGCTACGCAACTACAAGAGACTGATACTAATCCCGCTGAGGAAGCACCTATTCAAGAGGCTGATGCCGATAATATTGATGACGGACAGAATGTTGAGCAGACCGAAACAGATGATGTTGACGGCGTACAGAACACCGAGCAGACCGAAACGGAGGCAGACGAGCAGGACAGCACAACTCCGAGTCAAAACGAACCCGATGCCGAAGGCTTAGCCGCCGAAGAAGACACAGAAGAAGATGCACAGGAAAATACCGAAGCGGATGCCGAAAGTGAAAAAGCGACAGAGGATGAAGCCGATTCTGAAGACTTAGCCGCCGAAGAAGATACACAGGAAAATACCGAAGCGGATGCCGAAGGTGAAGAAGCGGCAGAGGATGAAGAGGAACTTAAAATCTATCGGAAACACGGATTCCGTGGACGGTGGGAAGATCCGAGTCCGGTAGCCTCGGAGGCGCAAAATTTGTATGCTGGCGACTTAGGAAGACGACCCATTCAAACCAAAAAATCTTTTCGGGTCATCAAAGTTGATAAGAAACGGACCTATCGAGGCGAATTCTATATCTACGCTAAAGATGTTTATTCTGCTCAGCGACAAGGTGCTGCCCGAACCGGTAACAATCTAATTGCGCGATGGGCGCATACACATTCTATCTATACGCCGTGGGATAACCGCCAAGAGGGGCGAAGACCCATTAGTTTCAGCGGCAGATCGGAACTTCGGGCAGAGAGCTATAAGGAAGAATACCAACTCCCCAATAAATCTTCGCTCTACTCTTTTGCTATTCTTACTTATGGGACGGGGTTATCAACCTTTGATCTTGAAGATCTTGATGAAAATGGGAATCTGAAATTTTCACGAGAAACTATTGGAGACATCACAAGTAGACTCGAAATCCGGCACATCCACGATTTCACCGGCGAAGGAACGAGATCACTACAGAAACTTCCACAATTAACTGTGAACTTTTCACGGATGCGGCTCAGCGCATTCCCACTTTTTGACACCATCAACGATAGAATGGTAACAGTTGCTGAGAAACTCGAAACAGAGACACCCTTCCTCTCAATGTTCTCCTTTCCAACGCTTGAAAGTACAAGTGTTGACCTTGATATTGAACTCGGTAACTTCTTTAGACAGGTATTTCGCAATAAAGACGGTGAAGAAGAAAGAGATGTATTCCTGAAAACGATGGACCTCGGTTTTGATGTCCGCAAACAATCAACGCTGCTGATTACACCTTTACGAGAACTGCAGCTTAGCCTCAATCTCAACTCAAATACGGTTTGGCATGACCGAGACCAGGATCAAAACAAGAACATTTTTCGGGGCGTTTTCAGTTTTAACGGATCCGCCACAAATACGCTCTTCCGCATCTACAATGTCAGTTATATCCCTGGGCTAACGAAATTGCGCCACGAAATTCAATCTTCACTCCGATATGATTACCAACCTGCTGTTGATCGGGATGATAACCTTTATCCGTTTGGTCCGAGTACCTATTTTTATGAACGGAAGCGGCTCACCTATAGTTTCAACACAGCTATTGAGATTAAAACGCGACGGAGCCAGTCACCACACCGGGTCATGTATTTTGATACACGTCTCACTGCCGATTTTACGGAATTCGACCCCCTATATGAGCGTCAATTTGAGCCTATTGAAAGTGATTTTACAATCGTTCCACTTCCGAGCCGCAACCTTAACATGACGTTTCGATTCACGCATGATCCGAATCCACATCCCGTTGATGGAAAACAATTCAAGATGGTCGGATTCCGTTCCAATATCCGCTATACACGCAAAACGTGGAACATCAGTATCGGAAACTCTTTTAGCAAAAGGCATACCGCAAGGCGTGCTGCCCGCTCTATCACTGCTACCGGACGTTACCGTGTGAGTCGGAACTTGGAATTTAATGCCAGTCTTATCTATTATCCGATCGATGGACAGTTTTATCAACAACGTTTAAGTATGACGCGGAACCTACACGATTGGAACCTCCGGATTTCTTGGAGTCGGATCGGTATTAAGCGTGCTCCACCTTACGATAATGTGCGTCAGGACTTCACCTTCCAAGTGAATCTCATCCAAGAACCCGCAGTTTCTATGGGTGTCGGTTATGACGCAACAACTGAAACTTGGGGGATCCGGACTGTTCCCGCAGGCGTGCCGTATAACGCATTCGGAGCAGGCAACTCACTCGGTAGATCTTATTTCTAATATCTGTCTATTCCTGTGGAGCGTATCGGGAAACGCAACGCAGAATTAGCAGTGCTAAATGCCGAGGCACATCAAATCGAAGAACGCATCGCTGAAAATGTTGCAAGGATTTTGGAAGATACGGTATAATACAACAAAAGTAGAATTTTGGATCAAGCGATGAAAGATGTGAGGTGGATTGGAGATTCTCGTGAACAGATACGGCGTTTCCCGAAACCCGCACGAGAGGCAGTAGGTGAAGCGTTACGTATTGCTCAAATTGGAGGTAAACATCGGAATGCCAAACCCCTGATAGGAGTGGGTTCAGGCGTATTTGAGATCGTCGCTCGTTACGATACGAACACCTACCGTGCGGTTTATACTGTTAAGATTGGTGAGAACATCTATGTACTTCATGTGTTTCAGAAGAAATCCACTCGTGGTATCAGCACACCCAAAAGGGAAATTGACTTGATTAAGCAGCGTCTGAGAATGGCGCGAGGGATGGAGGAAAAAAATGAGTGAAAAGGTCAAAATTGAGGAGAGTTCTGGGAATGTGTTTTTAGATATCGGTTTCCCTGAGGAAGAAGCGGAATACCAACAGTTAAGGGTAGACCTTGCCTTTGCAATTTACCGTCTTCTTGATGAACAAAAGTTAACACCAGCAAAAGCAGAAGCGCGCTTTGGACTTGACCCATCTGATGTATCCCGTCTGAAGAAAATGGATTTTACAGATTTTACTATAGAGCGGCTGCTAATGATTCTGAAACGGCTGAACCGCAGCGTTGAAATTCATATTAAGCCTTTGGACAAAACAGTCAGCCACCAGCGAGTTTTTGTTGCATAGTGATGTCCGTTTGCTTTGGGGAGAAAGACGCTGATGGTACTCAAGGATCGCATCTGCATTGTAACCGGCGGGAGTTCAGGCATCGGGCGCGGTATCGCGCTTGAATTTGCGCGTGAGGGGGCACGTATCGCCATTGTTGATAAACGAGAGACACCCCTCCGCGGTAAATACCACGAAATCGATGTCACAACACCAACAGTCGCAGAGATTGAGCGCATCGGCGCGCAAGGTGTATTCCTCCAAACCGATGTCGCCGATGAATCTCAGGTTGCGAACGCAATTCAGCAAACCGTCGAACACTTCGGCGGACTCGATATCCTCGTCAACAATGCCGGTATCCATATCCCCGGGGGTTCACAAGAAATCTCGATTGCTGATTGGGATAGTGTTGTCGGCGTTAACCTTCGCGGTGTTTT
This sequence comes from Candidatus Poribacteria bacterium, assembly GCA_022827185.1. Taxonomy (GTDB): domain Bacteria; phylum Poribacteria; class WGA-4E; order WGA-4E; family WGA-3G; genus WGA-3G. The sequence continues at coordinate 58,695 of JAJDTM010000056.1, forward strand.
CGTCGCGACGAAACTCGCAATCCCGCATCTGAAACAGTCGAAATTTGGACGAATCATCCAGATCGCCTCTGTCCATGCCTATGGTGGCGGTGCGGGACCTGCGTACGCCCCTGCAAAAGCTGCTGTCGTTAACATGGTTCGGGATACCGCTTTAGAAATCGGGCAATTCGGCATAACTGTCAATGCCATCTGTCCGGGGTACATTGAGACAGCGATTCAGGACTACCTCACACCAGAACAGATTCAAGAAGCGTTAGAAAAAACCGCCTTACCGCGTTTCGGTCTACCGAGAGACATCGGACGTGCCGCTGTCTTCCTCGCCTCCGACGATGGAGAATGGATCACCGGTGCCTCCCTCCTCGTTGATGGCGGATTCGCCGCAGGCGTTTAATAGTAGTAGGCACACTCCGTGTGCCGTCCACAAGGAATAACAACAAATGCAAACAAACCCTTGGGGAACAATCCGTTTTACAGATAAAGCCGCCTTAATAACAGGTGGCGCCTCCGGCATCGGTAGGGCAACAGCGAACCGTCTCGCAGCCGAAGGGGCACACGTCATCATCGCTGACAACAACACCGAGATGGCACAGCAGGCAGTCTCCCAAATCCAAGAAGCAGGCGGCAAGGCACTCTATATAGAAGTGGACCTCGCTGATGACGAGAGCGTCACTGCTGCTGCCCGTGCGGTTACTGAAAAGTTTTCCGCACTCCACATGCTCGTCAATAACGCCGCTATTTTGCGGACTGGTAAGATAGAAGATGGCGCATGGCTACCCAATTGGGAACCCGAAACGGCTATCGGTCTCCGAGGCTGGGCACTGATGACGCAGCATCTCTTACCCCTTTTGAAACAGGAGGGTGCCGCGATTGTCAACCTCTCATCGGAAGGCGGATTTCTCGGCAGACCCGGGCAGTGGGTCTACGATGCCATTAAAGCTGGACTCGTCTCTCTCACCAAAACAATGGCATCCGAGTTCGTCGAATACGGCATACGGGTGAATGCCATCGCACCGGGTTGGATCGTTACAGAGATGCACTTCGGAAAAGCACCCGACCCCGCTGCTCGCAAAAAGGTACTGGAAGAATCACCGATCTCCTCTTGTATCATGGGACGGCGCGCTGGACCCGAAGAAATCGCATCCGTGATCGCTTTCCTCCTCAGTGACGATGCCTCCTACATCACAGGGCAGACACTACACGTTGATGGGGGTCGTTGGGGAATGTCCGTCGGTTAATTTTCCATCCCCTAACCTCATCTATTCACAATATGCCAAACAAAACACACACCACAGCCGTTGTCCTCATCCCCCCTGAACCCGTGCAACCACCCATCCAAGCCATCCGCCGGATCCACGACCGAAACTTCGAGCGTTGGATGCCCCACATAACGCTGCTCTATCCATTCGCAGAACGACGCGATTTCATAGAGATCACGCCTGCACTCGCGAAGGCGGCCCAACAGATGCCACCTTTTTCCGTTGAACTCACACGCTTTGACGCTTTCCGACACCGAAGATCGTGTACAATGTTCCTCGTTCCTGAACCCGAAGACCAAATCGCACACTTACACAGTGTCCTGCTGCAACACCTTCCCGATTACGACGATACAGCACGCTTTGCCGGTGGATTTCACCCACACCTCTCAGTCGGGCAATTCCAGCACCGTTCCCTGCAGACCGAGCAGCAGCGTCTCCAAACTGAATGGCAGCCGATAGTGTGTGAAATGAAAGCGATCAGTCTCATCTACCGCTCACCTGAAACAGATGATCGGTTCGTCGTAGCCGAACAATTTCCCTTTCAGACAAGGAGTCAACAATGAAAACAGGTATTTTCCTAACCCTAATCGCAATTTTATTCATATCTCTCTCAGGATGCGAACGCATACAACAAATCATTACATCTGACGTTTCTACTTCAGGCGCGACATCTACCATCAAAGTTGGCGTGATCCAACCGTCGGGACTTGCTCCCAGCTTCACCAGAGGCGCGGAACTCGCCAGAACCCAAATTAACGATGCTGGCGGTCTACTCGGCATGCAGGTCGAATTTATTGTCATGGACAATCAAGGCGATCGCGAATTCCCAAACGCAGCCGAAAGTGTCCGTATTGCTAAAGTCCTTATTGAAGAGATAGACGTTGTCGCAATCTTAGGTCCCCTACTCTCGACGAATTCCACGCAAGTCGGACCCGTTGTTACTGAGCTTCGGCGACCCATAATTACCGGTTCATCAGGTGAGAAGGTAACCTCAACAGGCGAATTCGTCTTTATTACGGTTGTTCCGTCCTCAGTTCAAGGCATGACAACAGCACAATTCGCAGTAGATCCCACCGAACTGAACGCCAAAACCGCCGCAACAATCCGTCAGGCTGGAGATGTGTACTCCGGTGCTGTCGCTGACGCTTTTGAGGCGAATTTTCAGGAACTCGGTGGTGAACTCGTCGCAAGTGAAGTCTATCAACACGGTGATAGAGATTTTGCCGCACAGTTGACGAAGATTCAAGCCGCAGCCCCGGAGGTCTTCTTGATAGCCGGTTTTAACCCCGAAATCCCTTTATTGGCAGCGCAGGCGAGGGATATGGATATTACGGCAACCTTTATCGGGACCAATGGTTGGGATGAATCCGACAAACTCCTCGGCACTTTAGATGACAACACACCGCTGGAAGGATCTTATTTCACGAGAGGCTTCAATGTCGAGTCCGTCAGTGCCCCTGCCTTTGTTGAGGCTTACACAGCGATGTATATGGAACCACCGGACGGTCCCTCCGCATGGGGCTACGATGCGATGTCGCTACTCGCACTCGCCATCAAAAACGCTGAAACGCTTGACCCTGATGCCATTCGCGATACTTTAGCAGCCACAACCAACTACCAAGGCGCGACCGCCATCTCCCATTTTGATGAGAATCGTCATCCCATCAAATACGTTGAACTCTACACCATCCGCAACGGGCAGATCGAACTCTACAAGGTTGTGAGTCCATAAGCAACCGACCAGACAAGGAGCTAACAGTGAACACGAAAACTTTCTTAACCCTCATTACAATTATAGTTATATCCTTTACCGGATGCGAACGCGTAAAACAGGTGATTGCACCTGATGTTCCCGCTCCCGATGCCGTCTCTACTGTTAAAATCGGTGTGATTCAACCCTCCGGATACTACACCGGTTTCGCCCAAGGTGCAGAACTCGCTCGTATCCAAATCAATGCGCGCGGTGGTGTTCTCGGAAAGCAAATTGAATTTATCGTCATGGATAATCAAGGAACGCGTTCCGTCCCGGACGCAGCGGAAAGTGTCCGCATCGCAAAAACACTCATTGAGCAGGAGGAGGTTGTTGCAATTCTCGGTCCCATTTTCTCTAACAATTCCATAGAGGTTGGACCTGTTGTTCAGCAACTTCAGCGTCCCATCATTCCCGGCTCCGCTGGTGATCATGTGACCGCTGCAGGGGATTTTGTCTTTCTCGTCGCCCCTACGACATCTGCCCATGGCGCGGTAATAGCACAATTCGCAATCGATCTGTCCGAACTCGGCGCAACAACCGCCGCGACCATCCGTCAAACTGAGAGTGCTTATACAGAGAGCCTGACGGAAGCGTTTGAAGTGAATTTTCGAGAACTCGGGGGCAAAATCGTTGCCAGTGAAGTTTATCAAGTTGGCGATAACACCTTTGATGCACAACTGACAAACATCAAGGCCGCAGCACCCGATGTGATATATATAGCAGGTATTATTCCAGATATCCACTTCGTGATAGCGCAAGCCAGAGAAATCGGTATTCAAGCAATTTTTCTTGGCCCCGGGAGTTGGGATGAATCTCAAAAACTTTTCAACACCTTAACTGATAACGCGCCGTTAGAAGGGGTTTACTTTACCGCGGATTTTAGTCCAGAGGTACCGAGTGCAGAACGCTTTGTCCAGGCTTATACGGCACTGTTTACGACACCACCAGATAGCGCGGCTGCTTCGGGTTATGATGCTATGTCCCTCTTAGCGACTGCAATCGAAGAAGTACAGACGCTCAATCCTGCTGCCGTTCGCGATGCCCTTTCAAATATTACGAACTACGAGGGCGCAACGTTTATTTCTCATTACAATGCCAATCGCCACCCAATTAAAAGCGTTGTGATTAACACGATTCGCGACGGACAAATAGCACTCTATAAAGTTGTTGACCCGTAGCAGTCAATCATCACTGTAGCAGAGGAAACAGACATTATGAATACCAATCTCGCCGACATCGAAAATAGGCTCTGGAGTGCTGCCGATGAACTCCGAGCCAATTCACGTCTTAAGGCATCCGAATACTCAACACCTGTCCTCGGTCTCATCTTTTTACGATACGCCGATCACAAATTTACACAGGCTGAACAAGAAATCAGCAGCAAAGCCGATCCAAACAGCCGCAGGCACCCCGATTTGAGAATGGAATGTCAAGCCCGCGGTGTACTTTATCTGCCAGCGCATTCACGGTTTCAATACCTACTCAGTTTGCCAGAAGGTGAAAACATCGGGCAAGCCGTCACTGATGCCATGAAGGCAATAGAAGCGGAAAATTCACAAATAGAGGGTGTCCTCCCCAAAACTTACAATCGACTTGAAAAGAATACGCTCCTTGAACTCCTCCGTATCATGGAACAGATTCCTATGGACATTGAAGGGGATGCTTTCGGGAAGGTTTATGAGTACTTCCTCGGCAATTTCGCCATGAGCGAGGGGCAACGCGGCGGTGAATTCTTCACGCCAACCTCACTCGTGAAACTCATCGTTGAGATTATCCAACCCTTTCACGGGCGCATCCTTGATCCTGCCTGCGGATCCGGTGGTATGTTTGTCCAGAGTGCAGCGTTCATTAGCAACCACAAGAAAAATGGCAACCCCGGAGACATCAGTATTTACGGCGTGGAACGCGTCGTCGAAACGATCAGGCTGTGCAAAATGAATCTCGCAGTCCATGCGCTTGAAGGCGATATCAAGCAAGCCAACAGTTACTATGAGGATCCGCACAACTGCCTCGATAGGTTTGATTTCGTCATGGCAAATCCTCCTTTCAACGTCGATCGCGTAGACAGGGAACGCATCAAAGACGACCCGCGATTCCCATTCGGCATGCCACGCGTTGACAATGCTAACTACCTTTGGATACAACTGTTCTATAGTTCGCTCTCCGAATTGGGGCGCGCAGGTTTCGTCATGGCAAACTCCGCCGCCGATGCCCGTGCTTCTGAACTCGACATCCGCCGCCAAATTATTGAATCGGGGGCAGTCGATGTCATCGTCAGCATCGCCTCAAATTTCTTTTATACTGTTACTTTACCCTGTACGCTCTGGTTTTTCGATAAGTCCAAACGGAACAGCGATAGACACGACAAGGTCTTGTTCATTGACGCACGCCATCTCTATCAGCAGGTGAGCCGCGCCCATCGGGAATTCACACCCTTACAACTTGAGTTCCTTGCAAACATCGTCAGACTCTATCGCGGAGAATCACCAGAGAATCAACACGACAGCGCAGATTTCCTCGCCTCAAAATTCCCTGATACAAAATACACTGATGTCCCCGGACTTTGCAAAGTCGCTACGATTGCCGAGATTGAGACACAAGGCTGGAGTCTGAACCCCGGACGCTATGTCGGCGTTGACGAACAGACAACCGATGATTTTGACTTCACCGAACGATTCACGCAGCTCAACGAGGAATTAGCGCTCCTAAATGCCGAAGCACATCAACTCGAAGAACGCATCGCCGAGAATGTTGCCAAGATTTTGGAGGATACGGTATAATGTTGATGGAGGGAAAAAATGAGTGAAGAAGTCAAAATTGAGGAAAGTTCTGGAAATGTGTTTCTGGATCTCGGTTTCTCCAAAGAAGAGGCGGAATATCATCAGTTAAGGGTAGACTTGGCGATTAAAATTTATCGACTTCTTGAGGAACTAAAACTGACACCGGCAAAAGCAAAGGCAGACTTTGGAATCAATCCATCTGATGTGTCCCGAATACAGAACGGAGATTTTAGCTTTACTGTGGACAAACTCTTTACAATCCTGAGCCAGTTGAACTGCAATGTTGAAATCCGCATTACACCTTCGGAAGATACCCAGGGGCACCTGCGCCTCGTTACAACTTAGTTATTGTTTTCCGTAGAGATGGCATCCGTATAAGAACAAAAAATCTGGTAACACTCTGAAGAATGTGGCATAATATTACAGAGGCAGGCTTTAAATAATAAGATAAAAGGACGATGGATATTTTCCGTCGCCCATTTGTGTAAAGCGTTTACCTTTTTTTGTGCGGATATTTCGCTCCTTTACGGCGGTTCTCCTTCGTTTGAAGTGCCTGAAGGTTGCGAGGATTGTCGGTTCCACCCTTTGACTTAGGGCGTTTGTGATCTACTTGCCAACTTTGTTTGCCCTCTTTACCATACGCAGGCTTGTAAATTTTATTACCGCTTGAGTCACGTCGCCAAAGATTCGGGTTTTTACCTCGAATTGGTTTGGCTTTTTTCCAAGCGATTTCTTTTTGTTTTCGCGTTGCCATTTTTATTTCACCTCCTTTCTTTGGGTTATAGTTTATATATTAACATATGTTGTGATATTTGTCAACCATAAGCGTCAATTTAAGAAATAACAACCGCCTCATCCCCAGGCCCGGTAGGTTCGGTTTCCTAACCGAACTGGATTTTATACAGAAACCTTGAAGACTTCAAAACCTCTTGAATCCCGTAGGGGTGGTATGTTTATAGCAGCGTTTTCAAATAAAAACCCAAGTCCCGTAGGGGCGGCATGTTTATATCGGTGTCACAAAATACCATGAAACAATCCCTAAATTGGCACCTATGGCTACGGGACAAACAGACGCTGGTCGTTATCTTATTGTTTATTTTATTCTAAAGCCGTATCATCGCGCACTGATTATTAGTGCAAGAGATATGAGTAGAAGGGAGCGAAGGATATATGTCCGAAGATAAAAAACGAGATCCAATGCCGCCTCCAGATGCAACACCAGAGGAGATCGGCGAATTTTGGGATACACATGACCTCGCTGATTATTGGGATGAAACCCACGAAGTAGAATTTCAGGTCAACCTGAAGTCACAACAAAAGAGTAAACCGATGAAAAACACAATTCGGTTTGGTGATTTCGTTGAAGTCAATCCAAGTATCCGGTTAGAGAAGGGCAAAGAATATCCGTACGTTGAAATGGCTGATGTCACTCCAGGCAATGCATTTGTTTACCCACTGAAGGAACGAATTTACAAGGGCGGAGGCTCACGGTTTCAATCTGGTGACACGCTTTTTGCCCGTATTACGCCTTGTTTAGAAAATGGGAAGATCGTCCGATCCAAGCACACGAAGAATGAACCTTGTTTTGGGTCAACTGAGTTCTTCATTTTTCGTGGTAAACCCAATATATCAGACCCAACTTATGTATTTTACTTGGCTCTGAGCCCTATAATTCGGGAGCCTGCTGTAAAGAGTATGACAGGGGCATCAGGACGGCAGCGCGCTATATTATCATCGGTTGAAGATGTCCATGTTCCAGCCTATTCTCTCACAACCCAACGCAAAATCGCCACCATCCTCTCTGCCTACGACGACCTCATCGAAAACAACACCCGCCGCATCAAAATCCTTGAAGACATAGCACAAACCCTCTACCGAGAATGGTTCGTCCACTTCCGATTCCCCGGACATGAGAACATCCAGATGGTAGAATCACCATTAGGACCGATACCGCAAGGTTGGGAGGTTAAGAGCTTTGGCGAGGTTTCCCTTAACTTTGATCGCCAGCGTAAGCCATTATCAGGAAGGGTTAGGTCAACAATGCAAGGCGAATATCCATATTATGGTGCTGCTAAAGTTTTGGACCATATTAATGATTATCTATTTGATGGAAGGTATTTGTTGATTGGAGAGGATGGTAGCGTTATTACAGAAGAAGGGAAACCTGTACTACAATTAGTAAGTGGTAAATTTTGGGTAAATAACCATACACATGTAGTTCAAGGGAAGTCTCCAATTTCAACAAATTTCCTTTATTTGTTTATGTCTAATGTAGTTATTTCAGGGTATGTTACCGGCTCCGCACAGCCAAAGATTAACCAACAAAATTTGAATAGAATTCCGGTCATTTTGCCACCACGGAGTTTATTGGAAAAATTTAACCAAGTAATTGAACCTTGTTTTAAAAATATCGCTGCCTTAAACCTTAAAAGCACCAATCTCTGCGAAACCCGTGACCTCCTCCTCCGGAAACTCATCTCCGGTGAGATTGACGTATCCGAACTTGATATTAACACAGACGGAATGCAGCCCACAAAAGGCGGAACATACATTCCATACCCGCTAACAAAGCGTTTACACGCTGACGAAAAAGTCCTTGGTGGAAAACCGGTTATCAAGGGGACCCGTTTAGGTGTTGCTTTTATTCTTGATTTACTTGATCAGGGGTGGTGTGAGAAAAAGGTTCTCGAAAATTATCCAAGTCTTGTGCAAGAGGACATTGAGGCATGTCGTGCATATCAACAACAGGTAACAGGTGCATCTATTAGCGGATGAAAACTTTCCCCGTTTAGTGGTACAAGAATTACGTTCACGCGGTCATGATGTCGTGTGGGTAAGTGAGGAAAGGCCCGGTATAAGTGATTCGGAAGTTCTTGCTTTTGCTACGACTGATAAACGGCTTCTCATCACATTTGACAAAGAAGATTTCGGTGAGTTAGTCTTTAGAGACAACAGCCAGCTCCTTTTGGTGTGATCCTGTTCCGGATCCAGCAAAACACACCGGACAGCACACAAACTATAATAGCAGAACTGGAAAGTCGGACAGACTGGACAGGATATTTCTCTACTGTTGATGAAAACGGCACGCGTAGAAGACGACTACCCACCATGTGATTTTTTCTTCCCAAACGCATCTCCGGCGAGATTGATGTATCTGAATTTGATATTAACACCAATTGAAACATGGAGGTAAATGATGCTTTCAGGAGTCCTAACAGAAGTTTACAAAGACATTCGTGGATCAATTGAGAGGAAACGCGAAGAGTTAGAGGCAGAAAAATTAGAAATTGAAAATGCCTCCCACCAATACGAGAAGAACTATAGGGAACGCCACGGTCAAGTCAAAGTGTTCTGCGTCGGGATGCGAGAACCGATATCCCTTGATGATGTCTATGTCGCCGTTCAATTCTTGGACGATCGCAGCAGATCAAGATACGGATCCCCTGAAGATGTTGAAAGGGCGTTCCGACAAAGATATCCAAACCGCTTTATTTTAAGTGCCGATGAGTGTAAAGACGGAACGGTGGTTGCCAACGAAAAACACTATCTGATGTTGCTCGGTGGACCCGGTGTCGGCAAATCAACCTTCCTGCGTAAGGTTGGGCTTGAAGCGTTGAAAGGAGAAAACGGAAACTTTGAACACGCATGTATCCCTGTCTTTCTTGAACTGAAAGCGTTCACTGCGGATCAAATTAATATTAAGGCACTAATTACCGAAGAGTTTAGGACATGCGGTTATCCAGATCCGAATCGGATGACAGAGACTGCGTTGAAATTAGGGAAACTCCTGATACTCTTCGACGGACTTGACGAAGTCCCCACTGCGAATGTTGACAATGTAGTGAGTAAAATTGGAGATTTCGTTGATCGGTATAGCCAAAATCGCTTTATCGCTTCCTGTCGGATAGCTGCATACAAAGGAGGGTTTAGGCGGTTTACAGAGGTAGAGATGGCAGAATTTGACGATGCACAGATTGAAGCGTATATCAAAAATTGGTTTAATTCAACGCCTGACTCGTATCGATGGCAGCTTGACACAGAAATGGGAACTGCACAGCAGTGTTGGAATAGATTAAGTGAGACAAATCATGAAGCGACCAAGGAGTTGGCGCGGAATCCATTATTGCTCACACTGTTGTGTATGGTTTACGACAACTCACAGGATTTTCCACGAAATCGAGCAGCCCTTTACGAGGACGCGCTCAATATTTTTCTCAAGGAGTGGATGGCTGAAAAGCGAGTCCGTCCAAAAGAATCAATCAGTCAGTATTTAGACATTTCGGATGAAAAACGGATGCTCTCTGAAATCGCAGCGAAGAATTTTGAGGAAAACCGTCTTTTTTTCAGTAAAGATGAACTTATCGATCAGATTCAAAAATTCGGTGACGGAAATGCCAATACGCCTCCAGCGTTTAATGCTTCCAAAATTCTGGAAACAATTCTTGTAGATCAGGGACTTATTGTTGAGCGATTCACGGATTCTTACTCTTTCTCTCATTTGACCTTTCAAGAATATTTGACTGCGAATTATATCGTAAGGGATACGAGGTCAATTCAAGGGTTGGTAAGTGAGCATTTACACGATGAACAGTGGCGAGAAGTCTTCTTATTAACTGCTGGACGGATGCACGCGGCAGACGCTCTGCTCTTAGCAATGGAATCCGAGGCAGCTCAGTCTATCAACACAGATAGGCTTAAAGTACTGTTTCGATGGATAAAACGGATCGCAGCCCTTACAGACAACCGATATACTGAAGTCACTAAACGAGCATTTGTAATCCGTAAATATTGGTCTCTATGGTTATTGAATACCATGCATGAAAAAATTAATAACAAGACTCATGAAGATAGAAACCTTGACCTCTACCGCGATCTCTACATAGATATTGACCTTGACCTCGACCTCTACTTCCACCTCTACCGCCACCGCGGTCTTGACCTCGACCTCTACTGCTACTTCGACCCTAACCTCATCCTCTACTTCTGCTTTGACCTCTACCGTGACCTTGACCTTGATCTTGACCTTGATCTCGATTTTTATCGTTATATAGACCCAGATTTCTACGTTCAGGTTTCGTCTGAATTTGCAGATCGGTTTGACAAGGAATTGGAAGCCCGGATAGTGCTTGTTAAACGTATGGAGGCGGCAAAAATTTTCAAGGGTGTGGATTTCCAACCAATCGTGCTGAGGTTCAAAACGCAACAGGAATTTATCAAAGCGGTGAGAGAAGGCAAGGCGGTTGACCCTCCTAGGAAATCTATACACGACACATGGCTCTCTGTTTTGCAGATTACCGATGAAATGCTTGTAATGTCACACGCAGAGTTGGAGAGTTGTGTTCGGTATCTTCGCGCAGTGAAACTCATGATTGACTGCAAAGAAGCGGGCGGGCGTGTGTCTCCTGAAGTATGGGACGGCATTGCGGAGCGTTTCCTAACTTTGGATGCAATAGAGCACAAAGCGTAAAAGATAACAGGCAGACACGCTAAAAGCAATTGACAGATACAACGCGACGGTGTATAATTTACAACAAGGCAATTGAGAGGACACTTGCGTGTTCAATATCGACTTTCAGCACTTTGTAGTTATATTGGAAGATTCCCGCATTAGTAGGTAGAGAGACTTAACCATGTGCGGTATTCAGGACGAACGAAATAAAATGAATGTAACCACTGAATTAACAAATGCTCAAGAAGTGCTACCAAAAGATAAGCAGCCAATCCCACGTGATACTACAGAGCAAACGGATGCTGAACAAAAGGGACTTAGGGACTACGCCGAGGCACAACTTCGGAAGTTATCCGCGTCTCGGGGTTTAAATTGGGATAAGATGACCGATGAGGAACGCATAGATTTTGTTGATGACCTCATCCATGAAAACCGTGAATGCAGCAATAGAATTTCGTGCCTATTATGATATCCAAGCCGATTTAAGAAAAGAAGGAAAATTTTGACAAAGAATCCGAATGCACCCCAAACACTAGAACAGAGGGAAATGCTCTCAGATTTAGCAATTTTCGCTGGATTAGCATACGACGCACAAACCATTCTTGACATCATATCGGAGGAAATCGTGCAAGAATCTTCTATTATCCAATACTTCACTGAGAAAGGCATCGAACAAGGCAAAAGACAGCACGCCGTTGAAGCGATCCTCACAGTGTTGGATATCCGTTTTCAGAACGATGTCGCAGAGAAACTAAAGTCTTTTCTTGAAACCGTTGACGATTTAGAACGGCTGGATCACTTACATCGTGTTGCCGCGCAAGCATCAGACCTTAAAGAATTTACGGATGCGCTCTTGAACCTTAAAAACTGAAGGAGCTTAATCCTGATATAAAGGCGAAACCCATGTCCGAACAGAAAGCGTTTTTGGAGAAAGTTCACATCAAGAATTTTCTGAGCTTGCGGAATGTCACACTTCCGTTCAAGCCTCTGACCGTTCTTGTCGGTCCCAACGCGAGTGGAAAATCAAATATATTAGATGCGTTTCAGTTTCTTAACGAAATAATGGCGCATGAACCTGTGCCCCCGGTTGAAGAAATCCAAGATTTTCTTTGGGCGGGTGAAGCAAACCGTATTAGTTTCCAATTGCGGGCAAAAGTAGAAAACACGCTCACGCAGTACGAAGTGGATGTTAAAGCCGAGGTTGACAAACCTTTTGTTACCGAAAAATTATTGATTAACAGTCTGAAAGTCATATCAATTCAGAACGGAGTTGGCAAGGTCTGGGATGAAGATGGAAGGAATGAAACAACATACAACTCCAATAAACTCGCTTTGGGATCGGCGGGTGATTATGGAAACAAGCCTATCACGAGCACTCTAACTGCCTTTATTAAGAAATGGGAGTTTTATGACTTTCAACCACGACGCATACGACGTGGTCTCACGCGATTTTCACCTGTTACTAAAGACGGACATAAAGAAACTCCCAAACTTGATGATGAAGGTTTAATACTATCAATGCTACTTTCACATTGGTACGAGAGTGATAGGGAACGTTTTGACAGTGTAAGTGGATCCCTCGCCGACTCTACGAACCTAAGAATTGACCTATGTATAATTGATGGAGTTAATCAACTTTGTCTTTTAGAAGAATACAAAAAACCAATCCCTTTGGCGGGAACTTCTGATGGTACGTTGCGTCTCGTTTCATATTATACCTTACTTAATCAGAGTGAATTACCTCCGCTCATTGCGATTGAAGAACCGGAACGTAATTTGCATCCGGGTGCATTGATGGACGTTGCAAACGTCCTTGAACAGCTCGCCGAACGAACACAAGTGATTATCACGACGCATAGCTCACAACTTCTTGACACCTTCAGTTCTAAGAGTTTATCAGATTCTCTCGGTGTTTTACTCTTACGCAACCGCCCTGGACTCGGCACAGAAGTACTCAACATTGAAGATATCCGCGATAAGCGTGAAGCACTGGCGGGTTGGATAGCGGATTTCGGAATCGGCAGTGCCGTTTTCGACAGTGGACTGCTGCAAGACCTTATGGAGGAGCCATTATGCTAAGCGTGAGAGTTTGGAATTTGCAATCGAACTGTGACGCTAAAGCAGTCAAATTCTTGGAAAACGAATTTCTGAGATTCAGGCAGCTTGGGGATATCGCTATCCGAACAGCCGGAAGAAGTACACTTCGCAAGTGTCATAGAAAAGGCACACTTTTAGAGGGCAGTCTGAGGAAGGCGATCCAGTACTACCTCAACCAAGACGACTATATTATTTTCATCGTTGACTCCGACCAACAAGGACAATTAGCATCAAAATCACTTGTTGAGCAGATCAGACGTGTCGTCGAAGATGGAGATTTTTCTGATAAAATCTTTTTCATGCCGGATATCCAAGACTGTGATGGCTCTATATCAACGCAGTGGCAGCGCATCGTTTCGCGTTTCCGCTCTGAAGTTGAAAGTGAGCGCAAACGGTTTCGGGAGGAGTGGGATAAAACCCTCGCACACTTTCACGATGTGTTTGCTGATACACCAGAGGAGGAAGTGATACGCGATTTTGAGGAAGCACTTGCAGAGGTGAGGCGTGAACGAGCCTGAAAACCGGGCAACATTTGATACTAATATCTTTGTGCGTACAGTAATTCGGAAAGATAATCTTCCTAATCATTTACTCTCACTTTGGCGTGACGGACGATTTGCCCTTGTCTTATCACAGTCTATTATTGATGAAGTGGAAAGCGTTTTATCACGCCGCTCGCTACGTCTAAAATATCGGTATACGCTGACTGAAGTTACGGATTTAATCAATCTTCTGCACCAAGCAAGCATTGTTGAAGTTAACACCTCTTTCGAGTTATGTCGGGATCCCAAGGATGACATGCTCATTGATTGTGCTGTTTCAGGACGCGTTCAATTTTTGGTGTCGTATGATAAAGATCTCATAGATGATGCCGAACTCAAACAAGCCTTGTTTGAATTTGGTGTTGAGGTCTTTGAACCACTGGATTTCTTAGAAAAAATCCGAGAGGTAGGAGTTAACGTACCTGATTCTGGTCAGTAGATAGCCATGCAGAATCCATACAGCGAAGACCAACTCATAGAACAACCTGCCATCAACCTACTTAAAGAAATTGGATGGGAGACGCTAAACTGCCACAGCGAATTTGAACAGACGGAAGAGAGTCCACTCGGTCGGAAAACTAAATCTGAAGTCGTCCTAACTGCCCGACTGAAACCCGCGCTAAAACGCTTCAACCCTACTGCAACCAGTGATGCGATTGCCAAGGCAATTGAGGAACTCACCCACTCCCGCGCAGTCATGAGCCCTATTGAAGCCAATCGCGAGATTTATACCCTCCTGAAAGACGGTGTGAAGGTCACTCTCAGCGACCCTGACAGCGAAGACGAGACCGTTGAAGTGCTGCGAGTCATCGACTGGGAACACCCAGAGCACAACGATTTCTTCGCCGCATCCCAATTCTGGATTACCGGTGAGATGTATACAAAACGTCCAGATATAGTCTGTTTCGTTAACGGAATCCCTTTAGTCCTGATGGAGTTTAAGCGGATTGATGTCCATCTCCACGCTGCCTATAACGACAACCTCCGAGACTACAAAGACACCATCCCACACCTGTTTTGGTATAACGCCTTTATTCTACTCTCTAACGGCACGGAAAGTAAAGTCGGGAGCCTCACTGCCGATTGGGAACACTTCGCCGAATGGAAACGTATTCACAGCGAAAACGAAACCCCTCAAACCGCCTTAGAGACAATCCTGCGCGCACTTTGCACACCCGAAAGATTGCTCGACATCGTTGAAAACTTTATTCTGTTTATGGAGGCACAAGGCGGGTTAATCAAAATCCTTGCCAAGAACCATCAATACCTCGGTGTCAACAACACGATTGAATCCCTAAAGCAGATTGAAGATAATCACGGCAAACTCGGTGTCTTTTGGCATACACAGGGCAGCGGGAAAAGCATCTCAATGCTCTTTTTTGCCCAGAAAGTCCATAGAAAAGTGCTTGGAAACTGGACCTTTGTTGTCGTAACCGATCGCAAGGAATTGGATAACCAAACCTACAAGACCTTCGCCAGTACAAGTGGTGTGCTGACACAGCAAGAGGTGCATGCAGAAGATATAAAACATCTTCGCCGACTCCTCAGTGAAGACCATCGTTATATCTTCACGCTTATCCACAAGTTCCAGACGCAAGGTAGCGAGCAGCATCCTGTGCTCTCAGAACGGTCAGACATCGTCGTTATCACCGATGAAGCACATCGCAGTCAATACGATACACTCGCCTTGAACATGCGTACCGCGCTCCCCAATGCCGCATTCATTGCATTTACGGGTACACCGCTCATGGCTGGTGAAGAAAAAACAAAAGTGGTCTTCGGGGATTATGTCAGTATTTATGACTTCAACCAATCTATTGTGGATCGCGCGACCGTGCCACTCTACTATGAGAACCGCGTACCTACGTTACAACTGATAAACGAAGACTTCAATGAAGACATCGAACAGATCCTTGAGGATGCCGAACTCGATGAGGCGCAAGAGGCGAAGCTTGAACACGAATTCGCCAGAGAGTATCATCTCATCACACGAGATGACCGGTTAGAGACTATCGCTAAAGATATCGTCTCCCACTTTATAGGTAGAGGCTATCAAGGGAAAGCCATGGTTATCTCAATCGACAAAGCGACTGCTGTTAAAATGTTCGACAAAGTGCAGAAATATTGGGAGCAGTACATTGAACAACTGAAATCCGAGTTAACCACACAATTCCGCAGTGAACGGATCTTCACGAAGCAGAGAATTCAGTACATGGAAGAGACCGATAGGGCAGTCGTCGTTTCCCCAGGACAAAACGAAATCGATGAACTCAGGCAAAAAGGCGTGGACATCACACAGCACCGCGCCCGTATGAACACAGAGGATTTAGACACCAAATTCAAAGACCCCGATGACCCCTTCCGAATTGTTTTCGTCTGTGCGATGTGGATCACCGGTTTCGATGTCCCTTCCTGTTCCACGATCTACCTCGACAAACCGCAGCGAAATCACACTTTGATGCAGACCATTGCCAGAGCGAATCGCGTCTTTGGTGATAAAAATAACGGCTTAATTGTTGACTATATTGGCGTTTTCCGCGATCTTGAAAAAGCGTTGGCGATTTATGCTACGGGTGCGGATCTGGAAGGAAACCAGAAACCGATTGCTGATAAGTCGGAACTGATTGAAAAACTCCGAGCGGCGATCGCCGAAATCACCGAGTTCTGCCGAGGTCTCGGTGTTAACTTAGATACAGCCCAAACGGACGACGCATTCCAAAACATCGCCCAAATCAATGACGCAATGGAACGTATCCTGATTAACGATGAAACCAAAAAGGGATACCTACAACTCGCAACAAGCGTCACCAAACTATACAAAGCGATTCTACCTGATCCTGATGCGCATGCATTTACCAAAATCTGTCAACTTATCCATATCATCGCACAAAAAATCAGAAATTTGACACCACCTACTGACATCTCCGGTGTCATGACAGACGTTGAGGCGGTGCTGGATCGGTCAATCGCACCTGATGGCTATCGTATTCAGATACCAGCTGAGGGATACGATACGGAGCAGATAGATCTAAGTCAGATTGATTTTGAGCAGTTAAGCGAGCGATTCAATACACAGCACAAACGCGTCGAAGCCGAGAAACTTAGAGGGGCAATCAATAACAAACTCACCGCAATGATTCGTCTCAACAGAAACCGTATGGATTATCAGGAGAAATTTGAGGAGATGATCGCAGAATACAATGCGGGTACGATTGGGGTTGCGGATTATTTTCAGAGACTTTTTGATTTCGTTAATGATCTCAACGAAGAAGACCAACGCGCCAGTACTGAGGATCTCTCTGAAGAAGAATTAGCGGTGTTTGACCTTCTAACACAACGCGAACCTGACTTAACTGCTCCAGAACGGGATGAAGTGAAAGATGCTGTGAGGGAAATGCTTGAGACACTCAAACGAGAAAAATTGGGCTTGGATTGGCGGAAACATGCACAAGCACGCGCACAAGTCAGGCTTGCTGTTGAAAATATACTTGATGATGAACTGCCCCAACCTTACACACCGGAACTGTTCAATCAGAAATCCGAGGCGGTCTATCAGCACATCTACGATTCTTACTACGGTGAGGGAAAAAGTGTTTATAGCGAAAATTAAGTAAGGCGCGGTTTGAAACCGCACCTATATATTTTCAAACACTCCGATTATTATCCAATCTCGCCAATCTCAATCAAACGATCATCCAGAGACCAATCCGGACGTGGCAAGTCGCCGAAAAGTGGACGGAAATATCCGACACCGGCGGGCGATATCTGATACCGTTCCGTATCGTAAAATCGTAAGTCCAGACTTCTCCGAATCACGTGTCCAGTGCTGTCACGTTTGAGTACCTGTTCTAACGGAAGCAGCGTCGGCTCTATACCGGTATCCGTCCGGGTAATCGTTGCGACACCGTTGAACATCCCTTCTGAGAGTGCCTGCACCGCAAGCGCGCCTGCTTTCATAGCAACATCTCTATCTAAGGGGATCGGACTTCCGCATCTCTGAAGATACCCAAGTATCAAGGCACGGAAGGCTGACTCTGAAATATCTGTGAGCCGTTTCTTCATCGCTTCAACGATAATCTCTGAACATCCGCCCGGTTTCGTATGTCCGAAAGCGTCGAGTTCTGCCTCGGAACTAATCATCAGTTCTCCAGCGTCATTCCGGATGCCTTCCGACACGACAACAATAACGTTGCCTTGTTCAGCGTGTTTCTCGCGAATCGCTTCCGCCAGTTTATCCGGTTGGTACGGCACCTCCGGCACAACGATAAGATCCGCTTGTCCATAGGCAGCAGATAAGGTCAACCAACCCGCATCTCTTCCCATCGCCTCCACAATGATGACCCGATCGTGTGAATATGTTGTCGTTCGTAGGTCTCGGACGGCATTGATAATGCTATTTGCAGATGAGGGGAAACCCGGGCAGAAATAGTTCACCATCTTAGAGTAGTCAACAGCGTCTCCCTCTGGCGGATTGACACCTACATCGTTATCAATTGTCTTTGTAACGAAAGTGGTTGTAAATTGCTCCGATAGCGCGGTGCCAACCGTTAAAGTGTCATCACCACCTATCGGAATCAGACCACTAATATCCAGTTTTTTAAGATTATCTACCGCCTCATCTAACTTATTATCTTTAATCAGGTTCGTGCGTGAACTTTTTAAGAGTGTTCCTCCTCGGTTTTCGTCAATCAGGTCGGGTGTCAGCGTAAAGTAGCGTCCACCTTTCAGGACACCGCGCCAACCTTCCATAAATCCTACCAGTTCAAAACCGAGTTCCTCGGCTTTCAGCGCAATGCCTTTAAGGGTCGCATTGAGCGCACTCGTATCGCCACCCCCAGTTAAAACACCGATCTTTTTGGGCATGTTCAGCTCCTTTAATTATTTTTATATGATAATAATTACTTAACGACTTCGAGTAAAACCGGCTTATCCAAGGTAAGTGCCTTTTCAAACATCGGCTTAAAATCGTTTGGATCTTCAACCCGTAATCCGACTGCCCCAAACGACTCAGCAAATTGCACGAAATCTGGGTTCACCAACTCAACACCGATCCGTTTACCGAACCGACGCAGCTGCCCACGCTCGATTGAGGTATACTGATTATCATTCATCACGAGCGTCACAATGGGCAGGTTATACATCACCGCGGTTGCGAAATCCGGACATGTCATTAAAAACCCGCCATCACCGCTCAGCGCGACGACTTTCCGTTCCGGGTAAGCCACCTGCGCACCGATAGCACCCGTTAATCCGATCCCCATTGCTACAGATACACCGGAGAAGATGTAACTTCCCGGATGATAACACGGAAAATGTGCCAGCGCACCGTAGCCTGTGATGTTAACGTCAACCGACAAGATCGCATCACGCGGCATCACATCACGCATCTCCTTGAGGATTTGCGGGTGCTCAATTTCAGTAAATCGTCGGCGTAATTCGCGTAGACCTTCACCCCAACCACCTGTCCCTTTCTCGTCATGCAGCGCGGCATTCAACTGGCGTAACACCAATTTCGGATTCGCACCGATGCCAACAGTCGCAGGATATTCCTTGTGAATCTCGTCGGGATCCGCTTCAATATGCAACAGCGGTTGTGGAATCTTGAGGCTCCAGCTGCCAGTATCACGATAGTTAAATCGGGTACCGACGGCAACGATGAGGTCAGATGCCTCCATCGCTGCTTGGGCAACGCCATCTCGGAAGATACCGATGGAATACGGTGAGTCTTCCGGCACCGAGCCTTTTCCAAAACCTGTCATCACGATCGGCGCGTCCAGCAGCTCCGCGAACGCAAGGATCTCCGCAGTTGCACGCGTATGATTGATACCGCCACCTGCGATAATCAGCGGACGTTCTGCTTGACTGAGGAGTGCTATCGCAGCATCTACATCTTCTGGACTTGCGGTCGTCTGAATACCGTTATTGTATGGCGGGATTGGCAAGTCGGCTTCGGCATCCAGCGCATCTTTCGCCAATTCAATCAGCACAGGACCCGGTCTCCCTGAACGCAGCGCACTGAAACTCCGGTTGACAGCACCCGGAATCTGGTCTACCCGATGCACAATTTCCAAATGCTTCGTCATCGGTGTGAAAGCCGCTCTCTGATCCAACCCGTGAAAACTTTTCTTTGGATCCCGTGATGCCAAGTAAGACGGATTTTGTCCGGTAATCCAAAGCACCGGTGACGAAGCAGTATTCGCCTCACCAATGCCGACAGAGGCATTATTTGATCCAGGCCCCGGCACAGTCATACAGACACCGACATCGCCGGTAGCACGTGCATAGCCGTCTGCCATAAATGCCGTACCGCCTTCATGTCGTGTGACATAGTGCTGGATATTGTCTTGGTTATTATAGAGTGCTTCGTAAACGGTATCTAAATGATTCCCCGGTAAACCGAAGATGTCTTTAACGCCTTGGACTTTCAAACATTCAACAAAAATATCGCCGCCTGTCATAGTGGCTCCTTTCTAATTAACAGTGGTACTCAGTGCCTTGTCTCGACCCTTGATTTATGATAATACAAAGAGCCGTCCCTCTTTCGGTGTGAATACACTATTGAGATACGTCTTTCCATCTGCGTGCCAAAACGTGACGTTTTCTTTTGTTGTGTTAAACAAATTAAACTCTGAAACACGCGATGCCTTCCGCCGTATTTCAATTAAAGTATCAATTGATTCACTGCCCCCGTTGAACAGATAAAAAAGTTCAGATGTTTCCGCTTTCCTATGGAGTATTTGAACGGTATCCGTTACCTCGTTGTCCGGTTTTACATACACCGATACAAGACGATGCACCCATTTTTGGAGGCATTTTTCAAGTTTTACTACTTTCTCATCAGGTGGACCGCGGAGAGTGGTTACACGCCGCCCATAGATCAGTTGCTCAAGCGGATACGGTTCAAGTCCAATGCTGCCATTCAGCAGATATGGTGTCGGTTCATCTACGATCAATCTACCCTTTGCTTTCGTGAACGCCTTTAGACGCTTGACAGTCCCTTCTTGAAGCGATATACAACTCGGAAGCAGAACAACGCTATAAATATCTGTCGCAGATACTTGATCATTGGGGAAGCGGATCCCTCCACGTTTGCTACCTTGTTTTTTTGCCTCCGCGGCATCTATGATCTCTGTTGAATCCAATTCATGTTCTGAGACAATTCTGAAATCGTAGCCTAACTCCCATACACTTTCGCACAACCACCCCCACGCTTTTGTGACACCGCTCCACGATTTCTCATCGGGTTTTGTCCAGAGGCTCTGCGTCGGTGCTACCATCAGGATCGGTCGCTTCGGATAGCCGATTGCTAACCCTTGTGGAACACTATCAGTGGCACTGTTTCTGTTCATCCATAGGTTGAAACCGAAACTCGCATCTTCAAGGAGTCGCGATGTTGGTGCGCGTGCATCCGTTTTGTCGCTTTTTTTTCGGGCAATCCCTGCATGTTGTGTGTCACTGCATGCCCATTTAGCGACAACGAATCGCTTCGGTGTATCTATTTCGATGGTGTTCAGAATAGGACAGTCCACTTCTGCGAGCATGGATCCTAACGCAAACTCCAACGTCTTAGCGCTCGCTGAGAGGCTTAAAGCGAACCGAAGTCCTTCTTGATGACAGAAGTCACGCAAACCACCAAAGAAGCACGTCGCGAATCGCTGCGTCAGTGCTTTCCAAAACGTATTTCTGACTGCTGCTGAATTGTAAGTTTCATGAAACACCAAGGGCAGATAGGTTGTTAGTGTCTCTTCTGTTGTCTCCAGTAGCACAGGACTCCACGGAACCGAGGCAGTGCCAGCCCCTAAGACGCTCGCTAAGGACAAAAATTTGGGCAGTTCACAGGCAAAGCCAGCGAGGTGCTGCTTGCCATAAGTTTTTAAATAGCCTTTCAACAGGCGTTCTATGAACTGCAAAACCCCGTGGGCATCTAATAGATCGTCAGCCGCCGCTGCTGTCTGAAAAAGATTAATAACCGTTCGCCCGCGAAGCCGTTCTGCAATCGTGAGATCTCCGCTCACACACTGCTGCACATGGTCGCTGATGTTATAGCAGGGCGCATCTGCATGCGGTTGCGCAATTAAGTAGTATTGATTGAAGTCTGTTTCATGCGACAGGACGGACTGCCGAAGTAATGCTTGGATTGTTACGGTTCTTTCTGTATCACCGAAGGACAAGTCCGTAGCGTTCAATTGATAGCGCGTCTGCAATAAAGCCGATGGTAATACAACCCATGCTTGGCTACCACGTCGCGACGACTGTTTTAACGCCGCTCGATGCACCGCTGATTCTTGTGTGCCTCGCCACGGTAGCAGGCTGCCACCGTCCGGAACTTGCAAGTTTCCCGTGTTAAAAGAATCCGTCTGCATAGGTATCTGCTCCTATGTTAAAAAATTTGCAACTGTTAAACGTGTTGTGGTATACTTTTAACACTGAGGAGAGGCAAGGTTCATAAATTCTCCCTCTATTTTGCATTAAGAGTTTAGCACACCTTGGGAATTCATGCAATCAAAAGTTTTCCGTCCTGTTTGCAAGGAAAAACTATAACAATCTCTAAACCGCACCAAAAAGAATAGACATGAAACTTCTCGAAAATCTCATCTCAGCATTTTCCGTCCTTCGCGCCAGCAAATTGCGCACGATTCTCACACTCTTAGGCATTACCATCGGTATTGCGGGGATCATTGCGATGATGTCCTTCGGCGCAGGTGCCGAAAAACTTATCATGGCAGAATTTGAGAAGATCGGGGGTCCCAGTATGTTCGGCGTTTACCGACCCGGACATATCCGAAAAAATGGACGCTGGCAACGCAACACCAGTCCACATCACCTTGAGATGAAAGACCTCCGCGATGTCCTCGCAGAATGCCCCTCCGTTGAAGTTGCCACTGTCGAAGGCAGCTACTACATCAATCTCGGTATTGACGGGAAATTTCAACGCACCTATCTCCGCGCAACAACAAATGAATACCAAGCCGTTCGCGAATGGCGTACGGAGTATGGCAGATTCCTCGCGGATACCGATATGGACGCGTGGACAAAAGTCTGTGTCATCGGTTCAAAGATCTGGAAAGAGCAGTTTAAGGGACAAGATCCGATCGGTAAAGAAGTCGTCATCAACAACTTCGGGAACAACAAACGCTTTACCGTTATCGGGATTATGGAGAGCCGTGGAGACGGGTTAGAACGCGGCAAAAGCGATGATAATATGCTCTTCATTCCGATTACCACCGCACAAAAACGGTTCTGGGGACACGATCACGTTGGGCATATCATGGTGCGTGCGAAAAGTCCCTTTCACGTCGATCAGGCACTCAAAGAGGTAAAGACCATTATTATGCGCAATCACGGTGGTGACGATACTTTTTTCCGAACTTGGTCGGCGAAACAGGGCATCGAAAATGCGAAAAGAATGATCCTTATCATAGAGACGGTGCTCGTCGTCATTGCGTCTGTCTCCTTAATCGTCGCGGGTATCGGGATTCTAAACATTATGCTCGTCTCTGTGACGGAGCGGATCCCCGAAATCGGACTACGGAAAGCGGTCGGTGCCAAGAGTTTTAACATCCGAATGCAGTTCCTCACAGAATCCGTCCTCTTATGCCTAATTGGCAGCCTACTCGGTATCGCTTTCGGTGCGATCGCCGGGAGAGGCTTTGCTTGGATAGTGGGCAAGTTCCTTGACGGAATGTCGTGGCCCGCAGTGATTACCCCAGAGGCTGTGCTGATCTCCGTCGGCGCAGGTGCAGCGGTAGGTATCTTCTTCGGCTATTACCCTGCCAGCCAAGCCGCCAAATTGACACCCATTGATGCTATTCGTCATACGTAGTCAGAGAGTCGTAGGACTTCTGTTCTTTTGGCAAAAGGACTCTATTAATGCTCCTATTTCATAGTTGGACTGGATGGTTACATGGAGTTTGTGTGGACTGATTATATGAAGTACAGAGCAGCATTACGCGGATTTGATCTGACTAAAATTGAGGATATAGTTAGATATTCAACAGAACGCTACTTCGATACTGAAACAGGTCGATGGGTTGTTATCGGACCCCATGGCACAAAATTAGTTATGATTGCTTATGAAACAGATCAAACTTCGTTTACCCCTATAACAGTTCATACAACGACCCGTCAGCAAATTCATTTTCGGATTAGAACACGGAGGTATACTCTTGAATAAATCGAAGATGACCTATTTTGAGAAAGAAGATATATTGCATCTTGTGATTTCCGATGAACCTGAAAGCGACAGTTTAGAACTGAGTCCTAATATCACAGCTGAACTGAATGAAAACGGTGAACTTATCGGGATTGAAATCCTCAACGCGAGTGCTTTCATTCAGGATACAATTTTAGATGCTAATTTCACTGAAGGGCTTTCGCTTGTTGGCGAAACTAATAAATCTAATTCCGGTGCTTTTTGACAAATTTCTAAGGTAACCGAGCATGCACCTGCTGGAAAACCTCATCTCAGCGTTTTCTATCCTTCGCGGAAGTAAACTCCGTACAATTCTCACGCTCTTAGGGATTACCATCGGTATTGCCGGTGTGATCGCGATGATGTCGTTCGGCGCAGGTGCTGAAAAACTCATGATGGCGGAATTCGAGAATATCGGCGGTCCCAGCATGTTCGGCGTTTATCGACCCGGGTATATCCGAAAAAACAACCGTTGGCAGCGCAATACCAGTCCCCATTACCTTGAGATGCGAGATTTACACGATATTCTGACGGACTGCCCTTCTGTTGAGGTTGCTACTGTTGAGAGAAGTCATTTCATCAATTTTGAAGTTGAAGGGCGGCATCGGCAAACCTACATGCGCGCGACAACAAACGAATACCAAGCCGTCCGTAGATGGAAAACTGAATACGGTAGATTCCTCGCCGATACCGATATGGACTTCTGGAATAAGGTCTGTGTTATCGGTGCGAAAGTCTGGAAGGAGCAGTTTAAAGGACAGAATCCGATTGGTAAAGAGGTCGGTATCAACAACAGACGTTTTACCATTATCGGCATCATGGAGAGTCGCGGCGATGGCTTGGAACGCGGCAGAAGCGATGACAATATGATTTTCGTCCCGATCACGACTGCACAGACCCGTTTCGGCGGA
Organism: Candidatus Poribacteria bacterium; assembly: GCA_022827185.1. Lineage (GTDB taxonomy): Bacteria > Poribacteria > WGA-4E > WGA-4E > WGA-3G > WGA-3G. The sequence continues at coordinate 83,675 of JAJDTM010000056.1, forward strand.
CGGAACCGCGTCGGTGCTATCATGGCGCGTGCCAAAAGCATTGATGTCGTCGATCAAGCACTCAAAGAGGTGAAAACCGTTATCATGCGCAACCACGGCGGCGATGACACCTTTTTCCGAACTTGGAACGCGAAGAAAGGGATTGAAAGCGGGAAAAGAATGATCTTTATCATTGAGTCAGTCCTTGTGGTTATAGCGTCTGTGTCCTTGATTGTTGCGGGTATCGGGATTCTGAACATTATGCTTGTCTCGGTAACGGAACGGATACCGGAGATTGGACTCCGAAAAGCGGTCGGTGCCAAAAGTCTTGACATCCGCTTACAGTTCCTGACAGAATCTGTGCTGCTGTGTCTGATTGGGAGCTTGCTCGGTATTGCGTTAGGTGCTGTGGTCGGGAAGGGTTTCGCGTGGATAGTGAGCAAATTCCTTGAGGAAATGTCGTGGCCCGCTGTGATTACGCCGGAAGCCGTGTTAATCTCTGTCGGTGCAGGTGCAGCGGTAGGTATCTTCTTCGGCTACTACCCCGCCAGCCAAGCCGCTAAGCTGACACCCATTGACGCGATTCGGCATACGTAAACACTTGTAGCATAGGCTGTTGGTTTCCTGTGCCTCCGTGAGAACGAACTTCACACATTTACACAACAATACGAGTGTATAAGTAATTACGCGGTCCACTATAATAACCCGAGCTGCTACTAATGGGTTTTGCCTGTTTGAAGAATCCTTTTCAGCCCCTTTCTTCACCCCAGAGGGGTGGTATTGCTTCGCAGTGAGAATAGAAAATTGTGTATTCAACCTCTTGCACTCCAGCGGAGTGCTATGTGAGTAAGTAGGTGGCAACTTAGGTTATAATACCAAATTTGGAAGGTGGCAACTGATGCTTAATACGCAAACAACCCCCGAGGCAATGACGCTGGAGGAATTTCTCGAAAACGACTTAGAAGGGTATGAATATGTAAAAGGAGAATTAGTCCCAATGCCACCCACCTCAATGGAACATGGCGAAATCAGTAGCAACGTTCTCCTTCATTTGAGTTTGCATATTTTTGAACATCAGTTGGGACGTTCCTATACCGCAGGCACGATTTTTCAATTGGATGACCGAGCCGTAAAACCGGATATTGCGTTTGTTTCAACAGACCGATTACCCGAAAATAGAGATCAGGCATCACCTGTCCCGCCGGATTTAGCGGTTGAAGTTGTCTCGCCATCAGACAAACACTATGATGTCACTGAAAAAGCGTTAGCCTATTTGAGATCAGGTACACGCCTTGTGTGGGTGATTGAACCCGTCGCGAAAACCGTAATGATCTACCGCTCCGAGACCGATTTCACTGTGCTAAACTATGAGGGCACATTGACTGGCGAAGATGTCGTCAAAGGATTTTCATGTCCAGTCGCCCAACTTTTTGAATAGATTTTAAGGTGAGACAATGCCTATTTTTAGATTAGAAGAAGATAAACTCATTATTGCACAGGAAACAAACGTTGAACTTGAACAACATCTGGAGATTTGGCTTGAAAATAGTCCATGGGCACTTGTCGAAGACGAATTAATCCTGTGGATTGACAGACAGCCAAGGGGGCAAGACGAAGAAGGTTCTATCATTCCAGACTTGCTTGGGGTTGATTCAGAAGGAAATTTTGTCATCATTGAATTCAAACGCGACAGAACCCCGCGAGATGTGGTGGCACAACTGCTTGAGTACGCATCATGGGCGAGCGAACTTTCTGAGGAACAGATTCATGAAATTGCTGATGCCTATTTTGAAAAACGCGATGAATTCAGAGGAAAGACCTTCTTCGAGGCATTCAGGGAGGTATTTGATGTTCCTGAAACTGACGAACTTCCATCCCTCAAACGGAAGTTGCGTTTATTTGTAATTGCAGAAGAGATACATCCGCGGGTTGCGCGTGTTTGTCGATTTCTCCGAATTTCATACAAAATGGATGTCAGTTGTATAGCGGTTTCAAAGTTTCAGACTGAATCCGGAGACGAGATTGTTAGTACAGAAACTAAAGTCGGAGATGAAGAGATTGTTACGCGCCAAAAGCGACGACAGCAAACTTCGCAGACTTCTCAATGGTCGGGCAATAAAGGCGTTAGGGAAGTGGTACTGGAAGCAGTTCAGGAATTCACAAGCGGAGATGTAAACGTTGAATTTACACAGAAGGATATCGCTGCGCTTATTTTAGAGAAATATCCGGACTTCAACAAAAATACAATAGGAGCTCAGATTATCGCTGGATGTCCTAATCACGGTTCGTACCGTCATCATGCTGGTAGCTACAAATATTACTGGAAAATAGGAACAGGAAAATACCGTCTATATGATCCTGAAAGAGATGAAATTCAGAACGATGATGAATAATTTAAAGATAATTTATTTTCAGAAAGAAGATGTATTGCATCTTGTGATTTCCGATGAACCGGAAAGCGACAGCTGAACTGAGTGAGAACGGTGAACTTATTGGGGTTGAAATCTTTAATGTAACTACTTTCATTCGGGATACAATTTTAGATGTTAACTTTGCTACGGAACTTTCACTCCGTAGTACGAACTAATAGGTTCGATCGCTTAATCGCTCTACTTTTTTGACAAATTTCTTTGAACCTGTTAGTATATTTACAACTATAGTTGTTGGTCCCACAAAAAGGAAAGATTCATGAATAATAACAATCCTTACGATGACTTCACCACTCGTTTGAAGTTACTAATTAGCAAGCATCCGCAGTTATAGTAAACGTTAGAATTAAAGATACATGTTTATGACTTCATCAATGGTTCTATCGGCATTGTATTCTCTGAGACGTTTGATATTCGCAAAGTCATGTTCAATCGGATTGTAGTCAGGTGAATAAGGGGGCAAAAACAATACCTCTGCTCCCGATGCTTCTATCAAATCACGCGTCCGACGCGTCTTGTGAATCTTGGCATTGTCAAGAACAACCACGTCTGAGATAGACAACCGTGGACATAAATAGGCTTCAACCCAAGCATTGAAACACGCAGCATCGCAGCTACCATCAAAGAAACACGGTTGTGTAAAAGTCGAACCGATACGCGCAGCGACCAACGTCGTTGTTCGTGTCCTTCTGCCTGAGACGAGACCTAAAACACATTCACCTTTCGGGGCATAACCATGACGTCTAAAACTCTCAGCACGAAAACCGCATTCATCAACATAAACTATCGTTTTCCCTGCGGCGTGTTTCTCGGCGAGTCTTTGACGATAGACTTGACGTTTCTCGTCGGACCGCTGTTTATATCCGAGTGTTTTTTTTTCGCGTGATGCCGAGTTTCCGCAGTCCATATCTTATAGAAGACGCTGAGACACCGAAATGTGAAGCACGCTCGTCTTGCGTCAAGTCCGGGAAATCAGCGACATGTTTCTTCAGGGCTGCCTCGTCAAGACACCTCATGTTTTTCGGACCCGGTTTTTCTGGCGCAAATGGGTCTTTAGCGGATAACCATCTATAAATCGTTGACCGATCCACGGAAAAACGACGCGACGCTTCGGATTTTTTACCACCCGTGTGAATAAAATCTAAGACGCGTTTACGTAAATCTGTTGAATATGCCATAATAGAAACATTCTATCATAAAACAGGAAAAATGTCTCTTTAATTCTAATGGTCACTATAATCACAACCACACTCGAGAATATTTTCACTATGAGGCTCATTGGAAACAAAACCCATGGGGATTTAGCAGAGATTGGCATCTGTGAATTTATCAATCAATATATGTATGATTTTAAATCCATTCATGTTGGCAAAGACCTCTACCGAGCAAAGTCGAAAGAAGAGGACATCAAAATTATTAATGAGATTACCAAAGCTGAGTTTCCCGTCAGTCTCAAAGCCTACGGAAATGGTCCACTTCAACTTTCTACCGACAAAAACTTCCGCATGTTTCCAAAACTGACACAAGCAGGAAGGGAGATAAGTGGACGGGGCACCATCCAGAATATTCTGAAAGATGCTGCTTTTGCTGAGTTTGATAGCATCAACGTGTTACCTTTGATTTATGATGAGAAGAAACAACGGTGCAATATACTTGTATTTGATTGGGTACGTGCAGCAAGTGAAATTGCTTATATCATTAGAGTGGAAAGTGGCAACGGTAGGAAGCATCCTGTTTATCGATTTTATGATAGCAGCAGTGATTATATATGTGAGGTGCGCTATGGTGATGCTGCTGCTAACGCACTTCAACGTGGTCTATGGACTCATACTAAGAATGCCTTGAAGTATTTCGATAGTATTACCAACGGATGGATTGTTTACTCGCATAACCTATCTCTTGTCAAGCTTTTTTCTCATGCCCTCGTGTCTTCAGAAACAGGACATATCTCAGCATTTGAGAAGGTTAAAGAAGACATTACAAATATAAAGCAGAATTTGGAGATGGAAACATGATGCAGACCCTTTCTCTCTTCAATGATCTTATACTTAATCCCCCTTCTACTCAAGGTATCAAGTACATCGGTTCAAAATTAAAACTCATCCCACAAGTCCTCGAACTTGTCAAAAAAGTCAACGCCAAGACGATCCTTGACGGCTTCGCAGGCACAACCCGCGTCTCACAAGCACTCGCTAAACTCGGCTATACCGTTATCGCTAACGACATCGCCACGTGGTCTAAAGTCTTCGGCACCTGCTACCTTCGCAACACTAAACCGAAAGAAGCGTATCAACCACTCATTGATCATCTCAATGCCGTGCCGTCTATTGATGGATGGTTTACAGAACACTACGGCGGACACGCCAACGGCGGATGTGCAATCCAAGCGGATGGACTCAAGAAACCGTGGCAGCTCCACAACACGCGTAAATTGGATGCAATACGTCAGGAGATCGAACACTTGAATCTTGATCCAGTTGACAAAGCGGTCGCACTCACAAGCTTGATACTGGCACTTGATCGTGTTGACAATAGCCTTGGTCATTTTTCAGCGTATCTCAAAGAATGGGCACCGCGCGCCTATAAAAAATTAGTGCTTGAAGTGCCAGAGGTCTTCGCATCAGAAGGAACGCATCAAGTCTATCAATCTGACATCTTTGACCTCGTGCCGCGTGTCTCTGTAGACCTTGCCTACTTCGATCCACCGTACGGCTCAAACAACGAGAAGATGCCCCCGTCTCGTGTTAGATACGCTGCCTACTATCACCTTTGGAAAAGTGTCGTTCTCTTCGATAAACCTGCCCTCTTCGGCAAAGCAAAACGGCGAGAAGATACATCAGACCCTCTCGCCGCATCTGTATTTGAGGAATTCCGAACGAACACCACCGGTCATTTCATCGCCGTTGAAGCCATCGCAAAGTTAATCCGAAAGACGCAAGCGCGTTGGATTCTACTTTCCTACAGCTCCGGCGGTCGAGCAACTGCCCAGCAATTGAACGAAGTCATGCAAGACAATGGAAAACTGCTGACTGTCCTCGAACTCGACTATAAGAAAAACGTCATGGCAGGTATGAAATGGACAGACGAATGGATAAACGACGCTGAAACGCCGAACCGAGAATTCCTTTTCCTGCTTGAAAAAGACGCACCTCTCATTTGAGGTTTGCCTAATCGGCTTTAGGTTTCGCACCGAGCCGCCAATGTCGGCTGCACACCAGTGGCCAATCGGTACAAATACCGTCTATTTTATTGGCGCGGGCTTCGTCCCAGATATCAGGTCGATGCTCACCGATGTGCAAGGCGAGCCAGACTTGTTTACCGAGTTGACGGGCACGTTCCATCGCTTCCGCACTCGGAATGAAGCGCACCCACAGGCAATCGGCGAGCGGATCGCCCAAGGCTGCAGTGAACTGATCGGCTTCACTATCATTTAGATACACCGTGGTCCGCAGCTTCGAGTTGGTTTGTTTGAAACGGTGACTCGAATCGCTGGACTGACCGAAGGCGAAAAGTTGATCGAACAGTTCGTATTTTTCGACGAGCCGCACGATGTTCTGCTCAATCCCCGGCGAGATGACTTTCATATTCAGTGCGATGGTCACCGGTGTTCGTTGGTGCTCGCGAGTGAGTTTGAACACCTCTTCCAATGTCGGGACCTTCTCACCAGCGAAACGCTGATCGAACCAACTTCCGGCATCCAGTTTACGGATTTCTGCCAACGTCATTTCGGACACTTCACCTGTGCCGTTGGTTGTTCTGTCTACAGTCTTGTCGTGAATGACGACGAGGTGTTCGTCGCGTGTCTGGTAGACATCCAACTCGATTGATAGCCCTAACGCAACGGCGGCAGCAAAACTGGGCAAAGTGTTCTCAGGAGCATGCTGCACTAAACCACGGTGAGCAAGTAAAATCGGATCCTCAGGTAACTCATTCATCTCTGGTTCCGGTGCGGCGATCACACACATAAGTATCAGCATGTTGAACGACATAATCTATCTCCTCATGACAAACAAAGCCTTATCTAACGGCATGAAATACCGATTTTCGAGGGTCGAATCCCGACAAGAGCAAAGTCACAGTTTAAGGGGTTGTGAAGTGTCTTTGCAAAATGCCTTAACCCTCGGATGCTCCAACACCTCTGGATTCAGAATATATGCCGGGGCGCGTCCCTGAATCGCATCCGTAACCTGTCCAATCGTCCGAAGATCCAACCGAATCCCAGATTCAACGGTCATGCCCGCGTTATGATTCGTAGAGATGATACGCGGATGATCCTTGTGAATCGCCCGCGGTCCGTTAACCGGATCATCTACAACATAATACCAGAGTCGGTTTTCACTAACAGCGCGATTCGCTGCCGCATCGTCAACGAGGTTCCCGCGCGACGGGTTAATGAGAGACGCATGCGGTTTCATCGCACAGAGTTCTTCATAGCCGACGACAGTATCCGCACCCGATAAATGGAGAGATACAGTATCACTCTCTTTGAAAAGGGTCAACGGTGTATCGACAGCCTCAGCACCAAATTCCGCTGCGAGTGCAGCGATGTCCGGACGGATGTCATAAACCAAGAGCCGCCCTTTCTCACCGAGCAGCGGGCGCGCACGACGAGCAACTTCTTGTCCAATCCGACCGAAACCGTACAAACCGAGCGTCGAACCCATCACCTCATGGGTCTTGATAAGCCCAAAATCCCCACTATGAGAGGCTCTATTTAGCGTATAGACGCGCTTCAGAGTTGCAAACCACTGCGCAATCGCATATTCAGCAACGGTCACCATGTGTTCTGGGGCGATGGTAACAATAACACCATACTCGGTCGCTAAATCTATATTCACGGTTTCGTATCCGACACCCCAACGCGCAATAATTCGGAGGGATTCCGCCGCTTGATAGAAACTTTCATGAAAGGGCACGCCGCTTGCGATCACGCCAACAACCCCATCAGCGTGTTCCCCAGTCAGTTCTCGTGGATGAATACGCAACTCACCAAGTTGCTCTAAATCTGCCAACGCCGCTCGGCGTTCCACAGTATCAAACTCACTGTTCTCAAAAATAGGAGAAAGAAAAATTTTGGTTTCCATAGTTTTATCTGTTTAGCGACTAATGCGGACACCACCTGCCTGCATCGCCTTCTCTGCCTCTTCTGCCGTTGCCCAGTTGAAATCACCGGGAAACGTATGTGCTAAAGCGGAATACCCGCCCGCGAAGTCCACTGCTGCTTGCGGTGATTTTCCGTTCAAAAGACTATAAATTAATCCTGATGAGAAACTATCACCACCACCCACACGGTCAACGAGTTCTAAGTCCTCATAGATACGTGAGAGATAGAATTCTTCACCATCAAACAGGAGTGTCCGCCAATCGTTGAGCCAACCGGTTTTTGCATCGCGTAACGTTGTGCCGATCATCTCTATATTCGGAAAGGTGTCTTTGACGCGCTGTGCCACCGCCTTATAACTCTCCGGTTCGAGTTTGCTATAGGATTCGGTTGCCCCTTCCGCCGCGAAACCGAGAGATTTTTCAAAGTCTTCCTCGTTACCGATAAGGACAGAGACGTGCTCCATCATCGGGCGGTTCGCCGCTTGTGCTTCTTCAGCACTCCACAATTTGGAGCGGAAGTTCAGATCGTAACTGGTTTTGACACCCGCAGCACGTGCTGCTTGGAGTGCCTCTGCCGAGACTGCAGCCGCGGATTCCGACAAAGCCGGTGTAATACCGCTCAGATGAAACCACCGCGCATCGCTAAAAATAGATGTCCAGTCAATCTCACCGGGTTGCACTTTGGAAATCGCAGAGTACCCACGATCATAAGTAACACTACTCGCACGCGGTCCGGCGCCCATTTCGAGATGATAAAACCCGTTCCTTTCAAAGCCGACACCGTCGAAATCTACCCAGATGATGTTGGACATATCCACGCCGAGTTCGCGCCCTTTATTGCGGATGTAGCGACCAGACCAGTTATCCACGAGCCGTGATACCCACGCTGTCCGTAATCCGAGTTGTGCGGCATTGACGGCGACGTTCATCTCGGCACCGCCAGCCGTGATTGACAGCGATGTCGTATTCTCAAGACGCATGAATTCCGGTGAAGTCAGACGAATCATCGCTTCTCCAAATGTGACTAAATCATACATAACGTTCATTCTCCTGTTTTGATGTCTGTTGTGTTCTGGTATTCGTGATAGAGGTTTTCAATACACTGTCCACAGAAACAGTAGACCCTACTGTATCCGCCGACCTCTTTTTCAAGCAGTTGGCTCATCGGGAACTCTTCTTGGCAGATCGCACAAAGTTCTATCGGTTCTTTGGGGGCATCGGTGTCTTCACCGTTCTTCTGCCGAGACATGAGATGCAAAATCAACCAGACGGCGATAGGTGCGAAAATTACAAATATAACAAATAGCATTGTATGTTTTCCTCGTAACGACAACAGCAGCTGAAATCCTTGTTACTATAGCCGATACCTATGAAGATGTCAACGGAAATTGTCAGTGAACAGCGACACTCCACTATAGGAGCGATTTCTTCTATTTCGCTGTAGAAACGGTTTTCTGAACAAGAAAACTCTTTACTGATAACTGGTAACTGAGTACTGACAACTTCTCTGAAATTGTTTTGATTAATTCGCTGTCGCTGTGCTAAAATACGTAAACACATTAAGCACTCTAAAACCGCCATTTAACCGCAAGGAAATTTAAAAATACATGCGTAAAATAGCACACGTAGACGTTTATCCGACGGCTGTCGGGATGAAAGATGTCTTTAATATCGGCACCGGTTTCGTCGGGGATACGGGATCCGCAGGCGACCATGTTTTCGTCAAGATCACAACAGATGACGGCTATGTCGGTTGGGGTGAACAACGCGCCCTCCCGTCATGGAGTTACGAGACGACTGAATCCATCACGACCACGATTCGGCATCACATCGCACCGCTACTGCTCGGACAAGATCCACTGAACCACAACGCCATCCACCATGCGATCTATAACGCATTGAAACCCGCTGTCAGTAATGGACACCCTTTCGCCAAAGCAGCAGTAGACATCGCTTTGCACGACCTACGTGGACACATCCTTGATGTTCCACTACACACCCTTTTCGGCGGGAAACGTCACGACACACTCCCGCTTGCGTATGCCTTGAGTATTGATACGCCAGAGATAATGGGACTGAAGGCGAAAGCCTTGGCACCGTGTTCCTGTTTCAAGGTGAAAGTTGCGGGCAATCCCACAGCGGATGAAGAACGCCTGCGCGCAGTCCATGAAGCGATGCCAGATGCGCAACTCTGGATTGATGCCAATCAGTCCTATACGCCGTCTAACGCACTTGAATTACTGAAACGAGTAGCGGACATCCGGGAAATTTACTGTATGGAACAACCCGTAGCAAGCCAAGACTGGTTCGGTATGAAACGAGTTCGCGAGGACGCACCGGTTCCGATTGCTATTGATGAAGGGTGCTTTACTTACTTTGATTTAGCGAAGGTTGTGCGTTTAGCGTGTGCGGATGCCGTCGTTTTGAAGGTCTGTAAATCCGGAGGTTTAGCGGAGTGTCTCAAGAGTGTTCATGTCGCCGAAGCCAATTCAATAGAACTCCTCGGCAGCGGTTTGACGGAAGCCGGTATCGGATTCATCGCCAGCGTCCATCTCTTTGCGACTTTGGATCTCGTACTCCCTGCTGAACTCAATGCGCCCGCCTTTTTGGAAACACTGGCAGTGAGCGGTATCGAAATACACGATCACGTCGTGACAGTCCCAGAGGGTCCTGGTCTCGGTGTCGTTCCTGATGAGGACTATATTAAGGCGAATCTCCTGAAGATTTCGGTATCTTAGACACAATAAAGATCTCCACCAAAATAGCAATGACGGTCGCGCCTGCACAGAGCAGATACGGACTCTGTGTGCCGAATCGTGAATCCGCTAAGATACCTCCTAAAAGCGGACCTAACAAAATCCCCAACCCCAGAATAGCCTCGTGCCACCCGCTTTTATTTCCCTTGTCTACATGCCTGTCTAACCCATAATAGAGACTACTGAAATAGGTGAAAGCAGCAGACACGCCGATAACGCCAAACGCAAATATCCAAAGAAGTGTGTGTTGGAGTCGCCATATTCCAAGGAAACTGAGAGCTGCCAACAACTGAACTATTAACATCGGAGCGAGACGATAGTGCCATCGCGTCGAGTAGCCGGTCCCAAGAATGAGGAATGCCATCGTCTGCACACCACCAAGTGTGAGCATCAGATTGCCGAATGTTGACGGAACCATCCCCATCTCCTTTGTGAGTTTCGGCGCCAGACGGCGCAACACGCCCAACGTGAACCATGAGGTAAAGTTCGCACACCGTGCTATATTAAGATAGATCGTTCGCACAGGTTGCGGTGGATAGAGTGTTTCGGCAGGTTCTGCGGCGATTTCGGAGGAGGCATCAGTTTTCAGCGCGTCAGATGTCTGCCAACTGTTCGCTATAATTGTACCTAAAGTCAGTAAAACCATTGCGCCGGCAAGATAGAACGGTTTAAAGGGGTTGGCATCGCCATATAGGTAACTTGAGAACGCCGGACCTAAGGTGATACCGATGCTCCAAAACAGATTGAAAAGCATAACTCGGTGGATGAGTTTACCGCCGCCTTCGCGTTCAGCGAGCCATGCCTCGTAGGCGGGCCAGAAGAGTGCCATACTAATGCCGATGCCAGGGAAGATTAGCATGAGATGCACGCTATTTCGGCAGCGCGGGAGACCGATACTGACAGCACCCAGGACCAAACACGCCGCGTAAAGTACGTATCGCCGTTCTATCCGATCTGAGAGCCGCCCGAACGGAATCGCAAGCACCACAAAGAAGGCAGTCGTGACTGCCATCAGGATGCCTAAAAAGGTTGAGGAGAGTCCGAGATAACTCGTATAAAAGGAGGTATTGGTTAGGATACTGCTATAAGCAAGATCAAGTAGCAGGACGGGAAGATAAACGGTAGAAAGTTGGCGCATATTTTAGTGTTCCGCACCTGATGTTACGGTTCTACAATCGCTGCATCAATCATGTGGTAAGGTATCGCACCAACAGGTTCCAATTCAAGACCGATTTCGTCTTGTGTGACACCGCTATGAGCAGTGGCTCTCGCATAAACTTCGACCGGATTTGCTTCTTCAGGTACCTGCCAATCCCATTTCCAGAGCACCCATGCGAGGGGCGTATCCTTCGCCCATATTTCTGCCTCTTGCCACGTCTGCCCGAAATCGACGCTGACTTCTACTTTCTTGATACCGCCGTGGTGCCCCGCATCGAAAGCCGCACCACTTACCGTGTAAATCTTGCCACCAGTGATTTTCTCACCCTCGCTCGGGGTACCAATCATTGTACCAAGTTTCACATTCGCAATCGGATCCCAGCCTCGTTTCTCCCAATAACTTTCATGTGCTTTTGCCAAATGGATGTTCACGATCCATTTCGGGTTTTTCGTGCCGTAGTGACCGGGATTAAGCAGTCGGATTGGGAAGCCGTGCTCAGTCGGGAGCGGGACACCGTTCATCTCGTAGGCGAGAAGTGTATCTTCACGCATTGCGTCTTCCAGCGGAATCGCTGTATGGTAACCGTCTGCACATCGGAAAACAACCACTTTTGCTTCCGGTTTAGGTCCGACTTTTTCAAGCAGGTCGCGGAGCCGAACGCCTTTCCAGTGTGCATTGCTCATCTGTTCCGTGCCGATCGGGTCCCCGATACATTTCAGGGTGCGCGTCGCTTCAACAGACTCCATCGCAACAATATCTTCAAGCCGAAGTGGCGGCATCTGTTTCTCGATTAAACCGGTGATTGCCATCCGCCACGTTGCCGCGTCAAGCACAGCCGGATCGCCAATCTGTAGAATATAGAAGTCAGCATTGGGGGTAATCAGTGTATTCGGTTTCAGTAGCGGTTTCGCTGGTGCTTGTCCTTCCAATTGAAGGGGCAAAACCATTCCTGCGGCACTAATCGCACTCAGTTTTATGAACGTTCGTCTTTTCATTATTTTAATTTTCCTTGCGGTTCAGTCAGCTGGTTTTGGGGTGTTCGTGTTCCTCTCCGTATATCCGCTTTCCACTTCGTTTCAAGCTGCGTGTGCTTCTGAAAAGCGAGTTATAATATACCGCCTGCCGCTTTGCTGACTGCTATTTCTCCTCGCGTTTTTTTCTATTTCGCATCCGCATCGTAATTTTTACGACACCTCTCACCATAATCGCCGTCCCGAGACAAAGTGTTAAAGGCAGCCCCCAATTCCAGTGAAAGAAAAAGTAAGCGATAAAGCTGACACACATCAAAGCAATAAAGGTGTTTAGAAGTGTTTTGTTTTCATACCATTTTTGCATCGGTTTAGGTATCTCTAAAAGGCGATTTGAAATCTGTTGGCTGGTGGGTATATTCACGCTTTTTGTGTTACCATGCTTGAAAGGATACCCAAAATTTTATCGCATTGCCCAATCGCATAGACTCCCATGTCAATGTGGAGTTTTTGTCCCTCCAATTTGAGAAAGAGCCAATCTATACCCGAAGTCGTGACGCCGTAAACATAATGAATATTATTCCCTTTTTCCATATTAAAGCGTTGTGCAGCGAGCATTTCAGCAACACATTGCCCTAACCCGAGCTTCACGTCGGCGTTTTTTGCCTCAACAAGCACGATGACAGGTGCCTCTAAATAAAACTGCTCTGGCGACAGACTTACCAAAAAATCACAGACTCCAGTTAATCCGATTTCAACATCAACACTAAAATCAATCCCTGAAAAGAGACTGATGCGCTGCTCAAACTGCTCGCGGAGTTCTATAAGAACATTAGCAACTATCATTTCTGACTTTGCCTTTTCTGTGCCTATTGCTACAGCTAAAGGCACATTTCTCGACAACGCAGTCATAAGATGGTCACTCGGATCCACGGGTGCTATTTCGGAAAAGGTACCCGCTGATTCAACCGTTTCTAACCCGAACGTTGTTCGGACTTCTTCCAAGGTAAAGTTGCTATAAGCCATGTGAACGCCTCTAATTTTTGTAAAAGTTAAAACACACTGCAATCCCCAGAATGATACCATATCTACAATTGGATGTCAAAAAAATAAAGCATAGCAAGTTCAGGATTATTTAGTTTTAGACAAATTATCAGATTTTCTGAATTTTTGAATTTTCTTTTTCAAGTCTGGTGCGGTTCCAAACCGCACCTACGGGGCCTGGGGGTCCCAAATTGGACGAAAAAACCGAGAACTAAATCGTCCTGATAGCAAGTTAATTTTGTAGTGAATTCTGTTTGCAAATATGGTATGCTATCCCTATATGTTCAGAAAAAAGAAAGGACCGTAACCCGCATGGCGAAACAACCGAATATTCTTTTTCTTATGACGGATCAGCAGCGTTTTGATACCGTCGGTGCCCTCGGAGATCCGATGATTCAGACCCCAGGATTAGACCGAATTGTACGAGAGGGAACAAGTTTTACCTCGGCGTATTGTCCGTCCCCTGTATGTGTGGCATCGCGTTGTAGTTTTCTGCTCGGACAATGGGTACATGAGACGGAATGCACCAGCAATTCAGCAATGCCCCAAGACCGAGTTTCAGTGATGGAGCTGCTCAACGAAGCAGGCTATCAGACACACGGTATCGGCAAAATGCATTTCACACCGCAAGGACGTAAAATGTGGGGGTTTGAGACGCGCGACTATTCCGAAGAAGGACCCGGTCCTGACGACTTCACGGCTTCTCTGGTTGAAAACGGCTACGACCATGTCGTTGCACCGCACGGCGAGCGGAGTGAATACTATTATATCCCACAACCCTCACAACTCCCCGCACGTCTACACCATACACAGTGGGTAGGCGATAGAACGCTTGAATTCTTCTCACGGCGCAATACGGAGCGCCCCTTTTTATGTTGGAGCAGTTTTATTAAACCACATCCACCCTTTGAATCGCCTGTACCGTGGAACAGACTCTATCGTACCGTCGAGATGCCATTACCTTTCCTACCACCAGATTATGAGCATCTACATACCTATTGGAACCGACACCAAAATCGTTACAAATATCGCGACCAAGGGCGGGATATGAACCTCCTTCGGACGATGCGTGCCGCTTACTATGCAGCGATCTCCTTCATTGATTATCAGGTCGGTCGCATCCTTGACTATCTTGAAGCGGAAGGTGAATTAGACAACACATTAATCCTTTACACCTCCGATCACGGCGAGTTGCTCGGCGACTATGACTGCTACGGCAAACGCTCATTCCTTGACGCTGCAGCCCGGATTCCACTGCTTGTCCGCTACCCGGAACGTTTCGAGGCAAACGCGCAGTGCGATACACCTACCAGTCTTGTGGATGTGCTGCCGACAAGTCTCGGTGCAGCAGGCTTACCATTACAGGCAGACCGGAGCGGTGTGGATCTCGCGGATATTGCCACTGGAAATATACAACGGGATGCTATCATCGGTCAATTGGGACAGGAGAGTACGGGACTCTATATGCTCCTGACAAACGAATACAAGTACATCTACTCCGCCGCTGATCGGCAAGAGTGGCTCTTCAGGCGTATGCAAGGTAGACTCGACGAGCGGAATCTCGCTGGTAATCCGGGATATGCCAGAATTCTTAACGCTTATCGAAAACGTTTGATTGAATGGTTCCGCAGCGACGGTTATGAAGTCCCGCTTGACGGTAATAAATGGCGAGACTTCCCACCACCCGTTGAACCTGAGAATCCAGATGCGGGTCAGCTTTTCCAAGATGGACGTTCCGTGAGTGATCAGTTTCCACCCGGGTATTCACCAAATGTGGACACACTCAGAAGTTGAGCGCGATACAATAATTAAAGGCTGTTCGCGCGAAGCGCATCAGGTACGCATGTTACAAACTTTCCTAAACCATGCCTATACATCGCTCTGTTAAAACGTTAATTTCAAAGGCAGGATGGCACGCCTATAACACTTATCGTAAAGGTGTGCGCTACCGCTCCAAACTCTTACGAGCAGCTGCGCTGTTAGATGCACCGCGCGAAACTATTGAAGCATATCAGGCAGCACGTTTAGAAAAACTCCTCCGGCACGCCTATCAGACAACACCTTATTACCGTGAATTACTAAAGACGGGGACACCTGATATTTCGCAAATTCCACCACTTGAGAAGCAGGATATCCGAGAACAATTGGAAAGACTCTGTTCTACAGCCTTCACTGAGGAGCAACGAATCGAGAACGCTACGGGTGGCTCAACAGGGACGCCGCTGACGTTCTATCAAGATAGGAACTATTGGAATCAACGAAACTTGAGCGTCTACTATTTCGATCGATGGGCAGGCTGGAATTTCGGGCAATCGCAATTGGTGATCTGGGGTGCCCCCGCAGATTTGGAAGACGATGGACACTGGAAATATCGGTTCAACAACTTCTGGCGGAATCAGTATTGGCTCAACGGGTTTCACCTGACAGACAAAGCGATGCTCGCCGTGTTTGAACAGATGAATCAATCCCCCCCACAGACGATCCTCGCGTATCCTTCATCACTTTACCAATTTGCTACGTTTCTCTCTGATAACGACTTGATTCCGCAATGGAATTTGAAAGGCATTATAGCTTCTGCTGAAATGTTACATCCACATTACCGCGCCTTAGCCGAGATTATTTTCAAAGCACAGGTCCATAATCGCTACGGCGGACGGGAAGTCGGGTTAATCGGAATGGAATGTACAGAAGGCAGGATGCATATCAACTGTCGTGACATCTATCTCGAAATAGACAGTCCTGAGCCATACAGCGAACCCGGGGAAATTCTGGTCACGCAGCTCAATAATTATGCTATGCCATTTATTCGGTACCGGATTGGAGATATCGGTATGCTCTCGGACGAAGTATGCCCCTGTGGTAATGCCTTACCTATTTTGGCTGAACTGCTTGGACGCACCACTGCAACTTTCCGCACAAGAATGGGGACATTGATACACGGAGGCTATTTCACGCGACAGTTCTACGGGGTCAAAGGCGTGAACCAGTTCCAGATAATCCAAGAGACCCTTAAGCATTGTGTCTTAAAAGTAGTTGTTAATGGACAGTGGACAGAGGCAACACATCGTTATCTGGTTCAGTGTATCCAGAAGGCACTCGGTGGAGATGTCGTTGTCACAGTGAAATTTGTAGAAGATATTCCGGTTCCTGCATCAGGAAAGCGGGAATATACGATTTCAAAAGTAGGGGCACCTGCTACGCATTAAAATCACTGCTACGACAGACAGAGTTCTCGGAGCGGGGCATCCCGTTTTGTTCCACCTGGAAGATACGCCAAAATCATCCCATCAATCGGCAGATTTCGATCCGCGACAACACCCGTACTCCGTTCCGCTGTTAAACCCTTTGAAAGCAGTAGATAAAAGGTATCTTTTGCCCAACCCGGTGTGGTATAGAAATTTCCCTGTCCCTTTGAAATAACAAGATCGGTTTCCAACACCGCGTTCACAAATTCAGGTGTCGCCTGATAGAGATTGGTGCCGATCGTCTTTGCACCTGACGACATCAGCTTGACGCTCCCTTCCCGAATGGCTTCCTGAAGTTCCCGGAATTGCGGGTATCCTATTATTTCATGTAGATCGGCAAGGGTTACGTCGTTACTGGCGTTATCCGCTTTGCCAGCCACAATTATCTGGTGTCCGCACTGAACAAGTTCCTGAATGAAGGTAATATCAAAAATCACTTCTCCGTCGTTATCAGCAAGCCAGAGAATGTGCTGCGGCGCGCCATCAATAACCTTTACGTGGAACTGTTCATAACAATCAATAGCGAAAGGCGTTTCAACTGCTGCCCGCAGTGCTTCAGAAAAGTATTCAGGGTTTGCATTGAGTTTATTTACAACCCGCGCGCTACTATAATCAATGATATTTCCAGCAACGACCAACTTCAAACGCGTCGGCCAGTTGTCTTCCCAAAAATCCGACAGCAAGGTGAGCGCAGTCTGTCGTGCTTTTAGTTTATCGCTGTGATAAGGGTTCGGATTACCGGTATGGAGACCTACCATCTCAAAGATACTTCCCCATAACTCTTCAGGCGTGAGGGCTTCAATCAGGTAATCAGAATTTGCGCGTCGCAGATCCAAAAGTGTTTGGACGGCATCACGCCCAACCTGTTGTAAATCTGAATCGCTCGTCGCACGCGGGATGAGTTCCGCAGCACTATGCGATTGCACATGTTGCCGAAGGTTTTCCCAATCCGGCAATTCCTTCTTTTCCCCAAAGGTGAACACACCAGGGATGTATTCCGGTGGCACGATCTGATCAAAAAGCCGTTTTGGAACCGCAAGTGGGGCTTGTGCCGGTGGAACCCCAAGTGTTTGATGCGTCAAAGCGATACCCGACGGAATCACTGTGCCACGCGCAGCAACTCCTGAAAGCTGAACACCCTTACCCACGCTCACTGCATCGAATGTAGAATCCTTAATCGTGCTACCTGTCGCAAGTCCACGGACGGGTTCCGACAATGTTTCTGGAAGTGGGTTTGATTCAAAAATCGTATCGTTCGCGGAGACATCTTGCAATCCTACAGCGTTTCCTACCGTTGTTGCCCCAAACAGCGTAACATTTTCGAGCCTACAATAATCACCAACCTGAACCTTTTCCCCGAGATGCACCCTACCGATGAGATAGCACGCCGTGCCAACCTCAATATCATCGCCAGCCAATGTTATCTGGGCATTCGGATCAACGCGAACGCCTTTCTGCGCCAAAGACGCTTGCACCTGAGCAAACAGTGCCGCTTCACCCGATAGGACATTTGACCATCTGTTAACCCCAGACAACACGTCACCGCGGTAGATAAAAGCGTTCGTTTTCAATCCGTCTTCATAACAGTGCCGGATGAGATCAACGTGATGGAGTTCGTTATTCCGATTTGTATGCGGTTCTAATCGATGTATCCGATCTAACAACACGCTTTTCCGAATGAGTGTGATACCTGTGTTCGTATATGCTTCGCCGCGGTGCAAGCGGTCCCACATCTCCTGCTGTTCTGCTTCCGTCATGTCGTACCACTCTTTGGTTCCAGTGAGTCTTCCTTCAGCATCAAAGAAAAGTCCACCCTTATCCACGACTGTTTCAGGGATTTTACCGCAGAGCGTAACATCCGCACCGGAGAGAAAATGGGAGAGCAGTGTCTGTGCGAAAATCTCACGTTCTAAAAACGGTTCGTCCCCGAACGCTACACCGATCCATTCAGCATCGGAATCTTGGAGGACAGGCAATGCTGCTTGCAACGCGCCCCCCGTGCCGTTCATCTCTTCTTGGATACACGGAATCACATCGGGACCGAGCAGGTGCGCTGCAGATCCATTTTTCTCAATACGCACTGCCATCTGTGGATTGATAACGACAATATCGGGTCGATTGCCGGGCAGATAGCGTCGCGAGTGTTGGAGCATATTCTGTTCGCCGAAGGTGATGTCCAACGTTTTGCTCAAGCGTCCGGTAGGATCAATCCGCGTACCTTTACCCGCAGCAAGCACGACCCATTGGGGTGTGAGATGGTGTTCAAGTGTATCTGGAGGAAGCGTGGAGAGGAAAATTTCAAGTGCAGCAGTATCAGCAGAAATCGCCGCAAGTATATCTTCTAATGGACAACCGAGTAAGTTTTCAAGGAGGTGTGTCTTCATTTAATCCTTACTGTCTAATTCTGCTTGGATGTTCTGAAACTGTGCTAATGCAGCCTCTAAATTCTCGGTGATTTCTGCCACTAATACATCTGGAGCGGGAAGGTCTGCGGCATCTTCAGAGGACCCATCTTTGATCCAGAAGATGTCAAGGTTGACATGCTCGCGTTCGATAAGTTCTTCATAACTGAAAGCACGAAATTGCTCGGTCTCAGTCCGCGCGTCGCGGTTATCTGGATTGTAGACAGAGGTAAAATCTTGCAGGTCGTTGTCTGTCAGTGGATTTGTTTTGAGTGTAAAGTTTTTATTTGTCCGTAGGTCGTAAATCCAAAGTTTCTGTGTCCACGGTTCTTCGCGCGCCGGTTTCTTATCAAAAAAGAGCACGTTTGCCTTGACACCTTGGGCGTAGAAGATACCGGTTGGCAATCGCAAGAGAGTATGGACATCAAATTGTTTGAGCAGCTGCTGGCGAATAGTTTCCCCGGCACCGCGTTCAAAGAGGACATTATCTGGAAGCACAACGGCAGCGCGTCCATCCGTTTTCAGAATAGTCTTGATGTGTTGGAGGAAGTTGAACTGTTTATTTGAAGTGGTTGCCCAGAAATCGTCGCGTTCATAAGTAAGCGATGTATTGCTGCGTTTACCTCCATCAGCAGTGATTGTAATACTACTCCTATTCCCGAATGGCGGATTGGTAAGCACCATATCGTAGCGTTCACCAGTGTCGCGACTAAGGCTATCAGTAGTTTTAATTGGACTTTCTGTCTCGCCGATGTTGTGTAAGAATAGATTCATCACACACAAGCGAACGACGTTATCGACGATATCTGTGCCAGTGAAAGTGTTAAATTTAAGAAAATCTTTCTGCTCGCGATCCATCCTACTGCCAAAATTTTCGGAAATATAGTCGTGAGCAGCGAGAAAAAAACCGCCCGTACCGCACGCTGGATCACAGATGGTTTTCATCGGTTCGGGACGCATCACGGTCACCATCGCCTTAATAAGGGGACGTGGTGTGAAATACTGACCTGCTCCGCTTTTCGTATCTTCGGCGTTTTTCTGTAGAAGTCCTTCGTAGATCGTGCCTTTGATGTCAGCAGTCATTCCGCTCCAATTCTCGTCGTTGATGAGGTGGATAAGGCGTTGCAAACTTGCAGGGGTTTGAATGCGGTTTTGCGACTTACGGAATATCACACCGAGTAAGCCTTGTTCATTACTCAGTTCTCGCAGGATTTTGACATACTGCGTCTCTAACTCGGCACCACTTGCGTTGAGAAGACTCTCCCAATCTAAACCTGCAGGGATTGTTGAAGGTTTGTTCAAAGGCGGTTTTGTCTGTTCGTCAGCAAGTTTGAGAAATAACAGATAGGTGAGTTGTTCGACGTAATCACCGTAACTGACGCCATCATCTCGGAGGACGTTACAGAAATTCCAAAGTTTTTGGACTATTGTTGCAGATTCGTTTGACATAAGTCCGCCTTAATAGTGTTTGGAGCATTAGTCAATTTTGTTTCGGTGGCATGACTAATTCACTGGCAAGCGCAAGTTTTCTAGCTATGGCGCGACGAATTCTTCTATCTGCTGTTTTATGTTCTTCTCTTTCAACTGGAAAACCGGTGATGTTTGCATGTTGTGTATGCGAGCGTGGATCTGGAATAACTTTTAGATCATTCTCGTAGACGCTACAAGCAAACAGATCCGCTCTAGCATATATTGGTCGTTCATTTGTTTGGACATGTTCCCACCCAATTTTCCACACTGTGTCGCGAGAAAGTTTCGAGATACGAAATACGGATATATCTGTCTTCTTTCTGTGTGGAAGAAATGCTTCCTGTCTAACTATGTTAGGTTCATTGAAATGGTCACTATAACGAATAAAACGGGTGATCTTCTCACCCGGTAGAATATCCATAAAAAACAGATCCTTATTATATGAGGCGTTTTAGAGTTTCAAGGAAACCTTCTAATAGGACTGTATCTGTCAAAGAACAAACACCATCAAGTTGACGGTTTTCTTCAAAGAAAATACCATAAATAGCAAGATTATCGCCGTAGATACCTACAGTTACTATACCGTTCTCCGGACGCCATTCAAATCCAATGCTGCCATCTTCTGCCCAGCCAATGTGTGCCACCGGGATAGCATTATCAAAAAGTAGCTTTGCTAAAAGAAGTGCTTCCTCGTATGCGGATTCTGGAACAGGATCGATTTCCTTATCCGATGCGTAGGCTCTCTCTGCCTCTTGGCGGATCTTCGCGAGTTTGCCTTCGATATGAATCCAAGACTGAACCTCTTCTGGAACAGGATCGATTTCCTTATCCGATGCGTAGGCTCTCTCTGCCTCTTGGCGGATCTTCGCGAGTTTGCCTTCGACATGGATCCAAGGCTGAACCTCTGGGGAAAGTAGAGTGATAACCTGCTTTTTCCAATCTTGGTTCTCATTTTCTGGAATTATATCTGAGGCAATTTTAGTGGGGAAACCTATCCATTGTTCGCTAGTTGGAGCGAACCAACTAGTGAGATGTTCAGCCTTAAATTGTAGGGTAATCAGGTTGAACCAGTCCTCAGTTTGGAGAACTTGTTCGGTTTCTCTTCGTTCAACACAATCTATACCTCCCAATTTCAAGATGGACTGAGCATTGGAAGACTGGTCCGTGCTGGTTGGATTAATAATTATTTTCTGTGTCATTTTACTTGCCCTCCAAAACTTTGCCAAGAGGTTTTTGGCGTATCCATTGGAAACCGTCAAAAAGGGTAACAAGTGCGATATCAATATCACCACCTACGCTGGACGTCGCCGTCGAAAACCGTTGGTGGTCAATCGTAGTGCGAATTAAAAATTCCGCATAGTCAATTGCATCTTGCAAAGAAAATAGAGGATATGGAGGCTGACTTTCGGGCTGCGTTTTGTATAAACCCCATATTGCCTGAACAACTTCTTGACTTCCTGAGATAGTGCTGCCGAATGCATGTTGAACTCGGCGATGCACAGCTTTGCCAAGGTGAACTTCAACTGTTATAGGATCTGTATCATCGTAACCAACGACTTGAAATCCAAGGACAGCTTGATCTTCCGGGATCGTATCCACAGAGGTATTTTCTCGCTTGAATTGTTCTTTCAAAAGTCCGTGAATTTCGTTGCCTATCTTTTCGGCGATATCGGTAACCCGTATAGGAGATGTTTCCTTTAATTTCTGTTCAAATAAACGTATTATGGAGTAGATAGATTTATTCTCAAGTAAACCGGCAGCACCAAATGCCCCTATACCGAACTTCCCACAAAATGGAAAAATTTTTTGCGCGTACGAGAAAGTTGTTTGTGGCAGAGAAAAAACAGAGGGCTGTTGAATTTTCTGCTTGTGATTGCCTTCTGGACAAGTCACGTCAACGGGTGCTTCCAACGAACCTTGTCCAATCAACGGTAATAAACTATCCGAAGCAATCACAACTCCATCTGGGATTCTAACTGAAACGATGAGTGTCATACTTAATATTTCCTAATTTAAATTCAGATGTTTGGCAATCAATTTGCCCAACTATGTTATCCTAGCTATTCAGTCTGCTGCAAAGTAGGATCGAGATTCAACCTCCCGATCAATCTTCTGCTATTGGACCGACTCCTAAATAGGGATTTTCTACGCTAAGACTGAAAAGCCACGACTACGTGACGTTTAATTTTAACATAAGTTCTCATTAAATTTCAAGACTAATTCTAAATTTTACTATGCATACAGCGATTTTTACATAGGTCCGCATCAAATGCAATGTTCACTCTCCACTTCTATCTTGACGTAAGATACATTTCAGTCGAAGGGCAAGGACAATTGCTTTGCCAAAGGTGTTGTTTTCGCTTTTGTTGTCCTCTTTTTTCGTTTCAGTTGCTGATGTTCTTTCTCGTCTCGGATTTTCTCCAATAGGACGCTTGCCGGTTCATCGTTTGGGTCTTGCGGCACAAGTTTACCAGAGAATGCCTGCTTGAGAATAGACTGCCGCAAACGTTCTGCGCGTTTAAGTTCGGCATCAAGGGTGGCTTCAATTTCATCAGCGACTGAAAGGGACCGCTCAAGTTCAGAAACAATCTGTGCTTGTTCAGGAAGCGATGGAATCGGTATATACATCGTTTCTATGTTTTCTCTACGAAGATTATTAATGTTTATCCCAATAGAAAGACGGGATATTTCGTTTCTATAAACAGGGCTTTGAAAAAATAAACCTATAAATTTTTGATTGACTTCTTCCGAAACTCTGACCAATCCGCAGAAAGTTCCAAAACCACCTTCAAAATCTCTATCTGCTTGAGATGCTTTGCCTACGAGGTGTTTACTGCCACTTGACATGGCAATGATAATGTCTAATGATTTGACAAATTGCTCGTCTTTTACCTTATTCCGCTCAACATAAACAAGGTCTTCAAAGTTCAGTTGTCCGCTAATATTATTCGCCCGCAATATAGGAATATAATCATCCTTTGGAGTTTTAGAAGATTGATTTTTCCGATAGGACACACCCCTGATAAGTTCTGCAATATCCTCAATCTTTGCCCACATCCAACTATCAGGCAATTCGGGTAAGTTGTCCAAATTAGAAACTTCTAAAACCGATATCGGTTCCAATTCATCTAAATGTTCTTCACGCCATTCCTTAGTCAATTCCCCTTCAAAAGCGGACTTGAGGATTGATCTACGATACCGATACAACTGCACTTGTGCTTTTTTGAGGCTATCAACTGCCGCATCTAATTGTGTAAACAACACCTCTAATTTGGCTACGATACGGCGTTGTTCTGCCAGCGGCGGAAGAGAAATAAGCATTAATTCTACATTTTCTCTACGAAGATTATTAATGTTTATTCCAATAGAGAGTCGGGATATTTCATTTTTATAACTGGGGCTTTGGAAAAATAAACCGATGAATTTTCTGTCAATGTGCGGTGAAACTCTAACCAATCCGCAAAACGTTCCAAATCCACCATCAAAATTCTGATGTGCTTGAGCTGCTTTACCTACGAGGTGTTTGCTGCCGCTAGACATAGCGATAATAATGTCTAACGCCTTGACAAATTGCTCGCCTTTTACCTTTTCCCGCTGGACATAAACAAGATCGTCATAGTCTAGTTGTCCGTTAATATTATTCGCCCGAAGTATAGGAACATAGTCAGTTTTTGGCGTTTTGGAAGACTCGTTTTTCTTGTAGGATACACCACGGATAAATTCCGAGATGTCCTTAACTTGTGCCCACACCCATCCTTTTGGCAAATTATTGGGAGACATAGTTAGATGAACCATGGAGTTTCCTCTAAAACTTTGTGTAGATCAAACTTTCCACTCCTTTCAATAAAGGCAGAAGCGAAACGGGCAATATCACGGGCGTATTTTATCGTAATAGGTGTACCACAAAATGAACGGGTTGATGCCCAATTCAATTTTGTGAGAGAGATTAACTGCTTAGCAATAACTTTCAGATCTGTTGGATTTGAAGGATCATAAGGTTCAGTCCATATATTAACTTCAAGTGGCTCAGGAGTACCAAGTGTTTTTTGGTAGGTATTGTAACCGGTCGTTGACAGATAGAATTGATTCGGGGAACTAATTACATATTTGCCACGATGTAAACTTCCATCTGTTTGCGGAGACGGGTCGTAAAATCTAACTATATGTGAATTGTTTATCCATACAAACGTGTACTTTCCATTGGGACGAACTAATTTCGCAGCCTCTAAAATCGCTTCTATATCTTCTTTTGAAAACTTCGCTGAATAATGAAAATGTATTGATGGTGATTCTCGAAGATCTAATCTTTCCAGAGTTGACCTTACGAGATCTTTGTAATATTCGTGTCTTTCATCATAATTAAAGGCTTTGGCATTTCCTTGATAAAATTGCCATCGACCATAATTACTGAATACATTGGCAAATGCCATGTGTCTGTCTATTTTTCTATCAGGATGTTGGGTATATGATAAACCAACAAAGAAATCAGCATCTGGAAGTGCTCCAGGTAGTACCCAAGGAATTACACCACATTTTGCAGTGATGTTGAGGGCAAGAGTAAAATCTTTCCAGTCCGGATTCTTAAGAATAGGCGTGTCCAACATTTGGACAGGAATTCCTTTGGATAACAGAAGTTCCTTGATAGTGTAGTATGGAGAATTGAGGTCGGTTATCGGGAACCTGTCTTCTGGAACATATACAAGGAAAAGTCGATTCAAATCTTTGTTTCCTATCCAATTAGGATTCTCTTCTAATAATCGGACACATTCACTTTGGAATTCTTCTATGGGGATTGTAGTGATAGTGGGATAGGTTAATTTTGTTTTAAAAGTCCATTCGGTACCACGATATTTGTATTTTCCATGTTTAAGTCTCCCAATTAGTTGTTGCATTGCTCCACGTAGATCCGGAGTACAAATCGGGATTATATCAATATCTTTTATATCTCGATGGTAAGAACTATATTTTACTAATCCATCTACAATGTTGGTATCAACTTGGCTATTATAAAATTCAACTGAAGGTTCTTCAGATTCATGAAACACTGTAAGCGGTTCGATATCTTTTGAGTAAGATCCCGGGAGAGGAGTTTTTAGAGGAACCGGAACTTTGGTTAAAGTTAATGTTAAGTTATTAACCTTAATTGGGAAGATTTCATCAGCAAGATGTTGAACAGTCCTGATAGTTTTTTCAGCTCGAGTTTTGGCAGCATTCCTCTGCGACACTAATGCGTGTTCCTTTATCTTTTGATCAAGGTCGTGAGCAATGTTTTTCTTTGCCAAAATCTTCTTAATTGCAGTTTTTCCTATGGATGGAATAACATCATTATTTGGAATATTCACTTCGGTGTCTAAATCAGATAGTGCTAATTTAGTAGTTTCCGAGTCAATTTCTAAAATTTTCCCGCGTTCCCACTGGCCGGAGTATTTTGCCACAGCATGTTTACCAATTAAATCATCAACAGTAAAATAATCAAGCAAAGAGTTTACTTTCAGAATATTTTTCAACTCAACTTTGTAATCAAGACACAGATAGAGATTTTCAGCGTACTGTCTAACCTGCAATTCATACGCAGAATATATTTGAGCAACTGTCTTAACTTGAGAAGACAGAGGCAAGGGGTTACCTTGTCGGTGGGCAACAATTCGACCAAATGCAAAGCGGTCTATAAACCACTTGTGGTTTAAGAGAGCGTCTTTAATTGCTGTAAGTATGTTTCCGCGAACTTCTATAAATTCGTCTCGGGACATCCTTTCTTTTGACTGTTCAAGGAGAAAAAGGTTAGCATATTCTTGCGTTTCAGTGACTGTTTTGAGGGCGTATTTTTCGAGTCGTTCATCAAATTTGCTGTACAGAGTTACGGCGGTGTATTGATCAGTCTGATAGTGTGGCGGTGGTAATCCAAGTTTTTTCATCTCGTCACGCATAGTTCTGGTACCTTCACTCAGTCCGTGTACAAAAATAGAACCTCTTTCATCTCTCATGATACGCATCCATTCTACAATCTTCGGATTTCGAGCCACTGGATCTAAAGTAGTTTCATCAAGGCTAAATTCCTCCGGGACCTGCTGTGGTATGTTTCCCGGATTTCTTACTTCCAATTTATCTCTATAAATAATACAGAAGGTTGGTGCCGTAACAGCGTATTCTCTATGCACGATGGCGTTGACGATTGCTTCATCAACTACTATGAATGGATATTCTGGTTCATCAGTGAAACCACCATCAGGGTTCCGTTTTGAGAGGGTCCGAAGGAGAGCTGAATCTTTCAAAAAGGTTCGGAGGTCACGGATAATGCTTGGCAAGGGACCGTCAAAATCTTTATCCAACGTTCTTCCTCCACGGTTTCTCAACTCTTCGGCGCGGACATCATAACGCAGCAACCTTACGAACGCGCCTCCAAAACGTTTGCGTGGGTTTGAAGTAAAAAACAGATAGCCAGCGTTTGTAAAAAAGTAATCACCATTTGGTTCATTTTTAGTGAGTGCCCCCGCGTGATATAAAATATCTTCAGTACTATGACCGTACTGGGCACCTCTTGTTTTAAGAAAAGCCTCCTTAAACGCTTCAACGACTCCCATGTCAAGCTCATCGGAATTGTAGAGGCAGCAGGGTGTCAACTCAAAATTAACTATTCCTTTGTCCCGTTTAAGCTGTTCTCTATCCTGCTCAGTTAGCGGAAGGTTCTGTGGACCAACTCTTTTCCATCCTTTTGGAAAATTTTCTGTTGTTTCACAAATTGCGTTCGGTGTCCATTGAGTGTAGAGGAGATATAGATGGTTTTCATTTCTATCCTGCAAATCCACTTCTAGGGTCTGTGTCGAATGATTTTTTACATCTCGCAGTACTTGCAGGATGTTATTCATTGTCTGTTCATCAACATGCTGTGTGCCTGTGAGAGTTCCATCGTCGGCAATACCAAGTACTAAGAGCCCACCTTCTCTGTTCCAGTTCGCAAAGGCAGAAACACACTGCGTAATCTTGTCCTTCAGCGTGTTGATTTGATTGTTGGGCTTGATCCGAATCTCTTTTCGCTCAAACCGTTGTCCTTCAAGACGGGCAGTCTGAAGGAAATCAAGATGCTGTAAAGGGTTGTCAAAAACCTCTTTTGGTGTTGGCATTTATGCATCCCTCTTTGTGATATTTTAAAATCGGAGCAAATCATAATACCTGTGGTGGAAAATCATTATAAAGTGTAACATAAAGATGTCTTGAGATGCAAACCCTTTAATCGCTACCAGAGGTCGCTCCTACAGAAGTGATGCTAAGATACCAATTTGTCTGTAAGATCTTTTAGGAGGCCATCTAAATCCTCACCGAAGAGTTCATAGACCCTCGCTCCATTTCCGAGTTCTGCGAAAGGTGTATACTCAAAATCGGACATCCGAATATCAAGTGAGGTGGCAATATGGTCACGTATCATTTCAAGCCATTCATGTTGCTCTGAGGTAAAATCTTTACCATCTAACCATCCCTCAAAATTTCGGTTAACAGTTGCACTAAACGGCTCCAGAAAAAGATTATCACTCATAGCAAATCGGACGAGAGATATAAGGTCAGCACGTTGATCTGTATCTCCTTGAACGCTCTCTGGTGACCCTCTTTTGTATGCCAACCATAATGACTCGCGACTCAGACTGTTTGAATGTTGCTGCATGGCTTCTTCTAACGTTTTTAGGTTGTTTTCAGTCAGTACGCCTTGTGCCTCTGGCACTCTACAAAGGATTTGCAACGCTGGTAATTCGTCCACATTTTGATTAATAAAATCTTTAAAGGCGTGAATGACTGTCGCCACTTGTGTGAAACTTCGATCGTCAAAACCGGTTTCAATAACGCGATCTTCGTTTATATCATCAATTATCTGGTTGGGGGCTCTTGGTGGTGCTCCATTTGGCTCAGGAGGCGTGGACGGATCCCCCGGAAGTGCTTGTGAATCGGTTTTTACAGATTCACAGACATCGACAGCATCAACGATAATAAAGTGCGTTTTTTGGGTTGCATCGCCGGTGACATTTTTCAGATCATTGGGGCTGATGACGCGCACGCCGCGTCCGATCATCTGCTCAAAATAGCCACTGGACCGCACAGCACGCATAAAGAGGAGACACTCCAGCGGTTTTATATCGGTGCCGGTAGAAATCATGTCAACACTGACAGCGATTCGTGGATTTAATTGTGTCCGAAATCTTCTGATAAGTTCTTCCGGTTTATCACTCCGATAGGTAATCTTCTGACAAAATTCGTCACCTTTAGCGAATACTTCTCGGATAGTCCGGACAATATCCTCGGCGTGGGAGTCATCTTTCGCAAAGATAAGCGTTTTGGGCACAATTCTCCTACTTGGAAAGAGTTCTTTAAAGAGAATATCCTTGAAAGTTTGAACAATTGTACGAATCTGGTCTTCGGCAACAACATCCCGGTCTAATTGGTTTCCTGTATATTCGACATCTTCGTCCAACTCCTCCCAGTTAAGTCGCCGACTTCCTTTTTCCCGTCTTGCGATATAACTACCCGCCGCAACCGTGCTGCCACTTTCGGTGATTTCAGTTCTAATCCGATAAATATAATAACCGACATTTACATTATCCTCAATAGCTTGTTCATGGCGGTATTCATAGACAAGGTTCTGATTGAAAAAATTCCGTGTTTGCCCATACGGCGTTGCGGTGAGTCCGATAATGAAAGCGTCAAAGTATTCTAATACGTGTCGCCATTTGCCATAGATGGAGCGGTGGCACTCGTCAACGATGATAATGTCAAACGTATCAATGGGAATGTTCGGGTTATAGATGACTTTTTGTGGTGTTGTGTCCTCTGTTTCCTGTTCAAAAGCGGAACTTTCTTCATCATCGGCGGATTCATAATCGGACTCACCTTTTAGCATGGAATAGAGGCGTTGGATAGTCGTAATACAAACGGCATTTGCATCGTCAATAATGTTGCTGGAAAGATGTTCAACGTTGTAAAGGTCCGTAAATTTTCTGCCATCGTCAGGAGTTGTGTAAGCCTGAAATTCTTGGAGGGTTTGCCTGCCAAGGTTCCGCCTATCTACAAGAAAAAGAACGCGTTTGACTTGGGTGAACTTAATGAGTCGGTACACGCTACTTACAGCGAGATACGTTTTTCCACTACCGGTTGCCATCTGGATTAAGGCACGTGGACGCGCTTCTTTCAAAGAATCTTCAAGGTTGTTTATTGCCTCAAATTGGCAGTTTCTCAGATTGCCCTTTTCCAAAAACGGAAGACTATCCTTGAGCTTCTGCCGAAGCGGGACAGATTGAAGGAGGTCTTGGAGGGTATTCGGGGTATGAAACGCAAAGACAAGACGAGTGCGCGAGTTAGGTTCTCGTGCATCCTGAAAGTACGTCTCTATCCCAGTAGATGTATAGACGAACGGACACCCCTGTTGTGTCGGTAAACCAGCTGGTATGTTTGCTTGATACCGCGATGCCTGCTGCGCTGCCCCGCTGAGCGTTGTGCCCTCTTTTTTCGCCTCAATAAACCCCACGGCGAGCCCACTGACAAACAAAAGATAGTCTGTTCGCTGTGCATTCGCCAACGGATATTCACGCACAGCCACACCTAACGCAGCATCCGTATCACGTTCAGCATAATTTTGGATATGCCATCCAGCTGCCTCAAGCATTTTATCTATATTGCGTCTGGCTCTGTTTTCGGGGGTCATAGTAATATGAATTGTTTTCTGTTTGGTTGGAGATAGAGTCTCAAAAGTGGTGTTACTGGAAAAGGCGGTTTAGTCTTACGAGGCAATCCTGTAGGCTCACAGTATCCGTCAATGTGAAAGATACTTCATCCGGACGCTCATCATCGCGGGTCACATTATAGACAACAAGTCCATTACCGTATACTTCTAACATCGCGACGCCATCTTCAAGGTGCCATTTGAAATTAAGGATACCGTCTTCTGTCCAACGGATGTCCGGGGTCGGAATGCCGGAAGTGAAAAGCGTTTCCATCAGAAAGAGGGCATCATTGAATACCAAATCCGGTGTAGGGAAGAAATCCCGATCTTCCACAGCAGGTTCGGCTATCTTTTTACGGATTTTAGAGAATTCCTGTTTTACATAGTGCCGAAACGATGTCTGATCTGTTCGCGCATTTTCAAAAGATGATTGCATAATGTTTCCCAATTTGTGTGGTTGGCAGGCATACTTGGATAACACGCCTACCTATATTATGAAATAAGTGTTAATTAGTGGAAAGCTCTATACTTTACTAACGCTCTGTGCTGACGGCTGACCGCTGATTGCTGATGGCTTATCTCCGCTTGAGGTGTGCCCAAGTGATCGCTAATTTTCCGTCTGCTTCGACGGCGAGGACACCACTTGCTAAATCCGCAATCTCTGCTTCGGTCAATGCTCTATCATAGATGCGAATGTCGTCTATGAGTCCAGGCCACGATGTGGCATTATTATCTTTTGCCCCTTTACCAACGAATAATTTGGTGGCACCTGAGATTGTTCCCACTTTACCATCGTCATTGTGTGTAGGATCATCATCAAGCTCGCCATCAATATAGAGGGTCAGTTTTTCACCACTTTTCCAAGTAAAAACGAGGTGTTGCCAATCAGTCGTTTGCACATCACTTTTACCCTCATACGCTTGACCACCGCCCGTTGTCGTAATTGCCCCCTTGACAAGATTCGTACCACCTTTCGTTGCCCAACTTGCGGCATCGTACCGTAACCCGAAAACATCATCGCCGCCAGCAGGATCTTTACCAAAGATAATACCTCTGTCGTGTCCAACTGAATCAGATTTTACCCAAACAGAAATGGTAAAAGCGTCAAGTCCGTTGATATAATCTGCGCCGTTCGGGTCTTCAACGACAGCACCTGCACCATCAAGTGCCACTGCACCGCCGATCTTACCGCTATTAGGTTTCCATTTGGCACCATCGATCAATTTTGCATCGTTGCCGTTCCCGCTCTCATCAGCAGCGGTTTGTCCTGAACGTTCATCAAAAGGCAGATAGATCAATAAACCGTCATTGAGACCGGCACTTGCGACCGATGTTAGGTAAACAGTCACTACGAGTGTAATTAGTATGAGCCAACTTAGGTTTCTCATTTCAATTCCCTCCTATAAGCGGCATTTCGTTAACGTAAAAAAAGGGACAGGTATAGAGAAACCTGCCCCTATAACCTTTTGTAGCTGCGGTTAAACGTTACACACATCAAAAGCGTGTTGCATCGCATCAAAAGCGTCGCCTTTGGGACCGAACTCGTGTCCTACGTAGAGTTCGTATCCGGTGTTTGCGATAGCGCGCATCACGGCAGGATAATAGATTTCCTGCTCATCGTCAAGGTCGTGCCTACCCGGATTGCCAGCAGTATGGTAGTGTCCGATGTATTCACTATAGTCCGTGATGTTACGGATAAGGTCACCTTCCATAATCTGCATGTGATAGATGTCGTAGAGCAACTGTGCCCGTGGTGAACCGACACCCTTACAAACTTCAACACCCCACGCTGTCGTATCGCATTGATAGTCCGGATGGTTGACTTTGCTGTTGAGAAGTTCGACGCAGAGGTTGATCTCTTTCTCTTCGGCATATTTAGTGACGCGGGACAGACCTGCGATCGTGTTATCACGTCCCTCTTCTTCAGATCTACCTTCCCTGTTCCCGGAGAAACAGATGAGCCCGGGGATGTCGTTTTCCGCTGCGATGTCGATATTCTTGAGGAGTTCATCCTCAATCCTGTCATGGTTGCTCGGATCGTTCAATCCAGACGGGAGCGACGAGTGTCCTACAATAATTGCGATACGCATCCCGTGATCCTTGACAACGGACCAGTGTTCTGCGGGAAGCATCTCAACAGATTTATAACCGATTTCCGCGGCTTTCTTAATAACGTCTATTGGGTCTCTGCCACGGCTGAAACCGCCAAAGCAGATGGATTGATTAATTGGCATAATTCTCTCTTTCTTCAAAGTAGTAGGCACGCTCCGCCGTGCCGTAAGGATTAGGGTAGTAGGCACGCTCCGCCGTGCCGTAACAACCTGTTATTTCTATAGATCTACTGCCTTACCGGTGCGGAAAGAAGTACTGGCTGCGAGCATAATACGGAGCGTCTCCAAAGCATCGCTATAAGGCGATAGAATTTTGGAAGCATCACCGCTCTTAACAGCATCAATAAAGACACGGTCTCTGTCTGCCCCACCGTCGCCCGAAAGCGGTTCTGTCTCGCCACCGCGATTCACGTTGTTCGGACCGCCGACAGTGACGACGAGTCCACGTGTGAACACTTCAAGATGGACACGACCGAAGCCTTCCATAGCGCAACTTGAGACGATATTGGCGACAGCACCGTTCTTAAACTCGATATTCACCATGCTGATGTCTTCTATATCGTAGT
The DNA here is from genome assembly GCA_022827185.1 of Candidatus Poribacteria bacterium. Classification (GTDB taxonomy): domain Bacteria; phylum Poribacteria; class WGA-4E; order WGA-4E; family WGA-3G; genus WGA-3G. Next base: position 116,610 of record JAJDTM010000056.1, read on the forward strand.
TTTCTACATGCGTCATACTACCGCTTGCAGCGACACCGTGTACGGTTTTACCGTCGCTACCGACGAGGAAACGTGCAAGATCGAAGATGTGCGTTGTCTGTTCAACGTGCTGTCCACCGGATTCTGCGCGGACCCGCCACCACGGTGTACCGGGCATACCACCGATCCAGTAACCGAGCGCACCGAGAATTTGCGGTTGTTCTTCAAGCATCGCTTTCGCATTCTGCGCGTTGCCACCATAACGCCAGTGGTAACCAACGCTTGTGATCACACCACTCCGCTCAACGTCTTCGTTAATGATGATTGCGGGTTCAAGTTCAGAATGAATCGGTTTCTCAATGAACATCGCGATGCCTTGTTCACAAGCGATACGTTCCTGTTCACCGTGTGCAAACGGCGGTGTGCAGATATAAACTGCGTCCAAATCCTCTTTGTCGTACATGGCCCGATAGTCGGTATAAGCGTTTCCGCCAAATTCTTCGGCACGTGCCTTCGCACGGTCTTCCGAAATATCGCACATCGCACAAAATTCGACATCTTCAAAGTTATCTTTGAGGTTGTTCATGTGCGCGCCAGCCATGCCACCGGTTCCGATAAAACCGAGTTTCACTTTATCCATGTTTTCTCCTTAAATAGGGCTTACGCATTTTTTCATGAACCCCTACACAATCAGCACTGCAGGCGGGGTTTGAAACCCCGCCTGCGAAGGGTTTGCGTAAGTCCTTAAAAATAGGTATTCCAAAATCCCTGAGTTTTACGGCTATAGTTTAACAAAAGTAGACGTTTATAGCAAGCAATTTATTCTGTTTTCAGCCATCAGCCGTCAGCCGATGCCTAAATGCCTCTGCAATTTATTTCCAAATGTGGTATAATATTTTAAATGGCAGTCGCCGATCAGCAGTCAGTAATATGTTATACCCTTGCTGACGGTTTTTGATGGTTTCTATTAAGCCATAAACGCTCTTGCTGACGGCTGAAAGCCGAGAGCCGACAGCCAAAATAGGAGGAACACTATGGGATTCAAATTTGGATATAGTACATTGCGTTGGCAACAACCTGATTTTGAAGAACTACTGACCCAACTCAAAGACGCAGGTTGGGACGGTTGGGAGATGCGTCAAGCCTTGGACTGGGTCGGAACACCCCAACGCATCCGACAGGTCTGTGATAATGTCGATCTGCCTGTCGCTGCTGTCACAGCACGCGGGCTGCCGATTGACAAAAACCCCGAACAGATGGAATTCAATAAACGACGGATTGACTTCGCTGCAGAAGTCGAAGCCGACTGCTTCATGTTCATGGGAGCGGGCAAACCACAGGACCGTCCGATTGATAGTTCCGACCTCGCAGCACTTGCCGACGTTTCCGAAGACTGGGCAGAATACGCCTCACAATACGGTCTGGATGTCTGTTATCACATCCACACAAACACCACTGTTGATTCAATTGACGACTGGGCAAAATATATGAGCCTGCTCCGAAAGTGCAAGTTGTGCATAGACGTTTCGCATTCCGCACTCTGGGGCTACGATCCGATTGCGTCCATTCGGCGTTATAGTGAGGTCCTCGTCTACGTCCATCTTCAGGATTACGCAGGTTACACAGGCGGAGATGGCAGCAATTATGACGTGGATTGGGTGGATGTCGGTGCCGGAAATGTGATGGATTTTCCGGGAATCATGTCCACTTTAGAGGAACTCAACTATGATCGCTGGATTACGGCATGTCCAGGTATGGTTGAAGACCGTACGGATCTTGAACGCATGTCCGTTAACCGAGAATACTTGCGGCAATTAGGTTACTAATCCATGCAAGTCCCCCTGATAAGGGGGATTTAGGGGGTTTCTTTCATATTTGACAAGACTCGCAAATTATTTATGAGGTGTGCTGTAATAAAGACTGGAGAAAACGCGTATGAACCAAGCAGCGGGCGAGATCCGCTCTATTCTTGCTACCGATTGTGGCAGTACAACGACGAAGGCGATTTTAATTGAGAAACGAGATGACGAATACCAACTGGTCGTGCGGGGTGAAGCACCGACAACTGTTGAGGCACCGGTTGAAGATGTAACCGCAGGCGTTATCAACGCTATTACCGAAGTTGAGGAACTCGCAGGTCGCAAACTTCTTAACGATGGAGTCATCATAAAACCACAAGATGGCGACGAGGGTGTTGACATCTACATTTCGACCAGTAGTGCGGGTGGTGGACTCCAGATGATGGTAGCCGGTGTTGTGCGCAATCTCACAGGCGAGAGTGCAGAACGTGCTGCGCTCGGTGCTGGTGCGATTGTCATGGATGTCATCGCCTCTAACGACAAACGCCTCCCTCACGAAAAAATTGAACGTATCCGACATCTCCGTCCAGACATGCTACTCCTCTCCGGCGGGGTCGATGGCGGGACGACTTCTCACGTTGTTGAATTGGCTGAGATTATCGCTGCCGCACGTCCAAGACCACGATTAGGGATCGCTTACGAACTCCCGCTTATCTATGCCGGAAATATAGATGCCCGTGGATCGATTCAAGAACGCTTGCAAGATGTCATGGCACTACAGGTGGTAGACAACCTCCGCCCCGTTTTGGAACGTGAAAACCTAATGCCCACACGCCACAAAATTCAGGAACAGTTCCTTGAGCACGTCATGGCGCATGCTCCCGGCTACAAGCGACTCATCGACTGGACAGACGCACCTATCATGCCGACACCGGGAGCAGTTGGTGAGATCATTCAGACTGTATCTGAACAACAGGATATTGAAGTGGTTGGGGTGGACATCGGTGGTGCGACGACAGATGTCTTTTCTGTTTTCAAAAATAAGGAATCCGAATCGATCTTTAACCGAACCGTCAGTGCGAACCTCGGTATGAGTTACAGCGTCTCAAATGTCCTCGCTGAAGCCGGTTTAGAAAATGTTCTCAGGTGGGTCCCGTTTGATATTGAAGTGGGGGATCTCCGTAACCGTGTCAAGAACAAGATGATTCGTCCGACAACGATCCCGCAAACCCTGCAAGAATTGGTTTTGGAGCAGGCAATTGCACGTGAAGCACTCCGACTCGCTTTTGAACAGCATAAACAACTTGCCGTTGAATTGCGCGGTGTGCAACAACAACGTACGATCTCTGAAGCGTTTGATCAGGCAGAAAGCGGTCAGACGCTCGTTAATATGCTCTCTTTGGATATGCTCGTCGGGAGTGGTGGCGTTTTATCGCACGCACCCCGCCGGCAGCAAGCGATGCTCATGATGATAGACGCGTTCCAACCCGAAGGTATAACCCATCTCGCCGTTGACAGTATCTTCATGATGCCCCAACTCGGTGTTCTCGCGCAAGTCAATCCTGAAGCCGCAACGCATGTCTTTGAACGAGATTGTCTCATCCACCTTGGCACCTCTATTGTACCGGTCGGCACCGGAAATACCGGAGACGAGTGTCTCATTATTGAGATCAGTGGTGAAGATATATCACCAATGAATGAAAATGTTCAATTTGGCGAACTCCGCCGCTATCCGCTTCCGTTGGGTGAAAAAGCGACACTGAAACTTCAACCCTCACGTCGGTTTGATCTCGGTGCTGGGAACGGAAATCCTATTGAAACAGAAGTGCTCGGGGGTGTCGTCGGCTTAGTTGTTGATACTCGCGGCAGACCGCTTGAAATTCCAACGGATTCCGAATTGCGCGTCGCACAGCTCACAAAGTGGCATGCTGCTTTAGATGCCTATCCATCATCTTAAGCACCGCAAAAGTTATTTCCGATTGACTGAGGATTGATAACTGATAACTGGTAACTATTCCTCTGATGGCTGAATGCTCTGGGTGAGCAATCACAAAAAATTGACTTTATGCGTCCTATATGCTATAATTATTGAAGCGATTTATGATCGCAAGACTTCTAATATTTGAATACTACAACACTAAAATTAATACAGGAGGAATTCAATGCCAGCAAAGCAAATTATCTTTGACGAAGAAGCGAGGGTGGCACTCAAGCGCGGCGCGGATATACTCGCCGATGCCGTGAAGGTTACCCTGGGGCCACGTGGAAGAAATGTGGTCATCCAGAAATCTTTCGGTGCCCCGCTGGTAACGTGTGATGGTGTCACCGTCGCAAAAGAAATTGAACTCCCGGACCCATACGAGAATATGGGTGCCCAACTGCTCAAATCCATCGCAACCAAAACAAATGACATCGCTGGAGATGGGACCACCACTGCTACGCTCTTGGGGCAGGAAATTCTTCATGAAGGTTTCAAGAACGTCACAGCCGGTGCCGATCCGATGCAGTTAAAAATCGGTATCGACAAAGCTGTAAATGCTGCTATTGATGCAATCACCGCACAGAGCCGTGCTGTCAATACACATGAAGAAATCCTACAGGTCGCCTCAATTGCCGCTAACGATCCCGCAAATGATAGCGACATTGGCGCGATTGTGGCTGAAGCAATCGAGAAAGTTGGAAATGACGGAGCTATCACTATTGAGGAAGGTAAAACTTCGGAAACTGCTGTTGACATCGTTGAGGGGATGCAGTTCGATCGCGGTTTCTTATCACCGAACTTTGTAACGGACATGCAGGCACAAGTCGTCGAATTCGAGAATCCTTTTATTCTTATCAATACAGAAAAAATTTCGACAGTTGCAGACCTTGTGCCAATTATGGAAAAGGCGATGCAACTTGGGCGTCCACTGTTCATTATCGCTGAAGATATAGAAGGCGAAGCACTTTCGACATTGGTGGTGAATAAACTCCGTGGCACACTGCAGGTCGCCGCAGTAAAATCCCCAGGGTTCGGTGATCGACGCAAGGAGATGTTAGAAGATATCGCAATCCTGACAGGCGGTCAAGTCATATCTGAAGAGACCGGCATCCGCTTGGAAAACATCGTTGTCGGTATGCTCGGCACAGCCCGACGCGTCGTTGTTGACAAGGATAACACCACAATCGTCGGCGGCAGTGGCGCGAAAGAGAGCGTTGAGGGGAGAGTCGCACAGATTCGTCAGCAGATAGAGGACACAACTTCCGAGTATGATCGCGAGAAACTCGAAGAACGGCTCGCGAAACTCGCAGGTGGCGTTGCTGTTGTCAATGTCGGTGCCGCTACAGAAATGGAGATGAAAGAGAAAAAAGCCCGATTTGAAGACGCACTCGCTGCGACGCGTGCCGCTATAGAGGAAGGTATTGTCCCGGGCGGCGGCACCGCGCTCTTACGTGCAGCAACCTCGCTCGGTGGTTTGGAACTTGATGGCGATCAAGAGACGGGACTCAATATTATCCGCAGCAGCCTAATTTCGCCTGTCCGTGCTATTGCCGAAAATGCCGGAATGGAAGGTTCTGTTGTTGTCGCGGAAGTACAAGCCGGTGAAGGCAACTACGGGTTCAACGCTGCGACAACCGAATACGGCGACATGCTCGAAGAAGGGATCGTTGATCCGACAAAGGTCGTCCGCTCCGCTTTACAGAACGCTTCCAGCATCGCAGGTTTACTCTTAACGACAGAAACCCTCGTTACAGAAATTGAAGAACCGCCGGATATGAGTGCTGAAGCAGCGGATCCGCATGCTGGACACTTCCATTAGGACTTGCGCAGCCCCTACTGCAGGCGGGGTTTTAAACCCCGCCTGCAGTAGCGCGCCTTCTAACACCACGGGATAGAACTTCAAGCACTATTCACCGTTACGCTGTATCTGGTACCGAGGTTCCATCCCGCTATCCCAATCACAATCCAGACAGAACATCGTATCCGACCCCAAGTACTGGATATTTTTACCCTTACACTCTGGACACACCTTAACCGGCTTTTCGAGTTCATCCGCCGCGTTGTGTTGGAAAATACTCAGATAGTATACCTTTAACTCACCCGGGTAACGGTGTCCCATTGAACAACGAATTTGATTTGAGTTATCACTTTCAAAACGGTCGATTGTTTCCCGAAGGAACGTTAACCGACGATGGCAGATAGGACATGGGTTAGGGGTCAACTCCTTTAGGACAACCAGATCCGTATTTTCCTGTTGGATAGAAACTACCAAGGCGAGATGATGCGCGAGTTGCAAATGCGAAACTCCCTCGTAACCGAGCGTTTCAGCCAGCTCCGAAACAACTTTCGCATAACTTTGCGGACTCAGCACGACCTCCGTAGGGATCATTGTTCCGCCTTTTAAACTTGAGAGAAGCCGATAGATACGTTCCAGAATGGGCAGTCACCCCCTATCCTTTTCCCAATAAAAGAAAATTAAGATGTCCCATCCCCGGACGGTTCAGAAGCCTGTGTCCGATCGGTATTCCGAGCAAGGGGTGATGCTGATACATTTCTTTGGCCCCGATACGCATCAGCAGATTGATTACGGATCAGAATTAAGTCCTCTCCGTCACGCTGAATAATATCGTCCGGCATCAGTGTAACTTCATGCTTCCGCATACTCGTCATGAAGTTGATAGTGACGCGCGCTGTTGCTTCCAATTTAATACGCCAACCGGTTTCCGTTAGCGTCCGTGTGAACCGATCACTAATATCAATGGACTGCATCTGTGCAGCGTTGATAATAGTGCCACTTGCTGCCTCGGTCTGATTTTCTTGGGTCTCAACCACGTTTTCGTTATTACTTTGTTCTGCCATGCTTTACCCCACTTCTGTAGCAGTTTATTTTAAACATATTTTAACACAGCAAATCACGAGTTGTCAAACTTATTTCAAGTTAGCCATCAGCCATCGGCTATCGGTTGTCAGTTTTCATAAGCAAGTGGTGAAGTGCTGACGGCTGATGGCTAATGGCTGATCGCTGATGGCTAAAAACCAAAATTCATTTGACATCAGTCCCGTAATTAGACTATAATATGTTGTAAAACGGATTTAGAACATATATGCGATTCACCTATTTTTGGCCCGGATGGGCAGTTGCACTCGGTATCGGGATTGTCATTGGCATCACGCTCTTTGTCTACCTCCGAACAGCACACGCTATGCATCCGAGGTATCGGTTTTTACTCATTGCAATACGGATCTGTGCAGCGTCGATCCTGCTCGGTTGCCTCTTAGCACCCGTCATCCTTGAAAAGAAGGACATCACACCACCGACACATCTCTCTATCTTAGTAGATACATCGCGGAGTATGGAACTCGTTGATACCCCTATAAGCACGTCACCGACATCTCGCCTAAATCAAGTGAATCAACTGCTGTTCGATCCACAAGCACAACTCCTCCAGGCTTTACGCGACCGGTTTGAGGTGCATCTCTATCCTTTTGATACAGGACTTCATCAGAGCGTAGTGTTGCCCCAAGACCTTGATGCCGAAAGTTTACCACAATTTGAACCGAAAGGAACGCTCACCGACATTGGAACTGCCATACGTGAAGTCGCAGCTGCATGGAAAGGACAACAAAACGCCGGGGTTCTACTTATTACCGATGGTGGACATAACTCCGGACAGTTATCTTTAGCGGATATTACTGCGTTGGAAGTGCCAGTCTATGCAATTGGTGTCGGCTCGGCAGAAGCCCCAAAGGATATCCAAATTCAGCATGTTGATTACACACCTGTTGCCTACACAAACCACGAAAATATCATCCGTGTGACGGTTGTGCAAACGGGGTATATCGGTAAAGCGACGCGACTCTCTCTGCGTGAAGTGAAGCGTAAAACCCTTGTAGATACCGCAACATTAACCTTTGAACAGCCCCAAGACGCAACAGCCGCGAGTACGACCACAAAACACGTTGTTGCGTTAAAATTAACACCGCAGGTCGAAGGGAACTTTCAATATACCGTTGAACTGCCAGCACTTGATGGCGAGTTGACAGAAGCAAACAATCAGAAAACGTTTTCAGTAAAAGTTGTAAAAGCAAAACTCAACGTTTTCTATCTCGAAGGCAGACCGAGGTGGGAGTACACGTTTTTAAAACGCACATTAGAGCGAGACCCTGATATTGAGGCCACCTGCGCAGTTTTATTACGCAACAGATCTAAGCAGTTTCCGCCTGATAATACAGTGCTTAGCCGTTTAGATGGATACTATCCACAAACGATACCAGCATCCGAAACGCCACGATTCCCTGAAACGCCTGCTGAACTCTCCAAGTACGATGTGTTGATTTTAGGAGACTTAGGCGTTGATCATCTTACCAGCACGCAGCAACGTGCAATTGTTGACTTCGTTGAAATACAAGGAAAATCTATCATATTCCTGCCGTCTCGCAGGATGCTTGGCATGAATGGGCTGCGAAACACGGAATTAGCGCAGCTTTTGCCGATTGACATTCCAAGAGGTGGCTGTCGTCGGCACGATACTGAATCCACTGTCCAACTCACCCAATCCGGCGAGTTTCATCCGATGCTGCAGCTTATGGAGACGCAACGAAATCAACCCTCGGTTTCAGGCGAGCATAACGCCGCAATCTGGCGAAACATGCCACCTCTGTTTCGATCTTTTAGTGGATTTCGCCTTCGGGGTGGTGCAACAACCCTCATGAAAAGTGGGAAAGGCAACCCTATTCTGATACTCCAGAGAGCTGGCTTAGGCAAAAGCCTTCTAATTGCGGCGGAGGGACTCTGGAATTGGAGCTTCGGCGTTAATACTTTTAAAGATACCCGCTACGACGACATCTACGCACGCTTCTGGGCGCAAGCACTGCGGTGGATGGCAACCGACACCGATGACGAAAAATTACATCTTACCGCGGATGCGAATACTTATGCTATTGGAGATACAGCGAAGGTCACGGCATATTTATACTCTAAGTCCTATCGCGCGACACAAACGGACGCGACAGTCCAATTTGAAGTCGTGCCACCTGAAGGCGCGCCTTTCCAACTCCAGATTCGCGGGGTAACCGAAAGTACGGACGAATCAGCTTCACAGCAGACTGATATGGGGAATCTCTACACGGCTCAATTTACACTATTACAGAATGGAATCTATCATATTCGTGCCACTGGAAGAACTGGCGACCAGACACTCGGTGAGGATCAAATTGATATCCATGTTCATCCACAACTCGCTGAATTGGAAGCACCACAACTCAATGAAGACCTGCTGAAACAACTCGCGGCAGAAACTGGCGGTGCCTATTTTACGATGGCGGATGCGAAATCGGTAACGGAAAATGTCGCTGATGTCCAAAATCCTGTATTTGTTGATGCGGAACGCGAACTCTGGAACCATCCTTTGATCCTCATTGCAGTCGTCGGATTATTAGGAACAGAATGGTTTTTACGCAAACGGATCGGACTGACATAAAGGAGCAGGGCACTGTGATAGGACTAATAAAGTGGAAACCGGTTTTAATCTGCTGTCTTCTATTGGGTATATTCGGCGGTGGGCATATTAGACAAAATTTGCTCGCTACTGGTGCCCCAATGACTATTGCCCAAGTCCATTACAGCGGTGGTGGTGATTGGTATGGGGACGCAACCGTTATTAAGAATTGGCTCCGGCTGCTTCGGACCCGAACGGATATTGAGACCGCTGACGATAGAGTCATTCTTAAACTCACGGATCACACCCTTTATCAGTATCCGATGCTCTACCTTGTTGGGCATGGAAATGTTCGATTGACCGAAAGTGAAGTCGAGGCGTTACGGGATTACCTCATGAAGGGTGGATTTCTGTTTGCAAACGATGATTACGGACTCGACAAGAGCTTCAGACGTGAAATGCAAAGGGTCTTTCCTGAACAAGAACTACAACCGATACCGAATACACACCTAATTTATCGTTGTTTCTATGAACTGAAAGGGCTACCGAAAATTCATGAACATGATGGCGAACCCGCACAAGGATTTGGACTCTTCCACGATGGGCGAATGGTCGTTTATTATGCTTACAGTGCGGACATCGGCGATGGACTCGAAAATGCTGATGTACACCCAACGGATACACCACAGGTACGCGAACTCGCTGCAAAAATGGCGGTTAATATCGCTGTATATGCACTCATACACTAAAAGGGCAAGGTAAATGAACACACAAAATGTAAACAAGGCTTATGAAAACCTAATTGCTCGATTGGGGGCAATTCGGCGACAGTGGTGGTGGCTCACTTTTTCTGAAGGTCTACTAAAATGCATCGGTATTCTTGCACTTGTCACGGTGGGCACCCTTATCATTTTAGCCATTAATATTCAAGCGTGGCAGTCTCCTTTTTTGCTCTGGGCTCGTGTCGGGATTCTCTTACTATCAGTAGCCATCGGTGGTATCTATACCCTCATCCGAACGCTTATTTTACCGCTCTGTCGTCGACGCACGGATGCTGCGATTGCATCGCGTCTCGAATCGACACAAGCGGAAAGTGAACTCGCATCCGAAAACCGGATTCTGAGCGCTGTGCAGCTTTGGAAGAACTTGACAGATAACCGACTCGGTTATGCACCGGAATTTATTGAACACCTGATTATTCAAACCGACGAAGATATGAAAAATATCCAACATAGACGGGTGTTTCAAACCGAATTTCGGAAAATTAAGCGGAATGCAGGTATTGCTGTTGCGGGCGTAGGGCTTCTACTCATCACCCACTTTCTCTTGCCCAACGCTTTTACCGGTTTAGCCACTGCCTTTCAAACTTTGCCACAGACGCTACCGGACACCAAGGGAGATTCAAAACACGCTATCCAGATTACGGAAATTCAACCCGGCAGTGTTCAAATTGAACGCGGCACCGATGTTAAGGTCACCGCAAAGGTAACCGGACACATCGGCGCGCCAGTTACACTCTATTACCGTGTCGGAGACGGCAGTGAAGATACGTCAACAGTCGCGTGGCAGCCGATGCCGATGCAGCGCACAAACAACCTACAGGTGCCAGAAACTGATCCCTTTTACCACGTGACCCTTAAAAATGTGAACCGTCCGCTCCAATACTATATCAATGTCAAAGAGGTAGCGTCGGCACAGTATCAGGTGACAATTAGCGATGAACCGATTGTTACCCAATTTCAGTATCGGCTTAGCTACCCCGCCTACACGCAACTGCAATCTCAGACATTTCCAGCGAACACAGGCGATATCCAAGCACTCTTCGGAACAGAACTCGTATTTACTGGCGAAAGTAACAAACCGCTTGAGAAAGCGCACCTCGCGTTTGAAGAATCTGATGATGTGCCTTTGGAGATTACAGCACCGCCCCCGCCTGAGTCCCTTGTAGAGCCAATAGAAGCCGGACAGGTCCCGGAAACAATCCCAAAACCTCCTACAATGCGTGGGACTTTTGTTGCGCAACAGAGTGGAAACTACCGGATCCACATTATTGATGTTGAAGGCTTTACAAATCGCGATCCTATTAACTATACGCTCACCGTTCTCAGAGATGCTGCGCCTGATGTCAATATCGTTTCACCTGCGCGGGATACCGTTTTGGATAATGAAATGTTAGTGGAACTACAAGTGGAAGCTGCTGATGACTACGGCATACAAGCACTTCAACTGGTATATCATGTTGAGGCGGAGGGTGCCGAAGAGATAAACGTCCCCTTGAAGCGGTGGGGTGTCGAGAACACACCTGTCCGCAGGTCAGTCTCCGTATCATACACGTGGGATGTTGACCGGATCGGTATCTTTCCGGGTGAGATAATTGCTTATTACGTTCAGGCGCTGGATAACGATAACGTCTCAGGACCGAATATCGGCAAGTCTCCGACCTATACGCTCCGTTTCCCATCGCTCTCCGAATTATACGATTCTGTTGCTACCGAGCAGGAGACAGAACAACAAGGTCTGGAAGAACTCGTTGATGAGCAAGCAGATGCCACAGGTTTGATTGACACGCTACTCGGTAAAATCAGAAAGAGCCAAGAACTCACCCTTAACGATGAGAGTTTGATGCAACAGGTGCTTGAAAATCAGAAGCAGATTGAGCAGACAGCGAAGCAGTTAGTTGATGATATGAAGCAGACTGCCGAAGAGATGGAACAGAATCAACTCTTTGACGCTGAGACGATACAAAAGTATCAGGAACTACAAAATCTGATGGAGAAAGCACTCTCTGAAGAACATAAAGAGATTTTGCGGAAGTTGTCAGAGGCGTTGGCGAAGCAGCAGATGAATGAACAAGAGAGATCAATGATGGAAGCGAATCTCAACCAAGAACAGTTTTTACAGCAACTGGAGCGCGCGAAGTCGCTTTATGAACAGATTCTCCTCCAACAGGAACTCGAAGCGGCTGCCAAACAGGCAAAAGCACTCGCTGAACAACAGAAGCAGTTGATGGATACGTTGGGAACCTTACCGCAGTCTACCCCGACAAACGATCTCGCAGAAAAAGAGGACAAAGTCGGTGAGGAATTCGGGAAACTCAGTGAGAAATTAGATAACCTCGGCACTGAAATGGGCGAACTCGCGGAGAATAAAGAGAACGCTCCACCACAGATAGAACGGCTCGCAGACGAGATCAAACGCCTCAACCAGTTTGCGAAAGATCATAACCTACCTGAGGACCTTAAAACGACCAGTCAAAATCTCCGAAGCGGGCAGAATACAGAGGCACTTGAATCCGGGCGTGCAGCCGAACAGACGCTGACAGAACTCGCACAAGGGTTAGATAACGCTTTGGCATTCATGGAAGGCGCGAACGCAAACGAAACCATGACGGCTATGCAAGAAGCCGTTGAGAGCGGGCTTCACCTCTCACATCTCCATGAGGAAGTCCTTTCCAAGACAAATGACCTCATTACTGCTGGACAGACCGAGGCTTATATTCCGAGTGAAATCTTGCAATTACAACAACTCGCAGCGAATGAACTTAGCACAGCGGAAGGGATCGCTCAACTTTCCAATAAACTTTGGGAGTTAGGGAACCGACAGATAGAGGTGCCGAACAAAGTTATCTGGCATCTCAACGCCACGAACGATGCACTCTCCCGTGCTGCACGCGCCTTAGAAGATAGACAACCCAGTCTCGCTATGCCAATTCAGAGAACCGCACTTGCTGATCTCAATCAGGCTGTTTTTGAACTCCTTGATGCGATGGCCCAGATGAACCAACAGATGGATGCCAGCGGGTTGGAGAACATGATGGAACAGCTCCAGCAACTCGCTGAGAGTCAGGAGCAATTAAACCAGATGGCGCAAAACCTGAGTCAACAGATGCGAGAACAGGGACAAACCCCCGGCTTTGAACAGATGATGCGTCAACTCGCCGCACAACAGGAGATGATTAGAGAAGCGACCGAACGCCTTGCCGAACGCGCAGAACAGATGGCACAAATGTTGGGGAGCCTCGAAGAGGTCGCTGAGGACATGACGGAAGTTGAGAAAGCACTCCGACAGGGTGAACTCAGTGATCAAGTGCTCAATAGACAGCAGCAAATCTTGACGCGGATGCTTGATAGTTTAAAATCGCTGCAAAAACGGGATGTTGGTAAACAGCGTAAGGCTGAGGTCGCACAGAGACCAGAAACGCCTGCTCAGGAAGTCCCACCGCTGCATCCTGAACTCCTCGAAATCGTTCAGAAATTGGAAGCCGCGCCACACGCAAAGGAGTTTGAGGACATTCCGTTCCAGTACCGAGAACAACTGCGGCGGTATTTCAAAGCACTTTCACAGAAAACGCAGTAAATACATTTTCTTAATTAGGACTTACGCACTTCCTCTTAAAGTCCCCCTGATAAGGAGGATTTAGGGGGTTAAAACGTTTGAATATCTACTTTGGACGTGCAAAATATCCGTTTTCTGCTAAATTTGCGTAAGTCCTATTAATAACGAATGCAATGAAAGGATAACGTATGAAAACAGCGGTCAGTATCGTTGACGATGCATTTTACATCAACGGAAACATTACTTACCCAGGTCGTTCCTATCAAGGACATAAGGTCGAAGGGTTGCTCATCAACACCCGCATGGTGCAAGGCATCTTTGATGACAGGAACCCAGAGACCATACATCTTTGGGAATACCCAGACACCGGAGAATGGGACCCCGAACGCAATACCCGCGAATTTTTAGCAGCGATGCCGACATGGCGCGCACACGGCGTATTGGCGTTCACCATCAACCTCCAAGGCGGGAGTCCCGAAGGCTACTCCAAAGCACAACCGTGGCACAATTCCGGTATAGAAGCCGATGGCAGCCTCAATCCTGATTATCTGTCGCGCCTTGAACGCATTATCGATTTCGCCGATGTGCTCGGTATGGTCGTCATCCTCGGTTATTTCTATTTTGGTCAGGACCAGCGAGTTAAGGATGAGAACGCCGTCAAAAACGCCGTTGACAACGCAACTGGATGGCTCTTCGACAAAGGGTACACCAATGTTATCGTTGAAGTGAACAACGAATGCAACGTCAGAGCATATACGCATGAAATTCTAAAACCGCAACGGGTACACGAATTGATTGAACGTGTAAAAGCGACGACACGCGACGGTAATAGATTCCTCGTTGGCACGAGTTACGGTGGGGGTAAGGTGCCACTCGAAAATGTCGTCCGTGCCTCCGATTTTCTACTTGTCCACGGAAACGGGGTCAGCGATCCGAATCGCATCATTGAGATGGTGCAACAGACACGCGAGGTACCCGGCTACCGTCCGATGCCGATCCTTTTCAACGAAGACGACCATTTCGATTTTGATAAACCTTTGAACAACTTCGTTGCTGCTGTCAGTCAATACGCCTCATGGGGCTATTTCGATCCGGGTGAAAACGATTATCACCACGGTTACCAATCCGTCCCGGTCCAATGGCAAATCAACACATCCCGCAAACGTGATTTTTTCCAGAAGGCTCGCGATATCACGGGTTGTTCTTGATAGCGTCAGAAACCGAGCCTGAAACGAAGTGGAAAGGTTTTGCTTGGGTATTTCTTCAATTATACGAAGAAGTGCGTCAACACTCAAACCCATCTGAACGAACCGCAAGGAAATTTAAAAAGGTGTTTATCTTCATAGTATCAGGAAAGTAGCCTGTAATGTAATGGAAGGCGGATTTACGCACAGAAGCGTCAAAGTTCCAAACCCACCTGAACGAACCGCAAGGAAATTTAAAAGTATGTTACCACAGATTGAACCCATCTATTTTGCCATTGCCGTTGTCGTTATTATTTTGCTAACGACAAGCGTCCGAATCCTCAAAGAATACGAGCGCGCCGTTATCTTCCGGCTCGGACGATTGACTGGGACCCGCGGTCCCGGACTCGTCCTTATGATACCGTTCTGGATTGAGCGGATGCAAAAAATCAGCCTCCGTGTTATCGTCAACGATGTCACCCCACAAGATGTCATTACAAAAGACAACGTCTCCGTAAGCGTTAACGCCGTACTGACGTTCAGGGTAACCGAAGCGGATAAGGCTGTGATTGAAGTCGAGGACTTCGGTTTCGCAATCTCCCAAGTCGCACAGACGACACTCCGGAGTGTCCTTGGGCGCGCTGAACTCGACGATCTGCTTTCCGAACGCGAAAAACTGAATCAGGATTTAGAGGAGATCATCAAAAGGCATTGTGAACCGTGGGGTGTTGAGGTGCAGGCAATGGAAATCAAGCACGTGGATCTCCCCGTCGAAATGCAACGCGCAATGGCGCAGCAAGCAGAAGCGGAACGCGAACGCCGCGCCAAAGTCATACACGCCGAAGGTGAATTTGAATCTGCCCAGGTGTTAACAGATGCAGCAGAAATTCTCAGTCAAACCCCGACAGCCGTACAGCTCCGATTCCTACAAGCATTAGTAGAAGTCAGTGCCGAGAAAAACTCAACCGTCGTCTTCCCAATCCCGATTGACCTACTCAGTCCGTTCCTCGAAAAACTGAAAGATTAAAAGTTTATGGTGATATGTAATACAATTTCTGTTTAGGACTTACGCACAGCTTCTTAAAGTCCCCCTGATAAGGGAGATTTAGGGGGTTAAAAATCATGAACACGCATCAAGCAAACCGGTACACACAGTTCATCACACCCCTCGGCGGAATTATTGCCTTTTCCTGTTTTTTCTTGCCGTGGGTGGAAAGAGGTGCACCGTTCATGCCGACAATAGAGAAAGATGGTAGTCTCACTTACAGTATGTCAGGAGTTGATTTTTTCTTGACTAACTTTCTTGCGCGAAATGCCTCCCTCATTGCAGTCGCTTTTATCGCAAGTGTCTTAATTATTAGTTTGAGCCTATACATGGTAATCCGTCGGACACCTTGGAAATCCAGAGTGCCAATTCTTATAAGTGCTGGTATCGGACTTTCGCATCTGTTAACGGAGTATCTTTGGCATGTAAGGGTGTCACAGCTGCCAGGTGTTAGTAGTTATTCCGCTCAAGTGGGTTTTTGGGGGACAATTATAGGGTTTGTCGTCACTGTCATTGGTGTTTTTTTAATCAGGCGGGAAGATGTGAACGGAGCCGCCAAAGTTTCTGTAGAAGCAAGACAACCGTGGTCTATCATACACGCTGGCGGAATGCTTGCACTTGTTTGTGTCTTCATGCCCTGGGGCGGAATTAGTTCCCTAATAGATAGATCCGGTTTTAGTGCTATGAGTCGGCAGCCGCTTATCATGTTTGTTTTCATCGCGTCCATGGTCACCGTTGGTGTCAGTTTTTACGCATTGGCGCGGGAGCCCTACTGGAAATTAAGAGCACCCGTTTTCGTTAGTGTGGGCATTGGACTTGGGATTCTTTTATCCTACTGTGCGAATCTCTATATTCACGAGATTGCCAGGCAAAATATCTTAGGAAGGCCCCGTAGCACAACGACTGAATATCCTATCGAATTTGGCTTGTGGGGCACAGTTATCGGATATGTCATCACTGCAGTTGGGGTGTTCTTAACCAGAAGAAAATAGAGACACGCGAGTAGAGGTCCCCGCAAAATCTGGATAACATCTATTCAATTTCCGCCGTTAAAAAAAACAATTTTACCACCCAACGTTGAAAATAATTCGATGTTGGGTGTTTTTTATATAATCTATCTCATAAATATCAGTTTACGTGTTCCGAAAGAACCCTTTTTAGAGGAGGTATTGCAAGTCCCCCTGATAAGGGGGATTTAGGGGGTTTCTTCCATCAGAAAGTCTCTCTGATAAAGGGGTATTTTTGCTGGGGTGTTTCCCTTGGGGGGTTTCTTCCATCAGAAATCCGCATTCAATCATACGCTCAAACTATTTAGAGACGTGCTATTATAAAAAACGCAATTTTTTCCGCAAAGGTGCAACTTTTCGACCCCGAATTTTCGTCTTTAATCACAGAAGGACGATTTCTTGTGGAGGTGCCGCATGCAACATAACGATGATAAATTGGTTCAACTCACTTTGGAAGGCAATGACGATGCTTTTGCTGCGTTGGTAGAGAAATATCGATCGCAAATTCACGGGCTTGCGTGGCGAAAGATCGGAGATTTTCACATTGCAGAAGATATTACGCAGGAGGTTTTCCTGACGGCATATCAAAAACTCGATACGTTGACACGACCAAACCGATTCGCAAAATGGGTCTATGTCATTGCCAACAACCTCTGCGTCACGTGGCTCCGAAAACAAGCCGCTCAACCGCAACTGCAGTCGCTAACATCAACTGATCCCGAAGAACTCTCGGAATTATGTTATTCCGAGTATATAGCACAGCAGCAGAAGGAAACAGGAAAGGAATCGGATCGCGCCTTGATTCAAAAACTCCTTGATAAACTCCGAGAGGTTGACCGTACAGTAATCCGCCTTTACTATCTTGCTGAAATGACCTGCGAGGAGATTAGCAAGTTTTTGGGCGTATCCCCAAACACAATTAAGAGCCGTCTGAGTCGTGCGCGGAGACGATTAAAAAAGGAAGCTGAAGCGATTGAACACACGCTCTGTAGTTTCCGATTGTCTTTTAATTTCATAGAGACGTTATTCGTGAATTTGGGACTCCCAAGTTTTGGAATGCAAGTAAGTCCAGTCAAATCGCGCAGTTTCTATGCATCCAAATACTACCTATAGTAGATTTTCGTGTTTAGAGAGGAACAAGATGGTTCAAAAGATTGAGGAACAAGATGGCTACATGTTACTCTATTTTGGAGAACTGCCGTCAGACGTAGGGAAAATTGAGTTTGTCAATTGTCTTGCACATCAAGATAACCAGATACTCTTCTGCAAATGGCGTGATAACGACATTTGGACGCTGCCGGGTGGACGCGCCGAACCCGGGGAAACAGCTGAAGAAGCTGCACACCGAGAACTTCTGGAAGAGACTGGTGCAACGCTGAAAAATCTTGAAGTATTGTGTTACATTCATTGTTTTATGTTCAATCTCGAATACTGGGGAATCGCTTATTTGGGAGAAATAGAAGCATTAGGGAGTCCACTTGACCTTGAGGAAGTGAGTGAAGCGCGTCTGTTCTCATACTTTCCACAAAATCCAACCAATCCAGGACCGTTCGGGAATCAAAGCAAAGCGTTATATCTCGCCGCAATGCGTAAACTCTCAGAAACAAAAGATTAAGAGGAATTAGCAAAGGACTGTTGTCTATGAAGCACAAGTTTCCCCGCCTTTGGATGATGGGTGCCTTGACTACTGCTTTCCGTGCCAAGGATAGATAGACGGATTTTCTGATGAATTTTCGTCGGCATGGGTTAAACCCTTCTGTAGGAGCGAGCTGCGCTCGCGATGCTTCCTGACTCTTACTGACAACTGATAACTAAAAAAGAGGTGACAATGGAACAAATTCGACGAGTCCGCGTGTCCAGCGCACGCATTTGGATACTGATCCTGTTCTTGGTGACCACACCGATTTTCGCAAATACACAAAGTCCAAAACGCACCATCCGGGCAATCTGGGTAGAAAACCCACCCGTTATTGATGGAGACCTAACAGACACAGTCTGGCAAGATGCCGATATTGCAACTAATTTCTTCCGAGCAAAGGAGGGAGAAACACATCCCGCTGAATTGGGCACCGAAATTCGGGTGCTGTACGATGAAAAAACACTCTATATCGGCGTGCGTTGTGAGGAGCCGGACATGAAAAGTCTCCGAGAAACCCTAACGCGTCGGGATTCCCCAGTCTGGCAGAACGACTGTATTGAGGTAATGCTTGATACCTATCACGACCAACGCAACTGTTACATTTTTGCGATCAATACGCTCGGCACACAGGCAGATGAAAGGGTCGGCAATGAAAGCGTTTTCGACATGAGTTGGGACGCAAAATGGGACGCGAAAGTAAAAAAACACCGTGATCATTGGACAGCGGAGCTGGCGATTCCGTTTCGTGAGCTGCGTTTTAATCGTCAGGACACGACTTGGGGCATCAACTTTTGGCGGGTACATCCGATAGATGGTCAATCCTATTCATGGGCAGAGACGGCTTTTTTCTCACGCGTGTCGGAATACGGCGATTTGACAGGGTTGGATTTGGAAAAGGTAAAAACGGAGCAGAAACTCGGAATACTGCCTTATGGCAGTTATCGCGCGCTCGTCGATCGTTCCAACGACCTTGATGGTGGGTTAGACCTAATGTTTCCGATTTCAACGCACCTTACCTCGAATGTGACGCTGAATCCCGATTTTTCACAGTTGGAGAGCGATCCGACGCAAATCAACATCTCAAGCGATCGGGAATTGTTTCTGCCAGAACGCCGTCCGTTTTTCAGAGAAGGTGCTGAGCTGTTTGAATTACCGCTGGACCTGTTCTATACCCGGCGCGTCCAAGAAATTGATGTCGGTGCGAAAACGACAGGCAAAATTGGCAGTTCTAATTTCGCGCTCATCAATACCTACGGTAAAATGATTGATCGGTACGATGCAGATGCGAAAAAACAGGTGAATCTCTTAGCGGGTCGGATTAATCATGACATCGGGGAGCGGACTGTTATCGGTGCGATGGGGATCCACAAACACCAAGCCGATCGGGATGTCGCACTCCTATCGCTGAATGGACGGTTTGGATTGCATCAAGACTTGACTGCAGCGTCTCAGTACGCCGTTGATTGGGTTGATGGTGAAATGCACTCGGCATATCATGCCTCTATGGAATGGATTCACGAAGGCTGGTTTGGCAACATCCGACTTGAGGAGATTCAGGACGGTTTTCGTCCAAACGAAATGGGACTTGAGGAGGAGGCGTTCCGTCGCGCACGCGCCCATCTCAGATACAGACATGAGTTTCCAGCGGCACATTTCGTAGAATCCTTTTGGGTGGATACGCGCCATTTCCATCAAACCAATGCGGAAAGGTTGCTACGGGAACGGCTGAGCGAGTCTCGTTTCTACATCGACATCGGACGATTTAACTTTTTCGTTTGGGGTGGGTTCGGTCAACTTCGTGAGGTCGGTCAACTTTTTGATACCAAGTTTATCAGAGCAGACATTGATTATCAAGCACCGTGGGGGCAATTATCGGTTCTCAATCGGTTCGGCACGCGTCGAGATGAATTCAATCGGTTTACGAGTTTCTCTGGTGGGGTCAACCTTTTCAGAAAACTCACCATTGATTTGGATCTCGAAAACTTTTTTTGGCGTGCCCATCGGAATACGCTTATCTTCCGGCTCCGCAGCAATTACCAATTTACGCAAAAAATCGGTTGGCGCATTTTCATTGAACGTGTAGATGAGCGGATGCGAGATGAGATCACTTACAACTTCAATTCGATCTTCGACTACGAATTTACGCCGGAAAGCCACTTCTTTTTTGTGATTGCTGATAGCCTACCAGGAGATCGTGCCGTATTTGCGAAGTTGGCGTACCTTTTTGAACCCACCCTCCCAGATTTCGCTCGATTTAATTGACGGAAATTCATTTTTTAACGTGGGTTCTTGCTTGATTGATAAAATTTGTATTTTTTTTTCAAATTATGCACCCTTTTTGGTAACGAATTGCGTCTTTAATAATTGAAAGCCAATGATGAACGAAATGACAAGATTTGATGCAACACGTGAATATTGATGAGATGCGAAAAAAAACGAACTTTTTTTGAGCGTACCTGACTAAACTATCAAATACCTAAATTGAACCTTCAAAGCATGTAAAAATAAAAAGGGAGTAAATCATGACTACTAAAATTCGTCAGCAAAACGGCATCACAATTTTGGAACCCAACGGAAAACTCATCGGACCCTCCGTATCAGCATTACGGGCAGCACTCTCGCCGGAGTTAGAAGTATCCGAGGCACCGCGTATTCTCATTAATTTCGAGAACGTCAATAAGATTGACAGCACAGGACTCGGCGCACTCATGGGCATCCGTGCCATCACAGCACGAAAGAAAGGCCGTGTCGGAGTCGTCAATGTCAGTAAACAGATCAAAAACCTGATTGTTCTCAGCCGACTCGTGCGAGTCTTTGAACACTACGACACCGAGGACGCAGCAGTTTCCGCACTCTCCGCCTAAAATCCAAAATTCCGCAATAAATCAATCGGGGGTGGTTTTACCACCCCCATTTTTGTTGGTATACCTCTGCAGTTATTTGCTTAGAGTTTCCAATCGCGACCCAACTTACTGCTGATAGTTGATAAAGGAGAGAAAATGAACCCAAAACGCATTGAACGCTGGCAGGCAGAGGTAAATTTAGTCCTTTTTACCAATCCTCATCAAAAAACGGCGTACTCGGATAACTGTAGACGTTACCTTCGTAGTTCTTAAGTTGAATCTCATCGTCATCGAAAGCCACGACTGGATCAGGAATCAGCGCGATTTTGCCACCACCACCGGGCGCATCGACAACATAATGCGGCACACCAAGTCCCGATATATGTCCACGCAACGCCGCAACGATGTCTAACCCTGTCTGCACCGCCGTCCGAAAATGATCAGTCCCAACAATAAGGTCGGCTTGATAGATATAATACGGTTTGACCCGAATCCGCAGCAATCCCTTCATCAGTTCCACCATGACATCGGGGTCGTCGTTTACGCCTTTCAAGAGAACCGCCTGGTTACCCATAGGTATTCCGGCATCGGCTAACATGCCACACGCTTTTTCCGTTTCAGGTGTAATTTCGCGCGGATGGTTGAAGTGTGTATTGATGTAAAACGGGTGATACTGCTTCAGGATCGCACACAATTCAGGCGTAATACGTTGCGGTAGCGTTACAGGGACACGCGAACCGATTCGGATGATTTCCAAGTGATCAATCGCTCGTAACCCACCGACAATCATATCAATCTTCTTATCCGTTAGCATCAGGGGGTCCCCGCCAGAGATAATCACATCGCGGATTTCGGGGTGTGCCTGAATATAGGCGAGACCTCTTTCGACGTTATCCTCAGAAATCGAATGCGGGTCACCGACTTTCCGTTTACGGGTACAGAACCGGCAGTAGATGGGGCACATATAGTTAACATAAAAGAGTGCGCGGTCAGGGTATCGGTGCGTAACGTTCGGCACCTCGCTATCGTCTTCTTCGTGGAGCGGATCCTCTACGCCTGTGCTGATTAACTCTTTCGGGTCAGGGACGACCTGCTTCCAAATCGGATCACCGGGTTCTTCTATGAGACTGAGATAATACGGATTGATACGGATCGGAAATTCTTTATGAATACGCCGCATCTCCTCTATGTCAACATCGAAGGCAGCGGCGAGTTTTTCTGGGGTGTTGACAGTGTCTCTAACAAGACGTTTCCATTCTTCCATATATATACGTCCTTTTAAACTTTTTCGCTGTTTTAAACCTGTTTCCCCATAAACGCGACGGAGTGAGGGGACAGGACACGGAATTCGCTGATGCCGCTACGGTGCTGCCGTATAGTTTTCGATCGTCACTTTTTTCATCACATCACCTTCGCGAAGTGATTCTACGACATCCATCCCTTCAACAACTTTCCCAAATGTGGTGTAGTTGCCGTTTAGATGTCCAACATTTCTCGGATCCGAAGTGAGACAGATATAAAACTGACTTCCGGCGGAGTCAGGGTCCTGTGTCCGTGCCATCGCAATGACACCTTCGTCATGCGGCGGCATCTTGTCGCGAAGGTCGGGATCCTGAAATTCACCCGGGATTGTCCATCCGGGGCCGCCGGTCCCTGTACCTTGTGGGTCTCCGCCTTGGATCACAAAACCCGGGACATACCGATGAAACGTCACACCATCGTAAAATTCGGACGTAATCAACCGAGCAAAGTTCGCTACTGTCGCGGGAGCGGCTTCGGGATAAAGTTCTATTATAATGTTGCCTTTTTCGGTTTCTATCGTTACATTAGGCAATTGTTCACTATTGCATGAAACAACTGTCGCCACAAACGCACCTAATACGCTTATTCGCATGATTTTAGTGTGAAAACTGCAGATTTTCACGAATTCCTTTTCTGTTGTTTTATCAGTAAAGATTTACGCAAAATTCATTTTATTTTAATTATAGGCGTAAATCTTGCCCGCACGCCGCTGGCGAGGTTTAAAACCTCGCCAGCAAAGGACGCTGCGTAAGTCCTGTTGGATCGTATCTGAAATCTTCGACGAGTATTTCCTATGCGAAACATAAGTGCATTCTCGGCGAAAATAAAAGTTGAAATACATTATACACTGATTCAGGCGTGAAGTCAAACAAAATTTGGGACAATCATTTTTTGACTTACGCATCAAGGTGCTTGTTCGGATGGTTTTGGCTTTCGTGCCTGTCCGAACAGCAGCATTTATATTTATATAGGACTTACGCAGCCCCCTTGCAGGCGGGGTTTCAAACCCCGCCTGCAGTGCGTAATACATAGGTTATCATAGAAAAATGCGTAAGTCCTGTTTATACATAAAAAATTTTAGCCTTGACACCACAGCTTGGACATGGTATCCTAATAAGTAGGAGGTGGTTACCCTGCGGAACATCTCGACAGAAAACCAGAAAACACGCGAACTGTTAGCAACTTTGAAATTGCTTTCACCCGGAACCCCTCTGCGAGAAGGTATTGATTATATCAGCCAAGGTAAAACAGGCGGACTCATTGTTGTTGGTGATACCCCGGAAATCTTAGATTTGACAGAAGGCGGTTTCCGCATCAATTGCCAGTATACGCCAGCGCGTCTGTACGAATTGTCAAAAATGGATGGAGCGATTATCCTATCAGAGGATATAAAACGAATCGTCCGTGCCAATGTGACACTAAGGGTCAACCCATCTATTCCTTCAACTGAAACCGGACTCCGCCATCGCTCTGCCGATAAATTTGCTAAACAGACAGACCATATGGTGCTTGCTGTCTCACAGAGTCGGAATACGCTCACCTTATATCTCAAAAACCAGCATTATATCTTCCGGGAACGCCCGGAGCTACTGTCCGGGGCAAATCAAACCATGCTCGCACTCACACAGTACGTTAAGGCAATGCAGAACGCACTTACCATGCTGAATTGGGCAGAATTAAGTGGAAATGTCACGTTAGCGGATGTTGTCACCGCTATCCAACTCTGTGAGCGGGTCCGTCGCGCTGAACAGGAATTAAACCTCTATAGAATTGAGTTAGGCACACAGGCGCAATCCATACAACACATCCCTGAACTCACGACTGAAATTGAAAACGGGCTTCTGATTACGAAAGATTATTATCATGAGAGCCTTCGAGACGAATCTGAAGCACTCGAAAGGATTATGGGGCTTGATGCAAACAGTCTCGCAAGCCGGCGTAATGTCAATGAAGCATTGGGATATCCTCGTAATATTCAGAACACTTTTGGCGCACTTGAACCGCGCGGGTACCGAATACTCAGTCAAGTGCCTCGCATTCCCTTCAATATTGTTGAAAACATTGTTCATAAGTTCAAATCGTTAGATAAAATTTACACTGCGGCTATTGGTGAACTCGAAGCGGTTGATGGTGTCGGACAGACCAGAGCATCAGCAATCAAGGATACGCTCGCACAGATGAAAACCAGTACCGCCCAACCACATCTCCTTGAGTTATCTGTGTTTGAGTCGTAAAAGCACCAAGCCGATGCTCTGTAGACAAAAAATTGGAAAATTGAACTAAGGTCAAGTATAAAAAACAATTAATAAGGAGTCAGAAAATGAAACAGCTCATCGCTTCACCGCAGAAGTATAACTTCGCATTGCGTAGGATTTTGATGATCGGGCTGCTGCTCGTGCCTTTCGCCTTTGCAGGTTGTGGTGGAAAACTCGGAAAGGTCGAACCACCTGTAGTGGATACGGCAATCGCAGACGCCGAGGCAGCTATTACAGCGGCAGCACAAGTGGATGCTCCGTCGCTGGCACCTGAGGCATTTGAAGCCGCTGAATCCAATCTCGCAGCTGCGAAAACAGCCCTTGAAGAAAAAAGAGGAAGTGACGCACTCCAGTTCGCATACCAAGCAGTCGCTGATGCTAAACTTGCTCGAAAAAGTGCTATCAACATTGCCAAAAACTCGGAACTGAACGCAGCGATCCTTCAGAAAGAGGCAAAGGCGGAGGTACTCCGTCAGAAACTCAGCGACAAGGAGTCGGAACTCAGACGCACCCAGTCCGAGATGCAGGAAGTCCGCGGCGAGGAAACACAATTGAAACAGAAAGTTCGCGACCTTGAGAAAAAGAACCGTGAGTTGAGCATTACACGTGAAAAATATAACAAACAGGTTGCCGAACTCCTTAAAACTGTTGAAGAAATGCAGACACACGGACAGCGGGCGGAAACTGAAATCCGGAACTATGGAAAGGAGATTGCGACCCTTCGTCGCAAAATTGAGGTCACCGATAGGATCGTTAAAGAAGAGGGGTATCAAAAGCGGGCAGCTATTGCTGCGGCAGAGTCGCTCAGAAAACAGATCCGCGAACAGGCAGAAATCTATACCAAGAAACTCGCAGAAGCGAGTCAGCAGGGTATCGGAGCCAAACACGCAGAATTTATCAGGCAACAAGCACAAAAAGCGCGCGCCTATGTTGATAGCCAACCCCCACTTTCACCTGCTAAAACGGGGCGTACCTCTCTTTCCACAGCGCAGATCGCAGCTGGCAAAGCCGCACTCAGTAATTGGGAAAATGCTTGGCAAAGCAGCAATCTCAACGTCCATCTCGCTTACTATGGACCCAACGTTGTCGCTGATAAAGTGGTGATTCGAGAAAGCAAAGAACAGCGAAGTAAAATTGATAGGCAACAACTCGAATCCGAGCTTCGCCAGATGGGCGCACACGCATGGTCGAAGGTCAAAACTGATACCGAAGTCGAAAGCGATAGTGTCATCGGTGTTCAGCAACTCAGTCGATTGGTTGTCCCTGCTGTTGACGAGAACGCTACTGCACTCTACAATATTTGGATTCGCGAAGTCTGGATGCATCAGGTCGGTAACGACTGGAAAATCCATCACGAAATCTGGAAAATTTTTGAAAACGTGCCAGACTTTTAAACTACGAGCGGAGGTTAAATCGTGAACGACGTACAAAATCGGCAACACAGTCCAAAAAAAACCATTCTATCTCGGAATTTGATCTGGGGTGGTGCTATTGCGGCAATCGTTATCGCTTTTATCGCATTTCTCGTGATATTCATGAGTTCCAGTGAAACCCCTACCGCCTTTTTGGCGAAATGGAAAAGCGCACTTGAATCCAGTGATGCTAAAAAGTATGAAGCACTCTGGGTAAAAAGTGAACGCCAGCGTCCTGAGAAGGGCTATCAGAATACAGCGCGGCTCCTGAGAAACAGTGTGAACTTCGCTGTTAACCTTGAAGGCAGCGGTCAACCCTATCGAGTCCCGCGATACCCGAATCGCTATCGAATTGAAGGGATTCCAGTAACGGCTTATCTTCCCGAAGGTCCCAAAGAGCAATTGCGAAATCTTGTAATTGAGAAAAAGGGGATCATCCAACAGCGATGGAAAATTATACAGGATGAAGTCGTTGGCGAAGGAATTGTCGAGGCACTGACGCCTGATTCTACATCGCAACCCAATCAGGTCAAGCAGTCCAACAGCCCTGTCGCACCGCTTGTACTCGCTTGGAAAGCGGCATTGGAAACGCAGAATGTAAAGACATACACCGACTTGTGGGATAAATCTGCCCGCAAAAAGCGAGCATCAAGTTTCCGGCGTGCTACAGATTTGCTGTCGCAGACCCACACCGTTGATCTCCAATATGCCACCTATTCCCCAGTGCCGACGCAGCGGAACCGCCATATTGTTGACGGCATTCGCGTAACTTTGCAGAGCGGCAGCGAGGTCATTGAGACCCACATTCGCACACTTACTATTGAGAAAAAAGGGTTTTTCAGGCGAAAATGGAAACTCGTTAACGATCAGGTCGGTGAGATATCCGGCGCAATCGCACTCGCAACGACTGAACCGGCGAGTGCCAATACAGTTTCCGGTAAAGAGTCTGGCGGAACCTTTGATGGAAATGCACCGCTTGATACGCATCTCAAGGTGAGACAAGTTTTGGGGAAATGGCAGGCAGCTTGGGAAGGGAAGGACTTGAACACTTATATGTCTACCTACTCAGACAAAGCCCTGATTACCCGCGTTACTGTGCGTGATGGTAAGGAGACAAAAATCTACCTGACGAAGAAGCAGCTCCGAGCCAAAATGAGAAAACTCAACACCCTATACGCTGACATTCAGGTCGTCATCTCTAATCCGCAAATTAACGGGGACCGAGCAACAGCCGAAGTTACTTTCCTGCAGAAATTTACCGGGACCCCCGCAAGTGGCACCCGGCCCGCTTACTCTGATTACGGCACCAAAGAACTCGATTTGATGGTCGATCCAACGGATGGGCACTGGCGAATCTACGGAGAGACGTGGAGTCTCTACGAGAAGGTACCGGAATTTCCAAAAATGTAGGGGAATAGTTTTCAGTTTTCAGTTATCAGTTACAAGAGTGCCTCGCAGTGAGAGTGATAATCCGAAAGTCTCTGTCTGAAAACTGAAAGATTTTTTCGCAGAAAAAATCGTACTGAAAACTGATAACTATAAAGAAACATGCCCACCGAGTACCAAACCAAACGCAAAATTGAGTTCGCTGATACGGATATGGCAGGGATCGTCCATTTCACACGGTTTTTTGTCTTTATGGAATCCGCAGAACACGAATTTCTCCGTAGTTTAGGGACAAGTGTCGCAACCGAATGGAACGGAAATAAAATCGGGTGGCCCCGACTCGCAGCTTCGTGTGAGTATCTAAGTCCGCTCCGGTTTGAAGATGAGGTGGACATCCACCTCCGGGTCTCCAAGAAAGGGACCAAGTCGCTCACATATCAATTTCGCTTTACACATCAGGGAACGGATGTTGCACGTGGCGAAATCACAACGGTCTGTTGTATAACGAACCCGGGTGAAAAACTGCGTGCTATCCCGATCCCTGATTTTATTGCAGATCAGATACATCCTCCGTCATAACGTGCATCCTTTTAAAGTCCCCCTGCTAAGGGGGATTTAGGGGGTCTCTTCTATAGCAGCTGCTTCTTAAAGTCCCCCTGCTAAGGGGGATTTAGGGGTTTCTTCCATGCTTAAAATATCTCACTTATTCAAAGACTTCGGAGCCGTCAAGGTGCTGCGGAACGTTTCATTGAGTCTCACAGGCGGTACATCTGTTGTTATCACCGGTCCCTCTGGTTCTGGTAAAAGTACGCTCTTACACATCATCGGTACCTTAGAAGAACCGTCGAATGGAATTGTGGAGATCAACAATATAAACCCGTTCACCCTCTCTGAACCTGAACTTGCGGCGTACCGCAATTCCGTGATCGGATTTGTGTTTCAGGAACATCATCTACTTCCGCAATATTCCGTGCTTGAAAATGTGCTGATTCCGACACTTGCCTTCAAACGCGGAACTGACGCGACCGAGCGTGCCGTTCAGTTGCTAAAACGGGTCGGACTCACGGATCGTCAATCGCACCGTCCTGCTGAGCTTTCAGGTGGCGAACGGCAACGCGTCGCGATTGCGCGCGCCCTTATTAATCAACCGGACATCATGCTCTGTGATGAACCGACAGGTAATCTGGACACTGCTACGACTGATACCGTTGCCAACCTGCTCTTTGAGTTGCATCGTGCTGAGAAAACCTTATTGATTGTGGTGACACATAACCTCTCGCTCACCTCGCGCTTTGACCGGCATCTGCAATTGGTGGACGGTACTTGCACCATCGAAAGAGATGGTTAATACGCACAACGGACGCGAAGAAAGATTATGCCGAAATTCTCTCGGAATTCCCTCAAACACTTTTGGCAGATACATCTTACCGTCGCACTTTGTACCGCTGTCGCGACAGGTGTACTTGCCGGTGCGCTGATTGTCGGCGATTCCGTGCGCGGGAGCCTACGAAGTCTAACGACAGAGCGACTCGGTGCCATCCAACACGCCCTCCTTGCAGACCATTTCTTTCGACCCGATCTATTGCAGCTGGAAAATAAAGTGCCAGCAATTTTGTTGAACGGAACAGTCGTCGCGCCACAAACGCAGACACGGGCATCCAAGGTTAACATCCTCGGCGTAACCGACAATTTCTTCACGTTTTGGGGAGAGAATACCCCACCGAATCTCAACAAACCCGCCGGACAACCTTTCAACGCTATTGTCATTAACGAAACACTTCAAAACGAATTGAACGTCCAAGTTGGCGATACGCTGCTGGTGAATATGTCTCAAGCCGCGGACATCCATCCCGAATTCCTGCTCGGTGAGCGGGACGCAGCCAACGCCATCCAGAGCCTTCGCTTGGTGATTAGCGAAATAATTCCTACCAAGAACGTAGGGAGGTTCAGTCTGCAGGCGAATCAAAGTCTCCCGTTCAACGCTTTCATACCACTCCCAGTTCTCCAAAAAGCACTCGGACAAGCGGAGCAGGTGAATGCCGTATTTACAGCGGATCTGGACGCAATTTCAGCAGCGGATCTGTCGTTAACCCTTGAAAGTCTTGGATTACGTATTAAAACGCATGAGAACCACTTCGATCTCCAAAGTCAGCAGTATCTCCTCAAACCGATACTGTCCGAAACCGCGCTAACAGTTGCCACTGAGAACCGCATACCGACATTTCCAACGCTTACTTATCTCGCAAATACAATAAGTGCTAACGATAAGGCTATACCCTACTCTACTATTGTGGCACTCCCGACGACTGAAGGCGAATTTGCGAAATTGCTCAATGTCCACACGACAGAAGCGCAGCACCTTGCCTACGAACAGGCGCGTAAAGAAAAAAAAGAACGGGTAAAATTAGAAATAGATAAATTAATAAAAGAAAAACGAAAACTAAGAAGCACAAAAAAGGATAGGGAACAGGCTGAGAAAATTATGAGGGACTTGGCTTTACTCACTAAAAGCTTACGTGATTCTGAAATTATCCTCAACAGATGGGCTGCAGAGGACCTCAGAGCCAGTGTGGGGGACATTATTGAGGTTACCTATTATAGCGTCAGCACGGACGAAGCGTACATTACTGAAACAACCCTTTTTCGTCTCAAGGGCATTCTACCGATCGAAGGTATCACCGCGGATAGAGACATCATTCCTGAATTTCCGGGTATTCACGATACCGCTGATATGTCCGACTGGGAATCTCCTTTCCCAATTGATTACACTTTGGTGCGAGACAAAGACGAAAGGTATTGGGATGAATACGGCGCGATGCCGAAAGCGTTTATTCCGCTGGGAATTGGCAAACAACTCTGGAAAAACCGATTCGGAGACCTTACTACGATTCGGTTCGGCACTGCCCCAGACACAGATATTCAGACGACACGCACGCGCTTTGAAACCGAATTCCTCAAAAAGATTCAACCTGAGCAGGTTGGCTTTCAATTCTTATCCCTCCAAGCAGATGGACTTCAAGCGTCCGCCGGTGCCACAGATTTTGGGATGCTCTTTGGGAGTCTAAGCGGCTTTATCATTATCTCCGTTGCCCTGTTGGTCGCGATGCTTTTTCGTATCGGCGTTGAAAGTCGGTCGCGTGAGATCGGTATCCTACAGGCTGTCGGTTATCCGCTCGTCAAAATTCGTCGCCGTTTCCTTTATGAAGGCGCGACTGTAGCGGGTATCGGGAGTCTGTTGGGATGCCTGCTCGCGGTAAGCTATGCCGAACTCATGATATTCGGGCTACAAACGTGGTGGCTGCCTGCTATCGGCACGCCATTTATGGAACTTCATGTCAACTTAATAAGTCTACTAAGTGGTGTACTCATCGCACTGGCTGTTGTGATGATCTCTATCCGTATAACCGTCCAACAGTTAGGTGAGACATCCACGACAGCACTCCTCGCCGGTGAAACCGATTTTGCTGAGATAACGCTCACACATGAGACTAAACAGACTGAATTCTCTGCAAGGATGGCAATCTTAAAGAAGATCCTAATCGCGCTTGTAGTCGTCTTATTTGCCTTTTTTCTTATCTTTGACAAATGGTTTATTGATACCTTTGGCACTTGGATTGTAGACCCCATCATTGACTTTTTATTACTCACCTTGACTATTATCAGTTTCGGGTGGGATGCCTTCGGTCGGTGGTTGAAGTCACAGCGAGTCCCAAGACGGTTGAATAGAATGCGGTTTGCACTTAAAAACGCGGCACGTCAACCCGGACGAAGCACAACCAGCGTTAAAACAATTAGTTTGGCGTGCTGTATCATTGTCGCAGTCGGCGCAAATCGCCACGATGCACCACCGGAAACAGAATATGCCTTTGTCGCCGAGTCCGCGCTCCCATTACACCATAGCCTCAATACACCCGATGGCAAATTTGAACTCGGTTTTTCTGAGAGTGCCTCCGAGATCCTCAGTAAATCCGAAATATTTCCGTTTCGCGTCCTCCCGGGTGAAGATGTAAGTTGTCTAAATCTTTATCAACCTCAGAAACCGCAAATTTTGGGCGCACCGGATGCCATGCTGAACGAATACCCTTGGTATCAAATAAAAGTTGTTCAGCCTGAAGGCGGTAGAGCACCTGCTATTGGTGATGCAAAGTCGCTCCGTTGGATTTTGCACCACAACCCAGACGATGCTTTTATCGTTCAAGATGAATTCGGCAAACCGCTCAGTCTTGAACTGGAGACAATTGAGAACAGTCTGTTCCAAAGTCAACTGATTATCTCCGAATCTAACTTCACGAAATACTTCCCGAGCGAAAGCGGGTACCGATTTTTCCTCATCAAAACACCGCCCGAATTGCGAGAAGAAACCGCGCAGATCTTAGAGAAAACATTAGGCGACTACGGTTTTGACCTCACATCGGCATCCGAACGGTTGGCAAGCTACCGTGCCGTTGAAAATACCTATATCTCTACTTTCCAGAGCCTCGGCGGTTTAGGCGTGCTACTCGGGACATTCGGATTGGCACTGATATTCTTTAGAAACATCATAGAACGTCGTGGCGAATTGGCAACCTTGCGCGCTTTCGGTTTCCGACGGCAGCTGCTCTCGCGGATGCTATTCCTTGAAAGTTGTTTCCTCCTCGCTGTGGGGATGCTTATCGGAATTGTCGCTGGACTCGTGGCAATTCTTGGGTCTCAGGGGCACCTCCCTTCCTTTCCGTGGGGATCTCTCACAATTACCTTGCTTTTGATCTTCGGTTTCGGTATAATTGCAAATGCAGTTGCTGTTGCCGTGGCACTCCGAAGTCCACTCTTGCGTACACTCAAATCTGAATAACAGTTAACAGTTAACAGTTTCCAGTAAGAAAAGACCTTGATAGACCCGTTCCCCTCTTAACTGACCACTGGTGACTGGGGACTGGTTACTTCTTTAGGAAAATATACCATGTATCCTGTTAGGTTCAAATTGCGGCACTACATCGTCTGCGCAGTGCTGCTTCTGCCCTACTTGATGATGCTGCTTCTTACCATACTTGCTGTACTCAATCTAAGCGGTTGTTCCAGTGATTCCGACCCAAATACGCCAAGCGCGGTCAATTACACGGAACAAGGGTGGAGGCATTACAAGTCGGGCAACTATGCACAGGCACTGCTCAGTTTTGAGCGCGCACTCAACTTCGATGAAGCACTTGCTGACGCACATAACGGGGTCGGATGGAGCCATCTCAGTCTCTCGCTGAACCCACCGTTAGCACAAGAAGCATTCCAGAACGCCGTGCAACTTGATGCCTCAAATGCGGATGCCTGGGTTGGGCTTGCAAACATTCTCTATCTACGGAACAAAGGGACTAACGATTTCAGATCTGCGATCCGTGCGATTGATAACGCACTCCAAGGAGACGCGCAATACCTCTTTCGGCACGACTACGATTCCAAAGCCGACCTCTACGCCTTGAAAGCGTCATGTTACTTCTATCTCGGCGAACATCAATCCGCAGAGATAGAAATTAACAAGGCACTTCAAGTTGATACGACACATAGGACTGCTGTTGCACTACAAAACCTATTGAAAGAATAAAACTGACAGCCAACTGCTGATGGCTTGGACCGAAAACCTCGTGCCTTAGTAAATTATCGGAGTCGAGTTTTTCGGTCCAGGCTACTAAAGGAGAAAATATGTCTCAAAACGTTATTACATCTACACAGTTAACCAACTTAACCCCGCTCCACAGCGGCAAGGTCCGTGACCTCTACGACCTCGGAGATGAACTCCTGATCGTATCCACCGATCGGATCTCCGCCTTTGATGTCGTTTTACCAAACGGTATTCCAGATAAAGGCAAAGTCTTAACCGGTTTGTCCAAATTCTGGTTCGACTACACCGGATCCGTTGCTGACAATCATCTCATAGCGACTGAAGTTGAAGATTATCCCGATACTTTACAGCCTGATGCAGAACTTTTAAAGGGACGCTCCATGCTTGTGAAAAAAGCGGATCGGGTCGATGTTGAATGCGTTGTTCGTGGGTATCTTGCCGGTTCCGGTTGGGCCTCGTATCAGAAGACAGGCGAAATTTGTGGGCAAAAACTGCCAGATGGACTCCGCGAATCTGATCGGCTCCCTGAACTCTTGTTTACACCGACAACCAAGGCAGAACAAGGCGAGCATGACGAACCGATCTCCATTGATGAGATGCGTAACGAAGTCGGCAGCGAACTTACAGACCGATTGATTGAGACCAGTTTCGCACTCTTTGAAGCTGCAAGTCAACACGCCGAAAGTGCCGGGATTATCCTTTGTGATACCAAATTTGAATTCGGACAACGCGACGGAAAACTGATTGTCATTGACGAAGTCTTCACGCCCGATTCATCCCGTTTCTGGCCCGCGGATCTCTACGAACCCGGTAAGCCGCAACAGAGTTTCGATAAACAGTTCGTCAGGGACTACCTCTCCGAAATCGGTTGGAACAAGGAACCGCCTGCCCCTGAACTGCCAGAGGATGTTATCTCCAAGACAAGCGAGAAATACCGGGAGGCGTACCGTCTCATCGTTGGCGAAGAACTGTAGGATCAAATTGTCGAAATGGCTATCGGCTGTCGGCTATCAGCAAAGAGAATGTTTGTTAAACCACAGTTCTCTTGCTGACGGCTGACGGCTGATGGCTGACGGCTATTCCTCATACAGGAGAAACAACAATGCCAGGTCCACTCAACGGCATAAAGGTCTTAGATTTGACACGCGTCCTCGCGGGGCCCTACGCAACAATGCTACTCGGGGACCTCGGTGCAGAGGTCATCAAGATTGAGCAGCCTGGCACAGGGGACGAATCCCGAAATTTTGGGCCCTTCAAGAACGGGTTTAGCCTCTACTTCATGAGTGTAAATCGTGGAAAGCGAAGTATAACGCTCAACCTTAAAACCGAACGTGGACAGGCAATATTTAAACAGTTATTAGCACATACCGATGTCCTTGTAGAAAATTTTCGACCCGGAACGATGGAAAAACTGGGGTTGGATTACGACACGCTGAAAACGGAGCATCCGTCGCTTATTTATGCCGCGTGTTCCGGTTTCGGACAAACCGGTCCCTATGCACAACAGGGTGCTTACGACATGATCATCCAAGGCATGGGGGGCATCATCAGTATCACGGGTGAACCGGAAGGACCACCCGTGCGGGTTGGTACCTCCATCAGCGACATCACTGCCGCACTCTTCACAACAATCGGTATTCTCTCTGCGCTGCACCACCGCAACCAAACGGGAAAAGGACAGTTCGTGGATGTAGCAATGCTTGATAGTCTCGTCGCTGTTTTGGAGAACGCTGTCGTCCGTTACTTCGCTACAGGTGAAGCACCGAAACCGCTCGGTGCGAGACACCCGGCGATTACGCCGTTTGAGGCATTCGCATCGGCGGATGGACATGTTATCATCGCACTCGGAAACGATACCCTCTGGGCAAAATTCTGTTCACATGTCAATCGACCGGATCTCATTTTGGACAAACGATTCCGCACAAACGCTGATCGAACGGAAAACCATGCGGAATTGTTTCCTATTCTCTCAGAGATTATGACGCAACGGACAACCGATGCGTGGATTGAGGCACTCGGAAAGATTGGTGTACCGTGCGGTCCTATCAATGCGATGGACAAAGTGGTCAGTCATCCACAGGTACAAGCACGAGAGATGATTACCCGTATCGCGCATCAGATTACAGGTGAAGTTGAGGTACCGGGGGTGCCAATCAAGCTTTCGGAAACCCCCGGAAACGTAGACGCACCCGCTCCGAGTCTCGGTGAACACACAACCGAAATCTTGACCAGTATATTGAAAATGTCGCCAGACGAAATCGCAAACTTAAAACAAGGCGGCGTTATTTGAGAATGATGCTTTCATACTGACAACTGATAACTGATAACTACTCCACAAAGGATCTGGTATGTCAAACAATACGAATCAAGCGTTACACGGAACGGACCTTCTGACATTGGATGGAGACCTCGCAGCACAGATGGTCGAGGCACTTGATGGATACGTTACGGATGCTGTGGCGAGTTCCATTGAAAAACGGGGAACATTATGGCACCGCGATTACAGTTCTCACACGGCATACACCGAGTCCATCAAACCGAATCGCGAGCGGCTTAAAAAACAGATTGGATGCCTTGATGAACGATTACCCATCGTAGGAGTTGGGTTACCCAGCCCCTACTGCTACGTCGCCTCGACAAAAGATACCACGCACATCGTGGAAGATGGGAATTACACTGTATCCCGTGTCCGTTGGCAGGTGTTTGATGAAGTCGAGGGTGAAGGACTGCTCTTAGAACCGACACATAACGTCCCAATTATCGCGCAGATTGTCGCGCTGCCAGACGCGGACTGGACACCGGAGATGATAGCCGGGGTGACGGATGAACTGCCACCTAACGCACAGTTTGCAAGACGTTTGGCGAAAGCAGGGTGTCGCGTTGTCGTTCCGTTGCTCATTGACCGCGCCGATACCTATTCCGGCAACCCTACCCTCGGCGCAATGACGAATCAACCGCATCGCGAATTCATCTATCGGATGGCGTATCAACTCGGCAGACATATCATCGGCTATGAAGTGCAAAAGGTGTTATCATTAGTGGATTGGATGTCGTTGTCCGAGATGCCGATTGGTGTTATCGGTTATGGTGAAGGTGGACTCATCGCCTTTTATAGTGCTGCAGTCGATTCACGCATTCAGGCGACGGCTGTCAGTGGATACTTCCAATCGCGGCAGGCGGTCTGGCGAGAACCGATTTACCGAAATGTCTGGGGACTGCTACACGAATTTGGGGATGCCGAAGTCGCGAGCCTCATTGCACCACGTCCGTTGATTATTGAAGCGAGCCGTGGACCTGAAATCACCGGACCGCCACCACATCGCGATGGACGCGGCGGTGCTGCACCAGGGCAGCTCGTGTCACCTCCGCTTGATTCTGTAAAGTCGGAATTTAGCCGGGCACACGAGTTCTATCATCAACTTGGTAGTGAAGATGCCTTGTCCCTCGTCTCTACCGAAGATAGATTACCGGGTGCTCAAGAGACGTTAACCGCCTTGCTTACCGGACTCGGTATCGAAAACGCACGTCCGGATGGATACCATCCCTCGACTTCAGCAGCTACTGACGATTTCGATTACGAGGCGCGGCAAAAGCGACAGTTTATGCAATTAGTCAATCTGACGCAACGCTTTTTAAGGGAGGCAGCCTCACGACGACAACAGTTCTTCTGGGAAAAAACCGATACCGCTTCACTCGAAAGGTGGGAAGAGACGTGTGCGGATGCCAAAACCTATTTCTGGGACGAGGTTATCGGTAGGTGTCCAGCTCCTGATGTACCTGCCAATCCAAGGACGCGGCTTATCTATGACGAACCCCGTTGGAAAGGCTACGAAGTTGTTCTTGATGTTTGGAAAGGCGTTTTCGCTTACGGGATTTTACTCCTGCCGAACGATCTACAACCGGGTGAACAGCGGCCTGTCGTTGTCTGTCAGCACGGTTTAGAGGGAAGACCACAGGATACGGCTGATCCGAGAATCGAATCCGTTTATCATTCTTACGCCGCAAGTTTAGCAGACAGGGGGTTTATCACCTATGCACCGCAGAATCCCTACATCGGTCAAGATGCCTTCCGTGTCATCCAACGCAAAGGGAATCCGATAAAATGGTCGCTCTTTTCGTTGATCATTCGTCAGCATGAGCGGACGCTCGACTGGTTGGCGGAATTACCTTTCGTTGATGCGGATCGGATCGGGTTTTATGGACTCTCCTACGGTGGCAAAACAGCGATGCGTGTTCCCGCAGTCCTTGAACGCTATGCCTGCTCAATCTGCTCCGCTGATTTCAACGAATGGATCGTCAAAAATGCGACCTTTGATTCCCGTTACAGTTATATGTTCACAGGAGAATATGAGATGCCGGAGTTCGATTTAGGAAATACATTCAATTACGGCGAGATGGCAGGGTTGATTGCACCGCGCCCGTTTATGGTGGAACGTGGACACGACGATGGTGTCGCACCCGATGAATGGGTCGCTCACGAGTTCGCAGTCGTCCGACGGCTCTACGTCCGATTGGGTATCGCCGATAGAACGGAAATAGAATTCTTTGATGGCGGACATCAAATTAATTCCACAGACACGTTCAGTTTCCTACACCGCCATCTAAACTGGCCCGAACCATCTTCTCTTACTGACAACTGATAACTATAGGACTTACGCATCCCCCTTGCAGGCGGGGTTTGAAACCCCGCCTGCAGTGCATCTTCTCTCACTGACAACTGACAAGTATAAAAAAACTATGCTTTATTCCATCATCGTAAGTGCCGGATTAGAAACCATCGCACGCGAGGAGTTATCACAGCGTTTCGGGGATACAGGACACCTGAAGATCCTTGAACGCAAACCGCAACGACTCCTCTTTGAATACACAGGCAACCCGCGTGAACTGCTATCACTACGAACAGCGGAACATCTCTTCCTCATTTTGAAACGGATACCGAAGATGACGCGCTCACGTAGTTCCTTAGCGGCACTCAGTGGTTCGCTCACGCGCTTCAATTTCAAAGAGACGTTTGAATGCTGTAGACAGGTGGGTATCAATGTCCGAAAACGGACACCGTTTCGCGTAACGAGCCGACTTTCAGGAAAACGGAACTTCCGACGCACCGACCTCCAACGTGTAATTGAACAGGCGTTATTAAAACGGGGATGGTATCTGACTTCTGGCGGCTCGGCACTTGAAGTCTGGGCAGAAGTCCATGGAGATGACGGCTACATCAGCGTCAAACTCTCAAGCAACGATATGGCGCAACGTCCTTATAAGCAGGCACATATCCCCGCATCCCTCAAACCGACGTTGGCTTATAGCATGGTACGCCTCTCGCGACCGCATCCGAACGATGTTTTTTTAGACGCGATGTGTGGTGCGGGGACGATTCTGTTGGAACGCGCACTGATCAATCGCTATCGCTACCTTATCGGTGGTGATGTCTCCATAGAGGCATTGGACGCTACGGTCACAAATTTCGGTAGACAACATCAACCCCGCCAATTTTTTCACTGGGATGCACGCAACTTGCCGCTCCAACCGAACATAGTCGATAAAATCGTCTGTAACCTGCCATTCGGTGAGACCGTCGGGAATGTACCACAACTTACCAATCTATACCGGCGTTGCCTCAAGGAATATGCCCGTGTCCTGAAACCGAGAGGTAGGATGGTGCTGCTCACTTCACAACGGACATTTCTGGATGACGAACTGCAGCAATTACGTTTTCTCAAAGTAGGGAAACAATTGACAGTAGATGTCCGCGGAAAACGGGCATGGATATATGTCATCCACTTCACATAGCACGCCGCTTACCGTCCATGAATCGCTTGCAAATCTAACCGGGCATCAACATTATCAGAAACGGCGTTTGTCCAATCCACATCGTCAATACGCTGCAGGCTCATCAGTGCAACGTTCACCATCGGATTTGAGAGCGAGTAGTTCAACAGAAAACTGTCTACATCAACATCTGCCATCTCGTTAGGAAAGCAGTGTTTCATCAGGTTCTGGAAAGCGTTACTGGTCGTAGACCGCATCAACACAATTCCCATCTCTTGTGCGACAGCATCAGGGATGATGCCACGCCTACCGAATGCATCACAAGTGCTCTGATACATCAAGTTATAATGGATTTGCATCATATCAAATTCACCGGTGGCAATAAACTGCTCTATACCACCAGAGGGACCGTCCGCGGAGAAGCCGATGAATCGCACCTTTCCCTCCTGCTTCAGTTTCAGGTACGCTGCGAGTCCACCGCCGTTTAGAATGCGTTCTGTGTCTTCTGCGTAGAACCATCCGCCATGGAATTGCAAGACATCGATATAGTCGGTGCCGAGGCGTTGCAGACTACCTTCCACGTCAATGGCGATACCATCGGGATCGTAGGCTTCCGTCTTCGTGGCGACGATGCACGATTTACGCCGCCCCGCGATTGCCTTGCCAATAATTGTTTCGCTGTACCCTCCACCGTAATCCGGAGCGGTATCGAAGTAGTTGAGTCCTGAATCCATGGCGTGATGGAGCATATTGACAAGTGAAATTTCATCGTGTTCTGGACGGACTCGACCGCCGCCGTAACCAATTTCTGATACGTTGAGTCCTGTTTTACCGAGTGTGCGATACTGCATAGTAAACTTCCTTCCAAAATAGCCGTCAGCCATCAGCCATCAGCCATCAGTAAAGAGACAGGAACGGAAGGATGGAAGGACGGAAGGGTGGACGGATGGAAGAAGTATTTCCATGCAATCTTCCAGTCTTCCAATCTTCCAATCTTCCAATCTTCCAGTCTTCCATCTGTTAGACAAAATCCATCCGTGAGGTGCGGCTTTTATTCCCACGGAGCGTGCGGTTGCTCGGCTTGATACAATTTTCGCCGAATAAGCCTTCAACCTGTTCAATGACAGTCGGGGCGTTGGTGATATTATATGCTTTGCCGCATTTCGCGATTACTTCACCGTAACGCGGACTCATAAGCCTCAAAATTAGATCCAAATTGCCCTTGTTCGCAGCAGCTATTTTCTGGAGTGCTTTCAGTTTTTCGGTATTTTCAACATCGGATTCTGGAATCGTCACCTCAAGCGCAGATGTCTGTTGCTCCGTGACGGACTCAATATCTATCACGCGATCTGCCTGTATCTGACGCTCGTCCTTTTCGGATTCACCGTTCTCAGACTTCTGATTTTTGCTTCTCTGATTGATATTGACTTTCCCGCGAATCCAAACGACTCTACCTTCAACGAGATCACCAGCGGTTTTGTATGCATCTGGGAAAATAACGACTTCTACCGTGCCGTCCAAATCCTCGAGTCCAATCACTGCCATCTGATCACCTTTCCGCGTGGTAATACTTTTCACATCAGTTATCATGCCTGCGACATCGACCTCAGAGTCGATACGGTGTGCAGTGAGGGTTTGGGTGCTTGTACTCGTGTAGTTTTCGATAATGTCGCTATATTCTTCAAGCGGATGCCCGGAAACGTAGAAACCGAGTTGTTCCCTTTCTCGCATCAGCCGTTCCAAGGGATCCAATTCGGGTACCGCTGCGAGTGTTACAGTCGGTGCTTCCTCTCTGTCGCTGAAGAAATTCATCTGTCCGCGCTCGCGTTCGGCTTGTGCGTTCTGCGCGGCTTTCATGATATTCTCTAAACTCGCGAGGTATTGTGCGCGGTGTCCTTCAAGCGAATCAAATGCACCACTCAAAATTAGACTCTCCACAGCGCGTTTATTGACCTGCTTCATATCCACGCGCTCACAGAAATCTTGTAGTGATGTAAACGAACCGCTTTCCGCCCGTGTTTCCACGATTTCGTCTATAGCGGCATCACCGACACCTTTCACAGCAACAAGCCCGCAGTAGATATCGTTGCCATCTACAGTGAATTCTCTTCTGCTGCTGTTAACATCCGGTGGGATTAGGTTGATTTCCACATCCAGAAAGTTAGCAAGTTTCTTACATTCAGCGC
The DNA here is from genome assembly GCA_022827185.1 of Candidatus Poribacteria bacterium. Taxonomy (GTDB): domain Bacteria; phylum Poribacteria; class WGA-4E; order WGA-4E; family WGA-3G; genus WGA-3G. The sequence goes on from JAJDTM010000056.1 coordinate 157,760, forward strand.
GGTAGCGGGTAATTTTCCCCGAATCGCCAGCCTCACCAGTCATCATCGCTGCCATGAATTCGTGTGGATAGTGCGTTTTCAGATACGCCATTTGGAAGGCTAACATCGAATACGCAACAGTGTGTGATTTGTTGAAGGCATAGCCCCCGAAGGGTTCAAGCAAGGCGTACACTTCCTCTGCCTCTTTGGCAGAGATGCCTTTTTCGGTCGCACCTTCAATAAATTTCTCGCGTTGTGCTTTAATGAGGGCATCGTCCTTCTTTCCCATTGCGGATCGGAGAATGTCCGCCTCACCAAGTGTGAAGCCTGCCATATCCCGCGCGATTTGCATGACCTGTTCTTGATAGATACACACGCCGTAGGTGTTTTTGAGGGCATCCTCAAGGGTCGGATGCAGGTATTCTACTTTTTGCAACCCGTTCTTTCGATCTATAAACTGCTGCATCATACCACTCTCTATCGGGCCCGGACGATAGAGCGCAGGAATTGCAGAGAACTCCTCAAAGTTATCCGGCTTGAGTTGCGTAACAACCCGATACATACCACCAGAAGCCTCCAACTGGAACAACCCCGCAATCAGTCCCTGACTGATGAGCAAGTAGGTCTTCTGGTCGTCGAAGGGGATCTCTTCGAGTTTAATGTCCTTGCCGTGATTTGTCTTAATCATCTGTAGGCAGTCGTACGTCTCAGTGAGGCTGCGTAAACCGAGGGAATCGAATTTGACGATGCCAACATCTTCAACAGTTTTCCCTTCAAACTGCGACGCAACTTGGTCGTTTTTATCTTTGAATAGCGGAACATAGTCAGCCAACGGACCGTTTGAAACGACGATCGCGGAAGCGTGGCAGGAGACATGCCGTTTCGCGCCTTCCACCGCTTTGCTGAGATCCATCAATTCTCTATTTTCGGGACGGTCAGCGAGTGTCTGAAATTCTGGCACCTGTTCCAAGACTTCATCAAGCGTTATGCCAGGAATGGATGGAATGAGTTCTGTCAATTTTTCAACATCGTCGAGGGGCACCTCAAGGGCGCGACCGACATCCTTGATAGCGGCTTTTGCCCCCAAGGTCGCAAAGGTAGCGACTTTGCCTACAGAGTCTTCACCATATTTTTCTACAAGATAATTGATCACATGTTCACGGGCACGATCGGCGAAATCAATGTCGATATCGGGCGGACTGATACGTTCAAGATTTAGAAACCGTTCAAAGAGACAGTCATAATCCATGGGATTGAACCGAATCACATCCAAGGCGTAAAGCACGAGACTGCTGGCGGCAGAACCGCGTGCGGAGAGTGGATACCCCTGTTTATGCGCATATTTAACGTAATCCCACACGATGAGGAAGTAGCCGGGGTAGCCGGTTTTGCTAATAATATCCAACTCATAATCCAGCCGCTGCCGAATATCTTCGGAGAGTTCTCCGCACTTTTCGCGTAAACCTTCGTAGCACAACTCTTTGAGGTAACTGTCGTTTGTGTGTCCTTCGGGAACCTCATATTTCGGCATCACACTCTCGCCATAATCGAGTTTGAGTTGACACCGATTCGCGATTTCAAGTGTATTGCTGATGGCTTCCGGCGGATAATCCTTAAGTGCCTCCCGCATTTCGTCGACGCTTTTAAAGTAGAAGTGGTTATCAAACCGCATCCGTTGCTGATCGCTGACGGGTTTTTTCATCTGTATGCAGAGGAGGACATCGTGCATCTCGTGATCCGATTTTCGGAGGTAGTGGCAATCGTTTGTACCGACGATTGGGAGATTGAACTCTTTCGCCAATTGGACCATTATCGGGTATGCCTCTTGCTCCTTGTCAATATAATGGTTCTGGACCTCAACGTATAGATTCCGCTCCCCCATTATCTCCATTAGCGTTTTGAAGTGTTGGATGCCTTCTTCTCGGCGACTTGAGCAGATGAGTTGTGGCACTTGGCCTTGGATACACCCTGTGAGTGCGATAATTCCGTCGCGATACTCGCGCAGGATTTCCATGTCAATGCGGGGTCTGCTGTAAAACCCTTCTGTGTATCCGAGCGATACCAATTTTAGGAGATTCTGGTAACCGGTTGCATCTTCCGCAAGCAGCGTGAGGTGATAGGGACTGCCTTGTTCCTTCCCGCGCTTCTTTCGGTTGCCGGGCGCGACATATACCTCGCAACCGACGATCGGGTTGACGCCCGCCTTTGTTGCTTTACTATATAATTCCCATGCACCGAACATATTGCCGTGGTCAGTAAGTGCGACAGCAGGCGCGCTGTTTTCGACTGCCCATTCAATCATGTTCTCAATGCGGCACGCGCCGTCAAGCATGCTATACTCGCTATGATTATGTAGATGAACAAATTCGCTTGCCATCTGTCCTCCAATATTAAGTTCAATCGTTGAATGTATCAAATGTTATGAAAACGTATTTAATAATATCAGAAAAATGCTAAAATTGCTACTATAAATTTTTAAATTATTGTGCATCCAATTGGACTTTTTGGTGTAGGAATTTCGTCCGTAAATGCTGCGATGTTGTGAACCTAAAGCGTTCTAAAGACTCTGATTTTATATTGATGCACTTTCCTTAAACCTGTTATAATAGACGATATTATATTTATAAAAGTGCTACCGGATTTCACTATTAACCACAATCCGCTGGCGCGGAAAAGGTATGGATTCATCGTCGCGTCTGCTCGCGTTCATCTTAGATGGAAAAATCAAAACTGCTTCTCCTGTTCTTGACCCTATTCTTCGTGATGCTTGGGTTTGGCATCATCATTCCGAACCTCGCCTATTACGCCAAAGAAATCGGAGCTACCACCACTGAAATCGCGATATTAATGTCCATCTATTCCGGGATGCAACTGCTGTTTGCACCGATCTGGGGTAGACTCTCGGACAAACACGGTAGAAAACCGGCTATTCTGCTTGGACTGCTCGGAAACGCTGTTGCCTTAGTCGGTTTCGGATTCGCGAAGACTTACGGATGGCTGTTCATCGCACGTTGTGGCGCAGGTATCGCTTCAGCGGCGGTGCTACCGAGTGTGATGGCTTATGTCGCCGATATTACCACAGCAGCGGAACGCGGCAGAGGTATGGGATTAATGGGGGCAGCGATGGGACTCGGTTTCATCCTCGGACCGGCGATCGGCGGTGTTATGGGCAGCCACGATATACCGTTCTTTGTCGCAGGTGGTCTGTCGCTACTCACTTTTCTCTTCGCGCTTGTTTTGCTACCGGAATCGCTCCAGAAAGGTCTTACAGGCGCGGAACTCGAAGACCGGCATGAGTGGATCTCTCCACGTGAAATATTTCGTCAGACGACTTTAAAATCACCGCTTACGCCCCTATTTCTTGTCGCATTTTTCTCTACTTTCAGTTTTTCAGGATTGGAGATGACGTTTCCGCTGTTCATCGAAGATAAGTGGAACTATGGAGAGCGAGAAATGGGATGGATGTTCATGTTCATGGGTGCGATTGTTGTGCCACTACAGGGTGGATTGCTCGGCAGATTAATCAATAGATTCGGGGAGCGACGCATCATTCTCACGGGGTTGCTGCTCAACGCACTCGGCATGGTGCTACTCCTTAAAGCCTACGCCTTCGTAACGCTCACAGTATATCTCACGATCACTGGCATCGGTAACCAACTAATCCGTCCGACGAACACATCGTGGATTTCCAAACAGACGCGGATCGGTCAAGGCGCAGCGATCGGTATTATGGATGCATTTTTGAGTTTAGGACGTATCTTGGGACCGCTCCTCGGCGGCTGGCTCTATGCGAAAGAGGCGTATCCTTACATAGTACTGGCGGGGATCTTGGTCATAGCGACATTTTGTCTGTATATCCCACTACGACGCATTAAGGATGAAGTCGCACCCACCTCGCAATAGTCAGCATTTATATAGATACAAGTTTTTAATACGGAACATTCCAGAGGAAAATCGCGCCATCCGAACTGCCGCTTGCAAGCGTGTTACCATCGGGTGAAAACATCAGAGCATGCACCCAATCAACATGCCCTTTGAGAGTAGACAGTTTGTTACCGGTGGCAACATCCCACAGCCGAATGGTTCCATCACGACTTCCACAGGCAAGAATTTTACTATCTGTGGAGAACGCTAATACGTTACCGTAATTGTTCTGTCCTTCAATAGAAGTGAGTTCACTACCAGTGGCAACATCCCATAGTTGAATGCTGAAAGCACTATTGATGCTTGCAAGTATCTTACCATCCATAGAAAATGCTAAGGCGTGGATTTTGCCTGATGGCATATTTAATATTGCGGTTCCAGTACTTGTGTCCCACAACCGTATTGTTTTGTCATCACTCCCGCTTGCAAGCGTCCCACCGTTGGTGGTGAATGCCAGTGCGTTAACGGTATCTGTATGTCCTTTGAGCGTCAGATTCACCGTCCTATGCGGAATATTCCATAAATGCACAGTAAATCGGTAGTCCTCAGTCGCACGATCTGAATTTAGTGCTGTCGCAAGCATACTACCATTTTGAGAAAACACAACCACACCCATCGCTCCAGTGGAAGCGCTTGATGAGTTTTGCACCCCGGGAAGTTTCGGTAATTCCCCTAAGTATGATTCAACGGGCACATCAGACAGTTTATCCCCTGTACGTGTATCCCATAAACTCAAGGTGCTACTTACACCCTCCTTAATGAACGGACCACGGGTCCGTCTTTTAAATCGGAAACTTTTTACACTGCTGACTGTCCTACCGTCTGCTGAAAACGCCAAAGCGTTAATCCAAGCATTCGTGTCTACACGGTTAGAAAGTTGCGTAAAGGTGCGCGCATCCCACAATATAATTGCGTTAATATGTCCGCTCGCCAAGAGGGGACTATCGGGTGAAAACGCTAACGCACCAAACTTCCGAGTATGTCCTGTTGAAAAAACAGACAATTCGGCACCAGTGTTCGTGTCCCATATCCGAATCTTACCACTTGGATTTGCCGTTACAACTGTTTTAGCATCTGGCGAAAACACCAACGTATGAATTGGGGTGCGTGAATCCTCACCAAGGGTCGTACGAAGCGTTTTCGTAGCAACGTCCCACAACTCAATTTTACCAGACTGGCTCTGACAAGCCAAAGTTTTACCATTTTTAGAGAATGTCAGTATGCCCCAAAGTTTGGCATCTTGCGTCAAGATTTTTGGTGTGCGTCCGGTGGTAATGTCCCATAAACGGAGCGGACCATCAATAGCATCAGCAGCAAGGAGCGTGCCATCCGGTGAAAATACCAACTGGCTGACACGATCTTTGGGACCTTGAAGTGTTTTCTGCAGTTTTCCAGTGGTGGCATCCTTCAATCGTATTTTGCCGTTCTTGTAGCCGACTGCATAGATACCTTTATCATTGATTTTATTAAGGTATAAGCCTGCTGCGGTAACTTCATATCCAAAGGCGGATTGCAGCACCCCGCCAAACCCATCTGAAGCTTTGGGATTGAATTTCTTTTTTTCAAGTCCGGTGGTAACATCCCATAACCGAACCGAGCCATCATAATTTTCGCAGAGAAGGGTTTTACTATCCTCAAGGATTCTAAGTGATTCTATTCGCGCCCTTTGTCTTTTGATGGATTTCAAAAGTTTGCCAGTCAATACATCCCAGATCAAGATTGTGTCATACATTCCATTCACCAATGTTTTTCCATCCGGCGAGAATGCCACGAGTCCTGTTTCTGACATATAATCGGTAAATAAGGCGAGTTCAGCACCCGTACGAGCATCATAAAGCCAAATGCCGGTAGCACTGCCTACTGCGATTTGAGAACCGTCGGGTGAAAAGCTGATGCCACTAATTGCGCCTTTGCTGAGACGTGCTTTTGCGCCTTCCGGTAATTTCCATTGTGTATAGTCTTGGGCGCTGACACTATGGAGAAATAGCGCGTGGATTAAAAACAAAATAGTGATGGCTAATGCATGTTTCATCTTCATGGCTTTATTCCTGTGTTGGCAGTGGCGGTAAACGGTGTTCTACGCGCCGTGTGTTGTATTCAAGCCGATACCGTCGATGTGCTTCATCATCTGGATAATGCTCGATATCTGGATACGGGTAGGCGGACATCCCGTGAAACGGCAGCGGCTCAACCGTTTGCGATGTGAGCGTATTGATGTCCCCATCTTTGTCCCATCCGTCGCTATAGAGGATAAAATCGCGCACCCATCCGGGTTTTAATTGAGGGAGGCGTGCAGCATCAAATTCCACTGTAATTTCATCCCCCGCATTGAGGATAACGTACATATCGTCAACTTCCTGCAACAACGGATTGACATCGCCATAACGGGTGTAATAGCCTGCGAGGTCACGCCACTGTGCATCAGTCGTTACCTTTTGGTAGTCGAACAGATGCGGTGCGTGTGAGTTCGGACGATACATCTCAGAGAAGCCGCGATAGTGCAAATCCGCGCTGTCTGGCTTCAACGTCGTCATCTCTATCGGGACGTCTTGTGTTCCGACGGTGAAAAACGCTGCATCCCAATAAATCTGCATATCGGTCCCAATCCGAACACGCCGATCCTCTGACAGAAATTTGCCGGTCAGATCGACGGTGATTGTCTTGTTTTTACCAGCAGGGAGTCCGATCATATCAATAACGGTTTTCCATTCGCCAGTCTCATCCTTCACAGCAACCGCTGGAAAACTTGGGTTGATTTCCGGGTTTTGGAACAGCGCAACGTTAATACTGGTATCCGTTGGGAAGATCCATCCACTGAGGAACAGCGTCACAGGTGCGTCATTCGGAACATCGCCGAGGTCAAGAACAATCGCGTGCGGTTCGACAACGCCTTGGTAAGGACCGGGTGCATGTTCAACGGCATAGTCGTAATCAAACGCTTTTAGTGCATCAGACACATCTTCACCGCGATGATTAACTGCAGATTTAGGATACAGTTTCTCAGCGACACCGTAAACCTTGAAGTCCGCAAAGGGTGGCGGTGTATACTGCTCGTTTACGAAAATGTCGGTACCTACAGGGTGATCAACGGCTATCAGTTTCACTTCATCAAAATAGGCGGTTTCCCATAGTTCTTCCGTAATTTGAATGGAATATTTACCATCCTTTGGTTGCATTTGCGTCCCGGAAATCTTCACGAAATCTTTTGTTTCATCAGGCGCAACGAACCCCATTGAAGTGACAAGTCCCAAAGGCGCGCGCCAGAGCAGATCAGTGACGAATTGATACTTTTCGCCGTCGTAGACGTATAGGAACGGGCAGGAACCTTTCAATATTTGCTTCTCCAGAATCCGTTGTCTCGCCTGCGGTTCAACGACATTCTGCGGCACACCGTTCGTCCAGACGACACGCACCACATCTGCAGCGTCGAATGCCCCCAACCCGAAATGGGTGACCTGTTCCGATACATACTGCAGTTGGTACAGATCACCGACTTTCACCTCTAATTTCGAGCCGATACCGTCTCTATTCACCTTGTTATTTTCTGCAATGATGCCTTCCAATCGCACCTGTATCCAGCTGTTTTGATTCCCACCATTGTTTTGCAAGGCGCGGAGTTGTCCTTCACCGTTGATGAAAAAAAGGTCGAGATCGCCGTCGTTGTCGTAATCGCCGACTGCTCCAGCGGTTGCATTGTGGAGGATCGCACCCTCTGTTGGTGTGACGGTTTCTATGAGCGGATACGGTTCCATAAATTGTCCAGTCCCATCGTTTCGGAATAGGAACATCCCATCCTCACCACTCACCCAGAGGTCAACAAATCCGTCGTTATCGTAATCTATATTCTTTAATAGCGTAGGAGACAGATCACGTACACCCGCCTCTAAGCGTGGATCGCTCATAAAACTTCCATCGCCTCTATTGAGATAGAGATAGATCTGATCTGCTGTTGACAGGAAAATATCAAAGTCGCCGTCGTTGTCGTAATCGCCAACGGCAGCTGCGGTATAACGCACATCTTGCGATATCCCTGTCTCATCAGAAACCGCGCGGAGCCTGCCTTGGCGGAGGTTATCGTAAAGCGTGCATCCCATTTCGCGGTGTGTAACAAAGATGTCTATATCGCCATCGTCATCAAAATCAGCGGAGAATGCTTCGGCAGGCACGGATTGTGGCGCGACTGTTTTTACAAAGGTCTGTTCGCTAACATCCGTAAACGTTTCATCCGCTTTATCTTCATCATCCCCTTTATTTTTATCATTGCTATTGTTCCGATACATCGCGATGTCAGTGCGTCCTGAAAAGAGGTCAAGGTCGCCGTCGTGGTCAAAATCAACAGGGAGAAGCACACCTGTTTGCTCTACCGTTGGATCGTGGACAACGAGGTTGAAGACATTGAAATTCTCGTCAACCGGCTGGTACTGCATTATCCCGACGTGAGGCGTTTGCAGTAGGAAATCCTGTATACCATCTTTATCCAGATCTGCGACTGCAACGACATAGTGGTGTTTTTCTTCCGAGACAAACGTATCAACAGACGCAAACGCCTCGCCTGTATTCCGATACAACATCATGCCGTTTGATACTATAGACAGATCAAGATTTCCATCGTTATTGTGGTCCATAAGAAATACAGCGATGGGTGTTTTAAAATTTGAAGGTGGATTTATATTGGCGAGTCCAAGTTGCTCGGTAACATCCACAAATTCCACTTCAATCGGTAGACTCTCTTTAGCAAGCATTCGCGCCCTAAACCCTGCACTGAACGTCTCTATCGGATGTCCAAGGATGTCGGTTACTAATTCACCGATACCCTGCTGATAGCGCGGGCTTGCGCGATGCAAGTTCTCAAAGATTCGGATATTGCGTGTCGCGAGTTTTAGATCGCCTTTCTCTATCGCGTCTATCCCTTGTGTGAGGTAGCCAAGTTTTTCTGCATCCGTATCGCCTAAAAGAACTCGTAATTCCTGACAGAGATTTCCGGCAGCATCAAGCTGCTCTTGTGCTAATAATCCGAGTGTCAACTTCATCAGCACAACGATATTAACAGGGGATCGGTCGTGTAATTCTTGAAGATGTCGAACCGCCTCCTGCTGTGCTTCGGGGTCGTTTCGTTGTCCAAGATAGTGCCGGACGAGTTTGTAACGAAACTCTAATTCATCGGGTGCTAACCGCACGGCTTCCTTCATCGCCTCCACAGCCAAATCAGTTTTCCCCCGCAACTGATAGACCTCGGATAAGATGAAGCGCAACTGGCTATCCATCGGTGCGACAGCAATTCCGAGCTTTACCGCTTCTTCGGCAGCTGCTGCCTGTTGTAAACGTAAGTGTGCGACAGCGAGGTTGCCATAACCGATGGCTTCGTCAGGCAACAGTTCGATAAGCGCGCTAAATGCTTCGACTGCCTTTGAGGGTTGCGACTCTTCAAGATATGCCAACCCTAAATTCTGGTGTCGGATCGCTGCTTCAATGATCTGGGTGCTGTCCATCTCTTGTGCGTCTGCTGTTGAAACGATAAAACCCCATACCAATAACAGCACGCCTATCAAGTATTTTCCTATAGTAGGAGACGTGAATCTCAATATCATGCGCTTTCCTCTTTCTGCATATCTCGTGCGGTGTCCACGATTGCCTGTCGTATACTTTTGAGTCGAAGTGCCAGTGAATCCTCAAGTTGTTTAAGGTGGAGCAGCCACGACTCCTTAGAGTCGCCTTCCTCCGTACCAAACCCGTCGGTCATAGAGAGACGGATATATTTCAAGCGTTCTGTCTGTAGAATTTTCATCTGCTCCTCATAGTCTTCAACGCCAGATTCTAAGAGCGTAATCAGTTCGCGTATTTTTTCCAATGTGTGTCTCCTTTTAGGTTGTGTTTTGATAATGCAGTACATCAAGGCGAGATCTAAAAAATAGTGTATCTTATTTTATGTTTGTAATCAAATAAAAATAAGGTAGGTTCCGGAAAATTAAAAATTTGACAGCGGCGTTTTTTTTTGCTACACTATTGTGTATATTAAGGTTCTGCTATTTCAATAACATCTCACGCCACGGCGCAGGAACAACTATGCATCCCACGCCACGGCAAGGGAGAACATAGATGAATACTTATACAAACAAACATAATATGCCTTACGCCCCCACGGGCACAGCAGATCTCTATCCTGATACGGACGGTCAACCTATGGCAGCCAGCGACTTACATCTTGAAATCCTGATCCGGCTTCTGCAAGCTTTGAGAGCCTATTTTTCGGAGATGCCGGAGGTCTATGTCTCCGGTGATATTCTGACGTATTACATAGAGGGCAACCCGCGCGCAGTTTGCGCTCCGGATGTGCTGGTCGCCTTCGGTATCGGTCAGAAGCAACGCTACACCTACAAAGTATGGGAAGAAGGAAAAGTACCGGACTTCGTGATGGAGTTCTCAAGTAAAACCACTTATCAGAACGACCTCACAGACAAGATGGCGCTCTACGCCGGGTTGGGCATACCAAACTATCTACTTTATGATGCTGAAGCACTTTATCTACCTTCGCCGCTGATGGGATTTCAGTTGGTGAAAGGCGTGTACGTCCCGATTCCGCTGGGCGTTGATGGCAGTATCCATTCAGATATTCTCGGTTTAGATTTCCATATCCGTGAGAGGCGTTTAGAGGTTTACGACCCGGTTAGGGAGCAGTGGCTCCAAACGCCGGCGGAGATCGCAGAAGCACGCGCGGAGACCGCAGAAGCAGAAGTCGCGCGACTCCAAGCGGAACTTGAACGCTTGAAAGAACGCGAGTAATACTATTGCCTGTAGCGTAAACTGTGCGTTTGGGTTTCCACGCTTCTGTAGCATAACCTGTTAGGTTGTGCAATGTCTGAATCTCGGATTACACAGATTACACAGATTTTAAGAGGATCCTTCGCTTCTTATTGTAGGAGCGAGCTGTGCTCGCGACGTTGTTGCGGTGTTTATTGTCTGAATCAGGATTTTCAGGATTAGAGAGGGGACCTGACTAAAAAACGCGCCTTTAGTAGATATACGTTGGGTTGATCGGTTATGCTCAGACCTCCTCACTCCAGCGGATTGATGTGTTTATAGAATCTTTGCTGCCAGGGCTATTTAGTTTTCTATTTTTTACTCAAATTTTGAAACTCCAAACCCGGTAGGTGTGGTTTCCTAACCGCACCGGATTCGAGAAAAAGATGAAAACCGCACAATTTCTTAAAACTAAGTCGCCCTGGAACACCTAACAATTTTTCTTCTGTTGCGTACGTAGGTGCTACTGTTGAAAAACGGGGGTTGTTGTCTGGGTTTCTATGAAAATCATGAAATTTCATAGTATTTCATAGTAAGGAACCGAGAAAGTGTTTCGGGGACCGCTACGAAGCGAGGTGTAGCAAGGGTTTTTTGAAGGTGTTGTTAAGATTTGTTTTTTTCGTACCTATGAAATTATGATTTTAAGGTGCTAGTTGTTTCGCTTACAAACACAGTGGTGGTATAGGTTTACGGGCGTTTCTATTTTTGGCACTTACAATGCGTTACTATGAAATTTCTGTTCATTAGTCTAAGATTCTGGGAACAAACTTACTTATCATTATGAATTTGAAATTCTCCAGCTTCATGCCAGTCTGTTCCGTCAAGGTTGACTTGACAGTCAGCGTCCCGTAGTCGCATCGCTAGTGCTTGCCTTTTTGCTGTTGAGTTATCTAATCTGATTGTGTGTCGACCTCCGATATCACTAAACGGTCTAAGTTGACCGATCTCAACCAACACAGTTCTCTTAGGATCGCGCCCGAAGGCCATCCCCGCTTCAAAAATCACATTAGGTCGCGCTTGAGGGGTTAAATCTTTTTCATATGCGAGATCATCTGGAGATTGAAATTCAGGTCTTACCCTAGCCTCGTCGTCTGGAGTCATAAGAACAACAGTAGCTTGAGCTTGCTCGAAAGCTGCATTGAGAATTTCTGCTACATGTGGTGAACCTTTTCCAGTCCACTGAACAGCTTGGGTCCACTCAATGGGTTCCAGACCTATCGAACGTAGGAAGGTGAACATTGCATCTCGCAAGTCTTTGTTTCTACCGTGAACAACAAATACCCTTCGTGAACTTTTTTCCATTCTTTCTATTGTCTCCTGTTCTAATGTTATTATTGACTCAGTTAAAAGCTGAAGAATTTTTGGACCGATTTTTTCAATGGAAACACCACCATTGTGTGTAGAAATGCTCGCTAGTCGAGTCGTGGCGTTATCCACTGGACCGATGTATTCATTTGGGTTTGAGAGTGCAGAACGCGATATTTCTAAGGCACCTCCCTTTCCATCTCCGTATCTGGAGGCGATTGGCAAGTCAATTGGAATAACCGGTTTTTTACTTTCGAGGTAGAGTTGACTAGAATGCTCAACGCCCTCGCCGCCTCCCACAATGATGAGTCCGGCACCGTACTCGGCTTCTCGTGTTCTCCGGTAGGCTCCTGCATTCCAACCAGGAGGAACGCGCACTAGGTGTATTGCCTGTTTTTCAATAAGTCGATTCCACAAATCCCTACGCCTGTCCGGAATCTCAGATTCTGCCTTTTCAGATGAGACAATTATAGCCACCGGCTCTCCGGCGAGTAGATTGTTTAAATTCTGAAAGTTGATATAATTATCTATAGTTTCAAGTACATTCCAATCATAATATAACGCTGTGTCCCACGAAGGTTTGTCGGCATTTACCATATCCTCAGTGCCGGTCCCAACAATTAATTTAGCATGATTCCTCAGTAATCCGCTGGTTAAATATCGAACTAGCTCGTGAGAGTACTTGAGAATTTTTAGATTTGTGGTCTTATGAGCACTTCCTGCAATCTGAATATATCTTCCCGAGAGATTTTGCCTAAGGTTACCAAATTCATGATTCATATAATTTTTTTCATCATACACGTAGTGTATCCTCACTTTTTGAATATATCTTTCCATGTGTCCAAAGACGGTGATTCTGTTGCCTTCTTGATTTTATTTTCTATTTGGGCGAAATTCCGTGCCATACGTTTTCTTTCACTGCTTGATAAGTCACCATCAATATACTGAGTTTGTCTACTCGGATCAGCGGTCGGTCTTAGGGACAACGACTTCGCTTTATTAAAGAAATGTTGAAGCATTCTCTGTTGTGTCATGGGTCCAGCATAATGCTTGAAGACATTCACAGCCATGTTTGACACATGGTAAGAAGATACTTTAACATTATTTGCATCACAAATTGATTTTATCAGTTTGATAGTTGGTACAACCTGTCCAGATTGCTTTTGATTTATTGAGGTGAGCTCTCGCGAAAATCGCTTAGGATAAGTTGAAATCCATCCTTTTCCATTTGGATCAGGAATCCGATAGCCATCTCGATAACGAAATGCAGGCAAAACCTGCACCTGTAACCCATCAGAAAACTCTACAGTAACAGCCATTACCCCCGAAGATATTGTTGTATTTGGCAAACGCTCTCGTATTGCGCTGGCGAAGTCATTAATAACTTGATCGGAAGATTTATCCGTTGTAAAATTTCCCAAATCAGCTAGTATGTCAATGTCACTGAGATTCTTAACATCAGTATGTGTTGAATGGGAACCGCCAAACCGAACATTCTCGACCTCAAACTCATTTTTTAATTTATCCTCTATCAACTTCTTGTGTTGGTTAATTGCGTTATAATCATGCGCATTGATTTCCATCAGTTTTTCTTGAAGAAAATCTGCAATCTTTGTTAACCCGAACTTCTTGTCGGTTTCATTTGGTCCTACTTCAGTAATGTCCCGTCGTGTATGATCACTGCGAAATCTAGATCCACTACCTCCAGTCATTAATTTTCCTCCTGTTCATCAAAATACCTGAAGACTTTATATACCTCTGACATTTCTTTCTCAAGAGTTTTCATATCATTAGCATGAATTGCATAAGTCAAATCACTACGGGCTTGCTCCATATCTTGTAGGTTATGCAGTATCATTGATAATTCTATATTAGCTGTCAATAACTGTTCAATAGGTACTACATACTCAATTTCTCGTCGGTAAAGGGTTTCTCCATTTAAAAACAGGTGCCTCAACCATGTTAAACCATCAAATATATCTGCGCCAGCAAGGGCGAACCTAATCACCGTTTTTAAATCGAAACAGCCGAAAACATGAATCGGAATATACCGTTCCATATCAAAAGCCGATAGAGCCGCTCTCAGACGATTAATAAAATAAACACCATGAGCCCATGTTGGAGCTATTTCCTTTTCAGTCAAGCCCAGGATCTGAAATTCACTTGTGTACGGTTTCAATGTTTCGGCGAGAACATACGGATCTATGTTGTTTGGAACGTGAATCAGAATATCTTTGGTATAAGTTCCTTTCACTTTCGCGTATAAGTGTAAAGCCCTTTCAAGTTGCTGTTTTACACTTATTAAATCATAGGGTTTATCGTAACTGACCAATACATCATGTCCATTCCACGGTATCCGATTCGCTGTCTGGATATAGGTGTTTTCATCCCATTCTTCTAAGCTGGCCGAATTATTACACGTTGGGCAAATCGTCGTTTCGTATCCGCCACTGTCCCAAATGCGAATCCTTGAATCTTCTGCTAAAATCAACCCAGGCGGAAAGATATATTCATAATCATAAAGTGACAAAAGATACGATGGAACATAAGGAAGTGAATGTTCCAATCGCTCAATTACATCTGGAAAACCTCTACTTGAATACGAATAAATAAACAATGGCAGGTTTTCACCATTGAAATTTCGTTGTTCTACATCATGTTGAAATATTTTCATAGTAAATGACTTCCCTTCGATCTTGGCAAGCGAGGCAATGTTCGCAAGGAGGTACCACGCCTCGCAAGCAACTGTATGTCAAATGAATAGGGACATCCATCTTTTTGCAATAAGCTGCAATATCTATTTTTGTCAGTTCACCAAAGGGAAAATCCATTGCTAGACAATCGTTCGATACTGTGCGTACAAGAGTGTCAATTTCTTTTTGAAAATTGGTTGAAGCGTCTCGATAATCAGTTCCTTCGTGTATTCCCATAGCGATTAGACCATGAGAAGTGGGAAAGGAACAAGCACCAATGGAAGCAAGCAGAAGATTTCTTCCTCGGACTTCATTACCTGATTTCGCTAGGAACCACTGCATCCCTTGCAACTTTATAATTTTCAGTGGGATGTCAAAATGCTCTGTTACAGCTTTGACTGCTTTTAACTCAGGGACTTTGGCAATCTGTCCATAATCCACCCACATCGCGGAAGGTGAATATCCATTTGAGATATAATAGGACAGGCAGGCAGTTGAATCTATACCCCCTGAAGATAGTACTAATACATTTGTCATAGAGGGGTCTAATCTATAAAACTCACACTTTATATGTAGTTCCAGTTCAAGTTAAGTGGTTCATCATTGCTAGAGTCTTACTGAATTTCAGTTATATATTAGCACATTTGAGGAGAAGAATCAAGGGAGATTACTTATAGTTTCAGGACGATTTAGTTTTTGGTTTTGATTTTAGTTTCCGTTTACAGATAGTACCGTTTTTTCGGAATATCGCGAGCTCAGCTCGCTCCTACAGAGGAAAATATATCCATGTATAAAGTGGATATATAAAACTAAATCCCCCTGCCTCACTTAACAACCTTAGTTGCAATGATTTGGCATTTGTGATAATATGTACAATATCAGACACGCAGCATTCACGGAGGAGGCGATTCTATGCCGAAAAAACCAATTGACCATTACGAACATCCTGATACACTTCCCAACAACCCGACCCAAGAATTAAGTGGATTCGCTGAAGATGAGGAAAACGCGCCAACCCGTTATCCACGCGACACAGCCCTTGATCCGCAACTTGTCTGGAAAGGCAAAGATCAACAGAACGATAGCGACCTGGAAGTGCCAGCCGTACCGATTTATACGCAAGAACACATCCAACCCCAAGCGATTATAGAGACTCTCCGCGCCCAAAAACAGCGAGAATCAGATCAAATCGAACTACTTTTTGAAGGGTTCAACGACCTTGATTTCAACCAGAAAATTGAATTCTATGAACATGAACAGAACTGGCACAACCGCTTTATCCTTGGTGATTCCCTTGCCGTGATGAATTCTCTCGCTGAAAAAGAGCAGCTCAAAAGCGGGGTGCAGATGATCTATTTTGATCCACCTTACGGAATTAAATTCAGCAGCAACTGGCAGGTCAGCACCCGTAAGCGCGATGTCAGCGATACCAAAGCAGAAGACGTTACGCCGCAACCGGAACAGGTGAAAGCATTCCGTGATACGTGGGAACTCGGCATCCATTCCTACCTCGCCTATCTCCGTGACCGCCTTACCGTTGCTTATGAACTACTTGCGGATAGCGGCAGCATCTTCGTCCAGATTAGCGATGAGAATGTCCATCGTGTGCGATGTATATTAGATGAAGTGTTTGGAGATACTAATTTCGTTTCCACAATTGCATGGACTCGGGCAAATATGACTTCTTCAACAGAGTTAGCATCAGTATCTGACTATCTGTTGTGGTATGCAAAAGATAAAGAGCAAGTGAAATATAATCAACTCTATATGGAACGTGATGAACGGACAGCTGAACCGCTTTTAAGGCGCTATTATAATGTTGAATTGCCGAATAGAACACGAAGGAGAATGACGAAAGAAGAGATGGAAAATCCTTCCCTTCTTCCTGAAGGAAGTCGGAGATTTGCAGATTATTCAGTTTCATCACAGACAGGCGGAAGTGCTAATTATGCGTATAATTTTGAAGGAAGAACTTATCTTCCGCCTGGCGATCGAGGCTGGGCTACAAGTCAAGATGGGTTAAATCGTCTCACTAAACAGAGAAGACTTCTCCCATTGGGAAAGACGTTGTGTTATATACGATATGCTGATGATTTTCCGGGGCAGGCCATTACCAACTTATGGACCGATACCGCTGGATCTCGGTCAGGAAGAATGTACGTTGTGGAAACGAATCCTAAAGTCGTCCAACGGTGCATATTGATGACAACCGATCCGGGAGACCTTGTTCTCGATCCGACCTGTGGCAGTGGGACGACCGCTTATGTCGCAGAACAGTGGGGCAGACGGTGGATAACAGTAGACACCTCACGCGTCGCTCTGGCATTGGCGCGCACACGCCTCATGGCAGCCAAATATCTGTACTATCGGCTTGAAGATGTCAATGACATCAAGCACGGTTTTGTCTACAAATCAGTCAGGCAACTGAGTCTATCAGACATAGCAAATAACACAGAGATTGACGACATCCATGCCGAATATGCTGAGAAACTGGAACCGTTGCGTGCCGAGATGAACCGTCTCATGGAGCAGAATTGGATGGAGTGGGAGGTACCAACAGAAACTGATAGTGAATGGAGCCCCAAGTTCCAAGAACTACACCGTCAATGGCTCAATCTCAAGCGCGAGCGACAACTCGCCATGGACGCTTCGACTGCACGGCGTGCAAAAAAAGAGATACTCTACGATCAACCGCACGAGGACACAAAACGGGTTCGTGTTACAGGTCCATTCACTGTAGAGAGTTTATCGCCACATTTTGTCCTTGACCCCGTTGATGCAGAAGCTGATACCCCGACAACTGCTGCTCCAGATGTCTCACAAGATTACCATCAGCACATCCTTGAACATCTGAAAACAGGAGGCGTGCAAAACCGCCTTCAGGAGCAGCGCATTACCTTTGATTGGTTGGAGGAACTACCCGGCGAGTGGTTACATGCCGAAGGTGCGTATACCGATGCAGATAACAATATACAGAGTGTTGCTATTAGTATCGCGTCGCAATCCATTACTGTTGGTAGTCAGTGGATAAATGAGGCTGCGAAGGAAGCTGCACGCCGAACACCGCGATTCGATCTACTCATTATTGCCGGTTTTGCGTTTGAAGGCTATACCGCTGGTGAGGACACACGCATGGGACGGCTTACCATCCTACCGGTTAAGATGAGCCCTGAGTTAATGGTGCGCGAGCTCAAAAACACGGGGCAAGGCAATCTGTTCATGGTGTTTGGAGAACCGGATGTCGAGATTGTGAATCATGAAGATGGGACGCACGCCGTGAAACTTTTGGGTGTAGATGTGTACGATCCGAAGCAGGGGTTAACCCGTTCCGATACACCGGAAGACATCGCGTGCTGGTTCATTGATACTGCCTATAACGGTGAAGCGTTTTTCGTCCGACATGCCTATTTCACGGGTGAGGATGAACCGTATAAGCAGCTGAAGCGCGCACTCAATTCGGGAATCGACGCAGAGGCGTGGGAGGCACTTTATCGGACAGAGAGTCTTCCATTTGCAAAACCTGAAACCGGTAAAATCGCAGTCAAGGTCATCAACCACTACGGCGATGAGGTGATGAAGGAGTATAAGGTGTAGGGGTGCGGTGTTAATTGTCTGAATCGCGGATTACACGGATGACGCGGATTATCGCGGATTTTTAAAAGCGTTTTCTGTCAATTGAATGCCCCTGAGTTAAATCCAATAATTAGCTATACACCTCTGTCTGCCGCTAAAACCCGTGCGAAGTCCTCTGTGCTTTCGGCTAAGAGGGCAGCGCGAAACAGCTGCTTGAGACGTTGGGAATCCTCAATCGTTTCTAATATGGGCTTGAAGGTGCTCGCAGCATCGGGCTGTAATCGGAGTTCCAATGCTTCAAGAATGTCTTCAAGGGCCCGTTCTCTCATACCTTGCTCGAGGCCTTGTTGGTGTGCTTCTGCTGTGGCTTTCTCTGTCCAGTATTCAATAATATTACGTTGCTGCATGGTTTCCTCCGAAATGATACGTGAAATTACTTCCGATTCATAGACTAAATTTCCCAAAACAGCCAAGGTGCCGAGGTACGCTGGTTTGTTTGAGACGTCAACGCTATCGGCGGTTTGGATACACCGGCGCAGCCATTGCTCAGCATCTACACCCGCAGGACGTTTCATCAGCGGTGTGAAAGGGAGCAGTCCTGTAGGTTTTGCATCAAGAATCCGCTGCCCCTCCATCTCAATGAGCCGAAAAACCTTATATTCAATGAAAATCTGATGTTCCGCTATGTTTTGCGCATAAACGCCACGGTCCCTTCGTCCCGCATCTGGTCGAAGATAGATAACACTTGAATACACCGGCAACCGATACGTTTCAACCAACCGAATGATATAACCTGCCATCCTCAGAGACATCTCAGGATCATAACTGTCGGTGGTTTGAAACTCGAAATGGACCAGAACCTCTTCACCCTCGCGTTCTACTTTGATGACGATATCTGCCTGGTGCATTTCAACCGTAGGTTGCTCCGGTACGATCAATTCAACGAAAGTAGCCTCGTCTTGCTCAAAGTTTAGGCAGTAATTGACGAAGTCCATGGGGTGTGTTTGTGCTTGCGTTTTGGTAAGGGTATCAAAAATCGCCATTCTATTTCCTTTTTTCGTTTAGCAAATTATAGCATATATTTGCAACACAAGTCAAATCTCATTTCAGGATCATTCAATTTTCGATGTGGATCTTGGTTCTACTTTATATTCAGGGCTATTCAATTGTCCATTTTTCAATCGAATTTTCACCCCAGGCCCGGTAGGTTCGGTTTCCTAACCGAACCGGATCGTGAAAAAAAGACGTAAAACCCAATAATTTCTTAAAATTGAATGACCCTGACTTTATATTTCGATCCGCTTGAATTTTCTCGTGAAATTGCGTATAATAGAGTTAACATGGAGGCAAAAAAAATGATTACACATATACGGGTAAAAAACTTCAAATCGTGGCAAGATAGTGGTGAGGTGAAATTTGCACCACTGACCGGCTTTTTTGGGACAAATAGTTCTGGCAAGAGTAGTCTGTTGCAAATGCTATTGTTGCTTAAGCAGACGGTGGAGCGTTCAGATCTAGAGGAAGTTATATTCTTCGGTGATGAGAATTCTCTTGTTAATCTTGGCAGCTTCCGTGAAGTGATTCATAGGCATAAAGAGGAGGAGTTGCTTGAGCTGGAGTTTGGGTGTAAACTCCAAGAAGCCTTGGCAATAGAAGTTTTGGGGGAAGATTCCGAGGGGAATATCAGGAATATTATAATGCCTATTGATAATTTCTCGTTTAACACGGCCCTCCGAGTAGACGGGTCGGAGCTCAAGACTGAACGCTTTCTTTATAGTTTTGAATCTTGTGATATTCGAGAGATAAGATGGGAATCGTATCATTTACATTACAAAAATTTGCTTGGTGAAGAAGAAACAGTTACGATGGTCCCAAAAAGCTTCCACGGAGGGCCAGCATGGGCAGCACCTGATGTTCTAAAACCGTTTTTCCCTGCGTTTAAAAATCTCTTTAAGCATGTTTATCCTCTCGGTCCAACCCGTGTTCAACCGAAACGTTCCTATCATTGGGATGATAAAGATCCAACGGATGTAGGGTTGTGGGGTGATAAGGTCATTGACGCTCTCCTCTGTGCTCACATGCGCCGTGTGAAAATCTCTAAGAAAGGAGAAGAGGCAACGATTGAGGATCGGATATCCGAATGGCTCCGAGAGATGGACTTGGCCTACTCATTTTTACTTAAGCCAATTGGTGCTTTGAAGAATGATAACTATGAGGTTCAAATCCAAAAAAGTGCCACGAGCCCGGCAGTGACATTGGCTGATATGGGATATGGATTAGCTGATGTTTTGCCTATGTTAGTTCTCTGTTACTATACACCAGAGGGTTCAACCCTAATTTTGGAACAGCCCGGTATCCACCTCCATCCAAAGGTTCAATCTCAACTTGCAGATCTCTTAATAGAGGTAGTCACTGAAAGGAAACTTCAGATTTTGGTAGAGAGCCACAGCGAACACCTATTAAATCGGTTGCAGCGGCGTATTGCTGAGGAAAAGATTGGCGTTGATAAAACTGCACTCTATTTTTGTCGTAACGATGAAGGCGTTTCTGAAATTGACAGGTTAGAAATGGATGAATTCGGCAATATTGCAAATTGGCCAGAAAATTTTTTCGGTAACGAGATGGGTGACCTGTTTGCAATGACAGAAGCACAGAGGGCACGTCAAAAGAGAGCGGAGGGTTAATGGACGCAGTTATCGTAGATACGAACGTGATTGTTATCGCAAATGATACCGATGACAAACGTAAGGATTGTAGAGACCGTTGTCAAAAGCGAATTCAACAAATTATTGACCAACGTGAAAAGGTAGTTATTGACGACAAAAGGCGAATTTTGGGAGAGTACCAGCATAATACACGTCCAAACACCCGAAAAGGAGTCGGTGATCTCTTTGTGAAAAGATTACTACAAAATCTTGGAAACCCAGAGATCTGCACAATGGTGCCTATCACACCCTTGGCTGGAAATGGAACTGATTTTGAAGAATTTCCTACTGACACCGCTTTAATCAATTTTGACCCTGATGATAGAAAATTCATTGCCGTTGCCCTTGCACACAAACGCGATAATGGACGAGTCCCAACCATCTTGTTGGCAATAGATAGGGGATGGCTTCAATTTATGGCAGTGCTTGCAAACCATGGAGTTAGCGTTGACCTCATCTGTGAGGAGGATATGCAGCGTCCACACCAAGGAAGGAAAGGAAAATGATTACGCATATACAGGTGAAAAACTTCAAATCTTGGGAAGATAGTAAAAAGGTAGAACTTGCACCATTAACAGGCTTTTTCGGGACAAATAGTTCTGGCAAGAGTAGTCTGTTGCAAATGCTGCTTTTGCTTAAGCAGACTATTAAAAGTGAGGAAATTCTTTTCTTCGGAGACGAAAATTCGCTTGTCCACTTGGGCAGTTTCCCTGAAGTGATTCATGGACATAATTTGGAGGCAAAGCTTGGATTGGGATTTGGATGGAAAGTCGGTACACCGCTTACTATTAAAGCCTATTTGGAGGATAGTCTTGGAGGCAAAGAGGATATCTGTTTCACTACTGATAGTTTGACCTTCGACGCTTCTGTTTTGTGGAAAGATAATAGATGCGTCGTTGAGGGTGACCCCTACCGTGTTAAGACTGGAAATGAAGAGAAAATAATCAGCGCAGGAACTTATTCAAATAAAATTTATGGTGAACCATTTGAACTTGGATTGGAACCGGGAAGATCTGCGATAGATTTGATTTCATCCGAATTTAAGAAACTATTTTCTCACGTCTATTATCTCGGTCCCACTCGTGTCCATCCGCAACGACTTTATCATTGGGAAGGGACAGACCCTAATAGTGTAGGACAAAGTGGTGAAGATATGATTGCTTCACTACTTAACGCTCGCGTGGATCAACGAACAACCCCTTATAAAGGAAAAGACGTACCGATTGAGGAACGAATCTCTTGGTGGCTCCGAAAAATGGATCTCGGTTATGCCTTTTCTATTAAACGGAGTAGGGCTGGTACGGATCGGGACTATGATGTTCTTATTCAAAAAGGTCCTGACAGCACCAAGGTAACATTAGCAGATATGGGATACGGTCTATCACAATTTCTACCGGTGTTGGTTCATTGCTATTATGCACCGGAGGGTTCAACCCTGATTTTGGAACAGCCCGGCATCCACCTTCATCCCAAGGCACAAGCCGACCTTGCGGATCTGCTGATAGAAATTATCACGGAACGGAATCTTCAAGTTTTGATAGAGAGCCACAGTGAACATCTTTTGACTCGCCTGCAACTTGGCATTGCAGAACAGAAGATTGCCTTTGATCAGACTGCCCTTTACTTTTGCGAAAATGACAACGGTGTTTCTACTATCAAATCACTGGACGTTGATGAGCTCGGTAACATCAAAAATTGGCCGAAAAAGTTTTTTGGCAACGTGAGGGGGGACCTCGTTAAAATGACGCGTGAACAGATGAAACGTCAGAAGAAAGCGGAGGGTTAATGAACGCTGTTGTTGTAGATACAAATGTTATTTTGGCTGCAAAAGGCATGTCTGAACAGGCATGCCCCGACTGTGTAGTGGCATGTCAAGAACGGTTAAATGAGATTATTGAGGGGTCCGAGAGAGTGGTCATTGATGACGACTGGGTGATTCTCCGTGAGTACATAGACTACCTTGAAGATGACGATTCACCTGCAGATCCACGGAATGGAGCGCACTTTTTGGAATGGTTCATCCGCAATTATGAGAATCCGGAGGCATGTGCGCAGGTGCCTATTACCCCATCTGAGGATGGAACCGGTTTTGAAGAGTTACCCGATGTGTTCAGTCCATTCGACGCGGACGACCATAAATTTATTGTCGTTGCAGTTGTATATGAGGATGTATATCAAAAAAAAGCAACTATTTTACAGTCTGTAGATAGTCAGTGGTACAGTTCTCGAAACCTATTCATTGAGAACGGTTTGATAGTTGAATTCATCTGTGAAGAGAACATCCGTCACTTACACGAACGACGCGAGAAAAGGCGGCATTCAGAAGGAAGATAAAAGGCATCCAAATGTCAAGAGTTACCATAGACAACCCAGTTATCAATAGTCCGTTTGAAGAACCGAAACGGCACTTCAAATTCAACGCGCGCGGTATCACCGAAGAGATCGCTGAAGGTAGACGCAGAAGTGAATACTTCATGCCTTTCCCGAAACCGAAAAAGCAGTCAGGGCAAGCACAATTGCAGTTTGAACTTCCCGATCGCGATCTCCGAGAGGCGAACACGTTTATCAACAGTGTTCGTACCCAAGTAGCAGCGTGGCGGAATAGCGGTTATCCCGGTGTAACCCCAACAACGAGGCGGCTCCTTGAACATTGGAACAATCCGGAGAACGAACCGCGCCTCTATTTCTGTCAACGTGAAGCCGTGGAGACTGCTATCTATCTCAACGAATATGAGAACAAACAGCGAGGTGATTCATTTCATAGCCAACTTGTGAAAGCAAACGAAGAAGCAAATCCCGATCTCTTCCGTGTCGCTTTCAAGATGGCGACAGGTAGCGGTAAAACGGTTGTCATGGCGATGCTGATTGTGTATCATACGTTGAACAAAATCGCGAATCCGAAGAGCACCCGTTTCACCGATGCGTTTCTGATTGTGACCCCGGGTGTAACAATTCGAGACCGGCTTCAGGTGCTTTATCCAGAGAAACCGGAGAATGATTATAAAAAGATGAATCTGGTGCCGCGCACTGACTATGATACGCTCTGTCAAGCAAAGATCGTTATCACTAATTATCACGCCTTCCAACGCCGCACAAAAGAGGAATTGAGCAAAATAGGTAAACAAGTACTCGGTGCAGGTGCTGAAAATTTCAGGGAAACACCGGAAGAGATGGTAACTCGCATTTGCCGAGGACTTGGTCGGAAGAAAGATATTATCGTACTAAACGATGAAGCGCATCACTGCTACCGTCCAAAAAAGAATAAGAAATCAGTGTCAGCAGAAGACGAAGCGCGCTTGTGGATAAACGGGATCGAAGCCGTTAAAGCAAAGATCGGCGTAAAACAGGTCTACGATTTATCTGCGACACCGTTCTTTCTGAGTGGCTCAGGATATTCAACCACTACGTCGAGTGGAAAAAAACTCAACGAAGGCGTGCTGTTTCCTTGGGTGGTTTCGGATTTTGCATTAATTGATTCGATTGAATCTGGTATTGCGAAGGTGCCTCGCGTGCCAGTGGCTGATGATACAATGAGAGGGGATCCGATTTATCGCCGTCTCTGGGATGTAGTGGGTCCTAAACTTCGCGGAATCACTTCGGATGGCGACCCCCAACTGCCTCAAGAATTGGAAACCGCACTGCAAAGTCTTTACATCAATTATGAAAAGTCTTATGACCTGTGGCAAAAGAATCCACAGGGATTGACACCTCCTGTGATGATTGTGGTTTGCAATAATACAAAAGTCTCTAAACTTGTTTACGACTGGGTTGCCGGTTGGGAGAAAAAGGACACAACTGGAGAGAATGTTGTTGTCAAAGGGAACCTCCCCATATTCAATAATGAGGACAACGGGGTATGGAGTGAACACTTGAATACACTCCTGATTGACAGTAATCAGTTGGAATCCGGCGAAGCCCTGAAAGGCGAGTTTAAAAAAGCCGCTCTCACGCAGATTGAGCAGTTCAAACGCGAGACAAATACGGATAAAGTTACGGACGCGGATTTGTTGCGTGAAGCGATGAACACGGTTGGTAAGAAAGGCAAACTCGGCGAGCAGATAAAATGTGTCGTCTCAGTTTCGATGCTCAGTGAGGGGTGGGATGCGAAGCGGGTAACGCATATCCTTGGGGTGAGAGCATTTAGTACGCAGCTGCTCTGTGAACAGGTTGTCGGCAGAGGTCTGCGTCGCTCCAGTCATGATGTGGAAAGGACAACTGTTGATGTCAATGGAGAAGATATTGTATTGGAAACGTTTCCACCGGAATACGCTGAAGTCTACGGCGTACCTTTCTCGTTTATCCCAGCCACCGGTAGTAGCAAGACCATAGATCCGCGTCCCGTGACAGAAGTAGAGGCTATCCCTGAACGAAAAGCAACATGTGAAATTACATTTCCGATAGTTGCAGGATATCGTCGCCACCATCCGCCTAAAAAAATTGATGCTATTTTTTCTCCAGAGTCTCGCTATGAACTTTCCACT
The DNA here is from genome assembly GCA_022827185.1 of Candidatus Poribacteria bacterium. Lineage (GTDB taxonomy): Bacteria > Poribacteria > WGA-4E > WGA-4E > WGA-3G > WGA-3G. The sequence goes on from JAJDTM010000056.1 coordinate 183,218, forward strand.
GAAAAAGTTACGACGCTAACAGAAGTTGAGGACATAACAGGAGGCATCGAAAAGATCATATTAGCGTATCAAACAAAATTTCGCGAACAAGAGACAGCCTACCATCTCGCGAACGTGATAATGGAGACACATCTTCGAGATAGTGATAACGATGCAAAGTGGTGGTTATTTCCACAAGTGCTGTGTGTCACACGCAGATGGCTAGCGGAATGTGTTACCTATAAAGACAACACGTACCCACAACTTTTTCAGATTGGTGAAATCGCTCGCGAAGCGGCATTTCGGATTTATCAAGCGATTCTGAGGGCAGAACAGCAAGCCCGAACCTGCGATCCCGAAGATGATCCGTCATCAAAGGCGTTCCTTCCAATTTTCTCCCATAAAAACCGTATCGGATCAACAGAAGATGTCGCTTTTGAAACAACACAGCCAACGTGGGAAACACGACCCGATAAGTGTCATATCTCGCATGTCGTCGCGGATACGGATTCGTGGGAGCAGAAAACAGCACAAGCACTTGAGCAGATGGATGAAATCGTTGCCTACGTCAAAAATCATAATTTGGGTTTCACAATTCCGTACGTCAACCACAATGGCGTAAGCCGGCAATATGTTCCCGATTTTATTGCTTGCATCCAAAAACAGGGAGATGTCCCTGACAATAATACCGTAAACCTAATTCTTGAAACCTCCGGCATGAAACGCGAAGACAAAGTTCAAAAGGTAAACACTGTCAAAAATATGTGGGTACCAGCCGTGAACAACCATGGTGAGTTTGGAGAATGGACGTTCCTTGAAATTACCGACCCATGGAATATCCAAAACACCATTCGCGAGCTCATGAGTGAATATGCGTCGTAATTATCATCTCTTAATTCTTCTCTTTCCAGTTATTTTTTGGTTTATCTGCTTCTTCCTGCTCCCACTGATCTCTGTGCTAATTTATAGTTTTATAGAGCGCGGGACTTACGGCGGAGTAGAGTGGAATTTCACACTGGAAAACTATGCACGTTTCCTTGGTCTTGAGGATCCAGAGCAGTTTGATACCTTATATCTTCGTATTCTGTGGCGATCAGTATCAACAGCGTTGGTTTGCACTGCAGCCTGCCTCTTCCTCGGTTACCCATTCGCCTACTATCTGGCACGCTACAAACCGAAACACAGGAATATCCTATTACTGCTCGTCGTTGTCCCCTTCTGGACGAACTTCCTCATCCGAACCTACGCATGGATACTGATTTTGCGCACAGAGGGAATTTTGAACAGCCTCTTGGGAGCGGTATTCCCGAACTGGGGACCGTTAGAGTTATTAAACACGCCACTCGCGGTGCAGATAGGACTCGTTTATGGCTACCTACCGTTTATGATACTCCCCTTATATGCAGCGCTGGAACAACTGGATATGTCGCTGTTGGAAGCAGCACAAGATTTAGGCGCATCGCCGCGGCGTGCTTTCTGGCATGTAACGGTGCCGCTGAGTCTGCCTGGTATCCTTGCCGGATCGATGCTGGTTTTTATTCCGACAGTAGGCGCGTTTCTGACACCGGATATCCTCGGCGGTGGGAAAGTGAGTTATATCGGTAATGTGATTGAACGGCAATTCAAAACAGCGCGAGATTGGCCCTTCGGATCCGCGCTCTCGTTTATGTTGATGGGGATAGTGCTCGTCGGTACAGTGCTGTACTTCCGCGCTTTACAACAGAGTGAGTCTGAAGTAACCTGATAGCTCCCGTTAGGGCAACTTAAAAAAATGAAGCGAGTTCTTGAAGCCAATATTGGGTTGGTTTATCTTTTTTTATACGTTCCGATCTTAGTGGTTGTGGTGTTCTCGTTCAATAGCGGAGAACAGATTTCCGTTTGGGAAGGCTTCACCTTCGGTTGGTATGCGAAACTGTTCGAGGACGCGGCATTGTGGCGCGCCTGTCGAAATAGCCTGATAGTCGCGGGTGTCGCAACGATCATCGCTACCATTATCGGAACGACCACCGCGCTGGCGATAGAGCGATACCGATTCCGTTTCCGAACCGCGCTCACGCGATGCCTCTACCTCCCGATTATCATTCCTGATATTGTCTTAGCAATCGCATTATTGACCTTCTATGTCCAAACCCGTATCCCTGTCGGCTTACTCTCTGTAATTATTGCGCACTGCGTTTTCAATATCGCATACGTCACAATTGTGGTACGGGCGCGCCTACAAGGCTACGATAATACCTTAGAGGAAGCCGCGCGGGACCTCGGTGCGAACGAATGGCAGACATTTTGGCGGATAACATTTCCGCTCATTGCGCCCGGTATTATCGGCGGTGCACTGCTCGCTTTTACGCTCTCTATAGACGATTTCGTCATTACCTTCTTTACAGCAGGTGTCGGCTACACGACGCTATCTGTCCATATCTATTCGCTGTTGAAGTTTGGGATCACACCGAAACTCAATGCAATCTCAACAATGTTGCTCGCAAACTCAATCGTATTTATCCTATTGTTTCTGCGGTTTCAAGGTAGGACTACCACTTCTCAAAAGCAGGAGGCATGAGGGGCGATCTGCGAAAGAGATAGCAAATTTATGGGGTGTGTGGTATAATTTCCCTATTGACGTCGCAAGGTAAAAAGACAACATGGATTATCACCGCACGTCCGCAGAAATCAATCTGGAGGCAATCCGACGAAACGCAGAGGCAATAAAAGCTTATGCTGGAAAACGCTTAATCGCTGTCGTGAAAGCGGATGCTTACGGACACGGTGTGATCCGTGTCACAGAGGCATTGCGTTCCGTTGCTGATATGTTCGCTGTTGCGACAATTGAGGAAGGTGTAGCACTCCGTCAGGCAGGTATCCGCGAACCGATACTTGTCCTCTTTAGTTCGCTTCCAGAACAGGCAGGGCAAATCGTCGAATATGAGTTGACACCGACGATTGGGGAGTGGGAATTCGCGGAAAGACTAAACGAGATCGCATCCAGCACTGTCCACGTCCATATCAATATCAATACCGGGATGAACCGGAATGGTGTGCGCTGGACGGAAGCAGTGCAGTTTTTGAACCGATTCAAAACGCTGGACCGGCTTGAAGTCGCGGGATTCTTTACGCATCTTGCGACTGCAGATGCAGCGGATAAAAGTTATGTTTCTGTTCAACTTGAGCGATTTTCGTCCGTACTTGAAAACATTTCTGACGGTAGCGAGTTGATCCACGCAGCGAACAGCGCGGCTGCACTCGCTATACCAGAATCGCATTTCGATGCCGTGCGTCCAGGCTTGAGCCTCTACGGAATCTATCCAGCATCCGAAAAACCGATCGCGTTAGCACCCGCGCTGACGTGGAAGACGCGGATCGGATGGGTCGGTTCTATTTCCGAAGCGGAAGGCGTGAGTTACGGATTAACATATAAAGCGTCGCATCAGACCCGTGTGGCAATGATACAGGTAGGCTACGGCGACGGTTACCCGCGAGCACTTTCTAATATAGGTGAGGTGTTAATCGGCGGGGTGCGTCGCCTGATTGTCGGAAGAGTTTGCATGGATGTGAGTGTTGTGCGTTTAGAACCTACAGATAATGTGTCCATCGGTGATGAAGTGGTGCTAATCGGCAAGCAGGGAGACGCGGAAATCACAGTTGATGAACTGGCACACCACACCGACACAATATCCTATGAAATCCTGACCCAGATCGGAAAACGCGTAAAACGGATTTTTAACTATTAAGTCGCTCAAAGTCTCCCTGATAAGGGGGTGTTTTTGCTGGGGGTGTTTGCTTGGGTATTTCTGCGTATTTCTTCTATAGGGGGTTCTTTCAGAAGGTGATGCTCAAAGTCCCCCTGATAAGGGGGATTTAGGGGGTTCTTTCAGAATAATCAAAAAATGCTAATTGAAATCAAAAATGTATCACTCTTTTACGGCGCGACCGCTGCGTTAGACAACCTCTCGCTGGAGGTGCAAGGCGGAGCCGTCGGTCTACTCGGACCTAACGGTGCCGGGAAAAGCACTTTACTGAAGACACTCCTCGGTTTCATCCAACCGAACCAAGGCTCAGCCGCTGTATTTGGGCTGAATGTGCGAATAAATCCGTTAGAGATCCGACGACAAGTCGGGTATATGCCGGAAGACGAATGTTTGATACCCGGGATGAACGCTGTCCAACTCGTTTCCTATGTCGGAGAACTCTGTGGGATGCCGAGCCGCGATGCCATGCAACGCGCACACGAAGTGCTCTATTACGTCGGATTGGACGAAGAACGTTATCGAACAATAGATGGATACTCGGCGGGAATGAAACAGCGCGTGAAGTTAGCGCAGGCATTAATACACGATCCGAAATTACTGCTCCTTGATGAACCCACAAACGGGATGGATACAAGTGGTAGGGAAGAGATGCTTGAACTCGTTAAAGACATAGCGATGGATAAAGGCATCAATGTGATTTTATCCTCGCATCTGCTGCCCGATGTGGAGTATGCGTGCCATGAAATTATCGCGCTCTCACACGGTAGCGTTGTCATTCAAGGACAGATCGAAACACTAAGACAGAACAAGGGACAAGCCTTCGATTTGCGGATTGTGGGTGACAGCGACACCTATATCACCGCTTTGGAACGCCAGAATTATCACGTTGAAGTGCGTCCTGATAAACACCTTCGCGTTACGTCTGGAAGTCACGGAGAGACAGGCACAAAGTTCTTTTTTCAACTCGCCTACGATACCGGTGTGCTACTCCGTCAGTTGCGTGAAGTGAAACATTCGTTAGAGGACATCTTTGCTGAAGTGATGAGTGTAGATTCGTGATAGGTAGGACTTACGCATTCCGCTTGCTGGCGGGGTTTCAAACCTCGCCAGCAGTGCGTATACATAAGTTATCATAGAAAAATACGTAAGTCGGGCTATTAGGAGAAAATTATGAAGAAGAGAAAACGCCGGTTTAAACGCCGCCAACTGGCCGACACGGATATGTCACGCATACTGGAAGCTATAGCAACCAGTTTTGAGATGGCTGAAAAAGGATTACGGCCCGAACCCCGTGAAATATCAAACATATTTGAAGAATACACGTTTACAGGCGAACTTGAGGAAAGAGTTTGGCACTTCGCTGACCAACTGCTCTGTACGTCAATTGCCGCTGATCAGGCAAACGTTCCAGCCAAATTTGATATCCTTACGAACGATTATGAATTCGCTACCGCACTCGTCGAAATTTCGATTATCGCGCATTTGGAACTCAGCGTTACACCTATTGACACACTACCAAGCGATGACCCCAGATATGGTGAGATCCAGAATGCCGGTCCCGTCTGGCGAATCCATTCCCCAGACTTTCAAGAATATCCAGAAGAAACGTTTTCTATGCTTTTGTTAAGCACAGAAACGGACACGAATGATGGAGATCAAGATGAAAACGAAAAATGATTTTATTCAGGTTGGGGTTGCGGAAGTTGATATTACGCCGGACTACCCGATTCGGCTTAGCGGTTATGGCAGCCGTAGAACGGAATCTGACGGTATTATCCAACGGATATGGGCGAAGGCACTCGCGATTGGCAGTGACGCGGATGAACCTGTCGTCCTTGTGACGGTCGAAAACTGTGGTTTACCTGACGAATTGACCGAGGAGGTATCGCGCCGCGTTAGAGAAACAACAGGCGTTTCACGTGCGCATTTTGTGGCGTGTTTTTCGCATACGCATAGCGCGCCATGTCTCACAAATGCCGCACCCTTCCTATTCAGTTCAGATATTCCGCCTGACCAGCAGGAAACAATAGACCGATACACCCGACAATTTAAAGACTGGATGGAAGAGGTCGCCCTTGCGGCATTGGCGAACCGTGAACCCGCACGATTAACATGGAGCATCGGCGAAGTCGGATTCGCGAAAAATCGGCGTACTGAAGGCGGACCGGTGGATCACGCACTGCCGTGCATACAGGTCAGAGATGTGGACGGGAATTTACGCGCCGTGTGGGCGAGTTACGCATGCCATTGTACAACGTTGGCAGGGACTGACAATCATATCTGTGGCGACTGGGCAGGATTCGCGCAGGAGGAAATCCAAAACGCACTCCCCGGTGTAAAGGCTCTAATCTCTATCGGATGCGGTGCCGATGCGAACCCCGAATCACGGATGATGCCGATGCCGGAAGGCAAAGAAGAGGTCTTCAGCACGCGGCTCGCGTATGCGAAAGCGCACGGAGCAGCACTCTCACAAGAAATCCAACGCCTGGTTGAGGGAGATACTAAACCGCTTTCCAGTGTTCCGACTGGGGCGTTTGAACGGGTCAATCTACCTTTTGATACACTCCCGACGCTTGAAGAGTGGAAAGCACGCGTAGCAGAGGGCGGATCCGTTGGTTACCATGCCCAAAAGCACCTCGAACGCTTGCAGAAAGGACAACCGATACAAGCCGAACTCTCCTATCCCGTACAGGCGTGGAATTTTGGCGATGAACTTGCAATGGTTTTCCTTGCGAGCGAGGTGGTCGTCGATTATTCGCTGCGTCTGAAACGTGAATTGGATTCGGAACGGCTATGGGTCGGCGCATACTCGAACGCTTTTCCGGGCTATATTCCCTCGGAGCGAGTGTTAGCGGAAGGTGGGTATGAAGGTGGCGGTGCGATGCTCTATTTCGGTCCACCAACTCGGTTTGCACCGGGTGTTGAACAGTTGGTGATTGACACGGTGCATCGACTGGTGCCGGACGAATTTTTATCAGAATCGCAATAAGCGGTATTTTTCATAGGAAGGTCAGTTTGGGCATTGCGGTGTCTATGAACATGCGCGTAGCCGTTCCACCGACCCAACCAACTCCGCCTACGATAATGGCGAGTCCAAGAAAAGTAAGCGCATGTCTGAAGGTCCGCGGTTCGGTGATTTCTTCGCTGAGTTGGCTGTTGACACGATCGTTTTCGAGATATAGGATCAGGGAAAAAATAATTAGTATTCCACCTAAACCTGCTATTAGCTTATATGTTGTTCTTCCACTGAGCCAAACGCCAACTATAGGAATAAGAGCGATCCCAACAAGAATGAAGGTCCCAATGAAACAAACAAAACACGAGCAGAGTTGTTTGCCGTTGAGTTCACTGGTTACACGCTCATTCTCTCTCAACAAAGCAGGTTCGACAATAGCTATTATTACTGCTAAAACTATTGTCAATCCGAATTGCCACTCCACGAAGGTTCTACCAGAGCGAAACGCCAGATAATACGCGAAGAACCCAATAACAGTAAGCAGGGCGCGCTCTAAAGTCGGCAGGCTCCACGATTTTCTCGGTTCCTTTATGACGCTATCAGCAGCATTGAACGTCCGCTGTGGGTCAGAATTGATGTGATCTTGCGTTTGATGCGTAGCATTATCAAACATAGCAACGGCTTCCGATTAAGAAAGAAGGGGCGATTGGGATATCGCACCTTCCATTTTTTCCCTAAATCAATCCCGATTCTATGAGTGTCTCGCGTAAGGCTTCGAGGTTCGCGGGAACCATCGGTGCGAGCGGTAACCGCAATTTCCCGTTAAGTTTCCCCATGAGTTGGAGTGCAGTTTTCGCAGGAATCGGGTTCGTCTCAATAAAGAGATCGACCGCCAATGGCAACGTTTTATAGTGCAGTTTCTGGGCGAGTTCAAGATTACCTGCATGGAAAGCGTTACACATCTCCGCGACATCTGCCGGGGCAACATTCGCAACGACCGAGATAACACCTTTGCCACCAACAGCAAGGATCGGTAGTGTGTTGACATCATCACCTGAAAGCACGACGAAATCATCGGGACACAAGTTAACAACTTCACTTGCACGTTTGAGTTCACCCGTCGCTTCTTTGAGCGCAACGATGTTTGGATGTTCAGCAAGACGTGCGATGGTCGGCGAAAGAATGTCAGTACCGCAACGTCCCGGAACATTGTAGACGACGATCGGGATGTCCACCGTATCAGCGATCTTCATATAGTGGGCATACAAACCCTCTTGGGTAGGCTTGTTGTAGTAGGGCGTGACAATCAGCGCAGCATCCGCACCGGCAGCTTTAGCGTGTGCTGTCGCGCGTAGTGTCCGCGTCGTTGAGTTAGAACCAGTCCCCGCGATAACAGGCACCTGTCCATTTACAGTCTCAACAGTGAGTTCTATCACCCTGTCATGTTCAGCCTCAGACAGCGAAGGGGATTCGCCTGTTGTGCCACACGGGACGATGCCGTGTGTGCCGCCGTCAAGCTGAAATTGAATCAGTTCCTTGAGTTTCGCTTCGTCAAGCGATTCATCGTCCTTAAACGGTGTGACAAGTGCAACATAAGAGCCTTGAAACATGATATAAATTCTCCTTGCTAGCTACGGCACAACGGCGTGTGCCTGCTACTTTTAATAATTCCACGCATCCGTTGTAAGTTCACCAACGTAGATAACGCGAGCATCGCCTTCAAGATAGACGTTTCGGACTTCTTCGTTTTCTACTTCAAAATGGATCTTTAAAACGATGCCACTTGCCGTTTTGACAGAGACGGGGGATACCACCTTTCCCAATGTTGCAGCGATAATGGCAGAGGCGATTGACCCTGTACCACAGGCGAGTGTCTCATCTTCAACACCCCGTTCATACGTCCGAATATCAATTAGCCCTGGCGACTCGACACGGATAAAGTTAGCATTGGTACCATCAGGCTTGAAATTGTCGTGGTAGCGGGTCTGCTGTCCTAAGTTAAATACATCTGTCCGTTCTAAATCCTCTACAAAGAAAACGACATGCGGTACGCCACTATTCGCGAAACCGACGGCGTGCATCCCATCGTCGAGTTGAAGCGGGACATTTAGCCGAATATCCGTCGGATCACTCATACGAACTTTAACGTTCTCACCCACTATTTCGGATTCATAAATTCCAGCATTCGTTAAAAATCGCATCTGTTCGGACGCGATGCCGTTCAAGTAGGCGAATTTCGAGATACAGCGTGCACCGTTGCCACAGGTTTCCACCTCACCACCATCGGCATTAAAGTAGCGCATCCGAAAATCAACATCATCTGCCTTCTCGACGAGGAGTACACCATCGGCACCAACGGACATACGACGTTGGCAGAGTTTTTGCACAAATTCTGTATCGGTGCTATCAACGATCTTCGCGAAATTATTGATAATGACAAAGTCATTACCCGCACCACTGAATTTCATGAAAGGTATTTTATCCATTGTGAGTCCTTTATTGTTGTAGAGATTCGATTTTTTAATATGATAGTATTATTTGGCTTTCAAGTCAAGTGTATATAAACTTTCGCAGTGGGTTACAAGGTTACTGCCATAAGGGCGTGCGTTCGGAGTTCATCTACAATTCCTAAAACGCCGTCGTAACTATCGCATGTAACGAGACGGTAACGGAAAGGTTTGACGTGTGGGATCCCCTTGAAATAGTTGCTATAGTGTCGGCGCATCTCCAAAAGCCCGCGTCTTAAGCCTTTCCACTTAATCGAGAAATCGAGGTGCTTTCTGAAAACAGCGATACGTTCATCTATTGAGGGTAACGGCAGCAATTCGCCAGTTGCGAAATAGTGTTTGATCTCGTTGAAAATCCAAGGGTATCCAATCGCGGCACGTCCGATCATGATACCATCAACACCGTATTGTCGCCGCATCTGTGCCGCTTTCTGGGGACTATCGACATCGCCGTTACCGAAGACAGGGATATGCATGCGCGGGTTATCCTTAATCTGACCGATGAGTGTCCAGTCCGCCTCACCTTTATACATCTGTCGTCGGGTTCTGCCGTGAATAGCGATCGCTTGAATGCCGACATCTTGGAGCCGTTCCGCGACTTCAACGATATACTTCGTTCTATCATCCCAACCGAGCCGCGTCTTAACGGTTACAGGTAGATGCGTGGTTTTCACCATCTCGGCAGTCATCTTAACCATCTTCGGTATATCTTGTAGGATACCGGCACCCGCGCCTTTACACGTGACCTTCTTGACGGGGCAGCCGTAGTTAATATCGATGATGTCGGGTTGCACCTTCTCAGTGATTTCGACAGCAGCGCGCATGGATTCGATGTCGTGCCCAAAAATTTGGATACCGATAGGTCTTTCTGCCTCAAAGATATCTAACTTGGCGACACTCGGTGCAGCATCACGGATGAGTGCCTCGGAGGAGATGAATTCGGTGTACATGATATCCGCGCCGTTCTCTTTGCAGACGACGCGAAACGGCGGATCGCTCACATCTTCCATCGGTGCGAGCAATAGCGGAAAATCTGGAATGTTGAGGTTACCAATTGTTAACATTTGATGAATATTTTGAGATTAGGATGATTTCGTTTCTGTTCCGATGACTGAGAATAGATCTTTGCATCTACCTGCCCGTAAGTCCTCAAGGGCTCTTTCAGCGAGATGGTCCAAGCGCCCAGCTTTTATATCTTCCTCGATCTGCTTATCCCATGCTTCCCAGTCGGCTTCTAAAGTTTCATAAAGCGTTTTCTCAAGGGTTTTCAGCAATACTGCTTGTGTACTTTCCTTACATTTCACTTCAGGATGTTCCTGTATCCAACCTATCCAGCCATCGCCATTTTCTTGGATATGTGCGGTATAGGTTGTTTCGTATTCTGCATCATAGATTTTAACGGTCTGAATTTTTTCCATCTGTGCCTCCTTGGGTTGAATAAAATCTCAATCTCACGACTCATTAAAAGGCAGATCGGATCAGTCGCATGTATTCGTCATGTTTGCCAATCCAAAACCAGACGAGGTCTCCATTTTCTTCACGTGCCAAAGCGCGATAGTCCTTGTTGATTCGTGCTGCCCAAAGTGTGCCTACTTTCTTCAAATTCAAGGATGGGTGCCTTGGATTCTGCTTTAGTAGTTCAAACTTATTGTCTGCAAGTCGCTGAACGGAACGCGGAAGATTTTGATAGTGTTCCCAAAACTCTTGATTGGTTTTATAGATCTTTGCACCTGCCTGCCCGTAAATCTTCAAGGGCTTTCTCACCAAGATGATCTAACTTTCCAGCCTTTACGTCTTTTTCAAATTGCTCACACCATGCCTCCCACTCAGCTTTCAAGACTGCATGCAGCTCGTTCTCAAGTGTTTTTAGCAATTTTTGTCTACTGCTTTCTTCACATTTGACCTCGGGAACCTCTGGTATCCACCCTATCCAAGCACTACCATTCTTTTGGATGTGGGCAGTATATGTTTCTAATGGATCCAGATATTGGATTTTGACGGTCTGAGTTTTTTCCATCCGTGCCTCCTTGTGTTAAAACCTCTCAGATTAAAGTTATTATACCTTACAAATGTCCCATTGTCAAGGCGATGAAAAAATTGGAAATCGGAATAGGTATTTGACTTTTTTCTAATTTCGTGATAGATATAAAAGCACATTCTGGAACACTATCTATTCACACCAATCCAACAGCGAGGTCTTTTTTATGAGATGTATCTTTGTCGGCATTGAGTATGCAGGGAAATCGACATTAGTCAACCTATTGACGAACTATTACCAGCACCGGAAATTGAGGGTGCACGTGGATGATCACTTCACGATTCCAGATTCCACACTGAGCCCCGAATCAAGAGCGGCGTACATCCATTTCCCAGACGACGTGAAGGAACGAATGCAGCGGATGCAACTCCAGTATCACGTCGAGGTGATTAAAAACTATCCAAATACCATGATCGCAGGATGGCACATTGAGGAACTTGTTTACTCGTCCTTCTATGGTGATGATCCTGAGAGTCCATATTATTCGAGGTATCACGTCAACGCACAGCGCGGCTACGAAACACAGGTGATTGAAGCACGGTTACCGGATGTCGTGATGATCCACGTGACTGCCAGCGATGCAGCGATTGCAGAACGAATGGACACAGACCCGCACGAATATCAGATCATCAAAAAAGCCGATATTCCGACACTCAAACAACTTTTTCAGGACGAAATTGACAAATCCCTCTTTTCGCATAGCGGACGCAAGATTCTGTTGGATACAACAGACAAAACACCCACCGAATCGCTTGATGAGCTGCTACTGCTTTCCGAACCACTGGTCACTTTCGGTGAACTCGCTGTACGTGCGATGGAAGTGCCGGAAGGGGATTATGAGGTCCGTTATGAAAATAGTGTGCGGAAGATGATACCGGTATAGGTGGGATTGGCTTTTTGAGTAGGTTTTGAGGATCGGTGGAAAACGGAAGATTGGAAGAAATGCTGTGTTCGCTATCTTCTTAGGGGAAACACCCAAGCGAAAACACTTCCAACCTTCCAACTTATCTGAAGATCAAAACATAAAGTTAATATTGCTTAAAACCCTCGCCTATAGGGTTTTATCTGCTTAATGGATGCTCCCGATTCGCAATCGGGAAAGAGACGCGTTGTCCAGTGAGTTGAGACTCATAAGCACCAAGAATCATCTCCAGCGCAGCGACAGCATCTTCAGCGGCGGAGATGGGCTTTCTGTCATTCTCAATCGCATCAATCAGATCGCGAATCGCGAGCTCATTACCGCTGGAGAAAGGCGTTTGGTCTAAATCATGTGCTTCCCATTCTTGGTCTGGATTTGCAGGGACCAGCACCGGATAAGGGTAGACCATGAGTCGGTTTGCGACATCACCGCGGAGCGAAAAGATGCCCTCACTGCCGACGATCTCCATGCCGTACCTACCCGAGCCTGCCTGATCTCGTCGGGACTCAAAGAAACCAGAGACACCACTTTTGAAAGCGAAGTAACTATTGATGCAATCGCCTGCGACAGGGCCAACAGGTTCTGTCGGTTCATGGTCATCACCGTAGCCAACCTCTTTGCCGTTTGTGGTAACGTGCGACTGCATCCATGCGACATCACCAACGAAGAAGCGCATCATATTAAACGTGTGGGTGCCGAGGACAATCATATCCTCACCGCCACCGCGATGATCCTGCTTACCACTGGCGTAGATGGCTTGAATCGTGCCGATTTTTCCATCGTTAAGCATCTGCCGAATCGCATGCGTAGCAGGGAGGTAAACCGCTTGATGCGCCACAGCGACTTTCAACCCGTTTGCTTCTGCTGTTTCAACGATTTTATCACCGTCCGCGAGCGTACTCGTCATCGGTTTCTCTGAGTAGACACTACATCCCGCCTCAAGACAGGCAGTTACCATAGCAACGTGTTCCGTCGTCCAGCGCGGACAGACACTCACAATATCAAGTTCCTCTTTCTCAAGCATATCCCGATAATCGGCGTAGCTGCGTTGAGCTCCTGCTTCTGCTGCTGCCTTCTCTCTACCTTCCTCGTTAGGGTCAGAGACAGCGATAAACTCAACATTTTCTATGGCTTTGTATGGGGTATGCAATCCGTGTCCGAAATTGCCAGCACCGGTATGCCCGATTGCCGCTGCACGATACGTTTTTTGACTCATTTTTCCTCCATTTTGCGTCGTAATTTAATACCCTTTTTCCTTATCAACGATATTCACTAAAGGTTCACCTGCCACGTAGCGGTGTAGGTTATCGATGAAGAGTTGCATGGCGCGTCTCCGAATGTGTTGTGACGCGCCAGCACTGTGTGAGGTTAAAATCACGTTTGGCTGCTCCCACAATGGACTCTCCGGCGGACACGGCTCCGTATACGTCACGTCTAAACCCGCACCCGCTATTTTTCCGCTCCGAAGTGCTGCCACCAACGCCGTCTCATCTATGACCTTACCGCGACTAATATTCACGACGTAACTCTCATCTGGCATCTGATTGAACTGCGCGTGTGATAGGAGTTTATGTGTTTCGCGGGTACTTGGACAGCACACCACGAGGATGTGTGATTTCTCCAGAAATTCCACCAGTCCATCTAAACCGAAGAGTTCCGAGACAGTATCCGGTTTATCCATCGGTTCGACATCAGCAGCGATGACATTAAATTCAAATGCGCGTGCGCGCACTGCAATTGCCCTACCGATACCGCCGAGACCAAGGATACCCATTGTCATCCCTGCGAGTTCCACACACGGCACACGTTCCCAATGCTTCGTTTTCATAAATTCCAGTTGCGTATGAATTTGACGCGTGAGGGACAAAAGCAAGGCGAAGGCGTGTTCAGCGATCTGTCTGCCGTACAGACCTCGGCAGTTGGTTAGCATCACATCACTAGCTTTGAATGCCGGGTACATGAACCCTTCCACGCCCGCGTGTGGTTGATGTGCCCAACGCAGCGCGGTCGCTTCTGGCATCGCATCTTCACCGATGTGTCCAAATAGAATTTCGACATCAGCGATGTGCTCACGCAACGGTTCGCCGTGTGGTAGAAATCGAACCTCAACACCGGCTGGGACATCCGAGAGCATCGTCTCAATTTCTGGTGCTTGTCGGCTGCCAATTAAGACTTTCAGTTTATCCATGCGTTTCTCCATTTCTGATGACAGGCACTGATTTAACCGCTAATTGCGTCTGCCTGTTTTGCCCACTGAAAGTCCAAATCGCTGATACCCCCAGCATCGTGGGTCGTTAAGTCAATTGTCACGCGGTTATAGACGTTGAACCATTCTGGATGGTGGTTCATCGATTCGGCGACTAAGGCGAGTTGTGCCATAAACCCGAACGCCGTAACGAAGGTGTCGAACTGGAATTCCTTGTGCAGTTTACCGTCTTCGATCGTCCAACCGTCAACTTGTTCAAGATTTGCTTGGATTTGCGCATCTGAGAGTTTTTTCGCTGCCATTGAATTTCTCCTCAAGGTGTGTAAGAAGTAGGGGCATCCCTTGTGATTGCCCACAAACGCTGCCATAGCCATCGTGGAACGAAAGCAAATGCCTCACGTTAAAGGGTACTAAATGGAATCGAGCAAAATTGTAGTGGAAAATATAAATATATGCAAGTTAAAATAGTAACAGTAGCACTCATCACAATATACTGAATTTTCATGACCCGCACGGCAATAGAAACAAATTTTTCATTCATTAAAATAGGAGGCACCAATGCCAAACGCAAGAACGCTTTATTTTCCAGAAGTAGGTCCCCAATGGGAAGATTGGGTCCAGGTCATTAACGTGGGCACCGAAGAGACCCAAGTGAATATAATAGCCCGACACGCAAGGAACGGGCAACCAACATGGTCAGATCAGAAAGAGATAAGTCCTTTTGAATGTTGGACCCCGAACGTTGAGGCAATTAAACAAAATTCTTCAATGCAGTTTTCCGCAGATCAACCGATTGTCGCTGAACGACACATGCACAAGGATCCAAACATCCTTGATTTCGTCGGGGCTGCAGAGGAGTATGAAACCGTCGGACTCCGACTCTTTTTCCCCGAATTGGTTCCCGGCGCACATGACTGGTTCCGGTTTCTCAACGTCGGCGAAGCGGATGCGCTGGTAAACATAATCGTCCGGAACAGACGCGGTGATATTACACGGCAGCACCACCACAGAATCAGACCGCAGTGCTGTTGGGATATCAATGAAGGGATCATGGGGAATATCGCTGGCACACTTGAAGTCCAAAGCACACAGCCCATTGTCGGTGAACGACATCTCCACTATCAAGGCGGAAAGACCTGTGTCGGACAATACGGGCAAGTGATTTCGGATGCACCTCGCACACTCTATTTCCCAGAAACAGGACCGGCGTGGCGCGACTGGGCGATCATCGTCAATGTTGGCAAAGAGAGAGGTGAGGTTACACTGATCGCACATGAAGACGGCACCGGCGAACCTGTAAATACGATGCAGCGCGAATTAGACCCCTTTGAGTGTTGGATGCCGAAGATGGACGATATAAAAATCAAATCTTCCGTGTTGGTGCGATCTGATCAACCGATTGTTGCGGAACGGCACATGCACAGCGGGACTGCTATCGTTGACCTACCCGGTGCATCGGAGGAAAGCGGACACGTCGGGATCCGACTCTTTTTCCCAGAAATCGCAAGCGGCGCAAAAGACTGGTTCCGTTTCCTCAACGTCGGAGAGACTGATGCACTGGTAAACATCATTGTCCGTAATAAGAAGGGAGATGTCCGCAGGCAGATACATCGGCGGATTAAACCGTTCTGTTGTGCCGATGTAGATGAAGGCGCTATGGGGAATGTACGCGGTTCGGTTGAGGCACAAAGCTCACAACCCATTGTCGGTGAACGACATCTCCACTACCAAAGCGGACATAAAGGGGCTGTCGTTGGAGAATATGGCGTTGTAATCGGAGAATAAAAGATGGCATGGATCCAGACTGTAGATGCGGCTGACGCGACCGGCATTGTGAAAGAGGAATACGATGCTGCGCTTGAACGAGCAGGGCAACTTTACAACATCGTCAAACTTCTCAGCGTACGCCCGAAAAGTATGCGCCCTTTCATTGAACTCTACATAGCGATAATGTTTGACGAGGATTCGCCACTGAGCCGAATGCAACGTGAAATGATCGCTACTGTTGTCTCGAAAGTCAACGAATGCCACTACTGAATAATCGCACACGCCGATGAGTTGCGGGCACAACTCACAGATGGACAGATTGCACAGATTGTAACGGATTTTCACAAGGCTGATATTGACGAAACTACAAAAGCGATCCTTGAATTCGCTGTTAAAGTAACAAAAGCCGCAGCTACTGTTACGCCAGCAGATCTCAAGCACCTCCGCAGCTACGGACTCACCGACGAGGCACTCTTCGCTGTTGTGGAGGTCGTTGGCTTTTTCAACTATATCAATCGGATGGCTGATGCGTTCGGCGTTGAATTGGACGACTTTTTGGAACTCAGGAGGGATTTTGATGAATCTAACGGATAAAATTGCGATTGTGACAGGCGCGGGACAGGGCATCGGTAAAGCAATTGCCATCAGACTCGCAAAGGCTGGCGCAGATGTCGCTATCATGGATTTGAACATGGCAGCAGCTGAAGCAGTCGCACAGGAAATTGAAGGCATCGGACGCAAAGCATTACCCCTTCAAGCGGATGTTTCACAATCCGCGGATGTCAATGCTGCCGTCGAAAAGGTGATCTCAAACTTCGGGCGCGTTGACATTCTCGTTAACAACGCCGGAATTGCCGGACGGACACTGCCGTTGACGGACTTAGAAGATGCTGATTGGGATGCTGTGATAGGCGTAAACCTCACGGGTGTTTTTCTGTGTTGTAAAGCAGTGATCGCGCCAATGATCGCGCAGGATTACGGAAGGATTGTGAACATCGCCTCAATCGCTGGCAAAGAGGGAAATCCGACCCTTATCCCGTATTCGGTATCTAAGGCGGGGGTTATCTGCTTGACCAAGGCACTTGCGAAAGAGGTAACCGACTATAACATCCGTGTGAACGCCGTATCGCCTGCGGTGATTCAAACACCGATTTTGGAAGGCATGGCACAATCAACGATTGACTATATGGTGGGCAAAATTCCGTTAGGACGCGTTGGGAAACCGGAGGAAGTCGCAGCAGTCGTGAATTTCTTGGCTTCAGATGAGGCGAGTTTTGTGACGGGACAGTGTTACGATGTCAGCGGCGGAAGAGCGACGTATTAGGTAATGGGTTGTAGGGGCTGGGTTACCCAGCCCCTACAACTGTTAACTGTTAACTACTTACTCTGCGATGCAGTAAAGATGTTGACCACCGCGGAGGTACAACTCTGAACCAGCAATCGCAGGCGACGCATTGAAATTCTCGTCGAGTTTGTTTGCTGCCAAAATCTCAAATTTGGAACCGTGCTGGATAACATTGATGGTCCCGTTTCGTCCAGCGATATAGACGCGATCCCCTGCGCCAACAATGGATGCATAGACACCCGAAATATATTGTAACCGCTCAGGTCCATAGCTTACCTCTCCCGTTTTGATATTGAAGGCGGAGAGGATGCCTTTATTGTCTTTCAAAAAATAGATTGTATCCTTATAGAGGAGCGGCGATGGCACATAAGGTGTATCTCGATTGTATTCCCAGACAATAGCATTGGAATCGGTAATATCACCCATTGCCTTTGCAAGATGAACTGCCCGGAACGCGCTACCGCGGAAACCGCTCATAAGATAAACATATCCATCAGCAGCAACGGGTGAAGGGATACTGTTAGCAGTTAAGCCATCGCCATCCCATACGAGTTCTCCGGTTGCCAAATCGTAACTACGTACGCGATTCGTACCTGTCGTAATTACCTGTGGTTTTCCATCGTTTTCAACGATAATCGGTGAAAACCAAGTTGTCCGTTCATCACGATCGGTTTTCCATAGCACATCCCCTGTCCGCTTATCGATCGCAGTAATGAAAGAATTTCTCTCATGGTCTTGCACAATAACAAGCGTATTGTCGTAAAGAACAGGGGAACTCCCTTCACCGAAGGTGTTCCGCTTATACATTGTGCCGACATCTTTTTCCCACTTCACATTGCCCATCATATCGACGCAATAGAGTCCACGTGAACCGAAATAGGCGTAGACATGTTCGCCATCGGTAACTGGCGAGTTTGAAGCATAAGTCGCATCCCCGTGTGTTCCTTCATGCGGCTGGATTTCTCGGAGCGTCTTCTGCCAAAGAATACTCCCATCATTCCGATTAATGGCGAGAAGGTCAAATTTATACGTAGGCCCCTTATTTCCACCAAAGAAGCCGCTGAATGGATTGTCATCTCCCTCAGATTTGTTTTCCTCTGACTTAACCTCAATAGCCGTCTGGATGAAGATTTTGTCTTCCCAAATAATCGGCGCGGCGTGTCCCATACCGGGGATTGCCACTTTCCATCGAACGTTTTCAGTCTCGCTCCATGTCGTAGGCGGATTAGCGTCAATTGCGGCACCGGTTGCATGTGGTCCGCGCCAGTGATGCCAGTTCTTCTCAAAACCCTCCGGCTGTGACGCAGTTATCGCAACTGCCGCTAAAGCAAAGATACATATTGTCAAAATTGCAATTCTTTTCATTTTCAATTCCTTTCATTTTTTCTTTTCAGGGCGGTGCGGTTAAACAAGTTTAGCTTAAAATATCCTCAATAACAAGAGGTTGTGCCAGTTCACTGTTCGCGGCTTCCAACTTTTCGCGACTTGAAACAGCACAGACCGCGGCTTTATCTCCGTTTCCTTCCAAGAGTTGAAGCAGGGCACGTTTCACCTCAGTCGGGGTTGCTTGACGGAGCTGCGCATAACGTTCCTCTCGCATCTCGCGCGTCTGCCCAACAAGGTGTTGACTGAGGGCGCTGCTTGCCGCTTGGCTCGGACGGATCGGTTTCTCACCATCTTTTGCCGTAGCGATAATCGCACGGTCTATATCTACCTGTGTCCATTCCACCTGTTTTACATAGTCAACCGTCTGCTCGAAAACATTGATCGTGCGAGCGACGTGCGGATCACGGAACGAGGATTGACACAGTACTGCATCATACGGACTATAGGTGAACCGCGCGCCATAAGCGTTGCCTTTAAACCGAATTTCGCTCAGGATATAATCCAGACGAATGAGATGTGCCCCAATTGTCAGCAGCGTTGAATCCGGATGCGAATAGTGCGGTGCCGGCATTACATGCGCGCAGTGCGCAATCTGAATCGGACCCGCTAATCCTTCTCTCGGCGGTGTATCAAACTGTTGAAACGCAATCGGCGCCGAAGTTACGGGGTCATCCCGCATCGCGTCAAGCCACGCACCGAGTCTGCTGCGCGTCGTTTCAAATGCGGTGTCCGAACCCGTAAAACTCGCGGTTACCCGTCCACGTGCTAACAGGAAATCACGAATCCCTTCTATATGACCCATAAGGTCTGCATTAAGTTCGTCAAAACCGTTGAGCAGTGTTTCACTATTGCGGAGTTGTGGCAGCCCGTAGATGATTTCAGCGAGGTGCGCGTTCGACGAAAGTCCGCGTGAGGCATGATGAACAGCCGTACTGGAGCCGTCATGAATCATCTCTGTCTGATATTCTGCAACGGCTTGAATGAGTACGTCGCGAAGACGTTCCGTATCGCGCGGGTTCACAGCGAAAAGCAGATCGTGCAGGACATCCAACGCAGCATCGATTTTCCCATCAAGTGCTTTAAGATGAAACGATATACGCTGCATGGAACGATTTGGATCAAGCGCGTGTGTAGAAAACCACGGTGAGCATCCGATCCCACCAGTAGCAGCCGATGTCCGCTGTGCCATCTCTTCATAACTCATATCGGCGGCACCGAGTTTACTGATAGCTTCAGCGTATCTGGGTAGATAACTCCAGAGGTGCTCCGGTAACCCTTGTAAATTGAAATTCAGGATAAGGTAGTTAATACCGTTAGCAAAAACAGCATTCCGTAGCAGATCCTGCCCGCCGACATCCTCAACCGTTGTCGGAATATGTTTCGGTTTTTCTGGGAGGTCGCTAACTTGGAGTTGTGGCAGCTTCGCAAGGGCTTCCGGTGGGTTAGGTACGCCATTAAGACGTTCCAGTTCAGCAGCATCAGCGGCAATCCGTGTCACTTCTTCATCCGTCAATTGTGCGCGCGTCTCTTTCATCCGTTCAGCGAGTTCGGCATCCATTTTTGCCTGCATATCGCGGTCAGGAGATAGAATGTTGGTCAAACGATGCGGGTTTTCAATGAGTTTCTCACGAATCAGTTCGTTGAAAATCGAAGGATTTTCTAACCACTGCTGACGCACATCATCCAGCGTTTTACCCATCTTTAGGAAGGTGTCTGAATCCTTCTCATATATCCAACCCTCAATGACGCGGTAGAGCATGCGGAGTGGGAACATTGACGCGACTTCTTGATAGTGATAAGTTGCTTGCTGGAATGCCGCTTCCACTTTCTCGCTATCAATTTCTGAATCCGCAATCTGTGTGAGCGTATCGGTGACGAGTTGCGTGAACGCTTCGATACGATCCGCTTCACTTCCTTTGAGCGCGATATAAAAAGTAGCACCGGGTCCGATGGAACTCGCACCGGAGAAGGCGATGTCAGCACCGAGTTTGGCATCAATAATCGCTTTACGGAGCGGGGCGGCTTCATTGCCGAGTAGGATAAGACTCATAATGCGCGCCAGAACCACCTCTTCTGGGCTGGTCGCGTCCCCAGTGAGCCAACTGAGCATCAAGTAAGTTTTTTCTTCGAGCGGTTCATCCACTCCAACAGGGTAGGTGTCCGTTACAGTCTGTGGCACGTTCCACCTCGATTGGTGTGTGACCTCCGGACGCAATGGACGTAGCGCGGCACTCGCGACATTCTTCGGAATTTTATCTAACTTATCGGCGAGGAATGCAAGGTAGTCTTTCGTTGGAATGTCCCCGTAAAGAATGAAATAGCCGTTGCTTGGGTGATAATAGGTCTCGTGAAACCCTTTCAGCTGTGCATAAGTCAAGTCCGGGATGGCATCTGGATCACCACCGGATTCGCAGGCGTAAAGCGTATCGGGGAGGAGTTGTCTCATCACTGATCGAAATAAACGGGCTTCTGGATCCGAGAAGGCACCTTTCATCTCGTTATAGACGATACCTGTTATTTTTAAATCGCCTGTCGGATTAGCGGGATCAGCGGGTGCGAGATGATGCCCTTCGCGTTTGAAGGTGTTTTCCGTTAATAATGGATGGAAAACCGCATCAAAATAGACTTCCGCCAAATTGAAAAGGTCTTTTTTGACGTTACTTGAGACAGGATAGCACGTAAAGTCCGAGCTTGTCATGGCGTTGATAAACGTCGCCATGCTCATTTTAATCATCTCAAAAAACGGCTCTTTCACCGGAAATTTGTGTGATCCTGCTAAGACGGCGTGTTCAAGAATATGGGGGACACCAGTATCATCCGATGGCGGCGTCGGAAAATTAATGGAGAAAAGATTTTCGGTGTCTTCTGTATAGAGATGTAGCAGCCGAGCACCGCTGTGTTGATGCGCCAATTCAATCATCACTGCGCGTAATTCGTCGATGGGTGTGACGGCTTTTACCTCAAAGCCTTCAATATGTTCGCCGGGGCTTAAATCTACCGCCGGCATCCGGATCGTTTCCAATATTTTTGCCTCCGTGGATTTCTTTTATTTTTCACTTTTTGCTAAATTCGCACAAACAAGTTCTTCATCATTTCTGGCAAAGACGTGTTTATAGGCAAATGCTGGATGTGCCCACGTAACACCGCCTCTGCGGTTGAGTTGATCGCGCGTCGGTTCGATTAACTTGGCGCGACTGATAACGTTAAGTCCTTCCGGAGAGAGATCTGTAATGAGGAGTTCGCCGTGTTCGTTGAACATCCAGACCCTGTTATCTCCTGAAACTGGATGCTGAACGAAATGAATGTTGCTCCAACGTGCTTTCCGAACAGCAGTAAGATCCTCCCAAATCCGATCGCCGTTCCGAGCATCAAGACATCGGAGTTCACCATAGCTATCAACACCGTAAATGTAATCGCCTATTCGGACAGGTGTTGCCATTGTCGTCTGAAGCGCATCGGTGTTCTGTTCGTTTTTTCCTTTGCGATGCCAGATACGTTCTGCTTTTAATGCATCTGATGATAACTTCAAAAGAAGAGATCCCTGACGGAATTCAGTAACGAACAATTCATTCTGATTGACAATAGGTGTAGCAATAGCAATCTCAAAACTTTCCGGTAGGAACGGATAAAGCCAGTGCACACTTCCTGTTTGTGGATCAAGCGCAGCGATGTTAGCACCCGTCCAACAGATTAAGACGCGTTTACCCGCCTGTGTGATAACAATCGGTGCCGAATAAGAGGCGTTGTCTTCCAACGCTTTCCACTTTTCTTCGCCGGTTTTCCTGTTAAATGCAACGATACAGGCATCAGGTTTACCACCGATTTGAACGATGAGGTTTTCACCCTCAACAATCGGTGCACACGCTATACCCCAGATCGGCATATTAATGTTATACTCGGTGTTGAGGTCTCTTTTCCATACAATGTCACCGGTAACAGCGTCGAAACAGTGCAAATGTCCCATCGCGCCTAACGCATAAGCGAGTCCATCATGGATCGTAACATTCGCACGGGGTCCCGCCGTATAGTCGATTTTGTATACGGCATCGTACGTATAAGACCAGATTTGATCGCCAGTCTCCCAATCGAAGCAGTGAACGCGTTCAACCTGTTTCGGCTTATCAAGTCGATCGGTGATATATACACGTCCGTCAGCGACGCTGGGACCGCTATAGCCGCTCCCAATCGGCACACGCCACCGGATCGGGACTTCTGGTCCCTCAAATTTTTCAATGATGCCAGTTTCGTTCCAAACGCCTTCACGATTTTCACCGCGCCATTGCGACCATTCATCGGCACTCGCGAAATGTGCCTGTATTGCTACTGTAGCAAACAGGACAATGAATAGAGATGTAAGTTGCTTCATAAGTCTTTTGTATAACTCCTCAGCCAGAGAACTATCTGTTGATAGATCTCTGGCGTGTCTCCGTATTCGGTTTTTAATCTGTTTCAAAGTACGATTTCTGCTTATCTTTTTTGAATTAGTGAAGTGCTTATCAAGCGCATTTGTGGTTGCTCATTGTTCATAAGTTGAACTACTCATAATATATCACGAATGTTTTTAAAGTTTCAAGAGATATTTATAGCGAAGTCTACCATTACTTGTACATCGGAAGATTATTGAGGTTGCAAACCTCACCAGCGTAGAAGGGGCCCTTATTGTAATCGGTGTTATGGAAAATAAAAACCGCTCTTATATCCCTACCATAGTGGCAAGTGTATAAGAGCGGGGGGTTTGGATTTTGCTGTTCTACTATTGCAAGGCTTTGAGGTCGCCCCAGGTGACAGCTGCTTTTCCTTTCGCTTCAACAGGTGTTCCTACATCTGTCATATCGGGTTGTTGCGAAATGAAATCGATCATTTCGATAAGTATCTGTCCGCGTGGCAATTCACCGTTATTTCCTTCTTGCATGCAGATACCGACACGTCCGCTACTATCGTTCAATTTGATAATACCGGGATCAAAGAATCCTGCACCGTTATCACCGAAAGCGGCTTCAACGCTCCATGGCGGAACGATCTGTTCACTTTTGAAAGGTCTATTGGAAGTAAAATCTTCAAGTGTTGGTGTATATTTTACGCCGACGTCTGTCGGTGTGATTTGCGTGCCGTCGCCCCACATATCTGCGTTAATGTTGATGATGGTCTTCAAGCCGTTTTCGCCATTCGCACCACCACCTTCGGTAACGTAGAAGATGTAGTCAGCGCAGTTAAGGATAATATTTCCGCCGTAGAGGAAACGTTCTGCGATGGAATCATCCACTTGAGAGTTACCCGGCGTGTAAAGCGTTGTCGGGAACCAACCGAAGATAATCAAAACATCTGCGACACCATCATCGATGCGTTCCTCTGCCCATGGACCGATCTCCGCATCGGTGGCATAAACAACATCACCAACAGACGGGACAGTACCTTTCAGGTCCTCAAAAACAATCGCGCGCTGGATATCCGCGTTGTCTTTTGAAATCCAACCCGTGTTTTCGCTGAAGATAGCAACATCGCCTAACTGTGCCCAACTCGACATTGTGCATGTAACCATTAATAAAACCACAAACACTACTAATGCATTGCGTGCCATTAATTTTTTCCTCTCTTTTTAAGTTTGCCCCCGATGATACCGATTATATTACCGGGGCAATAGGTGTTAATAAAAAGTTTCAACGACGTTTGGTTAGAATTTTGACTTCAGGTGTCCCCAGGTCGTAGTAACTTTCTCATTTGGATCTACCGCCTGAGGCCCGAGAACCTCAAACAAGTAGTTATCAATCATTTCGGTGAAGAGCTCGCCTCGCGGGAGATTGTCGTCCCCTGGTACTTGATAGGCAATTCCGATGCGCCCCTCGGTTTCCGTATCGTAAACAATCGCCGGATCCAAGAACCCTCCCCCATTATCTCCAAAGACGACCTCCACCTCCCAAGGATCAACAATCTGTGCTGCCTTGAACGTTCGCGCTGAGGTAAAGGCGTTGAGCGTAGGGGTATACTTCTTA
Source organism: Candidatus Poribacteria bacterium (assembly GCA_022827185.1). Lineage (GTDB taxonomy): Bacteria > Poribacteria > WGA-4E > WGA-4E > WGA-3G > WGA-3G. The sequence continues at coordinate 208,054 of JAJDTM010000056.1, forward strand.
CCATCGTTGGTAGGTTTGATAGCTGTACCATCCGCCCACATGTCGGCGTTGATATCCATCATATTCTTCAATCCGGTTTCACCATTAGCACCACCGCCTTGCGTGACATAGAAAATATAATCCGCGGTGTTGAGGATAACATTTCCGCCTTCAAGGAACTCTTCAGCGATGGAACCGTCAGGATCAGCGTTACCGGGGGTATATAAGGTTGTCGGGAACCAACCGAATGTGACGATAATGTCAGAGACCCCATTATCTGTGTGATCTTCTGCCCATTTGCCAATCTCTTTATCGGTCAATATCACGACATCCGCCGGAGTTTTGAGCATGTCTTTCATTTCCTTACCTTCTCTGGCAGCAGCAGGCTGACCCATCCATCCGGCTTGTTCGGTAAAGATTGCCACCTCTCCCATTGGAGCAGGTACGCCGATGCTTGGTAAAGCGACTATCGCAGCAAAATATGCTATTATAGCGGTAGTAAAAATTAGCAGCTTTTTCATGTAATCTCCTATTATTGTTAAGGTGTTGCTCCTGCTTACTATTATTGGAGCATTGACACAAGTAATTTTAGCATTTTAACAAAGTTATTATACTTAACTTTTTAGTTTTTGTCAAATTAATTTTTTTAGGTGTAAATCGGGAGTCCAAACCGCTCCTGACACTGAAAACGTTTCTATGGTAGATTCGGTTTCGTTAGCAGATGTGCTGGTGGTAATTCCCCTGTCAACGTCTCTAAAAATTCGACCAACTCCGATTTTTCTTCTTCACTCAGCCCAAGTGGTTCGAGTGTTCTCTCGCGTTGTCCTGCGAAATTGCCACCCGTGCCACCGACGTTATTAAATTCAATCACAGATTCGAGGGTTGGCAATTCACCTGTATGAAAATATGGTGCCGTTAGTGCCACATTGCGAAGCGTCGGGGTTTTAAACTCGCCTTGATGTTGCTGTATCGGCTCCAAAAAATTTAAAATCCGTGTTGCCACAGTGGGGTCATCACTATAGATACCACCGCCGTTGAACGGATCTCCTAAAAGCATTGAGATCCCCGCATAGCGTCCAATATCTTCTGGCAATGTCCCTTGTGGTACCCCCAGGTTGTGGAATTCATTATCCGTAAAAGTTGGTGTATCATGGCAGAGGATACAGACCCCTTTACCGATGAATGTTTTTAATCCACGTTTCGCTTCAGGTGATATCGCTTCCGTATCGCCTGCAACGTACCTATCAAACGGGGCATCTCGGCTAACCAAGAGTCGTTCATAAGCCTCGATCGCTTTACCGATATTTGCGAAGACGATGTTAACGGCGTGCTGATCAATTTCGGACATACTATTGAAGGTGGCATCACCGGGTTTGCCGTCGCTGGGAAAACGTGTTGTATCCGCAAGTTCGGGGAGCTCCCCGAATACTGTTTCGTAATCTACGGCATAGTGCTGATGGATGAGATGGGCATATTGGAGCCGCGTTCCTGCTTGTTCCGTCTCACCTTCTAAGGCACTTAACGCTTGCGACCACAGTGTATCTGCACGACCATCCCAAAACTGCCATTCGTTATAAGCTGCATTGAGCAGCGTCGGTGCGTTTCTTGTGCCTCTACCTGCACCTAATGATGTTGCTTCAACATCGGCGAACCCATGAAACGGCGAATGGCAGGTTGCGCAGGCAACTGTTCCATCCTTTGAAAATCGAGCGTCAAAGAAAAACATTTGCCCTAACTGTGCAGCCTCTGGATCGTCGGCAACACGGTTTGTAGGATTGGGGGGTGGGGTCTCAGGTAGCGGCGACAGACTTTGAATCACACTCCACTCGCGCGCTGTGAATATATCGTCTTTTTTCTCAGATGCTACAGTCATTTCCGATGGCTCATCTTCACTACACCCGAAGAGAGATAAGGCACAACTGAATATTATCCAGACCGTTACAAGACGTATGCTCAAGTCGCTATCTCCGAATTGAGAGTTCGATTTTTGATATGAGTCAACGCGCTAAAACCCGATAGGTGTGTCATCCATTTTCGGGGCATCTTTTGCGCATCGGAATCCGAGTATCTGTCCACTCGCAACGATGTCGTCGTATTCTCGGAAGGCGCACCGCATCTGTTCTGAACCGGCGAACCAACTTGCACCCCGCCACGATTTTTTTCCCATCCCGCTTGTTGGAGGACCTTTCGGATTTTCCGCAGGACTAATAGCGTAGTATTCCGCGTCAAACCAATCTGCGACCCATTCTGCTACATTTCCCACCATGTTGAGCGCACCATACGGACTCGCGCCTTGCTCGAAACTATTCACAGGTGCCGCCATAGCGAAACCGTCGAGGTGTCCATCGAATTTCCCTTCGTCATCAAAATTACATTTCGTTGGATCGAATTCATTGCCCCAGGGCCAGATACGTCCATCGGTGCCGCGTGCTGCCTTTTCCCACTCCGCTTCAGTCGGCAAGCGTTTCCCAACCCATTTGGCATAAGCGGCTGCGTCGCCCCACGTCACACCGACGACAGGTTGATCCGGATGATTGAACTTTGGATTATCCCAGAAGATCGAATTTCGGTGTCCTGTGGCTTCAACAAATTTAGTATAATCGGCATTGGAGACTTCGTGTTTATCAATAAAATAGGCATCCAAGAACACCTTGTGCTGCGGAAGTTCATCGAGTGGATCCGTCATCGGATCGACCTCTGGATCGCTGCCCATGATAAACTCACCAGTGGGAACGTATACCATACCTTCAGGGACTTCTACCACTACAGGGGTCGGTTTCGGTACGACTTCTACCGCTGGCACCTCGGCAATTTGAATATTTTCTTCTTCTTCGACCACCATCTGCTCATCGCTACCACAACCGATTAGGCTCACTATTAACAACATTAAGTAACAGATGGCGTGTTTCAGTATGTTTGACATAGATGTTGATCTTTTCTCAATTAGGATAAATGCCATAACCCTTTGTAAGATTTACGCGAAACCACTTTGTTCGCTTACAGGATTGGAAAACTGGTAGATTGGAAGTCAGGGACATCCTCACCATCCTTCCGTTCTTTCCAAACTTCCCGCTGTCAATATTCTATTATGCGTAAGTGCTAATAATTGCAAGTCTTAGCGATGTATTGGGTTAGGGGTTCTTCACACAACGGAATCCAACAGAACTACTGTGATCACTGCATTGTGCTGGATAGATATAAGTGACCGTTGTCCGTGTGTCTCCGGCACCGTTCGTCCACGATCCGCCTCGGATCGCGTATATTTTCTCGTCTGTTGTTTCTGACTGTTCCGATACCCACTCCCAAACATTTCCTGCCATATCGTGCAATCCGTAAGGACTCAGGCCGCTTGTAAAATTTCCGACGGGTGCTGATGCCATCGCATAGCCGTCAGTGCTACCGTCCATGCTGCCGCCGTCGTCGAAATTACCGCGCGCCGCATCGTAATCATTACCCCACGGATAGAGTCTACCGTCTGTACCACGTGCTGCCTTCTCCCATTCACTCGCCGTGGGTAACCGCTTACCAGCCCATACAGCGTAAGCCTCAGCGTCTTCCCAACTGACCCCAACAACAGGTTGATCTGCGGCATTCAACCCCGGATCATTCCAAAACTTCGGTTTTCGATGCCCTGTTTCTGATAGGAATTTTGCGTACTGTTTATTTGTAACCTCATATTTATCAATGTAGAACGCCGCAACGAAAACCGTCTGTGTGTCAGCTTCCGTTCCGAACGTCAAATCGGTCTTATTATCCGTTCCGAGCCGAACCTCTCCAGCCGGAATCAAAACCATCTCTTCAACGTCAATTGGAGTGTCGGAAACCGTCAAAGGTGTTTGCGGATCCATGAGATCCTCTGGTGTCTCATCACCACCGCATGAAATAAGGCTAAGGGTCAAGCCAATAATGAAACATAAGATGGCACAATGCTTCACCGTTACTTTTGTGCTAAAGTTAGTCAATAGTCGTTGGAACATAATCTTTTCGTGGTCCTGTGTCTGGTCTAAACTGTCAGCAATCAATATTCTATCATTATAGTCCCCGTTGGCGCAAATTGAGTGTAGCCTCAATATAGAGATTGAGGCTACAGGTTAACAGATAGTTCCAATGACGAAGTGCTACTGTCGTGATTTTTTGAGTTTACCCCAGACAACACTCACCTTACCCGTTGGATCTACTGCTTTTGCGGTCGCAAAACGGTTTGAAATGAGTTCCGCGTATTCCTTAGCGATTTGAGGATTTGGCGGTATCGCTGTCCCACAACACGAAGTATGGAAATTGATAAACCATCCCTTCATGTCCTCTGTTTGGTAAGCAATCGGATCCGCGTTTACACCGTCATCGGCGTAACTTTCATACTTAAAATCATTTGCCTTCAAAACAGCGAGACCCGATGCGCGATTTGAACTCCATTTTTTCAGAGAAGGGATATACTTCTTCCCAAGATCCGTCGGGCTGACTTGCGAAACCGTGCCATTTGTGACAGTAGCTCCGAACACGCTCTGCTGTCCGGCACCCGCAGCGGTAACACGCGCGCCTTTATGCCAATAATAGTAAAAGGCATAATCACCGATGAATCCGCCGATCCCACCTTCTCTTAACCATGTATAGACAAGGTCTTTCTTGCCTTCCTTCTTAAATATCGTGCCCGGGGTATTCCCTTGTGTGATGATATAGATACCCTTCGGGTTCGCCTTCATATACGCCGCTAATTCGTCACTATCCACTATTTCAGCAGTTAACTTTCTATCCTCAAGTTCTTCCACAATCATTTCTGCTAACTGACTCGGGTTCGGAACAGCCAGACCGCCGCCATTTTCAACAGCTGCGTCATAAAAGACAGCGACATCCTGTCCAAAAGCGTACCCCGTGGAAGTTAGCACCAGAACTGATATGGAACAAAATAGCCTTTTCATTTTCCGTGCCTCCTGGTCTATAGTTTCAAGTTAATTTTACGTTTCTTAACCTTCATCGTCTGACTTAGTATAACACATTTGAATGGAAATGTTAAGAAAAATTTGATTACGCTTAGAACCATTCCGTTTTTGAGTAATCAAACTCGGTAGGTTCGGTTTTACGGCGTACCATAAGTGTCAATTTTAGCAAAAATAACCGCCTTCACCCCCGGTCCAGTAGGTTCGGTTTCCTAACCGAACCGGATGCTACGCGGAAACCTTGAAGACTTCAAAAACCTCTTCAGTCGCGTAGCGACGACATGTTTATAGAAATGCATGTAAAAAAACATTTAGCCCTGTAAGGGCGGCATGTTTATATCTGTGGTCCGTAAAACGCTGTCAAAACCCCTAAATTGACATTTATGGTCCGGTTTCCTAACCGAACCGAATCTATAAAAAGGCCCTGAAATCCGTGGATTTCTTAAAATTAAATGCCTCTGAATTGGATATGGAATTTTGTCCTAAGGAAATAAATAATTGTAATCTGGTTTGGGCATGTATATCCAAATCAATGCTGGAGTTTTCCATAAAATAGGTCATTTTAGGCATAATTTGTATATGTTATGCAGAAAATGGATAAATTTTAGACATTTTTTGTGAAATATGTTACAATTGCTTTGTTAGAAAATAGTTAACCTCAACAGAAAGCCTATATGTCACTCAGAGAACTCTCCTTACAATATGAATATCGCTCCGATGGAGCTAACCTCGTCAAAGATTTTTATACGCCGTGTCTGAGAAATGCCACGCAATATTGGCGAGCAGTAGCCTATTTTACCAGCAATGGGCTTGCCCTGAATGTGAAAGGATTGTCCACTTTTATCCGACATGGTGGACACATTAATTTGGTAACAGGTCCCAAATTAATGTCAGATGACATTGAAGCAATTCGACGTGGCTACGAATCAAAAGAACAAAATTTAGATCCCTCCCTTGATTGCAATTTTGAGAAAGTTTCCCACGATAAATTAATATTGCTCACTTGGCTGATTGCACATGGGCATTTAGAAATTAAAATCGCATGTCCCTCCGATTCAAATATAACCTATCCACATGCAATTTACCATGAAAAGACTGGCGTTTTTTTAGATGATAATAACAATGCTATAGCATTTTCGGGTTCATCAAATGAAACTGTTGGAGGTCTACTAAACAATTTTGAATCTATTGATGTTCACTGGTCATGGGATGATAACCAAGAACGCGTTCAACAAAAGGTAGATAATTTTAAGAGATTGTGGTATAACAACACGGACAAGTTGGAAGTAATAGATTTCTTAAACGCTGTTGCGGACGAACTTTTAATTCATCAAACCATTTATGAAACAGAGCAAGCGGAGACAACGGATAAACCAGAAATAATTGAATGGACTGCCCCGTTTTTACCAAAAGGCATGGTCCCAAGAAAATATCAATCTGAGGCGATTGATGCATGGTTTCAGAATGGGTGCCGTGGTTTATGGGAAATGGCAACGGGGACAGGCAAAACGATTACTGCTCTTTCTGCTCTTGCAAGACTCAGGGAAGAAAAGGAACACTTGTTTGTGGTTATCGCGTGTCCATATCAGCACCTCGTTGATCAGTGGTATGAGGAGGCTGTCAGGTTTGGATTTGAACCGATACTGGCATACAAAAACTCTGCAACCTGGGTGAATCGGCTTAATACCGCCTCGGTGCGATATAATTATGGTGTTCGTGATACTGTTTGTACTATCACAACACAAACTACTTTTATTGCTGAGACTATGCAGAAACTGCTATCCAAATTAAAGCGTGATGCTGTTTTGGTAGCAGATGAGGTTCACCATCTTGGGGCAGAACGGAGCCGCAAAAGATTAACCGATGTTTTTACTTACCGTCTTGGCTTGTCAGCAACACCTAACCGATGGTTCGACGAATTAGGTACGACTGCACTTAAGACCTATTTTGGGGATACAGTTTACGAATTTTCTCTCGACAAAGCAATTAAGACGGGATATCTCTGCCCTTACTATTATCATCCACATCTCGTTGAGTTGACTGATGACGAATTTGAGGCGTACGAAAGTCTCACAGAAAGAATTTCAAAGCTTTATCATCAGGTAGAATCTGGTGAGTTAAGTGAGGCACTTGAAAGATTACTGATAAAACGGGCGACACTACTGAACCGAGCAGAAAACAAACTGAAAAAGTTGGCAGAATTATTAACTGACAAAGTTGATTCACTTCATCATACATTGTTTTACTGTGCTCTTGGTCGAATCGATCCAGTCCTTGAATTATTAACCAATTTGGGGTTACGAGTTGCAAAATTCACGGCGGAGGAATCAGCTGCTGAAAGACAAGAACTGTTAAAGATGTTCGCATCTGGACATCTTCAAGCTTTGGTAGCAATGAGGTGTCTGGATGAAGGCGTTGATGTGCCGAGCACTCGAACTGCTTATATCCTTGCGAGCAGTAGTAACCCAAAAGAATTTATTCAACGACGTGGGCGAATTCTCCGGCAGTCTTCTGGTAAAGAATACGCGGAGATCCATGATCTAATCGCTGTACCACCTATGGATTATCGACAGTACCCGACCGCAACATTTCGTACAGAGCGAAAAATTGTTGGGCGGGAATTAGAGAGATTTAACGAATTTGCTGGAATGGCCTTAAATAAATTTGAAGCGCGTGATAAAATATGGCAGCTTGCTAAGAAATACAACCTGCTAAGTACATTAGGAGTATCTTGATGGAAAACATGGAAAACAAAGTAGAAGAATTTAGAAAAACTTTACCGTCTTCTGTAAATAAAGTTATTGAGAGAGTTCTTAAAGTTGAACGTGAAAAATTGGAGATGAAACGACCTCAAGGTATCAAACGCGAAATCCGCCGAATTATTCAAGAAGAGGTAGGAATCATTGAAGATTAACAGCATAGAATTAAAAAATTTTAGGCCATATTATGGAAAGCATACTATAAATTTCGCCACTGACGATGAACGTCATGTAACCGTAATTCAGGGTGTCAACGGTGCCGGAAAAACTTCCTTGTTCACAGCTCTCAACTGGTGTTTATATGGAGATGATTTCGTTAAGAGGAACATCGGGCATATTGGCGAATTAGTAAATAGACGCGCTTTAGCGGATGGTGGAATGGTCAAAACCTCAGTGGAGCTTCGCTTTACTTATCAGGGAATTTTTTCCGATCGAGAAGTTGAATTCTGTGCCAAGCGGGAAATACAAAGGGATTTGCAATTGGACGGAACGGCACGTACTATGACGCGACTTTTCCTGGAAATTACTAATTGGAGAGAATTTCACGATGCCGAGGCTTCAAACTGGATTCAGGCAATTATTCCTGAAAACGTGAGTGTACATTTCTTTTTTGATGGAGAAAAGATTGACAACTTTACTAGGCCAAACCGCAAAACGGAAGTTGAAAGTGCTGTTCGCAATGTCTTAAAGGTTGAAGAAGTTGAGCGAGGTATGAGGCATTTAGAAGACGTTGCCAATGAGTACCAACGGCAAGTAAGCAGACATGCCTCAGGCAAGTTAAAACCGTTGCTTGAAGTAAGAGAAACAAAAAAATCCCTCCGCAGCAAATTATAGTGGATCCCGAAAATAAGTTTACATTTTTTGAGATTTATGTCAGTCTTTATGATTATGACTTATTCAACAGATTTGCGCAAATGCGTGCTTGATTTCATCAATGAGGGTGGCAGTAAAGCAGAGGCTGAACGGAC